>CAWENX010000024.1:0-131108 GCA_963810555.1 uncultured Bacteroidia bacterium | reverse complement strand
TAAATTTTGTTCCGCTTCCTGCTTCCCGCGATTTTCCCTCTTCGTTTGTAACGAAGGGGTTATGGTTAATAGTATGTAACTAATCGAAAATTATTAAGTTGCAAATGCTTTACATTTAACATTCCTTTTCAGACTTTTAAAAGAATTACGTCAGAGACGCGGAACCACTACTCCCTCGTTGCAAACGAAGGGGGAACCGGATTAATCGCGTATTTACTACTGCCTGTTGCTTATAGTTTAAATGTTAAATAAAGTTAAAAAAAGTTAAAATATGGTTGAATCTAATTTTTTTTTATGTGCAAGGCAGTATTTATATGAAACCGAAGTTGGAATGACGTTTTAGGTATAACCCGGGATTAGACCAAAAGCGGAGGGGAAGCGGAGGGGAAGCGGACTCAGACTTCAGGCTAAAGGCAAAAGGCTGTAGGCTAAAGGCTGAGGACGAAAAAATAATTTTATGCTAAATTTAAAAAAATGGCAACCGTAAAAGAAAGTCCGTTCGGGATACTGAACGGCAAAGTGGGCCAAGTAGTTGGCTTCACATGGAAGGGGATGCCCGTGGTAAGGGTGTATTCAAAAATAAGCAATCCGCGAACAGATAAGCAGGAAACGCAAAGGCAAAAGTGGGGAGTAACAATGCGCTTTTTACAGCCGCTTTAGGCTTTCTTGAAGTCGGGTTCAGGGAGTACGCAGTCGGAATGACAGGCATTAATGCCGCGATGGGATATAATATCAAAAATGCTTTGACAGGAACTTATCCCAACATCGCGGTGGATTATCCCAACGCGCTTGTCGCAAGGGGAACTCTGCCTTCGGCATTAAACCAGGTAGCTGCATCAACTGTTGCAGGAACTGTCAAGTTCGATTGGGATGATAATTCGGGCGAAATAGACGCTTCGACTAGGGACGAGACGTTGCTCGTGATTTACAATCCTACTCAGAATCAGGCAGTCACCGTCAATGAGCTTGCTGAACGCGGTGATGGTACGCAGACTGTGACCGTACCTAATTCATTTTCGGGTGATTTGGTGCAATGCTATATGGCATTCATTACTGAAGATGGACAGATGGTGAGCAACAGCACATTTGCAGGTGCAGTAACAGTTGCATAGCAAAAGGTGACAGCATGTGGAAAATTTCATAATTTTCAGGGTCTCAGCATTATCGAGTACCCTGAAACTTTGTTAATAAGTTGATTCATGCCTGATTTCATAATGCTGTGAAGTTTCATCATGCCTTGCCAGCACTTTTCTTGCCTTTGGCGGAACATAGGATTGTTCGTGATCGTTTCCCGCAAAATCCCTGACAGCCTGAAGATTGTCAAAAAGCATTATGGTAATAAATTCCGTTTCATTTTCATGTTCACGCCTGAGAAGACTGATCTTCCTGTATCCCTTTCTTTCATGGCTTCAATTGAAAGGAACCCTCTTTTTTGAGCAGTTCTTCATAAACGACCGCATTTTCCTTTGTCGTCCATCTATGCCATAACCGTGCAATCATAAATTAAATAATTTGAAATTAAAACTATTGGTTCTTTGAATTGTTTTATGCTGATTTTCCATACAGTCCATTGTATGGATAAATCCGATCACGGATTACTGTTTACAGTTTACTGTTCACCGTTCACTCTTAATCTGGTTCATGCGGTTAAAGGCATTCTTTAAATCTTCAGCATCGGCATTGATAAAGTTCTCGCTGTACCCGAAGGTTATCTCATTTTTTCCCTGCTTCAGTTGTTCGAATACTGCATCGATAAATCCGCTTACCGGTGGTGCATAATCATGGATCCCTTTTCCCCCGAGATCAGTATTCAGCGCAGGAGGGATCAGTTCGATCACCTCGATATTTCTCTCTTTCACCAATTGTCTCAGGGAGAGGGTAAATGAATGAAAGAATGCTTTCGTGGCAGAATAGACGGGCACTTTAATCATGGGGACAAACGACAACGCTGAGGTTACATTGATGATGGTATCCAGTGATTTAAGATTAAGGAAAAGCGAAGCCAGATGAACCTGTGCTTCAATATTTATGGCGATCTCATTATGTGCCCGCTTAAAAAAGTCTTCATCGGATATTTTCATCCAATTCTGGATTCCGGCATTATTAATAAGCACATTCAGGTCACTATGTTTTTCCGAAATCCAGTCAAATAGCAACTCCCTTTCCTTTGGAAGAGAGAGATCACATCTTCGTGTTATCAGGGAAGGAAGCTTATCAGCTGCTTCCTTCAATACAGTTTCCCGTCTTCCGCAGACGATCACCGTATTGCCTTCCATAATAAACCTTTCGGTAAGTCCGAAGCCGATACCCATTGCTCCGCCTGTGATCAGTATCTTGTTTCCTGAAAGTCTCATATTGTTTTTAATATTATTTCTCCATCGCAACAAGCCTCAGATCCTTTGGCATTTTCTCAATTGCATATCTGAGTGCAGTGCGGGGCATGACTGCCTTTTTGCTGATAACGTAATCAAAGATTTCCTGCTGATATGCCTGACTGGCAGCTTTAAGCATCCAGCCGTATCCTTTCTGAACCATATCATCCTTGTCCAATAGAAGTATATCTGCAAGTTCAAGAATGTCATTCAGAAATTTCCCTTTTCTGGCCGGAATGATCAGAGAGACTGCTGAGGCACGCCGCATCCACCTGTTGTCTGATCCGGCAAATTCCTTTAATTTGGACAAGTATTGAGGATACATTTCAATGAATTCGCCAACTGTGTGATTGCAGAGTGTGTCGCAGGAGGCCCAGTTGTTCACATAATCCCTGATCCATCTTTCAAATACCTGAAAATCTTCCGGTTCATATTTCTTATGAATAAAATAAGACCAGTTGCAGGCGATAAATGATTCTTCAATGTATCCGGATTGCCAGAGTTCTTGGCACAGGATAAAAATATCAGCTTTTGATTTCCCGTTAAGCTGTTTGAAATAATCCTTACTGATCTTATGGACAAGATCCGTCTTGACACCATAGCATTTTATCTGCTCTTTAAAAAAATGCTGACTGGACACCCGGATTTTTTCGTCGCTGTTCCTTTCGAGATCCTTTCGTAGGGACTCAATAATGTTTTCCATTTACGGTCTGTCAAAGCCAGTTAGTAATTCAAACCCTAAAGGTTTTGAAAACCTTTAGGGTTTCAAAGTAGAAGGCAGATTATCTCATTTTATACAGTTTGTCTACAATTCCGTACTCTATAGATTCTTTTGCATTCATCCAGTGATCCCTGTCAAAATCCTTATAGATTTCCTGTATTGTCTTATCGCAGTTTTCTGCCAGAATATTTGCGGAGATTTCTTTTGTCTTCATTATTTGTCGGGACTGGATCTCCAGATCGATTGCCGTTCCCTGCAACAAACCTATGCTTGGCTGATGGATCATCACTTCCCCCAGAGGATATATAAAACGCTCACCTTTTTTCCCTGCTGAAAGTAAAATTGAACCCATTGAAGCGGCCAGTCCCATGCAGATCGTCGAAACAGGAGAAGAGATAAGATTCATGGTGTCCAGTATGGAAAATCCTGAGGTAACCATCCCTCCGGGACTGTTGATGAAAAACTCAATTTTCTCTCCCGGCTTCATTGATTCCAGGTAAAGTAGTTTGCTGACGATATCTTTAGCCGACTTATCATCTACTTGTCCCCATAAAAAAATTTTCCGCTGCTCAAGAAATTTCATCTCCATTAAATTCATAATGGATTGCTTTTTGTCCTTGGGATCAGATTCTTCCTTATTGTTCATTCTTTCATTTTTCATATGATTCATCTTTAAAATTTATGTATCTGTCACATCTTGCAGCGTTGAATGTCCCGCACAAAACCTGTGCTGCAAAGTTATCGTAAATTTCAGACGGATAAGTAATAAATACCTGTCAATAATTCATCGAATATATAATTTATTTTCTATTAGTTGTCCAATATATTGTCTCCTATTTTCGTATTGTTATAACCACGTTTCCCTTTTTATGCCCTTTTTCTACATACCTGTGAGCCTCTGCAATTTGTTCCAGAGGATAAATCCTGTCTATAACCGGTTTAAATTTTCCTTCTTCTGTAATCTTTTTTAGAAAATTCAAATCTTCAGCCTTTTCCTTTATTAATCCGGAGATCACTTTCCTGCTGCTGCTGATGGAAGTCCATAATCCCTGAAACATTTCAGATAACCCGGCGGAAGCTAAAATCAGTATCCCTTTATTCTTCAATGTTTTTATTAAGTTTGAAAACGAACTTTTACCGACTGTATCAAAAATAACATCATAAATCTCCCCTTCTTTAGTAAAATCGGTCGTTGTATAATCAATTGTATGATCGGCTCCCAATGATTTTACCATCTCAATATTTGCTGCACTGCATACTCCGGTTACCTCAGCCCCGAAATATTTAGCCAGCTGTACTGCGGCAGTTCCAACGGCTCCTGAAGCTCCATAAATCAGGACTTTTTGTCCGTCCTGAATTTCTGCTTTTTTAAGAAAATACAACGCGGTATTTCCGCCGAAAGGAATGGCTGCTGCCTCTTCATAAGTTATATTTTCCGGTTTTATTGCCAGCACCTCTTTTTCAGAAAGACAAATGAATTCGGCATATGCTCCGAAGCCCATACCTGCACTACCAAAAACTTTATCACCCACTTTAAAATGTCTGATATCTTTGCCGACAGTTTCAATTTCTCCTGCCAGAACAAATCCAAGGATAGTTTTTTTGGGTCTTGTAAGCCCGAAGAATAATCTGACAACCCACGGATCAGCTTTTCTCAGGTGCACATCTCCCGATGATACTGATGTTGCGTATACTTTTATACGGATTTCATCTTCTTTTGGGATCGGCTTGGCTATCTCCGTAAGCTTCAGTACTTCAGGAGGCCCATATTCTCTGATTACAATGGCTTTCATTTTGATTGAATTTTTTATCAGGTTATTTCAAATGATTATTATGTCTGATTTCTGACTCCTTAGCAACAGACAGCACCCCTGAATCAAATGTATGCTGAAACTTGCAGAAAATTTCCATCGTCGTCTGACTGATGGTTTATAAATTTACAAATTATCAGCCAAAAAATCAAAAGTACATTTACCGGTAATTAACCTTATTCAGTCAGAGAATCTATATCCCTGTTTTACGGAGCACAGCAGGAATTCACTGATAATGAAATTTATCCTTATCGATTTCAACCAGGAACCTGCTTGGATAAGATAAAAATCCGTTATAGGTTGAAACAAATGAGGGCATAGTAATGATCAATTCTTCTTTGGCACGGCTGCAGGCCACATAAAAAAGCCTCCGCTCTTCCTCCAGTTCTTCAATATTCTTAAGCGCTCTTACAGAAGGCAATAAGCCGTCCAGAGCATGAGGAATGAAAACTCCGTACCATTCCAGTCCTTTGGCCGAATGAATGGTCGATACGGTCAGAGGCTTGTCTTCCGTTTCATCGATCAGCGGGGTTGACCTGTTCCCGAATTTCCTTGAAGGAGGATCCAATGCAAAATCAGTCAAAAACTTTTCCAGCGAATCATATTTCCCGGCAAGATCGATCAGTACATCGATATCCAACAGCCTGATCTGGTAATCAAATTCAGTGGACTGCAAAATGGGCGCATAATATCTCTTAATGATATCAATCCTGTGAGAAGTGGTTATATGAGGCTTACCTGCCTCCCTGAGCATTTTAACCAGTTCCCTCAGTCCATCAATAAATTTGCTTTTCTCAAATGATTCAATATTCAGTCCTTTTTCAGCATTGATCTTCTCAATAATCTTCCGGGCAGTGATCAGTCCCACTCCCGGGAGGTATTTTAAGATACGGTGCCAGGCCACAGCATCATAGGGATTCTGGATCAGCCTCAGATAGGAAATAATATCCTTGACATGCTTCCGCTCGTTAAAGGCAAGACCGCCGACGGCAATATAGGGTATGCCTCTGCGGTTTAGCTCGGTTTCAATATAGCGGGCATGCCAGAAGGCTCTGACAAGAACAGCAACCTGGTTAAATGCAATGCCCTTTTCCCTGAACTCCAGTATCTTCGTGACTATGAATTCCGCTTCGGCCTGCTGGTCATAGAATTTCCTGACAAACGGCAGGCCATCCCTGATGATTTTTGAATAGAGCTGTTTTTTGTATCCGATCCTTGCATTGCGGATAATTTCATTGGTGAAATCGAGTATTTTCTGTTTGCTCCGATAATTCTCCTCTATCTTGATCACTTTACAGTCCGGATATTTCTGAGGAAACCGCAGAATATTCTCATAATTGGCGCCCCTGAACGAATAGATGCTTTGAGAATCATCCCCGACCACAAGGACATTACGGTGAGCCTCAGCAAGCAATTCAACGATCTCTTTTTGCGTAATATTTGTATCCTGGTACTCATCCACCATAATATAGCTATACTCGTCCTGCAGTTTTTTCCTGAAGACCGTATTATCCCTCAGCGCATCCCTTAATACGTCCATGAGATCATCGTAATCAAAGAGATTGCATATTTTCTTGTAGCGTTCGTAGCCCTGGTTGATCAATTCGATCTGTTCAATGTATTCCATCAAACCTGTGAACTCATTTTCAATCACATACCTGATAGTCAGATTCCTGTTTCTTGCCGAAGAGATGATCTCCTGTATCCGGTTCTTCTTCGGGAATGCCTTCTCTTTTTTAATGAGCTTAAGCTCCGATTTGATCAGGTCAATGGTGTCGGCCGAGTCTTCCGCGTCGATGATGGTAAAGTTGGAAGGGATGTTCAGCAGATTGGCATATTTTCTCAGGATGTAGTTGGAGAAGGCATGAAAGGTGCCTCCGAATATTTTCTGAACGCTGTTGTCTTTTAGCAGTTCCTGCACCCTGCCGATCATCTCGCCGGCGGCCTTTCTTGTAAAAGTCAGCAATAAAACCTGTTGGGGAAATATCCCGTTTTCAAGCATATAAGCCACACGGTAAACTATCACCCTCGTTTTCCCGCTTCCGGCGCCTGCAATAACCAGCACCGGGCCATTCAGCGAAGTGACTGCCTCAAGCTGTGGTTTGTTAAGTTCAAAGGCATAATTGATTTTAAAGGTTCCGGGCAGTTTTATCTCTGCAGGAACGGATGCCTTGCTTTCAATGGACTGAACAATGGACCTTAATTCTTCCATTTTGCTCAACGCATTATCGGATACCTCAGCCTCGGGAAATTCCTTTAAAGAAACAGTTGATAAATCCGGATTGTATCCTGAATAAGTTGTTCGCTGATAGTTTTCTTTTACCTGTGAAGCAATATCATCGATGACATCAAGAAACCGGCCGGCCGGATTATCCTCCTGATCCGGTTCCTCAGGACGGATTTCAGGAATATCCTCTTTCTCTTTGGCTTTGGATTTATTCCCAAATTTCTCAAAAAGCCTGTCCAATAAGGCCATAGTGATTGTTCTTTATTATTTTTCAGAAAGATGACCTGAAAAACAAAGGTAATAAAAGATGATTGTTAAGCGGAAGATAAAGGATAATCTCTCCGAAATGGGATTACAAAATAATTGCAAAAGATTCCTCACTTCGTTACCAATGACATGTTAGCATAAATACTGCACAATCAATTATTTAGGAGATTCCTCACTTCGTTACCAATGACATGTTAGCATAAATACTGCACAATCAATTATTTAGGAGATTCCTCACTTCGTTACCAATGACATGTTAGCATAAATACTGCACAATCAATTATTTAGGAGATTCCTCACTTCGTTACCAATGACATGTTAGCATAAATACTGCACAATCAATTATTTAGGAGATTCCTCACTTCGTTACCAATGACATGTTAGCATAAATACTGCACAATCAATTATTTAGGAGATTCCTCACTTCGTTCGGAATGACAGGCCGTCATGTAGTTGGGGGGTTGGAGAGGAGGCGGCGACCGCCTCCTCTCCAACCCCCTTTGCCATACTCATGTGTCATTCCGAATGAAGCGAAGCGTAATGAGGAATCCTGCCCATTTATATTTTGAAGTACTCCCTGTCCATACAGCATCATGCCTCATTTTTTGGGGCAGGCTTTCTGAATGACAATTTGTTATGAAAAAATGGCGCTGATGGGGGCGGTATTGCCACCCTTATTTATCCTCCCACTGCAACACCAATCAGGTGGCCGATAATGAATGTTACCGAGGCGGCCAGCAATCCGAATATAACTTGTCTGAATCCTGAATACCAGACATTCTTTCCTGTAAAGAGAGTGATGGCGGCGCCGATGATAAACAATCCTGCCGTGCTCAGGCCGGCACTGAGTACAATGGCATGAATTCCTTTCAAAAACATAAAGGGTATGACCGGAATGACTGCTCCTGTGGAGAACATAATAAAAGAATAGACTGCCGCCTCGACAGCCGATCCTTTCAGCTCTTCGGCGTTGATTCCCAGCTCTTCCTTTACCAGCACCTCGTGGGCGCTCTCCTTATCCCTGATGATCTCTTCAGCCATTTGATGCGCCTGGGTTTCCGGGATTCCTTTGGCCATATAGATCAATGCCAGCTCAAGCTTTTCGCCTTCAGGATTGCTCTCCAGCTCATCCATTTCGATCTGCATCTGGTTTTCATAAAGTTCCTGCGAGCTCTTGACCGATATCCATTCGCCCAGGGCCATCGATAATGCTCCTGCCAGCAGTCCCGCGATCCCTGCCAGCAGAACGCCTGACTCTCCGGCCGTGGCTCCTGCAACTCCCATCACGAGGCTGAAATTCGAGACCAGTCCGTCGTTTCCGCCCAGCACAGCGGCCCTTATGGCGTTTCCCCCCACAGACCTGTGCTGGCTCTCAAACTTTGAAATCTGTGCGCCGGTTACCTTATCTTCTTTTTCAAGGATTGACTGAAGTATTTTTACGTGATTTGCCTCAGCCCCTGTAATTTTCTCTTTTCTCTTTTTCTTTGTGGCCACAATGGCGGAGGAGATGCTTTTTTCGGTATCCATCAATGCTCCCAGCACGTAATCATACCCGAAGATCTTCCCGATAAGGTTCAGTGTTCTGGCTCTCCACGACGGCCGGATCAGGTTTTCCGTACTGATGTTCAGAACTTTCGCAAAAGACTCTGCATGACCTCTTTCAATTCCGCTCATCTGACGGAATACATCTGAGATGGTCGTATCCTCCTCATGCTCAGCCAGCTTACTGTAAAGCCAGCAGGCGTCAATTTCTGTCTGAAGATTCTTTTTTCTCATTAATGATCTTTTTCTAAAATAACAGAAGCATCTGAATGTTGGTAAAATACAAAACTGTTATGAATTATCTAAGGTCTTATGGTTTATTGGGTTTGAATAATTTATCAACTAATTGATGTATTTTCTTTTGTTTTTCAATAATAACTTTTTCTGCTTCTTTCTCCCAGTTAGGGTAAGGAGTGAAAATTACATATAAAAACTTATCCATAGAAAAATTGGATAATTTGATATCATTACTAAAATTTACGTCTAACCGAAGTCTGTAATAGAAATCACCTTCATTTATTTCAATTCCAAATATATCTATATGCTTTTTCTGTGCTTTTTTTATCTCCCACTGAGAAAATTGATGATAGCATGTATTTAATTTATTAATTAAATCATTAGTTTCCTTGTCTGTCAGTAGGTTATTCATTATTTTAACAGGCCTTAATATTTTTAAATTAAGATAAAGAAATTTCAAAACATAGCAAAGAGAACGCCTTCGATTACTAATTTTTTTTACGGAATAGTATAATTATGAAAAGGATTAACTTGTATATTATGTTATATATTGATTGTTAAGAGGGGTATAATACTTAATACAGCGTCAAATAGGAGCTGAAAATATGATATTATGTTCCCGTTATTTTTCCCATTAAGATAGAGATTGAAGTTGTAAAAAATTTAATTCTTTACTTTTTTACTAAAGGACGAGAATGTCAAAGTATTTGAATATTTTATAGCTCCAACCATTTGTTTGAAATTCTCAATTGACTGTCTAATTCGTTCCAAATTTTTAATTCCATCAGATAAGCCATTATTCAACTGTTTCGTAAAAGGACTCACAACATTCAAAATAGCACCCCATGCTTCTTTAGCTTCATTAACAGCGATTTTATTTTTAAATTGTATAGCGAATTTATTGGGTACTGGTTTATCTAATATTTCTTCAAAACAATCGGAAATAGCACTTATTAATAAGACAATAGCACCTCGACTTCTTAAATAAGATAATAAATCCTGTTCGCTTTTAGTTAATTCATTTTTGCGCATTAAGGATAGTTTTAAATCTTCAATAGAACGAAGGAGTGTATAAAGAAAGTAAATATGTTTTGCTGTAGTATGTTCATTAAAGAATGTAGCATAATATTTATCTGAATCCCATATTTTGCTTTTTTCATTATATGCAATTCCGGGTTCACCATGAAATGCAGCTAAAATTTGTCCGGCTGTAATTGAAGGAAGAAGATTGGGATTTCTTTTAATAATATCTGCAGCACCCCCTCGTCTTGAAGAATATTCGATAATCCCTAATTCTTTAAATTCGTTCGTTAATCTTTTTTGGACTTTATCACCACTTCGAAAATCAGGTGCATTTATTTTATTTTGGCTATTATTATACTTTACAATCTGTGTGATAGTATCTGGATTATTACATTTTATCAATTTAATGGGAATAAATAACTTTCTATCGGGAGTTCCATTTAAAGAACAAACAGCACCAGTAGTTTGAGCACCATTGACAATTGAAAAGCCTCTAATTCTCAAGCGTTTTATTATTTCTATCAAATTTAAAATTATTGACTAATGCGGTAATACCGTTATTATAAACATAGAAATTTTCGGGTTCATTCTTAGCTGTATTTTTAATTCCATTATTAATATTTGAATCAGATTTCCTACTTCCCAAATAATCCCTCACATTTGCTGAGAATAATTTTGTACCATGTTCTTTATATAAACGAAATAATTTCCTGGCAGGGAAAAATGTATTGAAACTATCCCAATCTGATTCTTTAATTGTATATCCATCACATTCGTGTATTGTGATTTTACTATTCACAAGAATGGGAATAGTTAATCCTTGATACCATTCCTCAAGAGTGGTTAATCCAACCTCCATTGAACAAGATTCAATATATGTATTTTCATATTGAGATTTTATTATTGCGGATAGTGTATTTTCTGCGGTTCTTAGTTCTTCTTTGACATTTTCTGATTCAGGAAGATTATGTGAATACCATAAGGATATTTTTTTGATTTCACCATCTTTTATTCTTCTTCTAATTTCAACAGCAGATGATTGTAGTTTATCCGGCAATTCATCGATATTTCTTGTTAGTATCCATCCAATAGCAACATTTAAATCACTTGCTTTATTTGAGGGTGCTGAATCTTTATCTTTTTTTGAAAAATAACCTTGAGCAATTACTGCTTCATTTAATTCCAGATCAATGTACAACAAATCTATTTTCTTATCATCATTACCATCAAGTAAAGAAGTTGCCGCTACCTCATCAATATCCTCGATTGCATATTTTATTTGTAATGAATACAACAATAATGCATTATCACCATATTTTGTTAAATCTGTACGTGATAAAAAGTTCTGATAAAAATTTAATTCTTCTTTTCTCATAAGTCAATTTCTAATTTAAAGCTTCACATTTAAATGTTTACACATAATATTCGAGTTTGTGCATATAGCCAATCTTCTTGAAAGTAGGTATTTTTATATTTCACCTAAAATATAAAATATTTAAATGAACAGTTACTTTTTCAAACAAAATATTTTGATTTTCAAAGATGTACGTCCCGTGACTCGCCGGTATTTTGCTGTTATGGGCCGTTTTTTATTCCTCAAGTATTTTCTTTTTTCCAATATTAAATTCTTCCTCACTGATTATGCCTTTTTGCTTTAGTTCGAATAATTTTTCAAGTTCAGCAGCGATATCGCTTTTTGATTGCTTTTGTGAACCGGATGAAATTGCTGATGCGAATTCCTTAGCCTGGGATAAAATCTGAGATTTTTTGTACTCCTCCTGCATCGTTGTAATCGTGTCTTTCAATTTTTTGGGCTTCTCTACCATATAATAGGTTGTTGCCCCAATTTCTGCCGCGGTTTGAATCTGAACGTTTCCATAATCAAATATCCTGCCCCATAATGATTGATTGTAGGTTACATTATTGATTTTATCCAACGGGCTTTCTTTTGAATTGACAGAAAACACACCATCCTCATCAATAATTCTTAAATTGGTCACTGCCCAAAGGTTATTGTTCCTTTGAACAATTTTATACAATAGATTGCACATCAGTACAAAAGGAATAATATAACCATAAACATAACCATAATGGTCAATAATAATTCCCAGGATCACTCCTATAATTGTCAAAATTACAGGCCAGACTAATGTTAACCAATGAGGCCTGATCACAAGAACCACATTTTCATCCTTTTTTAAATCTGTTCTCATTGTGCTCTGTTTTTGTATATTCAATTTGTAATACCTGATGCAATATTCCTGAACTTGCCTCTGAGAGGGTGTCCACAAAGACCTTTTTAACCGCGGAGCGCACAAAGAAGGCGCAAAGCACGCCAAGATAAACAGCTACATTTCAGTTCTTTGTAATCTTAGCGAAAAAACTTCGTGGTTTTTGCGGTTAAATCCGATAGCTATCGGATTCTGACTTTCGGGACACACTCTTAATGTGTTTAAATATTTATCTAAAATATAAATTATTTAAATACCTGTTACATTTTCGAACAAAATATTTTGATTTTCAATAGATTTAATGCATTCAAAGCAAAGCATTCCCGCATTGATTGATTTTCAATAAAAGTCAATGCAGCGCAACCGTAGAGACGCGATTAATCGCGTCTCTACCAGCCGCGTCTGTACAAATCACATTTATATCCGTTGCCTTTCAACACGCCGCATCTTTAGCCATCGTGTCGGTTATGGCGCTGCTGCTGGGTAACACCGTAGAGACGCGATTAATCGCGTCTCTACCCAACTGCGTCTCTACCAGCCGCGGCACCACCCATCGCGTTTCTATCAGCCGCGTTTATACCATCATCAATTAAAATATTCATCCTTTTCCCAATTGGCAGTATTGGAATCAATATATTGACGAATCCTGTTAAACGATTCGTCAGACCGCACAATACGGTCGTAAAATCTTGCCTGCCAGTCGAATCCATGAATTATTCGGCGTGATTCAAATGTAACGCGACCTTTATACCAACGAATGACGCGTGATAAATTTTCATGCAGCATCGGATTATGGGCGCCTGTTATGCCGCCGCTGCCGGGCACCGTTGTTGTTGTTGTTGTTGTAGAGACGCGATTAATCGCGTCTCTACCCGTCGCATCAATGTCGGTACCAGGATTTGTAGAGACGCGATTAATCGCGTCTCTACCCATGTCGTCTCTAACCGCCGCGTCTTTACGATCGTAATCCATATATCGCCCGTCATCATTTTTATTAATAATCAATATGCCATGTATATGATTTGGCATAACGACAAATGCATCCAATTCAATAAACTTAAAATGCAGGGGTATCTCATACCAGAATTTTTCTGCCAGCAAACCGATATCGGACAGGAACATCTTTCCATCTGTTAAATTACCAAACCTATTTTCATGGCCTGCAGTGCAAAGGGTTATGAAATAGATGGCGTTCCATCCGTAATCCCAATTCTGTAAACGGGTTGAGGGAATACGGTATCTCTCCTGAAATTTTTCAGACATAGGGCAAGTCAATTCAAAAGGCAATGTTTAAGTTATTAAATAATACTTCCTAAGGTGCGTCGCAGACGCAAAACTACAGCACCCTCGCTACAAACGAAGGTGAACAATATTTCTATCTATCCTGTAAAGGCGGACAGAATAAGCCCTTATGTTGTCTTGCTTTTTCCCTTTTGCATCCACAAATAGCCGCAAACCAAGGCAATTCCAATTTGAATTACAAGGGCGACAATCGGCACGTTGATATGGTCTACGAACACGTGCTTCAGGGAATTGAGCCCAAACAAACCAAAGCCTATTGTAAATGCCCACAAAACCTGGGCGGAATTTCGTGTTGCAAAAGAAATCAGACCAACGAGAATTGACATCATCGATATCACCTGCAGGAGGTTGATTGTTGCATTTCTACCCGCCGTGTCAAGGTCGGGGAAAGTGTTTGAGGTCAATTTGTCACCCATAAAATAAAAGGCAACGGCTTGAAGCACAAGTATTGCTCCGATAACCGTAAAAGTGTTTTTTTGATTCATAGCATTTATGCATTAATTTTTCCTACTCATATGGCTTTTCGTTTTCCGCCCTGTTTTTTAAAGTGGGTTCTGGTCTCCACTTTTATATACAATTTATTAAATATTTTCAATAACTGGTACAGTTGTCATTTGACAGTTCTCCTGATTACCTGCGATGTATTTTTATAACACGCTTATAACGTTAAAGTTTAGGTATACATTACCTATTTTTTGTACAGTCCGATTGTTTGAGCATTTACTGTAAATCCACTATGCACTTTCGGTGCTGAAAAAGTTCAGACAGTGTAATGACAACCCGGAGAAAATTCAGCACCCTGATCCGGAAAGAAATCTGGAAGGTGAAGAATTCCCCATTTCCTGTTTTACAATCCTGCAAAACATAATTATGATATCAGGATACCTTAAAACACTGTTTACAGGTTTCTATATTATGATTAGAAGAGGTCTTAAGGCAAATACGGACTTAAAGCGGAGCAAAAGCGGACTTAAACCGGACCCAGAATTATTCATGATATTGTTAAATATACTCTTTGAATATCTTATTTGAAGCTAACATATATAATAGTATGTCATTTGTTTCATGTTATTCGATCACGAGACTTAGAGATTGGATAGTCATTCATTCGCGGAACTTAGGGATTAAATGAGGATTTTTGGATCAGAAGAGATACGCATTAGTGTTTGCAAGAGAGACGCACGCCGTGCGTCTCTACTGAGGCTGTGGTAATTATTTCGCAGAGATAAAACCAACACCCTTATGTCACAAACGAGGAGGATCAGCACAGCAATCCGGTTTGCTGCGGGAACGGGTTCAGTCAATATATTCATTCATTTTGAGGTTTTCTGAAATTATAAACGCCATTCTGTTTAGAAGAAAGCAGAAATAATCCTGATCTGAGAACGGAGCGGGGAAATAAAAGAGGTACCGGCGGCCATATGGCCAGGGTGCCTCCGGGTTTCAGCACGCGGTGCAATTCAGTCAATACGCGCGATAAGGGCAGCATCGGCGCAGGAATAACACCAACAGGAGGACCGTATCAAAACTTTCATTTTCCAGTTTTGTATCCAGTACGTCACCTTTGCAGACCTTCACATTGTTCAGTCCGGCAGCCTGTAGCTTTCGGGATACTTCTTCGACTGACTCTGACAGAATATCCATGGCTGCCAGTGTGCCGTCATTTCCGGTTAACCTGGCTGCCGGTATTGTAAAAAATCCTGTGCCGCAGCCTATCTCCAGGACAGCCTTTCCCTTCAGATTGTCAACTCCCTGAAGAATTTTGTCAGGACCAAACAACCGGTACCTTAACCGGCTCTCCATGACGGAGGCCAATAATCTGATTACCGGCTTTCCGATTTTTGTCTTCGCAAATGTTTCAACAGTCATTTTTTCCCTGTAGATTTTATTGCCTGAGATTCTTTTTGTTCCCTTTCGTTTGTATTTTTTAAGATCAGTTTCAAACTCACAAGTCCGATTAGTCCGGCACACAATGAAGAAATTAAAATTGCAAGTTTTGCATTGTTGATAATTATTTCGTTATCAAATGCAAGAAGTGTTATAAATATTGACATTGTAAAACCTATTCCACCTAAAAAACCACACGCCAATAATTGATTTCCAGTTTAAGTCAGCCGGAAGTCGGCAGAGACCAATTTTCACAGACAGAAATGCCACCAGAAAAATGCCGAGTGATTTACCTGCAATGAGTCCGAACAGGATGCCCAGGCTGTAATTTTGAGTCAGCGCCTGCCCTATGTCGCCTCTCAAAAGAATAGCCGTATTGGCTAATACAAAAATGGGCAGAACAATAAAAGCGACGGGTTTGTGTAAAATATGCTGCAAAATATATGAAGCTGACTTTTCGTTTCTGCTGCCAAACGGAACAGCAAAAGCCAATAATACACCTGTGATTGTGGCATGAACACCTGAATTGAGCATAAAATACCACATGACCAGTCCGCCAATTAAATAGGGGATCAGATTCCTTATTTTCAGTCTGTTAAAAACTACCAGTAAAACGAATACAGCCAGTGCAGCAATCAGGTTTGTCCAAAACAGGGTTTTTGAGTAAAATATGGCTATAATTATTATTGCGCCAAGATCGTCAATAACGGCAAATGCAGTTAAAAATATTTTTAATGAAACCGGCACTCTCCTCCCCAGTAAAGACAGAACGCCCAAAGCAAATGCTATATCCGTTGCCATTGGAATTCCTATACCTGATTGTGTTTCAGTCCCAAAGTTGAACAACAGGTAGAGCCCTGCCGGAATCAACATTCCGCCCAATGCTCCGGAAATTGGCAGTAAAGCATCCTTAACGTTGGAAAGTTCGCCCTGATATATTTCTCTTTCCAATTCCAGGCCAATGAGTAAAAAGAAAATAGTCATCAGTCCTTCATTGATCCAGTGCCCGATGCTGTGTCCTGCAAATTTTGTTTGCCAGAAGAGCTGATAATCAGCTCCGAAGTTTGAATTGGCCAATATCAGTGATAAAATTGTACAGGCAATTAATATAAAACCGCCTGCTTTTTCGCTGTCAATAAATTCTTTAAACAACCTGGTTATAATCATTCTGTTTTTTCTTCCGGATGATTGTTAGTACAGCCGTAATTTCACACCCATTCACGCTAAGTTACTTTCCAATTATTCATCTAATTTATAAATTATTTAATTAACCCGGTGCTTTTTGCAACAAGATATTTTGATTCTCAGGATATTTAATTCACATATAACAAGGCAGATTTATCATTCCATTGAACAATTGTTGCATCTTACCTGTAATTTCACTATCTGATCATTTTAATTATTATGAATTGTTATGGAACCTGCTGAAATTACGATAGGGGAATATTTGATTCAAAGGCTTTACCATCACGGATTGCGCCATGTATTTGGTATTCCCGGTGATTATGTGCTTGGCTTTTACAAGCAGTTGGAGGAGAGCAAACTAAAGGTCATCAATACATGCGATGAACAAGGAGCCGGTTTTGCGGCCAATGCCTATGCGCGAGTCCGCGGACTGGGGGCCGTCTGCATCACTTACAGCGTGGGAGGGCTGAAGGTGGCAAATACCACTGCTCAGGCTTATGCCGAAGAATCTCCTGTTGTGGTGATCAGCGGGGCGCCGGGAGTAGGGGAGCGGTCGGGAAATCCCCTTTTGCACCATAAAGTGAAGAATTTCGATACCCAGCTGAAAGTATATGAACAACTTACTGTGGCACAGGCGGTGCTGGATAATCCTGCAACAGCGTCAAAGGAGATCAACCGCGTTCTGGGAGCCGCCATATGTTACAGGCGCCCTGTCTACATCGAGCTTCCCCGTGATATGGCCCTTGTAAAAATTATCCCTGAGGAGGAGAAGATTGTGCCTCCGGATGTGGATAAAGGACCTTTCAAAGAGGCATTAACGGAGGCGGGAGAAATGATCAACAGGGCTAAGCAGCCGGTTATCGTGGCAGGAGTTGAACTTCTGCGTTACGGAATGGAAGGGCAGTTGCAGAGGTTGGTTGAAATGACCAATATTCCTGTCACTTCCACTTTTCTTGGTAAGTCGGCCATCAGTGAGCGCCACCCTCTCTACATCGGACTTTATGAAGGGGGGGTGAGCCCCGAGCATGTGAGGCAGTATGTTGAAAGCAGCGACTGCATCGTTCTTTTGGGAGTTCTGCTGACCGATATCGATCTTGGGATATTTACCGCTCATCTCGATCAGGGGAAAGCTATTCATTCAACTAGCGAGAAGACTTCCATACGCTATCACACCTATCCGGGAGTCTATCTCAACGGTTTCCTGACGGGACTTTTAAAGGCAGGCATCAAACGGCGTGAAATACCCTCCATGCCCCATCCGCCTGAGCCGGTAAGATTTGATCCTGTCCCTGATAAAGGGATCACTGTGGAGCGATTGTATGAGAGGCTCTCCTCATTTTTCGACGGCAGGTATTTTGTGATCTCCGATACAGGAGATGCACTTTTTGGGGCGGCGGATGTTCCTGTTCCGGGAGCCGGCGTCTTTCTCTCGACTGCCTATTATGCCTCGATGGGCTTTGCTGTCCCTGCCGGTATAGGGGTTCAGATGGCCCTTCCTAATCTTCGGCCCGTGGTGTTAGTGGGTGACGGGGCCTTTCAGATGACAGGGATAGAAGTCTCAACTGCAGCACGCTACCGCCTGAACCCGATCATCATTGTGCTGAACAATTTTGGCTACGGGACGGAAAGGACGATGCTTGACGGAAGCTACAATGATGTTTACCCGTGGAAATATTCCCGTATTCCTGAAGTGCTTGGCGCAGGAAAGGGTTTCGAGGTGAATACCGAAGAAGATTTTGAAGAAGCCCTAAAAGAGGCCCGTAATTACAGGGAGGGTTTCTGCATCATTGATGTGCGCCTTGATCCGCATGATGTTTCGCCTGTTTTGCACCGGATGGGCACAGTCCTTGGGAAAAAGGTGAAGTGACAGGCTTTGGTGCTCAAGTGTGTCTAAAAAATTAGAACAAATTAACCACAGATATCGCCAAGTATTATCGCTAAGAGCACAAAGAATTGTAAATTAGATGTTTATCTAATCGTATTTTATGTCTTCTTTGTGTTAACTGCGGTTAAAAAAATATTTTTGGACGATCTTAGACATTGAGTTTGAAACTTACCATATTTATTAAGACAAAAGCTGAATATCAAGCAATCCATTTCTCTTAAATTAATGCATTCCGAACTTTTAACATGATCTGTTCACTTTCTGAAATATTTATGCTTTTTAAACCTATCTTTAAATCAAAAATTGAAATATTAATCTGACAGACAAAACAATTTCAGGAAAAATGGGAATAATTAAGAAAATTGCCGCCCTCTTCTGTGTACTCATGATGGTTTATTCATTCGTAACACCCATCCTGGGGCAAGAAAATACTGCAACTATAAAGACAACGATTATGGTTCCTTCTGTTTGGGAATACAGCGCTCCCCTTATTAATCCTGAAAGGAAGGGTCAGGAGGTCACTGCAATTTATAAAGACCCTTCGGTCGTTTTTTACAACGGGAGGTGGCATCTGTTTATGTCAGTTAAGTTGGGTGGCAAAACAGCTATTGTGCACTGCAGTTTTGATAAATGGGAAGAGGCGGCCAAGGCTCCCCGTAGTATACTGAAGATCAGCAGCAGCGCTTACTACTGTGCTCCGCAGGTTTTCTGGTTCGCCCCTCAGCAAAAGTGGTACATGGTTTATCAGATGTCGGTACCCGGAGCAAAGAAGATGTGGGTGGCTTATTCCACTACTTCAACTATTGAATATCCTGATTCGTGGACACAGGCCCGGCCCATTCTTGACGGAGGAGAAAACGATCCCCGGAGTGAAGGAGGCCTGGATTACTGGATCATATGCGACAACCAGTGGGCCTACCTCTTTTTTACAAGCCTTAACGGGAAACTCTGGAGAACACGCACCCGTCTTGAAGATTTTCCTGAGGGATTTGGCCGCTGCGAAATTGCCCTGCAGGCTGAAATCTTTGAAGCAAGCCATACTTACCGGATCAGGGGCAGTGATAAATATCTGACTATTATTGAACAGGACGGACGCCGCTATTATAAGGCTTACCTTGCCGACCGTCTTTCCGGGCCATGGACACCGTTGGCCGATACAGAGCAGAAACCTTTCGCGGGTTGGGCTAATATCCGTCCTGCGGCTAATGTTGAACCCTGGACCGACAATGTCAGTCATGGAGAACTGATCCGTGATGGAATAGATCAGACGATGACTGTTGATACTAATAATCTGCGCTTTGTTTTTCAGGGAATGCTTCAGAAAGAAAAGAGTGGCATCCCATATGGTAAGTATCACTGGAAGATCGGCATTCTTGCTCCCTCAAGATAACCTTAGTATCAGCGTTCCCCTTCGTTTGTAAGGAAGGGATTATGGTCAAGAGTTTGTAACTCTTTGAAATTCTGAGGGTATAATTTGAACATTTACAATCCATTTTCATCTCGGCACAGAATTACGTCAGAGACGTAAAACCATCGCCCACCTCGTTGCAAACGAGGGGGAATGGATTCGTTTGAATACTGACGCGGATTTTATTCTTGTTTGCTGATCTGAACAGATAAAGCTGCTTTTCCTTCACCTCCCATCAGTGATACAACGAGATTTCCTTTTTCTGCGGTAATGCTTCCGCCCTTATCTCCAAACATTGTGGTGACGGTTTTAAAGCCCTTATCCCTGAGAACTTTATCATAATCGCTTAAAGCGCTGACCGGCATATCTTTAATGACCAGTGTCCAAGCTTGCACATCATTCATATTACTGAAAGTCACTCCATCAATTGATCCCTGGGTGAATTTCGGCACATCTTCGGGTATTTCCGATGGCCAGCTTTTCATATTCGCATCGATATGGACTTTCCCGGATTCAGTTGTGATCTCCGCCGATTTGTCAGCTAGCTTAACATCGGTTTTTTCGCCGGTGGATTGTTCAATCGCCTTTTCCATGATCTTTTCGCCAGTCCGTTTAGCGGCATAGTGGCATGAGAATAACAGGGCAAATAAAGAAAGGCAAATCAACAATCTCATTCCTTTACAAAGAGGGTTTGATGTTTCCATAACTCACAGATTAGTTCTTAAAAATGAATCACTTAAAGTTAAGAAATATTTAAGTGAAAGTCAACATCCGATGCATATAAACAGGCTTAGCAAATGAAAGATTCTCATCACCGGTTGCCCTTTCCATTCCGGAAAGATCAATTCACCCAAATATTTTGCAAATACCATTCAATTCTTTAACCGCAAAAAATCATCATTGTTTTATCTGATTTCCATCTGTGCTATGGGACTATATCTCTAGGTGACAGAGAAATTCAGTTCATTATTGAACAAGGATAAAAATACCGATGTTTTTTATTAATTTAGAGAAGAATTGAGCATCTTAATTCAATTTAATTAACTTTTTAATTCAGCACTCCTATATTAATGAATAAGGTAATTACGACGGAAAGGATTCCTATAAAGCTCTGGCTTGACGATATCGATGACGAGGCGCTTCAGCAGGCTGTGAACCTTGCCAACCTGCCTTTTGCTTTCCGGCATATTGCCATTATGCCCGATTCCCATGTGGGATTCGGGATGCCGATAGGAGGGGTGCTGGCCACGATTGATACCATAGTGCCGAATGCGGTAGGAGTTGATATTGGCTGCGGCGTTGTGGCACAAATGACAGAACTAAAGCTGATCGACCTGAAAGAACTGAAAGAAATTGTGCGTCTGATCAGGGCAAGGATACCAGTGGGGTATTCCCATAACAAAGAAAAGCAGGATGTAATGCTGATGCCTGAGATCAGCGATGATACTCCTGTATGCGGCGTCCTGTTTGAAGAGGCAAGGTACCAGCTGGGAACACTGGGCGGAGGGAATCATTTTATTGAAATTCAGAGAGGTAGTGATGGCTACATCTGGATCATGATCCATTCGGGATCACGGAATCTGGGGAAACAGGTGGCCGATTATTATAACAGGGAGGCAAGAGAAGAAAATAAAAGATGGTATTCAAAAGATGACAACAAGGAACTGGCCTTTCTCCCTATTTCGACCGAGACAGGGAGGCAATATGTAAAGGAGATGCAGTTTTGTGTTGATTTTGCCCTTTCCAACCGTACCCTGATGATGAATAAGATAATCGGCTGTTTTGATCAGGTGCTGAAAAAAGATATCATAGGGAACAACAAGATGATCAACATTGCCCACAATTATGCGGCTCGTGAAACTCATTTTGGCAAAGAAGTGATTGTCCACCGGAAAGGAGCAACTTCTGCAAGGACAGGGGAGATTGGCATTGTACCCGGATCGCAGGGAACGAAATCCTATATTGTTGAGGGATTGGGGAATCCTGAATCTTTTATGTCATGTGCTCACGGTGCAGGACGCAGAATGGGAAGAAATCAGGCAATTAAAACTCTGGACTTAAAGGAAGAGATTGAACTAATGAACCGGCAGGGAATCATTCACGGCATCCGGTCGCCAAAGGATCTTGATGAGGCAGCAAGCGCATATAAGGATATCGACCTTGTAATGGAGAATCAAAAGGACCTTGTTAAAGTCCTTGTTGAATTAAAGCCGATGGCAGTGGTGAAGGGGTAGTTGGCAGTGATCAATAAAATATAAACATTGAATGACCCTTGAATGACCCTTGGATAAAAACTTTCATAAGGTTTTCATTATTTTTGTATTTCTTTATCTTTTTTATTTGTCAACTCGTGCGAAAGGATTTATCAGTGAACAGTAATGAGTAATCAGTAATCAGTGAACATTGAACGCTTAACACTTAAATATGACTGATTATTTTTTAGGACTTTATGAGAAATCAATGCCCAATTCCCTTTCAATCAGTGATAAACTGGTTGAGACGAAAAACAGCGGCTTTGATTTCATGGAGATCAGCATTGATGAGACGGATGAGAAACTCAGCCGCCTCAAATGGCGCTATACCGAAAAAAATAATCTTGTTCGTATCATGTGGGAAAAAGATGTAAGGATCATGACCATGTGCCTGAGCGGCCACCGGAAATATCCAATCGGGAGTGAGGATGAAAAGATCAGGAAAAGGGGAATGGAGATCATGTCGGATGCCATTGATTTTGCATTTGATACCGGAATACGGATCATTCAGATTGCAGGATATGATGAATATTATAAACCGTCAAATGAGAAGACCCGGAAATATTTTGGCAGGAATCTAAGAAAGAGCGTGGAACTGGCTTCCAGGAAAGGAGTCATCCTTGCCTTTGAAACCATGGAAACTGAATTCCTGAATACAGTAGGAAAGGCAATGTATTGGGTAAATCAGATTAATTCGCCTTACCTCAAGGTTTATCCCGATCTCGGGAACATCACCAATGCAGCCTACCTTTACGGGAATAAGGTCACAGAAGATCTCATCCTGGGCAGGGGGCATATTTTAGCAATGCACCTTAAAGAATCACTGCCGGGCAAATTCAGGGAAATCCCTTACGGAACAGGGCATGTGGACTTTAAAATTGCTATTGATGCTGCACTTTCCATGGGGGTAAAAATGTTTGTCAGCGAATTCTGGCATACAGGAAACAGAGATTGGAAAGAACAGTTGAAATTTGCCAGCAGTTTTCTCCGGTCTAAATTTCCATAATTAATAGCGAAGTTTCTATGTTTCATTGCACCTTTGGAACTCTGAAACACTGAAATTCTTTTCATTTTTAATTCTTAATTATATTAAAATGTCAACTTATTTTATGGGTCTCGATAATGGCGGCACAATGTGCAAAGCGGTTATCTTCGATGAAAAAGGAAAAGAAATTGCATCGGCATCATCCAAACTGAACATGATAACCGATAAACCGGGATACACAGAGCGCGATATGGAAGAGCTCTGGAATGTCAACTGCAGGGTGATAAGCCTGGCAATCGCCAATGCCGGCCTTTCGAAGGAAGAGATCAAAGGCCTTGCCTGCACAGGACACGGGAAAGGGCTTTACTTATGGGGAAAAGACGATAAACCTTGTTACAATGGTATCGTATCAACCGATTCACGGGCCTGGATGTATCCCGAGAAGTGGGAAAAGGACGGCACTGCCGACCGCGTTTTCCAAAAGACTTTCCAGAAGATACTCGCCTGCCAGCCTGTATCCCTCTTATGCTGGCTGAAAGACAACAAACCGGAAGTCCTTTCAAATGTAAAATGGATATTCGAAGTTAAGGATTACATACGTTTCAGGCTAACAGACCAGGCTTTTGCCGAGGAGACTGACTATTCGGGATCGAATATGCTGAACTTAAAGGAAAAACGTTTCGACCGTGAACTGCTCGCCGAATTCGGTCTCGAAGACCTTTATGATGCCCTGCCGCCATTGAAGAATGCGACAGACTTTTGCGGAGGCATCAGCATGGAGGCAAGTCTTGCTACAGGGCTTCAGGAAGGTATGCCGGTTGCCGGTGGAATGTTCGACATCGATGCCTGCGCCGTTGCTATGGATATCACAGACGACAGCAATATCTGTGTGATCGCCGGAACATGGAGCATCAATGAATACATTTCAAAAGAGCCTGTCCTGAATAAAACGGTCATGATGAACTCACTTTATTGCATCCCTGGCTATTACCTGATCGAAGAGTGCAGTCCCACCTCGGCGAGCAATTATGAATGGTTTATCGACCAGTTCCTGGCTGAAGAAAAACAGAAAGCTTCAGAAGCAGGCATCAATGTGTTCGAATACTGTGACAGTCTTACAAAGAGTATTGCTCCTGACGAACAGAATATCATCTTCCTGCCTTATATTTTCGGATCGAATTATAATCCGCAGGCAAAGGCATCGATGATAGGGCTGGATACACACCATACAAGAGCCCAGATCATCCGCGCAGTGTTGGAAGGTATCGCTTTTTGCCACATGGTTCATATGGAGAAGCTGTTGATGAACAGAAAAAAGACGGAAGCCGTAAGATTGGCAGGGGGAGCGGCCAACTCCAAAGTGTGGGCACAGATCTTCGCCGATGTATTTCATCTTCCCGTCGAGTTGATCGACACAAAAGAGCTGGGTACTCTCGGTTGTGCCATGGCCGCTGCTGTGGCGGCGGGCGTTTACAAAGACCTGAAAGATGCCGCAAAAAGCATGGTAAAAGTTAAGACCCGCCTTGAACCCAATTCTGATAATTTCATTACTTACGAAAAGAAATTTGCCCTTTACAAGAAAGTATCCGGAGCGCTGGACGGATTATGGAAAGAGTTTTAAGGTGAATAGTAATCAGCAATCAATAATCAGTAATCAGTAATAGTGATTGACAATTGATTCCCGTCCCAAAAGCTTTCGGGATCGAAATTGAACAATTGAATGACTATTTGACGATTTATCAACATTATGTTCTCCTCTCAAATAGGCCTTAAAATTGAAAAAAAGTCCCGATGCTTCGGGATCAAAAATATATTTAACAATATCTTCAAAATTCCAACTCCGTGTTTGCTCCGCTTTAAGTCCGCTTTAAGTCCGCATTTGATTTAGAAGTTCTTGTAATCATAATATTAAAATTAACAACAAGCGTTTTATAGCTTTCATAACATCTGAATGGAAAATCGAAAATCTTCATTATGTTTAACAAAATCATGCATAATCTATTTCATCACAATTTATAAATTTTCTGGTTTTATTTTTAACTACACTACGCATGATTGATTAATGAACAATGAGTATTGATTTTCAGTTTATGTCAATGAAACGAATTTTTCCCTTATGTTTACGCCTTCCAGGGATTTATATTCAATCAACCTGTTGATGAGAATTTTCCGCAGCTCAGTGGGAGAGGTATAAACGTAAGCATCCATCAGCAAATTGACACAGTTTGACCTTTCATCTTTCAAGATTGCAGGACCATTATTGTCCGTTAGTTCTTTATGACTTATTCTTGAAGACTCTCCGTCAAAAGAGAGAAAAAACTCAAAATGTTCAGCCTGAATATCCTTCTGCACCAGGTCGTCGGATAAAACAGTCATAAATTCATAAAGGACCTCAACTGCGGAATTGTCCTCAGTGGTAATTTCAATCTCTTCATCCAGCCTGGCACTCTCTTTGTCAACTCTTTTATCTTTTTTGTTTTCCTCCCCACTGAGGATTTTCAGCCAGTCATTGACGCTATCTATATCAAAAGGATCAAGGAGAACGATCTGTTTCGATGGAAAATAGTCTTCGGAAAACAGCTGTACGGCTTCGAACTGGCAATCGGATAGCAAGTCGACTTTACTTACAACAAGAATTTCTGCTACGCTGATCTGTTTTTCCCAGGTTGATTTCTCTTCCACGCTCAGAGGCATATCTGTTCCTCTCAGATAAGGAAGCAATAATTGGGCATCCACCACAACGGAAAAGTTTGATATTTCAATCCGATAGCTGTCGGATGTGTCTGCTGATTCCCTCAGCGGCTTTAACAGTGTTTCCTCAGGATTGGTACAACTGCCGTTAATTTCCACAAAAATAGCCCCCTGATCTGTCCCGTTTTTCAGTAAGTCGATCTGTGCCTCCAGACTGTCGTAATCACAGAAATTCTCCTGAATAACTTTAGTTGGTATATTTTTCTCCTTTAATATATTGCAGGCTTTATCAATGGCAGTTGTCTTGCCGCTTCCTTTCCAGCCTCCGACTAGGTGAATCTTCATACCCTGAATTTTTTAATCTTCTCTGCAGCCCATAGTCTGCAGTCTATACCTTCCTTCTCTAATTCTTTCGGTTTCCTTCCGTATGCAAAGTAAATATTTAAAATCATTCAACCTCATAAATGGTGAGGATGATCATGACTAATAATTGGATTTAACTGGGGAAAGCTAATGTGTGAAATCCTTCATGGAATTAGTATTTTTGTACTTTTAAATCAATTTTTCAATCTGGTTTCAACAGAAGATAAAAAAATAAAAACGAATAATCCGAATGGACTTTTTTAATAGCCGGTTGATGGATGAATTCGTGATCAAAACCGTGGATTATATATTCCGATCGGATGGCAACCTAAAATGAAATATTTTAAAAAAACGCATAATTACAAGTAACGCAGATATGAATAAAACGATCCTGATAATTAATTTTTTTCTGCTGGTCTTCTTTCAGACCGGTTACGGACAGAATCTCAAAATGCCCGATAATATTATCTTGGGGACCGTATACAGTTATTTCAATGAGGAATATCCAGCCGATGGAGATTTCTTTAAAAGGGTCGACAGGGATATTCCGGAGATCAGAAAGGCCAATTTGAACGCCGTGCTCGTCTGGCCGGTTACACAATGGGACACCCATACGAAACAGCTTCGCTGGACAAGGGGCGACTATCTGATGAATAAGATCGAACACGAGGGATTGAATGTTTCCGTACTTCTTTTCAAACAGCAGCAGAGACGGCATTGGTTCCCTGTCTGGAAATTTGATGAACTCGATTCTATCCGGGAGAGTCAGAAAATGCAGTTAAACGGACAGAATAATGTAGATTTCCAGGTTCCTGAAGTAAAAAAGATTTTATACGGCCATGTGAAAGAAGTGGTGGATAGGTATCGGGACAAGCCCAATATCCTTTTGTATAACGTATGGAATGAACCTCACTACTATTCGGAATCGGAGAAAAATATTGCCCGTTTTCAGAGGTGGTTAAAGGATAAATATAAAAGTCTCGATACTTTAAACCGTGTCTGGGCGGATGATTATACTTCATGGGATCAACCCTCACCCTTGCTGGACCAGGACTATTATTCCTCGATGGCCGATATTGATTGGCTGATTTATAAAGATGACCTGACAGCTGAAATAATCAAAGAACTGAAAACTGTAGTTGAAGAGGAAGATCCTTCAAGGCCTGTCAATGCCAATCCGGTCGGTGGTCTGTTTTCGAACCGGGAAAAACCGGGACAATATGTCATTGATGAATGGGTAGCCGCAAAAGCGAACGATATCAGCGGGATTTCCTATTATCCCGACTTATGGGAAAAAGGTTTCAACAGGAACCAACCGGCTCCCTTTTACCGCCATAATTTTGTTTTTAACACCTTACGAAGCGCTTCGGCCGGGAAACCTTACATCCTGACGGAGACACAGACGCACAGCCAGAACGGATTGTCCATAGTCAGCTATTTTGATTACAACAAGATGTACCTTATGACATGGAGCGCTATTGCCAACGATTGCAAGGGATTCTTTTACTGGCAATGGAATCCGATTATGCGGGGGAGACAGTTATTCGGTAGGGGGCTTACTTTAACCAACGGAGAACTGGCACCCCGGGGAGAGGCAGTAAAAGATATAGGAGCTGTTTTGAATAAATATGGGAAAGAGCTTTACAGGGCTCACCCTGTTACTCCGAAAGCTGCCATTCTGTTGGATAAAATGAGCCTGCTGAAAAGTTTTGATAATATCTTTTCTGCCAAAACACTGCAAATTGTTCATGACAGTTATGAGGGAACTTTCAAAGCCCTTTTCGAAAAAAATATTATTCCCGATGTCGTAAGAGCCGACCTGGACCTTACTCCTGAAAAATTAAAACCCTATAAAATAATTTATCTGCCCTTTCAGATCGTCATGAGAAAAAATGTTGCCGGCATACTTAAAAAATATGTTCAGGAAGGAGGTACGATTGTTGCTGACACAGGAACCTCATCTGCAGATGAAAATGATTTTGGCTATGCCATAAATCCGGGAGCAGGATTAACAGAATTGTTTGGTGTGATAAGATTGGATCACACCGGTGTGGATGGATCATACAAAGTAACTGTAACCGATAATTCGGTTTTTGAAGGTGTTAAAAAGGGAGAAAGTTTTCGTGGAATCTTTTTCAAAGAGCAATGGAAATTGTTGAACGGAGCTGTACCCATTGCGGAATACGAAGATGGAACTCCGGCTATGGTCATCAACAAATACGGGAAAGGGAAGGCCATACTCTCGGGTGTCCCTTTAGGGGCAAGTTATCTTGAAGACAGCAATAATAATGTGAATAAGATTATAGCGGGGGCTGCATTAAATTCGGGGGCAGCCGGTGACGTATCTATATTTCCCGACGATATGAATGAAGTGAATTTGTATTTGCACCGTTCGGGAAATACCAGTTATATCTACCTGATTAATTCTTCGGAAAATAATTTTACGGGTAAGCTTAGCTTTAAGAAAAAAGAGATGCCGAAGGAAGTTAAAAATTTAATTAATGATCAGATATCAAAATTCCAATTATGAGAACGGCACTATTTTGGTAAATGTATCCGTTCCCTCTTTTCGGACAACTATTTTCAGGATTGAATAAGGAAAACTTTTTAAAAGATTTTGTATCTTTAGATGAATATTTAAGTTGTTTTCAATTGGTAATAATACAATAGAACACCAAAACCTGACAAATTCATTTAACCATTAAAGGAGAAATAGCTATGAAAAAAAGTATTTCTGTTTACCTGTTTCTTTTTACAGCGATGATTTCTTCCTCCCCTGCCCAGAAGCTGGATCCCGAAGCTTCGGGATCTTTGGCTAAGGGAATGAATTTTATAGAGACAAAAACCTATTCAGCTCAGGAGGATGCAAGAATCCTTGCACTTTACAAAGAACTTAGGGTAGCCGATGTCTCAGACGGTCTTGACAGAGTCGGCCTTCCGGGAACAGGACTCGTCGATCAGTCGATCCATCCTGCCTGGGTGGATCAGAAAGACTTTACCCATGTGTTCAGGGGCATAGCCGTTACAGTACGTTATGTCCCCACCCAAAGGCCGGCCCTTCCGGCACCGGGAGAGGAATTTCCTAAATGGGAGGGGAATTTTTATTCCACTTATTCCAATGAAGCTTTTACAAGCCTTATCAGACCGGGAACAGCGGTTGTTATAGATGATGTTGAGGACAGGGACATTGGATCGATCGGCTCTAACAATATCCTGGGATGGTACAAGCTCGGGGCTGTGGGAGTGGTGACAGATGCCGGAGCAAGGGATAACGATGAGGTAGCGCTTGAAAAGGTGCCTCTTTACCTTAGAAAGAAAGGTCGCGGCATTCGTCCCGGAAGAAACGAAATTGAATCGGTCAACCGGCCTGTTTCCATCGGAGGTGTCCTGGTTTGCCCGGGCGATGTGGTGGTGGCTGACGGCGATGGGGTAGTGGTTGTTCCGAGAGCCGTTGCAGAAAAGGTGGCAAAATTTGCCGCTGAAGTTCTCGCAAAAGACAAGGTCGGAAGAAAAGGCCTTTATGAAAGTCTGGGCCGTCCGCTTGATAAAACTGTGAATTATTAATTATCCTATTGCCGTCGGATTTATCCGGCGGAACAGAATGATAACCTCCAATTGCGGATATCATGAAACAGCTGTTTTCTTCATTATCAGTCTTAATTCTGATATTGTTTTCTTACTGTCACGTATGGCTCAAACTTCTCATCCCGAGCCAAAAACACTGGAAATCGGTTCAAAGGCTCCTGGTTTCAGCCTCCCGGGAGTGGACGGAAAGACTTATTCGCTTAAAGATTTTGATAAAGCCAAAGTGCTGGTCATTATTTTCAGCTGTAATCACTGCCCTACGGCACAGGCTTATGAGGACAGGATCATTGACCTTGCCAAAGATTATAAATCAAAAGGAGTCGATGTTGTGGTTATTTCTCCGAATGCAGCCAGGGCGCTGAATTACTCTGAAATGGGCTATACCGATCTGGGCGACAGTTTTGAAGAGATGAAACTTCGGGCATCCGCAAAGCATTTTCCTTTTCCTTATCTCTATGACGGCGATGAACAGAAAACGACCCTGGCATACGGCCCTGTTGCTACGCCTCATTCTTTTGTTTTTGACAGGAACCGGATATTAAGATATACAGGACGCGTGGATGGAAATGAAAAACTGGGCACCGGAAACGGCGGGGACATCCGAAATGCTGTCGATGAGTTATTGGCGGGGAATACAGTATCTAACTCGGTCACGAAGGTTTTCGGATGTTCCATCAAATGGGCATGGAAGGACGAATACACGCAAAGGCTTTACAAACAGTGGGCTGCTTTGCCGGTCATCCTTGAAGATATTGATGTCAATGGAATAAAGGATCTTATTAAAAACAACTCGTCGGGCAAGCTGAGACTGATCAATATCTGGGCAACCTGGTGCGGACCCTGCATCACCGAATTTCCTGATCTTGTCATTATCGACCGCATGTACCGGGGACGTTCCTTTGAATTTATTACCATCAGCGCCGATAAGCAGGCTAAAAAGGAAGAGGCTCTGAAATTCCTTCAGAAACAGCAGGCTTCGAATAAAAATTACATCTTTAATCAGGATGATGTTTATGAACTGATTGAAGCTGTAGATCCTGACTGGCAGGGCGCATTACCTTATACAATGCTGATTGAACCAGGCGGAAAGATCGTTTATAAAAAACAGGACATGATCAATCCGCTTCAGATGAAAAGGCTGATAGTGGATGACCAATACATAGGAAGATACTATTGAGAATTACGAATTATGAATTAAGGGCAAAGAGCAAAGAGCAAAGGGACAAAGGGTAAAAATCTCTTAACTCTTTGCTTCCTTCATTTTTTCATTATTTAATTCTTTAATATTTATATTTCCACCTGTTTCTCCAAACTTTTTTATACCTTTGGTTGAAGACTTAATCTTAAACCGGAATGTCATCCAAAGGGTTTCGTTTTATTATTATGCTCTCTGTGAGCTTGTTAATGGTGTATGAGGAGAGTTTGTCTCAGCTCAAGGGAATAACTGTTCCCCGGAAGGATGAAAGAATTGTTGCATTTGCCGGACAGTTTTATCCCGGAACGAAAAAAGAGCTGACAGATACCTTAAATGCTATGTTCAGGAGGGCAGTTCCTGGAAAGATTGACCTTCCGGTACTGGCCATAATTGTTCCCCACGCGGGATATGTATTTTCAGGCACAGTTGCCGCTTCTTCCTATAACCAGGTTGCCAAACGTACTTACAAGAATATATTTGTTATCGGTTCGAGCCACAGGGTGCTTTTTGACGGAGCATCCGTTGACCTTGCAGGTAATATTGTTACTCCCCTCGGAACAGTTACCGCTGACCGTGTCTTATCACGGAAACTGATAGCTGAAAATTCCTGCTTTATCAATTATGACCAGGCTTTTGAAGGTGAACACACTGTTGAAGTACAGATTCCGTTTCTCCAGCATATATTGGGAAATAATCTGAATCTTGTTTCCATTGTGATAGGGACTCAAAATACCAGGACCTGCCAGGCGATTGCTAAAGCATTGAAACCTTATTTTAACGGCGATAATCTCTTTGTGTTCAGTACAGATTTATCTCATTATCCCCGGTACCAGGATGCGATAATGAGCGACAGAAGGATTACCCGGGCCGTATCAACCAATTCAGTCGGTACTTTTCTTAAAACCATTGATGACATTCATAAAATGAAAATTCCTAATCTTCAAACGGTAATGTGCGGATGGACTTCAGTCCTCACCTTACTCAACATCACAGGCGATATGTCCGGAATAAAGTATGAAATAATTGATTCAAAAAATTCAGGCGACAGCGGTTTTGCCGGTAAATCAGAAGTCGTCGGTTATGGCGCCATGGCTGTTGAACTTGAAAAAACTCTTATAAAAGAGACTTCGGAAGATTTTTTAGCTCCGGCCGATAAAAAGGCTCTGCTTAAAATTGCGCGCCAGTCGATTACAAACTATTTATCCGGTGAAAAAAACCGAAATGTAGAGACGCGATTAATCGCGTCTGACAACAAGACGATTACACCCGGACTGAATCAAACGGCCGGTGCGTTTGTTACCCTCAAAGAAAAAGGACAGTTGAGAGGATGTATAGGAAGCTTCTCCGCCGACAAACCCTTATACCAGGTGGTAGAGGACATGGCAGTTTCAGCCGCTGTCAGAGATTCACGATTTGAAAAAGTGACTTCCGGGGAAGTGAAGGATATTGATATTGAAATATCCGTTCTGACTCCGCTGAAAAAAATCAAATCTATTGACGAGATTGTTCTTGGCCGCGACGGGATCTACATAAAGGACGGATTTGCAGGAGGAACATTTTTGCCCCAGGTAGCCAAAGAGACAGGCTGGACGAAAGAGGAGTTTCTCGGCCATTGTTCACAGGACAAGGCAGGCCTGGGATGGGACGGGTGGAAACATGCTGATATTTACACTTACCAGGCTATTATATTTGGTGAAAAAGACCAGGAAAAGTAATCTGTCCTCAGTAGTCAGTAAATATGTGTTTATCCTTTACCGTCTCCCGATAGCTATCGGGATTAGCTGACGGAACATTAAACAGTGATTAGAACTTCACGATCAGGAATTGCGCAAATGGGAACGGACTTTTTTATTTCACGCTGAGACCACAAAGGTTGACGCAAAGTTTACGAAGTCTTTGCGTACATTGCGTCTTTGCTTTGCGGGCTTTGCGTGAAATTTTAAGATGTTCTCCCGAAAGCTTTAGGGACCGGAATTGAATAATTATATATTGAACATAGCAAAAAGTTAAGGGCAAAGAGCAAAGGAAGAACAACGTTAAGATTCATACTCCCTGCTCCCTGCCCTCTGCTCTATGCTTTATTGACCATTGAATAATGAAGCCTTACCTGTTAATCCCTTTATGTGCAATTGTCTGGTCACTCTATTTTTATACATGGTTTGCTGTAAGGATCGGAATGATTGGCAGATCTCTCCATCAGAAAATCTGGAACATCGTTCTCCTTGTCACCTTTTTAATTGCCTCTGCTCTTGGAATCATTGAAGCTGTTCTGATCAATTACAAAATTGAAACGACCTGGGTAAAGGAGGTCCTTGTTTATCACGTTAATTTTGGAATTGCTCTGAGCCTTGTGGCCGTGTTTCATCTCTGGCGGCATCTTCCGTATTATTTCCCTGTACTAAAAAGAAAAAAACCGAAACATGAAACTGTCTCTGAAATAAAAACAACGTCAGTAGTTTGGACATCAAATCAGGTAAAAATCCTTCTTATTGTGCTTGGCATCAGTACCAGTATGATTCAGGTGATCTTCCTCCGACTCTTTTTAAGTATTTTTTACGGCAATGAAATGATTGCAGGTATTTTTCTTGCAGTATGGATGTCACTGACCGGATTGGGAGCATGGCTTGGTAAAAAGCGAAATTTTGAGGTTCAGCGGACTTCTGTAAAGATTGTTATTCTTCTTTCATGCAGTTTTTTTGCAGCAGTTGCCGGGATAATGATGACTTTGACCAAATCATTGTTTGTACCGGCAGGTGTCTTGATCAGTGTGTGGCAGTTGATGCTGATCATGGTTCTTTTGCTGATGCCGGTATGCATAAGTTCGGGTTACGCTTTTAGTTCCCTTGCTTCTGTCAGGCCTTTGCCGTCAGCTTTAGCTGACGGAGGGGCGAAAAGTTATGCCACTGAGACAGCAGGCGGCATAATAGGAGGAATTGTTATCACTTTTTCAGTATTGTTGTTTTTAGAGCCTCTTCAGATCCTTTCGATCGTACTGGCACTGAATATCTTTATCTTGGCTGTCCTCTTTGCCCAGATAAAGATCACAAGGTACGCACTATTGCTGTCTGCGCTTGCCATACCTGTATTTTTTACTGTTTATCGAATGGATATAAAGCTAAAAGGATTGCTGTTCAAAAATCAGGAGATCCTGGAATCACGCGATACTCCCTATGGTTCATTGACCATTACACAGGGTGGGGGGCAGGTGAATCTTTTCTCAGATATGACCCTTGAATATACAGGCGGGGATGTGGAACACAATGAAGAAACAGCCCATTTCCCGGGTCTTCAGCATCCATATCCCGTAAAAGTGCTACTCGTTTCAGACGGGTACCTGGGCATTGTCCCGGAAATCCTTAAATATAAATCAGTAAAGGAGATCGTTCATTTAGAACCCAATCCATGGTTCACACGCTATGCTGAAAAATATTTCAAACCAAAACCTGACAAAAAGATCACGACGATTAAAAAAGATCCGCGCAGGTTTCTTCAAAGCGATACCACTCACTACGACCTGATCATTATGGATATTCCTCAACCTTCAACCATCCAGTCGAACAGGTATTATTCTCTCGAATTTATTCAATTGCTGAAACGGCATTCCACCAAGGGAACGATTGTGAGTTACAGCATGGGAGGATCGGTCAATTACATGAGTGCGGAAAATATAAGGCTTTATTCGATTCTTTATAATACCTTTAAAAAGGTCTGGTCCAACATCCTGATAGTTCCAGGGAACAGCAATTACATGCTGGCCGGTAATTCTACACTCTCACTTGATTACCAGGCGCTTTACGATGCAAAAGATATTAAAACCCTCTATGTGAATCCTTATTACCTGGATAACCGTTCGCTGATCCAGAGAAGCGAATATATTGAAAGTACTCTTGATAAAAAGGCTCCTCTCAATAGGGATATGGCTCCTTCTGCTCTTTGGGCGCAAACATTGAATTTCTTCAGCCTTCTCAATGTGAACTGGATTGTTCTGGCAGCTTTTATGGTGGTATTATTGCTGATTCCTTTATTCAGATTAAACCTTGTCTCTTACAGCGTTTATGTTACAGGGTTTACGGCTTCTTCTCTTGAAATGCTGATCCTTTTTGCTTTCCAGGTCACATTCGGTTACCTGTATGCTGCCGCAGGACTGATATTTGCAGTCTTTATGACCGGACTCTCACTTGGTGCATGGCAGCAGAAAAAATACAGAAATCGGCCTCTTTTCAAAATACAATTCCTGGTATTGCTGAGTTCAGTAACAGTATCAGGAATAGTAATGTTTCTGCCGGGGATAAGATCAGAATTTCTGTTATTTCCTGTTATCCTTGCAATAACCTTTGTTCCTGCATACCTTACCGGACACCAGTTCTCACTTGCCCTGGCAAAACTTCCTTCAAATAGGGGTAATGGTGCCGGTTACCTTTACGGTGTCGATCTGCTGGGTTCGGCTCTTGGATTACTGATCATCCCTGTACTTTGTCTTCCTGTTTTAGGATATGTAAAAGCTGTATCTCTTCTTATTGTTGTGAATATTATTTCGGTGGTTATTTTATACAGCTTTAAAAAATAACCGGTTTTTAGTGTATATTTATAGGGTATAAACCAGGAATGGAGAAAAATGGATAAGCGTCAGTTCATTAAGTTAGGACTTACCGGATTAGGCGGATTCTGCATGTTGAGAAATCCTGTGCTTGCGGATACACTATTTTCATCGGATAAAAACGATCTGTGGAAATGGAGCATCGAAGCCTTTTATTATTCTGAATCTCCGAGGGGAATAAAATGCCTGGTATGTCCTAATGAATGTATTCTTAAACCCGGTGAAATAAGCACATGCCGGAATCGTGTAAATCATGACAATAAGCTCTGGTCCATAGCCTACGGAAACCCTTGTGCAGTGCATATTGATCCGATCGAGAAAAAACCTTTGCTGCATTTTCTGCCTAATACTTATGCTTTTTCAATTGCTACAGCCGGATGCAATCTTGCGTGCCTGAACTGCCAGAACTGGGAAATTTCGCAATCAAGCCCCCGCGATACCCAAAACGTCGATCTGATGCCTCCCAGGGTAGTTGAAAGCTGTCTGGCCGGGAAATGCGAGTCAATTGCCTATACCTATGGCGAACCCACAAGTTTTTACGAATATATGTTCGATACAGCAAAGCTGGCCAGGGAAAAGAAAATTAAAAACGTGCTGGTATCCAACGGTTACATTAACGAGAAGCCGCTCAAAGAATTGTGCCATTATATCGATGGGGCAAATATTAACCTTAAATCCTTTAGCGAAGATATTTACCTTAAACTCAATGCCGGAAAACTTCAGCCTGTTCTGAATACCTTGAAAACGCTAAGCGAGGCTGGGGTTTGGCTTGAAATTACCAATCTTGTTGTTCCCTCATGGACGGATGATTTTGATATGATAAAAAAGATGTGCGACTGGCTGGTATCGAACAATCTTGGACATCATCCCCTTCATTTTCTGAAATTCTTTCCTCTCTATAAATTGACCCAATTACCCTCCACACCGGTAAGTACACTTCTAAAAGCAAAGGAAATAGCTCTTCAGGCAGGCTGTAAATATGTCTACCTTGGAAATGTTGGTGATCCCGATTCGATGAGCGTATACTGCCCCAAATGCAAAAACGCTGTCGTTCAGCGAAGGGGATACCAGATCATTTCAAAAAACCTGAAGAACGGCGCCTGTGAAAAATGCGGTGAAAAAATACCCGGCGTCTGGAGTTAAATCTAAAGCTTTTCCTGCTACCATCCTGCTACCATATCCATACTATGTCCTTACCATGATCCTATTTTCAACGGATTCTGAATGTACTTTGAATATTGGTTATCGAACAAGCATCGAACGAGGTACGAACAAGGTATGAAGGAGGTACGGTTATGATATGGTTATGGTGCGGGGAAATCATTACTTTGCGGGTATCACAGGTTTTGAAAGTCAATGAGCTGCAAAGCGCTTAATCAGAATAAAAAAAGCCGGAATTACCGGCTATTTTTCATTATCAATGATAATCTTAAAGGGTATCCATATAGCTGACGATTGCCCACCTGTCCTCTTCATTGGGAATTTTCTTTTCAAAGTTCGGCATTTCATACCTGCCAATAAAGGACATGTAATATTTATCGCCGTCGGGAATAGATTTGAATTCCTTTGTGGTAATGTCAGCTATTTTGGTTTTTAACATGGCAGCTTTCGGACCATCACCTTTACCCATTCCATGACAAGATTTACAGTTCCTTGCCCATAAGGTTTTGCCAAGGCTAATGGCTGCAGCGTTACCCTTACTTTTATTCTTCATGGCTTTGTATTTAGCCGGAATATCCCATGCTTTTTTTGCCTGGGGAGCAACAAAAGAGATTAAGCATAATGTGATAACAATTGAAAACACAGTAAATAACAACTTTTTCATAATCAAAGATTTAAATTGATAAATAATAGATTACCTCACAATAAATAAGAATTATCGAATAATTGATTCATTTGTCGTAAAAGTATAAAATACTTATTTAAATATATGCAAATCGAGTGCCAATATTTCGAGAAATTATAATATATAAATATGAACATGTGAAACCTATTTTGTAAAAAATAATCGATTTGCGGTGTTAAATATTTATGTTACGTAAAATTGGCTTTGGTATTCCTGAATTTTTATGGGTGTATATTATTTCAAAGGGACTGTTATTTGAAAAGAATGAAAGTCCGGGAACAGGAAGTTCTGACGGACAAGTAAGGTTTTAAATGTTTCAAACTGAAACAAAAAAGCAGTCCGGATTTCAGGACTGCTCAAATGATTTTATCTTGAATTACAGAGTATCCAGGTAGCTGATAATAGCCCACCTGTCATCTTCATTCGGGATTTTCTTTTCAAAATTTGGCATCTCATCTCTTCCGACGATGGTCATATAATATTTATCCCCATCCGGGAGAGCCTTGAATTCTTTGGTTGTAAGATCACTTACTTTTGTCTTTAAAGTAAGAGCTCTCGGCCCATCGCCTTTGCCATTATTTCCATGGCAAGACCTGCAATATCTTGAGTACAATTCTTTCCCCATCTTGATAGCTGAAGCATTGCCTTTCGACTTGTTCTTCATGGCTTTGTACTTAGCCGGAATTTCCCAAGGCTTCTTTGCCTGTGGCACAATAAAAGAAAGCATACTTACAGTAATAATTACTGAAAATAATGCAAACAACAACTTTTTCATATTCAGACAATTAAATTAATAATAGAAAAATGACAAACAATTTAAATTTTATTATAAGTTAAACGTTTTTGACTTCTTTGTCAAATATTATTCCATCTTTTCGAATTTTTACCAGTTGCACAATAGCATAAAGGTAGTGTGACCAAACACCCACGAGTAAAACAGTAAGAGTGATAATCATCCATAAAGGCGCTCCTTGTGACCAGAGCGATCTCGTTTTTTCAACAAAGCCTAACCTGTGCTGGCCCCATTTTTTCAATACAACCTTTTCAACGTCGCCAAAATTCTCATCTTCTTCAAGTTTAACGAATATTTTTGTATTTCCATTTTCATCGCCAGGGATATTATCCGGAAAAATAAACGATCCTTCTCCATTATCAACAAAACAATCCCCAATTTTGAGTTTAGAAAACAAACCCTGGACATAGACATTAAACAATGTTTCCTTCAAAGGAATTTGTTCACCGCGGGCATCAACTGAAGCGGCATGGATTGTGATAGTATGGACGGAATCTTTTTCTTCCAAATTAAGTGAGAGGTCAAGATCTTTAAATTTAACCACAGCTTCAGAACCTTTTACCTCCTCAGATCCTTTAAAAACGGCTTTGATTGAAATAAATCCTTCTTTATCTTTTTGATATTTAGTTGCTTGTTGAGCATTAAATACTCCAATTCCGTCTTTATTGGTTGTTACATTTCCTAAAAGATTATTTTGTCCCTCAGTATCATTATAATAAAATATTTCAGCCTCGTATACCGGGAATGTTCCTTTTTCCCCTTCTCCTGTGAGCTTCGATGTATAGGTTCTCGAACCATCATTGTTTTTAATGGCCTTTAAGCTTATTGTTGTGGTATATCCTTCAGCTGAAGTTGAATCCTGGGCAAAAAGCCAGCTAATATTTATCATCTGTATTATAAACATAATAACAGATAATTTCAGTATTGGAAGGCTTATAATCTTATTCATAATAGAATTAATATGATATATCTTAATTTAAATTTATACTTGATCCTTCTTCAGAGGGAAGGGTAACAAAATCCTCTAATTCAGAAATAGGGTCATCTGCTTCAGCATGAAGTTTGTGCATTTTTTCCAAGTAAACCTCCGTTTCGACGACTTCAGAAACCGGGATAATAGGAACAAATTTAGCAGCAAGAGTGAAAAGAAAACAAAACATTGCAACTCCTCCAAATGTCAAAGCCCATTCCACCCATGTAGCGGAGTATATGATCCATGCCGGTCGTGTATCCTGAATAGGTAAGTATGGAGTTTCCAGAGTCGGCACGACTATAAGATAACGGTTTATCCACAAAGCAATCACAGCAACGACTGCAGCGAAAGTAATTGAATTTATAGTTCTGAACCTTGGAATGCCCATAATAACGATCGGTAACAATGTACCAATGTAATTGGAAAATATAAATGCCCAGAAATACCGGCTGAACAATAGTTTAATCAAGTCGTCGTCCAGCTTCTTGGAACCGTACCATTTTGTAAGGTATTCACTGAAAGTAAAATAGGCAAAAAACATTGCAAGAACCATAAGAATCAGTCCTACTCCGACAAAATGCTTTTTGGTAATATATTGCTCCAGATGAAACACTTTTCTGAAAACCCTCATCAGAATAATCATTACACCGGCGCCGGAAAAAACAGCTGCAATTACGAAATAAGGTCCGAATATTGTACTGTGCCAACCGGGTTGAAGCGTTACACTAAAAATCCATGCTAAAACCGAATAGACTATTATGGCAATGGCAATAATCATTGCCGACATGATATTGGTTACATTCTTAATGCGTTTGCGCTGGGTGGGTGTATCGCGGTATCCTAAGGACAAAACCTTATAGATTCTTATTCTCCACTCGGGTAATTTCAGGTCAGTACGATCTCTTAAAAGTGCAAAATCCCTTATAAATGAGAGATATAAGTATATCAAACATCCGAAGAGGTCAGTAAAAATTGCTATTACGTCCCAGGTAATGGGAGACTGGATTCTGGGATGAATGAAAAGGAAAGGCAGACGGTCGAGGCGTCCGATACAAAGAAGGATGAAGAGTGGGCCGATTAACAGGGCAATGATTGTGGTCAGCTCGGCAATTCGTAATACAGGTCCACGCCAGCTGGTTTTGAATAAATGCATCGACCCAGATACTAAAGCACCCGCATAACTTATTCCCATAAAAAAAATAAAGTTTACTATATAGACCCCCCATACAACGTTATCTCTCATTCCTGTAATAATGTGCCCTTTAACAATCTGCATGATCAGGGCATATATTGCAAAGAGTATGATCGCCAACAGAAATCCGACCCATAGATACCAACTTATTGAAATATTTTCAAGTTGTGGAAGAAATTTTCCAAGTAATTCCTGTTTCCTCTTATTTTCATTCATACTAATTAACGTATTTATTTTTTATGCATTTTCCTGACGAAAGGCACATCTTTGTATCTCTGGTTTATTTCATCATCATTATCAAATCCTCTTTCAACAGGAAACTGTCTGTTGACTGGAGGAAGATAATATACGCTGGGTTTGGTACCAAGGTCTTCAAGATATCTGTAACCTGAGCGGGATGAAATCAATTCAGAGAATTTAATCGTTTCATCGCCATTTGTTACGATGTCCTCCAACTGGTCTCCAAAATATATCACTCCCATAGGACAGGCTCTTACGCAATACGGCAGTTTCCCCTCGCGTATTAAGTCCGGACAGAAGTCACATTTACTGACAGTCCCTTCTTTACCGGGAACACTTGTCTCAGGCGAATAAGGCTGCTTTACATGTAATTGCGGGAAATCTTGCCAGTTGAATTGCCGGGCAGAATAGGGACATCCTGTCATGCAGAATTTACAACCAATGCAGCGTTCATTATCTATTAAGACAATACCATCTGACCGCTTATAGGTTGCGCCAACCGGACACACACTGACGCATAGAGGTTTATCGCAATGAAAACATGGTTTAGGCATCCAGTAGGGTGCAGCCTGTTCTGAATCCTGCATCAGATATATTTTCATAAATTCCTGATGGGGAGGAAGGTAGTGTGCTTTCTGACAAGCTTCCGTGCATTTTCTTGCATTTTTGCACTTTGCAAGATCAATCACCATTACAAACTTTTTATGGGGTATGCCTTTGCGCGATTCTGCAGGGGAAATATAATGATCGATGTAGTTAACTTTATCTTTTGGAACTTTTACCAGTTTCCCGTCAGGAGATAACAAAGTGACATATTCATTACTTTCTTCCTCAGTTGTAACCGGAACTTCTGCCATTAATTTTGCTCCTCCAAGTGCAGAGATACCGGAGAAGATTCCGAGTTTCAGGAACTTTCTTCTGTTTGTATTTTTTTGTTTATTATTTTCATTCATTGGATAGTAATTGAGTATAAATTAAGAAGTGTGAAATTATATTTCACACTTTCTTAATGATTATTATCATGATATCCTGTAATAATTGATTTGAAATTGTTTAGTGGTTTTGTACCGATAGTTGAGAAATAAATATGAATGATCAGGAAAATTGAAATAAGAAATCCAATGATCATATGTAAAATATCAGTATAGAAAAAAGCCTGTAACCCAAATAGCTGTCTTATAAATGTACCTGAATATAATAGAAATAATCCGGATATAAATAATACCGGCATGAATATGTACATTATCAGAAAATAAGTTGACCTGCTGGATAGGATTGAATTTGGATTTTTTTGTTACGGGGAAAGGAGCCTCATCTCCTTTGAAAATTCCAACGGTATAATATCTGAATTGTTTTCTTAACCTTTCTGTCAATCCTTTCAGCTTGATCCGGTATTGTTTTGCATTTCCTGAAATTATATTTCCGATAAAAAACAATATATAATTAAATGTCAAAACAATTCCTGAAATATTGTGCAATGTTACCGCAATATCAAAGCGAAGAAAAGGTCTGCGAAGGATCAGAATACTGCATGCTCACTCCACTAATGATCAGTGCGATGATTAAAATTGCATTTAAATAAGTGCCATATCCTTATGATTACAGGATATAAATATAATCCTTTATTCATAACGCTATTTTTTGTAAAGAATTCTTAATGTTATATGTCCTGCAATTCCTGCCAAAACTAAAGCCAATATAATAATGCTGATTACATTCAAATAATGATTCCTGTTAGCGCCTATGACATAACCTGAATTGAGAATGATTTCGTTTTGAAAACCAAGGCTAACCGCATTGATCTTTGACCTGTTATAATTATATAATGAAGCCAGTAATATAGAATTTTTTGAATGACATTCCACACACATTTTTACTGCCTTTTCCTTTGGCAGAATATCATGGGCTACTAAAATGGAAGAATCCCGTTTTGCATGACATTCAATACAACGAACATGTCTAAAATGCCTGGCCTGATTCGGAAGCCAATCATGTTTATCAATGATATTCGGATTTGGCTTATCAACAGATTAACTGGTATTTATTTATATTATTGTGGCAACTGAGACATATATTATTATCGTAAGCCACAATTTCGCTCGTGGTGGAATCCGAACCTGCCACAAGCCTGTAAGTATGGGGATCATGACACATCCAACAGGTAAATTCTTCACTGTGCCTTTTTGAATGTACACTCATAGCAAATTGCCTTTCAATTTCTTCAAAATTAAATTTGGCGTATCTTTCGTCCCCGCCATGGCAATCGAGACAAGTATAATTTTGTTCCATCCGAACTTCAGCTGAGTGAGGCCAAACCTTGAAATCAACAGAATGACAGTCGGTACACTTGAACAATTTATGATTGGACTGATAAAATAATTCAGGATTGATCACATTGCATGAACACATTTTATGCGTAACTTCTGTTGATGTTACTGTATTATCATAAACGAATTTGTTGTGAGCATGACATTTGAGACACTCATCATTTACAAGTTGGTTTGCAGTTTCTTTTGCTGGTGCTTGATCATCCCCTTTGGCCTCAAAAAAAAGGCTAATAAAAAATGTGAATATCAAAACAGATCTGAGCAACAGGTATAGATTTCTTGTCTTATTCATATCTGACAAAATTAATAGCCCAAATATTATTTATAAATTATTAATAAAATTTCCAAAATATTTGGCTATTAATGAAAATGAATTTTATTAATTATAGAGGATTGACTCTTAAAGTAAGAAGCCAATTGTGAAAATAGGCTTCTTACTGTAAAACTTTTAGAGCTTTAAAAAAGTAGTTTAAAATATTTGAGGCTTCACGCTCCACCTGAATCGTTTATGAACGAATTGATATTCTTAAATGCTCTAAAAACTCCAGAGTCTGGTTATTACAAATCCAATTGAAAAATACTTATATTCTATTTTATTCGTATTATTCATGATGATCTCTTGGGGAACTATGGCATCTGAAGTTCCGGCATAAATCTGGAAATCATGTCCGCTTGTGGCAATTTCATATCCAAATGAAATATTTGGCTGGGGCATGAACTGTTGTGGTCCGTCTGAAAGATTGTAATTTTTAACGGCCAATCACCGGTCAATATAATGGCACCCTGGGGAGAAACTTTCATCCTGCCACCGTAATGAATTCCTATCCTGTCATGATCCATTCCGGAAGAGACTGTATTGTAGTGAGAAAAACTTACTCCGGCCTGCAATGAAAGCTTCTCGCTCATTTTTCTGCTGAGTATTAATTCCGAGAAATACGAAAGCCTGTTCGAAAACTTATATCCGTAAAAATCTTCAACATTGGAGTTATTATAATATAGTGTGTCGAAAACAGATTTTGCCCTTCCGTCAATAGCAATATTACCGTATAAGGTAACAGCAATTGGCATGGATTCTGGTTTTTTGTTGCAGGACATTCCATTTTGCATTAAAATCGCTGGTCATATTATTCTTGGTGATGCCATAACCTATCTGGAAATTTTTCAAAATAGAGTAATCCATTGCCAGTCTGACATTAGCGCCCGGGGCAAAAATCCCCCACAGATCAGAATGCCCGTTTTCGACTCTGCCGAATTTGTGCTGTATCACAAATTCCAATGTATTTTTTGGAAAAATCTTTGAAGTTTGCTCATTGATAAGATACCCGCTTTCCCATGAGAATCTAACGGGTGTACCTGTAACTTCCTGTTCCTGAGAATTTGCATCATTATCGGCTTGTTGTGCCAGGATAAATCCTCCGGGTAAAAGGCTTAGTAGAATAATTGTTAATATGAATTTCATAACGACATTATTTATTATTTGAAACTTAGTTATTTTCTGCCCCCTGTTGTATCCAGAGCAATACCAATTGGACTTGCTGAGATGTATATTTATCCCAGGAATGACCGCTCGTTGAGGGATCAGGAACAGTATAAAGCAGGCTGGATTCAGGATTGGAAGTGTTTACAACATTGTTGCTTATAATGCTGCTGTATGCATTAGCAGCAGTAAAATCCGGATTCTGGCCACCCGGTTTATGACAACCGGTACATCCATCGGTGCTGAAAATTGGCAATATTTGGGTTGCAAAACTTACCGGTGTAGTGGGATTAATTGGTTCCGGTTTTTTAATAAAGTCATATGTACAGGAAAATACTGTAACAGATAACAAGAATGCAATAAGAAATTTGTGCGACCTTTTCATTTTTAAGGGTTTAAGTACATTCATTAATTGATGATAGTTGAGCCAAATATGATTGTAAATTAGTAAAAAAGACTTCCCTTTCCTAAAAAGAAGAAGTCTTTTTTACATTTATTTTAAGCATTTCCTGCAATTATGGTAATGCTGCAATAGAGTTTGTTAATAACGCTTGAGTGTAATCAAGATTATGAATTCCCAAACTATACTCACGCAAACACATTTCAAAATTTATAATTGCGCCCATTTGTGCATTTGTCAAAGTAAGTGCAGGCAAGCTTGCATTATAAGCCTTTTGAGCCGTTGTCCACGAACCTGACGGGCTTGGATTTTGAAAAACTCCACCGGGATTATTTATTTCACCGTTCGGATTGCTGCTTGGATCGTAAAAATTAAAGTATCCATCATAATTCTCGTTAGTCAAACCATACCATAAATTCCCTTCGGAATCAGGATTTCTGTTCAAAATTTCAATGCCATTGATACTTCTAATTTTGCTGCCAGTTGTTCGAGCAAATCTTTGATGGTTGCTCTTGGATTAACCCAGTATGTGGCATTGGATGAAGAAACTGTGCCTGCGCCATGACAAGAGGCTGCATTACAACCGTTAAAATTCCCGGCAGCAATAAAAGTATGACCTCCTGATCTGTTATAACAGTGCGGCCTGATGACAATCACTGCAGGAAGCCACAGTTGTATGTACAGAATTGCCGTATCCCAGTGGTCCCGAAAATTCTACTCCTCCCATACCGGCCACAATTGCCCCTACAGTACCATAATGGACCCCTGTCCTGTAACTTGGTTTCACTTTATTGTTTGTTGAATCGGGACTATAAAAAATACCTGTCGGATTGCTTACTAAACTGGCATAATCAAATACATTGCCATCGGTTGAATTCGTTAATGGACGAGGCTGATGACATTTTACGCATAAATTGCTTTTACTGTCATCCTGTGTAAGGTTGATGGTTTTGGCCCCGCCCCACATTGTCATTGCTACCGGTGCAGTATTTGTAAAAGGAAGAAAGTCCGTAAATTCATAAGTTGTATGTATCTGCGAATGACAGGTAAAACAACTGAATTCACCGATATCAGAAGTTTCCGGCGCTGACATAGGAATTTGAATATTTGTGATCCATTCTTCACAAATGTAGTTGGAGTGTTATTTTCACTAACATATTGAAATCCTTTTTCTGAGTGGCAGGGAGCACAAGCTGTCCTTCCAGCTCTCCTCAAACTCGGCCTCACCATACTTGTGTTTGGAAAATTCAAATTCAACCACTTTTGCGTCAACAACCTGCGGATTATGGCATTGTTTGCAGGTTTCACTGGCATCGGTGCCATTAGTGCCCGGTGTTCCCTGATCACCTTGTGGTCCGGGAGGCCCCTCTTTAACACATGAAGCCCCGGTAAACATTACAGCCAATGCAAATGCAGACAGTCCTAAAAATTTTTGCAGTTTCATAGAGTTTTTGTTAATAATTTAAAGAAAAAATTAATAAAGTGCAAGAACTATTTTTTTGAATTATTCTTTTAAAAATTTGAAATAATTCGCCGTAAAAATAGGTGAGCATTATAAATTAACAAATTTAAATAAGTTGATATGTATTCATTTAAAACAGAATATATATCAATATATATATTGATATATATCAATTATCCGTTTTTGCTGATTTCGGATAATTCGTCTTCTTTAAGGATTTCCAAAGTGTTACGTGATTGCCGGATGATACCCGATTCTTCCAATTCTTTAAGACTGCGAATGAAACTTTCTTTAGTCATTCCCGACATCTCTGCAAGTTCCTGTTTCGTAAACACGAAATGAAACGGATTTGAGCTGAAAACATGGTTCCTTAAATAAAGAATTGTATCAGCTACTCTTCCCGGCATATACTTATGAGTAAGATTAATGAGGGTACTTAACATCTTAAGATGTTGGTTGTTGCAGAGTTTAAGCAATTCAACGGCAAAATTGCTGTTTTTCGTTAATATAGAAAATACTTTTGACGTTTCAATAAAGCAGCAATCCAGATTTGTTACTGCTGCTACTGTAAAATGGCGAAAATCGTCAATAATCGCCCCCCCGCCGGAAAATATATTATTATCCTTTATGATCTGAATTATCAGATTTTTACCTTTAGTTCCCTCTGAAACAACTTTTGCTATTCCGCTTTTTATGCAAATCAGATGAGTTAAGGGAGTATTTTGTTTGATTACCGTTTCACCGGGACGGAATTGAATCTGACGCTTATTATTCATCAGGTAACGAAGTTCCTCTCTTGTCAGATTGTTAAAAATATGTGTATCTCCGCAATTACTCCTGTTAAAGCAACAATCATTCTTACAGCCGTCACATTTTTCACATTCCATCGATGTCAACTGTTCGGATTCAGGCATATATAAAAATGTTAAACCGACGAAAATATATATTTTTCATGAAGATGTCTATTAAATGATGTTAAAATTAACCTTGTCAACCTTTTGAAATCAATCTAATTTAGAAAAGGCTATACTCTATTAAGAATATTACATTCTTTTGAGATAAATAACGGCATCTCCATTAAAAGGTGCATTAAATGTGTGAAGCCCGTTCCCAACTTTTAATTTACCCATTTTTGCAACAATCCCGGATGTTGGATTAAACCATTCATAATTATATTTACCGCTTTTTAATTCAACAGTAAATATTTTTAACGAATCAGGTTGATAAACAAGATATTCCTTACCAGGATCTGCGAGACAATATTTTGTTGAAGATAAATTATTTTGAGGTATACATTTATTGAGATTCATTTGCTGTGCATATAGTCTTGTTCTGCCCATAGCCATGCGGATTGTTTCCCAATAGGGATCAGGTTTTATCCCGAAATAAGGATCAGAAGATTCACCTGTCGGATTGTTGCGCTCCTTTATTTTTGCAAGGTAGGGATCCATGAATAGGGTCTGGTTTCCACGAAGAAAGTTTTTCCATACCCAGGCTTGCTGCGCTTTAAGTCCATCTTTTTTAAGTCCGATCCAATAATAGGAATGATCGGTATCAGCAACTATGACTTTACGGCCATCGGCTGCAGGAGGGTCTGTGGGATAACCGTAGCCGGAATCTGATCCTGGTGAAATCCAGTCCGCACTACTTGAATACAGATCTTCAAGCGAACCTCCCTTATATTCAAAAGTCATCCCGACAGGATGCTGTTTAAGCTTGCCGGATTCGTATTTATGTATAAAATCAATCATATGATACTGCCATTTGGTAGCATAAGATCCGCTCTCGTTTGAAATTTCATAAAGAACATTGTCAAGATCATTCACAGTATCAATCACTTTTCTGACATATTCTTCCTGTTTAGCTGTAACATCAGGATTCTCAAGAGTGTTGGAAGCATATCCGGTACCTGCATCAATACCATTAATATTATTTCTGCCATCCAAGGGATAACCGTCCTTTTCATTTCGGTCAAACTGAATAGCATATCCCTGAAATAGCATAATCGATACATAAATCCCGGCATCGCCTGCAGCTTTAACACGGGAACGTAAACGATCAAACCAGGACTGGTTAAACTTGTCAAGGTTAAATTTTGGTTTATCATCAGTGGCTTTTCCGGGTCCGGTTCGCAGCCAGGGGAAAGGATTCCAGTAACATGGTCCTCCATTGGGTCCCTGTTCGGAATAAGCGAGTTCCCATACCCATCCGCGAAAGAAATTGTGATTGTGATTTATCAGAAAATCGAGATAACCGTTGTAATTGAAAACGGCAGGAGGATCATTAACTCCCTGGTCTGTAGCAAAATTGGCCCAGGTATGTGAACCGGTAAGATAAATTGCTTTTCCACTGTTATCGGCAAAATATCTTGGATTTTCTTTGCAAACATGAAGAGTTCCCGATGCCCGCTGTCCAAAGAGAGGTGAAAAATTTAAATTTACTGCTATAAGGATTGTCAGGCTGATGAGGCAAGGGATAAATTTCACCCTATTTTTGCTGTTAAACAAAGTCTTTTTATCCGATTTTGAATTCTCTGATTGAGGAATCATTATTAAAGATTTATTTATTTGGTTATTCCCAAATCCCGGGAACCAAAAATACTATTTTTAACTTTAATTCTTTGTCCGCGGCCAGAATCAAGGTATTTTTCAATTTTTAATAAGATAAAAATCAGTTTACATATTGTGTAATTAAAATAAAAACTGTTAAATAAAACAAAATTCTGATTTGTGTGTGAAACGAAACCATAAAGATCTTTATATGATTCACTCCTGTGAATATCAGAATCCTGATTTATGTTAGTATATGGGAAATTGAATCTATGAAAAGGGAGTTAAAAATTGGCTTCTCAATTATGATTATATGTCGTAAAATCTTTCAGCATTATCATGAAAAAGTTTCCTCTTATCGCTTAACGATCTGTTGTCAATTACCTTCTTTAAAATATTAACCCAATCTGCAAGAGGCATATTCTTAAGGCAAACTGGCCAATCGCCGGCAAACATTACTCTTTTATTACCAAAAACATCCAGACAATGATTAATGATAGGAGCAATATCTTCTGCTGTCAAAGAATATCCAGGGACGCGTGATACAATTCCTGATATTTTACATACTACATTATTTTGCATCGCCATTGTTTCCATATCCCTTTTCCAACTTTGAGCATCGTGTTCAGGTTCTTTCGGCGGTATCTTACCCGGTTTAAAGAAAGCTTTGGGATCGGCATTTCCGCAATGATCAATAATAAAACGTGTTTCAGGACAAAATCTAACCAGTTGAATTGCCTGAGACAACCATCCGGGCGGGACAACAATATCAAAACTCATACCCATATCACCAAGTAATCGTATATTTTTAACAACCTGGTCAGAAACAATTTCATCTGCTGATTCAAAAAAATATCTTATTCCTTTTATATAAGGGCTTTCCAGAAATTCAGACATATATTGTCTAAAATCCGGTCTGTTAGGATCAACTGCAATAACTGCTGCAACTGTCGGATTGCGTTTATCCTGGCAAACTTCAATTGCATACAGCGCCTCTTCATGTCGTTTATCGGGTGGAACTGCTACTTCCATATAGATCGACTTGATTACATTTAAGTCTTTTACAGCTTCAAGATAATCCTGCATTTTAAAATTTCGTGGCAGAGGAGGTTTAGACCATCCATTCTTAAACCGTTCTATATCCCAAAGGTGCTGGTGGGTATCAATAATAGGAATAGTTTTATCTGGATTTTGATTCTCGGCCGACATAAAGTCAATACCTGTTAACGAAGCGATACCTGTCAGTGAAGCAGCCTGTAAAAAATTACGCCTGTTCATATCTCAAATTTTTGGGGAAGTGATCATTTCAATTTATTCATCAACTTCCATATAAATCGACAATCACTGAACACTGATTATTGATCACCGTTCACTGTTTGCTTCATTTAGTCTTTGAGCCTAAAGCCTTGTTATGCAAGATAGGGTTTAAGCAATTTGTTCCGATGTTCGGTTTTGAGCTTTTTGAGTGCATTTTCTCTAAGCTGTCTCACCCTCTCATGAGTTATATCCAGTTTTCTTCCAATTTCTTCAAGGGTGTAGGTCGGCATGCCATTTAAACCATAGGTGTACATCAGGACTTTTGCTTCACGTTCTTTTAATGTACCAAGTGTTCGCTCAATTTCTTTTTTCAGTGATGAATCAATAAGTGATGAATCAGGATCAGGATTTTCATTCGAGATCATCAATTCATAGAGGTTGTTTGCCCCGTTCTCCTCATCAGTTACAGGAGCATCCATAGATACCTGATGATTGGCTGCAGATAATGCCTCCTCAACAAAAAAGTGCTGTATATCAAGCATTTCAGCAATTTCCCCAGTGGTGGGTTCTCTCTGAAAATCCTGTTCGAGCTGGACAAAAGCCTTGTTGATCTTGTTGATTGTGCCTAATTTGTTTAAAGGAAGTTTTACGATTCTTGATTGTTCGGCCAGAGCCTGCAATATTGACTGTCTTATCCACCAAACCGCGTAAGAAATGAATTTAAATCCCCTGGTCTCATCAAAAAGTTCGGCTGCCTTTATTAATCCCAGGTTTCCCTCACTAATCAGGTCAGAAAGCGTGAGACCCTGATTCTGATACTGCTTGGCAACGGAAACAACAAAACGCAGATTGGCATTCACAAGGTGTTCAAGAGCTTTCCTCTCACCTTTTCGAATTCTTCGGGCTAACTCTTCCTCTTCTTCCGGATGAAGTAAATGAATCTTTCCGATATCATTCATATACTTGTCCAGAGATGCCGATTCCCTACGTGTTACCTGTTTGGTAATTTTAAGTTGTTTCATCAACAATAATTGGATAGCGAAGTTAAATTGAATGAGCTGAAAGATGAAATTACAGATGTAATCCTGCAACTCAAAATAATAAATTCATCAATCAAAATTACAATTTTTTTCTGAAATCCAATAATTGGGAAAAATTTATCCTAACTGATCTGCTTTTTGCCAATCCATTTGAGCACCTGTAAGATCGCCAATTTTATTTCTGGCTTCCCCACGATACAGATAAGCAAGAATAAATTTCGGATCAAGTTTGATTGCTTTGGTATAATAATCTATTGCCGCTTTGTGATTACCCTGATTTACCTGTGTTATTCCACCGTGAATAAAAGTATAGGGATCTTTGGGATTTAGTTCTATAGATCTTTGGTAATCCTTTTCGGCTCCTCGGTAGTCACCCAGTTTTCCTTTTACTACAGCCCTGTTGAACCATGCCAAAGCACATTCGGGATCAAGGCTAACAGTCATATTTCCGTCTTCAATTGCTCCATGATAATCTCCCAGTTTGGCTTTGGCAACGCTCCTGTTTACATATGCTTCTACAAAGATGGGATCAAGATCGATAGCTTTGTCATAATCTGTAACTGCCCCCGAATAATCACCAAGTTTATCCTTTACAATTCCCCGGTACATATAGGCTAATGGGAAATTTGGATCCAGGGCAATAGCCTTATCCCCATCTTCAAGGGCTCTCCTGTAATTTCCCAGCATCCTTCTGGAAATTCCTTTATGAAAATAAGCTTTAGCACATAATGGATCCCTTTTAATAGCTTGGTTGAATTCTTTTATCGCGCCATTATAATTGCCAAGTTTATTTTTTGCAATACCACGGTTAAGATAGGCTCGTACATTCCACCCTAAAGTGAGTGCTTTGATAAAGTAAAGAATCTTCGTGAAATATTTTCTTTTCATTAAGTTAAAGTCAATATTAGTAATCAAGACTATCAGGATGTTAGACCGTTTGACTTTAGGCTGTATGTTTAAAAAATGTAAGAATAATACTTTGTCCTTAATCCTAAAAGTCTAATAATCTAATACCATTCAATTTCCAAAAATTAACTAAAAAATTAAATCCCCTTTTTCATGTATTTTTCATTAATTGTAAAATGATGTGAATAAGTAACCACAGGATATAAATAAGAATATCCTATAAGTTATGTTTATAAAATACCAGTTAAAATGGAAATTATTTGATCAGGTAGATCTTAAAGTTCTCAGTTGTCAGTAATCAGTTAACAACCAGCCCGGATGAATGGTCCGACGGGTAAGAATTGAATATTGATAATTGAACATTAATTAAGTACTTCCAGGACATCATGATAGGGAAGATCAAATGCCTCAGCTACACCTTTATAAACTACTTTTCCCTTAACTACATTTAATCCCTTTTTTAAAGAATAATCTTCAGAACAAGCCTTTTTCCAACCTTTTATTGCGAGTTGGACAGCATAGGACAATGTTGCATTGGTCAAAGCAATTGTGGATGTTCTTGGTACTGCTCCGGGCATGTTAGCTACGGAATAATGAATCACATCATCAATTACATAAGTCGGATTGGCATGGGTTGTAGGTGTTGTAGTTTCAATGCATCCTCCCTGATCGATAGCGACATCGATAAGCACAGTGCCGGGATTCATGGTTTTAAGCATATCCCTGGTAATCAGGGAGGGAGCTTTAGCTCCGGGTATAAGGACTGCTCCAACAATCACATCACTTGTCCGGACCAGTGCCCTGATATTATAATCATTCGACATCATTGTCTTGACGTTTGCAGGCATTATATCATCAAGATACCTCAGGCGTTTCAGACTTATATCCATTATAGTTACATCGGCGCCAAGGCCTGCAGCCATCTTGGCAGCTTCTGTGCCGACTACTCCGCCGCCGATGATCAAAACTCTTGCCGGAAGTACGCCGGGTACGCCTCCAAGAAGTTTTCCGCGACCGCCAAAAGTTTTCTCGAGATATTTAGCCCCCTCATGAATTGACATTCGTCCTGCTACTTCCGACATTGGAATCAGCAATGGAAGGGAATGATCCTCCAATTCAACTGTTTCATAAGCAAGACATACAGCCTTTCGATTTATCATGGCATTGGTCAGTTTCTCTGAAGAAGCGAAATGAAAATAGGTGAAAATCAATTGGTTTTCTCTTATCAATTCATATTCCTGATCAATAGGTTCCTTAACCTTTATAATCATTTCGGCTTTATTGTATACTTCTTCTATGGAAGCAAGAATCCTGGCGCCGGCGCCAACATACTCTTCATCAGCAAAACTGCTTCCCAGACCGGCACCTCTCTGGATGTATAATTCGTTTCCGCGTTTAACCAGTTCAGCAGCACCGGCAGGCGTCAAAGCAACCCTGTCTTCATTATCTTTTATTTCTTTTGGAATTCCGATAATCATAAGTGAGATTTTTAAATTGCCCAAAAATAATTAAAAATAATGATTCCCAATATTTCTGAAGTATATAATATTCAAAGGTTTCTATTGATTTAAACATTTCCGGATAAAGGATACTTTTCTGACGAATTTTATAAGAATTATTCTTTTTTCTTAACAAAAAGAAAATATATACATTAAAAAAATTGAAAATTATAATTTTACCTTTGCCTCACATTAAGGTTGTAGTTAAGTAATCAAAATGCCTAAAATATCAAACAGGGGAGAACTATTGCCCGAGTCTGCGATTCGGAAATTGGTGCCGTTTGCCGAAAAAGCCAAAGCTGCAGGCAGAAAGGTTTATCACTTAAACATTGGTCAGCCCGACATCAAAACTCCTCCTCATGCCATTGAACGAATCAAAAATTTTGATTTTGATTTGATTCCTTACGGCCATTCTTTTGGAAATAATTCGTACCGGACAAAACTGGCTCAATATTATAAGGATCGTAATGTAGAAGTCGAACCTACAGAGATACTCATCACAACAGGGGGTTCCGAGGCGATTTCCTTTGCATTTATGGTTTGTCTCAATCCAGGAGATGAAATCATTGTCCCCGAACCATTTTATGCCAATTACCTCTCATATGCCGTTGCCAATGACGTTATAATAAGGCCTGTAACATCCCATATTGAAGATAGTTTTCAGCTTCCGCCCATCAGTGAATTTGAAAAGTTGATAAACTCCAGGACTAAAGGCATTTTCATTTGTAATCCTAATAATCCTACAGGTTATATTTATACAAAAGCCGAACTTGAGAAACTTCGTGAGCTTGTTTTAAAATACGACTTGTATTTAATTGCGGATGAAGTTTACAGTGAGTTTGTCTACAACGGTAATATTCATAACTCAGTTCTGGAACTTAAAGGAATCAACGATCATGTAATTATGGTCGATTCTGTATCCAAAAGGTTCAGTGCTTGCGGTATCAGAATCGGTTCAATTGTATCAAAAAACAAAAAGGTCATTCAATCAATTTTAAAACTGGCAATGGCAAGGCTTTGTCCTCCCATGTTGGGGCAGGTGGTTGCCGAAGCCGCAGTCGATTCTCCACCAGAGTATATGGAACAGGTTTACAATGAATATTTAAGCCGGCGTAATTATTTTATCAATGCATTGAATGAAATCCCGGGCGTGTTTTCCCCAATGCCCATGGGAGCTTTTTATTCAATGGTAAGACTGCCGATTGATGACAGCGACAGGTTTTGCCAATGGATGCTTGAGGAATTTGAATATCAGAACTCTACAGTCATGATGGCCCCTGCATCAGGTTTTTATTTTACAAAAGGAATAGGCACAAATGAAGTAAGGGTGGCCTATGTACTCAATATCGATGATTTAAAGCAAGCCGTTGAATGTCTGAAAGTTGCTTTGAAAGTTTATCCCGGCAGAACAGTGATCAGTGGTGATCAGTAATCAGTGATCAGTAACTGAACCTTGATAACCGAAAACTAAACACTGATTATCTGATAGGTTAATCTTTTCCTTCGCTTACCCTGAACCCTATCAATCCAGGTATATGGCTATATCATGTCCGCACTTTATTCATAGATTATTCATAAATTATTCGTAGGTTATTCGTATGCTATACGAATGATCTACGAATAAGGTACGAATAATCTACGAATAAACACCGGAGAAGGATACAGGAAGAACCGGATGAAAATGCGAGATATGGCGGATAATTCCAAAAGAGAGATCACCGAAATAAAAACAGGCAGACGGATTAGCTTTACCGTCTGCCTGCCTTTTTTATATTTTATTGATTTCTAATCTTTAAGTTCAACAGGTTTCATCTTGGGAATAAGAATCTTAAACATGATAAGCCATGCCGTCAGATAAGCCAGGCCGCAAATGATGAACATAACGAAATAACCCGCCTTGATATTGCCCAGCCCTTTATAATGATTTAGCACTACACCAGCCAGTTCTGCTATCAACATTCCTCCTATTGCCCCGGCCATGCCGCCGATTCCCGTTACAGAACTGACCGCCCTTTTGGGAAACATATCGGAAACTGTTGTAAAAATATTAGCCGACCACGCCTGGTGAGCCGATGCAGCTATGCCGATAATTATTATTGCAAACCACATATTATATTGTCCCAACTCCTGTGAGAATAATACAGGCAAAGGGAAGAAGGCATAAATCAGCATCGATGTTTTTCTGGCTTTGGGAACATCCCATCCATTTTTTATAAAACGTAACGGCAACCATCCACCGAAAATGCTTCCAAATGTCGTCATCGTATAAACAACCATCAGAGGAATACTTACCTGCATACCAACGAGGTTATATTCTGCTTTCAGGAAGGCCGGGAGCCAGAACAGGAAAAACCACCAAATCGGATCGGTCAGGAATTTCCCTATAAAAAAGGCCCATGTTTGTTTGAAGCTGAGCAGTTTTATCCATGATACCTTAATCCGCTTAATCTCCTTTTCGTTTCTGACGGTCTTCTCGGCGTCGTCACTGTTAATGTATTCAAATTCTTCATTTGATAATTTCTTATGTTTGGCTGGTGGTTGATAAATAATAAACCAGAAAAAAAGCCAGATCATTCCTATTGCCCCGGTAAGAATAAAGGCCCATTGCCATCCCCATTTTACCGCTATGAATGGCACGACCAGCGGTGCAAGAATAGCCCCTATATTGGTTCCTGAATTGAAAATCCCCGTCGCCAGCGCCCGTTCCTTTTTAGGAAACCATTCTGCTATGGTCTTGATGGCTGCAGGAAAGTTTCCGGCCTCGCTTATTCCGAGTAATCCACGCCACAAACCAAATCCAAATGTACTTTTGGCAACAGCATGCAGCATGGCAGCAATACTCCACATAAAGAGAGAGAGGCCATATCCCAGCTTTGTACCTATTTTATCAATGATATAACCCACCCCCAGCAATCCGACAGCATAACAGGCCTGAAAAACAGTTACAATATTTGCATAATCTATTTCGGTCCAATGAAACTGTACTTCAAGGACAGGTTTCAACAGACTGATGACCTGTCGGTCAAGATAGTTAATGGTTGTTGCAAAAAAGACAAGGGCGCATATGGTCCAGCGGTAATTCCCTATTTTTTTGTTGATTTCATTCATAAGTCCTTGTTTAATTTTAGTTTATATCAAGTATTATAAATTATTTATGGTTTAGTTTTGACGAATGCAACTATTAAAGAAACCGATTCCTTTAATCGACTGCAATATATCAATAATTTTTAAAACAGTTTATTGACAGTGGAATTTGTTATAAATTATATTTTTAATCTTATCCTTAAAGTATTAATTTTCAGTCAATATAATTTTTGAAATTTAATTTTAAAGTCATTCCCCAAATTTGAAATATCTTTTTGCATTGTTAAATGAAATATCCTGAACCATTTTCCCTAATAATTTCAAGTCATTAGGTATTTCCCCATTTTCAACATCATTTCCGATAAGATTGCATAATATTCGCCTGAAATATTCATGACGGGAGTAGGAGAGGAAACTCCTCGAATCGGTAAGCATCCCGACAAACCGGCTTAAAAGTCCAAGATTCGAAAGGATATTAATTTGTTCGGTCATACCGTCTTTCTGGTCAGCGAACCACCATGCCGAGCCCCACTGCATTTTTCCGGGCTCTGAATGATCCTGAAAATTGCCAATCATTGTCGCCATCAAGTAATTATCACGGGGATTTATATTGTATATAACGGTGCGCGTAAGTTTCCCTTCATAATCCAGCCTGTTGAAGAACTTTGACATTGATTCTGCAACCGGCTCATCGCCAATTGAATCAAATCCTGTATCCGGTCCTATCTTTTCAAACATCCGGGTGTTATTGTTTCTTATCGGACCTATATGGAATTGCTGTGTCCATCCGCGTTTGTGGTCAAGAACAGCGAATTCGTACAACATGGCAGATTTGAATTTTAAAATATCTTCCGCTGTTGGCATCCTTCCGGACCTGACTTTACTGAATATCGATTTAATTTCTTCAAGCGTATAAGGCTCGGCATACATTGTAACGATGCCATGATCTGAAAGCCTGCAGCCGTTTTCATGAAAGAAAAGATGCCTCTTTTCAATTGCATCAAGAAAACTGATAAAGTTTTCAACCGTAATTCCCGACACACTTTCCAACTGGTCAAGATACTTATTGAAAACATCAGCATTTTCAATATTCATTGCTTTATCAGGTCGCCAGGCAGGGTATACTTTTACCTTGAAGTCCCCGGATTTGATCATCCTGTGATATTCCAATGAATCAACAGGATCATCGGTTGTGCAGATGGTATGGACATTCGCTTTATTTATAATCCCGCGACAGCTGAAATCTTCAGAACGTAATTTATCATTGCAGGTATCCCATATTTCACGAGCGGTGGTTTGATCCAGTAGTTTCATGACTCCGAAAGGCTTCTTTAACTCAAGGTGGGTCCAGTGATATAATGGATTCCTGAGCGTATAAGGAACTGTTTCTGCCCATTTTTCAAATTTCTCCCAATCGGATGCATCTCCTGTTATAAATCTTTCATCAACGCCATTTGAACGTAAGGCCCTCCATTTATAATGGTCACCGTTGAGCCATATTTCTGTTAAGTTGTCAAATCTCCGGTTTTCAGCAATCTCCTTTGCAGGAATATGGCAATGGTAGTCATAAACCGGCATGTCCGATGCATATTCATGATACAAGATACGTGCTGTCTTTGTTTGAAGAAGAAAATTTTCATCCATAAAATCTTTCATAGTATATAATATTACAGAGTTTCAGTGTTACAGAGTTTCAGTGTTACAGAGTTCCCTGAAACTTTGGAATTATAAATTGAACTAAATATCAAACAATCTTTTTAAGTGCCGCTCGTAAATATTATCTTCAACGCATTGTCCGATTAAATCACGATTCAGTTTCAACAAATCGGTATATTTTTCTCTGTATTCAGCGGCGATTTTATATCCCACATGTATCAATTGCCTGAAATTCGGATTGTAATCCGGATGACCCGGAATATGACGGAGGGCATCTGCAAATTTATTACTGCTCCATTTCTTTACCTCTTCAGGTGAAGGCAGTTTATCCAGATGAATATCAATAACGTCAGCATATGGAGCACAGAGCTCATCCATCCTCATGAAGGCATTCTGATAAATATCCTTTGCCATTTCCAAAGCTTCACCTCCGGAAAGGGCAAGCCCGATAACTTCTTCAAGCCATGTGGTCCCTGCCGTTTTAACGTGAATCCCTTTGTTGTGTTTTTTAATGATATTGCCCATGACAGGATAGATCGAAAATTTATCAGAACCAGAATGGACACTCAGTTTCAGGTTAGCCGGAAGGCCGAATTCTTTGACGGCATAATCAATGACCAGTATATCTTCTTCAAATTCGGAGGCAAATTGTTTAATGTCTCCCACATAGTCAACCCCCTTATTGAACCGGCCAGTAAATTTTGGGGCTATTGTCTGTGCAGGGATTCCCTGCTCAGCAATCATTTTAAGAATAAAGAATAATTCGACCGGCGTTTGAGGTGATTCCACCTCATCCATAGAAATTTCGGTGACAAAATTGTCTTTCCCTTTCTGATCTTTAATGAACTGATAAATCCTGCCGGCTTCTTTTACAGCTTCCAAAAATCTTGTAGTTATCTCCTTTAAAAGTCTTTCATCAACATTGAAGGAGTGTTTTATTCCGGGAATTTTCAGAGTTCCTGAATATCGTTTGCAAGAAAAGACAAATTCATTCATTTCCTCAAAAGAAGCTTTTGATCCTATTTTTCCTGCCACATCAATGGTGAAGAAATCAGAACTTTGAATGAATCCCTGAACGTTTCCGAGATTTATATGGTCAGCATCAACAAAAAACTTCTTTTTGTAATTCAAAGCTTTGACTGCAGCATCCGCTTCAATGCGAGTATCCTCTGGTTTGGAATGAATATAAGTATGCTCACGATTCGATTTATTCCAGACCGGTATGATTTCAATGCCCGCATCAGCCGCCTTTGTTATCGCTCGCAATTGAGCTTCTCCCTGGTGCCCGAATCGGTCGCCAATCCCAAAACTGTATTGTCCTAATTTCATTAGTTTGAATTGTTTTAATCTGTCAGCTAAAGCTGACGGCAAAAAATAACATAAATATGATGGCAAGGATAATAATTATATTTGAAACCGTCACATAAATGTGACGGCAAAGAATATAATGTTAAAGCATAACTTTTTGTTTATTTCCGGTATATCCTTAGCCGATGGATTAATATATATTTTTCCGTGTTCGTACACGAATAATAAAGATCTTTATTACTTTTGTGGAAAGTTATGACATTATTTATCTTATCGTATTGAAGAAAAATATCAGGATTCTGGATATTGCTGAAAAAGCCGGAGTTTCAGTCGGAACGGTTGACAGGGTTCTTCACGACAGGGGAGAAGTATCCCTGGGAACGAGGGATAAAATTCTAAAGATCATTGAAGAATTTGACTTTCGTCCCAATATACTGGCAAGTTCGCTCGCCTCTAAAAAGGTGACAACTTTTGCAACACTGATCCCTCGATCCTCCGGTGGCGATGAATATTGGTCAAAACCTGTGACAGGTATTGAAAAGGCATCTTCTCAATTGAAACAATTTGGTGTTGTGATGAACCGGTATTTCTTTAAAATGGAAGATCCGGCATCATTTAGTGTTGAAGCTGAAAAAATAGTTGAGACCCTTCCGGATGGTGTCGTTCTTGCTCCCTGGTTTAAAAGGGAGGCGCTGGATTTTACCAGAATACTGGATCAGAGAAAGATACCTTACGTGTTCATCGATTCAAATCTGGATGAAGCATCTCCTGTCAGTTTTATTCTTCAGGATTCCTGGCAGAGCGGTTTTCTGGCAGCAAAACTTCTGGATTACGGAATTAAAGAGGATAGTACAATCTTAGTGATACATGTTACCAAAGAACTTGAAAATACCATTCCTTTGCTTCAACGTGAGAAGGGATTTTTACATTTCTTTAAATCGTCAAAAAAATCGTATCACCTTATATCTTTAAAAGTAACAAGTGGTGAAACTGAAATTTTTAAGAAACTTGACAATTTGGGAATCAGACTGGATAGTATTGGTGCTGTATTTGTTACAAACTCGCGGGTTCATTTGGTTGCCGGTTGCTTTAACGGGATCAGAACGAATCCGAGAATTATTGGTTATGATCTGATTAAGAGTAATGCAGATCTTCTCTGTCAGGGGAAGATTGATTTCTTACTGTGCCAGAAACCGGAGTATCAGGGTTATATGGCTGTAAATCTTCTGTTTGACCATATAGTCAGGAAAGAAAAGGTAAAAAAAGAGAATTATACTTCAATCGATATTATTACAAAGGAAAATATTGAATATTATTCTTCTTTTTAAATTTGAAGATTAATGAATAAATAAAATTTAACTATCATAAAATAAAGACAATGAAAAAAATTTCATTTGATGACCTTGAAGGAAAAGTATGTGTGATAACAGGAGGAGCAGGTGTAATAGGAGTTTCTCTGGTAAAAGCTCTCGCTTCAGTTGGCGTAAAGATAGCCATTGTTGATATTGTTGAAGAACTGGCTCAAAAAGTGGCAGGTGAGGTTGGGGCTGAATTTAATGCCACAATTATCGGAGTTAAGGCAAATGTTCTTGACAAGGAATCACTTGAAGCCGCTAAATTAACGATCAATAATCAGTTGGGACCTATAGATCTTTTGATCAATGGGGCAGGGGGAAATTCACCGCAGGCTACAACCCAGGCAGAACAGATTGATGAAAAGAATATCGAAAACCTGGAATCGACATTTTATGGTTTACAGATGGAAGGATTTGACAAAGTATTCGCCCTTAATTTTAAAGGTACCGTTCTTCCGACAATGGTTTTTACGCGTGATATGCTTGAAAAAAAGAAGGGTGCTGTATTGAATATATCTTCGATGAATTCATATCACCCTCTGACAAAAATTCCCGCTTATTCAGCGGCAAAAGCTTCTGTCAATAATTTCACCGAGTGGCTCGCTGTGCATCTTGCCAAGATCGGTATAAGGGTCAATGCAATAGCACCGGGCTTTTTTATCACAAGTCAAAACCGCTTTCTTGTAATGAATGAAAAAACAGGCGGATATTCAGAGCGCGGGAATAAAATTGTCACCAATACACCAATGGGAAAATTTGGCGAACCTGACGATCTGCAGGGTGCTACACTTTATCTGCTTTCAGATATATCTTCATTTGTGACCGGAATAGTTATTCCTGTTGATGGAGGATTTAACGCTTACAGCGGAGTCTGAAATTAATTAAGAATTAAGAATGACGAATTAATTAATTAAAAACAGGCTGTAGGATTTAGACTATAGGCTGTAGGAATTAAAGAATTAAGAATTAAATTGACAATCAAAAAATATTGATCTAAAGTCTGGAAATATGAGCCTTGAATTAAAAAAAGAATTTAAATAGTCATTGGTCGTACCAACAAGTATGGGAGTTAGGATTACCCCTGTGAATGGCCAGCCGGTCCATGCAAGCGATACTTTCACGATGCAGGCAACAAGCGCTGAATCAAATGTGGCAAGTATTGCTTCTTATCTTGGATTACCGGTAAAAGTACTGACAACTTTTGTAAAAGGCAGTCCCATTGCCCAATTTATTAAAAACAACCTCCTTAGCCGCCATATGGCTTTTGAAGGTCCGGAAGTCGAACAAGGGGATCCCTGGGGTTACCGTCATCAGTTCAATATTGCCGACAGTGGATTGGGTACAAGAGGACCAAGGGTTCACAATGACCGTGCAGGTGAAGTAGGCCGGATTCTGGATGTAAAGGATTTTGATCTCGAACGAATATTCGGTGAAGAAGGAGTTCAGATTGTTCATCTTTCAGGTCTGATCGGTGCACTTTCCCCTGAAACAAGTATTTTTTGCCTTGAACTGGCAAGGCATGCAAAGAAATATGGAACACGAGTTTCATTTGACCTTAATTACAGGGCTTCATTTCTGGAAAGGACGTGAACAGGAACTGCGTTCAATATTTACAGAAATTGCCTCAGTTTCTGATATCCTTATCGGCAATGAAGAAGATTTTCAACTGTGTCTGGGCATTGAAGGGCCTGAGGCAGGTGGTAAAAGCCTTGGATCTGTAATTGAAGATTTTAAGGAAATGATTTTCCGAGTTAAAAAGAGTTTCCCGAATGCATCGGTTTTTGCAACTACCCTGAGGCAGGTTGTCAGTTCCAATGAACATTTGTGGGGGGCAATAATGCTTGAAGGAGACAACTGGCATATTATTGAACCAAAGAGAATAAATGTTCTTGACCGTATCGGAGGCGGTGATGGCTTCGTCGGAGGTTTACTTTATGCTGTATTGAAAGGATGGGAACCGGAAAAATGGCCTCAGTTTGGCTGGGCGACAGGGGCACTGGCTACAACTTTCCTGACAGACTATGCCCAGCCTGCAGACGAAGAGATGGTCTGGAGTATATGGAAAGGAAATGCAAGGGTAAAACGTTGAGAATTAATTACAAATTACGAATTACGAATTGTCTGCTCAAAAAGGTTTTAGCCTTTAGTTTTAAATACAAATTGAAATTCAATGTTATATTACGAAACGGGTTCAGTTCATCATGATTTAAGTGGAGAAGATCTTAAAAGAGGATTATTCGAAGCCTTTGATATTTTGGGACCGAGGAAAAAAGTTCTGGCGATACCTCCTGATTATACACGTTTTCCAAGCCGTTCAGGAGAACTGACAGAATTTGCCTGGCAATATTACGGCGATAGTCTTACGGATGTGCTTCCTGCGTTGGGGACTCATTCTCCTATGACACTTTCCCAGGTAAAACATATGTTCGGAAGCCTTCCTTATTCACTGATTCGCGAACATGACTGGCGTAACGATGTTGTTACAGTTGGAGAAGTCCCGGCTGAATTTGTTAAGGAAGTTTCCGAAGGTGCTGTTGATTTTCCATGGCCTGCACAGGTTAATAAATTGCTTATTGAAGGCAATTTCGATTTGATCCTCTCCATTGGTCAGGTGGTCCCCCACGAAGTTGTGGGAATGGCTAATTACAATAAAAATATATTTGTCGGAACAGGCGGCGTTGAAGGAATCAACAAAAGCCATTTTATTGGTGCAGCCTACGGTATGGAACGTATGATGGGACATGCTGATACGCCTGTACGAAGGATATTTAACTATGCTTCGGAAAAATTTACCAGTCATTTGCCCATCGTTTATGTCCAGACTGTTGTCGGATTGGATAAAACTGACGGGAAAATTAAGACAAGAGGATTATTCATCGGCGATGATTTTGAAGTATTCGACAAAGCTTCACAACTGGCCTTGCTGACGAATTTCGATATGCTCGATAAACCATTAAAGAAAGTGGTTGTTTATCTTGATCCCTCGGAATTTAAAAGCACCTGGCTTGGGAACAAATCGATTTACCGGACACGGATGGCGATTGCCGACAATGGTGAATTAATAGTACTGGCTCCTGCACTGAAGGAATTTGGAGAAGACAAGGAAATTGACCGTCTTATTCGTAAATACGGCTACTTTGGGACTCCTGCAACATTAAAGGCATGTGAGGAAAACGAAGAGTTAAGGAATAATCTGAGTGCGGCAGCCCATCTTATTCATGGATCGTCTGAAGGACGTTTCACAATAACTTATTGTCCCGGAAATAAGTCAGAAAATCTGACAAGGGAAGAAATTGAAAGTGTAGGATTCAAATATGCCGATCTTGAGGAAATGATTCAAATTTACAATCCTGAGCAACTTAAAGACGGATATAATGAGCTTTCAAACGGAGAAGAAATTTATTACATTTCAAATCCGGCTTTAGGATTGTGGGCATTTAAAGACAGATTTAAGTATTAAATTAGGGAAAGAAGGCTATAGGCTGTAGGCATTGGTCATTAGTTAATAGTCATTGGTCATTAGTTATTGGTCATTCATAATTCATAATTTGTAATTCGTAATTCGTAATTCGTAATTCGTAATTAAAAGTGGTATTGCCTGAAGTAAGATGGGGAATCATTGGCTGTGGGGCTGTCACCGAAGTGAAGAGCGGACCGCCCTTACAGCTTGTAAAACATTCAAGCCTTGTTGCCGTTATGCGTCGGACACCGGGGCTTGCGAAAGATTACGCGCAAAGGCACAATGTTCCAAAATGGTATGAAGATGCTGATGCTCTGATCAATGACCCTGATATCAATGCGGTTTATGTTGCAACTCCGCCCGAAACTCATCTTAAATATGCTGTACAGGCCATGAAGTCAGGGAAGCCTGTCTATGTTGAGAAGCCGATGGCAAGAACCTATGCAGAGTGTCTTGAAATGCTCAAGGTTTCTGGGGAAACAGGAATGCCTCTTTATGTAGCCTATTACAGGCGCGCTTTGCCGGGATTTTTAAAAGTAAAGGAATTGGTTGAGACGGGTACTATTGGGGCGATAAGGCTCGTGAATATTCGTTTTTACCGTCCAGCAAGTGCTGATTTTAAAGGGGAAGAACCTCCATGGCGATTTCAGCCTGAAAAGTCAGGAGGAGGATTACTATTCGATCTGGCTGCTCATACGCTTGATTATTTGGACTATATATTTGGACCGATTGGAAATATTAAAGCCAATGCCTTTAACCAGGCAGGATTATATCCGGCGGAAGATATAGTCCTTGCCAACTGGCAACACGAAAGCGGTGTAGCCGGGACCGGAAGCTGGTGTTTTACGACTTCCGGGAAGAATAATCTTGATGAAATTGAAATCATCGGAAGCGAAGGCAGGATCCTGTTTTCAACATTTGAATTTGTTCCGGTAGTTCTTGAAAACAATGATGGGATAAAACAATTTCCTTTTGAAAAGCCTCCTCATGTTCAATTATTTCTGATGGAGAAAATTATTGCCTCCCTGCGGGGACTCGGTGAGTCTCCTTCAACCGGAGAAACGGCCGCAAGAACAAACCGGGTAATGGACGAGATGGTAAAAGAATATTACGGTACAAGAATCTTTTCTTAGTATGAAAATAATCATCGACGATAAAATACCCTATATCAAGGGAGCTCTCGAACCTTACGCCGAGGTTATCTATATGCCGGGGGGCAAAACCACTGCTGAAGTTGTGAAGGATGCTGATGCCCTTATAACCAGGACGAGAACTAAATGCAATGAAAAGCTTCTGGCAGGCTCTTCAGTAAAATTTATTGCCACAGCGACTATCGGCTTTGATCATATTGATACGGCTTATTGCCAAAAGGCCAATATCATATGGACCAATGCGCCCGGCTGCAATTCTTCCTCCGTGGAACAATATATAGCCTCGGCTTTGATGGTGATGGCAGAGAAGAAGGGATTTAACCTCTCTGAAAAAACTATCGGAGTAGTTGGCGTAGGAAACGTAGGAAAGAAAGTAGCCAGGATTGCCGATATTTTTGGTATGAAAGTCTTACTGAATGACCCTCCCAGGGCAAGAGCTGAATCACCTGAAGGCTTTGTTGAACTGGACGTAATTCTCAGGGAATCTGATATCATCACACTCCATGTTCCCCTTAATTATGAAGGAATTGACAAAACATTTCATCTTGCTGATGAATCATTTTTCCTTAAGTGCAGCAAAGAAACCTCTTTTTATCAATTCATGCAGGGGAGAAGTCGTTAAAACTTCAGCTTTGAAATCGGCACTTATCAAAGGATTGATATCAGGTACTGTAATTGACTGCTGGGAAAATGAACCCGATATTGACACTGAATTACTTGAACTTATCGATCTTGGGACACCTCATATTGCAGGCTATTCAAAGGACGGTAAGGCAAACGGAACCAGCATGAGCATTCAGGCTCTGAGCCGCTTTTTCAAATTGGGCATCGACGACTGGAAATGCAAAGATGTAGAACTCCCCGAAAATAATACAATCAATATAAACGGAAAGGGTAAAAGTGAACAGCAGATCCTTTCTGAAGCGATCCTTGCAACTTATGATATCAGGCAGGACGATCGGCGGTTAAGGAATTCAATTGATACATTTGAAAAACAGCGAGGCGATTATCCTGTCAGGAGGGAATTTCCTGTTTTTGAGGTGAATGCAATTCATATTCTTTTTGAAACGGCAGAAAAACTCAGAAAATTAGGATTTAAAGTGGTTGAATCTGGTGAACACTATTGATTTTCAATAAGGATCACCTTTATAATATTTTGTGTTATTTGTTTATAATTCGTGTAATTCGTTAATTTAAAATCAGATGAAAAAAGCAGACATCGGCCTTATAGGCCTTGCAGTAATGGGTGAAAACCTTGTTCTGAATATGGAAAGCAAGGGATTCACCGTAGCAGTTTATAACAGAACAGTTGAGAAAGTAGACAAATTCATAGCCGGCCGCGGTGCAGGTAAAAATTTCATTGGCTGCCATTCCATAGCAGACCTTTGCGCCAACCTTGAACGTCCCCGTAAAGTGATGATGCTGGTTAAGGCAGGGAGCCCTGTTGATGATTTTATTGAGCAGATCATTCCGCATCTCGAACCGGGGGATATCATTATCGACGGTGGTAACTCTCACTTCCCAGATACCATTCGTCGTGCCAAATATGTTGAAAGCAAAGGCCTGCTGTATATCGGAACAGGAGTATCCGGAGGAGAAGAGGGAGCACTTCATGGACCATCCATGATGCCGGGAGGTTCACCGGCCGCATGGCCTGCCGTAAAGAATATATTCCAGTCTGTAGCTGCGAAAGTAGACGGAGAACCTTGCTGTGACTGGGTTGGCGAGAACGGAGCCGGTCATTTTGTCAAAATGGTTCATAATGGAATCGAGTATGGCGATATGCAGATCATCTGCGAAGCTTATCAACTGATGAAAGATCTTCTCGGCATGAGCGCTGATGAGATGCATGATGTTTTTGCTGAATGGAACAAAGGCGATCTGGACAGCTACCTGATCGAAATCACGCGTGATATCCTTGGTTTTAAGGATGAAGATGGTGAACCCCTGGTGGAAAAGATTTTGGATACCGCCGGACAGAAAGGAACAGGCAAATGGACAGGTGTAGCGGCCCTTGACCTCGGCATCCCGCTTACTCTCATTGGTGAATCGGTTTTCGCACGATGCCTTTCAGCCCAAAAAGAGCTGAGAGTCAAAGCTTCTAAATCACTTGACGGACCTGAAAAATACTATCGCGGAGATAAAATGAGATTTTTAACAGATCTGAAGGATGCCATTTACGGCGCTAAAATCATTTCCTATGCACAGGGTTATAACCTGATGGCTGAAGCAGCGAAAGAATACAAATGGAATCTCAATAATGGCGGTATTGCCCTGATGTGGCGTGGAGGATGTATTATCCGTTCTGTGTTCCTGGGGAAAATAAAGGAGGCTTTTGACAAAAATCCAAATCTGGAACATCTTTTGCTTGACGAATTTTTCAAAACAACAGTTGAAAAGGCTCAGGCAGGATGGCGGAGGGTCGTTGCCACTGCAATGGTAAACGGAGTACCGTCACCCTGTCTTACCGCTGCATTGACCTATTTTGACGGATTCCGTTCCGAGAGGCTTCCAGCCAATCTCTTACAGGCTCAACGTGATTATTTTGGCGCACATACCTATGAAAGAGTTGACAAACCGCGCGGGGAATTTTTCCATACAAACTGGACAGGCCGCGGAGGCGATACAGCATCATCGACCTACACAGTCTAAAAGCTGAGAGCTGAGGGCAAAGAGCAAAGAGAACGTAGACCGGAGAACGGAGAATGGAGCAAATTGCAAAGAGCAGAAATAAGGTTGTAGTTAGATAAAGGTCTACAACCTTGAATAATGTTGGATTGAGTGCCTTGGTTAAAAGCTGAGGCACTTTATTTTTGCCGGAAGGGAACAACGAACCGAATCTTCTGAATAAAATTCTTTAAAAAATAATATTATTTTATTTATTATTTTTACATATCAAATAATTAAACTATATTTGTACAAAATTTCACTAATCCCAAATTCCATGAATATTTTGTTCCCCCTAATTAGAAAAATATCCTGTAAAACAGTCTTTGCAACATCAGTTGCATTGATTTTGTTGCCAGGATGGAATAAAATCAGTGCTCAGGAGCTTACGGCTGCCTCACAGAATATTTCAGCCCCTGTTATATCAAAAGTAGCCCTCCTATCCATTCATGTAACCAGCATAGAGCTTCATGATTCTGTGTATCACTTTTTGACTGATAAGTTGGGATTACCAGTCGATTACTACCCTTTAATCTACGCCGGTCGAAGATACTGTGCCGTCCATGTCGGAAATCTCTATCTTGAACCCTGCGGCCCCTTCACAACCTTCACCTATGCATCGAAGAACTTCAAGGCTATTTTTTTCGGACTCAATTGTGGTTCTGATAGGTCATTGTCCTCCGTTACAGAGGAACTTAAAGCTAAGAGAATCAATATAAAAGAAGGTGATGTGATAGAAGTGACCGATTCTTCGTTAATCAGACCCAATATTTATTTTGCCATTGCAGCAAAAGCAACTCCGGAAATTTCGGATGATTCTCTCCATACAGTTATGCTGAAGAAAAAAAATGACAGACGTGAAGATTCTCTTAGGTCGGTTTTGTCAAAAAATAACAGAGATGCTTTGGGAATAGAAAAAGTAAAAGAGATAAGGGTCGGTTATAAAGACAATGCCGGTCTTAAGAAATGGAAAGAACTGATCAAACCTTCAGTATTATCGAATGACGGAGTTTGGAAGCTTAACGAAGGTCCCCCGGTAAGGTTCGTAAAAAGTGACATCAGGGAGGTAAATTCGATTGTTATTAAGGTAAAATCGCTAAAAAAGGCACAATCTTATCTCCTTACGAACAACCTTCCTTTCAGTGCCGGTAAAAATGAAATAAGTTTAGACAAGTCAAGAACCTTCGGTCTGTCAATATTATTTGCAGAGAAATAAAAACTCCGCAGAGAGAAGGGAGAACGGAAACCGGAGAAGGGATCAGAGAGCAAAGAGCAAAGAGCAAAGGGCAAAGAACTGAGAGAAGGCTTTAAGGGGGATAAAGCGCTGCAGCCTTTTGTCAGTTTTCTCTAATCTTTAAAGATGTAAGAATAATCTTCTCTTGCCTTGGCGAACAGCTCTTCTGGTACCTTTCAAACTAATACCAAAGCTATATCATGGTCAAACCATCTGCGATGCATTTGCGATTCATCAGCGATATATCTGCGATAATTAATATTCAAACTAAGTTCAAACTAAGTTTAAAATATGTTTATGATATAACCTTAATACGACTTTGGTAAGTGGATGGTCGGGGGAAGGTCTTCTTAGATCGGCTAAATTTACCGGAGACGGTAAATGTACATCTCATCCACCAGGGCGCTGTTGATTTTGCCGTTCATGTTTTCATTCCATGGTTCAAAAGAAAGTTCAATCAGTTGTTTTCCTTTTGATAATTTCATTTGAACAGCATTTGTAAAGCCCCAGTTTGACCATTCATCTTTGCCGCGCTGTGGTAAAACAATAGTTCCGGCAATATGGTTATTGATTTTTAACGTGCGGATGGCGCATTTATTATCTGTATTGATTGGACCGTTCCCGTTGGCATAGCGGAAGCTGACCGAATAAATTCCTTCCGATTTTATTTCAACAGGAATATCAACTTTCAGATTCAATTCTTTGCTGATCTCTATAAATCCTTCACCATGATAGCCTTTTGAATCCTTGTGTGACCGTGGGGCGTAATTTTCCATTTCAAAGATTTGAATTGAAGCCGGATCAGTTACAATTATCGGTTCTGACGCAAAAGAAGGTATAAAATTGCGGTCAACTGCCGTTGCCTGAAAGTCTGAATACTCTTGATTGGAAACAGCCAGAGAATCTTTGTGGGTTTTAAGCAAGAGCTCCGCGTTCCTGTATATATCATAATCCATTGTCCTCTTTGCTTTTGGCCACTTTAGTCTTTCTCCCGATAACTTTACAAGAGGCGTCTCAGGGGAAGTGTAATTTGCCACCTTATTAATATTGTTATTCAGATTATTGTTATCTGCAAGAATAATTCTGACACGATGCCTGCCGCTTAATGTGTAAGGTATGGCATTAGCCCCGGAAGGGATTCCGTCAATTTCAAATACTTTTACCTGATTCCCGTATCCTTCTTCTTCAATATCCAGAACAGCATTTCGGTACCTGAAATTGACAAGAGAACGGTTTCCGGACAAAGCTTTGGGCACAAAAGGATGAAAGTTCAGGCTGTCTTCTCCGAATTCTATTCCGAACAGAATTCTGTAAACGATACTAAGGTTCCCTGCAATACTCCATAGCTGGTTACTTGAATTGATTTCTGTTCCTGCAAAATCGCCGTTATCAGCTTCGAAATTTTCTTTGTCTGTCAAAAACAATGCGGATGAACGGTAGATAGCGGCTATTGATTCAAGCAACGATTTCTCATTCCCTGCTTTTGCGGATGCCAGCGCCCAGAAAGACTGAACGAATGGCCATACGGCATTATTGTGATAAGGAGGAATATTTGGAATCTGCGGAAAGAAACATGTAATTCCAAAATCAGTGACCGGAACTTTCTCCAAAATTGATCCAGACTGTTGTTTATCAGCAATATCAAACAACACGCTTAAAGCCTCACCCAGGGATTCAGAACGGGGTGAAAGCATTTTATAAATCCGGCCATACAGATATTCACCGTAATATCCTTTGTCTTTCATCCACAAGTAATGATTGATGCCTTTTTTTATTTGTGCCGAAATGAGAGAGTACTTTTTTCGGGCATCATCGTCTCCCAATATTTTTGCCATTTCGGATAAAAGATAATAAGCTTCGTAATGGACGGCATTTGTGCCAAGATCTTCGGATTCATAAATGTCAGCAGGCTGCATCCATCGGGGATAGCTCTGATCCCTCCAGTCCATAAAAGTCGATTCTCCGTGAACCATTCCCGTTTCATTGTCAAAGATAGTGTGCAGGTCATCTTCTGCAGAATTTTTAATGATTGTATAAGCCTGTCCTAACCAATCACGATCTCCTGTTACTTTATACAATTCCCATGCAGCCGAAGCCCAGATCATGCGGTCTGTGGATATGGGCCAGGAGCCGCCTGTACCGGTATCCTGGACGATTCGCCCGTTTTTTACCTTTCTCAATAAACTGTTCCGGGCAACGTCGGGTTGAAGCCAGGCCATAGAAAGAAGGGTACTGTAACTGATATCCCGAGTCCAGACTCCCGGCCATTCCTTGCCGGCTCTGAAAGTGCTGTCCGGTTCAATATCCTTCAGCATTTCTTCGAGAGAAAGATTATAAACGGCATCTGAAAGGACAAAATCAGAGTGGTATGAAGGGAAAGACGAAATATCTTTCGAAAGCTTCCAGTGGGATGGGGTCTCTCTTATTCTGTTTTTGCTGTTCATGTTCAGTGTGGTTTCGAAAATATGATCCCCGTTCTTATCTTTGAGTTCCAATCCTTTGTGACTTCCGAGATTATTAAAATCCCATATCAGGGGAGGAGAATTTCCCGCCACATAGACCCCTTTAAAATCCTGTTCATAAAGCCTGTTTCCGTTCCAGAGTGTATAATATCCCTGATCATGAAAGTCGCTGAAAACTTTTCTCATATCCAGACGAATGGTCCATCGGATATTTTGTACCGGTTTTTGATTCTGTGACATGCGAGAGAAAGACGAATCAGGTTTACCAAATTCGGCATTGGTAATACATTGCCCATCAACCGGTTGAAGAATAACATGGTGATACAGACCCGGAGCCATTTCATTGTCGCGTTCATTTATGCTGAATCTGAAAAGGATGGAATCGGAAAATGCCTTTTCTTCGGGGCTCCGGTAATCTGAAGACATTTCAGTGGAAGAAAGAGCTTTCCCTGTAAAATTTCCCTGTTCGACCCTGTTGCCGTAGATTTGATAAGCCTTTGAGCTATATATTAATTTCTCATTGGATTGTGCTGATGCAATTTGTTGAAAACCAGGGATTATCATGGTTAAGATCATGCATGCCGTTTTCATCTTCTATGGTTTCCGGATTAGTCTTCGAGGTAACCGAATTTACCGCTGTTAAAATCGTCGATAGCCTGTTCGATTTCAAGATGTGTATTCATTATAAATGGACCGTATTGTGCAACAGGTTCATTGATAGGTTCCCCGCTAAGCACCAGAAAAATTGAATCTTCACCGGCTTCAATAGAGATATCCGTGCCTTTATTTTTAAACAAAATGAAATGATCCGTTGGGACTATCTGGTCTCCGTTAATTTTTGAGCTTCCCTTAATTGTTAAAATCCCGGTGTTGAATTTTTCCGGCAACTGGAATTCAATCTCTGATCCGCCTTTTAATGTAATATCGAATAAATCAATCGGGGTAAAAGTTGATGCAGGTCCTTTCACTCTCTTAAAGTTTCCGGCTACCACGCTTACGATTCCTGCCTGACCAGGCAATTCATATTTTCCCATATCTTCTCTTTTAATTGCCTGGTATTTTGGTTTTGTCATCTTATACCTGGAAGGTAAATTTACCCAAATCTGGACCATTTGAAAAAGCCCTCCCTTTTTGGCAAAGCTATTGTGATGATATTCTTTATGCAACACTCCCGAACCTGCTGTCATCCACTGCACATCACCCTCCTCGATAACTCCCTTATAACCATAACTGTCTTGATGTGCGACAGCTCCTTGATAGGCAAATGTGACTGTTTCAAATCCCCTGTGAGGATGAACTCCCACCCCTCTTTGTTTTTCTGTTGGAGTGAATTCATATTTTGCATTGTAGTCGAGCAGATAAAACGGATCGATCTGTTTGGCATACTGATGGTATCCGCCAGGGAAAAAATTGTGCACCCTGAAACCATCGCCCACCCAGTGATAGGCAGGAGGAGGCAATATCGATTCGATTAGTTTATAATTTTTCATTATATTCAATAGTCATTCAATTTTCATTCGTCTTCGATGTCATTCAAAAGTCATTAAATAATTCTTCAATCCCTAAGTTTCGGGAATGCTCAGACTTCCTTGTATGCTTTTTAACAGTAATAAATGAAAAATGTTTCAGTTCATAGGAATAAATGATCCATGACCATATCTTCAGGAAAGAAGTAAATTTTTATTTTTCTGATGCCTGTTGTCTTTACTTAACAATAAATTCAAAATTCTATCTCCGTGTTAAGTCCGTGTTAAGTCCATATTAAGTCCGTATTGGATTTGGAATCCTTATAATCATAATATCGTAATCCGTGAGATATATATCTTTGGAAAAATTCACAGGGCAGAGGGCAAAGGGCAAAGGGTAAATAGTAAAAGACAAAAGACAAAAGGTAAAAGGTAAAAGATAAGGCAAGTCAGCATATTAAGAGTAAATCAAATATTCAAAAATTCATACCTTTAATGCGGAAATTCGATACATTTATCCCATCTTTGTACAAATATTAAGCACAACCCAAAATCCTACAGATTATGTATAAAATTCAAACCCTTAACAAGATCGACCAGGAAGGTCTTCGCGTTTTTCCGTCCGCATCCTATGAAATTTCCGGAGAAATGGCTGATCCGGATGCCATTGTATTACGCAGCTTTAATATGCACGATATGGAAATTCCGGTTTCAGTGAAAGCCATTGCACGGGCAGGGGCAGGAGTAAATAACATCCCCATTCCCAAATGCAGCGAAAGGGGAATTGTAGTTTTCAATACTCCGGGAGCCAATTCAAACGGAGTCAAGGAACTGGCTATTGCCGCCCTTCTATTAGCCTCACGCGATATCATCGGGGGAGTTCAATGGGCTAAAACACTTGCCGGCGAGGGAGATAAAGTCCCTGCTTTGATTGAAAAAGGAAAAGCCAATTTCGGAGGTACGGAAATAAAAGGGAAAACCCTTGCAATTATTGGTCTTGGAGCTATTGGAGTTCTTGTCGCCAACGCAGCTCTTGGCCTGGGAATGAAGGTTATTGGTTATGATCCCTATATGACGATCGATAACGCCTGGAATCTTCACCGCGATGTCAAAGGTGCAAGAAGTATTGAGTCGATGATGGCACAGGCTGATTTTGTCTCATTGCATATACCTCTTATGGATTCCACCCGCGGTTTCATCAATGAGGAAAAACTCAGGATGATGAAAAAAGGGGTTAAAATCCTCAATTTTGCCCGCGGAGAATTAGTAGTCGATTCAGATATGAAAAAGGTTATCGAAGAAGGAATCGTCTCAGCTTATTTCACCGATTTTCCCAATGCCGGATTATTGAATATGGAAAAGGTCGTATGTGTTCCTCATCTCGGAGCATCAACAAACGAGTCGGAGGTCAATTGTGCCATCATGGCGGCTGAGCAGATTAGAAACTTTTTTGAGAACGGTAATATCCGAAATTCAGTTAATTTCCCTGCCACAGAAATGGAAAGGGGACCTGGAGCCCGTATACTGATAAGTTCACGCAACCTGTCCTCAATTTCCAATCAGGTCAATTCTATACTGGAGAAGGAAGGCATTAAGGTGGATAATATGCTGAGCAAAAATAGGAATGATATTTCCTACAGCATCATTGATGCTGTTAACCTTGATGTTTCCCCTGAAGTTATCGCTAAAATAAAGGCTATTGACGGGGTGTTCATGGCAAGAGTGATTCAGGGAAGGTAGACGCAATTAAGAATTAAAGAATTAATTCTGTTACGTTTATATTCTAAGAAATTAATTAAGATATCTTTTTGAACTTCAGAGGTTCCTCATTCTGCTTCGCTTCATTCCAATACGAAGTGAGGAATCTCCAGTATTCAGTCTATAGCCTGAAAATATTATTTTTGCACCGACTTTCTAAAATATCAATAAATGGATAAAGAACTGACAAATAAAGTGGCTGAAAATGCTGTACCGATGTCCTTACAGGAGCCGAAAATACAAAACGAAATAACCAACAAGGCGGCTGATAATATCCGTATTCTTTCTGCCGCTATGGTCGAAAAGGCTAATTCAGGACATCCCGGCGGAGCGATGGGAGGGGCTGATTTTATCAACATCCTTTACACGGAATTTTTAAAATATGATCCCACTGACCTTACATGGCCTTTTCGTGACAGGTTTCTTCTCGATCCCGGCCATATGTCGCCGATGCTTTATTCTGTTTTGGCCCTTGCCGGTATCTTTTCCATGGAAGATCTTAAAAATTTCAGGCAGTGGGGTTCTGTCACACCCGGACATCCTGAACTTGATCCCGGTCGCGGAATTGAAAATACCTCAGGCCCTTTGGGTCAGGGACATACAATGGCAGTCGGCGTTGCCATTGCCGAACGTTTCCTTGCAGCCCGTTTCGGCGAATGGATGGCTCATAAGACTTATACCTTTATTTCCGACGGCGGAGTTCAGGAAGAGATTTCTCAGGGTGCCGGACGACTGGCCGGATATCTTGGATTGAACAACCTGATCATGTTTTATGATTCAAACGACATCCAGTTGTCTACCAACACAAGCGCCGTAACTGTTGAGGATACGGCTGCAAAATACAAAGCCTGGGGCTGGAATGTCATGACAATCAATGGCAATGATCCCGATGCAATCAGGGCATCGCTGAAATCGGCCAATGAGGAAAAGAAAAGGCCGACACTGATCATCGGCAAGACCATTATGGGAAAAGGTTCAGTCACTGAAGAAGGAACAGGTTTTGAGCGTCAGTGTTCAACTCACGGTCAGCCACTGACCCATGCCGGAGCATCCTTTAAAAAGACCATAGCTAATCTCGGCGGGGATCCTGAAGATCCTTTCAAAATATTCCCTGAAGTAAAAGAACTGTATGCCAAACGCAGAGCAGAACTGATCAAATGGGCAGGAATCAGGAACAATGAAGAGGATAAATGGACAGCAGTCCATCCTGAACAGGCTGAAAAACTGGAGAGATTTCTTTCCGGTCAGGCCCCTGATTTCGACTACACATCTATAGTTCAAAAGCCCAATTCTGCCACAAGGAATGCCTCTGCAGTGGTTCTGGCTGCTTTTGCAAAAAAGATCGAAAACATGATCGTTGCCTCTGCCGACCTTTCCAATTCCGATAAAACGGATGGTTTCCTGAATAACAGCAGGGCTTTTACAACAGGTGATTTTAGCGGCGCATTTCTTCAGGCAGGCGTCAGCGAACTGACAATGGCGGCCATTATGAACGGCATGGCCCTTCACGGAGGGATTATACCGGCATGCGGCACCTTCTTTGTTTTCTCCGATTATATGAAACCTGCCGTACGTATGGCGGCTTTGATGGAGCTTCCGGTGAAATATATCTGGACGCACGATGCTTTCCGGGTGGGAGAAGACGGTCCTACCCATCAGCCTGTTGAGCAGGAAGCTCAGATTCGTCTGATGGAACAGCTTAAAAACCATCATGGCGAAAATTCCATGATTGTTTTGCGACCTGCCGATGGGCAGGAGACAACCGTAGCCTGGCAGTTGGCACTCGAAAATACTACTACACCTACCGCCTTAATCCTTTCAAGACAGAACATCAAAGATCTTCCTTCCAGGTCAAGTCGTTATGATGAAGCAAAACAGGCTGCAAAGGGAGCATATATTGTTGAAGAAAACGAGAATCCGGATATCATCCTTATTGCTTCAGGTTCCGAAGTTTCCTCACTTGTCGAAGGAGCCGCCTTATTACGCGAGCGTGACGGCCTGAAAGTAAGAGTTGTTTCCGCCCCATCTGAAGGTCTCTTCAGGTGCCAGGATAAGGCATACCGGGATAGTGTCCTGACGCCGGGAATACCCAAATTCGGCCTTACAGCAGGATTGCCTGTCACTCTCCGGGGACTTGTCGGCGATGAAGGGGCCATATGGGGATTAAGTTCATTTGGATTTTCAGCCCCCTACAAGATCCTTGACGAACAACTCGGTTTTACAGCTGAAAACATATATAAACAGGTGAAGATATTCCTTTCGTAAAGTGTTCATCGCATATATATAAGTAAAGCAGGAATCTTGGAATTCCTGCTTTTTTAGTTTTTTCTCTCTTGTGGAGTATAAAAATAATCATAGAATAGAAAAATAAATTTGGATTTCACATTTAATTTTCATAATTTGTATCGAGATCCAATTCACAAATGTGAAGCAGATCATAGCTTTTTTATGGTAATTGGGTAGTTTGGTCCGCACGCAACCTTGCGTGCGGACTGTTTTTTAGTGCACTGTGCATAACGAATAACTTGACGGTGAAAGTCCTTTGCGTAGGTATATTGCATAACCAACCATTTGCCAAGGAAGTGTATCCATCCTAAATACCTCTGTCTCCAGTGATCGCCTTTAGGCGTTTTGAAGAATCAAGGAATCAATAATTAAAAAGCGGCAGCGGCAGGAGGCAGCAGCAGTCAAAAGTTAGACTGCCACTGCTGCTTACTTCTGCTTAGGTAACGGTTACTGCTCCGGCAAAGGCGCTGTTGGAAACAGTTCCGTCTTCGGCGATAAATGCCATGTAACACTGCACCAAATCCCCGCTGAAGGAACTTGGCACTGTTACGGTCTGCGTGCCGTCTGCCCTTTCAGCCAGCTCGTTTACCGTTACAGCCTGGTTCTGTACCGCGTTGTAGACCACAAGCAGGGACTTGTCAGTTGCACTTGCCCCGATTTCTCCCGTGTTATCGTCCCAGTCGAATTTGACGGTTCCCGCAACGGTAGAACTTGCCACTGCATTCAATGACCCTGCGAGGTTGCCCCTTGCCACAAGGGCATTGGGATAGTCCACAGCGATGTTGGGATATGTGCCGGTAAGAGCGTTTTTGATGTTATACTTCATTGCCGCGTTGACTCCTGACATTCCTACTGCATAGCTTCTGAAGCCTATCTGCAGAAATTCAGATAAGGGCTGAAGGAATTGCATGGTTTTGCCAAATTTCTGGCGCTGAGCCAATTGCTTGTCGGTTTGAGGGTTTGCCACGCTACCCGCAAGCACCCTTACATAGTTGATTCCCTTCCATGTAGAACCGACGATTTGACCTATTTTGCCGCTTATTACACCAAGCGGGCTTTCTTTTATAACAGCCATAGAATTAAAATTAATAAATTAGACATTATTTATAGAGCCCCGGGGGAGTGATTAGTGATCAGTAGAGACGTGGCACGCCGCGTCTGTACAGTGATCAGTTTCCGAACGAGGTACGAGCTTGGTACGGAGCTGGTCCCTTTCGCAGGACAGTATATAAAGATAGCAAAAAGGAGGGTGGAATAGTTCTTAAATCGTTGATTTACAATTCTGTGAAGTTCCTGTCAATGAAAACCTTTATCCCGTAGGGTATAAAATATGGGTATAAAATCATGTTAAAGCTGGATGTTCCGTCCCGTTCGGGACGGAATAAATATTCATGTTTTATCCTCTACCCATTTCCTGTGCCTGACGGCACATTAGTAATCCGTCGGTTAAAACCGACGGCAAAAGATAAATGTTAAATCACGACAGCAAAGGATAAGAATGTCTGAGTCGGGATTTGCAGGATTAAAGGATAAGAGGAAATAAATCTTGTTACAATGGGTAAGACCCCTCTCTGCTGTATGATTGCATCGTGTGGCCTGATAAATTCACCACGCGATGCAATCGCGCAAGAGCGGGGGAACAGGTTAAAAAAGCATATACAGTGTATTCAGGAAAATTTCCTTAAATTTACGTTAGTGCGGTATTAATTTTCGGGAAATGTTAAAAACAATTGTATTCTTTATTTTATTGACAATGACTCTAAAGTCTATGAGCCAAAATTCACCGGTCATTACTGATACGAGCTACACTGCGTCGAACGGGATGACTTTTGTTGTCGGGGACGATATAAAGATTGGACATGGTACGCTGAGGTACAACAAAAGAGATTATTTTGCTTACATCTATACTGCACACTGGACGTTTCCCCGCGGATCGCAATTAGATCAATATTATTCAGGTAAGCTGTTTAAAATAAAAAAAATAAGGACTATCGGGAACGATAAAAGAGGACATAAAGTGATCCTGGTTTGTGGTTCAGGAGATGTTGTACATTGGTGGGTAGAAATTGAGGATGCAATAAAAAGCGGAGAAATAGTTGTTCCCGGGGAATATAAAAAAGATCAATAATATCCTGTTTCCTCGCTGCTCAACGATTGCATTGTGCGGCCTGATAAATTCACCACTCTATGCAACAGCGCAGGAGCGAGGGGGAGAATGAATAATAAAGTTGCTCCATCATCTGCAGTTCTTTATACCATTGGCTGAAGCCAACGGCAAAGGATAAATGTTTTATGAAGGCGGTGATGGAGAAGATGGATTTTCATTCTCCTGCATGTTCTCCTTCAGGTACCTGTACAAATCCGCGGTGCGGTAAAGCGTGCGGCGATGAATTTTGATAAACGGGATCTTGCCTTCCGAGCACAGTCTTGCAAGGGTTCTTTCCGACACTCCCAGCAATTTGCTTGCGGCTTTCTCATCCAGAGTTATCTTCCTGAACGGCGATTTTACCAGTATATCAACCATGGCAGTCAGGGCAACAACCCTTTCCTCCAGGCGGTTGAATGCTTTGATTAAGGCGAATATTTCTTCCATGGTTTAATTAGAGTCTGTCTGTAATGTTTATTTAACGTGAATATCAGGCATTTATCCTTGGTAGATCAAAAACTTCTTTTTATCTTGCAGTCAAATTAAAGATAGCCTTTACTTATGGAAATGTTCAATGATTGGGTGCTAAAATTTGAGAAACCAGACTGGTCAAGGAACCCGGAATTTGGTGTAATTGATACTATTTTAGAACATCGTCCTGAAATAATTCAACTGTTTAAATCGGATGTAGTTGGTAATGATGATATTACTATTTTTGGGCGTAAAGACACCCCTTCCGTTGAACAGATCGTGAGGGCTGCCATTTACAAAGAGATAAAAGGTTATGACTACCGTGAACTTGAATATGCTCAAAGTGATTCCAGGATTTGTGCAACATTTATAAAGCTGGACGAGCGAAATCCTTTTTGCTTTCAGACATTCCAGAAATATATCTCAAGGATAAGCAAGGAGACCCTTGACAAGGTTCTTGTAGAAATCGTTAAATGTGCCATTGAAGAGGGCTTTGAGGATATCGACAAGATCAGGACAGACAGCACAGGGATTAAAAGCAACATCCACTATCCAACAAACAACTCCCTTGTCTGGGATTGTATCCATGAAAGCCATCGTTTGTTAAGCCATCTCAGGGAAGAGGCGAAAGAGCTTTCCTTTATTGATTATACCAGATCGGCAAAGCAGACATATTTTAAGATAAATGTCACCAGATCAAAAGACAAGCAGGCAGAACTTTTTAAAAAACAGCTTATTACCTTTACAAAAGCCATTAACCAGGTTTCTAATATCATAAAAAAAAACTTCGCCGGCCTTAAAGCTTATATTATTGTAACCCAGTTAGAAGCGCTTCTTCCCCTGATGGAAAAAGTTTACAGCATGACCTACCGCAAACAGGTACTGGGGGAGAATGTGCCAAACGATCAAAAGTTGTTTTCCATTTATGAGCTTCACACAGACATAATCGTCAAGGGGGGCCGTGAGGCGCTGTTCGGTCATAAAGCGAACTTTACCACGGGCAAGAGCCCTCTTATCATTGATTGCGATGTGCCCGAAGGCAACCCCTCAGACTCTTCCCTGCTAAAGCCTGCCCTTGACAGGGTAATAGAGAATTATGGGATCACTCCCCGCGACTTCTCTGCCGATGGTGGGTATGCAAGCCGGGATAACTCAGAATATTGTAAATCAAGGGGCCTTACAAATATAGTTTTCAACAAAATTACAGGAAGCCTTAGCAATATTGCTTCAAGCCTTAACATGGAAACACGTTTAAAGAAATGGCGAAGCGGCATCGAAGCCGTCATCTCAAACTATAAACGGGGCTTTGACATGAGGGTTTGTACCTGGAAAGGATTTAAGCACTTCAAGGCAAAAGTAATGTGGAGTGCCATCGCGTATAATATTAGGGTGCTCACCGGCATGGTACTTGCCAGGATAGCGGCAACACCGACTATCTGAGGCAGAAAACCAATCAAATTTTTGCCATAATACGGGAAGTCATCCACAATATTATGATATTATGTTTATTATTGCTAACCTTCACTAAAAAATAGAGTGAAATGAGGTGCAAAAACACGAAAAATGTGATCATAGCATAAAGTCAGATGGCAATTGAAAGTGTCGGCTGTGCCAACTTTGGTTAAAAAATCGAATTTAAGTGACTTTACAGACAGACTCTAATTAATTGATAATTGACAATTGATAATTGAAAAAGGGTAGGGTAGGGTAGGGTTTTTTCCCAAACTTTTAAATAATTATTCATCTCTTTGACTTCTTTTTAAATATTATTATTACAATTTGGGAAAAATGCATACACCTGCTTGCACCAAACGGCTACGAATCAATGTCCATACGGGTTTGAGAGGGGTAACCTTCCCCATTCTGACCCTTACTTTTGAGATAGTAAAGCTGTCTGCCTGACCGTCTTGTTTTTATGAACTTATTGGCAGTCAATATCTTGCCCAAACGCTGCAAACTCACGTCATTGATAAGGTTCCTGTTTTCGTCAAAAATAATGTGAAGAATTTCGGAGCTCGACAAAAGGTGGGTTGCATCGTCCCTGCCGCAGGGGTTAAAGAATTTGAACAGCTGCTGTTCTTCGAGGCTGATGATCCTGAACTTCTCGTTGTTCTGATTGATCTGTTCGATCTCATCGGGCTCAAACCAGAAGCGGAAGCCTGAACGGTACAACGCGAGCGCCTGCGCATAAACCTTGTCCATGTTTAACTCGTTGTGATGCCTTATCTTGTTCCCCGCTGGTGCAGATCTCTGATCAGCGACTCTTTAGCCTTGGATTTACAATCCTCTCTTCATTATTTTATGCCTTGAATCACTCAAACCTACGAAAGAGAATACTCATAAACAACAGATAATCAATATTATTATAATAGAATACGGGAAAAGAATTGAGAATGATGTACTGATGTGCTGATATGCAGATATGCTGATGAAGAGAATTGAGAACTGAGAATTAAGAATTGCAATACATTTGCCGGAATTAAAGAATTTTATATAATATTGGAATTGAAAATCCGGCATATCATTTCCCTTGATGTTGTTGTGGGAAAATATCAGTTTCAATTCAAAAAATAACCGGTATAAATCATGTTAAAGATGAAAGCACTCATTATTTCCTGTCTTTTTTGTGTCACCCTTTCCGGCGCTCAGGCCCAGATTATGAAAGAACCTGCGGTGGACAGCGCAAAACGGGCTGTTTTTGTTTTGAATGCCCCGGGAGCCAGGGAAGTGAAATTACTCAACCTCAGCGATGCGATGGCCATGGGAGCTAAAGAGTATAATTTTGAAAACAACGGCGATGGCAGGTGGACGTTAACGACAAATCTCTGCAGGCCGGGCCTGCATTACTTCGAGATCAGCATCGACGGGGCAAAGGTTGCTTACCCTAACAGCAGCGCCTATTTCGGATGGGCAAAATGGACCAGTATGATCGAGATCCCCGATGACAGGCTCGATTTTTATCTTCCGAAAAATGTGCCCCACGGTGAAGTCCGCCTGCATTTCTACTATTCAAAAACCACGCAGGCTACCCGTAAATGCCTCGTTTACACCCCTCCGGGATATGATAAGGCTGTAAATGAGAAATATCCGGTCCTGTATCTTCAGCATGGCTCGGGTGAAAGCGAGATGGGATGGACAATGCAGGGGAAAGCCAATTTCATCATGGATAATCTGATTGCCGAAGGCAAAGCAAGACCTTTTATCATCGTGATGGATAACGGCTATGCTCCGCGCCCGGGCGCTGAAAATCAATACACTCCCCGCGGAAATGATAACCTCTTTGCCGACCTGGTTACCAAAGAACTGATCCCGATGATCGATGCCGGTTATCGTACGTTGAGCGATCAGAAAAACAGGGCCATTGCAGGCCTTTCGATGGGAGGAGGACAGGCTGTGCGCATCGGTTTTGACCATCCTGAATTATTCGGAACTGTCGGCACCTTTAGCGGCATGGGAATGGGAACGGTTTTTAATGTCGAAACGGCTATGAACGGCATATTTAAAGACGTGGCAGAATTTAACCACACTTACAGGCTCTTTTTTATCGGCTGCGGCACACTCGAACCTGCTTACCCGAATATGAAAGCAAACTATGAATCGCTTAAGGAACATGGCATTCATACGGCATTCTCAGGACCGGTCGGGTCACATGAGTGGCAGGTCTGGAGGGTTCACCTGTACGATTTTGCACAAAAAGCATTTAAATAGTGACCCCTCCTGCCGGTGAGGATTATGCTGTTGCAGCTTTTAACTTCAGGATTTTCAATTCCTTTTTTATACTTTAAATTCCAAAGACCTGCGAAAAAGAATACTCGTATTTAAATTCAAGTTTAACGGGCAGGGCATACCGCAACAAGAGATCGTGATTTCAGATTAAAAATTTGATTAATTTTCGTGAATTCAGAGAAATCCGGGTTGATTTATAGCTTTCAATCCCTTAACTTTATATAACCAAAAGACATCAGATATGAAAGCAATGGTTTTAAACAGGGTATCTTCTTTTGAGGAAAACAGAAATCCTTTAACTCTTACAGAAATACCCTTCCCGGAACCCAAAGACAATGAGATCAGGATAAAGGTCAGGGCCTGCGGTGTGTGCCATACCGAGCTGGACGAAATAGAAGGCCGTACAGCCCCTTCTGTTTTGCCGGTCATACTTGGTCACCAGGTAGTCGGGATCGTGGAGAAATGCGGTGAAAAAGCCTTAAAACACAAGATCGGCGACAGGGTGGGGGTGGGCTGGTTTTTTTCCTCGTGCGGTGAATGCCGTTACTGCAAAGAAGGAAGGGAAAATCTTTGTTCATCATTCAAAGGAACGGGTATGGATGCCAACGGCGGGTACGCTGAGCATATGGTTGTTCCTGAGTTGTCAGCCTATAAAATTCCGGATGTTTTCAGCGATGAGCAGGCGGCTCCTTTGTTATGCGGGGGAGCTGTAGGTTACAGAGCCTTTAGATTATCCGGAATGGGGGAAGGAAAGATACTGGGTTTAACAGGGTTTGGCGGATCGGGGAACCAGGTATTGCAGGTGTCAAAATTCCTTTATCCCTCCTCCAAAGTGTTCGTTTTTGCCCGGAGCGATGAAAACCGTCTGCTCGCCAAGTCTCTCGGAGCAGACTGGACAGGCGATACAGCAGACGCGCCACCCGAACTGATCGATTGCATTATTGACACAACCCCTGCCTGGAAACCTGTCGTAAAGGCGCTTGAATTTCTGAAGCCGGGAGGAAGGCTGGTCATCAATGCCATCAGGAAGGAAAACAATGATAAGGATTATCTGATGAACCTGGTTTATCATGAGCATTTATGGCTGGAGAAGGAGATTAAATCGGTTGCCAACGTTACAAGAAAGGATATTGAAGAATTTCTTCAGATTGCCGGAAGAATGAAATTAAAGCCTGTTACTGAGAGCTGTGCTTTTCAGGATGCCAATAAGGCTTTGTACGATCTTAAATCAGGGAAAGCATCGGGAACAAAAGTCCTGGTATTTTAGGATGAAAAACGGAATCTGAATTTATATTTAATTAATAAAAGGTATCCATCAATAAAAAGTTTGATTATTGTAACAAACAGGTGCACCGGCAAGATGTTTTTGATAATGAAAGTATTTGTAACCGAAAATTTTCAGTAAATGAATAAATTTTAAGTTTTATGGTTAATTTAATGCGTTAATTTAAATAATTTATATCGTTTATAACGATAATTATCCTTAACTTTGTATGTCAAATATAATTTCCGGGGTTGTAAGGGCAGGCATGATCGGATTGTAAATGATTCAATAAGCTAAAAAGCAGGAACCCCGAAAATATATGAATAGCTTAAAAACCTTTTATTGCAGCTATACGTTAAACGTTAAATATCAGGAATAAGATTAATTATCTGTACTATATCATAATCATATGTATTAAATTAAAACTAAAATCTGTAAAAATGAAAAGGTATCTGTTACTGTTGGTTTTGCCGTTGATGATGTTATCAACAGGCTGTAATAAGAAGAAAATTGAACGTCTCACCTTTCAGCGTGACAGTATAATGGCCGTCGCAAGCGCTAAGGAGGCGAACCTGAACGAATTTGTGTCTGCATTTAATGAGATTGAAGCCAATCTTGATTCAATCAAGCAGAGAGAAATGGTGATTAACAAGGAAGCAAAAGGAGCTGAAGTCAAGGGAAACCGTAAGGAACAAATTTTGAGCGATATATCTTATATCAATTCCTTACTGGAACAAAACCGTAAGAAAGTTAATGATCTGACTGCTATGTTGAGGAGATCAAACAGGCATTCAGCCGATCTTGAGAAAATGGTGGCAAATCTTAACAAAAGCATCGAGGAAAAGGAGGCTGAAATTACCTCTCTTAAGGCTGATCTGCAAAAGATGAATATCCAGGTTAAGGATTTAAATACAAAAGTCGGCGATCTGACCACTTCTGTCAACAATCTGACGACTGAGACTCAGCAGCAAAAACAAGAAATTGCACAAAAGACTGAGGAACTTAATACCGCGTATTATGTGATTGGGACAAAGAAGGAATTAAAGGATAAAAACATTATTGAAGGAGTCGGCGGATTTCTTGGGATAGGCAGGGTAAAGGAATTGAGCCCCGGTGCTGATATGAGTAATTTCACAAAGATCGATATTACCAAAACGACCGAGATACCAATCATGAAAAAGGTTGCAAAGATTCTTACCACTCATCCTGAAGGTTCTTATAAAATTGAAGGTACAGACACTGCAGATAAACTGGTCATCACAAATCCTGAAGCGTTTTGGAGTAAATCCAAGGCTCTTGTTATTGCCGTGAGATAAGTCAGTTATATTAATAACTAAAAAAGGGTGTTCCTGAAATTTACAGGGACACCCTTTTTATTTGGTTTTCAGTATCGTCAGTTACTTAAATTCTGCTTTACAGTAATTTATTCCATAAACATCATACCGCTTTATTTCATCACGAAGCCGGTTCTTAAAATCAGCATAGTTTTTGGATTCTTTGGGAGACCAGGCAACTTCAGCCAATGCAGCCGCACGTGGATAAACCATATATTCAACATATTCCGGAGTTTTCATGTATTCAGTCCAGACATTGCCCTGAACTCCCATTATGTAAGAAGATTCTTCTTTTGTTAAAGATGCCGGTACCGGATCATAGCTGTATACTTGTTCAAGCGGAAGAAAGCCTCCGATTGCCAACGGCTGTGTCTTGGGATCAGCCTGGTAATGATCAAGATAACAATATTTCCCCGGAGTCATTACCACATAATGATGCTGTTTTGCAGCGGCTATGCCGCCCTCTTCTCCACGCCACGACATAACAGCCGCATTTGGCGCCAGACCGCCTTCAAGGATCTCATCCCAGCCGATAAGCTTTTTCCCTTTAGAATTCAGGAATTTTTCGATTCTCTGAACAAAGTAGCTTTGCAACTCATGTTCTGTTTTGAGTCCTTCTTCCTTCATCCTTTTTTGGCAAAGAGGACACTTTTCCCAGCGGGTTTTGGGGCATTCATCTCCGCCGATGTGAATATACTGGCTTGGGAAAAGGGGTATTATCTCGCTTAGGACATCCTCCAGGAAATTAAATGTGCTTTCTTTTCCGGGACAATAAACATCATCAAATACACCCCATCGGGTGGCAACTTCATAAGGACCTCCGGTACATCCCAGCTCAGGATAGGAGGCAAGCGCTGCAAGGGAATGGCCCGGCATTTCTATTTCCGGCACAACAGTAATGTACCTGTCTGCTGCATAGGCTACAATTTCCTTGACATCCTCCTGTGTATAGAAACCTCCGTAAGGGGTGCCATCATATTCCTTAGGATCTCTGCCATGACCAATTAATGTTTCTTTACGAATAGAACCAACTTCAGTGAGTTTGGGATATTTCTTTATTTCAATCCGCCATCCCTGATCTTCTGTCAGATGCCAATGGAAAGTGTTGAACTTGTGCATTGACATATAATCAAGATATTTCAAAATAAATTCTTTGGGCATGAAATGTCTTCCCACATCAAGATGAAGGCCTCTCCAGGCGAACCGCGGGGAATCCTTTATCTCAACTGCCGGAAGGACAACCTGGGTTAGTTTTTTTTGCGTAGGGGGCATTAGCTGGATGAGAGTTTGAATCCCGTAGAAAAGGCCATTTGGAGCCGAAGCAACGATAGTCACCCCTTTGGGAGTTACTGTCAGATTATACGCTTCCTTAACGAGACCTGATTCCGGGTCAAGTTTCAGATAAACAGATCTTTTGGAAGGTTCTTCCGATTGAGTGACCGTACTTTTAATTCCATAAAATTTATCAACATGATTGGTCAGGAAGGATGCAATTTTCATAAATTGTTCACCTGCCTGATTTACCTGGATTTTTGTTTCAGGCGTAAAAATAAAGGTTCCCTCCTTGTTTATTACCGATGCAGGTTCAGGAATGACTTTTACTTCAGGCCGCGGGACTTCTGATTTGCAGGACAGGAATGTACCAAGAATTCCTGCAATCACGATAATTCTGAGATAATTCATAATTATTAACAGTTTATTTGGTTTACTTACAGCAAAAATACAAATATATTCTTCCAGGGATAAGATGAAAAGTGAAGTTAAATTTTTTTGCTTCATTCAATATATTAAAATAACGGTATATAATGTCCTGTATAGTTAGATTTTTGGATATATCATTGAATTATTTGGAGATTCTGATTTTATGTATTAAGTTCGCCCCGTCAAATCTTCTTTTTGCATAAGAATCGATTAAATGAAGTCAGGAAAATTAAATAGTAATAATTTCAAAAGGGAACAACAGCCTTGTTGCTCCGTTAGCCCTGATTTTGTATTCTTTATGCTTCCTATGTCTATGGATATGCGCTAGCCTTCATCCGGATTCTTATTCGTTTGAGGGCAATAATTGAGTGTATTTAAAAGACAAATTTTCATTAATCATTTATTAATCAGTATTATAATATGCCGATTACAGTTGTTAAATTAGGTGCATCGGTGCTTAATAGCAAACAGAATTTTGAGAATCTGATTCAGGTTGTCAATAATTATAAAAAACCTATCGTCATAGTTGTTTCTGCCTTCAAAGGAGTAACTAAATATCTTTCAGATTCTCTTAAAGAGGCTATTGCTGATGATCAGGTAGCTCAGAAAGTAACAGATCAATTGTATAAATTAAAAAAAGAACTGTTTGATTCTGTAATAAAGGATGATTCTCTAAGAAAAGCTACGTTGGAGAGCCTGAAAGTCGTATTGTCAGAGTTGTACCAGTATTTCAGAGGAATATCTCTTACAGGCGATGCCTCTGCAGCATTGCAGGATCACGTGCTATCTTATGGCGAAAAGTTATCTGCCATTGCATTAAAAGGGATTTTGTCGGATTCAGGTATAAGTTCAGAAGTTATATATCCTGAATCACTGGGTCTTGTAACTGACGGAGAGTATGGTTCAGCTTCGGTAGATTTCGGGAAATCGTTCTCAAATGTAACAAAGGCTTTGTCCGGTGAAAAGATTTGTATTGTCCCGGGATCTTACGGAGTTTCTTCCCAGGGAAAGATCACACTGTTTGGTCAGAATGGAAGCGATTACATGGCAGCATCTCTTGCAAAATGTATATCAGCCGGTTCCGTTGATATATGGAAAAGTACAGACGGATTTTCAAGCGCTGATCCGCAATTGGTAAGAAATCCTTTACAGATAAAAATGCTCACTTATAATGAAGCGGCTGAATTAGCCTACTTCGGTGCAAAAATACTTCATCCGCGGACAGTTGAACCTTTGACAGACAGCCACATCCCCATTAGAATTTTCAATATTAATAAATCACAGGACGTGGATAAACCTTTTTCTGTTGTCAATTCTGAGAAAATTGTTACAAATGACATTATAAAAAGCGTAACATTCAGTGACGATTTTGGAATTTTGAAACTGGAAGGACCTGGGGTGGGGATCAATCCGGGAATTCTGGCAAAGGTTACAACTGCACTTTACAGATCAGGCATCAATATTATTTCAGTCCTGACTTCGCAGATTTCAATAAATATTCTGTTGGCTAAACCGGATCTCCAAAAAGCTTATTCGCTTGCCAACGTAATTGAACTTTCGGCAGTCGCAGATGTAAAGGTAGTTGAGAATATTTCAGTTGTTGTTGCTATTGGTAACGGATTGTCAGAACAATACGGAGTGGCTGCACGAATCTATACAGCTTTGGCAAAAGAAAAGATCAATGTTTTGATGAGTTGTTCCGGAGCCTCTCCGATTGTAAGCTATTTTTTAGTCAGGGATACCGAGAGGACAAAGGCTGTTAAAGCTATTCACAGAGAAATTTTCGAGACAAACAAAAATTAAGAATTTAACAAATTATTTATAGATTATTTAATTAAAAAGTTATGAGTTCAACTAAACAAAAATTCGAAACACTTCAGGTTCATGCGGGGCATACACCTGATTCAGAGACGCTTTCAAGAGCTGTGCCCATCTATCAGACAACTTCCTATGTTTTCAATAATGCTGAACACGCCGCCAGGTTATTCGGACTGCAGGAGTTTGGGAATATTTATACACGGATTATGAATCCTACACAGGATGTTTTTGAAAAGAGGATTGCTGCACTTGAAGGTGGAGTAGCGGCTCTTGCTGTTTCTTCCGGTCATGCGGCTCAGTTCATTACTTTTGCTACAATAGCAGGCTCAGGAGATAACTTCATATCATCTCCTTATCTATACGGCGGTTCTTTTAACCAATTTAAAGTTACTTTTAAAAATATAGGGATTGAAGCGCGTTTTGCAAAGGATCTGAATCCTGAGAACTTTGAAAAACTGATTGATGAGAAGACTAAAGCTATTTATGTTGAAACAATAGGAAATCCTGCATTTTCAATTCCGGATTTTGACAAATTAGCCGGGCTTGCTGGGAAATATTCTCTTCCTTTCATCGTCGATAATACCTTTGGCTGCGGCGGAGCCCTGTTCCGTCCTTTGGAATACGGAGCAAATATTGTCGTTGAATCAGCCACAAAATGGATTGGAGGACACGGTTCCTCTATTGGCGGGGTTATAGTTGACGGAGGAAATTTTAATTGGGCAAATGGTAAATTTCCCGGTTTTACTGAACCTTCAGAAAGCTATCATGGTTTAAAATTCTGGGAAGTTTTTGGCCCGTCCGGTTCATTCGGTAATATTGCTTTTATCATTAAGGCGAGGGTAGAGAGTTTAAGGGATTATGGACCGGCTATCAGTCCTTTCAATTCTTTTCTTTTCATCCAGGGTCTTGAAACATTGTCTCTCAGGGTAGAACGGCATGTTCAGAATACTCTTGCGCTGGCAAAATGGCTGCAAAACCATCCTAAGGTGGAATCCGTTAATTATCCGGGATTGGAAGGAAATCCCAATTATGAACTTGCTTCGAAATATTTGCCTAAAGGTGCGGGTGCTGTCTTGTCTTTTGTTGTGAAGGGCGGTAAGGATAAAGCCAACCAACTGGTTGGACATCTTAAACTGGTAAGCCATTTGGCTAATGTGGGTGATGTAAGAACACTGATCATCCAGCCTTCAGCCACAACTCACCAGCAGTTGAGCAGTGAGGAACAAATTGCTGCAGGAGTCGAACCTGCAATGCTTCGTGTTTCAGTCGGCATCGAACATATCGATGATATTATTGCCGACTTCGAACAGGCGCTTGAAAAGATATAAAAGAACGGAGAACGGAAGCCGGAGAACGGAAACCGGAGCAGGGAGACCCAGACCGGTTGGAATTATTCCGTTCCACTTTCAATTTTAATTCGTAATTCGTAATTCAATTAATTATGCCACTTAATCTTCCGGATCATTTTCCTGCTACACAGTTGTTAAGGAAGGAAAATATATTTGTTTTTGATGAAACAAGAGCTATTCATCAGGATATAAGGCCTTTAAAGCTAATTATCCTTAACCTGATGCCTCTTAAGATAGCCACGGAAACGGATCTGCTGCGTCTTCTTTCCAATTCTCCGCTTCAGATAGAGATTGATTTTCTGCAAATTGAAGGTCACATTCCCAAAAACACTTCAATGGAGCACCTGAATGAATTTTATCATACATTTTCAGAGGTCAGGTCGAATAAATATGATGGAATGATTATAACAGGCGCACCTGTCGAGCTTCTTCCATTTGAAGAGGTGGATTACTGGGAAGAGCTCTGCAGGATTTTCGACTGGTCTACTCATAATGTTACTTCCACCATGTATGTATGCTGGGGTGCACAAGCCGCCTTAAATTACTATTATGGAGTACCAAAATACCCGCTCACAAAAAAAATGTTCGGAGTTTTCGATCATCTCATTACGGACAAGAAACTGCCTATTTTCCGCGGTTTTGATGATATATACAAAGCCCCTCATTCCAGACATACTGAAATAAGGATGGAAGATGTTGTGAAGATTCGGGGACTTGAAGTTATTTCATATTCAGATACAGCAGGGATTTTTATGGCCATTGCCAACAAGGGAAAACAGATTTACATTACCGGGCACCCCGAATATTCGAGGGACACCCTGGATAAAGAGTACAAAAGAGATATAAGCAGAGGGCTTCCCATAGAATTGCCGGTGAATTATTACCCTTCAGATGATGCGACTAAAGTTCCGTTATTAAGCTGGCGTTCGCATGCCAGCCTGCTGTATTCCAACTGGCTGAATTATTACGTCTACCAGGAAACGCCTTACAACATCCAGGAAATAGATTGATTCTGCCGAAAACGGAGACCGGAACAAGGAAACCGGAGAATGGAGACCGGAGAAGGGAATTGAGAATTAAGAATTAGAGAATTAAGAATTAAAAAATGTTATAGTTAATTTACTTATCAGTGAACATACTGATTACGGATTAATTCCATCCGGTCTTCCGTCTCCGGTTTCCCTTCTCCGTTCTCTTAATCGTAAAATCCAAATTCATAGGCTGCATCATAAAAGGCAACAATATTTTCGGGAGGAACACCTGCCTGTATATTGTGCACATTATTGAAGATATAGCCTCCTCCCGGCTTGAAAATTTCAAAGTTTTTCCTGACTTCTTTTTTTATAGTTTCCTGAGATTCAAAGGGCAGGATGCGCTGGGCATCGATGGCTCCTCCCCAGAAATCAAGTTTATTGCCGTATTCTGTTTTCAACTTCTGTGGATCCATATTCTCGGCGCTGATCTGAACCGGGTTTAAAATATCAATGCCGTTGTCCAGCAAATCAGGAATATATTCGATGCACGAACCGCATGTGTGATACCATATTTTGGCAGGTGTCAGTGATTTGATGTACTGAACCAGCTTTTTCTGCCGCGGCTTAACGATTTTGCGGTAAATTTCAGGATCAAATAACGGGCCGTTCTGTCCGGCAAGGTCGTCGCCAATCATGACAATATCCACGATATCACCTACCTCTGCCATAAATCCTGTATAGTAATCCATCCAGTACTGAAGCGTTTTATCCAGCAAGGCCTCGCAGAAAGAGGGGTTGACAAGCATATCCATAAACCACTGTTCAAGCCCTCTCATATACCAGCAAATTTCATACACCACTCCGCCGATCCCGGTGGAAATTGCGTATGGAGTTTCGTTGCGCAATCGCAATGCGGCTTCTCTGACTCCGGTAAAACGGCTTAAGTCTTTACCGTCCGGGAATGGATAACGCGCTATGTCATAAATAGTTGCATCGGCAAGGGGATGGTGCGAAATGTCCATATAGAGACCGTTTTCCGCTGGCATGGACCATACAACGCCGAACTCATCCTTAAGGTCATACCAGGATTTGCCGCTGCGTGCATTTAAAATAATCTCACCTTTGAAATTATCAGGCCCGTGTGCACAAACGTAACGGGTATCAACCCTTAACCTTTCAAGCACTTTTTCGCATGGTTTTGCCAGTTGCTGGACCGGATCAAGAATTTCAATATCATCCTGTATATTTAAATATTTAAGTAAATCTTCATAAGCTTTTATGTGGATTCCTGTCTGAAATCCGCCGAGATCGATCGGCACCCTGTCAGGGATTTTATGGTTCAGTGCAGTTACAACACGCCGCCGTGAAGTCATTGTTTCTTTCATATGCTTGTCGTTATTAGAAATGTAGTCATTGAAACTTCCGATAATCACCCTTTTAGAGAAAAACTCTCTCTATGGCTGTTTCTTCTGAAATAATTCATCAATTATAATCAATAAGCAATTAAAATCAAAGGTGATAAGAACAAAGTTCAAGGTAAATCATAATTGATTTCGATTTTCGATTCAGATGTTGTAATACCCTCAAAATATTTGTTTGCAATTTTCTATATTATGATTATAAGAACACTTGAGGTTAATACGGACTTAATACGGACTTAAACCGGACTTAATACGGAGTTAGGATTTTGAATATATTGTTAATTAGTCATTAATTAAATACAAGGGGGGAATTATTAAATTATCTTCTGGTTTATTACTCATGAAAAATATTCTTAGCTAAAAGGAATTAAATGGAATCAGTTATTCTGAATCAATCCCCTGTTTATGAGCCTTTCATGCTCCCATGTGGCAAAATCCTTAGGGGGATGAACTATCTCTTTCTCAGGTTTCTTTTCAAGCCTGGCTGCATCATATTGGCATCCTGTAACGCATAATCCGCATCCTATACATTTTGCCCTGTCGATCACCGAAATCTGTTCCTCATTCACATAAATAGCGTTCACCTGGCACCTTGTGATGCAAGTTTCGCAGGACTGGCATTTATCGGGATCAATGACAGCGTAATAATTAGCCGCCGCAACAGAGTTTTCGATGCCAAATTCAGTTATCCCTCTTAAGATACCACAGCAGCATCCGCAACAGTTGCAAACGTAAATGATCCCCTCAGCGACATTGCATACGGTATGAACAAGACCCGTCTCTTCTGTTTCGTCAAGTATCTGTAATGCTTCTTCGCGGGTAACATAAGGAGGAACCGGCGGACCGGATGGCTCAGGCCCTTTATAAAAAATCAGTTCAACATGAAGCGGGAAAGAACATTTCCGGGTCCCTTCGAGGTCTTGCTGCAGGCGGCAGATGCAATCCCTTACCCTGAAAGTGTTGCATGACATCATGATCTCACGGAGCTTGTCGTATGGAAGAATCCACTCCGTTTTTACGGCACTCCGGGCAGGCACAACTCTGTGAATGGCAGGTTGCGGTCTCATTATTTCAGCACCTCCCTGATCAAGATATTCTTCAAAGAGATGTGCCATCTCGTGATCCATCCTTTCAAGCTGATTTTCATAGATACCCACTACAAACGGCAATAATCTGTATATTCCTTTGACAGGATTGCCCCCTACAAATCCCCTTTCCAGCATAGCCTTCAGACGATTTGCTGTTTCCGCCTCCCCAAGTCCGGCTCTATGGGCAATGGCACTTACTGATTCGGGTTCATCCGAAAGCAAACGTGCCAGGAATGCCTCTTCCGGTAAAAAAATCTTCTTCAGAAGAGCAATCTCTATGTTCGATTTTGTTCTTGGGAAAGAATTCGCAAGCCTGTTCAGTGCATCGGCAAGATTCTCGTACCAATTATTGATTGTTTCAGGGTTTGGGTTTTCCATAGATTTAATATTTAAGGTTCCGGTTTATGTCATTAGTATACCAAATTTATTGATAAAAAATTAAGAAAACAATCTGAATTACAATCTTTAAATGATCAGTTAAAATCAAATAAAAAATTGAAAAGGAGCAGGAGAAAAAAATGAGACAAACCTAAAAGTATAAGGAAGTATAAATATCATCCCTACTTCAATTTAAGTTTCGGTTATTTACAGAGTGAACATCAGTTTTACACCCAATCTGAGGTAATCCAAATTGCCGAATGTGAATCTCGCTTCAGGGATTAAATTTATTTTTTCCTTTAATGCAATCTTCCAACCCGCACCGATATTCAGGCCCGTATAATTGACGTTGGGCGAACCTAGGTAATCACTGCTGTTTGGTACTTTATAATACAACAAATTCAATCCTGCGAGAGCATAAATACTGTTTTTGTCATTCATGGAGCAAATATTGTGCCTCGCATCAAAATCAAGTGACCACCAGTTGAGTGAATTCTTTGGAAAGTAATAAGTATAATCGGCCATTAATCCCCACTTTTTGGTCATATCATACGCAACATTAGCTGTCAGTCCGAGCTGTTTGATTTTGGTCCCATAAATAACACCGGGGCCAATGCTGAACTGTGCCTTAACTGTCGACACAGTCACGATTAAAAGGATTATCAACGTGAACAGGAAACGTTTTTTCATAACGAGAAAATTTAAGGAATTGATCACCTTTTAACAAATTTTAAGATGAAAAGTTCAAAGAATTCTATTCGGGAAGATAGAGATTAAAATGTCTGACAGCCAGTGAGATAATAGATATTAAAACTAAATTTTTTATATATGAAGAATGTAATCGCCAATTTTTAGTCACATGAACAAATCGGAGGCAACAGACTGGGGAATGTCAAACTGCTGGTCAATAGTCATTCATAGTTATCGATCATTATGTTTCGGACATCAGGTTTTGAAAGCGGACGTATCGCTAAAGCAGAGAAGCTTATCCATCAGAATCTCGATTTCCACCAGTGCCTCAGCCTTTCCAGTATTTTTTCTTCAGTCGGGTTGTTTTGTGGCTTGTAAAAGGATTTGTCTTTGATTTTTTCGGGAAGGAAATCCTGATCGACAAAATTGCCCTCATAAGCATGGGCATATTTGTAATCTTTGGCATAACCCAGGTCCTTCATCAGTTTTGTAGGAGCATTGCGCAGATGAAGCGGGACCGGAAGATCGCCTGAATCTTTCACTTCAGCTATTGCGGCATCTATGGCCTCGTATGCTGAATTGCTTTTGGGAGAAGTGGCAAGGTAGATTGCACATTCGGAAAGTATGATCCGCGATTCCGGCATACCGATTTTGTGAACCGCATCGAAGGTGTTCTGTGCCATAAGAAAGGCATTGGGATTGGCAAGCCCTACATCTTCGGAGGAGAGGATCAACATTCGCCTTGCAATAAATTTAATGTCTTCACCACCTTCCAGCATTCTTGCAAGATAATAGACAGCGGCATCGGGATCGCCGCCACGGATGCTTTTGATGAAAGCCGAGATGATATCGTAATGCATTTCGCCCTTTTTGTCGTACAAGGCAAGATTTTCCTGCAGACTTTTGATCACAAGGTCATTGGTGATAATTACTTCTTCAGAAGGTTCTGTATTCAATACCAGTTCGAGGACGTTTAATAATTTACGGGCATCTCCTCCTGAGAAACGAAGCATTGCTTCATCTTCTTTAACCACGACTTTCCTTTGGCTGATTTCATAATCGGTGGTCAGTGCACGATCGAGAAGGATAAGCAGGTCTTCTTTTTCCAACGAATTGAGAATGTAAACCTGGCAGCGGGAGAGGAGGGGAGAGATTACTTCAAAAGAGGGATTCTCTGTGGTAGCGCCGATGAGTGTGACGAGACCCTGCTCAACTGCTCCAAGGAGAGAGTCCTGCTGTGATTTGCTAAAACGATGAATTTCATCGATAAATAAAATTGGATTGGGAGCAGTGAAAAAACGGCTGTTTTTTGCTTTTTCAATAACATCCCTTACGTCCTTAACTCCTGAATTTATTGCGCTGAGAATATAAAAAGGCCGGTTGAGTGTGGAAGCAATTATCTTTGCCAGAGTTGTCTTCCCGACTCCGGGGGGTCCCCAAAAGATCATTGAGGAGAGATGATTCGAATCGATCATCTTTCGTAACACAGCTCCCTCGCCGACGAGATGTTTCTGACCGATAAATTCCTGGAGATTTTTTGGTCTTAACCGCTCCGCTAATGGCTGGTTTGACATCTTCTCAATTGCAATATCGTTTTATAACATTATAAGCTTCAATCAGACCCAATTCGCCGGCTTTGCTCAAATCGAGAGAACCGCCCTCAATGTCATTCATATAAACACGCGTGAGTCCCCTGTTAAAATAGGCTTCTGCATAGTCGGGTTCGATTTCTATTGCTTTAGAATAATCATTGATGGCCCCGAAATAATCCTTTTTCCTGATTTTTGTGTTGGCCATATTAAACCAGGCAAAAATAAATTTTGGGTTCATATAAAGGATGGATTCATAGTCTTTGATTACTTCTTCATAATCAAGAATTTTCACTTCCCGTTTCAGGGTATCAGTTTCTGCTCTATTGCCTGCCAGGTACAATACTGATGGTTCAGGCAAAATTCCCGGTTTGCGGATATAATCGACCATTTTCAAGCGGGCATTTGCTCTTCCGAAATAAGCCATTATATTCATTCCGTCAATACTTATACACTTGTTGTAATCCTCAATAGATTTATTGTAGTTCTTTAACAGTTCAAAGAAAACTCCCCTGTTAAAATATAATGAAGAACTTTTTTTGTTATCTTTTATTGATTTATCCAGTTCACTGATATGAGCCTGGTATTGCTGATTTGATGATGCTTCATTTTCATCGGCTTTATTTGTAATCAGCAGAAACGGCTTATTGTTGTTTTTACGGTTGATTGCATCGATTTCCATGCTGTAGTATTGAAGGCGTTTATAATCCACAGAATCCTTATGAAAAATGGAAATTGTGAATTCCGGTTGTAAAGCAATCTTAACATTTCGGTTCTGAACCATTCCGTCTGTAATTTCGGACTCATTGACCTGTCCGGTTTCATCAACAATTATATTTCTTCGTGAACGTTTTGGAGTGACAGGGCCTTTTTTATCTGCTTCTTCAGCGGTAGAATCCTTTACCGAGCCGGGCGGATTATTTGCCTGAGCTGTCGCTTGCGAGGGTTGGTTTTGATTGGTATTAGCTGCATTTTGATTGGCCTGATTCTGCTGGTTTGTGTTATTGTTTGCAGGGTTATTCTGATTGCCCTGATTATTCTGTCCCTTATTCTGACCTTTCTTCGTTGAAGGAAGAACAAAACCATACATAATTCTTTCTCTTTCCTTTTCCTGTTCTTCTTTGAACCGTTTCCTGAACTGGGCAAATTTGGGATCAAGCTGTTCGGCTGTTGCAAAATCCTGTTCTGCGTCGGGATTATTGAGCGCCTGCTTTGCGATTCCTCTGTTAAGCCAGGCTACAGCTATATCCGGATTCAGTTTAATTGCCATATCATAATCGATTGATTGCACCATGGGGATCTTCCAGTTTATGCTTTACAATTCCCCTGTTTACATAAGCCTGGGCCATTTTACCGTCCAGACGGATACAGATATCATAATCCTTTAATGCCCCGGCCAAATCTTCCTTTTCAAATCTGGCGATACCCCTCATCAGGTAAGCGCTGGCAAAATGAGGCCGGATTTTAATTGCCATATCACAATCTTTAATGGCACCATCCAGGTCCCCTTTCATTTGTTTGGCTGAACTCCTGTTCAGCCATGAATTAGTGGCCAGAGGATCAAGCTCTATTGCCTTACTGTAATCTTCAATAGCTCCGTCAAGATCCTTCATGGCAACCCTTGTAATTCCCCTGTTGTTATAAATTGCCTGATCATCACCTTTATATTCAAGGGCTTTTGAGTAATCGCTTAAAGCTTCCTTATAATTTTTCAGTTCATAATTTGCCATTCCCCGGTACATGTAAGCCTCCGGATAGAATGGTTTGATTTCCAAAGCCTTATCATAATCACTTTTTGCTCCCCGATAATCGTCGATATAATGTTTTGCCATCCCCCTGTAAAAATAAGGTTCCGGCATATTCGGCCTTAGTTTTATTACGATATTTAAATTCTCGATGGCACTGACATAGTTGCCGAAATAAATACGGCTCCGGCCAATATAAAAGTACTGGTCAATGTTTAATTGAGACCAGGAAGGCAACGAATTGACCGTTATCAGCAGTAAGATAAATATCCTCTTCATGTGTCAGATTATAGACCAATTCAAAAGAACACAAAAATAACAAAATAGTGACCTTTCCCTTTAAATCAAAATGTATTTTTGTAACAATAAAGCCTAATGTATGTTAAAACGATGTGATTGGTGTCTTGGCAATGACCTGTATATCAGCTATCATGATAATGAATGGGGAGTGCCTGTACATGATGACCGGAAAATATTTGAGTTTCTCTTACTGGAAAGTATGCAGGCAGGATTGAGCTGGCTTACAATTTTACGCAAACGCGATGAATACAGGAACGCATTTCTCAACTTTGATCCTTTACTGATTTCGGGTTTTGGGAAAGATAAAATTGCAGAATTGATGAATAATCGGGGACTGATAAGAAATAGGCTTAAAATAGAAGCTGCGGTTAATAATGCTAAAGCATTTCTGAAAGTTTGTGAAGAGAAAGGCAGCTTTGATCAGTACATCTGGAATTTTACGGACGGGAGAACAATTCGCAACAGTTACCGGAATTTGAAAGAGATTCCTTCAGAGACAGAAATCTCACGTTTCATCTCAAAAGATTTGAAAAAGAGAGGTTTTACTTTTGTCGGCCCCACTATCATTTATTCCCACATGCAGGCGACAGGAATGGTTAATGACCATTTAACAGATTGCTATCGGTATTTTGAATTATGAACCCGATCCGTTAGTTATCGGATAGATAACTATCAGAATGGGAAAATAAATGATTACTTTTCACTGATTACGGACTACTGATTACTGTTCCCTGTTGCCTATTTAATAGTTCAACACATTTCCATACGAAAGATAACTACCGGTTTTTACATAGCATCTGAGATAAAATGATTTACCTTTTACCAAATCCTGTGTAGTGCCGCTGAATTGTTTACCTCCCGGCGATCCGGTGAATGTAACTTTTTCTCCTGTTTCCAGATAAGGGGAAGGAGAAAATTCACTCCAGACAAATCCGTATTCCGTTATTTGCGAAAGATCGCCGGAAATGAGTTCACCTGTAAATGTAACAGACGAATCGTTGATTCTGGCAGCAGAAATTGTTATTACCCTCGGATATTCTTTTGCAACGAACTTATCTTTACTGCAATTCGTCACCATCATAAAAGGTAATAAGAGGATCAGAAACAAAGTGATTGCTCTGTTTTTTCCCGTTGTGATTAGATTAGAAATTAATGCCTGCATCGATATGAATTGTTTGAAAGATTATTTTATAATGTCCCTGACTTGCCAGTTTAACAGCACCTGAACGGTCAAAACCCAGGTTTAGAAATGGAACCATTTTTAATGAAGAATGATAATCTGCTCCAATTTCAAAACTGTATCCTCCAAGTAAATTATTCGGAATGATGTCATCAGAAAATATATTTGTGTAAACCGTTGATCCATCCACACTGTTTTCGTATCTTTTTACGTCTCTGTGCATAAAATATAAAATATTTCCTCCGGCCAGGATTGTCGGCCTGATCTTACCCTTGGGATACGTGTATTTGATTCCCCCTCTGGCTTTCAGTGAAGTGAGGCGGATCTGATCCTCTTCGAAAACGGAGCCATTGGATAAAGTCCCGCTTCCGTGATAATAGCTTTTACCGGCTTCTCCCGAAAATTGTAAAGACAGCTTTTCACTTGCCCTGGGCAGAGAAACTTTTAATTTAACACCTAAAGCAGGATAAACAGATGTTTCAAAGTCCATATTCTGATAGGCCGCAAGGTAAGCTGCCAAACCATTAAAGTTTAATGATGAGAAATTCACGGATATAAAAGGAAGCAGTTTAAACCTCATGGCAGGCACTTTCTTTTCATAAATAATACATTTCTCTCCGTTACACATATAATCATGGTATTTCTTTGTAAGATTCACCAAAGGTTTCATCCCAAACTCTGTATTATCGATTTTTGCCAGAATCTGGGGACAGTCTGAAAAAGCATATTTCAGATAACCAATATAGGATTTTGATTCACGCACATATTGATGCCCATTGGCAGAAAATTGCTCCTGGTCATTTGAGAGCTCAAACATTTGTCCGTCCGACTTTTCAATAAAATAATGTGAATTTTCACCATCAAAATAATAGTACAAATCGGCCATCCCGTTTACCAGGAATTCAAGGAAAAGAAAATATCCTTTTCCTGCCTCTTTCGAAATATAATACTTGCTGTCTATAAACCGGTAACCTTTGATTTCACCGGGATTAAATTCTTTTGTTTCGGATTGTTCATCTTTTTTGAAATCGCATTTTTTGGCATTTCTTGCAGATCCTCTGTAATCAATATATCCGTGAAGAGTATCATTTTCATTCGTGATCACATATCCGGGACGGAAATCTGTCTGGCTCTTTAATTCAGTAAAGCATAGAAGAAAAATAAGGCAAAAGAATGGTGCTGCAATTTGCTTCATAGGTCTAAATATTTTGTTTTGTTAGTTATTCTCAAACAGAATCTGGATTTCTATTTGAAAACAAACTTAGTAAAAGTCTTTTTTAATAACAAATATTTAAGAATATTTTTAAAATTATTTTGTTAAAATCTTAAACCTATTTAGTTATTAATTGAAATAGTGGGGGTTATTAAGTGCTTGTTCTATATATCATTAACTTAATTCATATATGTCAGATAAGACAAAACCTGATTTTTAAATACAGAAATCCGGCAATTCCGGGGGATTCGGATTAAGGTGTATTCATAAAGTTTTAAAGGAAACTACTCTCCCGTATATTAAAAGGTCATTTGTTTTGATAAAAGATCTTAAATAATAAACCTTATTGCTTTCTAAAGTCTGAACATCAGCGCTGAATTTATTGTCACTGACTGATCCTGTAATATCAATATTTGCATTGTTTTCGAGTTTTGGGGAGTCGACGATATCGGACCATGTAAATCCATACCCGATTATTTCAGCAGGATTTCCTGAAATGATCTCAGCATTGAATTTTGCTCCGGTTTGACTAATCTCCGAAACGCCAAGTGTTATCAACCTTGGATAATCCCTTGTGGCAACATCATCCTCTTTCTCGCAAGCTGAAGGAATAATCAACAAAAAGGTTATAAACAAAAACATATTTATACACCATTTATTTCCCGATAAAAACCGCGATCTTTTATTATAATTTATTGACATTTTATCTCTTTCTTTTAATTTATAATTCGTGATCAGAAATATATGCCCGCATTGATATTGAATGTTTTAAAAATTGTGGTTAAAGGTTTGTCTCCATTGACCAGCAAACGTGCTTCCTGATCTTTATTGTTGCCCGTTAAACTTGAAAATCCAATACTTAGAAAAGGAATTACCGGAGAGGAAAGATGGCAATCAACTCCCAGTTCTATATCATAACCATATTGATTTTTTGCCATGATATTTTCATTCTTTTCATTTATGACTATTGTCGAACCCTGTGTAATATCTTCAACTCTTCTGCCGTCCCTTTTGAGCAAATAAATCATATCTCCTCCGATTAATAAATTCGGCCTGAAAATCCCTTTGGGATAAGTGAATTTTATGCCCAATTTACCTTTCAGGTTTACAGTTTGAAAATAAACTTCCTCAAAGATTAAAGGATTGATCGGATTAATCCCGTTTCCGTAAAAATTATTCTTCCCAAGTTCCGCTGAAAACTGGAATGACAAAAAATTGTTTGATTTTGGCAATGAAGCGTCCAAGAGCAGTCCAAATGATGAATAATTTGACCTTTGAAAATCAATTGCCCCGTAAATGGGGCTCTGATTGAATTCAAGCAATGAACTGTTAAATGAATAGAACGGCGCTACCCGGAGTTTTACATCCGGTGGCTGTTTTTCATAAAAGACCGCTTTTCTGCTGCTGACATAATTGTCGTACCTCTTTACAAGCATCATAAGGGATTGGGTATCGAAGGCCGTTTTATCGATTGCAGGGAAAAACTGTGGGCTGTCATTCATAACAGATTTAAGCGTGTTCATGTATTCATATGTTTCCCGTGAAATTGTTGAAGATCCACCTTTTACACTTTCTTTCCCGACAAGAAGTTCAAATATTTCACCTCCGGATTTCTGGATAAAAAAACGAGGATTAACTCCGTTATTGAAAGAATACAAATCGACAGTGCCGTCTACCAGAAATTCCAAAAACAATGCTACCTTCTCACCATTCACAGGAACTTCCTTTGAGATGAAGTATTTTCCTTCTGTAAAACGGAAACGTTTTATATCGGCAGGCAAAAACACCTGTGTTTCTGATCTTGCTTGCTTTCTGAATTCACATTTATTTTCATTCTTTACAGCAACCCTGTAATCAATCAGTCCGGATAAAGAATCATTCTGGTCCGTAATTACGTACCCTGGCCTGAAATCGGCCTGTCCTTTTAATCCGGTGATGAAAAATAATAAAACCAGGCAAAGGTTTAATTTAAAGATTAGGTTCATTCTTTGGTATAGTTAAATATTTTGGGGTTTGTTTTATTTTTCTAAATTACTGAATAAACAAATTATCAGACTCAAAATTATAAAATTTTAATTGCATGAAATGATTTTTATTACAAAGTTTCTATAAGGTTATTATACCGATAATAATCAACCGGTAGCAATTTTTCCAGGTAAAGTTTTTTCGACTTTGCCACAGTCAGAACAACTGCTTTGTCGGCCCGCAGCCCGAAAGTTACATTGATCCTGGCGTTCTGTTCAATTAGCTCTTATTATAGTGGCGGTTTTGCCCTAATAACAAACTAAGCATCTGTCATTTGCATACGATATAATGCGGCAAAATCAACATAAGCTTTATCCATCAGGTATATTGTTCCGGGTTGTGGAGAAAGTCGGCGTACAAGAGACATACTCACCGGAATCTGAAAAAATAACATTTTTCCATAATCAGCTTCACCCATCCGGCGGCTTGCGGATTGATCCCGGTAAAAGTTTTAAGTAAGCAGACCTTGTCATCTTTTCCATATGACCATGTTCATACCGGAGCAGTACCATGTCCTTATTTACTGTACACTGAATGTATACTTATTGTACATTCACTGTACAATATTAGTACAGTAAGTGTACAGTAAGTGTACAGTAAGTGTACAGACAACCCTTCGATGGTATGGCCCCGGTATGGTAATGACAGCAGGAAATCATCGCCTGATTAAACCATGCAAATGATCCTGCAAATGACGGATTGAGGGGGATCAATGAGAGTGTATGGTATATAAATTATCCTGATTAAATGATGTTGTTTACATGGTAAACAGAAGTTTCGGAGTTTAAATGTTTCAGATTTTCAGCATTTTCCGATAACTGATCACTGATCTTATTAACCTCCAAACCTGTAACCGATTCCGGATTCGGTATTAAAGAATTTTGGTTTTGAAGGATCAATTTCAATCTTTTTGCGCAGCTGGGCTATATAAACCCGAAGATATTGCGTCTGATCCTGGAACCCGACACCCCAAACTTCTTTTAAAATATACCTGTGTGTGAGCACTCTTCCTTCATTCCTGGCTAATAAAACCAGCAACGAAAATTCAGTTGCAGTGAGTTTAATTAACTCATTGTTTTTATGTACCGTGTGGTTGACAAAATCAATTCTTAATGAACCGGATTCTATGACCGGACTATCAGATGTTCCCTGGCTTTGTCTTATAGCCGCTTTTATTCGTGCCAGCAATTCACCTGTACGAAAAGGTTTTGTAACATAGTCGTTGGCTCCCATATCGAGAGCTTTTACAATATCTTCTTCCGAATTACGGACAGAAAGGATAATAACAGGTTTTTGGAACCATTCCCTGATTTTTTTGAGAATATCAAAACCTTCGGCATCAGGCAGTCCGAGGTCAAGAATGATTAATGCCGGCTGGCGAGTGGCAGCCAAAACCAAACCTTCTTTACCCGTTGAAGCTTCAAATATTTTGTATCCGTTAGCAGATAATGTTATTTCGAGCAAACGGTGTATCTGAACTTCGTCATCAATGATCAATATTCTGTTCGGTTCTTCCATTGGACTATATTTTATTCACCTGATCGATTTCGGAAATCTTAACAGGGATCCGAATAGTAAATATTGCTCCTCCGTTTTTCCTGTTTTCAGCAGTAACCGTACCTCCGTGGGCTTCAACAAAACCTTTAACGATAGACAATCCAAGTCCTGTCCCTCCGGCCCGTGCATCCTGACCACGGTAGAACTTATTGAAAACGGAGGATAATTCGCTCTCAGGGAATCCTTTCCCCCTGTCCATTATCTGAATCGTCAGCGATCCATGGTCATAATAAAACTTCATCCTGATATTTGTTCCGGCAGGGGCATTTTGAGTTGAATTAAGTACAAGGTTATACAGAACCTGTTCAATCAGCCCGAAATCAATTTCAACAAATGGCATGGTGGCAGGGATAACAACAGAAAGTTTATAGGGCAACAGCTCTGCTTTGAGATTTTCAGCAATTTTATTAGCAAGATCATGTACATCGCACCAATCGGGATGCGGTAATATCCGACCAGATTCGAGTCGGGACATATTAAGCAGATTTTCAATCAAGCGGTTAAGTATGACGGAAGCCGTGTTGATTTCGTTATACAGTTTTAATTTCGTTTCTTCGGGATAATTATCAGACAATAAAGTGTCAGAAGCTCCCATGATGGCAGCTACGGGAATTCGTAATTCATGTGATATAGAATTAAAAAGTGTTTTATAGAGTTTTTCCGATTCATTCAGAATATATGTCTTTCTGGCTGCATTACGCAAATATTCTCTTTCATACTTACCTGAGATTTGTGAAAGACACGCTTCCCAGAATTGATCCTCACCCTGGGTAAATATGCGGGGATGTTCAACAGCAATTACACCCATATTGTTGCTGCTTCCGACCATGGGATAAAAAGTATAATTTGTTGATGGCAATGTGTCAGTATATTTTCCTGCCTTAGCAGAATTTTTGAAGGCCCAGGATGCGATGCTCCATTCATTACCTGACAGGTTAATTTTTGTTTCATTTTGTTCTCTGTCAGCTAATCCCGCATGTGCGGGAGACGACAAAGGATAAACGGTCAAAGGATCAAGTTGATTGAGATCATTGCTAAGCATCAGGGCACAATCCAGATTAAAGTATTTACGGATATATCTCACAGCAATATCAGAAACATCAGCTATTGAGGAAGCCGAACTTAAATCGCGGGAAAGCTGGTAAAGGGCATTGGTTCTTTCCTCCCTTACTCTTATCTTTTTCTCCTGTCGACGCACCCGTGAAGTCAGGGTGCCGTTCAACAAGGCAATAATGAAAAACATAATGAGCATAAGAACATCTTCAGGTCTTCCCACATACAATGTCAATGAAGGAGGAATAAAAAAGTAGTCCCAGATCAGGGCGGAAAGCGTTGCTGCAAGCAATATCGGGCCGGTGCCATAAAAAAGGGCGAGAATTGATACCATGAACAACAGGCCAAATGAGACAACTTTATATCCGATATAATCTTTTAAAATATAGCAAATGATTGATGTAAGAATTACGATAAATGAAGCAGTAAAATACTGGGGAAGCGTAGATGTGAACGATAGTATGGAAGCTTTTTCCTGTAATTTGCGCATTTTCCTGCTTTCTGCCCCTATAATGTACACATCGATATTCCCGCTGTACAAGGTAAGGCGGTTTAAAAATCGGGCATGACGTATTCCGGATATCAAGTTCGTTGATCGGGGCTTGCCGACTATAATATGGGTTACGTTTTCTTTCCGGGCAAAATCCACAATCGCTTTTACAATGTCATTATGGGTAACAATCCTGAATTTGATTCCCAGCTTTTTAGCCAGGTCAATATTGACATCAAGCTGTATCTGTTCGCTGGGTGTAAGTTTATGAAGGGTCTCCACATAAAGCGCCTGAATATTTGCTCCCATGGTATAAGATAAAGTTTTTGCCCATCGCATCAATTCTCCTGCATGCGGGCTTGGTCCTATGGCAATTAAAAGGTGAAGGCCTGATTTCCAGGGACCGCGTATTCTTTTATAATGCATGTAATCAAGCAGTTGTTTATCTACACGGTCCGCTGCTAATCGTAAAGCCATCTCACGTAACGCGGTAATATTTCCTTTACGGAAGAAATTTTCAATGGCTTCTTTGGATCGTTCAGCTGTATAAACTTTTCCCTCGGCAAGCCTTTGCAACAATTCATCAGGGGTAAGATCGACCAATTCAATTTCATCGGCATTTTCGAAAATCTCATCGGGTACCGTTTCCCTGACTGTTATTCCGGTAATTTGTGCCACTGTGTCAGAACGGCTTTCCAGATGCTGGACGTTGAGGGTAGTATACACGTTAATCCCATTTTCAAGGATTTCCTCTACATCCTGGTACCTCTTTTTGTGACGGCTTCCCGGAGCATTGGTATGGGCAAGTTCATCCACCAGCACAATCTGTGGCTTTCGTGCGAGAATAGCATCCAGATCCATTTCAGCAATGAGAGTGGATTTATATTCGATACTCTTACGGGGGATCAGTTCAAAACCCTCGACCAGTGCGGAAGTCTCTTTGCGGTTGTGCGTTTCAACAAATCCGGCAACAATGTCAAAATGCTTTATCTTCTCTGCGTGGGCTGTCTGAAGCATAGTATATGTCTTGCCCACTCCGGCGCACATGCCAAAGAATATTTTCAGTTTTCCTCTTTTACTTCTCTCTTCTTCTTTTTGTAAAGAAGCCAGCAACTCATCGGGATCAGGCCTTAGATCCTCAAACTTGTTCATAGTAAAAATTACGAATTACGAATTACGAATTACGAATGATAAATTATGAATTTCTGCCGTCTTTAGCCTTATTTCATTCTTTCATTATTTGACGTTCTTTAATTCTTTAATTATCTGATGTTTCATTTTGACAACCTGACCCAGATTAAATTTGAATATCATTCAAATTTAATAACAAAGTGGCTAATTTTTACATTCTGAACAGTATTATAACTATTTGATTTTATCGAGTTCAATATTAAGGAGAAGCACGTTGATACGGGCATCTCCGAATAAACCATACTGAGGTTCCTCTATATTGTTTTGCATTAAATAAATTAATTGTTGTTTTTGTGCATCACTGAAATGGCGTGCTTTTGCAATTCTGTTTATCTGGAGCATAGCCGCTTTGGGCGAAATATCCGGATCAAGACCACTGGCTGATGCAAAAACCATTTCGGAGGGGACTTCTGTATGGGGGGCAAGGTGGTTAAATAAAATGAATTGATTTTCCCGATAATTGACTGAATCCCTTAAAATTCTGTTGGTCAGAGCGAAATTTGATGCACCAGAGGGGAGGGGATTATAATCAACTGCCGAAGGTCTTGATGAAAAATAAATCAGTGTATTGGATTTTTGTGCAATCAACGCACTGCCTATTTTCTGACCATCTTTTAAAATGATGCTCCCGTTTGCATTATAAGGAAATACTGCCTGAGCAATTCCGGTAATAAAAAGAGGATAGGCAATTCCGGTAAGTATTGTAAAGAAGAAAAATATTTTCAGAGAAATAATCAGAGTTTTCATAATAAAAAGATTTCACGAATTATTGACGAATTACACCAAATAGTCATTCAATAGTCATTCGTTTATAGCCTTTAAATGTTAATCAAAATATCTATGAGTTTGATACCGATAAAAGGTGCGATTATCCCGCCTAATCCGTAAATCAGGAGATTTCTGCTTAAGGCAGCAATTGCTGAGACAGGACGGTACTTAACACCTCTCAGGGCCAGGGGGATAAGGGCGATAATGATAATCGCGTTAAAAATTATTGCACTCAAAATTGCACTGTGAGGTGACCCCAATTTCATAATATTGAGTGCTGATAGTGGTCCAGTTCCATTCTGACCGGCGTACAATGAGACTGCAATGGCGGGTATAATAGCAAAATATTTTGCTACATCATTGGCTATACTAAAAGTAGTAAGCGATCCCCGGGTAATCAATAGTTGTTTGCCTACTTCGACAACTTCGATCAATTTGGTTGGATTACTGTCAAGGTCGACCATATTTCCTGCCTCACGGGCAGCCTGTGTGCCTGAATTCATTGCTATTCCCACGTCGGCCTGGGCAAGAGCCGGGGCGTCATTGGTGCCGTCGCCGATCATTCCCACAAGATGTCCGTTCGCCTGTTCTTTTCTTATCCTGCCCAATTTATCTTCAGGTTTTGCTTCAGCCATAAAATCATCCACGCCTGCTTCTGCGGCAATAGCTGCAGCAGTTAAATGATTGTCACCGGTAATCATTACCGTTCGGATACCCATTTTGCGCAATTCGGCAAAACGTTGTTTGATCCCGCCTTTCACAACATCCTTTAGGTGTATGACTCCCAGCACCTTATTGTCTTCGGCAACAACCAGGGGTGTGGCTCCCTGTTTGGCAAGATGTATTACAATATCTTCAATTTTTTTTGGGAAAAATCCGTTGTTATTATGGATAAAAGTACGAATGGCTTCTGAGGACCCTTTGCGGATATGACGTATTTTTTTGTCATGGTCAGCAATATCTACGCCGCTCATTCTTGTTTGTGCTGAAAAAGGAATAAATGTTGCATTGAGTTGATGTACTTCCCGTGCGCGGATATTAAATTTATCTTTAGCTAATACAACGATGGAGCGGCCTTCAGGGGTTTCGTCCGACAGAGAGGAGAGTTGTGCTGCATCGGCGAGTTCTTTGGCATTGACCCCGTCTGCAGGGATAAAATCAGTTGCCATACGGTTTCCAAGGGTTATTGTTCCTGTTTTATCCAATAAGAGTACATCGACATCACCTGCTGCTTCGATGGCCCGGCCGCTGATGGCAATAACATTGCGCTGGAGAAGCCTGTCCATTCCACTGATTCCGATGGCGCTTAAGAGTCCACCGATAGTTGTAGGAATCAGGCAGACCAGCAAGGCAATCAATACAGGCAGAGAAAGATTTTGTGATTCAGAAAGTCCTGATGCATTAAGGTTATATCCAAAAAATGCAGGTAAAGTAACCACAGCCAGTAAAAAAATGATGGATAGACCTGAAAGAAGAATAGAGAGGGCAATTTCATTAGGGGTTTTCTGACGCACTGCTCCTTCGACAAGAGCGATGATCCGGTCGATAAAAGTATAACCTGGTTCGCTGGTGATTTTTATCACTATCCGGTCGCTGATGACCTTTGTTCCTCCTGTGACTGCTGAACGGTCGCCACCGCTTTCCCTTATTACAGGTGCTGATTCACCTGTAATAGCTGATTCATCAACACTTGCAATGCCTTCAATGATTTCGCCGTCAGAGGGTATCACCTCACCTGTTTCGCACACTACAATGTCGTCCTTTCTCAATTCAGTAGCAAGAACAAGGACTTCTTTTGTTCCAATCAGTTTTCTGGCTTTTGCCTGACTGCGGTTTTTCCTTAGACTTTCGGCCTGTGCTTTTCCCCTGCCTTCAGCAACAGAGGTTGAAAAATTGGCGAACAATACTGTAAACCACAGCCAAATTGCTAACTGGAAGTAGAATGAAGAGAAATTTCCTTTATATATTTCTCCAAATACCTGAATTGTAGTAAGAAGAGCTCCTATTGCCACAATAAAGATAACCGGATTTTTAATCTGTACTGATGGCTTTAGTTTGATAAAACTTTCCCTGACAGCTTCAATCAGTATTTTCCTGTTTAGTAACCCGACTTTATGTTTTGAAACCATATTTTTTATGAGATATGAGATATGAGTTTTTTAGCCTCTCTATTCCATTTGAGATATGAGATATGAGATATGAGATACAAGTTCTTTAGCCTCTCTATTCCATTTTTTAAATCTTTCATTCTTAATTCTTTAATTTCCTACAGCCTATAGCCTAAAGACTTTAGCCTGTTTTAAAAAGTGATTCCCTGGTGCATAAGCAGATGTTCTATGATCGGACCAAGAGATAATGCCGGGAAATGGGTTAATCCTCCAACAATCAGGATGACCCCTATCAGTAAGGCAATAAATAAAGTGTTATCAGTCCGAAATGTTCCTGCTGAAGGAGGAGTGATTTTTTTTGTTGCCAAATTTCCGGCGATTGCCATTACCGGAATAATTACCCCATATCGTCCAATTAAAATTCCAAATCCAATCATTAAGTTATAAAATACCGTGTTGGCATTTAAACCTGCAAAAGCGCTTCCGTTATTTCCTGCGGCTGAACTGAATGCATAGAGAATTTCGGACAGGCCATGAGGTCCGGGATTATTTATGCCCGATAATCCCGATCTTGTAATTGCGGCAATTGCTGCAAAAGCAAGGATCACAAAATTTGGGGCAAGAGTGGCAATTATGGACATTTTTACCTCATAAGATTCAATTTTTTTACCGAGGTACTCAGGAGTACGTCCGACCATTAATCCAGCAATAAAGACCGTCAAAATGATAAATACAATCATCCCGTATAAGCCGGAACCTACTCCGCCGAATATTATTTCACCCAGCATCATGTTGATCATTCCGATCATGCCGGAAATCGGGGAGAGGCTGTCGTGCATGCAATTTACCGAGCCATTCGAAGCTGAAGTGGTAGTTGTTTCCCAAAGAATACTGTTGGTTATGCCAAATCTCATTTCTTTGCCCTCCATCAATGGCATATGATTGAAAATGGGATTGGATGAATATTCTGAAAATAAAGAAACGCCCAGTCCTGATAAAAACAGAATCATCATGGCTGTAAATATGGCCCATCCCTGTCGTTTTGAACCGATCATTTTTCCATAGGTAAACGTTAGAGCTGCAGGGATAAGGAGTATAGCCAGAACTTCCAAAAAATTGCTAAAAGGCGTTGGATTCTCGAACGGATGAGCGCTGTTGGCATTAAAAAAACCTCCTCCGTTTGTGCCTAATTGTTTAATGGCAATCTGTGAAGCTGCAGGTCCCATTGGAATGACCTGCTTTAACCCTGTTAAGGTCTTTATGGTTTCATAACTTTTAAAATTCTGTATTACACCCTGTCCGGTTAAGAGAATTGCAAGCAGGATTGAGAGAGGCAGCAGCACATATAATGTTGCGCGCGTGAGATCTGTCCAGAAATTGCCAATCCATTCGGTTGTTTTGCTGGTAATTCCCCTTATTAGTGCTAATAATACTGCAATTCCGGTGGCGGCACTTACAAAATTCTGAACAGTAAGGCCAATCATCTGCATAAAATAGCTCATAGTGGTTTCACCCGCATAAGACTGCCAGTTGGTATTGGTCACGAAACTCACCGCAGTATTGAAAGAGGAGTGCCAGGGTACGTTTGGAAAATGCTGAGGATTCAACGGCAGGTGTACTTGTAATAACTGTATTAAGAACAAGAAAATCAATCCAGTGAGATTGAATAGAAGAAGGCTGAAAGTATAGGACTTCCAATTAGTTTTCTCTTCAGGATTTATGACGCACACTTTATAGGTCAGTTTCTCAAGCCAGCCGAATACAGGAAGCATAAAGTGCTTTTCACCTGTAAACACTTTATACATATAGTTGCCCAGAACAGGTGTGAGGCCTGTTAAAAGAACCAAATATAAAACTAACTGGATTACATCATGTGATGACATGAGAATTATGAGTTATGAGTTATGAGATATTAATTCCTACTGACTTTAGTTTTTGGCCTTTTAGCCTATGATGAACAACAATTTTCCTGTTTCTATTGTTTCTCAGAGTGATTAATTTTCTTCCTTTTAACGAATTTTTTTTGGCATATTTTTTATAAAGCTTTCAAGGTGGCACAATATTGCAATAAAGGCTCCCGTAAGGAAGAAAGCAATAAGAACAACGATAAATAATATGGAAAATAAGAGATTGCTCATTTCATTTTATAAATCAAAACTTCTCAGGTTTGATCAGGGAATATGCCAGATAAACCAGAATTAAAAAAGCTATTACGGCCCCAGTTATATAACCGTTCTTACTGCTTAATACAGTTGATTGTGCGGCCGTAGTTAATAATATAAAGTTCATATTATTCGGTTTAAATATATTACAAAGGTAGGGGAGAAGTTATAAGGGATTTATAAGGATTGATTCAGCCTGTATAAAGATTTCATAAAGACTCATAATCTTGTTCTAGCATACATTAATTAACGAAGAGGCAGTCAATGGACTTAACTTATATAAAAAAGGTTTTAGGACTGGTTTTCAGCTGCGCTCATATTAATCCAAATCCCCTTTTGCCCCTTTTCATAATCATAACAATGACATCCTGGTGGCACAGAAAAGCTGTACTTTAAAATCAAATTACATATTGACACTGAAACGCACGCCGTGCGTCTCTATAATTCAAATCCTGCCAATTAAAATTCAGATTATATAACCCCTCCGAATAACTTATCTACATATTACTATATTATGATTACAATGATTCATAAGGTCAATACGGACTTAACACGGAGATAGGATTTTGAATATATTGTTAAATACGATCCTTTGAACGATCAGTGATATGGATGAGTGGTAGAAAGTCAGGATGGTCAAATATGGAAGCCGTAGTTAATTTGGAGCTACTTTTGGCTTTGATATCTATGTCTATCCTTCAACAATCCAGACCAGTTCTATTCATGATTTCCTGTATTGCTTAGATGTAATAACCGTTAATTTTTCATCAAGAAAGAACTAGGTTAAGAAGCCGAGATGATATTTGACTTAATAATTATCTAATATCAGGATACTAAACTGATAACCGATCACAGATCGCTTTTAACTTTTTTCTCAATGTAAACAACAACTCTGAAACCCTGAAGCTCTGAATCGTTAAAATAAAAGACTCGTACTGCCACTTATGGTGTTGAGAGGCACGCCGTGCTATTGAGATGCAAAATATTGAGTCCCTGTTAACACATTACTTCTCCTTTACCCCTGCTTCCGGTCTGAGAGCAACACTGATATAGTTTTTAAAATCAAACGCCTTGCCGGCTTCTTCCTTAATATTTTCAGGAGTGAGGGAATCAACCGCAGGACCGAATTCTTTAAAGGTTGTAAAATCGCCGTTCTTATTCAAATAGTAAGTTTTCAGGGTAGCCTCCCAGAAACTGTTCTCCCGGATCTGTGTCTCCCGTTCACGCCTTATCTTTTCCTGGGCTTCATTAACTTCCGCCTGGGTTGGGCCGTTTTTAATCAGGTCATGGACCATCCCAAAGATTGATTCTTTCAGCTCTTTCAGTTTTTCAGGAGCACAGCCGTAATAAATGGTCATGGTATATTCCGGCAGAGGCCACCGGCTGAAACTTGGTTGTGCACCAATATAATAAACACTTGATTTATCCTCCCTGATGCTTTGCAGAAGCCTTGTAGTCATGATCTTGCCTACAGCATCGAGCTTGATCAGATTTTGGGTTGTATAGCCGATAGGACCGTGGAACATAATATACTGTATGCTTTTAGGTTCACTTCCCTTATCGACTGTCTTATCAATTATCCCCTTATGCTTACGTATGCCAAGGTCTTTCCAGTGTTCGATTTTCCCGGTTGAGGGCAGGGAGGCGAGATATTTTTCAATCAGAGGTTTTATTTTCGTTGTATCAATATTCCCTATGAAGAAATAAATAAATTCCCCCGGATTCGAAAAACGTTCTTTGCCAATGTCCTCAATTCTTGGAAAGCTGGCTTCATTGAGCATTTCTTTTGACAATGGCCGCATCCTTGGATTGTGATCGTACATGACAGCTCTCAGGGTATCTGAAAAGGCCCTTTCGGGCGAAGCGTCTTTATTGTCGAGCTGGCTTTTCATTTTAGAAATGTAAGAGTCAAATGCGGTTTTATCAAAGCGCGGTTCGGTGAAATAGAGATTAACAAGCTGAAATAATGTTTCCAGGTCAGACACATTGGAAGAGCCGTCGAATCCCTGTGTCAGCATATTGATAAAAGGAGAGACCGATACTTCCTTCCCTGCAAGTTTTTTCTGAAGGGCAACAAGATTAAAATCAGCTATTCCGCTGTTATCCATGATGGTAGATGCAAAATCTGCCGAAACATCATCCGATTGAGGATAAAGAGAAGTTCCACCCAATGAGTATGCGGTAAAGATGATTTCATCCGCTTTAAAATCGGTCTGCTTTAAAACCACTTTCGATCCATTCGAGAGGGTAAGTTCTTCAGCATTAACTTCGGGTATTTTCTTTTCACTAACAATTTTGCCCGGAACAGGCATGGTTTTCATCAGGGGTTCATTCGAAGTTATGTCCTTGTAAGGTGTAATGTTCATCTTACTTACATCTTCCAGCAGGTTACGGATTTCCTTCTCTGTCGGGACCTTTATATCCGGTTTGTCCGGGGCCGTAATTATGACAACCCTGTTCTTATCGGTCATCCATTTCTTTGACAGGGCATTTACTTCATCCAGTTTAATACCGGGCATAAAATCTTTGTAATATTCATATTCCTTTGCAATTCCGGGCACCGGTTCTTTCCTCATTGAGAAATTGCGGCTGTATTCATCGGCGAGGTCGATCGATTCCATTTTATCACGCTCATTATAGGCTGTTTCCATTGATTTGAGCAATGCCTCCTTGCTCCTCTCCAGTTCGCTTTCTGTAAAACCGAATTTTCTGACGCGTTCATTTTCAACTAACAGAGCTTTAAATCCGGAAACAATTTTCCCCGTCTGGGCAATCATAGTTGAAGAGTAAACATCTGAAGGTCCGATTAGTCCGCCGTATCCTGATTGAGCTGAAACAAAAGGCGGATTTGCCTCCTGAGTTAATTCATAAAGGCGTTCATTGATCATCCGGTTGTAAAGACTGTGAATGATCAGGTCACGGTATCCCCCCACTGTTTGGTCTATTACCATAGGGTGTTTGATGTAAAGTGAAGCTGTTGAATAAGTTGCTTCTTTATCGGTGACAATTTTTATAAGCGTATCTTTATGATCGGGGATTGGATAAGTTTCTTCTTTTCTTTCATTTACCCTCTTTGGAATAGCTGAAAATTTTTCCCTTATCATGTTGACCATTTTGTTTTGATCAAAGTCTCCGACCACAATAATGGCTTCAAGATCAGGCCTGTACCAGTCGTGACGAAAACGTCGCAAAACATCAGGATTACAATTATCCACGATAGACATTTTCCCGATTGGTAATCGTTCTGCATATTTCGAATCATGCAGAAATACCGGAAGCCATTGATTCATCATCCTTTCATTGGCACCTCTTCCACTTCGCCATTCTTCATGAATGACTCCGCGTTCCTTATTGATTTCATCATCGGAATCAGTTACCTGGCAGGCCCAGTCATATAATACCTGCAATCCTTTTTGAGTATATTCTGATTTATCCAAAGGCACTTTAAGCATATAGACCGTTTGATCAAATCCGGTGTAAGCGTTGATTTCGGGGCCGAACTCCATACCGATGGACTCAAAATACTTAACCAGATCATTTTTAGGAAAATTTTTTGTGCCGTTAAAGCTCATATGTTCGCAAAAATGAGCTAATCCCTGCTGATCATTATCTTCTTCGACAGAACCTGCCGAGACGACCATCATTAATTCTGCCCTGTTCTTCGGAGTTGAATTTGATTTTACATAGTAAGTCAGTCCGTTAGCCAAAACTCCCTTACTGACTGTGGAATCAAACGGAATTTTTGAATTCAGATCAAAGGGTTGGGCAAATAACTGTAATGCTGATAAAATAAAGATACTCAGCAGGGTTAACTTTCCGGCTGTATGCCTAAAATTGTATTTATCTGTCATAATGACTATAAAATTAGAGAATTACGAATTAAAATTGAGTTTTTTAACAATAAACAATATTTTGGATTTAATGTTTCATTCATCTTTTGCAAAATGATTGTTTACAGCATGAGTGAATCCGTTCTCGTGGTGTCCCAGGCTCTTCAGGTATTTTAGTTTGAGCTCCTCCGGGGCATTGTCAACTACATATGAATGACGGGTATATTCAAGCATTTCGAGATCATTGTAATCATTCCCGATACTCAGGGTATTTTCTCTTTTAATGCCTGTCAGATTGCAAATTTCTTCAATTCCTCTGGCTTTTGACACTCCTTTGGGAAAGATTTCCATCCAGGTATAATCCGGATTCAGGGGTGAAGTCGTTCTGATGATGCTGAGATCAGGAAATTTATTCAACACTTTCTTTTTGTAATATTCAAATTTATCGCTTGTTCGTGGAAAGAACAACAATATCTGTGAGGAAATAAAAGGCTTGCCGGGATCAACAACAACTCCTTCGCCCAGCCTTGAGTGGTGGGTAATGTAACGTTTCAAGTTCGGGGCAATCGTAGCTTTCCCACCATGCGAAATTATGATTGTCGGGCAGTTCACGTGAAACTTTGAAGTTCTGATGGTTATCAATAAGAAAATGAATGATTCTGCCTGTTTCTGCGGCTGGTATTGAAACTGCAATAGATCAGTTTCTGAGTTTTCCAGTCCATAATCCCGGCTCCCGATGAAAGAATCACATAATCAAATGGAGAATTTTCAAACAATACCTGCCTTACTTTATAAAGATTGCGACCTGTCGCAGCTACCCTGCAAACGCCAAGCTTCCCTAACTTCTCCAGTGTCCCGATATCTCCCTGACTTATCGTGTGATCTTTCTGCAAAAGGGTACCGTCAAGGTCGGTAATCACCATTCTGACTTCTGACATTTCTTAAGGATTGAACTTTTATATAAAGGACCCTTTAATTATCCTTTAAATATTTCACAAAGGTACAAAATCCATATTACGAATTATGAACGAATTGAATATTGTTTTAAAGAATGTTAATCAGGACTATCTAAAATAGAATGTAGGCTAAAGGCTGCAGGCTGTAGCTGTAGAAGATAATTGTAATTGTCAATTGTCAATTAATTATTAATTACTTGCAGGTATTAAATATAATAATTGAATAAATCAAACGATTTGTTCTATTATTTTATTTAACATTTATTTGACATTAGATTTAACCTGTCAAAATTTATTAATAAGTATTTTTGTGCTGTGTTTTAAAAATGTAATAATTTCATATGAAAGAACTTAGATATGTATCTGCTCAGGAGGCGGTGAAGGTAATTAAATCCGGTGATCGTGTTCATCTGAGCGGAGTAGCAGTAACTCCTCTTAAGCTGATCGATGCAATGGTCCAACGGGGACGTGCAGGTGAGTTATATGATGTTAAGGTTCAGCATATCCATATCGAAGGTCCTGTTGAATATGCAAACCCTGAATTTGAAGGTATTTTTCATTCCCAGCAGTTTTTTGTCGGTTCCAATATGAGGAAGCAAACCCAGGCAGGATATGCTGATTATGTTCCTGTATTTCTTAGTGAGACACAGAAAGCTGATGCGCGAAGGATATCTTAAAGTGAATGTTGCCATGATCATGGTTTCCCCTCCTGACAAACATGGTTTCGTTTCTTTGGGAACTTCAGTTGACTCAACACTTGCAGCCGTTGAATGTGCCGATACTGTGATAGCGCTGGTAAATCCAAATGTTCCCCGGGCATGGGGTGATGCTCAGATGCCATTGGTATGATCGATATTTTTGTTGAGGACGATGCTCCATTGTATGCTGTGAAGCAGGCTCCTCTGACTGAAACAGATAAAATGATCGGCAAAAATGTGGCTGCATCTGGTAGAAGACGGCGCCTGTTTACAAATGGGTATAGGTGGAATTCCAAATGCGGTTCTTACACAATTGGGAAATCACAAAGATCTCGGGGTTCATACAGAAATGTTTGCTGATGGTATTCTCCCCCTTGTTGAGAAAGGTGTGGTTACCGGGACGACTGAAAAATATAGACAAAGGAAAAATGGTGGCAACGTTTCTTTTGGGTTCAAAGGCATTATATGATTTTATTGACGATAATCCGATGGTGGCTATGATGGATGTTGCTCATACCAATAACGTGCAGGTAATTCGTAAACTCGACCGGGTTACTGCAATTAATTCTGCAATTGCAATCGACCTTACAGGACAGGTGTGTGCAGATTCTATCGGGATCAGACATTTTTCCGGTGTAGGAGGACAGATCGATTTTATACGCGGTGCCGGTTATTCACTTCACGGAAAACCTATTATTGCAATGCCTTCGGTTACTGATAAAGGGATTTCAAAAATATCTCCTGTTCTTATTGAAGGATCCGGTGTGGTTTCCACACGTGCCAATATTCACTGGGTAGTAACGGAATACGGGGCTGTAAATCTGTATGGAAAAACCCTCCAGGAAAGGGCAAGATTGCTGATTTCAATAGCTCATCCCGATCATCGTGAAATGCTCGACAAAGCTTCATTCGAAAGATTCGGTCCGCATTACAGATTTATTTCGACTTTTGTACCATCTGAAGTATCTGAATAAAAGATGTTTATAATATACCAATTTAATTGTTTGTTAAAATGAAAGTTTCACACATCGAACATATCGGCATTGCAGTACAAAGCCTTAAAGATGCAGTGCCTTATTATGAAACACTGCTCGGAACAAAATGCTATTCCATAGAAGAGATTACAGACCAGAAAGTGAAAACGGCTTTCTTCCGGGTCGGGCAGACTAAGATAGAACTTCTTGAATCGACTGATACTGAAGGACCTGTCGGTAAATTTATTGAGAAAAAGGGTCCAGGAATGCATCATATAGCTTTTGCTGTCGATAATGTGGATGAGGCACTTCAGGATGCAGGAAATGCAGGTATTCAACTGATTGACAAACAGGGAAGAAAAGGCGCTGAAGGGCTTAAAATAGGATTTCTGCACCCCAAATCCACATTCGGTACACTGACCGAATTATGCAGCGAATAATTCAGAATTAAAGGATCGTTTAAAATATTATACAGATTATTTTCCAATCGGCACATCGGCACATCATTCGTAATTCGTAATTAAATGAGCAATCAGGATAAAATCAAACAGTTAATTGACCTTCGGGTGAAAGCCAGGCTTGGCGGAGGAGAAAAAAGAATTCAAACCCAGCATTCGAAAGATAAACTCACGGCCCGTGAACGGATAGAGATCCTTCTGGATGAAGGAAGCTTTGAGGAGTTTGATATGTTTGTCACCCACCGTTCCACCAATTTCGGAATGGAGAAAACGAAATTTCTCGGAGATGGCGTTGTTACAGGGCGAGGGACCATAGATGGGCGTACAGTGTTCCTCTTCGCACAGGATTTTACCGTATTTGGTGGGTCGCTTTCCGAAACCTATGCCATGAAAATATGCAAAATCATGGATATGGCGATGAAAGTAGGTGCTCCCGTTATAGGAATAAACGATTCAGGAGGGGCAAGAATCCAGGAAGGTGTAACTGCCCTTGCAGGATATGCCGAAATCTTTCAGCGTAATATCATGGCATCGGGAGTAGTTCCACAAATATCTGCCATTTTCGGTCCCTGTGCAGGTGGAGCAGTTTATTCCCCCGCATTGACTGACTTTATTGTGATGAGCAGAGATACGAGCTATATGTTTGTTACCGGGCCAAAAGTGGTTAAAACAGTTACAGGCGAAGATGTGAACGAAGAGCAGTTGGGAGGGGCTGTGGTTCATGGTTCCAAATCAGGTGTTACTCATCTGGTAGTTGACAATGAAACAGAAGGATTGATGCTCATTCGCAAACTTCTTTCCTACCTGCCACAGAATAATCTTGAAGATCCTCCGATTGCAGCTTGTGATGATCCCATTGATCGTCTCGAAGACCGGCTGAACGAAATTATACCTGAAAATCCTAATAAACCTTATGATGTGAAGGATGTTATTCATTCCATCGTCGATTATGGCGAATTTATGGAGATTCATGCCAATTACGCCCAGAATATCGTCATCGGATTTGCCCGCTTCAATGGTATGCCGGTCGGGATAGTCGCCAATCAGCCGGCTTATCTGGCAGGCGTTCTCGATATCAACTCTTCAAGAAAAGCGGCAAGATTCATCCGGTTTTGCGATTCTTTCAATGTTCCGCTTGTGACCCTTGAAGATGTTCCCGGATTTTTACCTGGAACCGCTCAGGAATACGGGGGAATTATTACTCACGGGGCCAAACTTTTATATGCATACGGCGAAGCCACCGTTCCGAAAATTACCGTTATCCTTCGAAAGGCATACGGCGGGGCTTATTGTGTGATGAGCTCCAAACATCTGCGTGGTGACCTTAACTATGCCTGGCCTCAGGCTGAGATAGCCGTGATGGGCCCCAAAGGCGCTATTGAAGTGTTGCACAGTAAGGAAATAGCGAAAATGACGGACGATAAGGAACGCGAAGAGTTCATCAAAAAATCAGAGGAGGATTATAAGGAACAGTTTGCCAATCCTTACACTGCCGCCCGTTTAGGTTATATTGACGATGTGATTGAACCAAGGAATACGAGGTTCCGCATTATCCGTGCGCTTCAGGCCCTTGCAACAAAAAAGGAAGTTATGCCTCCTAAGAAACATTCCAACTTTCCTTTATAATATGGTTACTATGTTAAAGATGAAATACAGGCTTTTATTACCAATCCTCGTTGCAGTACTGCCGTTTGGATCAGGTTTTGCTTCAGAATCAGGAAGTTATATAGGTCAGGCTGTTACTTGCAGCCTGATCGGTATGGGGTGGGTAATAGCCGGATTCTTTGTTGTTCTGGCAACAGTGATTCTTATTTTTCGTTTTATGGGAAAACGAAAGGCAATGAAGCCTGAAAAAGAAGTGATTCCTTCGGAAAATCTAATGGATGTTCAGCCTGAACAAGGACTTTCAGGGGAGGTTTATGCCGCAATAGCCATGGCGCTCCACCTTTACAGTAATGAACAGCATGACCTTGAAAATCCGGTCATCACCATGATCAGAACCTCTAAAACATATTCGCCCTGGAGTTCGAAAATTTACAGTCTAAGAAAATTACCAAGATAATAAAGGAAGCCTCAATATGAAAAAATTCAAATTTACAATAAACGGAAACCAGTATGATACAGAAATCACCGATGTCGACGATAACAGAGCAGAAGTTATCGTTAACGGAGTCAAATACAATGTGGAAGTACAGATCAGCACACAGGCTGCTAAGACGCCCAAACTCGTCAGGAGTGTTACCATTCCGTCCACCGATGTCCATCCGTCAGTGGCAAAAACCCGCAGCCCGACTGCCCCTAAAGGGGGAGGGAACATTCAGTCGCCTATCCCGGGGGTAATTCTCGATATTCTTGTGAATGTGGGCGATATCGTTAAGGTAGGCCAGCGCCTGCTTATCCTCGAGGCAATGAAAATGGAAAACAACATTGAGTCCGACAAATCGGGCCGTGTTGCCGCTATCCTGAAGCAAAAGGGTGAATCGGTGATGGAAGGGGATATTCTTATTGTTATCGAGTGAGATGAAGCAGTTTCACTAAGTGATCCGTTAAAAGTGATCAGTTATCTTCAAATCATCACATCATCATATAACTTATCGGAACAAAATTGGGACATTAAACCAATTAAACCAATTAAACCAATTAAACCAATTAAACCAATTAAACCAATCAGGGGAAACTTTTAATCTGATACTTTAGGTTATACAGTTAAGCATACTATGGTTCATATATTTGTATCATGCTAAGAATCTTTTGTGGATTCTTCCTTGATGCTTTGTTCTCCCATTCTTACCCTTCCTTGTTTCAACAGAACTCTTTGGAATATAATTTTTCATTGTAAAATTCTGTAATAAAGACAGATTACTTTGACTTTTTTACCTTAAATTGACAATAAAGAGTCAGGCCTGTTTATCTGCAAATGCATAATTCATAAAGTATATGTACAATAAAATTATCAGCAATATCAAACCTCTGGGATTCTCCTGGGAGACGAGTAATCCCTTTTTGTTCTGCGTCCATCATCTCGACAATTACCCTGAAGGCAACGATGAACTGGGCCCTGCGGTTTCGCTTGAGGGAAGAAACCTCGGCCAGGATTTCACAACAAAGGACGGCTGGCGTATGTATCATGGCGAAGCTATTCCCGGTTTTCCCACTCACCCGCACAGGGGTTTTGAAACGATTACAGTGGTTCTCAACGGCTTCGTCGATCATTCCGATTCTCATGGAGCATACGGCAGATATGGTGCGGGCGATGTTCAATGGATGACGGCAGGGGCCGGGCTTCAGCATTCTGAAATGTTCCCGCTTCTAAATAAAGATTCGCGCAATCCCCTCGAGCTCTTCCAGATATGGCTTAACCTGCCTAAAGAGCGCAAATTTGCCCCTCCCTTTTACAAGATGCTCTGGGCAGAAGATATTCCCGTTTACCAAACTAAAGATGAAAACGGCAGATTAACCACCGCCATTGTGGTTGCGGGCAGTTTGGACGGTGTATCAGCCCTTTCCCCTGCACCTGACTCCTGGGCCAGCGATCCGGCTATCGAAACGGGGATATGGCTTATAAAAATGGAACCTCATGCACAGTGGACCATGCCTCCCGCTTCTTTTGAAGTAAACCGTTCCCTTTATTTCTATAGAGGATCTGGCATCACAATCGAAGGAATAAACATCCCTGATTATCATTCCGTCGAACTGCTTGCCGATCAGCCTGTAATGATAGATAACGGCGATACCGAAGCCTCTCTTCTCCTGCTCCAGGGAAAACCGATTAATGAGCCGGTTGTTCAGCATGGTCCTTTCGTCATGAATACCTTCGAGGAAATACAGCAGGCCTATTCCGATTACCGAAAGAGCCAGTTCGGCGGCTGGCCGTGGTCGCGTTTCGACAATGTTCATCAGAGCGACAGGGGAAGATTTGCAGTCTATGCTGACGGTAGGGAAGAGATAAGATAACCTGAAAAAGATCAGGATTAATTATCAAAGAGGGTTAATCTTTATATTTCTGAACCAGACCTCACTCAGATGATATTGAAGAAGGATATGACCTTTGGCAACGGTCCCGAAAACGGGAACCACATTTGCGAACTTGCTTAGCTTCAAACCCTTCCTATATTCTTTGCCTCCCCTGTCATATTCAAGGATCTTTTTACCGTTAAGCCAATGTTCGACATGTTTCCCTTTTGAAACGATCCGGGCGGTATTCCATTGCCCAACAGGGTTAAGTTTTTTATCAGGTGAGGCAGGCAGAATATCGTACAATGAGCCGCATTTACGGTCGCCATTGCGCCCTTCTCTTGCATCTATATTTACTACATCATCCAAAACCTGGTATTCCAAACCCAGTTTACCTCCCTTTTCATAATTTGTAAAAAAGTATTTTATCCCGCTATTGGCATCGACGGTAGTCTTGAAATCGACCATCAAATCAAAATCCGAATATTCATTTGTTGTGATGATATCAGTATAATTGTTCCCTTTGACAGGTTTTAATCCCAATTCCCCGTTTTGCACGATCCATCCACTGGCAGAAAAAGGCTTGCCATCAGGAGTCGTCCATTGTGATGTGTTTGTTCCATCAAAAAGGAGTATCCAGCCGTTTTTATTTTCTTCAGGAGTAAGTGTATTCGGTTTTTGTGCAAAAACCGGTGATAAGACACTACTGAAAACGACTAATAAACTAAGTATGCATTTCATTGCGGCTATGATTTAATTATTGATAATATGTTTGACCAGAGATCATTTGGAAGGTCTAAATGTACGACAAATTTGATCAAATAAAAGAATTAATAATAATTTCATGAGTATTAACGTGCAGTGCGGTTGAAAAAAGTTAAGAATTTTATACGTATTGATGGAAAAAATTGCGGATGACTTTGTTAAACATAATGATCTTCGTCGATTTTCGATTCAGATGTTGTGTCACCTTTAAAAACACTTGTTGAGAATTTTGATATTATGATTACAAGAACTTCTAAATCAAATACGGACTTAAAGCGGACTTAAACCGGAGCAAACACGGAGTTAGAATTTTGAAGATATTGTTAAATATAAGTCTGATTCTGAAGCTTCGGGACTTCTTTTCAAATTCAAGACTTATTTGAGAGGAAAACATAATGTTGATAAATTCAAATAATGTCGAAGACTAACTTACCGGACAATTCCTTGCGGATAAAAGAACCATTAAATTACAAATTATCGGCTTTTCAACTTTGGTTTCAACCGCACTACACGTTGAATATTAATATTTAAATTCAGCTTCACATTATTTTTACAGCATTTAATCAGATTAATTCACAGGGCTTTATTATTTTTGTTTGAATGAATTAATAATACATTCATTGATTATCTCATTAACGAATAAATAATCTGATAAATTATGAGTTTGAAAGTTTTATTTGCTTCGCTTTTAATAACTCTCAATGCTGTCAATATTTCAGCCCAGGATCCTTCGATCAAATATCCCTATCATTTCGAAGCTAAGGGAAATCCGATCATCACTTACATGCATACGGCAGATCCCTCGGCCCATGTCTGGGCAGACGGACAATTGTGGCTTTACTGCTCGCATGATAACGACACAGCCAAAGACTATAGCAGTATGGATGCTTATCATGTCTTTTCAACCCCTGACCTTGTTCACTGGACAGATTGGGGCGAAGTACTGAACTCAAAAGACGTTAAATGGGGTAACAGCGGGTATATGTGGGCCCCGGACTGCGCTTACAAGAACGGGAAATACTACTTTTATTTTCCTCATATTGACAAAAAAGGGAAGTGGCGTACAGGAGTGGCGATCAGCGATAAACCTCAGGGGCCTTTTATCCCTGAAGACAACTATATCGAAGGGACAAGCGGCATCGATCCATGCTGCTTTATTGACGATGACGGTCAGGCTTACCTTTATTTCGGTCATGCGCTTGTTGCAAAACTAAAGGATAATATGACTGAACTGGCAGAAGCACCCCGCACGATTGACTACGGAACTGATAATTTCTACGAGGGGCCATATATGCACAAAAGGAACGGTATCTATTATTATTCGTGGACCCAACCGCTGAGTCATCCTGACCAGGGTTTTTACGCAATGGGTGATAATCCTTACGGACCTTTTAAATTTATGGGAGCTGTAAACGGTGAGCCGCCCGGTGCACAAGATCACCATAGTATGATTGAATTCAAGGGTAAATGGTATTATTTTTATCATGTGGGAAATTATGCCGGCGGTAGTTTTCACAGGCGAAACGTTTGCATTGACTATTTGTACTATAATCCCGATGGCACGATCAAAAAGGTTGTGCAAACCAAGGAAGGAGTAAAACCGGCAGGGGAGGAGTGATCAGTAGAGACGCGGCACGCCACGTCTGTAAAGTAATCAGGTATAATAAATAAAACTAAACATGAAAAGAATTACCAATTTAAAATGGATTGCAGTTGTAATAATTGCATCTGCTTTCTGTGGTAAAGTGAAAGCATTCGAGGAAGTCCCGGTTAATATTTCGAATAGCGAGATGGCAAAGATAGTGGCCTCTGCTCCGAAAATTCCTGTTGATTTAGGTCTGGGACTTAACCTGGAACTGGTAGATTATATCGATTGTACGAATCCTCAGGACAGGCATCCGATGATGGATCAGGGAACTTCTTCCGTTACTTCCGGTCCTGCAGGAAAGTACCGTGTTACAGCCCAGGGACGGAACAGCTTTTTCTCTTATCGCTGGAAAGCGGCGGCACAGGATGTTCCTCACGTTCTGGTGGTTGAATACCCGGATGATAACAAACGCGAGATTTGTTTCCTTACTCATGAATCGCAGATGTCGGGTAATGGCAATGCTGACTGGTCGCTGGAGACAGGAGTTTATACAGGTAATCCTTTGCCCAATACCAATAAGATGCAGTATCACACCCTGTTTTTCTGGCCGCAGGATAAATGGCCTGTCATTATCATCGGCAACTGGAACCGCCAGGGCGCCCCTGCAGCGGCAAGCCGGATATGGGTTTACAGGGTAGCAGGAGATAAGCTGCCTGCCATGCAGGTTAAGGATGCCGATCCCTCCAATCCGCGTATGATAGGGGATCTGTATAACTGGTCCCTTGTGCCTGTGCATAATATTTTCGGGCGTACGGACAGGGCAACAGCTTTCAGGCATATCGTGGAATATTATCAGTATCTTGGCGATAACCTGGTATCCTGGCCGGTTGTATCCAATAATTCCTGGGGATTTAAATGTAAGATTGATGCATGGGGACAAGGCGATAAGAATGATGAACTTGAAGGGATTCTTTCCGCCTGCGATGCAAAAGGAATGTATTTCCTTGCCACCTTTGAACTTGGGCGCAGCTTTGTTATTAAGGGCAGGAAATTGGCCGACGATAAGGCTGCCTGGCGTAAGGGTTTATTTGAGGGATTTGACGAGTTTATCAAGCGCTACGGGCATCATAAATCACTATACGGTATTGCATTTGGTTCGCCTGATTTTGGCCCTCAATATGGCGATGCAACAATTGATATTATCAAAGAAACAGGTGGATTGGATGAGTTTACGAAGTTTATCCATGAAAAGAAAAAGGACTTACAGATCATGACTTTTGTGGGCGCACGCGATCTTCATATGGAATATTTCGATGATATGTGGGGCGTGCTTGACCGCTGGGAAAATTCCGATATCGACTGGAACCAGCATCTTGCCAATGAAGCCCTTACACTGTGGAAGAAATGGGGACGCGATCCCCAGGAATTAAAAGCTGTCGACGGATTGACCACTGTCTACCAGTATCAGCCTGATGATCATGGCATTTACAACAGCTATACCCAGCAGCCCCGTTCGATGGTCTATTATGACCTGGATAATTCGGCGCCCAAATCGGCCAATATCGATACCCGTGCCGTTATGCTCTGGAACACTTTCTATGAATCGTGGCTGGGACTGCATCCTGCGGTGAATTTCTGGTACAAGAAACTCTGGGTAGCGCCTGATTTCAATGCCTCGGAACCCTATGCAGGAGCGGCCTGGGCAAGGGCAATGGAGCACCGCGACCGAAATGTCATTATCTCAGGCGCATGGGGCAGAAAATCAGGAGGTCATGAAGCTTCGCTGAGAAAATTTGCAAAGAGTTTCCGTGAACTGCCTCCTGGAGAAATGGAGGATGCGGCCATAACAGGCGGTGATGCCATCAAAATGCGCAAGGCATACTGGAACGGGAATACTTATGTGTCCGTGCTCAATGTTTCGCCGTTTGAAGAAACAGGCAGAAATCTCGCTTGGGCTCCGAAAAGCGTAAAATCACTCTTGCTCCCTTTGCCATGCAGACGTTGGTTGGCAAAGGTGATGTAAAAGTTTCGGGCCGGGTGAATGTCAATAGCGCCTATCAGAAATATGTTCAGAGCAGGATAAATGATTTCCGGAGCCATTGAAACAACTCTGAAAAAGATTGACAATGAAGTCTGTTGGGAAACAGTATGATAATCATGCCGATGCTGCAGATCATCTGGTTAAGGAAAATAAAATCCGTGCGGCCGATGTGGCTCTTGGATATGGATTGACCTCTGAACTCGAATTGAGGAAGACGGGTCTTGCGTCCAGAAGTGTTTGTTGCCGGACGAACAGGTGCTGCACCAAAGCCCGAAGACGATCTGGATGCATGGCCTAAAACGGCGCTGGATATTCATGCCGACAACGGTTCTTATTTCTCCACCCACCTCTATTATCCCAATACATGGACGGGACCGGCGAATCTTTCGGCCAGGGTAAGGATGTGCCACGACGGGGAAAAGCTCTACATCGGGATGAAAGTCAATGATGATGTTCTGAATGACAAAGATTACCTCACGTTCTGGCTTTCGCGGGCAAACTACCGCAACTGGAGGCAGAACAGTCAGAAGGTCGATCTGCTGAATCTCAGCCCTTCAGTGCCTTTTAAAGGCCAGCCCGGGAAAGGGGAGGGGGAAAACTACACCTGGAGCGCTGTTCCGATGGATGGAGGATACTATTTCTTTGCTTCTGTCGATCTGAAGAAATTAAATATCACGCCGGGAGAGTCGGTCGGATTCCTTTTCCGTCTGGGCGATCATGACGGGACACCCAATATTTACAAGGCAACATGGGGAATGGACGGGGTGATGCTGATCCCTCATTCGGAGAATTTTGTCAACTGGTCGGACGCGAGGACCTGTCTTGAACTGAAGCTGGCGGAGTAAATATTGAACCTGACACCGTAAATTCTTGGGGGGATTTCAAACTTCCGAAAGGGCGCTAAATCCGGAAATACTGATCCGGCGAATAAAGCTTTCTTCTTTTGGAGGCAAAAAACAACCCTATGGCATCGATCGTCCCGGGAACCGCCGGAAGCTATGTCACCGCCGATTCCTGTTTACGCAATACCCCCATTGCGATGGGCCCCTTAAAATCTCCGTCCTATCCAACCATCATCATCAGCTGGTCGCTGTCCCATGCCATACCGCTTGCGGGATCATCATGCCATGAAACCTCCACTTTGTCAGGATCGCTTTGAGACTTTGCAGCCTCAAACCGGAATGGCAGCGGCAGTTGTCCTGCCGAAAAATGGAAACGCTCCGGATCAATTATATTCCCGTCATAACCGAATGCCGGCATATTGATGCTCACGAAAAGATTATCTCCCCGCTTCCCTTTTTCAGCCGTCTTCCATATAGACTGGACCGGCGAAAAGTCAAACCTGCCCCAGAATGCCTTCACAGCCGTGAAACGTTTCCAACTCGCCTTCTGCTTATCGCTCCACGCGTTATCCGATCTTTTTCGCGGTAGTGTCCTGACATACTGCTCACCGTTATAACTGTAAAAAACCAAATTGCCGACTAGTCCCCATCCCGATAGCTATCGGGGATCGCTGTACCAAGTCCATATTGTCTGTACTATGACTGTATATTCATTGTACACTTACTCTACTAAATTTGTACAGTAAGTGTACAGTAAGTGTACAGACAACCCGGAGGAATACATACCCACTTATGGGGGAGGCGGGTATTAAAAACATTTAATAATAGGACTTGTTGCAACATTTATTTAAATTTGAATAAGTAAAATTCTTACAGGTTTCAATGATGAGTAACTAACTGTATTTATGAATCATAGTTTAAAATTGAAAGAAGTCAGGACAAAGGTTGTCGAGATAATTGGGTCTTTTTCTGATTCATTTTCGTCTTAGCGACAAAACGGATGGTTAATAATACAGTGTTTGATCCGACCTTTTTGGCTCGATAATTTAGGAAAGATATGAGATATGAGGTATGAGCTATGAGTTATGAAATATAAGTTAACGATTCTCAACTAAACTTATCATTCGTCCATGCAGGAAACCAATTTCACTTCCCCCTTTGCTCTTTGCTCTAAGCCTATTAAACATGTTGGATTTCTACATTGGCAATATCAAGCCCCATGCGGATTTCTTTGGCTGCATAGACAACCCCGACGACAACCGAAAGCATTCCCGCAAGGAATGAGATCAGAGCCAGCACCTGAATAAACTGTTTAACGATCAGGAAATTGAGACCGATGATCAGCGATGAAAGAATGAAAAAAGTGATGGCGACATAATAACTTGTGACCGCCTTTTGTATCAGTACAATGCGTGAGGCAAAAAGATCTATCTGCATATTGATATTATTCAGACGGTTTTCCTCTGCCTCATTCAATTTTCCTGTTTTCGGAGGAGTAATAAGCCTTCGTTTTTCATCATTAAGGGACCGGATACGTCCTATGACGATAGAATATTTATTATTCATTCCAAGAAGAAGAAGTCCGCATGCAGATATCATAATACCCGGTGCGAGCATGGCCTGAATAACACTGACGATCAGAGATTC
>CAWENX010000023.1:0-64099 GCA_963810555.1 uncultured Bacteroidia bacterium | reverse complement strand
TCGCTGCCTGACGGGCATCAGCAAATTCTTTGAGGTGGTTAGTAATGCCGTCATGGAAAACAGGAGACGTCTGGTTGAGTTGTTCTCCGTAAATTTGTGTGTGATACTTGACGCGCGCTGTAAGGATAGTTCCAAGCATAGCAATACCAAAACTCCCCCTAACTCGGCGAATTGTATTGAACAGACCGGATGCCTGAGCGAGCTGAGGTTTTGGAATTTCATAAAGCGCAACAGTGGAGATTGATGTAAAAATCAATCCCATTCCAATTCCGCGTAAATACAATGGCAACATGATTTGGCCATGGGTAGTTTGCAATGAAAGAAAGCTGAAAAGATACATGAGATACCAAGTATCACTGCACCAGTCATGAGCGGTATTTTCGGATTGAACCGATCTGTAAGCTGTCCTGAAATTGGTGCTATAAAAGCTTGTAAAATCCCGACCGGGAAAAATACCAGCCCTGCCTTAAATGCAGTGTAACCCAATGAGTTTTGCAGGTATATGGGAAGCAAAAATGCATTTCCAAAAAAGGCAATGCCAAAAATAAACATGATTAGAGTTGACATTGCGAAATTGTAGTATTTCAGTAGGCCAAGATTTAATATTGGATGTTTTATACTGAGTTCGATAGTTACAAAAGCAATCAGACATAGTGCTGCAATAAAGAAATTGGAAACAATAAATGTTGAATGCCACCCACCGGAATGATTCCAGCTTGAGTTTCCTGTAGCTAATGCCAGCAAAAATGTTCCCAACCCGATGGTCATGGTAACAAATCCGCCCATATCAAATTTTTCTTTAATGTGGCTTTTGTATTCCTCCTGAATGATCATAACCGCCACAATTCCTATAATTCCAATGGGAATGTTGATATCGAAAATAGCATGCGATGCAAAATTATCAACGAGGTAGCCTCCGAAAAGTGGTCCAAGTGATACAGAAGCAGCTGCCGCAATACCCCAGAAACCTAAAGCCATGCCCCTTTGTTTTGGTGGGAACACCCGGATGATGTATCGCCATCCCTACAGGCATCAGGAAACCTGCACCAGTGCCCTGAAAAATCCGGAAGGCAATCAGAATATTTTCATTCCAGGAAAGACTACAGGCAACATGATCCCGGCAGTAAACAGTGCAAGCCCCATGATATAAGTAAACCTGTATCCAAAGCGATCTGCGATCCATCCGGAAGAAGGGATACAACTACAAAGGCGAACATGTATGCTGTCATGACCCACTCGATCTGATCAACGCTTACTCCAAAAACAGCCATCATTTTTGGGAAAGCCACGCTGACAATAGTAGCGTCAAGTACAGCCATAAAGGTTCCAATCATGACGCTTAACATCACAAGCCATTTATTTGCAGAACCCTCCGTTTCCCAAACTAAATCAGGATTTTGCTGTTGCGCCATATGCTACTCTTTTTCCGTTTTATTTTAACTTTGATCTCAACTGACATTCCGGGTAAAAGATCCACATTGCCTGCAGGTTTTCCGCCTGTTTTAAAGATGGTCAGCTTTAATGGAATTCTTTGAGAAACTTTAGTGAAGTTACCGGATGCATTATCCGGAGGTATCAGCGAAAACTGAGATGCGGTGCTGTTTCCAAATTGGTAAAATACTCCTTTAAAAGTTGCAAACGGAAAAGCATCCACACTGATCTCAGCGGTATCGCCAAGATGGATTTGATGTAATTTGTTTTCCGGCAGCATCGCCGTTACCCAGATTTTGTTGGTGGCGAAAACGGTGAAAATTCCCTGTCCCGGAGAGACGACGTCACCCGGTAAAACCCATCTTTTGGCAGCTACGCCATCCATAGGAGCATAGATATTTGTATGTGACAAAGAAGTGCGTAAAGTATTTAATGTTGAATGAATGACCGGGATTTTGGCATTTGCCAGCATTAATTCCACTTTGGCTTCCTGGAATGCTTTTTCCATGTTTTGATATTTTTCTTCTGGAATCACCCTTTCTTTATATTGTTCTTTAGCACGATTGAAATTAATTTCTGCCTGTTCCATCCTCACCTGGGCGAGCCGGATTCCTATGCTGGCTTCTTTCAAGTTCATCTTTGCCTCTTTAATTCTTGCCACATAATCTGAAGAATCCAATTGAGCCAAAAGCTCACCCTCTGTAACGTGGTCACCCTCCCGGATGAATAATTTCACAATCCTTCCCGGGATTTGAGAACTAATTGTTACCTTGTAAGCATCTATATAGGCATCGTCAGTGGTTACATATTCAGAATGTTTGATATACCACCAGACACCGGCTCCAAGAACTGCTAAAATCAATACTATTCCGACAATTAAACTTCGAAGTTTTCCCTTTTTCTTTTTAGGAGCATCGTTTAATGTCTTTTGGTTCCCGTCTTCCATATATAAAAGAATTACGAATTAGGAATTACGAATTAAGAATTAAGAATTTTAAGACAAGCCTTTCCCAGACTAATCTTTTTAACATTTCATAAGCTGTTTTGTTTTTGCTCCGAATAAAAAACCTTTAATTAATTGCGAATTGCAATTGCGAATCACGAATTAAGAATTAAGGAATTAAAGTCATTAGTCATTGGGCATTGGGCATTGGGCATTGATCATAGGGCAAAGGGAAGTAAGATACCGACAGCTATCTGGAGAATTAGGATACCGAAAGCTATCGGGATTGATGGTTTAGAGAAACATAAATTGGTTAAATGTGTTTCTTCTGAAAATGACAGGAGGGTAAAGTTAATTGAAGCTACGTCGAAGGCATATGAAATTCGTCCATTAATCAGTAAAGTGGTTGACTCAACTGTTTATAAAACTTTGTATGTCATTGATATAGAAGGCTTCCTGTGACCCAGCCTGGACTCGAACCAGGAACCTACAGCTTAGAAGGCTGTTGCTCTATCCATTGAGCCACTGGGCCAAATAAGAGAATTACGAATTACGAATTACGAATTTTTCGTGGTGCAAAATTAAGAAAAAGTAATCAGTAATCAGTGAACAGTAATCAGTAAGTATAAGGGATATTGTGAATGATAAGTAAAGAGACGCACGCCGTGCGTCTCTAATGACGGGATCAGACAATTTGAATGTTATTCTCTGCACATTGTTTTATCATTTCTTCAGGCCAAATGCTTGCCTGAACTTCGCCAATATGAGCTTTTCTCAGGAAATACATACAAAGCCTGGATTGACCTATTCCTCCCCCTATTGAAAGCGGCAATTCACCATTCAACAGTTTTTTATGGAACAATAATTCTTTTCTTTCCATCAGACCCTGAATTTCCAACTGACGGAGCAGAGCTTCCCTGTCGACCCTTATTCCCATGGATGATATCTCAAAGGCTTGCTGTAACACAGGATTCCAGATGAAAATATCTCCATTAAGTCCCTTATAACCAGCAGAATTGGGAGTAGACCAATCATCATAGTCTGGCGCTCTTCCATCATGCTTGGGAGCGTTTGGGAAATCGCCTCCTATTCCAATTATAAATACGGCCCCGTGCTCTTTTACAATTTCATATTCTCTTTCTTTGGGAGTGAGTTTTGGAAAACGTTCAGCTAATTCCTGGGCATGCACAAACACAATTTCTTCCGGAAGCATTGGCTTGATTGAGGGATAGTTTTCATAAACCATGAATTCCGTGCGTAATAATACGGAATATATTTGTCTGACAATTTTCTGAAGAAATTCAAGGTTGCGCTGCTTTTCGGTCATCACCCTTTCCCAATCCCACTGATCTACATAGAGAGAATGAATATTTGTCAGTTCTTCATCAGCCCGGATGGCATTCATATCCGTATAAATTCCATAACCGACAGGAATACCCAATTGGGCAAGGGCCATCCTTTTCCATTTTGCCAATGAAAAGACGATTTCGGCTTTGGCTTCATCCATGTCTTTAATAGCAAAGGTAACTTTCCTTTCAACTCCATTCAGGTCATCATTCACCCCGGTACCTTTCAACACAAATAAAGGGGCGGTAACTCTCCGCAACCTCAATTCTGCAGCAAGATTTTCCTGAAAAAAATCCTTTATAAATTTTATTGCCTTTTCAGTCTGTTTTAAATCAAGTTTTGATTTATAATTCTCTGGAATGTAAAGTTTCATTTGTTTATGGTTTATTTTGTTCTCGCGTACAAAATTAGAAAAAAGTAATCAGTAAATGGTAAATAGTAAACAGTTAACAGTAATTTGTTGTAAATGAACAGTTCAGATTTTTCGGAAGTAAAAAGTAATCAAGAATAGGAATTTTTACATTTAAAGAATGAAAGAATAATACATAAAAAAACTTCTAACTCCTTAATTTCTTAATTCTATAATTAAATTGGGATCAAACCATAAAAACCAAGTAATATTTCCAAATCCTGGTTATATTTGTTTGCTAAAACCAATTAAACATCATTTATATCTCTTTATAATCAACTAAATCAAACCAACTAAAATGAGTGACACTATTACATTAAGTCAGCAACAGAACAGGATTCTGTCCATTGATTTTTTCCGCGGGTTCACTATGTTCATGCTTGTGGGTGAATTTTCAGAATTTTTCAGTGCGATGGTCAATCCCTCACTGGATGGGACAATTATTTCATCCATAGGGAACCAGCTTCATCATGTAAATTGGATAGGACTCCATTTCTGGGACCTTATACAACCCTTCTTCATGTTCATCGTGGGAGTTGCCATGCCATTTTCATTTACAAGAAGATGGGCCAAGGGGGAGAGCTGGAATAAGACCTTTAAACATGCCTTGATGCGTTCATTTTTACTTCTGTTTTTTGGCTGGGCATTGTATTGCATTGAGCCCGGCAAAATAACTTTTCATTTTACAAATGTGCTGGCTCAATTATCAGTAACCTATCTTATCGCATTCCTTATAATGCGTAAGCCTGTTAAGTGGCAGATCATAATTTCCTTTGCCCTGATCCTTCTGTCAGACCTGCTTTACAGATTCTGGACGGTCGAGGGTTACAACCAACCATTCACCCCTGACCATAATTTTGGTTCATGGTTTGACATGACAGTGCAGGGTAGCCTTAGCCCGGGGCATTGGGTATCGTTTAATGCCATTCCAACAACAGCTCATACAATCTGGGGAGTATTAGCCGGGATGCTATTAATGAATAAATGGAGTCAATACAAAAAAATCAGGGTTCTTTTGATATTCGGGCTGATCGGCCTGCTTGCCGGATACACAATGAATCCTTATATTCCCATTATTAAGCATATTTGTACTTCTTCCTTTGTTATAGTAAGCGGCGGGTGGTGCTTTATTGGACTGGCTGTTTCCTATTGGTTGATTGATGTACTGAATTTCAGAAAGTTCCCTGTATTTTTTGCAATTGTCGGCATGAATCCTCTTTTCATATACATGTTTGCCCATATGGGAGGCAATATTTATTTGCACAATATAGCTAAACCTTTTACCAACGGGATTTTCAGCTGGAGCACGGATCTCACCAGGGAAATGGTTCTTTCACTAACGGTTTGGGCTATGCTATGGTATATCTGTTACTTCCTGTATAAACGCAAAATTTTCATTAAATTGTAATTGAAAGTGATATTGAATACTTTTACAGCCCCTGAGGATTCAATATTCAATTGTCAATGTTCAGTGAACAGTGTTCAATGGTCATTCGATTGTAAATGAAAATATCGATTGTAGTAACAGTCTATAATGAGGAAGCCAATATTCTGCCTCTTGCAGGTCAGATATTGTCGGCCATGAACTCTTATGATTATGAGATTATTTTTGTGGATGACGGTTCACGGGACCATACAGCTCAAAACATTAAGGGCTTGAACGATGGGCATATCAGGTTAATCGAACTGAAAAAGCATTACGGACAGTCCCCTGCCCTGAAGGCGGGAATTGATTATGCATCAGGCGATTACATTGTCACAATAGATGGAGATCTGCAAAATGATCCTGCTGATATTCCTATGATGATTACAGAAGCAATAAAGGGCGATTTCGATCTTGTAGCAGGGATCAGGGATAAAAGGAAAGATGGTTGGTTTTTGCGAAGAGTTCCCTCGCGGATTGCAAACTGGCTGATTCGAAAGACAACGGATGCCAACATTATTGATAACGGCTGTGGATTAAAAGTATTCCGGGCTGAAATGGCAAAGAGTATTCCTTTATATGGTGAACTGCACAGATTTATTTCAATTCTGGCTCATTTTGAAGGTGCAACAATCCAACAGGTAAAAGTCATCCATCACCCAAGAATACATGGATATTCCAAATACGGCATATCGCGTACATTCAAAGTGATCAGTGATTTATTGCTTCTTGTCTTTTTCAGAAAATATATGCAGAGGCCTATGCATTTTTTTGGGACAACAGGTTTAATTACTTCTTTTACAGGCAGCGCCATCCTTTTATATCTTCTGATAATCAAAATTACAGGGAGTGACATCTGGGGACGACCATTATTATTTTTAGGAATATTATTGTTTATAATGGGATTTCAGTTCATTACTATCGGCATCATACTTGACTATCAGATGAGAACTTATTACGAGTCGCAGAATAAGAGTCCTTACCGAATAAAACAAGTCAGCACGGGTGAAAAGTAAATTAAAAAACCTGGGGAAGAACCTTCTTAAATTAGGCATCTCCTTGTCCGCTCTTTTATGGGTGTTGTCCAAAATATCCTTGAAGGAAGTAGTTGATGTATATTCTCATTCCAATATTTTCTATTTAGGCTACGCCCTGTTTTTTTTAATTCTCTCTTTCATCTTTTCTGCCTTCCGGCAGAATCTTGCATTAAAGATTTCGGGAGCCCATCTAACACATATACTCAATATTAAACTTTTCTGGCTTGGAATGTTCTATAATCTTTTTCTTCCCGGAGGCATTGGCGGGGATGGATATAAAGTATATATCATCAATAAATACCGGAAAAACGGATTGAAAATGAATATCGGTGCTATGCTTGTAAACAGGATTTCAGGACTTGTCGCCGTCGGAATGATTACAATTGTATTATACTATTTATCAATAATTATTGTGCCTTACGGGGCGCTGGCCTGGATTGGAATTCCTTTGATTTACGGATTATACATGGTTATCCTGAAGTACTTTTTTAAAAGCTTTTTTAAAATACATGCAGGGCTATTCTGGTGGTCATTCCTGTTACAAATTATGCAACTTATTTCGGCCGTGTTAATACTTAAAGCTTTTCACCAAACTTCCGGCCTTTTCAATTATCTTTTTCTGTTTTTCATTTCAGCCATTGCCACTGCCTTTCCCTTTACAATTGGAGGAGTGGGTGCACGTGAAATGGTTTTGCTTATCAGTGCAAAATACTTCCTGCTTGACACTAAGATTTTGATTGCTCTCAGTTTGATGTTCTTCCTGCTTACGGTCTTTATTTCAGTTTTGGGCATATACTGGGTGTTTTTTCCACCTTTTAGCGGAGAACCGAAACCGGTAAAAATCAAGAACCTGAAAACAACAGAAGCAGTAAATTGAAATATTTAATTCTCATTCTGTATTTTCTTTTGATGATTTATCTTGGGATAAATTCCTCAAACAGAATTAAATCAAACAGGGATTTTTATATTGCAGGCAAAAAGGGCAATATCTGGCAGATAACCGGTTCGCTTTTGGCCACCATACTTGGAAGTTCAGCTATTCTTGGCACTATCGATCTGGCACTCACGCAAGGATGGGCTGCTTCATGGTTTCTTATCTCAGCCGCGATGGGATTGTTCATTCTTATTCCTGTCTCCCATCTTGTCAGACAACAGGGTAAATATACTTTACCTCAAATGATCGGAGATTACTATGGTGAGGGGGCAAAACTGATCTCTTCACTGATTATTTCGACTGCCTGGATCGGAATTATTGCTGCACAAATTATCGGGGCGGCAAAAATCCTCAATGGTTTTATCGGACTCAGTTATTCCATGGGAGTTTGGATATCAGGAGCAGTATTTATTTTTTATACCATTTTGGGGGGACAGATTGCTGTTCTGAGAACTGACCTGTATCAATCATTTATAATTCTGGGAGGTGTCATCATAACTGCCCTTCTTATCTTTTTCACAAAAATTCCTTCTCCGGGACAAATGACACATATGAATTTCCCTTTCAATAATGCATTCAGGCCTTTTGATCTTATAGTCCTGTTTTTTACCTACTCAACGGCTTACATTGTAGGTCCTGATATCTATTCGCGGATATTCTGTTCTGAAAACAAATCAACGGCCCGAACCAGTGTGTTACTGACAGCAGTAATTCTTGTACCCTTCTCTCTGTTAATAACATACATAGGCATATTTGCATTTTATAAATATCCTGAATTGTATCACCAACAAAGTTCTGCCCTAGTTTCAGTCCTACCTCAGATTCTGCCCGAATGGGCCACCGGATTGTTTATTGCTGCCTTGCTATCCGCTGTAATGTCATCAGGATCAACAACTCTTCTCACCTCCTCTCTAATCATCAGTGATTCGCTGTCAAGAGGACTTGATTCCGATAAGTCACTTCGCAATACAAAATTGATAATGCTGATTATCGGATTGTTGAGCATTTTGTTATCCCTGAGAATGACTTCAATCATTGATTCGCTTCTGACTGCGCTGACATTCTATTCCGGCGCGTTTATCATTCCTACACTGGCAGGCTTATTTGGATACAGGACTAATCGTTGGCAAAGCATTACAGCAATGGTCATGGGTGGATGCGTTGCCTTAACAGGTAAGCTATACTTTCTTTATGGAATCAGGGATATTGGTAACCTGATTATTCTGTCAGCTTTTATTATTAATGCACTGATCCTTTTTTACCCAAGTCGCCTTTTGCCCGTCAGAGTTCGGAACGACTGATCTCTCCATTCAATAGATATCGGACTTTGTTGAATTCCAGAAGTTTTGATACAATTCCAGCTCTCAGATACTCTAAAATCTTTAATTGATTTAGAACTATCCGAACAAGAAATTCTATTATATATTTGAATTTATGGAATTGTATATTCAGTGCTGCCGCATGCTGTGACAAAAGCATTCCATGTATGTTCAACAGGCGTACCGTCAACTCCCTCTGCCTGAACAACTCTTGTGACGTAATAGTCTTCAGTAAAAGGCCATGAAGCATTGGCTCCGGCTGATAATGTGCCTTTTTTGACATCATTGATATAGATGTCGTATTTATAATCGGAATTATTGGTAATCTTTAATGTGCCGGTTACACCTGAACATTCATTGTCCTTATTGGCACTGCATGAACAAATCAGTAAAAGGATTACAAAGGTGAGAAAGGGAAGAGTCTTCATATTAGCTTATTTTGGTTTATTTGGTAGTTTGTTAATAAACAAAGTTCTTTAAATTAAAGAATTTTTCCTGTTATACATTTTCGCTATTTCAGGTCGAAATTAATAAATATTTTAACAGGATGCAAAATATTTTAACATTATAGTGTTTTGGAATTATTATCTTACTGAAATGCAGTGATTTTACACAATTAAGGCAGGTAATTTTTTTTACACAAATTATTTCACTTTTGAATGATTTTAAACATAATATGCCAAGTCGATTTTCGATTCTGATGTTATAACATCTTTAAAACAACTGCAGCGAATTTTGATATTATGATTACAAGAGCTTCCAAGTCGAAAGCGGACTTAACACGGAGCAATCACGGAGCAATTATGGAGCTGAAATTTTGAAGTTATTGTTAAGTATATTTCTGAGACATTTTCTTTTCAAATTCAGAACCTATTTGAGAGGAAAACATAATGTTGATAAATATTACAAGCGATCGGTTTTTGAACTTTGTTTTTCAACCGCACGACACGTTAAATTTAATCAGGTTATAAGTATTTTTGAGATTAACCTCTTCCAGGGGAAATGCTTCATTGAATCGTTAACGAAGATTGGATTTTAGAAATTAATTTGGAAATTACATATAAATTTGCAACCTGAAATTTAAAGATAAAGATCAATTTATGGGACGTGCATTTGAATACCGTAAAGCAAGGAAATTGAAACGCTGGGGCTCGATGGCCAGAACTTTTACCAAAATTGGCAAAGAAATCTCGATTTGTGTAAAGACTGCCGGTCCGGATCCTGTCAGTAACTCCAGGTTGAGGGTATTGATACAGAACGCAAAAAATGCCAATATGCCCAAAGAAAATGTTGAAAGGGCAATAAAAAAGGCCTCATCAAAAGAACAGGCTGATTATAAGGAATTGGTTTATGAAGGGTATGCAGCCCACGGAATTGCAGTGCTTGTTGAAACTGCCACGGATAATCCTACACGAACGGTCGGAAACATCCGCAGTTATTTCAACAAGTTTGGGGGATCTCTTGGTACTTCCGGTTCTGTTGATTACATGTTCGAGCATAAATGCCAGTTTAAAGTAAAATCTATGGACGAAATTGATCTGGAAGAGCTTGAATTGGAAATGATTGATTACGGTGTTCAGGAAATCTTTATGGAAGAGGATAATATTATTATTTATGGCGATTTCGAAGCTTTTGGCCCCATACAAAAATATCTTGAAGACAATAAATTTGAAATTGTAAGCGCTGAATTTGAACGTATCCCTTCTGACACCAGAGAGCTTACAGAAGGACAGGTTGCGGATGTGGAAAAACTTCTTGAAAAACTTGAAGAAGACGAGGATGTTTCAAATGTTTATCACAATATGCGATAACAGGTATTTAGGCTGTAGACTGTTAGACTATTAGGATTTAATTATGGACAAGACAATTATTGACCTGTTACAAAGGTATCCTGATCTTGAGGTTTGCACACAAGATATATTAAAGGCATTCGGGTTAATGTCAAGTTGTCACCGCAATAATGGCAAAATCCTTATTTGCGGGAATGGCGGCAGTGCAGCAGACAGCGAACATATTACCGGCGAACTGATGAAGGGTTTTAAATCCGCACGAAAGCTTTCCTCTTTTGTCAAGGAAAAGATTCTCAGACTTTTTCCTGAAGATGGCGATTACCTGTACAACCATTTACAGGAAGCTATTCCTGCAATTTCACTTACTTCCAACTCTGCATTGAATACAGCATTTTCCAACGATGTGGCATCCGATATGATTTTTGCTCAGCAGGTTTACGGGCTTGGCAATAAAGGAGATGTCCTTTTGGCTCTGAGTACATCCGGCAACTCAACCAATGTGTTGAAGGCTTTACAGATTGCGAAGGTTAAAGAGATGTTTACTATCGGTTTGACCGGACAATCCGGAGGTAAAATGAACGAAATTTGTGATGTTCTTATACGGGTACCCCGAAATTCGACATCAGAGATACAGGAATTGCACCTTCCAGTCTATCACGCTATCTGCCTGATGCTTGAAATGGAATTTTTCAGTTAACATTTAAATAAAGCCATCAGGTTAAAGACCATTATTTTTGGGTCGGATTTTTATAAGCTTTTTACCTTACCGGCTAACAACCTTTAAGCTTAAAATATCTATCATCAAATATTTGCATTTATTTAGAATTTTTGTTATATTACCAAATGTATGGTTAATCTAAACAATTAAAATTGCAAGATTAACCCGATAGTCATGGTTTGATGTATTGAACATTTAATGAGGGAGTTATTAATTAATGAACTCAGGATATGACATATTTTCAAACGATTGGTGTGACCTGATTTTTGAAGGGAAGAACCAGGTTTATGGGGCTTATATACACCGGCAAAACTCCACAAGAAGACATTTCTATGCATTATTAATTTCAATAATCCTTATAGTAATCTCTTTAACAGCACCTTCCCTGATACGCCAGATATTACCGAAGAGGATTGAAAAGGAATTGAGAGTCAGGACACTTACTGAAATAAATTTGGAAAAACCCAAAGAGAATAATGTACTAAAAGAAATACCGCCACCTCCTCCCGTTGTGGCCAGAAATACAATTAAGTTCACTCCCCCCGTAATCAAACCTGATGAACTTGTCAATGAAGAAGATGAACCCAAGATGCAAAAAGAGGTTATTGCTCAAAAGGCAGCAATTGGGACAGTTAACTTTGATAAAGGTACGGATGATATTTCAGCACCTATAGCCAAAGTAGAAGAAAACACAAAAATCACAGAAGAAACTGACGCTCCTTTTGTCATTGTGGATCAAATGCCCCAATTCCCCGGTGGTGAAAAAGAGATGATAAAATTCATCCAGGATAATCTTCATTATCCGGTAGTTGCACAGGAAATGGGTGTATCCGGAACGGTAATAATAATTTTTGTCGTTGACCGTGATGGCAGTATTACAAACATTAAGGTCTCAAGAAGTATCGGAAGCGGTTGTGATGAAGAAGCCATCAGGGTATTAAGCATTATGCCGCGGTGGAATCCCGGTAAACAGGCAGGTAAGGCGGTGAGGGTAAGTTATTCTCTTCCCTTTAAATTTATTATAGAAAAAAAATGAATCTAATTCTTCGACAGTTTATTTGCCATTGAATCAGCTAATTCTATACACATTCTTAATTTATCCTCTTTTAATATTCCCTTCTCTTCTATAGGTTCATATACCATTTCCCATTTAACATTTTCCGCAAATTTCTTCAGATTATTTACCCCTCCACCGCTCCAGAGAAATGTCCCGAAAATGCCTAACAAATGATTTTTTATCCCCATATGCTCTATTGTGAAAAGCAAGGTTTCCACGTTTGGAAATAATTCATTATTGTATGCACAGCTTCCGACAATCAATCCTTTATACCTGAAAATATCATTTATGATATAGGATTTGTGAGTTTTTGAGGAATCATAAATCCTTATATTTTTAATTCCCTTTTCGCTCAGTTGTCTTGCAATTACTTCAGCCATTTTTTGCGTATTGCCATACATCGAACCATAAACAATTACCACTCCGTTTTCCGTGTCGTAACTGCTCCATTTCTCATATCTGTTCAGTATCCAGTTAAGATCACTACGCCAGATTGGTCCGTGAGTAGATGCAATCATCTTAATATCAAGAGAAGAAAGCTTATTTAATGCTCTTTGAGTATGAGCGCAATATTTTCCGACAATATTTGTAAAATAGCGCATTACCTCAGTTTCATAAAACTCAAGGTTAATCTCATCGTCAAAAACTCCCCCGTCCAGTGTACCAAAACTTCCGAATGCATCGCCGGAAAAGAGAATTTTATTTTCCTCACTAAAGGTTACCATCGTTTCGGGCCAGTGGACCATAGGAATAGTCTGAAATTGCAATTGTGACTTCCCTATTTCAAGTTTATAATTATCATCAACGACTAACATCTTCTCTGTTAAAATCCCAAAACTTTCGATAATTCCAAAGGTCTTTTTGTTACCGACCAAAGTAATATCAGGGTACCTCCTCATAATGGATTTCATGGCCCCAGAATGGTCAGGCTCCATATGATTTATAACAAGGTAATCGACAGGTTTAATGCCGATAATGTCTTCAATCTTCTCAATGAACTCTTCGGTGAATTGCTTTTCAACACAATCAATTAAAACAATCTTTTCATCTTCAATGAGATAGGAATTATAGGAAATACCGTTAGGAATCGGCCATATATTTTCAAAGAGCTCAGTACGGCGGTCGTTAAATCCAAGATAATAAATATTGTCCGCTAATTTAATCTTCTGCATAAACTTCTCTTCTGTTTTGTAAATATCAACACTTTCAGTATCGCAAAACTACAAATTATTCCCAGTAAGTCTAAGACTCCGACAATCTCATCCAAATCTGCCGCATATGTACAAGGGAATATTTTTATATACTTTTACGCTCATTTATTATTTGTCATGACCGGTGATCTGGATAAAAAGTTGAAAGTATTTTTAAAACACCTGGAATTAGATTTAAAAAGATTAAAACATCACAAGTTTAATTTCAATAAACTTAAACTCAGTCTATTTAATCTCAACCAATTAAAAATCATAATATTTATTAATTCCAAATTCCGTAATCTAAAATTGAGATATATAATCGCAGGATTCGCACTGATTTTTATTCTGGGATTTATATTCCTGTTGAAAAACCTTTATAACAAGCTTTATGAACCGAACGTGACAAATTCATCCGTTATTTATATTCCAACAGGTTCTGATTATCAACAGGTAATAAATATTTTAAAGGATAAGGATCTGATTCGTAACATCCGTTCATTTAATTGGGTGGCTAAAAGGAAAATGTATCCGTCTCTTGTCAGGCCGGGAGCATACAAAATCGAGAAAGGATGGAATAACAGTACATTGATTGACAGGCTCAGATCAGGTGTTCAGACACCGGTTAAAGTGACTTTCAACAATATCCGGTTCAGGGAGGATCTTGCAGGCAGACTGTCTCGTTATCTGGAAGCCGATTCAGTTTCGTTCCTGAATTTATTGAACAATGACAGTTTAGCCAATCATTACGGATTTACCCACGAAAATTTCATATGCTTATTCCTTCCAAACACATACGAATTTTATTGGACAGTTTCTCCAATTAAATTCATAGAAAGAATGAAAAAAGAATACGATATTTTCTGGAATGAGTCCCGAAGAAGTAAAGCTGAAGTGCTGGGCTTGTCGCCTCAACAGGTCATAACTCTCGCCTCAATAATTCAGGACGAAACAAATAAAAATGATGAGAAACCAAGAATGGCAGGAGTTTACTTAAACAGGTTACGCAGAGGATGGTTGCTTCAGGCCGATCCGACAATTAAATTTGCAATGCACAATTATTCTGTAAAACGTATATTGAAAGATGATCTTAACATTGATTCTCCGTACAATACCTATAAATACGCAGGGCTCCCTCCCGGACCTATCAATTTTCCTGATATATCAAGCATAGATGCCGTTCTTAATGCTGAAAAAAACGATTACCTCTATTTTTGTGCAAAGGCTGATTTTTCAGGGTATCACAATTTTGCCAGAACCTTAAATGAGCACAATATCAATGTAGCAAAATATCAACACGCGCTTAATAAAAACAGGATCTTCAGGTAGCCTCCTTTACTTGTCTGCTTTCTGCCCCGACAATGTTTACCTCAGCTTCCAACTCAATTCCAAATCTCTCGGAAACGTCGCCTTTTAATCTCTCGGAAAGCTCGTAAATCTCTTTGCCGGTCGCATTACCCTTATTGACAATCACTAATGCCTGCTTTTCGTAAACTGCCGCATTACCCAGAGACTGTCCCTTCCAGCCTGACTTTTCGATTAACCAACCTGCGGCAATCTTGACCTTTCCTTTGCCATCGGGGAATACAGGAACCTTATCATATCGTTCTATCAATTGATTTGCCTTATTTTGATCCACAATCGGATTTTTAAAGAAACTCCCTGCATTGCCAATCTTTTTGGGGTCAGGCAATTTGGATTCCCTGATGGCGATTACGGCACTGCGGACAGATTTCAGGTTAACCTCATCATACTTTTCCATTTCCGCTTTTAAAATGCTATAAGTAAGCACAAAGGATGGATTTTTCAACAATCTGAATACAACCGAAGTAACAACAAATTTTCCTTTCAATCTGTTCTTAAATACACTGTTCCTGTATCCAAATTCACATTCATTGCCTCTCAGACTTTTCTTTTCCAGGGTATCAAGACTGATTCCATTAACTCTGGTTATAATTGATTCAGCTTCAACACCATACGCACCTATATTCTGTACCGGGACTGCTCCAACATTTCCAGGGATTAAAGAAAGATTTTCAGTACCGCCCCAGCCTTTCTCAACACAGTCAGAAACAAAATCATCCCACTCCTCTCCTGCCCCGGCTTCTATCTCGATTGCTTTTTCAGACTCTGATACTATTCTTGTTCCGACAATACGAGGATAAATAATCAGCCCATTGAAATCACTGATAAACAGCAAATTGCTTCCGCCGCCCAGGATCAATCGCTCTTCTTTTAAATAATCCTTATTTGCAGAAAGAAAATCGATCAGATCATCCGGCGATTCGATGGCTAAAAAATACCGTGCAACCGCATCAATCCCAAATGTATTGTAGTTCTTAAGCTGGACGTTATGAGACAGGCTGAACATGAATTGTTGTTTTCCGCAAAGATAATCAGAACTTTGGCTTCCAAGAGACAAACAGCACTGTTAAAAGGAGGATAAAATTTAAATAAATGCCGCTTTTCTTCAAAATCCCATTATGGTCAAAACCACACCAGCTGTTGCCAGATTTTAAGCATATTCTGATGAGCAGGTTCAGTTTACAAATCAGCATCAGCCGCTGCCAGCTTTTAAGCTTATCATAAAGAGCAAGGGTAAGTACATAGCCGCTGACCCGGCGGGTGTAGTTCAACACCGACTCATCGCTGGGTCTTGCAGACCGCCCAGAGTCCTATTTATTAGGGCTGAGTGGCTTTGTTTTCATCAACTATTCTTTCAAGCCAATTTATTAATTCGTCCAAATATGATTCAACGATTGTCCAAACGATTTCATAATCAATCCCAAAATAGTCATGTACAATTCTATTTCGAAATCCTCGAATTCTTTTCCACTCGATCTCTGGATTGCTATCCCTAAAATCAGGGTCAATACGATTTGCCGCTTCTCCTATTATCTCAAAGTTATGGACTACAGCATCAATTGTCTTTTCATCAGACAGGAAAGAATCGAAGTCAAGATTCTCCGTATAGCGTTTTATTTTTTTGGCTGATTGCAGCATATCATCCAGCAGCAATATGGTATCACGCTTAGACATATATTAAGTCAGGATCAATTGCTTGTAAATACTTATCTTTAATCCCTTTTTTGGAAACCAAATCAACTTTGAACCCTATTATATTTTCAATTTCCTCTGCCAAATCGATAAATCTAATGCCGACTTTGTCCTTAAACTCAACTAAAATATCCAAATCACTATTGTCATTATTCTCTCTCCGTGAATATGAACCAAAAATCGCCATTGATTTTATAGGATAATCTTTAAACAAATGCTGTTTATGATTACTCAATATAGATTTTATTTCTTCTAATGTTCTCATAATTCAAAAGTATCACTTTTATTCAATCAATGATAGACGCTTTTATTTTTCTCCTCAATCCCGGAGCTGCATTATCTCCATTTGTCCTAATGGTAGTGATACGCATATAGTGTATATTTCGCACAAATGTGGTTAATTCTTATCCGTTAATAATTCAACTAAGGTAAAGAATATTTGGCTTACTTCCTATTCACGAAAGTCTTTAAATCCCAAAATACATATCCGGCGAATAAAGCTTTCTTTTATCCGATCCGAAAAAGAGATAGATGCCGTATATTGTTCCAATGCCTGAAGGGAGCTGAACCACAGCCGATTCCTGTTTTCTCAATGCGCCGGTTTTAATTGGCCCGGTAAATTTATCGTCGTTTGAGACCATCATCATCAGTTCATCATCAGACCGCGCCAATCCGCTTCCGTCGTCATATTGCCAGGTCACTTCTACTTTGTCAGGATCGCCTTGTTTGCGGCTTGCCGTAAGTCGGTGAGGCAGTGGAAGTTTGCCTGCCGAAAAATGCAGCCTTTCTTTATCAACCAGCGCTCCGTCCGGACCGAATGCCGGAGCATTGGCTTCATAGAACAGGCAGTTGCATTTTTTTCCCTCTTCTGCAACCTGCCATATCAGTTTTACCGGTCCAAAGCGAAACTGCCGCCAAAAAGCCACTAAAGCACTGAATCTGCTTCTGTTAACTACCTGCTTTTCACTCCATGATTTTTTTGACCGTTTCCGCGGAGCCGTCCGTACATAGGTATTGTCGTTATAACTGTAAAAAATCAGGTTTCCAACTCCACCTGCAAGGTTTCCGCCTACTATTTTTCCCATGATTGATTTGTATTTAAAATTGTATTTTAATTATACAAAGATAGTATTTAAATTGTTATTACTGTACTAAAACTGTATAAATACTGTAAATGTACTGCAGGAGGTATGAAGATGACATAAAGATAGTATGATGTATCTACTTAGAAATGAATTAATTGGAATAGGGAAACAACGCCCTCCACTTTAGTGAAAAAAAGTGAGAATTGCTGTAATTATTCAGAATAACAGGGAGTAGATAATACTCAGATTATCAAGTGTATATGATCAAATGGCCGACCAGGGTCATAATTCACGGCAGCAATTTGCTGAGTAACAAAAACGACCAATTTAATCTGTTTTATTGTCAAGCAGGGATTCAAAATCGATAACTTCATTTTGAAAAGCGACTTCTCTTAGTCCGCCGGCTTCACAGATAATTTTTCTTGCAGGGAATTTCTGAATAATCATATAATCATGCGTGGCAATGACAACGGTTTTCCCTTCCCTGTTTATCTCTTTTAAAACCCGGATGATCGATTCTGAAGTTTCAGGATCAAGATTACCGGTCGGTTCATCTGCAAGGATTATTTCAGGATTATTGAGAAGGGCGCGTGCTATTACAATCCGCTGTTGTTCCCCGCCCGAAAGGCGATGGGGCATCTTTCGTCCGGACTCCGGCATTTCTACCATCGTAAGGACCTGATGAATCCTTTCTTTTATCTCTTTTTCATTGCGCCATCCAGTGGCCCTTAAAACAAATTCAAGGTTTTTATAGACATTGCGATCAATTAAAAGCTGAAAATCCTGGAACACGATGCCCAGCTTGCGGCGAAGAAAAGGAACTTCCTTTTGACGAATTTTTTCCAACCGGTGGCCTGCCACGATGCCTTCGCCATTTATCAGAGGCAGTTCATTGTATAAAGTTTTCAACAAACTGGATTTCCCGCTTCCTACTTTTCCTATAATGTAAAGAAACTCACCTTTATTTATCGTGAGATTGACATCACCCAGCACGATGTCCTCCTGTTGATAAATGTCTACATTTTTCAATATTATTATCGGTTCCACGACTAAATTCTTACTAATTAATTTTAAATTTGTAGCTCCGGTTCATCACAAAACTAACGTTTTTTAACGATTGTTTTTAAGTAAATCAAAGAATTCTGATAAATTTTGCAGGATTGCCCTAAATAGTTTCGTCCATTCATTTAACGACAGGATAAAAAATTATGAAATATAAACTCCGATCAATCAAATTATTACCAATTTTAATTTTCTTCTCTCTTTCTGTACTGGGTCAACAGCATTACCCATCTGATGACGGAGAAAAGACTTACAGGATTGCCAAAGAACTTTTTTCTGAGGGAAAGTATGCTTCAGCATTAAACGAATTTGAGAACCTTCGCAAAATTACAGGTACCGAAAACAGATATTCTGACGAGATTGATTATTATATACCTGTATGTTACCTGGAACTGGGAAACGCAGAAGGAAGGTCACGGCTGAAATATTTTATGGAATCCCACCCCGAATCCCCGCTGATTAACCAGGCCTATTTCAGACTGGGTAATGCCGATTTTAAATTAAAACAATATAAACAGGCGCTTAACGAATATAAGAAAACCGATAAAAATACTTTATCCGGCAATGAACTGGATGAATATTACTTTAATTCAGGTTTTTGCTACCTTGAGCAAGGCAATACGGCAAAAGCAAAAGATTGCTTTGCCAAATTGAATGACAAAACAGGCCCTTACTATGAATCCTCGGAGTATTACAAAGCCCATATAGATTTCCTTGAGGGCAATTATACTGCTGCCCTGACTGAATTTCAAAAACTGGAGAATTCAAAGGAGTATTCCTCAGTTATTCCTTTATATAAAGCCCGTATCTATTTTGCCCAGGGAAAATACCTCCAGGTTGTCGAGATCGCACCTCCTTTGATGGACAAGGCATCTGAAAAACAAAAAGATGAATTATCAAGGATGCTCGGAATATCTTATTATCAGCTGGAGAAATATAATGATGCCATACCTTATATTGACAATTATCTGAAATATAAGGGAATAACAAATCATGAATATTATGCAGCGGGATATTGTTACGGGAAGACCGGACAAACTGACAAGGCCATAATAAACTTTGAAAAATCGATAAGCGGGAAGGATTCGTTATCTCAAAATGCTTACTACCAACTGGCTGGCCTTTATATTAAAAAGAATGACAAACAAAGAGCCATGGTGGCATTACAGAATGCATCGAATATGAATTTTGACCCGAAAATTCGTGAAAATGCATTGTTTCAATATGCCAAAATTACCTATGAACTGGATTATTCTCCTTTTAATGAGGCCATAAATGCTTTTGACAGATATATTTCAGAATACCCAAATTCGGAAAATAATGAAGTCGCCTATGAATACCTCAGCAAAGTATTCATGACTACCCGTAATTACAAAGATGCCCTGACTTCACTGGAAAAGATTAAAGTTAAAAGTCCAGATATTAAGAAAGCATATCAACATGTATCTTATAACAGGGGAATTGAATTGTTCCGTGATCTTAATTTCACAGAAGCCGTTAAACTTTTTACCAAATCGCTGGAATATGGCCAGTATGACGGTAAATTAAAGTCATTGGCATATTATTGGCGTGGAGAGGCAAATTTTCGCCTTGGCAAAAATGACGAAGCCATTGCTGATTATAATAAATTTCAAAGCCTTCCCGGTTCAACGAAAGAAAAGAATTTTCCCTTTCCTGCTACAGTTTAGGTTATATATATTTTAATGAAGAACAATATGACCGGGCAATTTCCTGGTTTTTGAAATACTTTTCTTCCAGGCCGGAAAAAGACTTATCAGTATTTTCAGATGCCTATAACCGGTTGGGAGATTGTTACTTTGTCAACAGGGACTTTAATAAGGCGATTACAAATTATGAGAGAGCTTATCAGAATGGATCTTCCGATGCCGACTATGCGCTGTTTCAGAAAGCATTCTGTTACGGTTTACTCCATGATAATCAATCAAAAATTGAAAATCTAAACAAACTTCAATCTCAGTTCCCTAATTCAAATTATCTTGATGATGCCCTTTATGAGTCAGGAAAAGCTTATGAAGGATTAAAAGAGGACAACCAGGCCATACTGGAATACCAGTCCTTAATTGATAAATATCCTTCCAGTCCATATAAGTCTAAAGCTTTACTGCAGCTTGGATTAATAGCCTACAACAAAAATGATTTCAATTCATCGATCAGTTATTACAAACAAATAACGGACAATTTTCCAAATACGCCTGAGGCCAATGCTGCTTTGACCGGAATCCGGAATAATTATGTTGAGACAAATAAAGTTGAAGATTATATTGCCTATGCCAAGAGTCTGGGAAAATCCACCTCCCCTACTTTAAATGAACAGGATTCCCTGACATATCTTGTTGCAGAAAAGCTATATATGGCCAAAGACAGCCGCGCCGAAGCAGAACTTTCCAAATACCTGGAAAACTTCCCTTCCGGTCATTTTGGTTTAAATGCTCATTATTACAAAGCCGATTGCGAATATCGTGATAATCAGTTTGAAGAAGCACTAAAGGATTATGAATTTATCTTATCGCAGCCAGATAATATTTTTACCGAAAACTCTCTTATAAAGGCTTCTGAGATTACTTATAAATCAGAAAATTACACCAAGGCGCTCGAATATTATGAAAGACTCGAAACTGTTTCCAATAACAATTACAATCTTCTTTTATCACTGGCAGGACAAATGCGCTGCAATTTTAAATTGAATAATTTTAATGCTGTAACAAGCCTAAGCTGGAAAATAAGAAGTATGGAGAAAATACCTCCTGAACTCGACCGGGAAGCGACTTACACATCCGCCAAAGCCTTTATGGAACTGAATGATCCTTCGAAAGCTTTACCCTTGTGGCGCAAATTGGCAAACGACACCAAATCGCTGGAAGGCGCGGAAGCAAAATACCGCGTTTGTGAATATTATTACAATAACCAACGGTATAAAGATGCAGAAAACGAGGTAATGGATTTTATTGATAAAAATACTCCTCACCAGTACTGGCTTGCAAAAAGTTTTATTCTGCTTGCACATAATTACGAAAAACAGAACGACATTTTCCAGGCCACCCATACACTTAAAAGTATTATCGAAAACTATAGTGTAAAGGATGATGGCATTACAAAAGAAGCAGAAGAGTATCTTAAAGAACTGGAGAAAAAAGACAATTCGGGAAATGCGGTAAATGAGCCCGCTCCTGCAAAAAAGGAATCGACTAATCAGAAATAAAAAAGACAAATTCAATGCGACAAAAATATTTTCACCTCACAATAATTAGTTTAATTTTTTTCGTAGCAACCGGGAAACAGGCCATCGGGCAGCGCGATACTGCCAAAATGAACCAAAATGTGGAAGTTGTAAAGCCCTACCGTCCGAGTATCTCGAATGCACAGAAGATCAACCAAATGCCTGTTATCCAGGACACAGCTCATTTTACGCCTGAATTCAATTATTCGATTGAGAATTATCCCTTTAACTCAGGATTCAGGGTAAATCCGACCGGACCAGAAGAACCAAAAGTCCAACAAGAGAAGTACAATGGAATTGGCTATCTCAAAGCAGGAGCCGGATTTTACAATACAATTTACGGCGATCTTTTCATTAATGTCCCCAAGTCCAAACATTTGACATTTGGCTTGAATCTGCACCATTTATCCTCAATGTCCGATCTCAAGCTTTCCAAAGGAGATCTTGTCGATGCTCCGTATAGTCATGATAAAGCGTTGATTTTCGGGAGTTATCTGATCGGAGGTTCAACTCTCTCAGCAGATTTATCTTATAACAGGGATATGGTCAGATTTTATGGTTACCCTGATACTATTCCGCGGAATTATTTCTTCCAGGACTATGCACCTTACTTTGGTTCGAATCAGATATTTCAAAAAGCGAAATTCAATATTGGCTTAAAAAGCAACGAGGGAAGCCAATCAAAGTTAGAATACAATACGGGTCTGCGTTTCTATTATTTTAACGCTGAAACCGGACAAAAAGAGAATTCCGGCGGCTTGTTCGCCAATTTTGATTACCAGTTCGACAAATTCAGAGGGATTTTGGAATCCTCATTTGATACTTATACAACCAAAGGTATACTGGTTTCACCGGATCAAGACAAACAGGATAACTGGCTGAAATTAACACCGGCTGCCAAATTTTCAGATGAAAACTGGTCTTTTAAAGGAGGTGTGAGTTTCTATTCGGTCAGCTCTCAAAACGGTACCAATATGGCCCGGTTATATCCTGACATTGATCTGACTTACAGTCCCGTAAAGGATGCCCTTACACTATTTGCAAATATTGGCGGTTATCTTCAGAATTGTGATTATTCAACAATTGCGTATGAAAATTATTGGGTCGATCCGATGCATGATGTCAAAAATGCCGACCACCGCTATGTTATTTCAGGCGGATTAAAAGGGAAAATCACAAAGCAGATTTCCTTCCTTGCCAAAATCAAGTACAGTGATATTAAGGACTTCCATTATTATATTACCAAATCACCTGATATTGTTCCACCTTTTTATTATAATAATGCTTTTGATATACTATATGATAATACCGGAATATTTAACATTTCAGCCGAACTTTCTTACGTAAAGGGCAAAGACTATTCCATTAAAATCAAAGGGAATTATTATAGTTACACGACTGAGAATCTCGGATTTGCTCCTCTTCAGCCTGACTTTGATCTCAGTGCTACGGCTGACTTTAGGATAAATAATAAACTGAACGGATTTGCTGATTTGATAGTTACCGGCAGGCGTAACGGACTAATCCAGTATGCAGATAATACAATTACAAAATATCCGTTGGATCCTATAGGAAGAATAAATCTTGGGGCTGATTATGAACTCACCCATAATCTTAAAATATTTGGCCGGATCGACAATCTTTTAGACCAGCATTACGAACAATTACCCGGATATACCACTCAGGGTTTAAGACTATTGGCAGGGATTTCACTCTCATTTTGAGTATCTGGATTACTCCCTAAAATATTCTTAACATAACATTTTTGCAATTGACTGAATTACAATCTGTTATTTTCTAAAAAATATTGAAAAAAGGCGAAGAATTTTTGTCGTTTTTCTATTTATGATAAGAGATTTTTATTAAATTTGCGTACCTCTAAAAAGGAAGGGATATTTTTAAATAAGTTGTCTTGCAACATGAATATTTAGTGATAATTTATGATTCAAACAGGGATTTAAAATTTTCAGAGTGTCACATTAAAAAATATCCGGATAAGATTAATTAATAAAGTTAAAATTTAAAAATGAGTGATTTAGAATATATTGAATCTATTGATCCATCAAGTTACGGCGCTGATAGTATTCAGGTTCTTGAGGGCCTTGAAGCCGTCAGGAGGCGTCCTGCTATGTACATCGGCGACATAAATGTGAAAGGATTGCACCACCTGGTTTATGAAGTCATTGACAACTCAATTGACGAAGCCCTCGCAGGTTACTGTGATAATATTGAAGTTGTTATCAATGAAGATAATTCCATCACCACTACCGATGATGGACGTGGAATTCCTACCGGACTTCAATCCAGCGAAAATAAATCGGCTTTGGAAGTGGTAATGACTGTACTCCATGCAGGTGGTAAATTTAACAAGGAAAGCTACAAAGTATCAGGAGGACTGCATGGAGTAGGAGTTTCATGTGTGAATGCCCTTTCAAGCTACCTGCGTGCGGAAATACACCGTGAAGGAAAAATATGGGAACAGGAATACGAAAGAGGTATTCCACAGGGAGATGTCAAAGTGATCGGAGAATCGGATAAAACAGGTACAATTATTACTTTTGTTCCGGATGCAACAATTTTTACTACTACCGACTTCAAATACGACATTCTTTCAGCCCGTTTACGGGAGCTCGCTTTTCTGAATAAAGGGATTAAGCTTGAAATCACTGATCGAAGATTTAAAGAAGAGGATGGAACCTTTAAGCATGAAGTATTTTATTCAGAAAGAGGCTTGGCTGAATTTGTGGATTATCTTGATGGTACCCGCGACCGTTTAATCGAAGATACTATTCATATTTCCACCGAAAAAAACGATGTTCCTGTTGAAATAGCAATGTGCTACAATTCATCATTTAACGAAAATTTACATGCATACGTTAACAATATAAATACGATTGAGGGAGGGACCCATCTGACCGGATTTCGCAGGGGGTTGACAAGGACTCTGAAAAGTTATGCCGAACAGAGCGGAATGCTTCAAAAGCTGAAATTTGAAATAAGCGGAGATGACTTTCGGGAAGGCCTTACTGCTGTACTTTCAGTAAAAGTTGCGGAACCCCAGTTTGAAGGTCAGACAAAGACCAAATTAGGAAACTCTGAAATAAGCGCTTCTGTTGATCAGGCCACCAGTGAAATGCTCTCCAATTATCTTGAAGAGCACCCGCGGGAAGCAAAAATCATTGTTAATAAAGTCATCCTTGCCGCAACTGCAAGACATGCTGCCAGAAAAGCACGCGAATTGGTTCAACGTAAAAATGTTCTTACCGGCGGGGGGCTACCTGGAAAACTTGCCGATTGTTCCGAAAGTGATCCCGCTAAATGCGAAGTATTTCTGGTGGAGGGCGATTCGGCAGGCGGAACAGCGAAACAGGGACGTGACAGGCGTTTTCAGGCCATTCTCCCCTTGAGGGGCAAAATACTCAATGTCGAAAAAGCCATGTCACATAAAGTGTTTGAATCCGAAGAAATCCGTAATATTTATTCAGCACTTGGAGTTTTTATCGGTACCGACGAAGATCCAAAAGCTTTAAATATATCGAAACTTCGTTATCACAAAATAGTAATAATGACGGATGCTGATGTTGACGGATCTCATATTGCCACTTTAATTATGACATTTTTTTACAGGTACATGATCGATCTGATTTTTAATGGTTATCTGTACATTGCGACACCTCCCTTATATTTAGTAAAGAAAGGAAATAAAGAACAATATTGCTGGACAGAACAACAGCGATTGAAGTTAATCGAAGAATGGGCCGGGGGAAATGAAAAAAGTCTTCATGTTCAGCGATACAAAGGTCTGGGAGAAATGAATGCTGAACAATTATGGGAAACAACCATGAATCCTGAAAAGAGAACTTTAAGGCAGGTAACCATAGAAAGCGCTGCAGAAACGGATCACGTTTTCTCCATGCTGATGGGCGATGATGTACCGCCTCGCAGGAAATTCATTGAGGAAAATGCGACCTATGCGAATGTGGATATTTGATATTCAGAATCCGAATATTTCTTATTATTCTTAGCACTCGGATTGAGTTACTTTATTGAAAGTCAGTTGACATTAAAGCTCCTGTCAGCATTATCAGTCACTTATTAAGATGGCATAATACTGACAAATGGTTCTATTCCTAAAGATAAAATCATAGTCCAAATGAGTTTTTCTACACAACTATTAATTGGAAATAACTCATTAATAAATGTGATTCATAAAAAGAGTCAACAAAAATCGTTTAATGTTTATTAGATCAAAGATTGAATTACATTTTAATAAATTCAACCCTTCTGTTCAGAGCCTTATTTACTGGAGTATCGTTCTTTGCAACAGGCTGAGTTTCTCCCATGCCATCGGTAACTAATCGATCGGCATTCACTCCGAACGACTTTACTAATTCATCTTTAACCGATGCTGCCCGGCGTTTCGAAAGATCAAGGTTGGAAGCATCGTCTCCGTCGCTGTCGGTGTGGCCTACTATTTTAACTTTAACATCGGGGACTTCATTTAAAGTTGCGGCAATATCTTTAAGTGTTCCAAAGGATTCAGGCTTTACAACATCCTTATTCACATCAAAATAAATGCCATAAGTGACCAATTTGCCTTCAGTCATCAGTTTATTTCGGGTATCAGGAGCGCCGACTGCAATACGAAGGTTTGATATCAGGGCGGCGCCATATCCAAACCTTATCCTGTCCGGTTTCACACAACCTGCAGGGAATGCCCTGGGAGTATCAAAAAGCTTGTTTTGATCCTGGTAGAGACGGACTCTTGTTTTCTGAACCCACATGGCAATATGATATTTCTGGTTCATTTTTTCTTTATAAGAATCCCCTTCTTTGATGCCATCATTTTTTAAAAGTTCACATTCAGTCCCATACAGCCATGTATGGTAGCTCGGCCTGCCATAATATTCAACTTCAAACATATATCCACCTTTCCCCGGGGCTGATCCTGAATCCCATCCTTTGACATTTCTGGCCTGTAAGAGTTCTATAGCCCACCCTTTCATATCATTATCATCTCCGGCAACAGGAATAATATCAAATTCAATTGTGTAATTATCCGGTAAATTAATCAGAGAATCAGTCCATAAACATTGGTCCATAACAAATCTCAACCACTTACCGGGAAATAAGTTCGTGTTTACCACTTCGGCTGAGCCGTTTGTGTTGTATAAAGCAGGAAAATCTCCAATGGCATCCTGGCTGAAATCATCAAAATATATCACTTTCTGGCCGGGGATAAAATCATATTTTGAATAAGCTTCCAGGGAGGGCTTTTCCTGAGCGGCGGGAGCATTGTTATTACCCGGCGTTTGAGCCTTAGTTTGATCATCCTGCGGTTTTTCTGCCTCATTTCCGGAATCATTTTTTTTCTTGAATACTCCCTCTACCTGATCCAGTCCTTTATTTGTTGCATCATTTGCTTTCTTATTGGCACGGTTATTAATCGCGTCTTTAGCAATCTTTTTAAGATTGATCTGGCCCTGAACTGAATCAATTTGAAGAATAAAAAAGAATAATGTTAAAAAAATCAGTACTGCATTTGTTTTCATAGATCTTAGTTTTTAAATAATGTATTTTAATTATTTAAGTTGAATTTGATTTTTTACTAAAGATAAAATAATTTCCATTAAAATATCAAATTTAAATTTAAATTTTATATGAATCATTTCAACTGAATCGTAAATAATTTAAATTGGTATCCTGCTGAGTTCAATGCAATTCATAAGAATTTTAAAAATATTCTCATTTTATTATCATTTACCTTAATTTTACACTTCAATTTATATGAATTTCGTTTCGGTTTTAATATGCTAGTACGAAATGACTGAGGTATAGGATAAAAATACATAATCATTCCTTGTAGATTAATTATCAGTGATTTATAAGAAAATATCTGAAATTAAATAAACCATGTCCTTTTCAATTAATAATGATCTGATTTTTGTATACATTATTTTATTTGTAGTTGTGTTGGGTATATTATTCTTTAGAATCATAGACCATAAACACAAGCAGGTCATTGCATTAAAACAAAAAGAAATCAGGGAACAAACAATAAATGAACTCAAAATTGATCACCAGCTTGTTGCTTCACGTGCCATCCTCAAAGGGGAAGAACAGGAAAGAGGAAGACTCTCCCGCGATCTTCATGATGGTCTGGGTGGAATGCTTTCCGGAGTAAAACTTACAATTTCGAGCTTAAAGAACAATAATTCTTTACCCCCTGAAATTAACGAAAAAATCGACCATACACTTTCGCAATTAAATGCGTCGATTTCGGAACTTCGTTCTATCGCACAGAACTTAATGCCCGAAGCCCTGATAAATTTCGGATTAAAAGATGCTTTGAATGACTTTTGTACAAATCTGAAACCCGGCAATGACGTTAAAATATCATTTTTGTTCTATGGTGAGCCTTTCAGATTTGATCACCTTATAGAAAACTCTTTATTCCGGATCACCCAGGAGGCTGTTAACAATGCATTGAAACACTCAGGGGCTTCCCATATCATTGTTCAGTTGATTCAGGATGAAAGTTGGGTTAACCTCACTATCCAGGATAATGGTCAGGGATTTGATTATGGCAAAGCACTTGAGAAAAAATCCGGTGGTTTGAAAAATATGATCGCCCGAACCGAAATATTCGACGGAAGATGCCACATTGATTCGAGATTTGGTGAAGGAACCGAAATAATTGTTGATATGATTTACAAAGACAATTTGTAAACTATTCAGCTCAAACTTTCTCTAAAACGCGGATAATCCCTATTCACATAAATAAATTCTAAACTGCTCCTCGGTTGAAATTCATTTTAATTCTCTGAAATTTAATGTGATGCCTTCTAATTATGCTGCCATCTTGATCCCGGCTGCTGATCCGCATAATGATTATCCGCATGAATGAACCATTCGGACAGGCTTTCCTGATGACGGATAGATCATTGAAAAGCTTTAATTATACCTTCCAAATAATTCTCCCCCTCTTACCTTGTCCGCACCAGAATCATACCATATCAATATTGCCTGTATATTTACCATACACTGACTGTACATTGTCTGTACAATTTTAGTACAGTCAGATGTACAGTCAGTGTACAGACAACATGGCGAAGACAGGCCCTGGCAGGGGGATGGGGAGTGTTCAAAGAGTATGTTACTGCCAATTAATCCAACCGCACAACATATTTAACAGATATCAATTTTTTAACGCATCAGTAGTACTTTTGTACTTTAAATAATTTTAAAGTCAGACATTAATAAACCTGCATTAAATATTTTATTATGCGTATAGATATATTGACCGTTGTTCCGGAATTGCTTGAAGGACCTTTTGAGCATTCCATTCTCAAGCGTGCGAAAGATAAAGGGCTGGCTGAAATATTTATTCACAATATCAGAGACTGGTCAACAGACAAACACAAAAGTGTGGACGATTATGCTTTCAGCAAAGGTGCCGGAATGGTTATGGCTATCGAGCCCATTGACAGGGCGATTTCGGATTTAAAGGCGCAACGGGATTATGATGAGGTGATTTTTCTTACCCCGGACGCCAAATTATTTAAACAGCGTGATGCCAATATTTTATCTCTCAAAAAAAACTTTATTATTCTTTGCGGCCATTATAAAGGGGTTGATCAAAGGGTCAGGGATCACCTGGTCACTTTGGAGCTATCGATTGGGGATTATGTGCTGACAGGAGGTGAACTTGCCGCTGCTATTGTCTGTGATGCAATTGTACAGACTGATCCCGGGTGTATTGTCTGATGAAACTTCCGCGCTTACGGATTCATTCCAGGACGGATTGTTAAGTCCGCCTGTTTATACAAGACCTGCGGATTATAAAGGGTGGAAAGTCCCTGAAATTCTTTTGTCAGGAAACGATCAAATGATCGAAGATTGGAAACACGATCAGGCAGTGGAAAGAACAAAGAATATCAGGCCGGAATTAATTCGGTGAACAGTAAACAGTGAACAGTCAGCGTCGGCATATTTGTTTATAGGGACAATATCTGCAATTTTCCTCAATTGCGGTTTGTTCAAAAGGAATATCAGCATTAAAAATCTCCCTAAGCAATTGTACAAATTGAGATTCGAATTCTGTTTCCATCGAAATAGATTCTACCGGCAGATTGCCTTTTTCCCTGCATTTCAGCGATACATCATATTCGTCTTCGAATATGCCTCGCAAGTAATAAATACCGGGATTGATCGATATTTCACCTGGTTGGATTTTATGCAAAATGTAAGAATACACAAGTGTTTGAAATGCTGCCTTATTTCTTGATTTACTTTCTTTTTCAAAGAGACTGCTCAAAGTAGGAAAAGAAAGCTCCGCCTTACCTGTTTTATAATCGAGAATCTGTAAATAATCCCTGAATCTGTCGATACGGTCGATGGTTCCGCCGATGGCTACTTTAAGTTTTGGATCATTGATTTGAATTTCCGTATTCACTTTCTTTTCAAGACCTTCGATTTTAAAAGGCGATCTTTGGCAATCCAAATACAAAATCCTGAGAATGTATTTCTTAACTATTTCGAATACAAGCCAGTTTTTGCCCTGAATTTCAATCTTTTCACCCTCCCCTATTCCTTTAAAATAAACCTCGCGGAAAGAATCGAGGATTGATTTTTCAATCTTATCTGTACTTCCTATGATCGAATCGATTTTTTCTGAATTAATCAACTCACCCGTTAACGGCCGATAAATTCGCTCCATTGAATCATGAAACAATAAGCCGAATAGGGCAGCATCCACTTCTTCAGAAACTTCTTCAGGTTCCTTTAATTCTGCCACGTAGCTGAAATAAAACCTGAGCGAACAAGTAAGATAGTTATCCAGCGCCGTTGGCGATAAAGCCCCTCTCCCATTCATATATTTATCCAGCAAAGAAACGACCTTTTTATCTTTACATATTGTTATTGGTTTCACCTTCGCTCCGGACATCTTGAAAGTTACCGTTTTTTCCGAAATATCAATAGGTGATTCCATCTGAAGCTGGTATAGGTATCTGCTTTTTTCGCCGGTCACAAGACCATCGGATGCTGAATTATAAATAAATGTAACGTCCCCGGCCCGTTGAAGAAGACGATAAAAATAATAGGCATATATGGCATTTTGCTCTTCAATCGTCGGGAGGCCAAAGGCGCGGCGTAAATTATAAGGGATAAATGACCCTGACATATTTATTTTAGGTATTATCCCATCGTTCACCGAAACCATAATCAGGTTTTTAAAATCAAGAGAACGGGTTTCGAGAATTCCCATGACCTGTAAACCTTCGAGAGGCTCACCTTCAAACGGAACAGATATGTCTGTCAAATACTGTAGAAGAATTCTGAATAGAGTCCTGACAGACAAGGCATTATCGCCGCTTTGAAATTTACTGCTTTCATTTGCAATAATTTCCTTAAGATTAATAACGGCAAGGTTTGACCTATAGAGATATTCACGATAAAGCAAAGAATTTTCCCTGTTGTCATCCTTTTCCCAAAATGAATAGACCATTTTGATAATTTCCAAAAGATAATCCAATAATCCACAGTTACTTTCAGGAAATGAAAAAATCAAACGGAAAAGATTATTCTTTGCCAATAATTTCGATGATAAATAAACCAGATTGTTTGTACTTATAAAATCAGTCAGTTCACCTGAGTCAACGGGCTCAACGGGAGCGACTAACTGATGATTAAGCAGCGAGAGGACATTTTTATAATAAAAAACTGTTTCTTCAGAATTATTCCTTCTATTATTCTGAAGATCGGATATCAAACTGAAAAAAGCAAATACCGGAGTGAGTTTCATCGGAAAACCCATTGTAATATTCACCCTATCAATTGTTTCAGGCAATGCAGAGATAACAGGCAATAATAATTCCTCATCGCACAGCACAACCGCTGTATGATCAAAACCAATTTTACTTTCTGAATTGCACATCCTTGATAATTCTTCTGCGACAACCTGCGCCTGACCGGATTGAGAGGCAATGTTCATTATCCTCATGGTCTTTGAAGAAGAAGCTGATAAATCACCGGACGGAATAATTGTTTGTTGTTTAAATCGAGCCAGATTTTTACGAAGAAATAGACCTGCTTCCTGTTGTTTATCCGAAAAATAATAATTGTCGTAATCCCAAAAAAAGATTGCATTACCGGATTTTGCCAGATATTCAAATAAGTACTCTTCACAACGATTAAGGGCATTGAAACCGACGAATACATATTGATCCTCATTCAAAAGAGACGATTTTTGAAGAATAATCTCCTCAACCACATTACGATATAACATCCCTTCGTAAGCCAGACCATCCTTGTGAAGCGAAGCCCTGAAATTTTCATAAATACCAGCTAAATCTTTCCATAAACTGATAAATTCCTGTTGATTATCACTTTTATTTTTATCAGAGAGGGTTTTCCAGAAATTTTCAAGTAATTGTTTATTATCTGTTTCAAGAAGATTAAAACGGGAATCGATTTCCTTCAAATCAGTTATATTGGCAAATAAATCTTTTGCATAGATCAGGAACTTATCAACCTGATCATAATCATTGATTAACATGATACCCCAGGAGTAAAAATCGTCAAATGACTCTTTTGAACCAGTTAAATCTTTATAAACTTTATATAATCTGAAAACAAGGCTTAATTCATCGGGAACCTGATAATGAGAAGATTTTGAGAATAATTCATTGATTGTAAGAATTTCAGGCGAAATTAAAGGTTTAGTTACCATGCTGCTCAGGTAATTTGAAAAAAAAACACCTGATCTTCTGTTTGGAAAAACGACATGAAGCTGACTAATATTCTCATGATATTTTTCCAAAAGACTAATTGCTACTTGTTTTAAGAAATTTTCCATTTAAAGGATTTGTATGGTTTCCAAGTTACAAAAGAATGTCATTATTTTCGATTTATTTAAATGGCATAACATTTGAATGAATAAAATTGGCATAAATATTTGTTTTATTATAAGATTATGTCTTTTTATTGAGTATAATGAACTAAATTTATTTCAGAATTGTATAATTGAAAAACAAATATCTAAAAATGGACAGATTTTCCGCGGTTGGGAATCAGGAAATCGGAGCGATAGAGGATTATTATGAGAGTTATTTGCGAGACCCTAAAAGCGTATCAGAAAGCTTGCGTAATTTTTTTGAGGGTTTTGAATTGGCCTTGCAATCATACGGAAGGAAAGATGGTCATGAAATTATAGATAAGACTGAAGTTGCAAAGATTCAGAAAGAGTTCAAAATCATAAATTTAATTAATGGTTACAGGCAGCGAGGCCATCTGTTTACCCGCACAAATCCGGTACGAAGGAGAAGGCAGTACAGGCCAACTCTTGATATTCAAAATTTTGGTCTGGAAGAAAAAGATCTTGATAATATATTCCAGGCAGGGAATGAAATCGGGATTGGGCCAGCCACGCTTCGCCAGATTATAGCTCATCTTAATCAAACGTATTGTCAATCTATAGGAGTTGAATATTTGTATTTACGGCAACCCCAAATTGTTGAATGGCTGAAAGTGAAAATGGAGAGCACCGGAATACAGAAGAACTACCCGCTGAAGTACGCAAACACATATTTTATCATCTGAACATTGCCGCAGGTTTTGAAAATTTTATCCACAGGAAATTTGTAGGACAAAAGAGATTCTCACTTGAAGGGACAGAAGGTTTGATTCCCGCATTAGATGCAATCATTGAACATGGAGTAGGTTTAGGAATTGAAGAATACGTCATTGGTATTTCACACAGGGGAAGATTAAATGTACTTGCAAATATATTAAAGAAGCCCTACGAACATATATTTAAAGAATTTTATGGTACTGAATATGAGGAAGGAATTGTTCTTGGCGATGTAAAATATCATCTTGGTTATGATTCTAAAATAACTACTGACAGCGGTGCCGAGATAAAACTGAGCTTACTTCCCAATCCATCCCATTTGGAGGCTGTTACTCCAGTTGCAGAAGGAATGGTTCGTTCAAAGATTGATCATGAATATAATGGAAATCCTGATAAAATAGCGCCCATACTTATACACGGAGATGCTGCCATTGCAGGCCAGGGAGTGATCTATGAAGTGGTTCAAATGGCTCAACTTGAAGGTTACAGAACAGGAGGAACAATACATATTGTCATAAATAATCAGCTTGGTTTCACAACTGATTATCTCGAAGCCAGATCAAGTACATATTGTACGGATGTCGCCAAAATAACAAGATCACCTGTATTTCACGTAAATGGCGATGATGCGGAAGCCATCATATTTATAGTCAAGTTGGTATTGGAGTACAGGCAGCATTTTCATTCGGATATTTTTATCGATATTTTATCTTACCGGAAATACGGTCACAATGAAGGTGATGAACCCCGTTTCACACAACCGTTGTTATATAAGATAATTGCACAACATCCCAATCCAAGAGATATTTATGCAAAAAAACTGATCGAATCAGGAATAATGACTCAAGAAGAAGTTAACAAGGAGATTGAGTCATTCAACGATGTGCTAGAGGTGAAATATGAAAGCAGTAAGAATATTGACAGAGTAAAAATCAAAGATTTCCTGACTGAAGAATATAAAAATTACAGATTGCCGGTATCCGCGGAATCAGATAAAACGCTTACCTCAGTTTCTGCCTCAGTTTTAAAAGAACTGGCAAAAAAAGTTAATTCACTTCCCGCAGACAAGAACATCTTTAAAAAGACCATAAAAATGCTGGAATCGAGAAAAGAGTTGATTGAAAATGAAAGGATTGACTGGGCTTTAGCAGAACAATTGGCCTTCGCTACATTATTGAATGAAGGTATCCCTGTCAGGTTGAGTGGTCAGGACAGCCAGCGAGGCACATTTTCTCACCGGCATGCTGCAGTTGTGGATGAAGATACGGGTGAAAAATATTTTCCACTTAAAAACATTTCTCCTGAACAGGTACCATTTTCAATATATAATTCTCCATTAAATGAATACGGTTCAATGGGATTTGAATACGGATATGCAATGGCCTACCCGAAAGGACTGGCAATATGGGAAGCACAGTACGGAGACTTCAGTAACCTTGCCCAGGTTATTATTGATCAGTTTATCACTTCAGCCGGCGAAAAGTGGGGTTTAATGTGCGGACTCGTGTTATTCCTTCCTCACGGATATGAAGGACAAGGATCAGAGCATTCAAGCGCAAGAATAGAAAGAATATTATCTTTGTGTGCCAATAACAATATTAATGTTGTTATTCCCACAACGCCTGCAAATTTGTTTCATGTTCTTCGCAGACAGGTTTTATGGAATATCCGCATTCCACTGATTGTATTCACACCAAAAAGTTTGCTTCGTAATCCAATGGTCATTTCACCACTCAAAAATTTTACCTCTTCCGGTTTTACTCAAATTATATCTGATGAGAGAGTTATGAAAGGTGAATCTGATCATTTGGTATTCACTTCAGGAAAGATTTATTACGAATTGTATGAACACAGGGAAAAATCAGGTCGTGAGGATATTTCATTTATCAGGATCGAACAGTTATATCCATTCCCTGCAGAAGAAGTACGGGAAATAATTTTAAAAAATCCAAAGGCAAAAAGGATATTATGGGTACAGGATGAGCCTGAAAATATGGGGGCTTGGCCTTATATTGCGAGAAAATTTCCGGACATTCATTTCGAACTGATCAGCAGGCCTGAAAGTGCTAGCCCTGCGGCAGGATTGCCTGAGAAACACAAACAAAGTCTTGAACAAATATTAGATAAAATTTTTAGTTAAATCTATTGTAAATCAAAATGATATGATTCTTGAAATTAAAATCCCTTCTCCCGGGGAATCAATCACTGAAGTCGAGCTCGGGAAATGGCTGGTTGAAGATGGGGCAATGGTGACAAAGAATCAGGAAATAGCTGAAATTGAATCAGATAAAGCTACCCTATCATTGACAACTCCGGCTTCGGGAAAGATCAGAATTTTAATTAAAGAAGGGGAACGTATTCCCGTTGGTTCGATAGCCTGCACAGTTGATAGCGAACAAACCGAAACTGTAAATCGGAACAAACCACATGAATCAACAACTGAACAATCAAAATCAGAATCACTAATTACACCCATTGAAACAAAAAGAGAAGATAAATCGACAGTTGAGAAACCTGAAGAAATAAAAACCGAATCACAGGAAGAAAGCACCAATCAGATCAAATTCACTCCTGCAGCCAGAGCTGCAATGGCAGCAGAAGGAATTTCACTTGAGGACGTTTTGTCAGGATTACGCAGACTGAATCAACAAGATATTGAATCCATAAAAAACCTGTCAAAAAAGCCCGCACAGGAAGAATCAGTTGAATCGCAAAAAAGAGAAGAATCCGACACCGAAAAGATTGAAGTACCAATTCAACAAGTCAGTAAGGCAAGAGAGGAAAAAAGAGAGGAAAAACGTATTCCCATGTCGCCTTTAAGAAGGAAATTAAGTGAAAGACTTGTAGCAGTTAAAAATGAAACTGCTATGCTGACTACTTTTAACGAGATCGATATGAGTCAATTGATTCAGTTAAGAATCAAACATCAACAAACATTTACAGAAAAGTATGGTTTCAAACTGGGATTTATGTCATTCTTCACCAAAGGCGTTAGTATTGCTCTTTCACAATATCCAATTATTAATTCAATGATTGACGGTGAAGATATTGTGACTCCTAATTATCATGATATAGGTATTGCAGTACAGACCCAAAAAGGATTAATGGTTCCCGTGATACGTAATGCTGAAACAAAAAATATCGAAGAGTTGGAACATGAGATTAAAGATTTAGCAGAAAAAGCCCGTAATAAAAAACTGACAATTGCTGAAATGAGCGGTGGAACATTCACTATCACGAATGGAGGACTGTTCGGTTCTTTGATGTCAACTCCCATAATAAATCCTCCGCAAAGCGCCATTCTTGGTATGCATGCCATAAAAGAACGCCCGGTTGCCATTGGCGATAGAATTGAAATCAGACCGATGATGTATGTGGCTTTATCCTATGATCACCGAATTATTGACGGCCAGGATTCGGTTCAGTTTCTCGTTAAACTCAAAGAACTCATTGAAAATCCGTCTAATTTGCTCTTTCAGGGGAAAAATCCTGAGGAGCTGTTACTTGGATTGTAAAAAAACAGGGAGCCTGTACAATAAGCAACAAAGGACATATATTTATGCCCTTTGCTGAACCAACCAAAATCTATGAAAAAAGTGCTTTACTCTTATAGATCAAAAGTGCTATTTTTTTCAGTTAAACTATTTAAATGGAAATTAAAGAATGTTAAAATTACCTGATCAGCCAATTCTTTCTCTTGCGATGAAAGCGAAAAACCCTGATCCATTTCCTTAATTTAAATGAGAAACAAATGCCATTAAATTTAAATGCATTAATATTCGTTTCATCCCTTTAGCACACCGATAAATTATCCAAATTATAAAAGTAATAATCAGTTATTGCTTCAAGCAAGTTGGAAATAACTTATTACTTTTGAACCTTTCTGTTTTAGAGGCTATGCTTAAGTATTATATTTTATTTACAGAATACAAAATGCTATGATTCAATCATATATCTCATGAAAAATTTGAATTTACACTCATTTATAGTATTTAAAAAATTTAGATTCATTTCCCGAGTTATTCTTCTGAGTTTATTATGTCTTTTATTTCCTATAATACTATTTGCTTCTCCGTCTATTACTCCACCTTCAATTGGCGGCATACGAATCGAGTTTATTTTGTTTGCCCTGACACTTGTCGGGGTTGCAATCTTTCATCATAAAACAATGTATGTTGCATTAATCGGCTTAATCTCTGTCCTGATATTTAAATTTATTTTTGCACCTGATTTTTCATTTTTCCAACATATAATGGGTTCACCTACCAGGGAAGGTGAATGGAGGACATTAGTTAACCTGATGGGATTATTGTTTGGTTTTGCCATACTTGCCAAACATTTTGAGGAGTCCGGTGTCCCGGATGTTCTTCCCAATTTCTTACCTAATGACTGGAAAGGAGGAATGGTACTGCTATTTGCCATCATGCTTATCTCTTCCTTCCTTGATAATATTGCAGCCGCGATGATTGGAGGGACAATTGCACTTGTCGTTTATAAAGGTAAAGTACATATCGGATATCTTGCGGCTATCGTTGCCGCAAGCAACGCTGGCGGAGCTGGCAGTGTCGTAGGTGATACAACAACAACTCTGATGTGGATTGACGGTGTTAGTCCTCTTAATGTCACTCACGCATTTATTGGTTCACTTGCCGCATTCATAATCTTTGGTGTTATAGGTTCGATTCAGCAGGATAAATATCACAGGATTCAAAAAGATGCGACCCCAGGTATCAAAATTAAATGGAGCAAAATATTTATTGTATTTTTTATTCTGGTTGCAGCGATTTTTACCAATTACACTCTTGAATTTCCGGCAGTCGGAGTTTGGATCGCCATACTTGCAGGAGCTTTTTTCATAAATACTCCTTGGAGCGAACTTAAAAATGCATGGCAGGGAACAATATTCCTGCTTGCTTTAGTGACCAGTGCATCATTAATGCCTGTAGAAGAACTTCCCAAAGCGTCATGGATGAGTGCATTTGTGTTGGGATTTGTTTCATCTGTTTTTGATAATATCCCTTTAACAAAATTGTGTCTTGAACAAGGAGGATTTGATTGGGGAATTCTTGCTTTTAGTGTTGGATTCGGGGGATCCATGATTTGGTTTGGATCTTCGGCAGGTGTGGCCCTTTCAAATAAATTTCAGGAAGCAAAATCGGTTTTCCAGTATCTCCGATCAGGTTGGCATGTAACTGTTGCCTATATTATCAGCTTTTTTGTGATGTTAGCAATTGCCGGATGGCATCCCCAACCTCCCCACCGTAAAATATTTAACGCAGATAAAAAGATTGAACAAACTATTGCTCCAATACCCGAAAAATCTAAATAAACAGGAAGACTGAAATTTTGAAAGTTTAAGTACATCTAATCACATTCAAATTATCGGATTATTTTTCCGAGAGCAGCATTTGTTTTCCTCTTTCCAGGGCAGCCTTTTGTGAGCTGTCAACTTCGGGATAATTTAAATCCAGAGATTCAAGATGATCAACTATAATGTTGCAAACAGCCAATTGCATAAACCATTTATGATCTGCAGGTATTACATACCAGGGTGCAATATTTGTTGAAGTATGAATCAAAGTCTGTTCGTATGCACGCTGATAATCATCCCAATATTTCCTTTCAATAATATCCCGGTCAGAAAGTTTCCAGTTTTTATTTGTCTTATCAATTCGTTTCAAAAATCGTTTCTTTTGCTCATTTTTTGAAACATGAAGAAAGAATTTTAAAATGCGGATATTATTATTATTCAGATATTTTTCGAAATTGTTTATGTCTTCATAACGCTGGTTCCAAAAGGATTCATCAGGAAATATTCCCTCAGGGAGAACCGGCAATTTCTGATTTTTCAGTATTTCAGGATGAACACGAACAACAAGCACTTCCTCGTAATAAGAACGGTTAAAAATTCCGATTTCACCCTTCGCCGGAATTAATTTCATGCAACGCCACAGATAATCATGATCGAGTTCTTCTGTAGAAGGAGCCTTAAAACTGGTCACGATACATCCCTGAGGATTAATACCTGACATCACATGTTTAATAGTGCTGTCTTTACCGGCAGCATCCATGGCCTGTAATATAATCAACAACGCATATCGATCGTCTGCATAGAGCTTATCCTGAATACCGGATAATTTTTTAATGCCCTTTTTCAGTTCCTTTTCTGCCTCTTTTGAATCAGAAAAAGAGCCTGTATAATCAGTTGCAAAATCTGATAGTTTTCCGGTTTTATCAGACGGAAAAGCAAGATTGTTAAATTTCATCTTTATAAATATTTATTAAACAAGATACAAAAAATCCGTGAAAGTTAAACAGTAAACAGTAATTTATCCTTTGCTGTCAGCTTTAGCTGAAGGAAGGATTTAACATCAGATCAGGTCTCAAATTGATAAATAATTAATCTTGAATACCTCATTTTTCGATTAAACCTCAGCAGAAAATATGAATGTAACGCTGTAATAAATCTCATTACCCCATTCATCTTATAGGTTTAAGAATTTTGTCGCACACCCTCATAATGTCATTTCAACCAAATACTTTCAGTTCTTCTTATCTTTGCTCCGGATAAATAATTCGTGTAATTCGTTATTATGTAATTCGTAATATGATTTCAGAAAAAAGTACAATTTGTGCTATCTCAACACCTCCGGGGACAGGAGGAATTGCTGTCATCCGAATTTCAGGAAGCGAGGCAATACCTATAACCGATAAGTTATTTCATTCAAACGTTCAGGGAAAGGGCTTAAAAAATCAAGGAGCAAATACCCTTCACACCGGAATAATTTCAGAAGAAAGTACACCTGTTGATGAAGTAGTAGTAGCAATATTCAGGGAACCTCATTCCTATACAGGAGAGGATGTAATCGAAATATCATGCCACGGATCATCTTATATCCAGCAGCGGATATTGGAATTACTGATCACATCGGGTGCCAGACTTGCGAAACGCGGAGAATTTACGCAAAGGGCCTTCCTCAATGGCAAAATGGATCTTACACAGGCCGAGGCTGTTGCTGACCTGATTGCTTCGGGAAATACAATCGCCCATAAAGTTGCATTAAATCAGATGCGTGGAGGTTTCTCTCAGGAAATAAACAATCTGCGGGATGAATTAATCAGGTTCATGGCTTTAATAGAACTGGAACTTGATTTCAGTGAAGAAGATGTTGAATTTGCAAATCGAAATGATTTAATCGAACTTTCAGACAAAATCGAAAATTTACTGAAAAAGCTGACTGATTCATTTCGTTTGGGTAATGCAATCAAAAACGGTATCCCTGTTGCAATTGTCGGTGATACAAATGTTGGCAAATCGACTCTTCTCAACGCATTGCTTAACGAGGAAAAGGCCATTGTCACTGATATCCATGGAACCACACGAGATATTATTGAAGATACAGTTAATATTGACGGCGTTCTCTTTAGATTATCCGATACAGCTGGTTTACGCGAGACTTCTGATTTGATTGAAACCTTAGGCATCGAAAGGAGTTACGGCAAAATCGAAAAAGCAGATATAGTTTTACTGGTACTTGATCTGACGGATACCTCTGATACTATGTTTCAAAGAATCACCAACATCCGGGAAAGACTAAACGGCCAAAAACTAATTATAGTTGGAAATAAGGTGGATATTTCGACAAAATCTTCAGTTAATAAATTAACCGATTTTAATCTTGGCGAGAACGAAGAAAGAGTCCTCATTTCAGCCAAAAACAGGATTAATCTGAATGAATTGATTGATAAGATGAAAAAATTCATCTCTGATCCTTTACTCAAAACTGAAGATTCAATTGTCACCAACATCAGGCATTACGAAGCCCTTGCCTCATCCCAAAAGGCGATTGAAAGAGTGGTTAAGGGTTTAAAATCAGGAATATCAGGAGACTTCCTTGCCCAGGATATTCGCGAATGTATTCATTTCTTGAATGAGATAACCGGGGCAATTACCACGGAAGAGGTGCTGAATCATATCTTTAAAAATTTCTGTATCGGAAAGTAATGTACTTTTCTTTAGTTTTCTTCTATCTTCCAATAGTAAATTAGATCAGCATTTTACCTCAACAAATTATTGTCCCTTTTCTTTTATTATTCTTATTTTATACTTATATTTGTCCCCAGTTAGTCCCCCGTTGGTGTTTTGAGGGACAAAAGGGACAGTTTTATTTGTCCCCCGATAAATGGAAAGTAAATTAAAAAGTTATGGCAACTAAAAAGCAATTGGTCAAATTAAGAGAAAAGGAACTTGCAAACGGCAACAAAAGCCTTTTTTTAGACATTTCCTGGGACGGCAAACGGACAAAGGAATATTTAAAACTCTACATTGTAAAGCCTAAAACAGCCATTGACAGGGACAGCAATAAGCAAACCTATTCACTTGCTGAAAATATCAGGGCAAAGCGACAAACTGAATTACAAAACAATGGATGGGGATTTAGCAATGATTTTAAACTGGATACTAATTTTATTGAATACTATAAAAAACTACTTGAAAAAAGGAAAAACAGCCCCGGCAACTGGGGGAACTGGGACAGCACATTAAAACACCTCATTCAATATTGTGATGTTCAAACTACTTTCCGGGATATAGATAAAAACTTTGTTGAGGGATTCAAAGAATATTTACAACAGGCTACAACTTTAAGGGGAGAAACCAATCTTTCACAAAATAGCCAAAGTTCCTATTTCCTTAAATTCAAAGCAGCCCTAAACCAAGCCTTTGAAGATGGTATTATTCCAATCAGCCCGGCCAGAAATGTAACCGGAATCAACCCGGAAGAAACCCACCGGGAATATTTAACCCTCAACGAACTCAAAGCCCTTGCAAAAACAGAATGTAAATATCCGGTTTTAAAAAATGCTTTCCTCTTTTCATGCTTAACCGGGTTAAGGTGGTCAGATGTACAAAAGCTGAAATGGTCAGAAGTACAAAAGCAGGGGGATAGTTGGAGGGTTATTTTCAGACAACAAAAAACAGGGAGGCAAGAATACCTTGATATTAGCAACCAGGCCAGGGACTTTTTAGGACAGCAGGACAGCCCCGGAGAAAGGGTTTTTGTAGGTTTAAAGTATTCAGGCTATCATAACATGGCTTTGCAAAACTGGGCTTTAAAAGCTGGGATAACCAAAGAAATAACTTTCCATAGCAGCCGTCACACCTTTGCTGTTTTGCAATTAGAACACGGCACAGACATTTACACCGTTTCAAAGCTTTTAGGCCATAAAGAAATAAAAACAACCCAGATATATGCTAAAATCATGGATGGAAAGAAAAAAGAGGCCATGAACAAAATACCGGACATTAATATTTAGGACATAATTTTAAAAGATGGAAAAAGATTTTAAAAAATGGTTTCATTTTGAACCAGATTGGAAAGAAATTGCATGGGAATATAATACCGGGGCAAAATATCAACACAAGCAAGATTTAATTGCCCTTTTTAAAAATTGTTTTTATGATTATAAGCAAAAATATGAAATTTATTTTAACGAATTCCATGAAGTTCCAAATGAATTCTTTAGGGATATTATATTTGAATTTAGACAACACTTTCCAAAGGGGGGAAGATTGGAGGGAATAAATTATTTTGACGATCTTATTGATTTGCTTATTGAGAACTATTCACCTCAACCAAATGAAACACATAGTCCCCCCCAATTGAGATTTACACCCGAAATAACTAAATTGAAAGACTGGATATTACCCAGCCGCATAGCCAAATTTACAGCAATTGAGCAAGAATTATTTGAACTCAGTTATATTGATAATTCCTATAAATGGAAAAAGACCAAAAAGGGACTAATAGATTTTCTTTGTGTGATAATGCATTATGAGTACTTTAAGCTAAGTATAAGGGGTAAGAAAATACAGGATTTTCATAAAAGGCAATTCATATCAGAACGTTATGGTTTTGATAAAACCGGATTAACTGAAACTGCTAAAAAATATAAACCTACTTTAAGCAACGCTATAGCTGCTTTTCAAGGGATGAGCAAACTATTTTAATCCCTATTATCGTGGGAGCTATCCCCCTTATTGTCTCCATAATATTTTTATGTGGCTATAATACAGTCAATTATATAGTTATCATAATCCCCTTTTTGTCAATATTTTCAATTCTTTCCGACCTTTGTCGTAGTCATTGACAAAATAAAAGGTTTTGCAAAACCATATTGTTTCATTTTAATAATGATTTCATTATGGTAGAAATTATTGAACAATTAAAGAGGCAGGATGAGAGGTTAAAAAATATTGAAAATCTTTTAAGCCTGTCAAAAACAGTATTGAATTTGGATGAGGTCTGCACCCTCACCGGGCTTTCAAAAAGCCATGTTTATAAAAGAACCATGCAAGGGACTATCCCCCACTACAAACAGGCTAAACACTTGTTTTTTGACAGGGCTGAGGTTGAGGCATGGTTAAGGGAAAACCGTTTTAAGACCGTTCAGGAAGTTGAGCAAGAGGCGGCCACTTATGTTACCCTCAACCGGAAAGGAGGCAGAAAATGATACTTACCGATTGTTACCGAGGGGAGAAATTGACAGATGCAAAAAGCAGGTTTGATATTACAGCCTCAACCGGGGGATATGATTTATTTGAAACCCTTTTGATCAATAAACAAAAATTCAATATCGGGGGGCTATCATTCAACTTTGGTCAAAGGCCTGACAGATGGGGAGGCAAAAAAACGGATATGGCCATTACAAAGGGCAGTCACAATATAACATCAGTAAAGCGGCCAAACCTTGAAAATAACACTGCTTATGGGGATATAAACGGCTCAAATGATGGTTGTATTATTGTGTTCAATCCAGAGTTTAAGGAAAACGGTATTAATACAATAGAAATTTTTATTGCAAGGGGCTGTAGAAATGATACAGAGGGTCTTTGGGAATTATTCACAGATGGGGAGTTAAGCCATGAAATAGAAACACTCAGACAAAAGACGGTTACAAAAAAAGTAACCAATAAGGCTGAGGGGCCGGAAAATGTTTTATGCTAATTACCCAAAACGTGATTAAAGGCAGGGGGATTTATTCCCCTTACCTTTTCCTTATGTTAAGATGTGTTTTGTACCTTGAATTTGTAACCCATGTATGATAATTTAGATTTAACAGTTACCAAAGATCAAAGCCAGGGAACTGACTTTTTACAAACTATCCCTCAGTTTTTAACCAAAGTTCCAAATCAGGGAGTAAATCAGTATGGGAAGTATGTCACTGGTTATTTAGATAATCTGAAAATAAGCATATCAGAAAGCAGGGTTAAAATTTATAATAGCAGCATTTGTAAATACTATTTAGGGGACAACTTCAAGACTTTAACCAAAGGGGACACAAAAAGAGCTATTGAAAAAATAAGTGATTGTTTGCATTTACCTTTTCACCTTGCTAATGTTACCCGGATCGACTTTGCCAAAAATCTCATCATGCAATTTGATGAAAAGGTTTATTATCCCTATTTGGGGGAGGCTCAATATTACAATCGTTTAGAGCAAAACAATGGCCTGTATTACAACAATCAATTGAGGCAATTAGTATTTTATGGCAAAGAGTATGAACAAAGGTTGAAACGGCAGCCAGTCCCGGAACTGTATAAAAACAGAAATGTACTAAGGTATGAAATGAGGTTCAAAAAACAGTTGAGGCAGCAATTTAACAGACCGGAAATAACAGCCGGGTTACTTTATGATGAAACGTTTTATAGTGGACTTGTTACCAGATGGAAAGATGAATATTTGTCAATACAAAAAATTAACTCAAAACTTACAAGTATGAAACCGACAGGTAGTAAAAAGGAACTTGCTGAAAATTTGGCATTATACACCATTTTAGAGCTGGGACAACCACAAGTATTAAACAAGGTCAAAGAGTGGCAGGAAAGCGGTGAAATAAGTAAGAAACAGGCTTATGATTTAAGGACTTTCATAAAGCAATTGAGTAAAACCCCGGTTAATGAAAAGGGCAATGATTTAATGAATGAACTTGACCGGAAAGTCAAAGAGGCTGCCCGGTTTTGGTAACTCTCTATATTAAGATGTGTTTTGAACCCTGAAATTTGTAACCGGGGGATTATAAAAATAGTAAACTGGACAAACTGGACAGCTTTGAAAAGAAAAATAAAATACTTACTTTTGTATATCAACTATTGTTAATAACAAATAATATACAATGCCATGTTTGAGAAAGGGCAATCAGGAAACCCCGGAGGAAGGCCAAAGGGGGCAAAAGACAAAACAACTTCAGAGATTAGGGATATATTTAAAGGAATTGTTGAGGGTAATTTGGACAAGGTTGAGAGCTGGTTAAGAAATGTGGCAAAGGAGAACCCCGCTAAAGCAACAGAGTTATTTTTAAGACTCTCTGAGTTTATTCTACCTAAACTTAAATCTGTAGACTTAAACTCTAATTCCGAGGATCAGATAATAATAGTAAGGGGGCCGTTTATGGAGGGAGAAAAAGAGAATCCTAACCAACCCACTATCATTGTAAATGATCAGGAGACAGAAGATATGATTATGAAACTGGGATAATTATTTTCTGAACACTAAAAAGAAGATTTAATATAGTAAAAAGTCAGGTGAAAATTGGACAAATTGAACACCCTAAAAAGGAAACCGTTTCAAAATTAAAGCGGTTTTTTCTGTTACATAAAAAACAAGATATAATTTTTTATAAAATTAAGTACTTTTACTTATTCAATCTTTATTAATTAACAGCCATGAAAAAATTAATTACAATCTTACTGCTATTTGTCATTTGTTTGTCAGTTGAGGCACAAAAGAATAAGAATAAAACCATTGACGATGTTTATGCAACCAAAGAGGAAAAGCCCTCATTAGAAGAGAAGGAACAGGAAATAAACAATTTCCTTATTGATGAAAGTAAAGTGATCTGGCAAAAGGTATTTGAAACACCGTTTACTTTTGATGAAATAGTGCAAAAAATAAAAGAGGCCGGTATGATGGTAAATATTGAAACAACGGAGGCCAAATTAATAGGGGATTTAAAACCTTTGAAGATTGACTATAAAGGAGCAGGGTATTCCGGTGCAAACACAGCAATCATAATTTCAAGAAGTGATTTATTGGGGTACGTTTTACTTGAATATAAAGAGAACAAATATAGGGTTACAGTTAAAAATATGTCCCTGTGCCATAGATATGATGATCCCTTTTTCAAACAAGGGGAATTAACATCTATGGAAAGTTTGAGTATAAAAAAAAATGAGTTTAAAAGTCCCTTTAAAAAATCCCCTTCTGCAATATTTGATTATACTCTTACTAAAGCCTTTACTTTTAAAAATTCAACTGATAATTGGTAAAAGTATTAGATTAAGAACCGTTTAAATGAAAGTTGAAATAGGTTTATCTTAGTAATGGGAATGTTTATCTTTTCCAATGAATGGATAGTACACAGAAAATTTTTTAATTAAAGTCCCATAAATTCAAAGGATAGCTTAGTATTATAACTCAATCATAATTCATATAAATTAAAACCAATGAAAACAATTTATTTAATTTTATTTCTTTTGTTGTCTCCCTCTGCTTTTGGTCAATCCGGCTCAAGTTATGATTTTGCCATTGGAGTAATCATAGTCTGTATTGCACTTTCCTTTGTTTTAAGGGAGTTATTTTGCTGGTACTGGAAGATCAATAAAATGATCGAGCTACAGCAAAAAACAACTATGATCTTATTTAAAATGTATGAGCAAAACGGCGGAAAAGTAGATTGGGATGTAATAAATAAGACAATTTACAAATGATATTTTTCCATTAGATGTTTGACAAAAGTATTAAGTAAATCATGGAGAAATATCCCCAGATGTAAACAATTGTCCCCTATTTGTCCCTCGTTCCTTAAAAAATAATTGCAACTAATTAATTATACATTACTTACAAAGTTTAGTTACTTTCTGTATCGGAAAATAAATACGGCCTTCTTCCCTGTCATGGATATTCTTTTGCCTCTTTGATCTGACTGGTACAAAATAATATTACACTGTAAACGTGTAGTGCGGTTGAAAACAAAGTTGAAAAGTCGATCACTTGTAATTAAACAGTTCATCTGCCGAAAGGACTTTTCCGGGCAGATAATCTTCAACCTTACTTTGAATAACAATCAAATCCTGAAATTTTGGGACCGAATGACGATTATATAGCTGACCTATCATTTATCAACATTATGTTTCCCATCTAAAATAGGTTCTGGATTTGAAAAAAAATAATCAAGTCTTATATTTAACAATAACTTTAAAATCCCAACTCCGTATTACCTCCGTGTTCCGTATTAAGTCCGTATTGACCTTGGAAGCTCTTTTAATCATAATATAAAATTCCCAACAAGTGTTTTATAGGTGTCATAACATCTGAATCGAAGATCGACAAGACTAATTATGTTTAGCAGTATCAAATATCAGAAACAATCTCCTTTCTCTCCACAACTGTCTTCTTGACCAGAGAATTGAACAGCAAATAAACCATGCATAATCCAAGAACCAGCATCCCATAATTCAAGCCAAATTTATCAGTCATTATTCCCATAAAAAGAGGGATAATCGCTCCGCCAATGATTCCCATCATCATCAGTCCGGAAATTTCATTTCTAAGTTCTGGATGTTTAAGTAATGCTATGGAATAAATAATTGAAAATACATTTGCTATTGTCAATCCCAGTAAAAAAATACCGATATATATACCTGTCAATGAATGAGCTGAGAGTGTAATAACGAGAGAAACCAATGAAAGAATTATTGTTGTTGTGTAAAATTTTCTAATGGATAAACGTGTCAAGATTATTGCTCCCGCAAATGTGCCTGCAGTTTTAGCGGCAAAGTACAAACTGGAGCCCAGACCCGCTTTAGCCAGATTTAAGTTCCCTTTTAACATCAGATACTTAGGTATTGATACATTTAAACCCACATCGATTCCGACTACAAGCAATATTCCAATAAACAGACCAAGAATTAAAACATTATTTAACAGCTTTAAACTGTTAAAGAAAGTATTTCGTTGTCCGGCAGGTTTTATTTCATTGATCCTCACAGAATTCAACCAGAACAGTGCAATGAGGGACAATCCTCCGAAAATTGGGAAAAGATATCTCCAGTTCCCAAAATAAATCGCTGCGCCGCCGGCCAGAATGGGACCTGAAAATGAGGATATTGACTTTATAAACTGACCGAATGTAAGAGCGCTTGGTAATTTCGAATCAGGAACCACATCTCCGGTTAAAGGATTCAGGGAGACCTGCAGCATAGCGTTCCCGATCCCCAATAAACCTAAGGCGCTTAGAACAGCATAAATATTGTAGAATATGACAGGAATAAAAAGAGCGAACACATTGATTAAAATACTCAAAACAACTGTTTTGCGTCGTCCAATTTTACTCATCAATATTCCCGTTGGGATTGAGAATAAAACAAACCAGACAAAAACCATCATTAGTATAAAGTTCGCCAGGGTATCATTTAAATGAAAATCCTGCTTGATATAATTTGATGCAATTCCAATTATATCTATAAAGCCCATAATAAAAAATCCAAACATTACAGGCATAAAATGTTTAAAATGGATTCTCTGCTGCATCCGGTTTATTAATTTGATGTTAGTCTCTCATAAACGGGTGCAAGTTAGTGATTTTAAAATTTGTTTTTGTAAGGATTTAGATTGATTGAAGTTTCTTATCTGATTCTCTGATAATATTTTAAAATCAAATTATTAAGCTAAATACGGTTTAAGTAATCTGCTTCGACGGTTATTTTTAAGTTTTTTCAATGCCCTCTCTTTAATCTGTCTTACCCTTTCATGAGTAATATCCAGTTTTTTACCTATTTCTTCCAGTGTTTGAGTCGGCATACCATTTAAACCATAGGTGTACATCAGGATTTTTGCCTCACGATCTTTTAAAGTTCCGAGTGTTCGCTCAATCTCTTTTTTCAGCGATGAATCAATAAGAGTAGCATCCGGATCAGGATTTTCATTTGAAATCATCATTTCGTAAAGGTTGTTTATACAATTTTCCTCATCCGTTACGGGAGCATCCATCGATATGTGATAATTGGTAGCGCTCAATGCCTCTTCAACAAAAATATGCTGTATATCAAGCATTTCAGCAATCTCTCCTGCAGTGGGTTCCCTCTGATAATCCTGTTCAAGCTGGACAAAAGCCTTGTTGATCTTATTTATAGTACCTAATTTGTTTAAAGGAAGTTTGACAATTCTTGATTGTTCAGCTAAGGCCTGCAATATAGACTGTCTTATCCACCACACGGCATAGGAAATGAATTTAAATCCCCTGGTCTCATCAAAAAGTTCTGCCGCCTTTATTAACCCAAGGTTTCCTTCGCTGATCAGGTCAGAAAGCGTCAGACCCTGATTCTGATATTGTTTTGCAACAGAAACAACAAACCTCAGATTTGAATTCACCAGAAGTTCATAGGCTTTCCTGTCTCCTTTTCGTACCCTTCGCGCTAATTCTTCCTCTTCATCGGAAAGCAACAACTTGATCCTCCCTATTTCACGCAGATATTTATCCAGCGAAGCCGCCTCTCTTATAGTTATTTGTCTCGTTATTCGAAGTTTTTTCATGATTAAAGTGTAATGTTTGACTTTAATGTTTAGGTAATGTTATGATAGAATAAAAAATTTCAATTATTTTGTAAAAATGTTACTGATCGTTTTTCCTGTACCTTTTTATTTACGATGGTTTAATAAATTTTGAATTTGAAATAACATAAATCATACCATAATTTCTAAAAGGAAATTTTAAAAAACATATTATAATCATTATAATTTTTAATACAGTTTATCACAACTATTTAATCTTCATTATTATAATTATTACATATTTCATTAATTAATTTAAATTAATAAATTGCCCTTCATTTTCATTTATTTTCTTAAGAATTCACTAAATATTTTTTACACCCAGTAAAAAAACAGTTAGGAGTACAGAAAAGGTAGAACGGGAAACGGGAAAGTTGGACAGTAAAAAGTGAAGAGTAAAACGAAGATTCAAATCCCAAATCAGGAAATACTAAAGACTAAAGACTGTAATGAATTGTCAATTGTCAATTAATTACAATCTTTAGTCTTTAGTCTTTAGTCTTTAGCCTATATTAATTCTTACCTGCTATTATATTTTGTGTATCAATGGCGATCATTAATTCTTCATTGGTTGGGACAACCATAACTTTAACCTTTGCACCTTCTCTGCTGATTATTATCTCTTCTCCCCTGGTCGCCCTGTTAATTTCTTCATTGATTTCTATGCCAAGAAAAGCAAGATCCTCACAGATACCGGAACGGGTAATTGCAGAATTTTCTCCTATGCCGCCCGTAAAAACAAGAACATCTAAGCCACCCATAGCCGCAGCATAAGCGCCAATGTATTTTTTTATTCTGTAATCAAACATTTTTATGGCCAGTTTAGCTCTTTCATCCCCATTCTTTTCGTCCGCTTCATATATTTCACGGAAATCAGAAGATATTCCTGTAATACCCAACAATCCCGAATGTTTATTGAATAATGTGCTGGCTGTTTTTGTGCCAATTCCTTCTTTATCCATTATATAGGTTACAGCCCCCATATCAATATCTCCGGAACGGGTTCCCATAATCAAACCTTCAACAGGTGTAAATCCCATAGATGTATCGATTGATTCTCCATTCTTTACTGCACAGGCTGAAGCCCCGTTTCCCAGATGACAGGTAATAATCTTTGTCTGTTTCGGATCAACATTCAATATTTCACAAGCCCGTTTTGAGACATACCGATGGCTTGTTCCGTGAAATCCGTAACGCCGTATGGCATATTTTTTATATAATGCATAAGGTATAGCATACATATAGGCATGCATGGGCATTGTATGATGAAAAGCCGTGTCAAAAACGGCCACCTGGGGTATTCCCGGAACCAAAAGTTTTAAAGCATAGATTCCTTTTAAGTTCGGGGGATTATGCAGGGGCGCAAGTTCTTTATACTTTTCAAGCACCTGGATAACATCATCTGTAATCAGTACGCTTTCATTAAACTGCTCACCACCATGAACTACACGATGACCGACAGCATTTATCTCATCCAGATCCTTAATACAGCCATGCTTAGCGCTGGATAAAACTCCCAGAATATATTCAATTCCAGTATTATGGTCAAGAATTTCACCTTTAAATATCACCTTCTGACCGGATTCCTTTTCATGTTTTAAAGAAGAACCTTTCATTCCGATTTTCTCAACTATTCCTTTTGCGAGAATCCGGTTTTCTGACAAGGAATAAAACTGATATTTTATGGAAGAGCTGCCACAATTAATTACTAAAATTTTCATTAGAAGCAATTTAATTTAATTCTTTTCGGATGCTAACGGACAATGGCCGATAATTTTTCCGTTTTCGTCGTATTTATAAAAACCCCAGGAGGTAAGTTTCCCAAATCTTCGTGCCCTGACAAGTTTTTTTATCACAGGCGATGCCATATATTGGGGATCTCCGAACTCGTCATAAAGATTCTCCATCCAGCGGTTTATTTTATCAATTCCAAGGATATCAGCCAATTCAAATGGCCCAAAGCGCATTCCAAACCCAATTTTCCAGACTGAGTCAATGTCCGGCATGGAGGCAACACCTTCAAGCAATACTTCGCAGGCTTCGTTCAGAAGCGATGTATACAACCTAATAGAAATTAAACCTGCTGATTCCTCGACAGGAATAGCCTGCCGGTTGACTAATTTGATAAAAGTCAATACTTTCTGATAAACTTCATCTGAAGTATATAAACCCTTTACAACTTCGCAAACCCTTGCTTCAGGCGATTGTACAAAGAAATGCAGACTCACACATCTTTCACGGTGTCTAAGTTCGGATGACAATTCCGTGATAATAATTGTCGTTGAATTAGTCGCAATTATACATTCCGGACTGACAACTTCCTCAATCTTCTTAAAAACTTCTTTACGTTCAATTATCTTTCTTTCTTTATGTTCAGCCCTGATTACCTCTATGACAAAATCACATTCGCTCAAATCTCTATAATCAAGGCTGCCTTTGATCCTTGAAAGGATGAGTTTCTTTTCATTATCTGTCATTCCCCAATTCTCAATACGCCGGTCAAGCATTTTGCCAAGCTGTTCATAAGCAGAAGAAATTTTTTCTTCGGAAAGTTCAATAAAGACCACTTCAATCCCGTTAATACTGGCAATCCTGGCAATATTCTGACCATCTTTACCGCAACCGACAATACCAATTTTCGAAAAAAGAGTTCTTTTCTTCTCCTTTTTACTTAAACCAAACTCCTCAATCTGTTCAACAATAACATCTTCCATTTTTTATAAATTTCACGAATTAAAACGAATTACACGAATCAGACTTTAGACTGAAAACTAATAGACTATTAATAATCAAAGAATTATCCGGAATTCCTGAGATTTGTTCATCCTTTCATTTGTTTCATTCCTTCATAACCTTATAACCTCGAACCTTTAGCCTTTAGCCTAAGCCTACCCTGCCTGATTTGCCGTAACAGCTATCATCGTTACAATATCACTTACCGAGCAGCCTCTCGATAGATCATTAATCGGGGCCGCCATTCCCTGCAATACAGGACCGATTGCTTCAGCGCCCGCCAATCTTTGAACAAGTTTATAACCAATGTTTGCTGCTTCAAGACCGGGAAATATCAAAACATTCGCATTACCCGCAACCTTACTGCCGGGCGCTTTTAGTTGCCCTACCTTGGCTACAAGTGCAGCATCCAATTGCAATTCTCCGTCAATCATCAATTCAGGCGCCATCTCACGAGCCATTTTTGTCGCACTGACAACTTTATCCACAAGATGATGTTTGGCGCTTCCTTTCGTTGAAAATGAAAGCATGGCTATACGCGGTTCAATATTTGCTATTCGTTTGGCGGTAATCGCAGTCGCTACGGCAATTTCAGCCAATTGTTTGTCATCAGGCTCCGGATTGACGGCACAATCGGCAAAAACGAGTATTCCGTTTTCGCCTATTGCCTTGTTTTCAAAAATCATAAAAAACGCTCCCGAGACAATGCTGACATTGGGAAGCGTTTTAATAAACTGAAATGCAGGCCTTAAAACATCACCCGTAGCATTTATAGCTCCCGCAAGCTCACCGTCCGCATGTCCTGCTTTTATCATCATGGGACCATAATACAACGGGTCGTCTAATAATTTCAGAGCCTCTTCAACGGTCAATCCCTTATCCTTTCTGATTTCAGCCATCATTTCGGCATAATGCTCCCTTTTAGGACTCGATGAAGGATCAACAACCGCGGCGCCGTTAATATCAATGCCCTCTTTTTCCGTTATTTCTTTAATTCTTAAGGGATTTCCAAGCAGGATTAATTCCGCCAGCTTATCTTTCAAAACAATCTCAGCTGCCTTGAGTGTTCTGATTTCGCTGCCTTCAGGAAGTACGATCCGTTTATTTAATTCCCTTGCATTATTTTTTATCCGGTCAATCAGCTCCATTGCCTGTTTTTCAGTATATTAAAATATTTGAACTCTTACGTCGAAAAGTAAGCAAATTTACGCATTCTTCAAAGATTAATGCTTATTTTTTGTTAAGTTTTTAACTAATTATTCAAAGTATTTTGCCATGGAATACAAATTTACAAGGCATTCAGTTTGCTGAAATTGTCCTGATGCCTCATTGTCATGCGACTGTCTAAATCCCGGAGGCTGATCCGCTGAATGATTATCCTGAAATCAATAAGTAAAAACTCATCACCTGACAATTTAAAGGCAAAGATTAAAGCGTAATTTTTTCTGAATCCAGCGTCACCATTTCCGTACTTTTCTCTTTTCATAATTATGCTTTATTCGTACCTTCTACAGTACATCTACAGTATTTTTACAGTTTTTGTACAGTTATAACTATTTAAATACTATTATTGATCAAATAAAATACAATTCAAAATACGAATCAATCATGGGACAAACAATAGATGGAAATCCCGAAGTTTCGGGACAGGCATAGTTGGAAACCTGGTTTTCTATAGTTTTAACGGAAATAACTATGTGCGTAGAGCACCGGGACAGAGGTCGAAAAAATCGTGGAGCGAAAAGAAGATGCAGAACTGGAAGAGGTTCAGTGCATTAATTGATTTCTGGATGCAGTTCAGTGGTACGATGGTTGAGCAGATATGGAGCATTGCAGAAGAAGGGAAAAGAGGGCATAACCTTTTTATCAGCACCAATTCTCCCACGTTCGGGCCCGACGGGACATTGCTTGACAGGGAGAGGCTTCATTTTTCGGCGGGCAAGCTACCTCCGCCCCATCTCCTTACAGCAAGCCTCGTGCCTGGTGATCCTGATAAGGTTCAGGTGACCTGGCAGTATGACGAAGGAAGCGGAATGGCATGGCCCGAGGACGAATTGATGATGATGATCTCAAATGATGACAAGTTTACCGGGCCAGTTAAAACCGGCGCTTTGCGAAAACAGGAAACGCAGTGGTGTAGCTTCCATTCAGAGATAGGAACAGTAAACGGGGTTATTCTCTTTTTCGGATCAGATCAATCCATCTTTTAGTTAAGCTTAATCTTTTATAATTTTGTAATCGACACACATACGATTATGAATACTGCGCTTCCTTTTGATCTTCTTGCGAAAAATATTGATGGTGAGTTATTTACAGATAATTCACACCGCATCATTTATGCAACGGATGGATCTTCGTATCGTGAAATACCTCAGGCCGTGATCATTCCCAAACACAAAGAGGATGTTAAAAAGGCGCTGTGGTTTGCCCGTCAGCATAAAACTTCCGTAATTCCGAGAGCCGCAGGCACATCCCTTGCCGGACAGGTTGTTGGTCCCGGCATTGTTTTGGATATTTCCAAATACATGGACAGGATTCTTGAATTTAACAAAGAGGAACGATGGGTAAAAGTGGAACCCGGTGTTAATCTTTCTGAATTGAATCTTTATTTAAAACCTTACGGATTGCAGTTTGGACCCGAAACATCGACAGCGAACAGATGCCGGCTGGGAGGTATGCTGGGCAATAATTCATGCGGATTACGATCACTGATTTACGGAAGCGTACGGGATCATGTTCTGGAAGTAGAAGCCATATTAGCTGATGGCTCAGAAGTTCTTTTCAGACCCCTTACCAAGTCAGAGTTTGACGCCAAATGCGAAGGGGATTTAAACTCACTGGAAACAAAGCTTTATCGTCAAATGAGGGATATTCTTTCCAGTAATCAAATTCGTGAAAATATAAGGGAAGTTTATCCCGAGGCGGCAGTTACAAGGCGCAATATGGGTTATGCCGTTGATGCTTTGATGGATACAGATCCATTTACCGGGAATAATGTCAATTTTAATTTTGCAAAGCTTCTTGCAGGATCGGAAGGTACATTAGCCTTTACAACGGCCATGAAATTAAATCTTTTGCCACTTCCCCCGAAGGTTAAATGCGTGGTGCCTGCTCATTTTAATTCTCTTGAAGAAGCCCTATACGCCAATATAATCGCCTTAAAGCACCATCCTTCGACGATTGAACTGATGGATGATATTATCATGAACTGCACAAAAGATAATATCGCTCAACGTAAAAACCGATTTTTCATACAGGGTGATCCGAAAGCTATTTTGATGATCGAATTTGCTGCTGAGACAACTGAAGAGATAGAGGAGAATTGTGCCGGAATGATTGAGGAACTGAAAGAGGCCGGTTATGGTTATCATTTCCCTCTCATTTATGGCGAAGAAGATATTAAGAAAGTATGGGATTTAAGAACAGCCGGATTGGGCTTACTTTCCAACATTCCGGGAGATAAACGAAGTACAACCGTTATAGAAGATACAGCCGTAGCTCCTGATAAACTGCCTGCCTATGTGGCTGAATTCAAGGAGATTTTAAACAAATACGGACTTAATTGTGTTTTCTATGCCCATATTGCGACCGGCGAATTGCATTTACGGCCACTTTTAAATCTGAAAGATGCTGATGATCAGAAGATTTATGCATCACTGGCACAGGATGTAGCTGCCCTGGTTAAAAAATTTCGCGGTTCTCTGTCAGGAGAACACGGCGATGGGCGATTGCGCGGCTCTTTTATCCCGTTTATGTTTGGCGAGGAAATCTACAACCTGTTCAAAGAGATCAAGCATATGTGGGATCCCTGGAATATTCTGAATCCGGGAAAAATAACCGATGTTCCTCCAATAACACAAAATCTAAGGTTTGAATTGTCAAACCGGTATCCTGATATTAAGACTATTTTGGATTTTTCTTCTACACATGGATATCTTCGTGCAGTAGAACAGTGTAACGGATCGGGAGACTGCCGAAAGTCAGAAGTCATAGGAGGCACGATGTGCCCGACCTATATGGCCACCCGTGATGAAGACAAAACAACCCGCGCAAGGGCCAATCTTCTCAGGGAATTTATGCATCATTCCACCAAAATCCAATCCTTTATTGCATAGAGAAATTTATAAGATACTGGATCTCTGTATTTCCTGCAAAGGATGTAAGGGAGAATGTCCCTCGAATGTGGATATGGCTAAAATCAAGGCGGAATTCTTACAGCATTATTACGATGAAAAGGGTATTCCTCTGAGAACAAAGCTTATAGCTTATTTACCGAAAATAAATGAGTTTGTTGTTTTAGTGAAACCCTTAGCCAATTTCATGCTCAGCCTGAAAATTGTCAATCGTTTGATTGGATTTCATCCCAAAAGAAAAATTCCGGGCTATTCAAAACAAACTCTAAGAAACTGGTATAAGAAAAAATCAGGAAATTCAGGCACCAGGGCCAAAGTATATTTATTTGCCGATGAATTTACCAATTATCAGGAATCAGACATAGGTATTAAGGCCATTCTCCTGCTCAACAGATTAGGATATGAGGTGGAAATCCCACAACACAGCGAATCTTCACGGACTTATCTGTCAAAAGGATTGGTCAGGGATGCGAAGAAAATTGCCATTGAGAATGTATTGCTGCTGAAAGATAAAGTTACCCGGGATGCTCCTCTTATAGGTCTTGAACCTTCCGCAATTCTGACATTCAGAGACGAATATCCTGAACTGGTAAACGACTCACTTCGGAATGATGCCATTCAATTGGGATCAAACAGTCTTCTTTTTGAAGAATTTTTTGTCCGCGAGATGGAAAAGGGAATATCACTTCGGAACAGTTCACAAGGGAAGTAAGAAAAATTAAACTTCACGGGCACTGTCAGCAAAAAGCAATTGCATCTACTCTTCCCACAAAACAAATGCTTTCACTGCCTGAAAACTACACAGTCGAGGAAATCAAATCGGGCTGCTGCGGGATGGCCGGTTCTTTCGGCTATGAGAAGGAACATTATGAATTATCGATGAAAATCGGGGAAATGGTACTTTTCCCCACCGTTCGGGAAAGTGAAGATACAACGATCATCGCTGCTCCCGGGACAAGCTGCAGGCATCATATAAAAGACGGAACAGGACGGGAAGCTGTTCATCCTGTGGAAGTAATGTATGATGCTTTAAAATAAATCTTAAGTAGTAAGAGTAGCAAAGTAGCAAGTTGGCAAAGTGGTAAAATTTATAATCACTCCCCTTTTATTATAGTTTTACTGGAAATGGATAGGAATCTTAAATTATCGCCTTTCGGATAGATATTATACTTTTGTGACGAATTTAATAAAAATGCAAAGGAAAGATATTGAAATAATGGCCCCGGTCGGGTCTTACGAGTCACTGATGGCTGCTATTCAGGCTGGGGCAGGCTCCGTTTACTTCGGCGTTGAGCATCTGAATATGCGGTCCCGTTCTGCCAATCATTTCAACGTGAATGATTTAAAGGAAATATCCCTTCGATGTAAGGCTGCAGGAGTGAAAACCTACCTCACCCTTAATACAGAATTATTTGACGAGGAATTCGAAAACCTTGACCGGATTTTGGCTGCCGCACTTGAATCAGGAATTTCAGCTGTTATAGCTGCTGATATGGCTGTTATTCAGAAATGCAGGGAATTGGGAATTGAGGTTCATATTTCGACACAGCTGAATGTTACCAATTATGAAGCCGTTAAATTCTACTCTCAGTTTGCAGATGTCATCGTTCTTGCAAGGGAAATGAACCTTGGAAGGGTGAACAATATCGCTCATAAAATAGCAAAAGACGATTTGCGGGGCCCCTCAGGAAATCGAGTCCGGCTGGAAATGTTCGTTCATGGGGCTTTGTGCATGGCGGTATCGGGAAAGTGTTATCTCTCTCTGGGACAAACGAATTCCTCTGCAAACAGGGGAGCATGCATGCAGATATGCCGCCGCTCGTATATTGTGACCGACAAAGAAACGGGTCAGGAACTGGAGATTGATAATGAATACATTATGTCACCCAAAGATCTGAAAAGCATTCATTTCCTGAATAAAATCCTTGACAACGGCGTTTCGGTACTGAAAATTGAAGGACGCGCCCGCAGTCCCGAATATGTCAAAACGGTTGTGGAATGTTATAATGAAGCCGTTGGTGCTTATATAGATGGAACTTTCAGCGAGGAGAAGATTAGGGAATGGGACAAGCGTTTATCGACTGTCTTCAACCGTGGTTTCTGGGACGGCTATTACCTTGGGCAGCGACTGGGTGAATGGAGCGGAAAATACGGTTCCCAAGCAACGAAGCGTAAATTATATACAGGTAAAATAACCAACTATTTCACAAATCTTGGTGTTGCAGAAGTCAGACTTGAAACAGGGAGTCTGAAGGTTGGTGATGAAATCATTATCACTGGTCCTACTACAGGCGTTTATCAATCCGTGATTGATGAAATACGTGTGGAATTGGAATCGGTGGAAGAAGTTGCTAAAGGGGTGCACTGTTCTATTCCTGTCAACCAAAAGCTCAGGCGGTCGGATAAACTGTACAGGTTGGTCAGCCCTTCACAGATCAAAATACAATAAGTTTTAAAATTATAAAGCTTCATCGTTCCGTAGAAGAGGAGGCATAGGTAAATGGAATGTGTTTCTATTGTGAAGAGAAGCATTTACTAAAAAACTCTTGCTGAAACCAATTCAGAATTCCCTTTGAGAATTATTGACAGAAAAAACTATGGGATCAATCTGATTTTAGGCACCCCGGATGGATACTTAGACAACTGCCTTTTAAAATAATTTTATAAATTGCGGGCACAATTTTCATGCATTCTCTCTATGAAAAAAACCTTGACACTTTCAGGAACGATTATCTTATCAGCCTTACTTTCATGGTCCTGTCATCTTGATGATTTTAATCTTGATAAACTCGCCAGGGTAGATGATGTCAAACCGATTGTATACGTCCCCCTGGCTTACGGCTCCTATCTTGTTGGCGACCAGTATTCTACGCTTCTCGGCGACAACGACACCATTACAGATTCTGAAATCGACCTGGATCCGGTTATTCATAACAAGACAAATGTTACCTTTACCAGCAATGCGATCGACTCGCTCTACCTTATGGTAGCCTTTACCAACGGAACACCTATGAAGGTTCAATTCCAGTTCAGTTTCATTGACATTAATTCAGGTACGGTTTACGGCAAGACATATGATTCGGGAGTAATGGCTGCAGGGAAGACGGATGCAACCGGAAAAGTGGTTGAGCCGATCATCACGCGCATTGAATTTCCAATGGATTCCACAGACCTGAACGATGCCAGTTTAGCTGACGGAATAAAATTTGTTGTAAAGCTTTATCAGCCGGATACAGGAGTAGTCATTGTCAAGAACCTGAAAGAATCAATTTATAAAGTAGAGATCGCCTTCCGTGCAGCATTAAACCTTGGAAGGCTTGATTAAATGTTCAATGATCAATGTTCAATTGCTCTGGAAAATCAGATTATTATCAGATTGTCAGGCTATTAAACTATAACAGAAATTTATGAAATTATCAATAATTCTTATTTTTATATTTTCTGCTTTGTTCGTGTTTCTTTGGCCTGACTGCCTGAGATCACAGCCCAATAGCCTTTATTTCATGAAAGGAATACCTCAGACCAAAGACCTTAATCCTGCCAGACCTGGAATAGAAAGCGGTTTTTACATAAGTATGCCTTTATTCTCAAAACTTGATCTGTCAGCAAATACCAACAACTGGAGCTATTCGGATCTGATTCATTGGGGAACCGGAGTAAAGGCTGATTCCCTTGTACTGGACCTTCCCAAATTCATTTCAGCTATCGACCATTCGAACTTTATAATGGAATCTGCTGGGTTAACTGTACTTGAAGGAGGTTTTAAAAAAGGAAAGAATTTCTTTGCTATATCGCTTACTGAGAAGGAGCTTTCGGAATTTTTTTTTCATAAAAATCTTGTAAGACTGATTAATTACGGTAACTATCCTTATCTCGGAACGGTATACAACTCCGGAACATTTGGAATTGGGGCACAACATTACCGGGAACTTGCTTTCAATTATTCACGCGATATCAATAAAAAATTAACCATCGGCGGTACAGCCAAATTATTATTCGGGATGGGAGCCGTTCAGACAAACGGATTAAATGTTAAGATTGCGTCTCCCCCTACCGGTGAATACCTGGATGTTATTACCACCGGAAGGGCCAATATTTCAGCTCCCGTCAGTTTCGGTTATGACGAAAGGGGATTCGTCAATTCCGTCAACAGCAACTTTAAAGCAAGTCAGTACTTTAATAATTATGGGAATCCCGGTTTTGCGGTTGATCTTGGCTTTGCTTATCGTGTGAACAATAAGCTTGAATATTCGATGAGCCTGGTCGATCTGGGCGCAATATCCTGGAAAACCAATACATCCAGCCTCACCGAGAACAAACGTTTTTTGTACCGGGGAATCCAGATAGCCGATCCTTCAATGGCTACTTTACCTTTTATTCAGACGCTGATCAACCAGATGGGAGATTCACTCAGGGATGCATTCCATCCCGACAGTTCGCACACAAGTTTTTCGACAATGCTTCCGGTCAAATTGTACATCGGCGCAGATTATAAACTAAGTGACAACGTAAGCCTTTCAGGACTGGCAAGAGTGAGGATGTACAACAACCTACTGCACACTTCATTCACCGCCTCCGCCAATGCCTTGATCTGGAAAGGAATATCCCTCACAGGAAGTTATTCCATAATGGAGTCCACTTTCGATAATCTTGGTGCGGGAATAGGACTCCTTGCAGGTCCTTTTCAACTTTATGCTGCAGCCGATAATATCTTTTCACCTTTCTATCCAAGCAGGGCAAGAAATATGAACCTCAGGAGTGGGCATCAACTTTATTTTCGAGGACAGGGAAAAGGAAAGCAAAGCGTCAGGGAAGGAGGAAAAGCATTAATTCCAACTGTCATTGTCCCTATTAAAGAATAAGCAGTGAAATAATTCTTAATTTTGCATCATGGTAATATTTATAATACTATGACATTATTTATTATTCTGTATTTGTTTTCTTTTTTGAGGACTTTATTCATTATCATAATTATTTATTTAGTGGTTAAATTCTTTATGAGATTCTTTGCCCCTAAAATGGTTGAGAAGGCGGCTGATAAGCTCTTCAAGGACATGAAAGAACACGAGGAAACCAAAAAGAGGAAAACCACCAGACGTGGAGATGTTACGATCGACTATACAAACAAGAAACCAAAACAATATCCCCGTAACGAAGGGGATTATATTGAATTCGAAGAGATCAAGGATAAGAAAAAGTGATCAATGTACAGAGACCAGAAAGGGGAACGGAGACCGTTTGATTCATTCCGTTCTCCCTTACTTCAATTACACCTACTCATATACTAACATGTTTAATTCTTTAATTCTAATTTTTTAGATGGCCCAGGAAGATCTTTTTAAAAAACTGATTGCACATTGCAAGGAATATGGTTATGTATTTCATTCAAGCGAAATTTATGACGGATTGAGAGCAGTTTACGATTACGGACAGTATGGCGTTGAACTGAAAAACAACATCAAAAAATACTGGTGGGATTCGATGGTTCTGCTTCATGAAAATGTTGTCGGGCATCGATTCTGCCATTTTTATGCACCCGACCATCTGGAAAGCTTCCGGCCATGTGGATGCATTTAACGATCCGCTGATCGACAACAAAGATTCCAAAAAAAGATACCGTGCCGATGTCCTGATTGAAGATCATCTTGCAAAGATCGAAGCTAAGATCGATAAGGAGGTTGAAAAGGCTCGCCAGCGTTTCGGAGAAGCCTTTGATGAAGCGCAATTCCGCACACCAATGGAAGGGTGATTGAATACCAGACAAAATGGGATGAACTGCATAACCGTTTCTCCAAAGCCATTGAACGACAGCGATCTTGCAGAGCTTAAGCAGATTATTCTTGACCATGAGATCGTATGCCCCATTTCGGGTACAAGAAACTGGACCGATGTGAGACAGTTTAACCTGATGTTCACCACAGAGATGGGCTCTACTGCTGACGGAGCGATGAAAATTTACCTGCGCCCTGAAACCGCACAGGGTATTTTTGTGAATTACCTGAATGTTCAGAAAACCGGGAGAATGAAGATCCCTTTTGGGATTGCCCAGATCGGAAAAGCTTTCCGGAACGAAATTGTTGCACGGCAGTTTATTTTCCGGATGCGGGAGTTTGAACAGATGGAGATGCAGTATTTTGTAAAGCCCGGAACCGAACTCGACTGGTTTGAGCAATGGAAGACTATCCGGATGAAATGGCATCAGGCATTGGGATTCGGGGAAGAAAATTACCGCTTTCATGTTCATGAGAAACTGGCGCATTATGCCAATGCGGCTGTTGATATCGAGTTTAAATTCCCTATTGGGTTTAAGGAGGTGGAAGGAATTCATTCGCGAACGGATTTTGATCTTTGCCAGCACGAGAAATTTTCAGGGAAAGAGAATCCAGTATTTTGATCCCGAAATGAATGAATCGTACATTCCTTATGTGATTGAGACCTCGATTGGGCTTGACCGGATGTTCCTGCAGGTGGTTTCGGCAGCCTATCATGAGGAAGAGGTAACAGGGGGACGGCAAACCGGATACGAGGGTTGTTCTAAAACTTCCGCCACGCTGGCGCCCGTAAAACTGGCGGTGTTGCCGCTGGTAAAAAAAGACGGTCTGCCAGAAAAAGCACGGGAAATTATTGAGGACTGAAATTCGAATTCAACTGCCAGTATGATGAGAAGGATTCCATCGGGAAGCGCTACCGCAGGCAGGATGCAATCGGTACGCCTTTCTGTGTAACAGTTGACCATCAGACCTTTGAAAATAATACTGTAACAATCAGGGAGCGTGACAGTATGGCCCAGGAAAGGGTTGATATAGGGAAAATAGGAAATATTATTTCGAAAGAGATCAGTTTTAAGGCTTTGTTCGAAAAATTAAAATAGGCTTTTATCTTCACGTCATTCAATAATCATTCGCTTCACGTCATTTAGTAGTCATTCAATTTTCACTCAATTGTAATTAG
>CAWENX010000022.1:0-136336 GCA_963810555.1 uncultured Bacteroidia bacterium | reverse complement strand
TTTATCCTGAACGTACAAACGTAACTTAAATGTTCATAGAATAATATAACAACAATGAATAACGGGAGTAATGGCAGAATTTGTCCTGTAGAACTCGCAGGAGGACTTGATAATTATATCAGGAGATTGCTTCAAAATCCACGTAAAATATTAAAGCCATACATCAGTAAGGGGATGACAGTCCTTGATTTAGGTTGCGGTCCCGGATTCTTTTCCATAGAAATTGCAAAATTGCTGAATAGTTCAGGGAAAGTTATTGCCGCTGATTTACAGGAAGGAATGCTTCAGAAGGTGGATAAAAAGATCAGAGGGACAGAATTGGAGCAAATGATTGAATTACACAAATGTGAGGACACCGAAATTGGCGTTTCCGACAAGGTTGATTTTGTTCTGGCTTTCTACATGATTCATGAGGTACCCAATCAGGACAGGCTGTTTGAAGAATTAAAATCAATTTTAAAACCCGGCGGTAAGGTATACATCATTGAACCGAATTTTCATGTTTCAAAGAAATCCTTTGAAGAAATGGTTCTCAGATTAATAGGCATGGGATTTGAGACGGATTGAAAGTCCAAAGGTGTTTTTCAGCCGGACGGCTTTAATGACAATATAATTAAATAAAAGGCATGAATGCAAAGCGTGAGTTGAGCTGTAAGCATTGTGGAAAAGTGGTTGCTGTGATTAAGGAGTATATTTGAAGCAGAAGATGCGGAGAATAAATTATGAATTAAAACAATAATGACAGGACTAAAACAGTTAAGCATATGAAAACATTGAATTACAATTTACATCATAAGATACAGCGCTGTTTTTCATTCTCAACTGATCAAACAAAAGGTTATGAAAAGAAAAGATATTGACCGCAGACAATTTCTTAAAATCACCTCTACCTCAACCCTGGGATTTCCTTTACTTGGCATTCCCGTTTCTCGGAAGAAGAGCATTTCTATTATTTGGGACACTGCGGATAAAACTGCCGGTTCTGCACCTGTACAGTGGGCGATAAAGGAATTGACCGACTCGTTAGGGGCAAAGGGCGTATCTTTAGAGAAATTTGACAATCTGAGTCAGGCACCGAAGGAAAGTTTGGCGATTGTGGCAGGGGGCATCGCAACGCCTGCAATAGGGCAATTCCTTAAAGAGGCAAAAGTCGTTATCCCTGACGTTCCTGAAGCTCTTGGACTGATACCATCAAAATCAGCGGGACGAAATATCTTATTGGCTTGCGGCAAAGACGAACGCGGATTGGTGTACGCACTGCTTGAATTGGCAGACCGGGTTAATTATTCTTCAGATCCTCTGGCAGAGCTTAATCTTCAGAAACCCGTGATTGAAAAGCCTGCCAATGAGATAAGAAGCCTTATGAGGTTATTCGTCAGCGATGTGGAAGATAAACCGTGGTTTTACGATAAGGAGATGTGGCCCGGATACCTTACCCATCTTGCCACTCAGCGCTTTAACCGGTTTAACCTCGCCCTGGGTATCGGTCATGATCTTCTTCAAAACGTAGTTGACGCGTACTTTATTTTCGCTTATCCCTTCTTTATGTCTGTTCCCGGATACAGGGTCCGTGTGCCTGATCTGCCGGATGCGGAACGGGATAAGAACCTGGAGATGCTTCGGTTTATCAGTGAGCAGACGGCTGCAAGAGGTATGCAATTTCAACTGGGCCTGTGGATGCATGGTTATGAATGGCTGAACAGTCCTCAACCGAATTACACCATTGAAGGCGTTACCAAAGAAAACCATGGACCCTATTGCCGGGATGCGATCAGAGCCCTGTTAAAAGCCTGCCCTGCTATCAGCGGCGTAACGCTTCGGGTTCACGGAGAAAGCGGTGTAAAGGAAGGGAGTTATGAATTCTGGAAGATGGTCTTTGAGGGAATTTCCACCTGCGGAAGGGAGGTGGAAATTGACCTGCACCCGAAAGGCACAGACCAGACCATGATTGATCTTGCAGTCAACACAGGCATGCCGGTTGTAATGTCTCCTAAATACTGGGCAGAGCACCTGGGTTTGCCCTATCACCAGGCCGATATCAGGGAGCTTGAGATTCCGAAGCCTCCGAAGGAAGGGGAAAAAAGACCGGAACTGCTTAAACTGAGCCTTGGTTCACGTATGTTTACCCGTTATGGGATCGGAGACCTTTTGAAGGAAAACCGTCCATATAAAGTCATTCACCGTATCTGGCCGGGTACGCAGAGAGTATTGCTCTGGGGCGACCCACAAACGGCTGCTGCCTATTCCAGAGCATTCAGCTTTTGCGGCAGCGCAGGAATGGACCTCATGGAACCTCTTTCATTTAAAGGCAGAAGGGGATCAGGGATTGCAGGTGGCCGCTGTGCCTATAAAGATAAGTCTTTAAACCCCCGGTGGGACTGGGAAAAGTACCTCTATACCCTCAGGGTTTGGGGCCGGATGCAATATAATCCGGATACAGAGCCGGAGGTTTGGATGCGCCTTCTTAATAAACAATTCGGACCTTCGGCATCGTTTACAGAAAAGGCCCTGGCAAATGCCACAAGAATACTACCCATTGTATTGACTGCACACGGCACATCAGCGGCCAATAATGCTTACTGGCCTGAGATGTATACCAACCTTTCCATAACTGATCCCGATGCTGAAAATCCTTACTTTGATACACCTGCGCCAAAGGTCTTTGGCAATGTAAGTCCTTTTGATCCCCAGTTATTTCTGAGCATCAATGATTTTGTAAAAGAATTGATGACCGGAAACCGAAGCGGCAAGTACACTCCTGTTGAGGCTGCCCAATGGATTGAAGATTATGCTGAAGAAGCTGAGAGAAATCTTGTTAAAGCTCAAACATCGGCAAACAGGAGAAGTACACAATTCAGGCGAATGGAAACTGATGTATCCATGCAGATCGGATTGGGAAGATTCTTTGGGGCCAAGCTCCGCAGCGGCGTATTGTATGGTATCTTTGAACAAAGCGGAGACAGGTCAGCATTTGGAGGAGGCCTTAAAAGCCTATAAAACGGCTTATCATCACTGGGAAATCCTTTCCCAAACAGCGAAAGATATCTATCTGCCGGATGTCACTTTCGGGGAGCGGGCGTACCTTCGCGGCCACTGGTTTGACAGGCTGCCGGCAATCGCAGATGATATTGCCTTAATGACTAAGAAACTCGAACAAATTCCGGCGGGTTCAGCAAAGAATGATCCAGTGATCTCTGAAGCTATTGGTCAGGCAATGGGAAGACCAAACCGGATTAAAATATCAGCTCGTCATACACAACCCACCCATTTTAAGGATGGTCAGCCAATTGAACTTCAACTTTCGTTTGATAAGCTGCCCAAATCGGCCCGGTTATATTACAGGCATGTGAATCAGGGCGAACGTTATCAATCTTTGGATATGAAGGCTGAGGGTTTAAGCTTTAAGGCTGAGATACCGGCTGATTACACGAATACGGACTATCCGCTGGAATATTATTTTGAATTGCGTGAAAGCCCTGAATTGGCATGTTTGTATCCTGGCTTCAACGAAAAATTGGATAATCAACCGTATTTTGTCATTCGGAAAAATTCTTAATTTTCATTGTCTATTCACCACAGAGACAGGAAGAAAATCGGAGAAGCACAAAGGTATTCTGTGATCTCTGGTGCTCTCAGTGTCTCCGTGGTTTTTTAAGTGTATTATTCTACCTCAATGGCTCCTGCATCGCGGGCTTTGCCCAATGGCAGTTTGCCTGTAAAATCTCTCAGGAAAGGTCCGTCGAGTTCCCACTTGTAAAGCTCGGCTATTGTTGTGCGGGCATCGGTAAGGGTACCCCTTGAGAGGCGCAGATAATCGATCGCCCCGTTAAAGAAATTCCCTTCCGGACTTTTGCCAACAAGCAGATCATCATTATTTGAAAGTGAAATTGCAGGGGCAGGGTATTTACCTTCAGACCGGCCGTTCTTAAGAACACCATCGATATAAATGTTTGTCTTTCCTGAACGATAAACCTCTGCAAGGAGATGGTGCCATTCCCCATCGTTCAGTGCAACAGCACCCGATTCCGAATAAACCGGATTGCCTGAAACGATAAAGCTTAACCGTGGTTTGCCGTTCTGATCAATATCCAGTTTGTATCCATTGCCTGAGGGATCGTATTTTGAAACCAGCACACCGTCTTTATGTCCTTTTTCGGTTTTGAAGAAAACTTCAATGATAAAATTATTGGTATCCATATTAACGTTGGTGCATTTCTTGATGCTTGTTGAATCATTGTCGAGACTGCAGTAAGTCTGTTTGCCATCAAACTGAAGTGCTCCTTCAGTCCAGTCTTCCAGATAACCTTTCACAAAATTCTTCAGCGTTAAACCATGAGCCTTGAGATTGTTATGGGCCACATCGATATAAGTATTCCGCCATTTGTAATCATCACTCATATAGAAATTATCCGCCATGATAACGCTTGAATCGGCAGGATGCTTGTAGAAATTCCATTCCCCGACATTCTCATAAAGAGGAAATGATGCAAAGAATTTCACTCCCATATCGATGGCGGCACTTCCTTGGGCTGGACGAAAATCATGTTTATAGGCATTTGGAAGAACGGCTTCTTTGGTTTCAATTCCTACGGTTCCCAGCTGTGGATTATAGCTTTGCACTTCCTTTTTATAAGTTTCAAAATCAACCACATACTTGTAGTTCCAGAAACGTCTTTTCATGGAATCCACTGTAATTAAATTAGCTCTGAAGGGCGTTTCGCTGGCCACATTGTAACCGATTGATTCAAAAGCCGCATTTTCAGGTTTCATGGAAGTCTTAAACATGAAATAAACGCTGTCGCCCAGATTGGCAAGGTAGGCATTGTGACCGTCAGAATCGAGGTCATTTACGGCGCCGTGGGAAAAAGATGTCATTTTGTAGCCGGTGTTGTTAACAGTCATATTGTAAAAACCCAGCACTGTCATAAATCCCGACCTGTCCTTTTCCCATGAAAGCCCTGAGGCAATATTATTGAACAGATAGTATTTAAAACTTCCGTCGAAATAGAAGTTATATCCCTGTGAGTCATCGGATTTGGGTCTGTGTCCCCACGCATTATGGGAAATGTTATCGTAAACATATAAAGGCCCACCCTGCCAGTTCTCAATTCCACCATAGTCGTGAGTCCCAATCAGGGTATTGGTTGCTTTATTATGATGGACGAATCCCCGGATAAACGGGAGGGAAGTAATACCATCTCTTTGGGTTTTTCCCCAGAAGACATTCAGCGCGCTGCCCCATGATTGATCAACCATATTTCCTGCGAGTTCGGCATCCAGGAAAGAGCCGCAGATGGCAGGGATTGGACTGGACCACCGTCCCAGATGCCTGCCGCCGTTGTCAAAGATCCGGTTTCGCATGATTTTTACTTTATCAAAAAAAAATCTTCCTTCGCAGCCAAATGATATGGCCATGTCATCGGCAACTTTTATGTCATTATCGGAAACCACTATATCATGAATGGATTGATCTGCCATCGGAGGATTTTTAGCTGCAAAAGCTCCGACAACATAGTTGAATTTATTGTGACTGACCTCAATATCTGAACAAGTTCCTGAAAGTTGAACCACACCAACTCCTATTCTCGAATTGGGGCGCACTATGTCACTGGTCGTGAATGCGAACGTGAAACCGCTTATCACGATATCATGCCGGTTTTCTATTGTTATTAATTTGTCTGTTTTAGACACCTCTATGATTGTTGTATTCGGGTCCTTATTTTCATCCAGACGTAAGAACATCCGTTTATTGGAATTGTCATAATAAAACTCGCTTGTCGTATCGAGGAGTGAAGGTAAATTTTCAATAAAATATTGGCATCGTATTCCTCCGAAATTTTTATTATCTACTGCAATGCGATGTTTTAAAGGATCATAGGCCTTGATTTTCTGTCTCCAGAGAGCGCCCATATTTATGGCATCCTCCACACTCCAGACTGTTCCTCCAGTGTAATAATCCGGGTTGGTTTGCGTGAGATTCACCGTATCGGCCAGCCATAAATTATTATTTGCATTCATCATATTTTTCTTTATCTGTCCACTTATTCCAGTATTTTAAATGATCCTCCGGCGAATCTTTATAATTGGGAGTCCTTGCCAGGCGAACCCTCTTAATCTGATCGCCTGCCAATTCACAGACAACCTTCGTATCGGGCATTTCTCCGTCAATATCCTGGTACCATACTTTTTCGGGATCAGGTATATCGGGAGCAATTTGCGCATCAGCCTTTTTCCATCCCGAAGTAAATCTCACGGATCCATATATCCCTGCTTCTCCATTTCCCCATGAGGGATCTGAGGTCAGCCGGATAGGATTTCCCGGTTCTCCTGATTCCTTGGCATTCAGAACTCCGCGATAAACAACTCCTCTTTTGAAGACATAAGTAATAATACCATTTGCGACCTTAGCATTTCCTGTGGCATTGGCATCCCAGGGATGATGCTTCCAGGGAGTGCTTTTGCTTTTTCCGTCGTTATTGTCATCTCCAGCCTCAAAATCAATATAGCGGACAGTCTTTCCGTGAATGAATTTAAAAGGTTCAGGCTGCCATTGCAGGTCTCCGGTTTCAATAACCTTTGCCTGTGGTTTTTCCCAGGAATACTTTTTTTCCCGGGTACAAGCGGATATTCCTATAATAAGGATTCCGATTAAGATTAAATTTTTCATCTCTCATAAGTATTAAATGTAGTAAACAGATTCAGGTAGTTAAAATCAAATTTATTCGATTATTCTGAATGTTTCGTCACCTAACCATAACCCAATCAATCATGAATTAAGACTATATATAGTTTTTTGTCTTTAATCCTTTAATCCTTTAATCCTTAAATCCTTTAATCATAGTTCAGACATTTATTCCACCTCTATTGCCCCTGCATCGCGGGCTTTACCCAACGGAAGTATACCTGTGAAATCGCGAAGGAAAGGCCCGTCAAGTTCCCATTTGTAGAGCTCTGCAATTGTTGTCCGGGCATCTTTAAGAGTACCTCTTGAGAGACGCAGAAAATCGATTGTTCCCTTAAAGAAATTCCCTTCAGGACTTTTGCCAACCAAAAGGTCTTCCTTATTTGAAAGAGATAGGGATGCATCCGGATATTTACCCAAAGACCGGCCGTTCCTTAAGACACCATCAATATAAATGTTTGTCTCCCCTGAGCGGTAAACCTCTGCAAGAAGATGATGCCACTTTCCGTCGTTCAGTGCAACAGCGCCTGATTCTGAATAAACCGGATTGCCTGAAACGATAAAGCTTAGGCGTGGTTTGCCATTCTTATCAATATCCAGTTTGTAGCCATTGCCCGAGGGATCGTATTTTGAAACCAGCACACCGTCTTTATGCCCCTTTTCAGTTTTGAAGAAAACTTCAATGATAAAGTTATTGGTATCCATATTTACATTGGTGCATTTCTTAATGCTTGTTGAATCATTGTCGAGACTGCAGTAAGTCTGTTTGCCGTCAAAATTGAGCGCTCCTTCGGTCCAGTCTTCAAGGTAACCTTTCACAAAACTCTTCAGTGTAACGCCATGTGCCTTCAGATTATTATGGGCCACATCGATGTATGTATTACGGTGCTTGTAATCATCTGACATATAAAAGTTATCTGCCATAATTACGCTTGAGTCAGCAGGATGCTTGTAAAAATTCCATTCTCCAACATTTTCATAAAGGGGGAATGCGATAAAGAATTTAACTCCCATGTCAATAGCAGCACTTCCATGGGCAGGGCGAAAATCATGGTTATATGCATAGGGAAGAACAGGTTCTTTGGCTTCGATCCCAACAGTTCCCAACTGTGGATTGAAGCTTTGCACTTCCTTCTTGTATGCGTTAAAATCAACCTCATAATCATAGTGCCAGAAACGTCTTTTCAAGGAATCCACCGTTATAAGATTAGCCCTGAAGGGTGTCTTGCTGGCTACATTTTTGCCGATGGATTCGAAAGCTGCATTTTCAGGCTTCATGCTTGTCTTGAACATGAAATAGACACTATCACCAAGATTGGAAAGGTAGGCATTATGACCATCGGAATCCAGATCATTCACGGCGCCATGAGAGAAGGACATCATGTTGTAACCGGTATTGTGGACGGTCATGTTGTAAAAACCAAGAACTGTCATAAAACCTGATCTGTTATGCTGCCATGAAAGACCGGAGGCAATGTTATTAAAGCTGTAATGTTTAAATCCCCCGTCGATATAAAAGGCATATCCGATTGAACTCTTTTCCCAGCGTTTCCAGCCGCTGGCATTATGAGAAATGTTGTCGTAAATAAAGACCGGACCTCCCTGCCAGCTTTCGATGCCGCCGTAATCATTACATCCAAGCAGAGTATTGGTTGCCTTGTTATGATGATAGAATCCCCGTATAAAAGGGAGCGAAGTAGTAGAATCCTTATACATTTTACCCCAGAAGATGCTGATCCCGTTTCCCCATGAGACATCGATAATATTACCTGCTATTTCTCCGTCAAGCAGAGCGCCGTAAATGGCAGGTATGGAACTTCCATACGGTCCCAGATGTCTGGCGCCGTTGTCGTAAATGCGGTTTCTCATGATCTTGACTTTATCGAAAAAGTATTTTCCTCCTTCGTAAAAACCAATGGCCTGATCATCTGCAACGTATATGTCGTTGTCTGAAACTAACAGGTCGTGGCTTCTTAATTCGCCATCACCGGGATTTTTGGCGGAAAACGCACTGCTGACATAGGTGAACTTATTATGGCTTACCTCAATGTTGGAACAGGTTCCTCTGAGATGTACCACTGCAATGGATTCATCATCATCCTTTATCCGGTTAATATCATTGGTTGTAAACCCAAATGAAAGGCCGCTAACCACGATATCATGCTTTCCTTCAATATTTATCAGACTTCCTTTTGTGGCGACCTCCAGGGTTGTTGTATTGGGATCTTTATCCTGATCCAGGCGGATAAACATACGCCGGGCTTTATTGTCCCAGTAATACTCGCTCACTGTATCTAATAAAAACGGAGTGTTTTCGATATAATATGGACAACCGCGTCCACCAAAACGCCGGGCTCCCACAGCAATCCTGTGTTTTGCCGGATCCCAGGCTGTTATTCTTTGTCCTAAAACTGTATTCATCACAACATTATCATCCTGACCCCATACGGTACCTCCTTCATAATATTTGGGATCTTTCTGTGTCAGATGGATTGAATCTGAGAGCCAGAGCTCCTTAGTTTCCTGGTTGAAAGCCTCCTTCTTTGTCCATACAGGCCAGTAGTCAAGAGGATCAGGCATGGAATAATGATAATTGGGCGTTCTGGCCAGGCGCACCCTTTTGATCTTATCGCCAGTCAGTTCACATACAACCTTGGTATCAGGCATTTCTCCGTCAATATCCCTGTACCAGACTTTTTCGGGATCAGGAATATTAGGTGCACTCTGAGCATCAGCTTTTTTCCATCCTGAAGTAAATCTCCTTGAGCCGTAAAAATAAGCTTCTCCCTTTCCCCAGGAGGGATCGGAAGTAAACGTATTGGATTTCCCGGTTCACCTGATTCTTTTGCATCAAGCACTCCACGATAGACAACTCCTCTTTTGAAAACATAGGTAATTATCCCGCTCGCATCTTTAGCATTACCTGTGGCATTGGCATCCCAGGGATGATGCTTCCAGGGAGTACTTTTGGTCTTTCCGTCATTATTGTCATCTCCTGCCTCGAAATCAATATAGCGGACAGCACTTCCGTGAATGTATTTAAAGGGTTCAGGCTGCCACTGAAGGTCCCCTGTTTCAATAACCTTTGCCTGAGGCTTTTCCCAGGAGTACTGTTGTGCCTTTGCAAAAAAGGATACTCCGAATGCGAGAAAACCAAGTAAGATTAAATTCTTCATTTATTATAAATATTAAGTATAGCAATCGAGATTCAGACAGTTTAAATTAAATTAATTCGATTATGAATGTTTCGTTACCGAACAATGACCAGATCAATGACGAATTAATACTTAAGACTATAGTCTTTAATCCTTTAATCCATAAATCCTTTAATCACAGTTCAGACATTTATTCAACCTCTATTGCTCCTGCATCACGGGCTTTGCCTAACGGAAGTTTTCCTGTAAAATCCCTGAGGAATGGTCCATCGAGCTCCCATTTATAAAGTTCTGCGATTGTTGTGCGGGCATCCGATAGTGTCCCCTTCGAAATCCTCAAAAAGTCGATCGTTCCTTTAAAATAATTTCCTGCAGGACCTTTACCGACTAACAGGTCAGCATTGTTCGAAAGAGAAAGATTGGCATCGGGATAGGCTCCCTCAGAGGATCCGTTACTTAATGTTCCGTCCACATAAATATTGGTCTTACCTGAACGTTCAACTTCCGCAAGAAGATGGTGCCATTTGCCATCATTAAGTGCCGCTGCTCCTGATTGAGAATAAACCTCTTTACCTGAAACAATCATACTTAATCTTGGATGCCCGGAATTGTCAAAATCGAGTTGATATCCATTTCCGGCAGGATCATATTTGGACACAAGAACACCCCCCTTATTATCTTTATCCACACGAACAACTGTTTCAATAATGAAATTATTCGTTGTCATATCCACATCTGTACAGACAAGCTTGCTTGTAGCAGAATTATCCAGGCTGCAGTATGTCTGTTTTCCGTCGAACCTTAAAGCCCCTTCAGTCCAGTCTTCGAGCTTTCCTTTCACAAAGCTTTTCGATGTGACACCATGGGCTTTAAGATTGTTGTCCGGAACTTTATAATAGGTATTCCGGTTTTTGTATTCATCAGTCATATAGAAATTTTCAGCCATGATGACACTTAAGTCCGCGGGATGTTTATAGAAATTCCATTCCCCTACGTTGGCATAGAGAGGAAATGAAGCAAAAAACTTCACGCCTCTGTCTATTGCGTCACTTCCAAGCGCTGGACGGTAATCCTGCTTATAAGCATTGAGTAGAACCGGTTTTCTGGCATTAATCCCTACTGTGGCCAGCTGAGGTTTGAAAGCTTCCAACTCCTTTTTATAAGTTTCCAGGTCTACAATATTTTTGTCCCCCCAGAATGTTTTCTTCAAGGCTTCAGTAGTAGCAATTTCAGCTTTGAAAGGAGTCTTGCTTGCCACATTGTTCCCAATGGATTCGAAAGGTACCTGGTCGGGTTTCATACTTGTCTTAAAAACGAATAAAACACTGTCAGCCAAGTTGCCCAGATATGCGTTGTGTCCGTCTGAATCAAGATCGTTAACAGCGCCGTGAGAGAAGGAAGCCATCCGGTAACCGGTGTTGTGGACGCTCATATTGTAAAAACCAAGTACCGTCATAAATCCGGATCTTGTCCTTAACCATGATTTACCTGCGGCGATGTTGTTAAACTGGTATTGTTTAAATCCGCCATCGATGTAAAAGGAATATCCAAGCGACGAATTGGCAAAGTGTTTGAAGCCGGTGCAATTGTATGAAATGTTGTCATAATAGTAAGCGGGTCCTCCCTGCCAGCTCTCGATGCCGCCGTAATCGTTGCATCCGATCATGGTGTTGGAAGCTTTGTTGTGATGTACCAGACCGCGAATAAAGGGTACTGAGGTCACCGCATCCCTGCCCGATTTTCCCCACCAGAAATAAAGCCCGTTGCCCCAGGAAGTATCGACAATATTTCCGGCAATTTCGGCATCGTAGAAGAAGCCTGAAATTGCAGGAATCGAACTGTACCATCTTCCCAAATGTCTTGCACCATTATCATAAATTCGGTTGCTGAGAATTTTGACTTTATCAAAGTAAACCCTTCCGGTAATGTTGAAACCTATAGCAAGGTCATCCACAACCTGCAAATCGTTATCCGATACAACTATATCATGGCTTATCAATTCAGGAAGGCTCGGATTTACGACAGAAATTCCACCATTCACATAGGTGAATTTGTTATTACTGATTTCCATATTGTAACAGGTCCCTGTAAGCTGGATAGCGGCAACAAGATCAGCATCAGCGGCTCTGTTAACATCGCTTGTAGTGAATCCAAATGTCAATCCGCTGATCACGATATCGTGTTTATCTTCTGCCATTATCAGTTTTCCTGTGGCTGCAACTTCTATAACTGCGCTATTGGGGTCCTTGTCTTTATCCAGACGAAGATAAAGCCTTTTAACTTTATTGTCATACCAGAATTCGCTGGTTGTATCGAGCAGGAAAGGGGTATCTTCAATAAAATAATGACACCGTGCTCCGCCGAAATGTGCTCCACTCACGGCGACCGCATTTTTTGAAGGATCATACTCTTTAATTTTCTGTGCCCATAATGTACACATTACAACTGCGTCTTCCTGGCTCCAGACTGTCCCGCCCCTGTAATAATCAGGATTTTGTTGAACCAGATTCTTTTTGTCTTCCAGCCAGAGCATCTTTTTATCTTTGTCATAGGCCTCTTTTTTTGTCCATGTCGGCCAGTAAATCAAAAGATCTTCAGGAGATTCCCTGTAGTTGGGTGTTCTGGCGAGCCTTACCCTTTTTATACCATCCTGTGTCAATTCACAAACCACTTTTGTCTCAGGCAGTTCTCCATCGATATCCTGGTACCACACCTTTTCGGGCTCAGGAATGTTTGGCGCCGCCACCGCACTGCCTTTCATCCATCCAGAAGTAAATCTCCTCGATCCGTATATGCAGGCCTCTCCCGTTCCCCATGAAGGATCTGAAGTCAAGCGAATGGGATTGCCAGGCTCCCCTGATTCTTTGGCTGTAAGTGTACCACGATAAACAACCCCTCTTTTAAAAACATAGGTAAATATTCCTTTTGATCCCTGGGCTTTTCCTGTCGCTGCGGGATCCCATGGATGATGCTTCCAGGGTGAACTGGTACTCGACCCGTCATTATTATCATTCCCATGTTCATAGTCGATATAACGTACAGCGGGTCCCGCAATGTACTTAAAGGCCTCGGGTTGCCATTGAAGGTCCCCTGTGTCCAGTATTTTTGCATGAGGTTTTTCCCAGGAGTATTCCTGCCCCTTAACAAAAAAAGTCGTTCCCAATATCAGGAATCCAATTAAAATTAAATGTTTCATAAGTCTGTTCTTTTGATCAATTTTCAGGTCAGTGACAAGGCATACCTTGTCTTTTCTCTTGTAAAATAAGGGTAAAATTAATTAAGAATTGCAAATTGTGAATCAAAAATTAAAAAACTGATTAAAAAGATCGTAGGGCAAAACCTTGGTGGCAGAAACGTGTTGTGCGGTTGTGAATAAAGTCGGTCATTTGTTATTAAATATTTCTCTCCAATAAAAGGACATTTCCGTCCGTTTTATCTTCAACTTTATTTGAATCCTGTCCCGAAAGCTTTCGGGATCGAAATCCGATGGTGTGCCAACATTATGTTTTCCTCTCAGAATAGACTAAGACTAAAAAAGAAAATATTCTAAAAATGCATTTAACAATATCTTCAAAATCCCCGCTCCGGTTTTGCTCCGTGATTGCTTCGCTTTAAGTCCGCTTTTGCTTAAGAGGCTATTGTAATCATAATATAGGACTCGAAGACAAGGTTTATAAACGTATAATAACAGCCGAATCTAAAACTGACGTAGCTAATTATGTTTAACAGTATCATGCACAACCTTTCTTTACGAGATATCGACTTTGTAAATCTGTTTTTAACTGCACAATACGTTAGTAGAAATAAAATTCTATTTTTACATTTAGCTTGGTTTAAATATACTGAAAAATATGCGTCTGACGAAAATTCCCCTTCTGATTTTAACATTATCGACATTGACTGTTATTTCTGTCAATGCTAAAGGTCAGGTACCCATGCCCCGTGGCGAACGTTTAAAAACCCTTGCCGCAAAACACCATTTACTGATTGGCGGGGCTACTGACCTGAATCACAATGATCCCGGTGAAGAAGCCATCATTAAAAATGAATACAGTGTTTTGTCAGATGAGAATTGCCTGAAACCTTATTATATCCATCCTTCTGAAAACACTTACAATTTCAGGCAGTCCGATAAGCTTCTCAAATTTTGCAAGGACAACGGTATCATTGCAAAAGGTCATAAACTAATTGCCCGGGACGGTTATCTTCCCAAATGGATGCTCGATTCTACCCTAACTGCCGATGATCTGAAAAGAATCCTTGTGGATCATATCAAAAATGTCATGGAACGTTACAAAAAAGGCAGTCCTTATGGTGAAATTAAATATTGGGATGTGCTCAATGAAGTGATTAATTATTACTGTGTCTTTGAGAAAATGGGTAAAGACAGCCACGGAGATTTTCGTTACTGGGAACTTGCATTCCGGACAGCGCGTGAGGTTGATCCCGATTGTGTATTGATTTGGAATGAGGACAATACTGAATTTGATGTTCCCAAGGCTGAAAGATTTTATGAGATAGTCAAGCGTCTTAAAGCACGGGGAGTCCCGATCGATGGGGTAGGATTCCAGTGCCATATTGCCTTAAGCGGAAGTCCTGTGCCTGATTTTACATGGCTCGCCAGGATATTTCAGAAGTTTGCCGATATAGGATGCGTGATCGCCATTACCGAGCTGGACGTGCCTGAACGTCCCGATCAGATTGACATCTATAAAAATATCCTGCATGTTTGTCTTGACCAGCCTAAATGTGTGCTCTGGGATACCTGGAATGTTCTGGATAAGTACAGCTGGCGCAAACGTGAGGATAAGGCCCCGTTGCTTTTTGATGATAATTATACGGCAAAGCCTGTCTACTATGCTATCCAATCGCTGCTGGAAACATATGGCACTAAAAACACTGCTGTACCGATAAAAATCGGCAAACAGACCTGGACTGCTGAAAACCTTGATGCAGATACTTTCCGTAATGGCGATCCGATTCCTGAGGCCAAAAGCAATGAGGAATGGGAAAAGGCAGGCGTTGAAGGAAAGCCTGCATGGTGTTATTATGACAATGATCCTGCCAATGGCAAAAAGTACGGAAGGCTTTACAATTGGTATGCCATAAATGATCCAAGAGGTTTGGCTCCAAGGGGATGGCATATTCCCAAAGACGAAGAATGGAAAGCTTTGAGTGACAGTTTAGGGAAAGAAGCGGGTAAATTGATGAAAAGTGCTTTTGGATGGAAAGAAAACGGCAACGGAACCAATTCGGCAGGTTTCAATGGTCTACCGTCAGGGTACCGCTACGAAAACGGAGAATTTCATAATATTGATTCCAAAGCTTATTGGTGGAGTTCTACTGATTTACTGACTTATACTGCTTATCTTCGGAGCATCAGCTACTTCAGCCCCGACATTTACAGGTTCTTCTCAAATAAACGTCTCGGATTGGCAGTGCGCTGCATTAAAGATTAAATATAAATAGGACATCAATTAAACTTTCCTGGTGTACGACAAAATTCCCTTTTTTAGCTTCTTATACAACAAATGGAAAATTGAGAGATTCTTCATTACGCTTCGCTCATTCAGAATGACAGGTATACGATGCTTTTGGGGGGAGAAGGGGGCGGCAAAGCCGCCCCCTTCTCCCCCTGTCCCTAAGGTGAAATTGTCATTCCGAACGAAGTGAGGAATCTCCCTGATTATAAATATTTTACCAAGATTATAGAAAGAGGAATATAAAGTTTTGTTGTTTGTGTTTTTTCTAAGAGGGGATTTTGTCGTACACCCGTCAATAAGGAGCCTGTAAATAATTGGACTATTTGTTCTTTAAAATATGGATATAGACAAAATCATCTGTTAACTTATTATGCTTGTTACATATAAGATTCTTATTTCGAATCCGGGTTATTACCTATTTAGTCAATGTCCCAATAAAGTTGGTTATCCCGCTGAAAATCATCTGGACTCCGATTGTCGCCACAATAAGGCCCGTAATACGGATCAGGGCATTCATCAGGTTGTATCTGGCAAGGGCTTTACCGATATTTTTGGAAAAAAGCATAATGATAAGGTTGATGAATATGGCTGAAATGATTGCAACGATTGTAACAAATTTGCCATAATGAGCCGGGAATGTCACTGCGGCTGTGATGGTGGCGGGGCCCGCTATCATGGGCATCGCAACAGGTACAGCCGAAAGGTCAGTCAATTTGACCTTCTCATCGATCTGCAGGATCATTCCCCTTTGCAGTCCATTGATCCCGTTGTAAAACAGTACTACTCCGCAAGTGGCCTGAAATGCATAAAGCTGAATATTGAATACATAGTTGAAAATCAGCTGTCCGAGTAATAAGAAGAAGATCAGGATGATCAGCGCAATCAGCGAAGATTTGGCGGACAAGAATCGCAATTCCTCATCCGAAAACTGGTTCTGAAGCGAGGTTATCACAAAGATTTTCTGGATTGGATTAACCAATGCCAGCATAGCTATAGCGCTGCCAAGTATAAGTTTAAATTCCATAACTCAATGTTAAGTATTTTTTAGTGAATATAAAGAATAAACTTTTGATAAAAGTTAAAATTGTTATCAAAAGTTTCAATGATACATTTTATTTCAATTTGAATAGCCTGTCAACTTATGAACCCTGAATCCCTCAAAATCTGATAATGGGAGTTTTAAATAAAAAGTAAGTAGCCTTTAAAAGAATTTCAAAAAGACATTTTCCATTGTTGATCCTAAATGGATTTCACAAGACCTTCCTCCTGTCAGGGCCGTATCAAATCCATAATATATATTTAATTTCTGTATTATATAAATAATATTTAAATACAAATTAGTATTCAAACAATACACAAATAGTACTCAAATAGTACTTAAACTATAGACCTGGTATTGTCATGGCAGGGCACTGAAAGGGGGAAAGTAATTTCAATCAGATGACCAATATGATCAAACAGTGGCTTCTTCAATAAGAATGTATGCAAACGCTTCAAAGATTTTATAATTATGCTTCTCATTGGCCTTACCAAGATTTCTACGAGTAACAGAAGATACAAAGCCTTGATGATAATACTTGGTTTGATGAGCTTCAAGGCTCAAAATCAAGTCTCACATACTATCTCTTGAGATAAGTTGTCCAAATACCATACAAAGCATTTGGTTCCAGCAAGTGAAAGATCGGACATGCTTGTTCCCATTGTGATTTTCAACAATTCTGTCAAAACTCCTGCGAGGTAAAAAAAACTGTGAGCTGAGCGAAAATGTATTTGCCTTGATTCATGGATTTAAGATTTTAAGAAGTAATAATCCAAAATATCAATTCAAATCGTCACGCTAAAAAACGCTGCATGTGTTATGAACAAAGGCTTTTAAAGAACTAATATTAATTTGTAGTACCCACTGGTGTATGAAGTTAGTAAAATATTGCTGACAGATGTTAAGGATTATCCGCAAACTGTGAAGCAATGGTGATCATTTCTTTGGGCCAGTCGTAATCAAGAGGATCTATTTGTATTTCTTTACCGCCAATATCACGGGCTACAATTTCTGCATTCCGGATATCAAATTCTTTCTGAATAAAAACCATTTTTATATTCTCTGAACGGGCTTTATCAATCAATTCCTGCATATGTTTTGGCGAAGGAACTTTGCCTTCATATTCAATGGGCAACTGTTCGAGCCCGTAATCACGGGCAAAATAACCTAAAGAGGGATGAAAGATAACGAACTTCCTGACGGCCGCTTTGGAAAGAATAGCTGTAACGGTTGAATCGATTTTGCTGATTTCTCTTAATAAGCTTTGCAGATTTTTGTCATAATATTCTCTGTGATCAGGATCGACAATCTTCATCCCTTCGCAAATGTTTTTTGATATAATCCTTGCTTCTTTTGGAGATTCCCAGATGTGGGGATCAATTCCCTTTGTCTCGTCAGGACCAGCATGTTCATCTTCAAAATCCCTTATGAGATCGATACCTTTCGATACCAGAAATATTTTAATATTCTTATTGATTGAGGGCAACTTTCGAAGAAGGTCAGGTTCAAATCCAAGGAAGCCAATAGCAAAATAAGCATCGGCCTCGCTCAGCATTGTTATCTGTTTTGGCGACGGTGAATAAGTTTCGGGTCCAAATCCCGGAGGCACCATGACTTCAACGTCATAACGGTCACCGACTATCTTATCCGTAAAATATTTAATGGGCAAAATACTTGTGAATACAACTTTCCCTTTCGGTTTTTTGGGAGTTGTTGAACAGGAAGCCAGTAAAATACTTATCAGTATAATCGGCAATACAAATTTTCTCATTCGGATTTTAATTATTTTGCTTAATCGAAGTTTCTTTTCGTTCTATTCTTTCATCGTAACTAAAAATTACATGGTTGTTCCGAAAACTTTCGGGACAACCTTTAAACCGGCACTTGCAGGATTCGCGCGTTTTTTTATTGAGGATGCACTGCTTACTGATCATTGATTATTTGATTCGTTATTCGTAATTTAATTTAATTTGGATAGTCCGAAATAAATCGTATATTAAATCAAATCATCCGAAACTTGTAATTAATTTATATGAAAAAAAAACAGTCAATTACTATTTCTCTTGAGAATGCTGTAAAGTTAACTGAAAATAAGATAATCAATCACAGAGATTTTAGCATACCGAACCTCATCTCTTCGGATCTGCCCGTTCTGGTCAATCTTGTTGCGGGTATGGGTACTCGTTTTGGCGTGGAACCCAAATGCATTCAGAAAGTAAATGGCATTCCTTTGGCACGCTATTCCATTGATGCATTTCATCGGATATTTAAATCTCCGTCAATTTCCATTGTGGGTTACAAGTATCAGGAAGTATCTGCTGCTCTTGGTGATGACAACATATATGTTTTATCGGATAATCCTAAAGGAGGTACGGCCTTCGCAGCTTTTGAGGCTTTATGCGTTCCGGGCTTGCTTGAAAAGAATCCGCTGCTGATTGTTACAATGGGAGATCGGATTGTGCCCCCGTCAGTATTTCGGAATCTTTTAAAGATGCATCAGTCTGGCAACAGCGAAGCAGACCTCACTTTTCTTTCAGCGGAATACGAACCGCCCAAAAATCAGGGCAAGGGTCGTGTGGTTCGTGATGAAAATGGACGTGTGACTAAGATTATCGAAGAAAAAGATATCCTTTCAATACAGGATAGGCCAACTTCTCAGAAACTCTTTAACCTGACAGAAGGGAACTGTCCTCTTTACTGTATAAGGGCCTTAAAATTGTATCAGCATTTGCAAAACTTTACCAATGACAATATGCAGTCTCAGTATTATCTGACTGACCTTGTAGAATCTGTAAGTGCATCAGGCGGTGAAGTAAGAACGATTACGACTACGGTAAAAGATCCTGATTATGATTTGCTTTGTTCGGATGTAACCCGTCCTTTGGATTTGGCTCAAATAGAAGGTACACTTTCTTCAAATTTACATTTACTTATCCCTGAGGAAGTTGAAGTTCAGAATGCTGCGAATGCAATTGTGAGTGGCCGCTCTTCAGGTCAGATTGCTTCAATTGCACGCCAGATGGATGATTTGATGACAATGGTCAGAAAAAAGAAACTGCTGTTTGAACAGGGCAAACCGGTAGGAATCGGCATTTCCGGAGGACGACTAAGAATTGCGATCATGCATCCCGACATGGCCCGTTTTTACGGACCTGCATGGCAAATGCCAATCGGAGCAAATGATGTTGACGGAGATGAACAAATAGTCATTCTGGTTCAGGAGGCAGAAGATCACAGAATACACCTGATCCCCAAAAACAAAGAATACCGTGAAAGTCTGGACTCCATTCCGGCTGATGATAATTCAATGTATCCGGGTGAAGACATTTCTGATATGAATACATACGAGAAGTTTGGCACAAGGATGAGTGAAGGACTTCTTCAGTCACTGGGATATTTTAGTGATGAGGAACTGGAAGAGCGGCGGAAAAAAAATCGGCCTTTACCGCCTGTATCCCTGAGAGTGTCAAACAATATGAGGAGGCCATTTACTCTGGTTGGTAATGCAATAGCCTCACTCAGGACTTTACGTACCGGCAATCTGGGAGCGAAAGTTCAGGAATGTCTCGGATGGAACAAATTTAAAGGATTATGGCTCGTTTCTACTGGCAATATTCCCCAGGGAGGATTCTCCAGTTCTTCTGCTGTTACTGTTGCAACAAAAAATGCAATTAACGCCCTTTTCAATCTTGGCATTCCCCCTGATCTTCTTGTACATCTTGCTTGTCAGGCTGAATACGGGACCGGTGTGCGGGCAGGATCGTTGGACCAGGCCACTGAACAAAAAGGACAGGCAGGAAAAGGAACACTTATTTCTTCCAATCCTAAAGATAATTACAAGATAATTGGTACTTATCCGATTCCTTATAACCGTTTCCAGATCATATTCCCATATACTGTCGAACGTGACCGAAGCGCATGGCGTTGGTCATGGGGAAGGTATGCAGAATCTGCAGGATCAGATCGTCTTACGACTATGGAAATTCGTAAGATGACAGGAAAAACTGCTGAGATTTCGGCTATTCTGACAGGTTTACCCTTGGAGACCGACTTTTTTAAACTGATCGAATCTGACCTTGTTGAAGATGGTCTTCTGAATAAGGAAAACAGTTCTTTGATATCTTCGATTTTATTGCAAATACCCTTGCTGATCAAACAGGAAGATCTGAAACAGAAAGTATATTCAAACCGCGAATGGTATATTGAGCAGTTAATTGAACAAAACGGCATTGATAAGAATGCTGCCGAAATAAAAGCGGATACGACATTTGGATCGCTCTTTGAGGGTTGGCACGATCCTTTTCTCAAACGTACAGAGATTTCAGGTGAAGTCGTTGAAGAAGAAGGAATCCCAATGAGAGCCATCCTTGCATATCTTTTCGCTGAAGTGGCTAAAAATTTTTATCTGATCCATCACCCCGAAAAATGGATTGAATATGTAACTCTTTCACAAAAAGGAGATTGTTGTTTTGATATCTCTCCGGATCAGCTTCCTCCGAAAGATGAAATGATGAAAGAACAGGATTGGGAACGGGGACTCGCCGGAGAACAGCTCATGAACCTTTGGATGGAAAGATGTGATGCGAAACCCTTTAATTTCAATTACGGGCTGGATGATGAATCGCTCAGGAGTCCGAATTTCCCTGAATTCCATAGATTAAGAAGTACAAATTTCTTCAGAGGACTGGCTCTGATTGATCTCGCTGAAGCCATGCTCAAACGTGCTTTTGGGAATGATGCAGTAGCCGTAAGGGTAAATGCTGCCGGACAGGGGGACTATTTTCAGGTTCATATTGATAAAACAAAAGCTGACCCGAAAGAGGTTAAACAATTTATTCGTTCAGCATTCTACAAACGATTTCAACTGACCCCGCCCGTACAGGAATTTGTTGAGGTTCATCCTGGCGGAGGTGCATCAGGGGTTCGTCTTAACCATTATGAAGACCTTCCGCAGTTAATTCATTTATTGCAGTCTTCTTCCAACGGTCAGTTTAAGGGAACTTTCTGGTAGAAATATCTGAAATTCTTTACAGAGGAGACTGATTTTACCAGAAGACAAAATATAATAAGCAAAGAATAAAAATCATTATTATTGAAAACCAGATAAACTTCTGGTCTTTCATTCTGAATATCCCTGCAGGCAATTCCCATTCACTTGTCTGCAATTTTTTATGGTTATCCCAAAGTGAAACAACTATCATCTGCAGGCTGATCACTATAAATGAAACAACCATATTATCCAGGAACGGCAATTCAGGATAAATCCACTTCAATACCAGCGGTACCGGCAAAGTCAATAAGACAGCAATCCATGCAGCATGAGCTGTGGTCTTTTTCCAGAAGAGCCCAAGCACAAACATTGCACTGATACCCGGACTTATCAATCCAGTGTATTCCTGGATAAACTGAAAAACCTGCTGAATGCCGGACAGAAACGAGGCAATCGAAGCTGCCGCTGCCACAATGATTACACTTGCAATCCTGCCTGTTGTTACAAGGTTTTCTTCTGAAATCCTCGGTCTGAAGTGTACTTTATAAATATCTATTGAAAAAATAGTTGCAGCACTGTTGACAATTGCTGCCAGTGATGAAACAATGGCAGCTATCAGGGCCGCAAAAACGAATCCTTTTATGCCGGTGGGTACAAATCTGTCCAGCAGCCATGGATAAGCTTCGTTAGGAGTGGCAATATCCGCTTTCAGGACAAAGGCTGCGATTCCGGGAATTACCACAAGAATCGGAACGATTAATTTCAAATAGCCTGCAAATACCATCCCTCTCTGTGCTTCCTGAAGATTCTTTGATCCCAGTGCCTTTTGGATGATATACTGGTTGGCTCCAAAATAATAGATTCCCGCGATCCATATCCCGCCAAGTATAGATCTTATTCCAGGCATATATTTGTAATTGGGATCTGAGGGAGACAAAATCATATGGAATTTATCGGGGGCTTTTACCATCATCGTTGATAATCCGCTTATTATACCATTTCCGTCTCCGATTGTTTTCAGGGCAAGATAAGTTGTTGTCAATCCGCCCAGAATCAGAAAGACAACCTGGATCATATCAGTATTGGCGATGGTTTTTAGTCCTCCCCCGACAGTGATGAAAATGCAAAAGATGGCGAGGCCTGTAATAGCATAGCCCAGTTTGATTCCGAAGACTGTTTTCAGTGAAAGTGCTCCAAGATAAAGAATTGAAGTAAGATTGATGAATACAAACAGGAAGAGCCAGAAAATGGCCAGTACTGTTTTTATCCGGTGATTATACCTGACCTCAAGAAACTGGGGCATGGTGAGGATACCTTTATGGACAAATACCGGTAAAAACCAAATGGCCACCAAAATCAGAATTACAGAACCAAGCCATTCGTATGTCGCTATTGTCAGTCCCATGGCAAAAGCCGATCCTGACATTCCCACAAACTGCTCTGCCGAAATGTTGGCGGCTAAAATTGAACTTCCTACAAGATACCAGGGCAGAGAGTTGCCCGCAAAGAAATAATTCTTTGAATCTTTCTTTTTATTGACCTGTCGCGAGATCACAATCCCCACACTAACCACAATAGCACAATAAATCAGAAAAACTATGATATCGGGAAGTGTAAATTTCATTTTTTTGATTTAGCTACGCTGATCTTCGATTCACGAATTATTACGAATTACATGAAAACTTTCTATTGTTTACCATTTGCCAGTTACCAAATTCCTCAATTGCCGAAATGACTGCAACAATATTTTCCCACGGTACTTCCGGTTCCACCATATGAGTGGGGCCAATAACAATACCCCCTTTCCTGCCGCACTTCCTTAGATTGGCTATTGTCTGATCATATACTTCTTTTGCAGTTCCATATGGCAGAAGCTGCTGGGTGCCGAGTGTTCCCCAAAATGAAAGCCGCTCACCCCAATGATCATGAACCTCCTCAAAAGACATGCATTCAGGCTGGATGGGATTCAGAATATCGACTCCTGATTCAATCAGCTTATCGATAAAAGGAATTATGTAACCGCATGAATGATAATGAATAGAGTATTGAGGGATTATATCTCTTTTGCGGTCTTGATCACCTTAATAATCTTGGCTGTAACCATTTCTCCCATAACTCCACATCGAGCATAATTGTTGTCTGTGTCCCGATGTCATCTCCAACAGACAGGATATCTGTTCCTGCAAGAGCATATGCCTTGCCTTTGAACATGCAAAATCAGTGATATTATCAATAAGGAGGGTAGCCGCTTCACTCTCCGTCATCATATCAATCATCAGCTCTTCCATTGAGCGCAGATACCATGAGGCCTCCCATACCGTCATCTGCATAAAACCAAGGGATGCCAATCCTCTCTCTTTTAATGCCTTTATCTCATTTTGGAATTCCTCCAGCCTCGGTTCATCTACTGTCGGATAAGGATAATCCTCAATCTCCTTCAATCCTGCCCCCTTAAGCGGGTGGTGCATCCTTGTCATATGGAATGCTGCAGGCGAACCTTTCGAATGTCCTATGCCATATTCATCAAAAACAGTGCTCTCCGGTAAAACCTCGCGGGGGAACTGTTTTCGGCCGTCAGTATAGTTTCTTTTGACAGGAATCTCAAGCTTACGGTGCGACAGTCCGAAATAAGTTTCATAATCCGGATGCCCGAACCTTTTTTTGAATCTTTCTATCTGTGACTCACAGAAAACAAAATCCCTGTGAACCATTTCAAATCCTTGTCGTCTCAGGCATCTCAGCAGATCCTCACGCATTGTTATCAAAGTGTTTCAATGTTTCAGTGTTCCAGTGTTTCAGTTCCAAAGACTCCGAAACTCTGAAACCCTGAACTCTGAACTCTGTAATTTATGCATCATTCAATCAATGTGCAGAACCCTCCGTTTGGCATCATGTTTACCGTCAGAGTTTTATCGGGACTGACCGTCTCATTTCGGATAAGCAAACCGGTCATCTCATCTCCGGGCTTATCCTCATAAATCGTAATATCATGATTACCCTTGCCGATAAAATTAAGCGGAATTTCCATCCTTCTTTCTTTCCCTGCATTGATGCCTGCAATGAACCACTTGTTCCCTTTGCGTCTTGCAAGGCATACATATTCACCGGGATAACCCTCTATAAACCGCGTTTCATCCCACGCAGTTTCAATCTTTTGCAGAAATTCCTTAGCCGGTGATTTAAGATAGGCATCCGGACGGTCTGCCATGACCATCCATCCCGATTCGAAGATGACTGAAAGTGCAAGCTCATGTGCATAGGTCGTTTTTCTTGGATTCTCAGGTCTGATCGTAAAGGTAACAGGAGTATAATCCATAGGCCCAACGACATTACGGGTAAAGGGAAGAGTACAATTGTGTTCAGGAGTCGGACCTTTTGTCCTGAAAGTGTAATACTCGGCTCCTCTTACCCCTTCCAGCGTCATGACATTCGGATAGGTATGCCTTTGACCATGAGGAACTGTCTCACCATGAAAGCTTACCATCATTTTCCTTTTCAATGCATCACTCATCGCATCGCGGCGGAAACACATGGCATATTGTTTGTCTGAATCTATGTAATCCATCTTGATCCCCTTGATTCCAAGGTCCTGGTAGCGGCCAAATACATGATCCCTTCCTTCCTGAGTTTTCAATACATTGATCTCATCCCATCCGTAAACATTGATACCCTTGGATTTGGCATAAGCTGTGAATTCAGATAACCAGGGTGTTGTTTCCCAGAGTTTTGAAGTCCTCAGAGGCGAACCGACAAGCGATACGTCAAATTCGATCCATTTCCAATGCATCTCCGCAGCCAAGTCGACATATCTTTTCAGGGTATCGATATAACTGTTGGCCATATAGTTGCCCCACCACGGAAAAACGGCCGGCCCCGGCTCTATCCAGCTCATATCGGTTGTTTTAGAGGGAGGATTCAGATTCTCGACCATCACAGATTCGACAATCGTTCCCAACCTGTCGCCAAGAATAAAAGTCCGCCACGGAGATTCCCACTTTGAGTCCACGGTATATTGATCTTCAGGCAGTATAATCTCCAGTTCATTGTCTTTTCCCGTCTTCCGGATATGTGTGGCCGGCTGATCATAAACCGAGGCTTCCGTCATCAGCATCCACAGCTTGTTATGAATCTGCATAAGGGCAGGAAAGGAGAGAGGCCCTATACCTATCGTGTCAAGCAATCGTTTCGGATAGAAATTTTCATAATTCGGGATGTAATTCATCATCCAGCAAAGAGTATTTTGCGGAATGTTGAAACGGGTGTTTTCTTTCTTTATAGTAATATCCCCCTTCCGTTCAACTACATAGCGAAATGCAATGCCATCGTCATAAGCCCTGCATATAACTTTCAGAAGCTGATCATGCCGGTTTTTAAAAGTAAATACGGTCTCATTGGCTTTGTTTCGATAAGCAGATCTCTTCCCGGTTGGGAGACGATAGGTTTCATCAATGAATGATTTAGTCTCTTTTACAAATATCAGCCCCGAATTAAAATCAAGCGAAGAATCACTGATATCCATCCCCATCTGTGATTTTTGCAGTGCCTCGATATGATGTGACTGAACAGAATAGTACAGTTTCCCCTGCTCGTTCAGTTCCAGGAATATAGTCGTCTGATTATCCGGTGAACTGAGCGATAATGTTTTAACACACGAACTCAGGATCAGGATAATTGAGATATAAAAGAAACAGGTTTTAAAGATTTTCATTTTACATTGGTCAGTTGACAGACAAAAATAATAAAATCATAAACTTCCTTCATAATTCCTTCAATCTCCTAAACAATCTGTATTTTCCCTATACCATCTCCAATATTTATTCATACATTATACGTAGGTTATTCGTTATTTATTCGTATATTATACGAATGATATACGAATAAACTACGAATAATCTACGAATAAACACTTAAGATGGTCAGGCTTTGAAAACAGGTTGGTATATCGAAAATGGCTTAGAGGGCAGATATTTTCCTTTTTCCGAAAAGTATGATACAAATGAAAAAATCCGGGATTCTGATCCCGGATTTATATCGTTGCATATTACCTAAGTGATTATCTACCAGTTATCTGTCCTGAAAGGAGATGCGGGCAAACCTTCCTTGTTGTAGAGGTTGGCTTCGCCGGGATTGTCAGCCCAGGCGTAACGTACGGCGACAGGATTGGGAACCTGATCAGACCACACGACGACTTTATCGCCCTGAATGTCAGCTTTTGCCCAGTAGAATTTCTGATCGGCACCGGCAATGGCAAAAGTTTTGGGATACCCGTATTTGTCTTTTACCATCAGCCCTGAGCCAAGATGGGTGAAACTGACAGCAATTTTATTCCCTTCAATTTCCATGGATTTATAGATGGGGCCGCTGTAAACGATATCCTTTCCGTAAACGAGATGGAAAGCATTCAGCGCCAGCCGGTAACCCACATCCTGCTTGTCTTTGGGATGAATATTTTTTGCTTCTCCGATGTCAATGGCAACTGCCATTCCTGTATTGGGATGATTCAGGGTCATCAGTTGTGCTTCGCGAAGGCTGGCCCAGTTGCTTTTGCCGGGTTCGACAGGCTCATCCATATAGTTGGCAAGCTGAACATAGAGGAACGGCATATCAGGCTGATGCCATTTTTCTCTCCAGCAGTCAATCATATTGGGAAACATGGTCTGGTAAAGCTTTCCTTCATAGGCGTTTGACTCACCCTGGTACCAAATTACACCTTTGACAGCGAGATTAAGGAGAGGATTGATCATCCCGTTAAAAAGACCAGTATGGAGTTCATTGGGCTGCTTCATCTTTGCAAGAGATAAAGAATCAGTTTTTTTCATCCTTTCAGCCAGTTCATTTGGCCAGTCCTTGTATTTCGGGAGCTTTACAATCCAGTCCATGCTTGTCCACGCCTCAGCATTGGTTCCTCCCCAGCTTGTGTGAAGCAGGCCGATCGGAATATTGATTTCCTTGTAAACATCCCTGCCGAAGAAATAGGCAACAGCGCTGAATCTGACGATATTCTCAGGTGAACATTCCTTCCATTCAGGGTTGCCGATTGTATTGTCAACAGGCTGGGGCTGTAAATTTCTCGGGAAGGTGAAAAGGCGTATGTTCGGGTAATCGGCTGCCGCAATTTCCTGTTCCGCATTATTCACGTCTTTCATGGCAACACCCATATTGGACTGTCCTGAGCAGACCCATACATCGCCGATAAGAATATTATCGAGGGTTATGGTGTTCTTGCCCTGCACTTTAAGCTGTAAAGCTCCTCCGCCTGCCTGCATCGCAGGGAAGACTACCTTCCATTCGCCTGATTTATCGGCTTTGGCGCTCTTTTTAAGATTATTAAAAGTGACATTCACTTTTTCGCCTTTGTCTGCCCATCCCCAGATGGTAATGGGGCGTTCTCTCTGCAAAACCATATTGCTGGTCAGGACTCCCGGCAATTTAACATCAGCAAAGGATGCCAGGGAAAGTGAGATAAATAAAGCTGTTAATAAAAAGAGATTGATTGTTAATGTTTTTCTCATACTTTTTTTATTTCTATTGAATTGTGGATCATTATTACTTCATTATCTGTTTTTGGGCATAACGCTCAATTAGAACGATATACGTCATTTTATGGAGTCTTCAATTTCCTTAAAAGCCTGTTTAAAAGGTATCGGATCGCTTTTATGGGTTTTGGCCTTACGATATTCTTTAATTTCGCCAAGTTCTTCTGAATCAGCTACCAATTTTCTGTAAGTTTTAATTGGAATCTGAACTGCTATTTTACGTCCCTCTTTATCTGTAACAAAACTTTCCTGGTCCATGGCTCCAAATTATTGAATAGATGAATCCAATAAGATTCATACAAAAATAGCTGTTAAATGACTTAAAAACAAGAAATTTATCCAGCCATTTAACATCCTTCAGAAAACATTAAGTCAAGTTATTAAAATTAAAAAGCGCTTTTAATCTCTGATAATGAAATATTCAGGAGTGATTTGGCTAAATTATTTAAATCTTCTTCATTCCCTTCAAAATGATAAATCTTCTGAACATGGGTAATTGTTTCTCCAGGCTTTAAAAATGCGGCAGGTGAGGAGGCTTCCAGTTCATAAAATGGTCCCATGCCGGGGCCTCCGTCTTTCGGGCCATCATTGTATGCATTGATCACATCGCCCGAAAAAGGCTCTTTCTGGATTTCAAGCGCAGAATTAACGAAGTTGGTGGCATTATCCGGGAACGAAAACTCCAGTATGCTCAGCTTATTGTTTTTAGCATCATAGCTTCCGATGCGTGGAATCGTTCTTAAAGCAGATATTCCGATTTTGCTTCTGAAATTTCCGTCTGCAAGAAAGAGGACAGCATTTTCAGTTATTTTCAGCCTGTTTTCAGGGACTTTTACAAAATAATCATCTTTGACAATTTTCCCCAGGTCACCTTTTTTATAAGGAAGAATTATGGTCACTTCAGGAGAGGCATTCAGCATACTCAGCATCCAGATGGACAAAGCGCCGCTCTCTCTTGTCCATTCATTGTCTCCTGCATTTTTAAGCTGATTTTCAGACTTGTAAGCCACCGCATGTATTGATTTGCCTAATTCAGTTCCAAGAAGTCCCGGAATATTGTTCTCAGGAAGGATTTTAACTTTACGGGTTACCAGTACACTGAAATGAGTACCTGAATAGTTTGTCAATTCAAATTGCTTTGACAGGGTCGCACTGTCAGAATTCTGCTGCAGGACATCAAAGGATTCTGTATCAAATGCCTTCGGGACATACCAGTTTTTATTTGTAAAAGAGGAATCTTTGGGATAATAGATTGAAAACTGACCGCCTTCGGGCCCCAGCCAGAGGCGTTCTTCGCCCCCGTAAGGATTGAAATGTTCAAGGATTTTGGACGAGGCAATAAGTTCGTGGTTGATCCATCCGTATGAATAGCCTTTTGGACCTGATGAGGTACTTGTCATCACCCTTCCCTGGTATTGAGGGACAATGACTAATTCTGAATTGCCCTTCACGAGTTTAATCGTCTTTAATTTGCTTTTCAGAAAATTAAGATCATAACCGTATTCGCCTTTTTTGAATGTAACTTCCTTGGGAGAATTCTGACAAGCCATAATTAATAAATTTGTAGAAATCAGTGTTATGAATAGTATTTTCATCGCTTTAGAGGTTTAGTATTTAATAGGTGCCGAATATCCTTGAAGCCAGAATATTAAAACAATTTCATAGTAAATGTAAACAATATTATTTAATACCTTGGCAAATAATCAAAATTTCCACTATAAGGGGCCAGAGAGTTCAGAGTTTTTCTATATATCATTTTTGTATAACAATTCAACAATTCTGCTAATAAAATTTTTAGCCTGGTCGTAAAGAATGAGCACAGTTTCCTCTTCATATAAAACAAAATCCTCATAATCACCGGTTTGCCTTCTGTCATAAAGGTCTGAGAAAAATCGTCCGTCTTCTTTGGTCACTGCCCCTGTTTGTACAAAATGGAGACCGAACATCTGTCTCAGTCCTTTGTGAGAATTTGTTTCAATGGATTTTTTTAACAACAAGCCGCTTACAACATAATAGCAGGAATAGTAAATCCTGTTTACCGCTGCATTCCAGAATCCGTTCTTTATCATGGTTTCAGCCTCAATCAGTGTTTCCAGTGAACGGCTTATCCTGTATTTTATTAAATCACTTGTTCCTTCTTTCATAAAAAAACACCTTCTTTTTTAATATTCTTGTAGAATGGTGTAATATTATGCCGTGTTTCCCAATCTTTACGGCTGAAAATAACAGGACTGATTACTTTGCCGGTTTCAAATTCCAGATCATATAAAGGATATTTTATTCTTTGTTCTTCCGTATAGGTAATTTTATCCTGATCAACAAGGATGAGAATATCAATATCAGATTGTTTATTACTCTGTCCTCTTGCCTGTGAACCATACAAAATAACAGTTGCAGTTGGTTCTGCCTGATTAACCAACTGTTTGATTTTTAGTAATATTTTCTTGTTTTTAATCATATTCAAATATACAAAAAATAGGAATTATCAATTACAATATTCTAAAACTGCGCGAACTTGATAATTCAGCCAATTTTTTATACTTTTATGCTAAACCTAAGCGCCTGAGAAACCGGTTTTTCGGGTGCGTTTAATAAACTAAGTTATGGAAAAAGGAAAATGTCCCGCACACTGTTCGGGAGAAAATCATTTGACAAGACGTCATTTTGTAAGGAATACATCCGTATCCGCCTTGGGCGCAATGTCTTTAAGCGAAATGGACCTGTTCGCATCAGAATTAAAGGGAGCTGTTCCTCTGATCAAGGCCTGCGGACCGGCATCTGATTACAAACCGCTTATTAAAGCGGCTTTTGTCCGGCGTAAAGAAGATTACGGGATGCTTTGGCCGGGAGCGGTTTATGATGGTGAAGCGGCACTGAATAAGTATACAGAGCAGTTGAATGAAACATCTGCAAAGCTGAAGATACGTTTTAATCTGAAGCCGGTTCCGCTTTACACTCCTGAAGATGCCGATAACTGGATCGGTGAGGCAAAACAGGCAGGCGCTGACGGATTAATGCTGGTTATGCTTGACAAACAAACCTTTGCCTGGCAGACTGCAAAAAAAGTCGCAGGGGCCGGTATTCCCATGATCCTGTTTTCACCTCTCGGAACATCGTTTACATCCAATACAGCAGAATTGGCTGAAAAGCCGGGATGTGTTATTTATGCCACCAATGAGTTCAGCCAGGCTGCTTTTGGAATGAAGATGCTGGAGGCGGGAGCGAGGATAAAAAAGGCGCGGTGTGTTGTGATTAAAGGTGATAAACGTATGGAAAGATCACTTGCCGATACGGGAATTACCCTTCAGTACGTGCCTGCGCAAACGTTTCTCGAAGAATACAGAGCCTTACCTGTTACAAAGGAGATCGAGGCCATGGCAGATGATTATATCCACAAGGCCGGCAAGCTGATCAAGGCAACAAGGCAGGATGTCATCAACGGGATCAAGAGTTACTGGGTGGCAGGCCGGTTTCTTGAAAAGGAAAAAGCCGATGCCATTTCGATGGATTGTCTTGGCGCGCTGGGACAAACAGAAGTGAGCCTGCCTTGCATTGCATGGTCAAGAATGAATGACGATAATATTCCGGCAGCCTGCGAGGCCGATACCGGCGCTATCGCAACCCATGTTGTCGTTCACTATCTTTTTGGCAGGCCCGGCTTTCAGGTGGATCCGGTGGCTGATACTTTTGACGATACAATTATAGGGGCTCATTGTTCCAGTCCTACCAGGCTTAACGGATTCGGCAATCATCCCGAACCGTTCGATCTTGTCCATCATCATGGCAACCGTGATGCAGTTCCCAGGACTCACTGGCGGGAAGGACAGAGGATCACCTGCCTTGATATCATGCCAGCCGATCCGGGCGAATCCTGTTTGTCAAAATTTCTTATTTCAACCGGCACGGTGGTAAAGAATATGAGTGTTCCGCCTTCAGGGGGATGTGTCGTTTCGGTGAAAGTGAAAATGGACGGCAATCGTAATGTGCTTACCTTTCCGGGGTTTCATCAGCTTTTCTTTTACGGGGAATTCAAAAAGGAATTGATGGATTTTTGTCAATTATATAATTTTAAGGCAGAGGTAGTTTGAGAATAGGAATAAACGGAATAAGCTGATTTTTAAAAGTATTACATATCCGAAGCCACAAGCTTTAGTGCCCAATCATTTTGTCCGCTGCTGTTTTTAACGGGAGGATCAAACCGGTGGCTTTTTTCACCAGTGACAGGGAATCCGTTTATCTCAAATGATTTTCCGTTTGTTGGATCAAACCACCATGCATTGACCTTTTTCTTTAAAACGGTAAGGTCTACAGTTATACTTCCTGAATGGTCAGGCGGAATGTAAGCAATCAAAAGACTTCCATCCTTATTTGCAGAAGCAGCAACAAAATCACTCTTATCATCGGTGCTTCCTCCTGAGAGGATCAGGGACTTCATACCACTTAATCCCGAAGGGACAAGATCCCACCATTTTATGGATCGGACGAATGCATTAAGCCTTTCATTATCAAGTGTCGCAGGAGTATTCAGATGCCTTTGCCACCACTGATCAATAAAGGGCCAGATGTAGCCGTTTCCTGCCATATAACCACCAATTGAAGTCAGCCATCCCCACCACTGGAAGCGCCTGACAGGTTGAATGGCATGGGGATTAAACCTGTTGCCGTCGGGACCTTCCTCATCGTAGGGCTCTTCGAGCAGGAAGGCAGGCAAAACCGGCTGACGTGTATAAGCCTGACGGCCAAGCTTTTGAACAGGAACTGTTCCCCACGTATAAACGCCGTTGAGGTTCACCTGATCGCCAAAATCTTTCTGATCGGCGCTGTTTGTTCCGCCTCCCGGTTCAGAAGAATAATGAACGGATTGCTGGCCTTTTACGCTCTTAAGCCCGCTGATCAGGGCACTCTCGACAATTTTCTCTTCCGGTTTGAATTCACCTACATCACCGATCAGCATCCATACCAGGTTCTTCTGATTTTTATAACGGTTGGCAATCCACTCTCCGTAAGCCTTCGTTCTCTCAGGACCATTAGCAAGAAGTTCCGTCATCCATCCCTCTTTGGTTCCGGGATATCCCAAATAGGCAGGAAACATAAAAACCAGGATACCTTTTGATTCACAGTAATTCAGAAAGTTGTCCGCAAACTCCCAATATTTTTCATCGGGAGTCGTCAGATCAGGAGCTTCTTTTTCCTTATTTTCATAGACCAGGTAACCATTCCATGTCGAACCATCCAAACGTTTCAGAAAAGGTAGATCTCCCCGTCCGTTATGCGGAGGATAATTGCTTTGGGGCCAGTGGCAGATCATAGCCATTTCCATGGCATTGAACCCATGCGATAGGGTATTTTCAAGGTAGGCCTTATAATCCTTGACAGGCTGCGAGATTACACACCATGAAGTCCGTCCGAGAATAGGGAACGGAATACCTTTATTATCAATAAGGTAATGTCCATTTGCGCTTGTTTTTACCGGAAATACAACCTGGGATACAACCTGAATCGGCAGAATTCCTGTCAGTAGAATAAGGAATAGAAAACTAAGATTATTTTTCATAAATCATTGACTTATATGATTATTGAATTAATTATTTCATAGCTCAGAAATTATCTGATTGAGAAATAATTATTAAGAATAAAAATACAAAAATTCTGTTGATATTAATCAGATTGTGGTTAAGACACAAAATTCTGAATTTCAATTCCGATAATTCAATATCTTTGAATTGATCATTCATAAAAAAGATATGAAAAATAATTTCAACCGCCGCAGGTTCATAATTAAGACATCAAAAGGGATTGCCGGCGCCACAATGCTTTCTTCAATTGGAGGCAGCTTCAATTTAGTTCCACGGGTTTTTGCATCCGATCCTGATTCATCAGACAAGATATCCAAAAACTCCTGCCAATTCGGAATTGAGGCTGGAATACCTCGTGACGCTGCAGCCCTTGATGAATTACTGAAAGCGACCCGTAATGACCTTGGCGCTGATTTTGTAGTATGCCACTTTATTCCTGAAAACTATGGACCTGACCGTAAAAGCTACGGTTGGGTTGCCTCGGCAAAGGATTTCAACGACCTCGCTCAGGCCTGTAAGAACTACAATATGAGCTATTTCGTTAACCAGGAGGTAACCAACTATTCAAAGGATGGGGACTTTCTTGACGAAAAAGGAAACGATATTATGGCTCATCCTGATAAAACGCACCGTTGGGACCTTACCGGAAAGGCGCTGGACGAGGCCACGGAAAACAAACAGTTCCTTGGTGTTTTATACGATGAACCGGAACATGGGCAGATGCGCCGTTTTGCGAATACAAACGGGGGCGACAACGATAAAAGTTCTCCTAAAGTCTATCCCTATTTTGCGGCCGCCGACGGGATGACTCTTGAGGAGGCTTATGAAGCCTCCTATCACAGCGCCAAGGCAGTAGCGGAGAATTATCGCCGGCACGGGGTAGTTCCCATGATGGAGGATGTTTTTCCAGCGATGTTCTCTTTATTCGCAAGGGCGGGTTTCGATATCGCTCCTAAATTTCTGAAGGAGAGTCTCGACCCGATCTGTGCCGCGATCGCCATAGGGGCTGCAAAAGAATGGGGAACTCAGTTCTGCGCCACTCCCGATTTATGGGGATTCGGAGGCCCCGATTGGGATAAGGGCGATCATTTCCCGGGCCATCCACCTGAAGAATTGAGGGCTTCGCTGCTTTATGCCTATTGGATCGGGGCTGTCAGGATTTTTGTGGAAAATACCCGCGGCCTGATGGAAAGGAAAACTGAAAACGGGCAGACGAAATACGAGCTTACGGAATACGGTAAGATTTACCAAGTGGTTTGTAAAAGAGTATGTTCCTGCACATCCCAGACCCTATACCTTCAAAGATATCCGTCCCGAAGTAGCTATCCTGCGCTTCGATGATTCGGATTGGGGACAGAAGAAATCACGGTTTACTGATAATCTCTATGGCGCTGAGAACCTGCATACGACGCCTGCAACAGAAGCCTGGTTTAAAATATGGAACCTCTTAACACACGGACAGTCCAGTATTGAATCCATCAATTACAATAGCATGGGTTACAGGCAAATTCCCCACGAATTCTTCTGGCCGTTAAACGGTGTGGTAGTTTATGACCACCTTGCAGGTGAAAAAGAACTGGATGGATTGAAACTTGTTTTTCTGACCGGAGTGATGATCAGCCCTCAGACCCTAAAAGCAGTGCAATCATTTGTGCGCAAAGGCGGATTATGCGTAAGCCTTGATTCATTGGCGCCTGGGGAGTTTAAAGGAAAGAAGGGAACGGTTTCAGACGGTAAGGGGCAATGGTTATTCGTTAAAGACTTCCTTTCGGATGAGGTAAAATCAGCAGTATTGCCCTTTCTCGGCAAACCCGATGATATAAGTTATCAGATCGGCAAACAAAGGCTTATCGTCAAACGCGGCAAGGATCGGAATACCATCAGCATTTACCTTCTGAAGGATAAAAATGATCCATTGACAGAATCTTCAAGAGTCTGGTAAAATCTTCTGTTTAACGATAAATTCAAAATACCAGGCCTATAATTCCTTCGTGATTGGTTCGTGATTGGTTCGTATTCGATTCAATATACATTTCTTCGTAATGTTTCTTTTGTTAAACATTGAATCTGTCATTTTTGAGCCTTAATTTTAGAAGGAATCAGAATCTTGATAATTCTCCCTATTATTGTATCTTTAAATCGGTATAAACTTTTCTAAATTAATCAATGATGAAATCATATCAATCCAAATTAAAAACTCCCGTCATAACATTATTGTTCCTGTTTGGTGTAGTGCCTATCAGCGGATTTAAATCCTTCGCACAAACAGCCGGCAAAACAAATGCAGATCAACCCATTTCCGTCGCCGCCTATATATGGCCCTCCTGCCACGATGAGCCAATGAGCCGTGAAAAACTATGGAGCGAAGGCATTGGCGAATGGGAAATAATCAAAAAGGGCGAACCCAAATTTGAAGGACATTACCAGCCAAAAGTTCCCCTGTGGGGTTATGAAATGGACAACGATCCGCGTGTAATGGAGAAGATGATCAATGCAGCAGCGGATCACGGCGTGAATGTATTTATTTTCGACTGGTACAGGTACGACGGAAAGCCATTCCTGGAAGAAACGCTTGATAAGGGATTTCTCGGAGCTAAAAATAACGGAAGGATGAAGTTTTATCTCATGTGGGCGAACCATAATGTTCCCGGCAATATGTGGAACCATTTCCGTTACAAAACCGATTCACTGATCTGGAAAGGCGCCGTGGACTGGGAAAACTATAAGGTTGTGGTTGACAGGGCGGTAAATTACTATTTTAAAAAGCCGAACTATTATAAGATCAACAACGAACCGGTATACTCCATCTTCAGTATCGGTGATCTTATTAAAAGCTTTAACGGACTGGAAGGAACGAAAAAGGCGCTCGATTATTTTCGCCAGGAAGCCAAAAAAGCAGGCTTTCCGGGAGTACACCTTCAATTTGTAGGCTGGGGGCAAAACGGGAATCCTTTTTTACTCAATGAAAAAATGTCCGAAGGGAAAAGTATCAATGAGCTTGTTTCCTACCTGGGCATTAACAGCATCACTACTTACAACTGGACAGGATCAGGGATTAATGAGGATTATATCAAATGGGCTGAAAAGGCGATGAGTGTGCAGGATAAATGGGCCTCGTTATTATCAATTCCTTATATCCCAACGGTTTCAGTGGGCTGGGACAATACACCCAGATATCCGCAATTTGGAAAAGATCAGGTCGTCCACTACAATAAAACTCCTGACAGTTTCGCCGCCTATATGATAAGGGCAAAGGAATTTCTGAGAAATCATCCCAATCAGCCGAAACTGATCATCGTCAATGCCTGGAACGAATGGGTCGAAGGCAGTTACCTCGAACCTGACATGCAATGGGGATACGGGTACCTTGAAGCAGTAAAAAAAGTGATGGACGGAACCTATGATAAGTACATAACGAGATAGATATCAATCAATAAACTACTTTAAATTTAACCGCAAAGTTCACAAAGCAGGCATAAAGTTCGCTAAGATAAATAATCCCAAATTCACAGAATTCTTTGCGAACATTGCGCAAAAACTCGGTGCCCATTTGCGGTTAATTTATTCCGATGGTTCAGAAATATAATATTGTACGGTAAATAAATTATCAGGAAGCAAAAAAAGATTATTTCCCGTATTCAAAAGGTCCTATATCAGGACCGGATCCCTTAAAGTCAAGATTCACAGGATCTCCGTCTTTCCATTTTGCTGTTCCGGAAAGAGTGATCTTTCCTGAGTTGTAATCTATTTTTTGAATACTTAAAGGTGGGTTTTTCCCTATCCTGATTGTGTCTCCCTCTATTAATCCGAATCCGTCGCAGAAATAAAGAGGATCAGCAACCGTCAGCACATCCCCTTTGCCGCTTCCGACAGCTTTCGTCAGTGCTTCTCCTTTATCAATGCAGGGTGATCCTTTTGAAAGATGGAAGTTGTCAGTTTTCTCGTCAATGAATTTGGGATCTGTTTCCATATTTTTCGAGTAGAGATCAGGCAGATCCCTCTCTGCCTCTTTAAGTGAGAATTTATCATTCTGAAGCACGATCAGCTGTTCTCCTGCCTTTGTGCCAATTAAAATATTATTGAAAAAGAGATTTCTGCTTTCTCCTCTATAGTCTGCATTTGAGATTAAAACCGTCTGCTGATTTTTGTAAAAGATATTGTTCTTAAAAATATTATCGAACACAGGAAGTTTTATGCTGAAATTGGTGATTGTTCTTTCATTGCCATAAAAGAGGTTGTTGTAAATCCTGTTGTGCTGAGCAAGATTGGGACACGAATATTCGTCTTTAACAGACTGAATACGCATTACACCCCTGAATCCAATCTCAGGCAATCCTTTTGTAGTGTCATGATACCTGTAAAAAAGATTCCTTCTCATGATTACTTTTTGGGACTCAAACTGAATAAAGTTGGCTGCATCGCCGAAGCAGACATTATTCTCTACGAGAGTGTATTCTGTTTTATGCAATCCGATTGCTTTCCAGGTGGGATTATCGAATACACAGTTTCGGATAATATTGTGAGTCGCTGTTAGAGAAGGTTCTCTTCCGTGAATTCCGATGCAGTCATGCGGAATATGCCCAAAGTGGCAGCCTTCAATAATGTTGTAGTGACTGTCGCGCCAGATGGTAATAAAATCAGCCCCTCTCGCCGGTTCCCAACCTTTCCAGGTAATATCGACCGCCTTGATGAATTTACAGTTGATGATTTTATTCCAGCTCCCGTTATTGATTTTCAATGATGAATAAACCCTTGAACCATTAAAGGAGCAGTTCCTGACGGTGTTATGGTTGGCTTTATCCATATAAATCCAGCCATTACAGTCCTTGAAATCTATCCCATCGATAACTATATATTCCCTGCCGGTCAGGATGAAGGCATATAATTGGGGTTCATTGGCAATATCAGGCTGAGGAGTGGTTAAAATAACATTACCTGTGTTTTTATATTTCTTGAAAACTATCGGAACATTGGATGTGCCCGAAGAATTCGGAGTGACTCTCTCAGTATAGGTTCCTCCGGAAATAAAAACAGTATCTCCTGCGACGGCTTTAATTGTCGCTGCAGAAATTGTTTTAAAAGAAGCAGCAGGCGACAGACCGTTATTTGTGTCTGATCCATTGGGTGATATGTAATAATTAATACCGATTCCTGATTTTGCCAGTCCACTAAAAAGGATAAAAAGGAGTAAGAATTTCTTCATGGTAATGTAAGGTGTTGCAATTATCTTTTAATCTTGTACATTTCGCTCGCAGCGAGCAAAAACATCCCTGATACATATTCATGCGAATCTTCCTGCAATATTTTATAGGGTGAACCGCCAACCATTTGTCCCCATTGAACTTTGCCTTCCTCACTGACAACAGAAACAAGCGCAGCCCAGGATTTCTCTACAACGGGCAGATACTCTTCACGGGAGAGGATACCGTTGTTGATTCCCCATGCAATGCCGTAAGTAAAGAAACCTGTTCCGCTGGATTCCTTCGAACCGTAATCCAAAGGATCATCAAGATTGGGATACCAGAAGCCATCAGGCTGTTGGCGTTTTTTAAGCTCAACAGCCATCCTGAGATAGAGCTCTTTGTACCTGGAATAATTCGCGTAATCGGAGGGAAGATATTTTAAGATTCTTGCCAGGCCAGCAAAGACCCAGCCGTTTCCCCTTGACCAGAAAACCTTCTTTCCGTTCGGACTTACACGGTAGGGTTTTGAAGAGTCACGCTCGTCTTGTATATCTTTTGATTTCGGCGCTACATCCTGGTAAATGAATCGCTTGTCACGATAAAAAAGGTGATCATCCTGATCATACAATTCGCCGTAAACGTCCCAGTAGAAAGAATTCATCCAGGCAAGGTATTTGGGGTCTTTGGTAATCCCGCTTAACATTGCAAGGACAGGAGGACAAACATATAGTGCATCACAATACCGTCTGCCGGCTTCGTAATACCAGGTTAAAGGTTCACATAGAGGATTCCTCGATCCCTGTTTTTCAAAATGTTCAATAGTTGATTCTATCTTGTACTTCTTTTTCGAGATCATATAACTTTCAAGCCACGTCTGGCTGCACGTGAGAAGGTTGGCGCCGCTTTCATTGGATCTTTTAACCTCCGGTACTTTCCATCCCAGCTTTTCTCCCCATTCATTGCATTGCTGTAAATATTTTTTATCTCCTGTTGCCTGGTAAACGGCCATCACTCCTGTATAATAAGTTCCCCTGATCCAGTTGTCATCAAATTCTATCCACGGATGAGTGTACTGATATGTATTTACCTTATCGATTATGGATTTGATAAAGGTCTTTGAATATATGTTTTCCTGTGCCGATGCCCATCCAATCAATATCAGATTAGTAATGAGCAGTAATAAGATTTTTTTCATTTAATATCAAGCTTTAATTGGTCAGAATAATACCTTTACTTTACTTGCCCCAGCGATCCGTTATACATTTTTGATAAGGCTTCAAGTCCCTTTTTCGGTTTGCGGTCAACTGTAACCACTCCGTAACAACCGTAATGAGAGCGAAGGACAAAATCTTTCCGGTGAAAATAATCTGCCCAGCTCCAAAGAATGCCCCCTGCAATACCTTTATTTTCTGCAATCGCCTTCCATATTTTTGTGATATAAGCAGCCTGGAATTCTTCTGAATAGTAAACATCTCCGTGTATACCTTTAATGGCCTGACATCCGAATTCAGTGAAAAGTAGAGGCTTTGTGCCATAAAAGCTTCTCAGTTCAGCCAGTTCCCTGACTGTTCTCTGATAGCCGAGCGAATCGATCTGCGAAATATGACGCGCTTTATCCAATCCATTGTATTTGTTGAAACAAACAATGTCCGCTTCATCAAAAGCCAGGTGTTTCCTCGGATCATAGCTGACTGTATAAGTGATTAGGCGCGTTGGATCGAGCTTCTTGGCCAGCCTGATCATTTCCCTCATCACTGTTATTCCCGGTTCCCTGTCCGTTTCGTTTTCGTTTCCCATGCTCCAGATTATCACGCAAGGATGATTTTTATCCCTTCTGACCATTTTTCGTAATGCCGGTTTGGCGAAATTGAGGATATCAAGGCTCATATTTACTTCACCCCAGACTGTGCGTCCCCACCAGTTCAGGGGCACTTCCTCCATCATCATAAAGCCGTATTCGTCATAAAGCGACAATAATTCAGGCGATTGAGGATAATGTACCCGAATAGTGTTAATTCCTGCTCTCTTCATCAGCGCCAGTTCTTTGCGAAGCGTATCTATCGGCACGGTCGGCCCCATCCTGCCGTATTCGTCATATCGGTTAACTCCCTTAATTTGAAAGGGTTTTCCGTTAAGCGTAATTGCTGTTCCCTCAATTCCTACTTTTCTTATACCAATTCGTTCAGTTATTGCATCTATTGTTTGATTTTCCTGTTTAAGACTTGCTTTTACATCATATAAAACCGGAGTATCAGGTGACCATAATTCAGCTCGTTCAAGCGAAAGTTCAATATTTACTTTGGCTGTATCCTTTGCTGTGGAATGGAATTTCACATTTTTACTTACCACTTCTTTACCTCGGGAAATTTCAATATTTAACTCCATTTCCGATTCAGCAGCAGTTTCATTTGGAACAGAAACCATACAGTGAATTTCAGCCCCTCTGTTTACAGGCTCTGTTCTTACGGTAAAATCGTCTATATAAGTATGTGATGTACTTACCAGCTTTACAGGCTGCAAAATGCCCCCATACTGAATCCATTCAATCTGTTTTCCGGCCGGGAGCCATTCAATACGGGGTTTATTGTCAACCCTTATGACGAGGTAATTGTCCTTTCCGGGTTTGAGGTATTTTGTAATATCGAAACTGAAAGGAAGATACCCGCCTATGTTTTCACCTATATATTCGCCATTCAGCCAGACTTTGGTGTAATACATCACACGGTTAAAGACAATTTCATTCCTTTTACCCGGGTCAAAATCTCCGGGTTTGATCGTTGTTGAATACCATCCGATTCCCTCAAATCCCCACAATGCTATATCATAACAGTCCCATGCCTGCGGCACTTTGACGCTTCCCCAATTGCTTCTGTCAAATGAATTATCATACCAACGCTCCTTTTCTCCTATACTGCTTATATCTATTTGAAACCGCCAATCATTTGACAATGTAACAGTTCTTCTGGGAGCATTCTCTGATGGATTAAAAGACGCACACCGTGCGTCTCTACACCAACATAATACACAAATCACCACGAGGGAAAGAAATGTAATATTTTTCATAAATCCTGGTTTAAGTATAATCAATTACCCTGTAGAGACGCACGGCGTGCATCTCCTTAATATTCTGTTGTGTCTCCTTAATAATAATCTTCAACTACTTCATAACAGGAGATAATTAAACAAGTGACTTATACAAATCCCCATACCGACAGGTATTTAACCCCATTTTTTGAACATGGCTGAATACCAATTCCAGCATCTTCATATCCGGGTCAAAGGCATCAAGGGACCAGGGATGCCAGATAAGGGAGACAAATGTTAATTTATCGGCAGCCGCTTTATCAATGAAGATCCTGTGAACAGCAAATTCTTCCTCCGGCGTTTTCACGTAATGCAGGGGAATGGCTTCAGGCATTTCGGGAGGCCAGAGCGTTATACGTGCCGGACCCATTTTGTTGTTGTTCTTCAGCAGGTTCTCATGCCAGCCGTGGGCAGGGATTTCCCACAATTCCGGATATCCATCTTCTTGGTAATTAAATGGCTGATTCAGCATAGCGGGAAGAGAATAGTCTTTTCCCCATAAAAGGCTGCTTACATATTTGTATCCGGCCTCCTTGACCAGTTGAAGCACATCATTAGCTCCATGCAGCGCTTTTTCAAAACCGCATCCGGGTCTTAATCCGATGCATGGTTTACCAAAAACCTTCTCTACAAGGGCTTTCCCGTCGAATATCTCTATTCTTTTTTCTTCAAGGGAAACCGCAGGACCGCAGAAAGGATTCTCCCTCAGCATCTTGTGCGACCAGGTATGGGATGCGACTTCAAACAGCGGATTGTCGAGTAAACTCTTATATTCCTCCATATTGGCCTCCAACGTTTTACCAGTTATAAAGAATGTCGCCGGCATTTTATAACGCTTGTGAACCTCAACAATCTTGCGCACCGCTGCCAGGCATTTGGGACTCTCCGTATCATAAGCAGCCATATAACTCGTTGTATTACCTGCTTTAGTTTGCGACACTGCCCTCTCAGGCATAATGGAAGCTCCCACTCCTCCTGCCGCGGCAGTTGTAACGAATTCTCTTCGTGAAATACTTTTCATAATTTCAAAGCTTTGGGATTTTGTCTGTTATCAAATATTCTGAGTATCCTGATCTGTTTTTTGCTGAATCTTTAGAAAAGTGAATTATGTTTGGTAATAATACATTTTCTGATTTTTTTCCCTTCGAATATAGTCGGAAATTGTTTTGGATTAGTCAAGATTTGATTGATGATAATTTCGATTAAATCAATAAAATGATTTGCAGTTTTTGTGTCCCATTTTTCTTCAAGATACCCTAAGATGATGTTAAAGTCTCTTTCTGCCCTGGGAGACCAAACAATCAATCTATTCATGCGAATATTTTTTTCTTACCCTTTCAAAAACCACCTCATTTGCAATTCCTTCTCCTTTTTCAATTTCATCATCAGCATCAAGAATTGCCTGTCTTTCCACATCTGATAATTTATCCCAATCTGAAATATCCTTTTGCCCATTAATATAATTGATCAACACTCCATAAACCTCTTCAAGCTGATCTTTATCCAAAGCATCAATCTCTCTGAACAGTTTTAGTTTTAAATCAGAATCTGTCATAACGCCATGTTTTTTTCAAAGTTAATCAATGTTTCTCAATTTGACTTTCGTTTTTGAAAGATCAGGAACAACAGCTTTAAAGTTAAAGAATTACAGAAACTACCTGACGCTGCAGTTGTTACAAAAATTTCTTCTTGAAATAGTCTTCATATTGATTTCGCATTATTGTTTCGTCTAATTTTTTGTTTTCAATTTCGTAGAAATCCTTTGGTCCTTTTAATTCAATAATTTCAACTATAGTGTATTGAGATGTTTTCAATTCCTTCAATTTTCTATAATTCATATATTCCACTACAGCCCTTCTGTCAATCTTTATTTTCCCATGACCTGTCCAGTGTCTATCTTCTCCGTTTCGCTTTATTCTTGAAATCCAGTAACCTTCATGAGTTTCAATATCCACATAATTTCCATTTTTCAATTTGTAGAAAGCTTTATTATTAAAGTAGATCGATTTTCCACTTTTTGAATTTGTTATATATCCAATCCAGGCTTCACCATCTTGGTTGTATCCGTTCTTCTTTTCAATATAATATAATTCAATTGCCTATCTTCTTTATTTAATGATTTTATTTCTTCTCCCTCACTACCTCCGTCACCGGAAAATAAGTTATCCTTACCTGTGCGCAGCCAAAAGGTATTAATGAAATTTTTTCTTCTGGATGATTGCTAATTACCGGACTTTGTGGCACATCGGGAGTTACATCACCGGATAGTAATTTCCAGTCATCCACCTTTTTAGCCTTGCAGGTCAGCTCCACAGGGGGATATTCCCATGGCCTTGACATCTTCAGGCACTTCATTATACTTGACTGTGAAAAACCTGTCGGGATCATAGCCTCCCGATATTAAGGAGAATTTTTTGGGACTGTGGCTCTCGAATGGAAAGCAGAGCGCATAATTCCAGTCGCTTGCTGCAGAACAGTTCCAATCAGGGAAACCGGGAAAACGCTCTGCTGTTTTTAGCCAATCCTGCTTGATTTTTAAAGAATAGAGAAGAGGGCCGCGGCTCACTGCAACAGAGGAATTGTTCCATAACGACAGACTTACTTTCATCGGAAGTGAAAGCTCTATTTCGTCGCCATTAGCCCATTCTCTTTCAAGTTTAACCATTTTACCCGGCAGGATTTGTTCTGTCATCGACTTTCCGTTAATCTTAATGACTGCACCGGCACACCATCCCGGGATTCTTAAGTATAATGGAAAACTTACTTCTTTTGATGTTGTCAGCTTAAAACGGACCGTTTCTTCGAAAGGATAATTCGTTTTTTCCTCAATCTTTACAGTCTCACCGTTTGCACCTACTCTGGCAGTGACATTACAAGGACTATAGCAAACACCTGCGAGTCCGTTATCCTGCGAAGCCAGCCAAAGCCCGTCTTTAACGAAATTAGGAAAGAGCCTGTTCGACTCTCCTATGCAGCACATCGTGGTTTTATCGCCGTCGGGACAGAAATTATAACGGTTCGGCAGGGTAAGCGGCGCCCGGTAAGATTCGCTTGAACAGACTACCTGATTAGGAGCGCTGTAATACTGTATTCCCCGTCCGTCAGGTTTCCGTGAGCCCGGCCCAATGTTAAAGACCAGCTTTTCAATACCATCGGCATAATGAACATCGCCCGTGATGGCGAACATCGTTTGTTTGGTAGCATCCCAGGTCGATTCGTCACACATTTCCGTATTGTTTACGGCGCCCGTTTCTCTTAATTGTTCATCCGAAACAGGGCCTCCGTGTGCCTGCTCTGCCAGGTGCTCAATCTTGTCCACCGCCTTAATGCTGGCATTCAGATAATCCTTATTGCCGGTAAAAAGATAGTTAATAGCCGGTATTCTCGATACTTCGGTTGCATCAACGCCGTGCTGATCGTAATAAGTGTTCCCGCTCGTAAGAAGGTGGCTGACCTGGATATCGGACCTCCTGATACTTTTTCCATGAGAAACAACTTCCTGGCCTGTTTTAAAGATCAGCTGAGCAAGGTCGAATAATTCCTTATCTCCCGTTTTGGCATAAACCGAAAGGATCGGGTAAATCATATGCGAAGCGCTGGGCCAGCCGTATGATCCTCCTGTCCAGGCTTTGGGAAGATTGCCCTTTTCATCAGGAACTGGTTTGCAATTCTCATAGATATGGTGGAAGGCCCTTTGAAGAGCAGTCAGGATTCTTTTATCATTAGTGGCTGAATAATAAGACATTAAAGCCTGTGAAATCAGGCTGGTGGTGTACATATCCCCCTCATCGCTGTAAGGTTTTTCCGGCCATCCTCCAAAATACCCATCCTGCCTTTGCCCTGCAAGCACTCTATTGACATAATCATCAGCAATTCCTTTCAGCCTCTGATCATTAAGGATGTAGGCAAGTTGAAACAGCCCGTCTGCCCAGTAAGCCTGGTGCTCAAACGCCCACCACGTACCCTGGGTAAGTTCCGGATGTTCTTGTCTGAATTTACGATCATCCCATACCCTGGAAAATACATCGCTCCTGTATTCCTGCAGGTGGCCTGTAATCCCGTCTGCCCAGGCCTCAAGCTGTTTTTTCAGCCATCCCTCAGGCCTTACCGCCCCGACCGGCAACTGAACAAATTTGCTCAGCTTCTCCTTAGGATAGGGATCACTGTAATATTTATTGAACTTCTCAGGAGCTCTTGAATTGCACCCGGATAAAATAAAAGCCAGAATCAGCGAGGTGAATACATTTTTAATCATCTTTCACTATATTAATCAGATTAGCCTAATAAAGACAAACTTCTATAAAATATTGAATATTTGCAAACTGTAAAAGGGTTATTTCTATGGTGCTTTTATGCCCTTACAAAATCATTTCATTAAAATACCTTCTTTATATCATCGCTTTTGTTTACGTAATATTTGTGTAAGATTTATGTAATCTTTTTGTAATTATTTATTACACGAATATTACACAAACATTACAGAAACATTACAGAAATCATGAAGATGATACGGACATGTTAACAGGAAATAAAGGATTATGAGGGATAGAAAAGATGGCGTTTTACAAGATTTCCGGAAGGATAAAATTCTGTGAATTTTGAGATAAGCTTATCAGATTGTCCAGTATAATCCGGCATATGCGGTGGTGATACTTTCATGGATAATGCTGTGACCGGCGGAAAAGATAAAGTGGAACTTTTCGCTGAAATTCAGAAACCCGCCTATGTTAAATCCGACAGAGGAAGAACTGTCAGTTGGAAGCAGCAGTGTTGTAATAGATTTCTGTACCAAGAGTCAGGAATTTTGAGAAGTAGTATTGGGCCTGCCAACCTGCAAAAAGCCAGTTTTTATTTCCGTTACCGGGATTGAACCAGTAACCGGCCCCGCCATAGGAAGTCAGTTTATTCCATGATTTCTGAATCCAAACCGGAATATATACCTGTGTCCGTCCACTGCTTAACTGCCTGTTTTTTATGGTTGGAATTTCTATCAGCGGGAACATCCCTATTTCCGGAATTTTGTCGGTTTCTTTCACAAAACGGTATTTGATGCCCATTTCGGTATTTGCATAACCCCAGGCATTGAACCGGGAATCAGAATAAGTGTAATTCAATGGCATAAGCAGGTGAACCTGCATATTAGGAACGATTCCGTAATTGATTTCAACATGAGGCAGGGTACCGGTTGAAATTCCGGATGACTGGCTGAACGTATTCTGGGAAGAAAGATAATATTCCCAATGTCTGAATGGCACAGGGTCAGGATCATCGGTCAGAAAAGGCGGCCCTGCCGAAGCAAACTTACAGATCAGGAGAAGACAGCTGAGTATTATCGTTTTCCTCAAGGTTGTCAAATTATAACTGGTTTATTGTGTTATAGTTTAACAATCGAGGTTGAGTAATGTTTTAACCGCCAGAAAGATCTATCCACAGGAACTATTTATATTATCTTCTTCTGCCCCTTCCCTTTTCTCCCCTGTAATTTTCAGAAGGAGATATCCCTGCTCTTCTTTGCTGTATCTCAAAATGCTGCTGTGACCGGGCAGCCCTTCGTTCCATTTGTTGCTGACGATAGGGATTATTCTGCGGCCTTTCATTCTGGCGGGGCTGTTCCTGAGGGCGAATTTCCCTGGGCTGATTAGAACGAAAATTCTCTGATTGTCGTCTTTGGATCTCAGAATTCCGTTGAGGTTCGTTTCTTTGTGAACTCTGCGGTTGCCTTCCGGGTTCAAATTGACGTTGGGGTTGAGCAGGCATTTCCTGCCGACGGATACTTTGTGAAGGAGCTGTCCTGTTTTGCGGGATATTTGCTCTTCCCCTCGACGACCTGAATTCCTGCGGCCTTGTTACTCTTGGAGGAGCCGGCCTTTCTGTGCTTGTTCCCGGGGTTGAAAACTCTGGCCGGTATATGGATAATTGGTTTCTTCCAATCGAATGGCCCGGTTTGTCACGATCCCTGACTGTGACTGCACTAATTCTTCTTCCTGTCAATCGCTGAACTTCATCCAAACGGGGACCTGCAACATAAGTTGCATGACGCCTCGTATTGTAATATGTGTTATTAATAACTGTAGAGTTGCGAATAATAGATTCTTCATCTCCTCTGGGAACATAATAATGGTCCATGTCGCGTCTTCCGAAATATCTGTCGCGAACAAAGCACCAGCGGTCAATATGGGTGTATTCTCTGCTAAAGCTATGGCTGATGCTGATACCGGGTCTCATGGGAGCCCAGCCCAGATAATTGTCAGACCTTCGCCATACAACCCATGCGGGTCCCCATTCATTACCCGGTATCCAAAACCAACCCATAGTATCGTCATAATCCCAGCGGCCGTAATGGAAAGGAGCCCATCCCCAGGGATAATCAGAGACCCACGTCCAGCCATAGACGGTCATTACCCAATAACCATCGGTTTCATAAGGAAAGAAATCAAGCCCGGCATTGGGAAACCAGACATACCCGTAATTGGGATAATCCATCCAATCCCCGTATGGAGCCAACTCATCATAAAACACCTGAAAACTGACGCTGTTGTCCCCTGCTGTAACGGCCATCTGGCCTACACAGGAGGAAGCTAAACTCAAAATCAGTATCCCTGCTATTTTGTAAATGGTATTCATTCTATTTGATTTTTATTGTCTTAAAAATTTGATTCCATTGACTAATTTCCAATAATTCATCAGTACTATTTCAACGGGATTGTTATTCTATAAAACTTCCTGATAAAGAGATTTGAGGATTGATGGCATTCTCAATAACTATGCCAGAAGTATAATCAATACAATTATGAGGACTAATCCGCCTCCGCCAAATATTATAACTGTTCCTCCTTGTCTGTAACCTTCCCTGTGAAAGCGTTCTCTGTACTCCCGCAGTTCTTGTCTTAACTCACGCTTTTTTTCGGCCGTCAGTTTTGATCTGTCCATTTGACGAATTTCTTCTACCCGTTTTGCAATTTGGCTTAATTCTTCTTCAGATATTTTGACTTCTTTTTTTTCCTGCATGGCAACATTTCCAGATTCCGTTTTATGCCGTGATTTAGCAGTAAGAGCAGATGGTGTTCCCAGTGAGAAGATTAAAATGAGAACATAAAAAACTGTCTTTTTCATACCCTTAAAGTTTAATTTTCAGTAAACGTTTAAGGATTGAAACATGTTCTGATATGAAGTGATTATTTTGTGATTTTTTAACTTTTGACTGAGTAGATAAAGTGTATTTAAACAGGAATGGATGTTTTGCTACAAATGTCAGACAACAAATTAAAGGCAGAGATGATTTGAGAATTTAAAGATTCCGGTTTGTATATCTGAAGTGGAATATTTGAGTATTATCAATACTTATAAAAGGAAATTCATTATTTTAGACCTGTCCGTAAAATGAAAACCCGTCCGAACGGAGTTCATCCGGTCGGACCGGCAAGTCGGCCACTGATCAGATCAATTGAGAACAAATAACAATGTAATACCAGATCATATGAAAGCAGTTATTATTGGTTCCGGGGCAGTCGGAGGTTACTTTGGAGCAAAACTTGCCCTTGGAGGAAATGATGTAACATTTATTGCGCGGGGAGAACACCTGAATGCGATTAAAAGAAACGGATTAAGAATAACAGGCATCTCGGGAAATTTTAAGGTTTATCCGGCTAAAGCAACCGAGAGTTTGGTGGAAGCAGGAATTGCAGACCTGATAATTCTTGGTGTCAAAGCCTGGCAGGTGAAGGAGATTGCCAAAGAACTGAAGCCGATTTTGGATAAGGAAACTGTGATACTTCCTTTGCAAAACGGCGTACTGGCTGCAGAAGAACTGATGGAAGAGATTGACAGTGAACATGTAATCGGTGGTTTGTGCAGGATTATGAGCAAGATTGAAGCACCGGGAATAATTAACCATTTCGGGATTGATCCATTTATTGTATTCGGGGAAATGAACAATGAGAAAACCGAAAGGGTCTTAAGAATAAAGGAGATGTTTGACCGGTCGGGAATAGGATCAAAGATTTCGGACGATATTCAGGCTGATTTATGGAAAAAGTTTATTGCCATTTGTGCGGGAGGATTAATAGCTGTTGCCCGTTCAACATATGGTGAAGTCATGGAGCTAAAGGAAACGAGGCTTATGATGGGTGAATTACTGACCGAGATATATAATCTGTCACAAAAGGCAGGGATTGATATTGATCCGGATTATGTGGACAGAACTTTAGCTGCTATTGACGGCTTCCCTTATGACTCGACCTCTTCAATGACAAGAGATATATGGGAGGGAAAACCTTCAGAGATTGAATACCAGAACGGGGCTGTGGTCAGACTGGGGAAAAAATATGGCATAGAAACTCCTGTTAACAGGTTTGTTTACAATTGTATTCTGCCATTGGAGTTAAAAGCGAGGTGGTCAGCAGGAGGTGGCAGCGGCAGGAGCAGTAAACAGTGATCAGTGATCAGTGATCAGAATTTCAAAGAATATTAATCGCTCTCGTTGCAGAAACTTTCGCAGGGATTATGTTCTTCATGTTCAATCTGAATTGTACAATGTCCTATTTTGAAGGTTTCATATAGATACCTGTTCAATTCCTGAATAAAATTGCTTTTGGGAACATTGTCCGTAACAAGATGAACAGTCAGGGCGGTTTCAGAAGTGCTTAAAGCCCAAACATGAAGGTCGTGGATGGATTTGACCTCTTTATGACTTAAAAGATAATCCTGTATCTTTAAGAGATCAATGTCCCGGGGGACTGCATCCAAAGCAAGATTAACCGAATCCACAAGGAGATCATAGGTATTGTACAGGATAAATCCTGCCACAAGTAAGCTAACCAGGGAATCTACCCAAAAGTATCCAGTCAGTGCAATGATGATTCCCCCAACTACAACTCCCAAAGAAACATAAGTATCCGTTATAAAATGAACAAATGCGCTTTTGATGTTCAGGTCGGTATCTTTCCTTTTCATGAAAAGCCAGGCAGTGAATCCGTTGACGGCGATACCTGCAAGCGCAACAAATATTACAGTCGTACTGTGCACTTCAACATTTCCTTTGAATCTTTCAATAGCGCCGGAGATGATAAAATAAACTCCTGCAAGCAGAAGCAAAGTATTCAGCAGGGCACTTAAAATGGTTGTACGCCTTAATCCGTATGTAAAACGGTAATTTGGCTTAATCGGTGACAGAAGGATAGAGAACCAGACAAATAACAAAGTTATTACATCGCTGAAATTGTGACCGGCATCGGCAAGCAAAGCCATGGAATGGGCAAGAAGACCGTAGAGTATTTCAATTCCAATGAAAATAATATTGATTACAATACCTATTTTCAGTGAGGTACTGATATTGTCTGTATAATGTGGATGATTATGCTCCATTCCTTCTCCCTGCACTATGATGCATCCTTCAACTTTATTTTTACGTTCCTGATTAATTTATGTATCAGCTATTTCAACATGCCATTTCCCCCGCATTTTTCTTAGCTGCCATGAGGTTATATGCTCCCTTTATCACAACTCTGGCATTTTTGACATCGAAGCCTTCCGGTAGAATGATTTGCGTGAATCCGTTATCGGTAATACCTTTTTTGACTTCCACCATTTTGAATTCGGTGAAGGGTTTGCCGTTTTCCTGTTTATCGCGTTCATAAACGAATATATATTCCTTTTCATCAAACTGAACAATGGATTCTTCGGGAAGTGCAGCAACCGGATTGGTATCCGTTTGAATTACTGCATTTACAAACATCCCGGCTATAATTTTATCCGAAGGTTGGCTGACTGATGCATAGACCTTCACAGTACGGTCTGCTGAAACAGATTTTCCCACCTGAGTAATTTGTGCTGTGTATTTGCTTAAAGCATCATTGGAAAGCGAAAAGGTGAGATTCTGACCAATGACTACCTTACTGATATCTTTTTCAAACAACGTGAGCTCGATAGTGAGATTTGAAGTACTGATAATTTCAAACATCACATCCTGCGGATCAACGAATTTGCCGATATTAACATTGACTTTTTTAATATAACCGGTGATCGGTGAAGTAACTGAGACCACCGATGATATATTATCCTCCGTCAGATCCGAGGCCTTAATGCCAATAAGGGAAAGTTTTTGTTCTTCAGCTTTTACCTGTGCTTTAAGGCTTTTGTAATTGGCATTAACCTCCTGAAGATTTTTAGCGGAGTAAACGTCCTCATCAAAAAGTTCCTTGTGCCTCTTATATTCACCTTCAGCATATTCAAGACGGCTCCGGCTTTGGAGGTAGCTTTGCTGAAGTTCGATGAAAGCGGGGTTTTCCATTATTGCCAGGATCTGGCCTTTTTTGACAGGGCTGCCCTGGACCAAATCTGTGCTTTTAACAAATCCTCCCAAGGGGGCGCATACTGAAGCAAAATCTTTGGGCGGAACAGTGATCAATCCGTTAACCTTCAAGGTATTGCTTATATTTTTTGATTCTATTGATCCGTATTCTACACCGGCAACCCTGAACTGATCCGCGTTGAGTTCAACGATATTGTCGGGTAATATTTCAGCTTCTTTTTCTTCCGGTGTTTTTGCTCCGCTGCCCATGTTGCACGAAATGAGAGCCGGAAGTATAAATGCAAGAATTAAGTTTTTGTTTATAGTAATCATTTCCATTTTTTTTAATTTGTTTTTCCAACTAAATATTCAAGGGCGAGAATTGACTGGTTGTAATGGTTCAAAGTTTCCAGGTAATCGTTTTTTATCTGCAGCGCCTGTGAGAGGCTCATAATGTATTTGTGATAATCTATATCCCCCAACTTATAGCTTCTTGTGGACTGGCTTATAATTAAATCGGCCTGCGGCAGTGCGGACTGTTCATAATATTCAATACTACCTTTATATTTTCCGTATTCCTGGAGCAGAACTTCAAACTCTCCCTTCAGCGCTGTTCTATAATACTCTGCATTGTTCTGTGCTATCTCACGGTTAATCTTCAGAGCTTCGATCCTTGCGCTATTTGGTTTAAACCATAAGGGGACTGTGATTCCAGCCTTAATTCCTGTAAAACGGTTAGCTGAAGAAAAATGACGTTCTATTCCATTAATATTCTCAGTGCCATTAATCGATTGATTGAAATATCCAAAGGTAAGATCAGGAAGAAGTTTTGCCTTTTCAACTTTTGATTCCATTTGTGCGACAACGATCTGGTTGCGTGAAAAGGCTAATGAAGGATTTGTAGCAATCGCCTGAGTGTCGGTTGCAATTGTAAGATCCAGCTTAATTAATACTGAATCTGCAATGTTAAGAGATTCGCTTGTATTAAGCAATGTCTTCAATCGTGTAAGGTAAATGTCAATATCAGCTTTTGTCTGTTTAATCTTGTTTTTGATTTCAAGACTTTGTGATTCAGCGCTTATTTTTTCCAGTTTATTGGTTTCTCCTGTTTCAGCCCTGCGCGAGGCCGCGTTAGAAAATCCCATGTAAAGGGTATCCTGATATTGAAGCAGCCTCAATTTCGACTTTAAAAAAACAAGCTGCCACCAGTTGGTTTTTACCTCGTTAGTAATTTTATTACGTGTTACATCTAAATCAATTTCACTGCTTTTAACACTGGCGTTAGCCAGCTTATGTTGACTTGTATAGACAGTAGGAAATGCGAGAGTTTGTGAAACCGATATTTTATTGTCTTCATGAAATGAATTCATTTGTCCATATTCATAATCGAGGTTCGTCTTACCGATATCCCAGGATGATCCTTTCAGGACACGCTCTTTATCTAACTTAAGAACTGAGGAGCGTATGTTGGGATTGTTCTCCGTTGCCAGACGAATAGCCTCCTGCAGGGATAAAACAGTTTTTTCCGGTTGTTCTGCAACAAGAAGATTTGGGAAAAAGAAAGCCCAACAACCGATAATTATTGCCAAAAATAGTGGATTCATAGTCGTATGTTTTTTAAATCAATTTCGGTGTTTTTTAATTCATGTTGTTTATGTGAAAATAAAACATATAGTACAGGAAGAACAATCAGAGTCAGCAAAGTGGCTGAAATCAGCCCGCCGATAACCACAGTGGCAAGGGCTTTTTGTACTTCTGCACCGGCAGAAGTAGAAATTGCCATAGGAAGAAATCCCAGTGAAGCAACTGAAGCAGTCATAATTACCGGACGAACTCTTGTTTTAATTCCTTTTCGTACACGCTCATAAATATCAGTAATGCCCTCTTCCTTCTCCAAATGGTTGAATTCGGAAATCAGCACAATTCCGTTAAGCACTGCAACGCCGAATAGGGCAATAAAGCCGATTCCTGCTGAAATGCTGAAATGCATATCCCTTATCCAAAGCGCAAACACTCCTCCTATTGCAGAAAGGGGGACCGCGGAATAGATAAGCAAAGTTTGCCTAAATGAATGAAATGTAAGAAAAAGCAATACAAAAATCAAGAGTAATGCAATCGGAACTGCAACAGCCAGTCTTTTTTTTGCTGCTTCCAGATTTTCAAACTGCCCGCCATACGTGACAAAATATCCAGGTGGCAGTTTCAGCGAGCTGTTGATTTTTCCCCGAACTTCGTCAACGATGCTTTGGACATCACGTCCCCTGACATTGAAGCCTACTGTTACACGTCGTTTTGTGTTTTCACGGGATACCTGGGCAGGACCCGCCTTTATATTCACATTTGCCAACTGGTCAAGTGTTATTTGTCCTCCATTTGGAAGAGGTACATAAAGATTGCGGACATTATCCAGTCCTGTGCGATAATCTTTTTCCAGGCGGACAACAAGATCGAACCTTTTCTCTTCCTCATAAATAACCCCTGCAGAGCTTCCGGCAAAAGCCGTCTTTACCATTCGATTGATATCGCCAATATTAAGACCGTATTGTGCAATTCTGTCGCGGTTATATTCTATCTGGATTTGGGGAAGTCCAGTGACCTTTTCAACATTAATATCTTCAATTCCGGGGATCGAACTGATAAGTTTTTCAATTTTAGCTCCATTTGATGCAAGTATATCAAGGTTGTCACCGAATATTTTTATCGCTACATCCTGCTTTGATCCTGTCATTAATTCATTAAACCGCATTTGTATCGGCTGCTGGAACTCAAACTTAACCCCCGCAAGAACGGAGAGTTTTTCTTCCATTTTTTGAATCAGTTCTTCACGGGTCTTTGCTGATGTCCACTCACTCTTATCTTTCAGGGTGATAATGTAATCTCCTGTTTCCATTGGTGTCGGATCAGTCGGAATTTCAGCAGATCCAATCTTGCATACCGCTTTCTTCACCTCTGGGAAGTTGGTAAGCAGTATTTTATTGGCTTTTTCAACCATCTCCATTGTGTGCGACAATGATCCGCCCTGCAGGGTCATCACACCTGCCGCCAGATCCCCTTCTTCGAGCTGAGGTATAAATTCACCTCCAAGATTAGTAAATACCCAGACACTGCCTGCGAAAAGGATGAAAGACAAGATGATAACCTCAATTTTTTTCTTTAAGGCAAGATTAAGTACAGGATCAATTGCATTTTGGATTTTTGTTATAATTCTGTCTGATATCCTGCCGGTGTTATTTGTTTTTTTATTCAGAAACAATGACGATGCTACCGGGACATAGGTCAGGGAAAGAATTATAGCTCCCACAATAGCAAAACTCACCACCTGTGCCATCGGTCTGAACATCTTTCCTTCGATACCAACCAGTGTTAAAATGGGAAGATAAACTATCAGAATGATGATTTGTCCGAAAGTGGCAGAATTCATCATTCGCTTTGAGGAGGTAAAAACTTCCTCATCCATCTGTTTTCGTGACAAGGGAGCAATTCCAGGGTTATGATGTTTACTCATTGTGATCCTGTGCACTACGCTTTCCACAATTATCACTGCTCCGTCTACGATCAGCCCGAAATCAATAGCCCCCAAACTCATAAGGTTTCCTGACACGCCGAATATTTTCATCAGGGATATGGCAAAAAGCATGGAAAGAGGAATGACTGAGGCAACAACCAGTCCGGCCCTTATATTGCCAAGAAGCAAAACCAGCACAAACACGACGATCAGTCCCCCTTCAAGCAGATTCTTCGATACTGTGCCTATTGCCCTGTTGACAAGATCAGTACGGTCAAGGTAGGGTGTTATGACCACTCCTTCCGGAAGGCTTTGCTGAATGATTTTTATTCTTTCTTTCACATTATCGATCACCTGGTGGGCGTTTGCTCCTTTCAGCATCATTACAACACCTCCCACAGCTTCTGCCGTGTCAACTACAAAAGCACCGTAACGTGGAGCGTATCCATACTGGACAGTAGCCACATCGCGTATCAGTACTGGTATTCCCTGTGAAGAATTTTTAACTACGATCTTCTCAATGTCTTCAAGTGATGTGGCAAGACCAATACCCCTGATAAACCAGGCATTGGGATTTTTATCGATATATGCCCCACCGGTATTTTCGTTGTTCTTTTCAAGTGCATCGAAAATATCTGTAAGTGAGAGATTCATGCTGCGTAATTTTTCCGGATTCACAGCCACTTCGTATTGTTTCAGATAACCACCATAACTGTTTACATCCGCCACACCCGGCGTTCCCAGCATTTCGCGCCTTACGATCCAGTCCTGCACTGTGCGCAGATCCATGGCTGTATATTTATTTTCATATCCTGGCTTCGTCTGAAGTACATACTGGAATATTTCGCCAAGACCGGTTGAAACCGGCGCCAGCTCAGGATCGGTCAATCCTTTGGGAATCTGACTCTCAGCCTCTTTAAGCCGCTCGTTCACAAGCATGCGGGCTTTATAAATATCAACATGATCTTCAAAGACAATCGTTACTACTGACAATCCCAGCCTCGAGATTGAACGCAGTTCAATTTCGTCCGGGATGTTGGCAACTGATACTTCAATCGGGGCAGTTATAAATCTTTCCACTTCCTGTACAGCCAGTGTCGGCGCAATTGAAATAACCTGTACCTGGTTGTTGGTAATATCAGGAACAGCATCGATCGGAAGAGAGGAAAGGGAAAAGAGTCCCCAGATTATCAAAGCCAAAATGAAAAATCCTACAACGACCTTATTTTTAAGAGATAATCCAATAATTTTTTCAATCATCAGGAAAGATAATTAAGTTAACACACAATGAGAAAAATGAAAAAATGATAAATAATTAAGGAATTAAAAATTAAAGAATATTATTCTTTAATTCCTTCATTCTTTAATTACAAGAGGTGTTAACCTATTTTTGGCGGCTGCCAGAAGTGAGGGATATAATTTGAAATAAAATCCTGTTTAAGAGGAATATTTGCCTGATAAGGAATTTCAAAGGGGGTACTGTCAAAATGAAAGGAGTTCACAACAACCGTCACATTGCAACAGGAACAAACACAAAACGGAGAACAACCATCAGCATGATCAGGGATATCAGAATTATGATTTTGGCTGATTGGCCCTGTATGTAAATCGTTAGCACAATTATCCCCATCTTTACATGGTAAAGTTATCAGGAACAAAATATAGGTACTCAAAAACAGGGCAAAAATTTTCATGCCACAAAGATTACCAAATCGGTTTAATTGGGTAAAAATAAAAATTTTTTTGGCTATTTGCCAATAAACAGTAATCAGTAGATATTGATCGCTGATTTTTGTTCACCGGCTGGTTTTATGAAAGGCTCCAAAGCTTTTTATAAAGCTTTTCCACAAGGCTCCATTCATATTTATTGTCCTCAAGTTGTTGCTTACCAGGCTCCTGTATGGTATAATATTTTCTGGGACGTTCTCCCTCCAGCATTTTCCAGTACGACCTGATCATTCCTTCGTTTTCTAATTTTTTCAATACAGGATAAATTCCTACTTCATGCCATTCAACCTCTCCGTTGGTAAATTCCTTTACTTTCTGAATCATTTCATAACCATAACTGTCTCCCTGGTTCAATACAGAAAGAATTACAGTAGATACAGAAGCGCCAACCAAATCCTTTGAAATCCTTTGCATAGTAACCCGTTTTAATTTTTGACAAATATATATTTATTAAATTATAATCCATATAAAATCATGAATTTTTAAGATAAAAGTATTATTAAAATCTAAAAAATTGTATAGTTATTATATAAAATTAATGCATAAATAGGAATTAAGAAAAAAGTTCGGTTATTACAGGGTTTCAATAATATAATATTGAAATTTGCTTCTCTGAAACCCTTATTCTCTTAAAGATTGATTTCCCATGAAAGCAATATCATTTAATCAAAATATCATACTTGTTCTTAGAAGTGTTGACCCCTTTATTCCACCCTTTACCGGATCATCAGCCTGGTTTGATCAGGCAATGATTTCCTGTTTCCTTAACCGTATCAGGACCCTACCATCTCAGGGTTGTCTGTACACTGTCTGTACACTGTTTGTACACTGACTGTACTAAAATTGTACAGCAATTATACAGACATTGTAAAGTCAGTGTACAATAAATAGGGAGATGGTAGTATCATGGTACAGTCTTGCTATGAGAAAAAAAATTGACAAAGCTGTATTATGGTTATTCATTGCGTATTTTAACCCTGATCGATTTTTATGAATTATCAATTGAAGGATCAATTCAATTAAATCATCTGCCTGGATTAAAAGACTTGCCTGATGGTGAAGAAACGCAACATTTTTCAGTAGATTTATAACTTATAGGATTTTTTCTCATCAGCATAGCACATTAAATTCCAAGATATTGGTAAGTCAATATCGCTTAACTTTAAATGGGATTGTAACTTCTCCTGATTTTCTTTACAGCAGAAAATTGAAAAGGTATCCCACTATCAGAATCCCGGTTATTAAAATAGCTACAAAGGTGAGGATAAACTGGATTTTCAAAACTTTTTTCAGGATGATGAGCTCGGGAAGAGATACTCCAATAATTGCCATCATAAATGCAAGCGCTGTGCCAAGGGGAACACCTTTTTCTATTAAAGTGTAAGCGATCGGAACAGCTCCTGCGGAGCAGGAGTAAAGGGGAATCCCTGTGAGGACAGATAAAGGAACGGAATACCATTCTGATTTACTCAGAACAGATGCGAAGTAATCCTGGGGAACGTATCCATGAATCAATGCTCCCACAGCGATACCGGCAAGGACATATATCCAGATTTTTGAAAGAATATCTTTTACTGCATTAATTCCGGCAGAAATTCTTTCATCAAAACCGGTTTTTCGTTTTTCTGACAGGTTATTCCCCGAATTTGAATTAAGAACCCAATCCTGAATCCATCTTTGAAGTTTGAGTTTACCAATAATCCACCCTGAAAATACGGCGATAGACAATCCGGAAAGAATGTAAATCATACCTACTTTCCAACCAAACAAGCTGAAAAGCATCACGACGGCCACTTCATTGATCATTGGGGAAGCTATCAGGAAGGAGAAAGTGACGCCCACCGGTATACCTGCTTCAACGAAACCTATAAACAGCGGGATAGCTGAACAGGAGCAAAAAGGGGTTGCAATGCCCAGTAATCCGGCAAGTACATTCCCTGCCAAAAGGGGTTTTCCTTCCAGTTTTTTGCGCGTCTTTTCAGGAGAGAAAAAGGATCTGGCAATTCCGGCAAGAAAAATAACAAGAATAAGAAGGAGAAATATCTTTTGCGCAACATCAAAAAAGAACCATACCGAATCAGAAAATTTCGATTCATAGGGCAGGAGAAGCCAGTTGTAAATGATAAAATTCGATGCTTGTTCCTTATAATAGTAAAGAAAGCTCCATAATCCGGCTGCAATGATAAATGCGACAGGTTTAAACCAGACAAGACCCGAAAATTTGTTTATACCTTCTCGTGCAGGATTGATTTCACTTGAAAATATTTTCTGTAAAGCCATATTTATTCGAAAGCCAGTAATCAGTAAATAATAAACGGTTTTTTAGATTACAGACTGTTTTCTCTTTGCAAATATATTTAAATATGTGCATTTGTACAGAATCAATTTATATTTAACCGGAGAGATGAAAAAAGTGAACAGTGAGAACAGGTTATAGACGATAGGCTATAAGCTGTAGCCAATGAAGAGTGATTAGTGTTCCGTCAGCTAAAGCTGACGGCAAAGGATAAAGCTAATCCCGCATATGAGGGAGACGGCAAAGGACAAATCGCCAATTACTTTCTGCTATTCACTGATTACTGATTACTTTTTTTATTCTTTCGTCCAATTGGGCCTGATCGGCTGCAAAACTTGCAAGTCCTGCAAGATTCAGAAGTGTATCGACTGCCAGTTCACCTTTTCTTATACGTTCATCCCATTTTTCATGCTTCGGGATCTTGCCATCATCCCAAATGGTTTGATAGTCCTGTTGGCTTAAAGCGGGGAACATATCTCCATATCCGGCATCGCGGGCTTGTCTGATCAGTTCATCACCGTTTTTGGGCAGATTCGCCGCAAGATTTTTTGCAAGAGACACTTCTCCGGGAGTTACTTCCCATAATTTTTCAAGATTTATTCCTTTGGCAGAATCATTAAAGTTTACCGGATAAATGTTATTAAGTGCTGATTTGAATTTTCCGCTTAATTTAGATTTTCCTTCCTCTGCGACCTTAACGGGCATGGTAAATACGTTGACTCCGGCCAGATTTTCCAATTGTTGAGCATTTCTTAAACTGGCTGCGATGAGTTTCGAAGGTTCCTTATTTTCAGATGTTAATTCCCTGACCCATTTTTGAGAAGAGAGAACGGCTCTTTCACCCACACCTTCGGGTTCACCGAGCTTATTGTCTTTAACATAGGCACCCAGACGCCCAAGGAAAACATTTAAATAGTTAGGCTGAGAAATTGCAGCAGACCATAACATTCTGCCTTGCACTGAATTCGAGGGTAAGGTTGATCCTGACTCCAAGCTGACGTAATTTCCTTGCACCCAGCAAACCGGTTGCCGTATAAGGGACTTTTACCAAAAAGTGTTCCGGAGAGATGTTAAAATAACGTTTACCATAATCAACAATGGCATCAAAGTCATTTGCGGTGTCAGTATGAAGTTCTACGCTCACAGATCCGCCGAATATTTTTGCCAATCTAAGGCCGTGCCGTGCATTGAGAATAAAAGCTATTTCGATTACCTGCTCATTAAGTGGGAGTTGTTTTACAATTTTGTGAGCCTCCCTGATAAAAAAATCATAAATACCTTTTTGTATTTCCTTGTTAAGCAAAGTGTTATTTGTTGTAAGAGCCGTCATCTCGGCAGACCAGATTTTTTTTGCTTCTTCAATATCTCCCGTGTCCAGCCACAGCTCAGTACCTGTTTCTTTCAGGTTTTGCCAGAAAGGGTCTGGTTTGGGTTCGAAGGGGGTTTCATTTATTCCTTTCAGGATAAATTCATGAATTTTATCATTTAAAGTCATACTCATCTTTTTAAGATTTTAATATATTAATTTACGAAAAAAATTTCGTTTGGCAACAAAATATGTGATAAGTAATCAGGTAATCAGTGAAAAAAGGCTAAAGGCTAATGGCTGCAGGCTGGAGGAAATTGAAGAATTAAAGAATTAAAGAATGAAGAAATAAGGCTGCAGGCTGCAGATTGTAGCAAAAAGGGTTCGAAAGGCACGGTTTTAAAACCTTATCTTGATTTTTAATTTAAGCAGAAAAAATGTTATCCCCGAAAATATTATTCTTATTACCTCATTAATAAGCGAATAAGGTTCGGTTTGTGTGGGTATTTCCGTGTTACTAAGGTTGAGACAAAATGAATAAGGTTTTCTTATTCTACAGTCTATAGCCTTTAGTCTTTAGCCTCTTACTGATAACCTTATTGACTTTGAATCCAATCTTCAGGATTGAGTTTGGTACTTTCGTGCCACAGTTGGAATTTCAGGACGGTTTTATTGTTCTCATCCTTGTCAGTAAAAATCTTCCCGATGTTTTCATTTGTATCAACTTTTTGGCCTGCTTTTACATAGACCTCGCTGAGATTTGAATAAACAGTCAGATAATTGCCATGTCGGATAATCACAGCAAGGTTACCTCCCGGAATAGCAATTACTTTACTGACTTCTCCTTTAAATATAGCTCTTGCTTTTTCACTGCTTTGGGTTGAAATATCAATTCCGGAATTTCGCATCATTACGTGCTTTAATACAGGATGCGGATGTTCTCCAAAGTGATCGGTTATCACTCCACGCTGGACCGGCCATGGAAATCTTCCTTTATTATCTGAAAAATCTGCTGAAAGGGCTTTTTCTTCATTGCTCAAAGGCATTCCGGGTCCTGCGGCGGATTTTTTTGCAGCTTTTTTGGCTTCTTCGGCAATGACACGTTCTATTTCTCTTTGAAGGCGGGCTTCCTGTTTACGCTGAATTTCAAGTTTCCTTTTAAGGTCTTTCTCCTTTTGCTGAAGTTCTGCATAAAATTCTTTTTGTTTAACCTTTTGTTGTTCTATCTCTTGTGATTGTTTTATTTTAGAAGACAGCAGATTCTGTTTTTCTGCTTTACGATTATTTAAATCTCTGATCTGTTTGCTAAGAGAATCCTTCAATTCGGCAATTTGTTCTGCCTTCTTTCTCCTGTAATACGCATATTGTCTTAAATAAGCAAAACGTTTATATGCCTGGTTAAAATTATCGGAAGAAAGAAGAAAGAACAATTGATTATTGATATCCTGGTTTCTTTGTGCGTAACGGATCATGCCAGCATATTTATCTTTAACGGATTGCAGTTCTGCCTTGAGTGAATCAACCTTTTGGGAGCTTAAATAAGCGGCTTCATCCAGTAAATCGATTTCAACGTTGATATTTTCAATTAGCTGAGTTTGAAGTCTGATTTTATTTTCTAATATAGCCAATGTGCTAAATGATGATTTGGCACTTGCATTTGTTTCTTTAAGAAGTTTGTCGATATATTCAATTTCAGCTGTAGTATTATCCTTTTGTTTGCGTAATTCACTCAGTGATTGACCTGATAATTCCAAAGAAGTGAGTGACAGAATTATTATAATATAAAAAATTTTGGACATGACAAGTTATCAGTAGTCTGTTATCAGTAATCAGCAATCAATAGAGACGCGGCGGGCCACGTCTGTACAACAGTAATCAGTGAAAAGTAATCAATAATCTGTAATAAGATGAAAAAATTTGTTTAAAAGTTTCTCATAAATTTAAATTTCAATATTGAACTTTATTTTTTTGTTCTTTCATATTTTAATCTTCAATCACCCGGATGTTTATTTATCCTGCATTTTTGTTCCGTCAGCTAAAGCTGATTGCAAAGGATAAATAAGTATTCACTCATCACTGAGTACTATTTTTTTGTATTTTGGAGCAATGGAGAATCCGAAATTGTTTTCATCGTTCAGACTTATTCTGGAAAATTCCATTGAAAGATACATATTCTTATCACCCTGGAAATGCATAGTGATCATTCCGGGAAACCATTGGTTATCAACTTTCTCGAATTTTGAATATTCAAATTGAGCTAAGCGATTGGAAGCCATATCATCCAAAACTAATTTGCGTACAACAAAGCTATCCGGATCTATATAAATATCCTGTTTTATAAGAGTTTCATCTTCTTTCCTGTTTCGATAGCGTTCGAACCGGCTTTCATTTCTTGTAAGTTTTCTCAATTTGCGGTCGCGTATTGTAGTTATTTTGTAAAGATCATCTTCTATTTGACAAATAAAATCCTTAAAATCATTCTCTTTAGTATCCTGATGCAGTGAAAAAATCTGATCGGTCAGAATTGACTGAAGAATGTTATAATCAATATCCATGCCGATCAGATTACTGATGTAATCCAATGAACCATAGATATTTTCTTTATTCATATAATCGACCATCCTGAAAGAATCAGTATTAAGTTCAATTTTTCCAACAGGGATCGATATCTTTTGGGCAGAAACCTGGATAATACTGTCACGGCGAATTTTAAGGGCAGCTCTGAAAGAAGAGGCCTTTCCATTATTATTTAGTTCAATGCTTGCCTTTCTGATGGTTAAAGTCTCAAATCTCAATGCATTTTCCCTGACTAAACGGGTTACTCTTCCTACACTTAGATGTCTGATTTTTTTTGGAGCAACAACCATCTGGGCTTGTTTACAGCTTTCAATAAATAATACTGTAAGGATTATCCAGGAAATAAAAATAATGAACCGCTTCATAAATCAGTAATCATAAATTCAGTAATCAGTAATCAGTGAACAGTAAATGGTAAACAGTAAAAATTAAAGCCTGATTAGCTAATAGTCTAATTCATAACTCATAATTCGTGATTCGTGATTCATGATTCTTTATAGCACAAAGCACTGTTCACTTTCACTGATTACTGTTTACTGATCACTTTCTTCAATATTCTTCGGTTTCGATATAGACCCCCTTTGCAATTTTTTGCTTCAGTACTTTTGAGTCATTTCCCATTTTCAGCGATTTTTCCCATTGACCCATTGCATTTTGTTTTTCGTCAAGAAAAAAGAGAATGTCCCCGTAATGCTCAACAAGAACAGGATTTTGTTCTGTATTTTTAGAAATTGCTGATTCCATGTAAAATCTTGCCATTTTATAATCCTTCATCTTGAAAAGTACCCAGGCATATGTATCAAGATAAGTGGAATTTTCCGGATTAGCCTGGATGACCTTGCCGCTTAATTTCTCTGCTTCATCAAGATTTTCATTTCGTAATGAAAGATAGTAGGCATAATTATTCATTGCCATATAATTTTGGGGATCAATATGGACTATTTTGTCAAAAGTCTGAAAAGCTTCTTTAAATTTTTTCAGGTTATAATAGGCTTCTGCCCTGTAAGTATACAATTGGGAAAGTACTTTTGGATCTTTTTTTGCCTTGACTTCCCCTGAATCAAGAAGGGTGAGTATTTCATCATATTTTTTTAATTGAAGAAGTCCCAAAGCATTAAAAATATAAATTACCGGTTCATTGGGGAAATAAGTCAGAGCAGTTTTGCTATCCTGACATATTGTCTTCCAATCTTGTAGCTCGTTGTCGATAAGTAACAGTTTCTCCCAATATGGATAATTGTCTTTCCTCATATCCAAAACGAGATTCATTTGATTTCTTGCTTCTTCGGTCTTTTTATGATTAATCAGATAATCCACCAGCAATGTTCTTGGTCTTTCATCATCAGGATGGGTGTTGATGAGTATTTTAATAAGTTCGAGTTCCTGCTCATCTGTAATTTTTAATTCGTCGGATTGGGAGATTAAAAGAAACATTTGAGCCTTTGTTTCAAAGTCGAGTTGTGAATTTTTAAAAGCCAGTTTTATATGTTCATATGCTTTTGGGAAATCTTTGCTTTCCATATAAAAATTGGCCAGTGAAAGATGTACAAATCCTTCATCAGGATCTATCTTCAGTATTTTATTGTAATATTCAAGTGCTTTCTCCCTGTTTTTATCCGCAAGGTACATATCTGCCATCAAACCATAATATTTTGGTTCTTCAGGATAAAGTTTAATGAGTTTTTCAATTTCGTTATAAGCAGCTTGCTTATTCCCCTGTTTAAGATACAATTGCTGTTTGCCTACTGATATAGCTTCGGTGACGCCATATTTCTGCTCAAGTTTATTGTAAATATCAAGGGCCTCTGTAAGTTTACCTCCCATTGTAAGAGTTACAGCCTGCTGAAATTTATATTCCTGATTATCGGGATACAATCTTATCAGTGAGCCGTATTCATTTGCAGCCTTAACAAAAAGCTTATTCTGCATATATATTTTTAATAACAGTTCATGATAATACTTATTGTCAGGACTTATTGACACAGCTTTCTCACACATCAGCATTGAGCTTTGAAAATCACCTTTCGAAACATGTATATTGGCCATTTCAAATAACGCTGCTGAAGAGTTAGGCTCCAATTCGAGACAGTGGGAGAAAATTTTAAGAGCTTGGTCCGGATTACCTAAAGTTCGCTGTTTGATTCCTTCCACGAATAAATATTCAAATTCGTTACTTTTATCATTATTCTTTATTTCTTGAGTGGTATCCGGCGGAGATACAGCGACTTTTGGAGAAATATTTCTGGAAACCTTGCATGAACTGAATAAACCGGATCCTAAAACAAAAATTATCAGGATAGGTAAAACGGAGACCGAAGAACGGAGACCGGAGAATCGTATGTAAGTTATTGTCATTATATTTATTAGCAAATTTCTGTTTATCCTTTGCCGTCTCCCGCATATGCGGGATTAGCTAACGGATGAGTTATTATCATTCTATTTTATGTAAATGGGCTAAAGGCTGGAGGTTAAATGCTGAAGGAAGAAACTGATTTTAACCTTTAGCGTTAGCCTTAATTCTTTAATCAAGTAAATCAAGTAAATCAAGGTCAATGCTTGCCTGTATGCCCAAATCCTCCTTCACCCCTTAGAGTTTCTTCCAGTTCGACTACAGCTTTCCATTCAACCTTTTCGTGTGATGCGATAACCATCTGGGCAATTCTTTCGCCATGCCGTATAATAAAATCTTCCTGCGAAAGGTTAATTAAAATCACCATTATTTCACCACGGTAATCAGCATCTATTGTTCCCGGCGAATTAAGAACAGTGATCCCTTTTTTTATGGCAAGGCCGCTTCTGGGACGCACCTGAGCTTCGAATCCTTCAGGAAGCTCAATAAATAATCCTGTAGGGATAAGCTTCCTTTCAAAAGGTTTAAGAACAATCTCTTCTTCAAGATTGGCACGCAAATCCATTCCTGCAGACAGATCGGTACTGTATGAAGGCAGGGAATTAGATGAATGATTTACAATTTTTATTTCCATCAAAGCAATTTTCTGACCGCTAAGATAGCAAACAATTAAGAATTACGAAGGACGAATGATGAATGAGGCTCAAAAAGCAAAGAGCTAAGAGTTTTTTTCGTCCTTTGCTCTCTGCTTTTGTTCCATAATTCGTAATTCGTAATTGGCTATGTTAAAGCATAACCTGCAATTTCCTTTAATTCATTGATCCTTACGATGGCCTCTCCCCTTAGGGGAAAATGCATCACAAATATTTTGGAATTATAAAGATCGGGCTGCCATCCAAATTCAACATCTTTCAGTCCGCTGAATTTCTGGTAAGTTACCTTTCCGACAAAACAAACAACCCTGGGTTTAACGTTCTGAATAATTGAGTTCAATCGAATTACACCAGGCACTTCCTCCCCCTTTTTTAACAAACTTACATCCCTGGAAGGTCTGTCAACAATGTTCGCCATTCCAAGGTGATAAATCGGATTGAATTTTTTGTCATATATTTCCTTAAGCTTTTTGTCATCCCTCAAATCGTCAATACTTTCATGGATTATCCCTGCCCTGGAAAGCAGATACCAGAACATTTTATTGTTCGAGAAGGGGATTCCCCGGCTGTCAGATCCTTCATGAGGATTAATGCCGACAAACAGTAAGCGGCAGTTTTCGTAATGATAATCAATCATGGTATTTTTACTTCAGCATTCTGGTGTTACAGTAAAACATGCTAATTTATGAAAAGATGACATTTAAAATGTTAATCTAAAATGAATATTTATGCAAAAAAGCATTCCAGACAGGTCAGTACCTCACTCGTGTTTGATTTATGTTTGAGTTATGTTTGATTTAGTATTGAACCAATCGGATCAACTGAATAAATATACATATTAACTGTATAAATATGCAATTTCTTGCTTGTTTTTAATGTAATCAGTTTAATCACAAATCCGGAAATAATATTTCCGGAATAGATGAATGATTAATCTTATTTTATTTTCTCATCTTTTGTTCTGCTTTCTCCCTTTTCCGTTCTCCTGTCTCCTGTCTCCTTTCTCTGGTCTTTATTCTTTACTGTACAGCAGATTCCCATTTACTATTCTTGCCGGTTGTGTATACCGGTGTTCTTCGCTTTTCCCGGCACCCATGATATGAAATACTTTCCATCCCTTAAGTTTTAGCCAGTCAGAAACCATGGAACGGTGACAGCGCCACCACAAAGCTTCAGCACACATATAAACAGTCTTCTTTTCTGAGGCAATTCCTTCAAGTTCTTCAGCCGATTTTCTGAAAGAGTTCAGTTTCCATATAGTCCGCATAACCTCTGAAGGCCGGATGCTCCCATCCGTCATTTATAGAATCCTTTCTGACTTTTCTTCGTCCTCCAAGCCCTTCAAGATGGATATACTCAATGCCCTTTTCAGCAAGAGATGTATTCAATGATTCTTTATTAAAATGTGGGATAATGTCCTGAACCGGGATAGCTTCTGAATATCAGCAACTATATCTATATCAAAGGATTCAAGAATCCTGATAAACTCATCGATACTGTGTGTCGAATGTCCGATGGTCCAGATTATGCGGTCAGCCATTTCATTAATCTTCCTTAATGATTGAATCCGGAGAGACTCCAAGATTACTCAGGTGATTAAGGACAATTTTCACCATTGGCGGAGGCCCGCAGACATAGAATTTCTGATTAAAATCACTGATGTAAGTGGTCAGAAACTTTTCATCTACAAACCCAAAATCAAAACCTTCGGCTCTCTCATCTGAAAGGATGTTAATAAAGTCAGCGCCAAGTAATCTGCGAAATTCTGTTTCATTAATAATATCCTCTTTGGTCCTGTTGGCGAAAAGCAGCTTATTCCCTTTCACTTCATTTCTGGATGCCAGATCCCTGAAAATGGCTATAAAGGGTGTAACTCCTGCACCTCCGGCAATAAAAACTCCTTTTCCTTTGTAAGCTATCGTGCCCCAGACGTCCCTGATAATGAGTTCATCCCCAACCTTAAGTTTACCGAGTTCATTGGTTTTTCCGTGTCGCTCGGGATAAATTTTGATCGTAAATTCAAGATATGGGTCGCTGTTCAGGCAAGTAAATGTCCATGGCCCTTTTTTATCCCTTAATTCCGGCTTATTGACCGAAATCTCAGTAGCCTGGCCTGGAATGAACGAATAACCATCGGGTTTCTCAACCCTGAATCTTCTTACATCATGAGTAACCTGTTCGAGATTCAAAATTCTTACTATGTGCTCTTCCATAATTTTGGTTTTTTCAGATTAAACAAAGAATTCATATTTATGTTTGAAACGAAAAACAGGATGGAACCGATGATCATACTTTCAAATAATCAATTATTTCCGGTCTGACAACAAAAGTCATCTTAAGTAAATTTTCTATTCTTCTTAAAATAACTGTAAATAGATTTGTAAAGGGAATCTAAATCGATATGTCGGAATAAATATCATTTTAAGTAGAAATACACTGAAAATAAAATGGGATTATCCGATTTTCATAGAAACGTTTCCTGCCCGAAGCATATGAAAATAAGTCAATATTGTGGCATACAGAAGAGGCAAAACTCCTGCCACGATAAAAAATAAATCAGCCGGAAAACGAAGCCAGGCGAGGCTTCTCATATAATTCTGCCCCGTAAATTCAAGACTTCGTGCATGCCAGTATCCATGCTTGATTACATCAATAAATTGAAGCACTCCGCTGGGAAACAATTGAAATACTACCATTCCGGCAAGTCCTATATTAAGTCCCCAAAATGAAATTCTGATGAATTTTTCGATCCTTTTCCAGTGTTCTTCAGATGAAACTTGCCGTAAGGCAAAAACGAGCATTGCAAGACCGAGCATTCCGAAGACACCCATTAAAGCGGCATGACCGTGGTTGGGTGTTAAATTGGTTCCCACTTCGAAATAGCTGATAACCGGAAGATTGATCAGAAAACCGAAAACTCCTGCACCGATAAAATTCCATACACCAACAGCTATAAGAAAATAAAAGGACCATTTATGAGGGAAGGGAAGGCTTTTGCCATCTTTATCATTACCCGATCTCATCAACCTTGAAAAATCAGAAGCTTCAAGAGTAAGGAGAACAAGCGGAACCACCTCCATGGCAGAGAAAGAGGCTGAAATTGCCATTGATACGGTTGATTGTCCCGTCCAGTACCAGTGATGCCCCGTTCCCAGTATCCCGGCGCCGAGAAACAAAATGGCATCAAGATAGATAAGACGGGTTGCTGTTTTCCTTGTTACCAGACCCAGCTTATAAAACATGACGGCTACCATAATTGTGGCAAATACTTCAAAGAATCCTTCAACCCAGAGATGTATGATCCAAAACCGCCATGTATCCACTGTTGAATAGTTGGTTGTCGATCCAAAGAAAAATGCAGGGAGATAGAAAAATGGAATGGCAAATGCTCCAAGCAGGAACAAGGTTTTCAATTCACGGTCTTCGTGCTCCTGAGGCGAAGGCCGGATCGTCCTGAACAACAGGAAAACCCAGATAACAAGACCAACTGCCATCAGAATCTGCCATGCACGGCCAATCTCAAGATATTCCCATCCCTGGTTACCAAACCAAAACCATACCTTCTTAATGATGTTTTCTACTCCTGCATACTCGCCGAAAAGGCTCCCAAATACCAATAAGGCAAGGGCAATGAACAGGAAATTAATCAGGGGAACCTGAAGTTTCGGTACTTTCTTTGAGAGCAATGAGGAGATAAACAGCCCGCCTGCAATGTAAGCCGTTGCGATCCAAAGTATTCCTGTCTGTAAATGCCATGATCTCAGGATGTTGGTTGGAAGTATTTTTGACAGGTCGAATACGTGGAATCCTTTGGGATCAGCAAAATAATGGGCTAAGGCTCCCCCTGCAAGTGTCTGTATCAGAAGGATAACGATGGCAACCACAAAGAATTTAAGTGAAGCCCGCTCAATGGCAGTCGGCTCACCTGGTATTAGCTGAGGAGGAACCAGAAATTCCTCACGCTTCCATCCGAGGTACTCGAATCTGCCAAAGAACAGCAGGATAACAGCTATACCTCCCAAGAGGGTGATCAGGCTTAAAGCGCTCCAAAGGATTGTTGTAATCGAAGGCCCGTTTCCAATCAACGGTTCATATGGAAAGTTGTTGGTATAGGAGTGATTTTTACCGGGGATATTTGCTGTACTTGCCCAGGCTGACCAGGCGAAAAATGCGGTAAGCTGTTCAAACTCCTCCTCATCTGGGATCACTGTTCCCGAAAGACCCCTGTTGGATGCAGGATTCTGAAAATAGTCTTTCCAGTATCCGATTTGTTCCTTAAAGGATTTCTTTTCGGAATCTGTGAAAAGAAGAGTGTGTGTGTCGGTATCGTATCTGTTTTGAGATAAGAAATCATGCGTTAATGCGGCAAGGTATTGCTTATCTGTTATCATATATGGGGCGCTATGACCTTCTTTTGACAGATAGTCACTTACAGTCAACGCAAGATTGTGAAGATACTGTGCCGAAAAATCCGGACCAAGATAGGCGCCATGTCCCCATATGGTACCATTATTCATCAATCCCCTTTTTAAAAATACCTGCTGACCCGATTGGATATCTTCTTGTGTGAACAGAACCGAACCGGAAGAATCAATCACCTCTTTGGGAACAGGAGGCATCGAATTCCTGTATAAGCTCCCCATAGTGACCCATAAAAGGACTGCAAATTCCACGATCATGATCAGAAGTACGCCTCGTCTCCACCAGGGAGACAGAAATTGATTGTGTGTGTTTCTTTCATTCATAGTTTTCGCTTTATAAAATCAATTGGATGTTCCTTGAACGAATAATTCTCTATATAAAATAAAGTACTCATTACCATTCACTGATTACTGCAGACAAAGGCCTATAGTCTAAAGCTTCATATAAGTTAGGAAAAATTATTGTAAAGTCAAATTTAAACTCTGATACTCTCTGGTCTTTGCTCTCCTGCCTTAGGGCTGATTTTCAAGTCCGGCTACTTTCCCGGTTCGCCTGACATGTCGTTCAAGGCCGCTGAATCGGGCTTCCAGAAACGTTTTCACAAGTTCTTTTGCAAGAGAAAATCCGGTTATTCGCCCCCCAAGGCAGATCAGGTTCATATTGTCGTCTTCAACTCCCTGGTGAGCTGAAAAGGTGTCATTGATCAAACAGGCACGAACTCCCCTGACTTTATTCGATGCAACACAGGCCCCGACACCGCTCCCGCAGACAGCAATACCCCTTTCAACTTCACCTTTTGCTACTGCCTGTGCCAAAGGAATAACATAATCAGGATAATCATCATCCTCTTTCAGAATTGCATTGCCAAAATCAATGACTTCGTAACCTGATTCTCTTAGCTCTTTTACCAGCTCTTCTTTTAATCCGAATCCGCCATGATCTGCAGCAATTCCAATCTTTTTAGAAGAATTGGGTGATAATTTATTATAATCATCCATTCTCCGCTCTTCGTTCTCCATTCTCAGTTCTCAGTTTTAAATCTTTTCCAATAAAGTTGTGGCAGTTGAACAAATCTCTTCTACTGTAAAGCCAAATTCACGAAGAAGAATCGGTCCGGGAGCTGAAGCGCCAAAATGATCAATTCCGATTACATCTCCCACGTCACTTACATATTTCTTCCACCCTTGCGTTGAACCTGCTTCAACAGCAAGCCGCGGAACCCCCGGCGGCAATACAAGATCCCTGTAAGCCCGTGGCTGATCGTCAAATAATTCCCAGCTCGGCATAGAAACAAGCTGAACAGAGATTTTTTTCTCCTGGAGTTTTTGTTTTGCTGATACGATCAACGAGACTTCAGATCCGCTCGCGATAAGAACTAACTCGGGTTTTTCTTCGGGTTCTTTGTCCAAAATATAGGCTCCGCGAAGAAGTCCGTCTTCAGGGGCAAATTCCGTTCGATCGAGAACCGGAATATTTTGACGGCTAAAAATAAGAGCTACCGGTCCCGTCTTCTTTTCCAAAGCATAAAGCCATGAAATGGCCGTCTCATTGGCATCGCAGGGTCTGATAACTGTTAATCCCGGTATTGCCCTCAAACTGGCAAGATGTTCGATTGGCTGATGAGTGGGTCCATCCTCTCCCATAGCCACACTGTCATGGGTAAAAACATAAATAACATGCAGCCTCATCAATGAAGCAAGACGGATCGTTGGCCGCATATAATCCGAGAAAGTCAGAAAAGTAGCCCCATAAGGCGTGATGCCGCCATGTGCCGCTAATCCGTTTAGGATTGCGCCCATAGCATGTTCCCTGACACCAAACTGAATATTTCGGCCCCTGTAACTCCATCCCCCGCCGGCTGAACCCTGCATATCACCTGTCGCCCTTGAAGGATTATCGAAATCCCCTTCTCCTTTCAGTTCAGTGTAGGTGGAGGGATTTAAATCGGCAGATCCGCCAATCAATCCGGGAAGATGCTGGTTGACAGCTTCTAATGTTTTAAATGATGCTTTACGGGTGGCTATTCCTTTCGTATCAGCCGGGAAATGTGGTAAAATGGATCTAAGATCAGGAAGCAGTTCATCTTTTATAAGCATTTTCAACTCGTTAGCCTGAAGGGGATATTCCTTCTCATAATCACTGAAAAGCGAATTCCATTCATTCTCTTCACGACGTCCCGTTTCAACAGCTTTCCGAAAATGAGATTCTGCTTCCTCCGGGATGTAAAAGGGAGGTTCTTCAGGCCAGCCCAGATTTTGTTTCGTCAGTTTTACCTCTTCAATCCCAAGGGGGGAACCATGTGCTTCAAAAGTATCCTGTTTGTTGGGAGATCCGTATCCGATATGTGTCCTGATTATGATAAGGGAGGGGCGGTCCGTTTCTTTTTGTGCATGGTGGATCGCATTTTCAATGGCTTTAATATCATTCCCATCCTTAACCGATTGCGTATGCCATCCGTAGGCTTCAAAACGTTCCGCAACATCTTCTGTGAAGGCTAATTGTGTGGAAGCTGAAAGGGTGATGTGATTGTTGTCGTACAAATAAATCAGTTTGCCAAGCTTCAGGTGTCCGGCAAGCGATGCAGCTTCGCTTCCCACCCCTTCCATCAGATCGCCGTCACTTACCAAACCATATGTGAAATGGCTAATGATATCAAAATTTGGTCTGTTGTAACGGGCTGAAAGGTAGGCCTCGGCAATTGCCATCCCTACTCCGTTCCCGAATCCCTGGCCCAGGGGGCCGGTAGTTGTTTCAACCCCTGGGGTGAGTCCCCGTTCGGGATGGCCTGGCGTCAAACTTCCCCACTGTCTGAATTCTTTAATCTGATCCAGCGAAAGATCATATCCGGTTAAGTGAAGCAGACTGTACAACAGCATCGAACCATGGCCTGCCGACAAAATAAACCGGTCTCTGTTAAACCATTTAGGATTTTCAGGATTATGCCGCAGGAAACGCGTCCACAGAACATAGGCCATTGGGGCAGCCCCTAACGGCAGGCCGGGATGCCCGCTGTTGGCTTTCTGTACCGCATCGACTGAAAGAAACCGGATTGTATTTATACAGAGCTGATCTAATTTCCCGGAACTGGCAGAATTTGTATTCATTACTTATTCCTCTTTAAAGGTTAGACTTCGATCTTCTAAAACGTTTGAAGAATGCTAATTGTTTTTATTTTCTAAATAAAGATACAAAATCGGCTCGGGATTTAACCTATTTATAGAATAGACTATGAAGACACAATACCGATAGATATCGGGACGTATCTACGTCAATTTACGTTTTTCTTTGTTGATAAAACGTTTTGCCTGACCAGCGACCCTGCAAAGCCAATATTTTAAATATGCCAGAGAATCAGGAGAATCATCTTTCTGCAGGATTTTCAGAATGATAAGGCCGCAGCATTTAGCTAAATCTTTAACATTAAAGTCTTGAATGTAAGATTGAAACTGAATTTGATTTAATTTTTTCATTGTATTGTCTGAATTAGTATCCCGATAGCTATCGGGAAGATTTAAGGATTAAAAGATGAATGAATTAATAATTGTACAAAGTTGCCTTTATAAACCTCATTTTCAATATTATAACCTTAGTAGAAAATTTTCCGCAGCACATATCAACCTTATTACCTTATTTATATGTCATGAATCCCCAATAACCGTGACGAAGTCAATTATGCCACCAAAACACCAAAGAATTCTTCCTTTAGCCTTCAGTCTTCAGCCTTCAATAGTACCACAAGGTATATGAGCCGTAGTCCTTATCGGAGATATAGCCGTACGAACGGCAGTCGATATGCAGAAAACGGTCATTTAAGCCAAATCCATTGATACCGGCGACCCGTAACAGGTGATAGAGATAGCCTCTTTGTGCCACCGCATCATTTAATATTTTCATTTTCAACGGACAGACCATGTCAACCGCTTTGCCGGACAGATGATACGAATCGGGAGCGCCGCCGGAGATTTTATTACATTCTGCCGTTCGCCAGGTGCTTGTAATGTAAACCGGTTCATTCATAAATTCCCGGATTATTTCAGCGGCCCTGACCAAAGGCTGAGCCAGAGGATGTTCATTTTTTTTATAGTCAGGACACCTGCTGAAGAATTCGTACTCTTTAAAATGAGGCGAAAGGAGTTTTTGAGAACCTCGATGAATGGATAAGAACAGCATAATTAAGAATTAAGAATATAATTGATGATTGCCGATTGATGATTAAAAAAAGCTCATTTGCCTGTGGAGTAGCATTCCAAAATTTAACTTTACGTCATTGATAGGTTTTTTGGGTGAGCATTCTTTGTCTTATGGTATGAATTTGAAGTTTTTTTGCCCGTAGGGCATAAACTATTGTAGATAAATGATTTCCAATCCATTTGTTACACCGTAGGTGTTAAACAATTTAATGACCGTTATTGTGTATCCCCTACGGGGAATTGAAAAATGGGTGCGTTATTATCTACAATAGTTGAACCGCTGCGCGGTAATCCTTGCCGTTGATCATCCGCTTTTGGTGATATTGAGGGTGTCGGAGATCGCTTCGATGAAATTTTCATTAAAAGTGTCCTTAAACCCCGAAAGGTCAAACGGAAGCAGATTATCCAGGACAAAGTCTTTTAAAGCCAGCATGACAACGTCGTCCTCAGGCGGCAAAGACGGCAGAGCCACCGGATCGGGAGAGAGCAGCTGTTCACAAAAACGAAGCTTGTAAACCACCAGATGATTGTCTTTCTGATGAAGGGCAAATACATTTGAGCAGTTCATAAAAGTGGCCTGACCAATGCCAATCACATCCAGATCTTTGAGCATTTTGAGTGCATAAGCATAATTTAACTCCTCGCCAAACTGAGGCAAGACGTTATAAAAAGAGTCGACATGGGCAAAGGGAAGATCAGAGGCCTGGATAAAATAATCAAAGATAACCTGGTTAGAGACAGGCGGCAGACAGGAGTCGTAAAGCTCCTGGGAAATGAGCTGAATAAAGCCGTCATGATTATAGGCTTTGCCGATATATTGAAGAGGGACAGGCTTATTGGTCAATTCGTTGGTTTTGATATATTTGATTTTAGCCATGTCACGGGAGTCGACCGTTTCAAAAGAGATTTTCGATTTCGTAACGGCCGGAATAAGTTGAACCGGTATTTCAATACCGGCGATTAAAAATGAGGGATTCCAGATTGAGCGCATAATTAATTAAGAATTAAGAATTAAGAATGAAAGAATAATGATGTGCTGATGTGCTGATGTGCTGATGTGCTGATGTGCTGATTAAAAAAACCTTATTTTCATTTTTTAAACCTCAGTAGAGAAAATTGCATTCCCCCAAAAATCTAACCTTATTACCTTATTAATAAGCGAATAAGGTTCTGTTTGTATGGGTATTCTCATGTTACTAAGGTTGAGACAAAATGAATAATGTTTTCTTACCCTACAGCCTTTAGCCTACAGCCTTTAGCTTGATTTGATATTGAGGGTATCGGAGACCTTTTTCAGGAATTTGATGATCCAGGAGACGGCGGAGTAGTCGCCGACGGAAGGAACAATCCTGACGACAGCTTCGTAGACGGCAAGCGCTGCCAGAGCGATCAGTTTTAAGGTTGAAGGCTGATCTGTAGAGACGCGATTCATCGCGTCTGCACATGCGGCTGATTGATCGCCAATGATGTTGACCACACAACCTGCAAAAAACAAAAGGAAAATCGCAGTCAGAATAAGAATGAGTTTTAAAGTTTTCATAATTAACGAATTAAAGAAGGCTTAAGGCTAAAGACTAAAGGAAGAAACCGATTTTTAACTTTAGGCTTTAGCCTACAGCCTTTAGTCTTGATTAAACAGCGGGCTGAAGTCTCTGTGACTGTTGTCCCTCGGCAAATCAGCCCGGCTGTTTTTAAAAATCTTGATAATTGACAATTGACAATTAACCGTTTCTAATCTTGATCGTAAATAAGACTTTTGATAAGTTGGTAATTGATATTCTGGAAACTTGGGGATTGATAATTAAAAAAATATCATCCCTTCATTGTCAATTGTCAATTGTCAATTGTCAATTTACTACGCCACGGTAACGGCACCGGCGAAGGCGCTGTTGGAAATTTCGGTTCCGTTGTCAGGATTTTGCTTAAAAGCAAGATAACACTGAACCAGATCGCCGCTGAATGAAGCGGGAACGGTTACCGTTTGCGTTCCGTCCGCACGTTCCGCCAGACCGGAGATGTTTACTGCCTGGTTCTGAACCGGATTGTAAATAACAATCATCGTTTCATCGGCAGCATCGGCGCCCAGTTCCCCGGAGTTGTCGTCCCAGTCGAATTTAACGGTCCCGGCAACGGTAGATGAAGCGACCGCATTCAAAGGAGCCGGCAGATTACCCTGGGCCACGCGGGCATTGGGATAATCAATGGCCTGGTTCGGATAAGTGCCGGTAACGGCATTGGCGAAATTGTATTTGAACGCGGCGTTTATACCGGTCATACGGACGGCATAATTCCTGAAGCTTTCCTGAAGAAATTCAGAGAGCGGCTGAAGGAAATGACCAACAACGGCAAATTTCTGACGGTGAGCAAGCTGAGCATCCGATTTGGCATCGGTATAGCTTAAAGCAATCCCGCGCATGTAGGAGATGCCTTTCCAGACACCGCCGATCACGGAACCTACTTTACCGGAAAACCCGCCAAGAATACCTTGTTTAATTGTACCCATAGTTAATTACGAATTACGAATTACGAATTGTCAATTGTTCCCGATGCTTCAGGATCAATTGTCTTTTAGCGGTCAGGAACGGAGGCAATGAATCATAAATGAATCATAAATCAGAACATGAGGCGCTTTTGTCAATAGTAAAGATAGATCAAAAAAGAGCTATCTGATTAAATATGAAGCTATTGTCGTGTATTGGCGTGTTTTGTCGTGTCGAAGGGTTCAGAAGGAGAACAAGTATGTTTCTCAATATATTGATTGATAGCTTTTAATGAGTAATTAATCCGACGTTTATGAACAATATATTGAATTTTGCCTTCTTTACGGATTCGCTGAAGTTCACGAACAGAGAGATTAAGCAAGGAGGCTGCGGCCTGTTCATCAACAATGCGCTTAGTCAATAAAACAGAGGGATTTTTTATAAGCCGGTCCAGGCGGATATTAAGGGTTTCAACCTGATCTTTTAAGTGATTGAAAGCACGGATAACATCAAATATTTCGTCCATGGTTACTAAGGTTTATTAATTGAAAATAAGGTTAAAAAAAGTATTAACATAACGTTCACGCGCGCGCGCGAAGGACTGTGAGGTGCAACGCAACATATATGAAGTAAAACAATAAAACACATGCAATTAAGATAAAAATAAGGCGTAAAATGCGCCAATAACGCACCACTATATAAAACATAAAAAACATAATATGTAAAATGAGGTGGCGCAAAAGTGGCGAGTTACGTGGCGCAAAATATTTATTTATTAAGGTGTAATTAATTAATATTAATATAATTATAAAGATAATATAATGTTGATTTAAGTGACGTATACAGGTATGAGCTCATATTGTGTTATGTTTAGATACATTATGATTTATAGAGACGTGAAATGGCCGAATGATGAACACCGATTAAATCAGCACAACGGCGCTGAGACCAACCATGAGAGAGCAGTAAATCAATACCATCTTTGTATTCTAAAAGATTCCTCGCCCGTGGGACTTTAGGTTGTTCAAGAAATAAGGGAGCTGGATATCTGCAATCGAAGAGAGATAACAGAATGAAAATCCGACACCCAGTCTGGAATGATCACCACGCGAAAGGACAGGAACGGTGGTTTCATAGCTCTCTTTGTCTTTTGACTTGACATTGCAAAGGAAAAAGTTGTCATCCTTTGTTTTATCCAGGTAGAACAGTTCGCTGAAAAAGTTCTGGATCATCGAAGAGCCGAAATAATCGTTGGGCTGGATGGCACATTTGGGATTACCTTTGGTGGTATGGCCGATGACAAGGATAGAACAGCCGGTGTTGTACCGGATGCGGTTTAAAATGGTGATCACCATTGTGGCCACTTCAGGACGGACAGCGTCGGGCAGGAGTTTTGAAATGTTGTCGATGATCAGCAGCTTTGGTTTCTCGCGCGAGGCCAGAGACTCTATTTTTTCAAGCAGATCGAAACCAATCAGGACTTTGTTTTCCAGTTTTTCATGAAGAAAGATGAAATTGGAAGCATAAGGATGAGGGTGATCCAAAAAAAGCCTGTGACGTTTCGCGATTGTTTTGTGATCAAGCTCCAGGTCGATCATTAACGTTTTCATCGGTTCACACTCATTTTTAAATGCTTCACAGGAATCGAAGTCGGTACCGGTAGCAGCGGCGCAGCCAAACTGCAGGGCCAGCATGGATTTGCCGTAATTCGTGCGTGAAAAAAGAAGAGCGATGGTATCCTCGTAAAGGAATGAACCGACAATGCGGCGGCGCTCTTCGCATTGAATGCCTTCGGAAATAACTGTTTTGAAATCACGGCGGTTAAAATAGTTGTCCAAGGGATCTGTAGAGACGCGATTTATCGCGTCTCTCTCTTTGTGTGACGCGTCTCTCTCGTTGCGTGACGCGTCTCGGCCCCAATCGGTCAGTATCTGAGAATCGTATTTGAAGGAGAGGTATTCGGCACATTTTGAATAATCACCGTCAAATTCGAGCAAGGAGATAACCTGGACATCGGTGTAGCCTTTATTTGGAAGAAAAGGAGCCGCTTTGGTTGAGAAGTTGTAAAAGACCCATATTTTGCAATTCGGTGGTACGGAGAAAGTGGCATGTTTGCTGTTGGGGTGGCCTGTTCCCGGCCTTGTAAAAAAGATACCGGTTTGCGTCCATCCGGCGGTTAGAAGGGCATTAACCGCATGATCATGAATTGCCCGGCAATAATTAAGCTTATTGGCTTCATGTTTTTTGAATTCCGGCTCATAATTAAAGTAGCTGTAGAGCTTTTTGAAGTAGGAAAGGAATTCGGGCTGTTCGGGCGGTTTAGGCGGAATAACGCTTAAAAGGCTTTCCGAATCAATGAACTTTGAATCTGAATAAAAGGCTTTCGGGTCATGACAAAGAAAACAGGCACGGGAAATATTGACGCAAGAAGGATCGCAGGGAAGCTTATACTGTTTAAAAAGCCAGAGTGACACCGCGTTAAAATAATCTTTGTGAAAAGAGGCATCCGCATTTTTAACCCGGACAAACAGCTTGATGCCGTTGCCGGAAGGACTGATAAAGACAAAACAGGGTTTAAGAAATTTGTCATTAAATAATAATGATGACAGGTTAATATCCACATCGTCAAGGTCAACGCCAACGATGGCTGAATAAGAAACAATATCATTATCGTTGCGGGAGGTAAAGACACCTGAAGGGGTAAAGTAAGGCAAAGCCTCTTTTTTATCCGACTGACCGGAGCGGATTTTGTCGGTCACTGATTTTAGCGTACCGGAACGTATTTTGTCTGCTATTTCCGAAAGAGTCAGAACGGAATAAGGGATGGTATTAGATATCGGAGAATGAAAATAAGAGCATTCTTCGGGGATGATTTCGATGTAATTCATAACAATTGATAATTGATAATTGACAATTGACAATTTGTACGGGCGACCCTTGCGGTCGCCCTATTTCAGGTCGGGATGACCGTTATAGGGCGACCGCAAGGGTCGCCCCTACGGGAATGGTTAATTCAGGATTTTGGTGATGAAATCGGGCGTATACCTGAAGGGTTTGATACTGTGCTGATAAGCGACAGCGCTTTTGATGCAGTCATCCACAATAAGCTCGTTTTCAAGAAGGGAGTTGGGGATGTAGATCTGGAAGCGGAATCCCTGGAACCAGACAAAGAGGAACGACCAGTTCCGGTTAACTTTCACAATTTTGCGGATCGTCATCATCGGGTCGCGCAGGGGTCTGGCTTTCGCGTTGAAAAGAGCGTTAAGCGACGGATTCAATTCAATCGCCCTTTCGACGTCGGATTTTTTAGACCAGGAACGGCCGTTGACCATGATAAAGGGAATGTCGCCCCGTTTTTTGTAGATTTTCACTGTACGGACACTGCAGTGAAGATAATCAGCCAGGGCCTGGTGATGAGTAAACCATTCGTTTTCGTTCAACTCAGCCGATACCGGCTTTGATGAAGAGACAAGAGAAGACATGCGGCAGATAAATTTGCCAAGGACACCGTTCAGGGCAACAGCCCCGTTTAAAACCGATTCATTTAAAGAATTTTTCATAACAGCATATTTAAAAATTAAACATGCTGCAATAGTATAGGCAAAAATTTTGAATTTACTTGCAATTCGCTTGTTTAATCTTGTATACAAGAACAAACAAGTTTTGCAAGTTTTGCAAGCGCGAGAGAAAATTGAGAATTGATCATTAACAATTGACAATCAATCACATGTAAATTTAATTGTATTTGAATTTACTTGCGATTCACTTGTTAATCTTGTTAACAAGAAAAAACAAGTTTTGCAAGTTTTGCAAGTTTTGCAAGCGCGAGAGAAAATTGAGAATTGATCATTAACAATTGACAATCAATCACATGTAAATTTAATTGTATTTGAATTTACTTGCGATTCACTTGTTTAATCTTGTTAACAAGAAAAAACAAGTTTTGCAAGTTTTGCAAGTTTTGCAAGCGCAAAAGAGAAAATTGATCCCGATACATCTGGAACAATTAACAATTATGATGCAGTGATCCGGAAAGATCGGGATCCCGAAGTCTCGGGATGATGATATTCTGAGGAGAAAATTACGAATTACAGGTTAATTATCTCTTTCGGGTCAGGTAGAAGATGAGCATAAGGATAGCGGCGAGGAGGGCGGTAGAGGCGCCGAAGAAGAAGGGGACGCTGGAGTTGACCTTATCGTAGAGGAAGCCGGCGAAGAGGCTGGCGGGGAGGAGGGACTAATGTGCTGATATGCTATTGAGCTGATGTGCTGATTCGGGAAGCAATTGAGAATTGATCCCGAAACATCGGGAACAGTTGACAATGATGATGTGCTGATAAGGTAATGTGCTGATGTGGTAAAAAATCGTAAATCCGCAGGTAGTCAGATGTTGAATTGTTCCAGTTGCTTTTTAAGTTCTTCCTTATCCGGAATATACAATTTGTACTCGCGGGGGAAAATATTTTTCTGTTCATCTCCCAGGGTAAATTCCACCACGGTTTTGTTGGTCTGCTTGCACAGGATAATACCCAGGGTCGGGTTCTCGGTATTCTGCCGCACCATCCGGTCATAATAGTTTACGTACATCTGCATCTGGCCGATGTCCTGATGGGTAAGCTTTCCTATTTTGAGGTCGATCAACACAAAACAGCGAAGCAGGCGGTTATAAAAAACCAGGTCGATATAAAAATCGTCACCTTCAAAACTGATCCGTTTTTGCCGGGCCTCAAAAAGGAACCCTTTCCCCAGTTCGAGTAAAAAGCGTTCTATTTTGTCGATAATGGCCTGTTCAAGATCAGATTCGGAATAAGCTGATTCATCTTTCAGAGCCAAAAAGTCGAGGATATAGGTTTGTTTAATGAGGTCGGAAGGCTTATCGATGATCTGTCCCTGTGAGGAGAGTTTTTTACCTGTTCCTTTTCATTGCTTAAAGCCAGCCTTTCATAAAGTGATGAATTAAATTGACGGCGCAGTTCGCGCACTGACCAGTTGTTGTTTATGGCTTCAATTTCATAAAAGTTGCGTTCAGCTTCCTCCATTTTAATGAGTTCAACATAGTGTGACCAGCTTAATTTGAAAGGATTTGAAGTATTTCCCTTCAAAATCCGGGACAGTGTCCCGGAATTCTGATCATTTTCGTCTCCTGGCAATTTACGAGACAGTGTCTCGTAATTCTGATCATTTTCAACTCCCGGCAAAATACGAGACGGTGTCTCGTATTTTTGATAACTTATTTTTGATGAATAGCAGATATAAAAGAGCCTCATTAATTGGAGGTTATCTACCGAATAGCCATTTCCAAATTCCAGGGTCAATTGCTTACTGATCTCTTTTAGGGTTTCTTTTCCATACGGGGCGCGGTTCTCACCCTTCTGCTCATATTCAACAATAACACGGCCAATTTCAAAATTTGAAAGCACTGCAAGGGCGTTTACCTGTTTGTAAGCCAGCAAACGGGCTTGTTCGATAACCTTTTTAATATCGCCGATAATGTTAGAAAGCTGACTTTCCATCATCATTTAAAAGTTTTTATTGTCAATAAGCATAAATTATTGAGTATTTAAACACGGGTTTGATTATCAAATAAAATAGGTGCAAAAAAAGTTATTATTAGTCATGCCAAGTTAAGAATATATTGTTTACAAAATATAAAATGAAGAGAAAAGATTTTAAAAATTGACAATTGATAATTGACGATTAATAGATGTGCTGATGTGGTGATCCCGAAGTTTTGGGATGGTTATGTGCTGAAATTTTTATTCAATGGTTTTATTAAGCATTCTGAGTAAAAAATGTTACCTTTACTCATTGATTGATAAAAAGATGAAGAGACTAACTGCCCTTATTTTCAGCCTGATAATCACAGTAGTTTGTGCTAATGCTCAGGAGAATGTTGTTAAGGTTCAGAACTGGATGGGAATGCCGACGCTGATAGTGAACGGCCAGCCCAATGCGGGGATGACCTATATGACCTACCGTCCGCAGGAGCGTTATTTCAGGGAATTCGGCAAGGCGGGGGTGCCGTTTGTATCGTTTGAAACTTCGCTTCATTCGGTAAGCAAAAGAGGCGGAAAGGATATGGTGTGGGTAAGCCGCGATTCGTTTAATTTCGCGCTTTCGACTCGATTGTAAAGTTTATCCTCCGGGCGAACCCAAAAGCGCTGATCTTTCCGCGTGTTTATCTCTTTGCCCCCGACTGGTGGATGAAGGAGAATCCTGACGAACTGATGGTCTATCATGACGGAGTTAAATTCAAACCCACAAGAGGCTGGCCGCAGGGAACAACACTTCCTTCATGGGCATCTGATAAATGGCGCAAAGACACCGAATACTGCATCCGAATGCTGATCAGGCATGTGAAGAAACAGCCCTGGGGAGGGCAAATCGTGGGCTATCACCTCGCCTCAGGCGGAACCGACGAATGGTATTACTACTGTTATTACAATTGGTTTTTCAATGCCCCGCAGGAGGAGTTCCTCGATTACAGTATGCCCCAGACAAAGGCTTTCCGCAAATGGCTGGAAAAGAAATACGGCACAGTTGCAAGTCTTCGCACGGCCTGGCATAACGATACGGTGACCTTTGAGAATGCAAAGATCGTTTCGAAGAAGGAGAGGCAGACCAATACGCTGTTCCTTATGTATGATCCGGCAAAGAGCCAGAATGTGATCGACTGCTGGAATTTTGAGAGCGAGATGATTGCTGAAACGATTGGCTACTTCTGCCATGTCGTTAAGGATGAGACGAAGGGCAATGCCTTTACGGGAGCGTTTTACGGGTATATACTTGGAGCCAACGATAAGGGATACTGCGCCACACGGAGCCTTCTGAACTGTAAGGACATCGACTTTCTGACAGCACCCTCAGGATACTGGTTTCGCGAACCGGGATGGGGATACAGCTCCTACCGCACACCCGTACGCTCAATTGAGCTTGCCGGAAAGCTTTGGTGGGACGAGAACGACTATTACACCTACCTTACGCCTGAATGGAAATGGGTTGAAGGATGGACAGGCCCGCGTGATTTTCAGACCACCCTTAATCAGCAGAAACGACAGCTTGGCGGCACAGATCGCAAACGGAGCGGCAGGATGGTGGTTTGATATGGAAGGGGGCTGGTATGATTCGCCTGAGGCAATGAAAATGATCACAAAGCTGAACGAGATCGGATCGAAGAGTGTGAATTTCGACCGTGAATCTGTGGCAGATGTCGCGGTTGTTGTGGAGGAGAAGAGCCTTCTTTACCTTGGGATGGGAAGCGATCTCTACAATTCGTGGATCCTTGAACAGCCGAGGGAATTCGGAAAGATGGGAACGCCGGTTGACTGGATCATGGCAGACGATATTGGAAAGACGAAAAAGTATAAAATGTACGTGATGCTGAACCTCCTTCATGTAACGGATAATGTAAAGAATGAGATCAGCAAATTGCAACAGGGAGGAACGAAAGCGATAGTCTGGGTTTATGCACCGGGACTGATGACGGATAAGGCGGATGAATCAAACTGTGAAAGGCTTACAGGGATAAAGCTGAAGATGCTGAGGGATAAATCGCCTCTTCAGGTGGAGATCAATGATGAGGGACACAAAATGCTGCCTTCCCTGCCGGAAGGATATATTTACGGAACTTATTACAAGATCGGGCCTGTTATGGTAGCCGATGACAATTCGGCACAGACGCTTGGAACGCTTTACGGATTTGACCTTCCGGGGCTGGTTTATAAGGATATCAAAGGCGTACAGACCTGGTATACTGCTTCAACAAAGTTGTCGTACCAATTGCTGAGAGCTATCGCAGCGAAGGCAGAAATCAACATTTATGACGACACCGACGACGGGCTTTATATGAACAAATCGTTTATCAGCATTAACACGGCCAGAGGAGGAAAAAGAACGCTGAGCTTCCCGGAGCCGGTGAACCTGTATGATGTTTACAATGATAAGGTTGTGGCAAAAGATGCGAAAGAGGTTACAGTTGACTTGCCGATAAGAACGACTGCGATATATTTCAGAGGGACGGAAGAGGAGTGGAAGAAATAATTACGAATTTCACGATCCCGATAGCTATCGGGAGACGAATTTACACGAATGATAGCATATGGGGAAAGTTCAATGGGAACAGGGCATGGAAATATGGCGAGATTGATAAGAAGGTTGTTGCACCGAATGATCTGCTTCGTCATTATATTACTTCTTTCCGGCACATATTTTATCTCAGACGCCCAGGAAATAAGTAAACATTTACCGGAAGGATATAAAGTATATACTTTCGATTGCCGGCCGATACTGGTGAAAAAGGAAAGAGAGAAGCTGGTTATCACGTCACGGATCCCGGGAGATACAACGGTATCCATACAAAATCCGTATTATAAGCATCCCGCATGGCGGTTGTGGTTTAAGGACAACAGTCCGGTTGAGGTCTGTCGTGACAGCGAACGGACGATATTTAAAGTGCCAAAGGAAGAGGTGTGGAATGATTGTTACATGAGCCTGGATTATGGTCACAGCGATGGAATACTAAAACCGGCAAACAACTATTTCACCGCTCCCATGTATCATCATGCGGTACGTTTTGCGCCAATCAAACTGCCTGAGATTTTCGGAGTCAATTATACGGCAGAATCACTGACTTCACGGGGACGCTATATTGTTGACGATCAAAGAAACAATGAAATAACAGAGCGCAATTTTTTCTTTGCCAACATTGTAAGAACCAGTCCTGCCTTTATTTGCTACAACGATACCAATCCTGAAAAGGCGTACGACGAATATGACGGATTGTTTGCTCATTCTTTTCAATCTATCGGACATTCCGGCAGTATGATGCTTGCCATTAAAAAAATGATCGATGCGGGAGAATGCATACCCAGACAGACAAAGGAATTGCTTAAAACCAACGGATTGTACGCTCCGGTAATGATAACTTTATTTCGTGCCGCCCTGCCTTTTACTGATGAAAAAGGGAAGCCCCTTCCATATGAAAACGAACTTCGTCACAGGCCGGTCTATTCCATGGCCGGAGATTATAAATTCTACACGAACCGATGGTTTAAGGCGAATATCCCTTACCATGAATACAATGAGAAACTGCATGCACAAACTATGATCGATCTGGCAAAAAGGATGAAGATACCTCCACCGTTAGCCGTAATGGAGCTTACAGGAATAACCGTTAAAAAAAGCGGAGTAAAATTGGTTGACAACCAAAAGGAAGATGAAAGGCTGAAATCTGTAAACAAAACGATTATCCGTGTGTGGGGCAAGGAGGGGGAGACACTGGAAGTCGGGATAGATCTGAGAAAGAGCATCGATCTTACCGGACTACCGTTAAGTTATCATGCTCACGTTCTCTATCCTGAACAAAGAAATGTTAAAATAACAAAAGGGAGGGATAAAGGCAGTTTTCTGGTATTGGTAAAGTATGATCCGAAACTTCCAAAGGGAAGGATTCCGATTATTTTTTATGTCACTAACGGTACCGAACTTCCAAGCAATCCCATCTTTCTCAACTTTTACTGGCCTGAGGAAGGGGAAACACAGGCTGATTATCCTCACAATCCCGGAAGTTATACATCCGTGATTCCGAAAGGCCTCCTGATCAATGACAATAAGAGGCCCCTGGTAAGTTTTGAACCTCAACCTGACACTACCGGCATAATAAAATGTGATCCGGGCAGGAGGCTCACCATAAGAATCAAGGCAACAGATCCGGAAGGTTATCCAACCACATTTTACCGTTGGCCGGGAGAACCCGGGAAACTCAAAAAGAATATCTTCAAATGGGATATTCCTGCTGAAATTAAAAAAGGTATCTATCCGATTCATTTCATTGTATCTGACGGAACAGGAGGATTTACAGGAAAAGTCGTCAATGTGAGTACCGGTGAATGACTTGCACCTTGTAGTGTAACGAAATAAAGGCTTTTGGAGTATAAAACTAAAAATTCAATATCCTTATCAAAGAAAAAAAGGAATATCGGTCCTTAAAAACAGTTATGTCGAAGAAGAGTGCGGGAATATTGCTATACAGAATAACAGAGGGGAAGATTGAAGTTTTGCTTGCACATCCGGGAGGACCCTTATGGGTAAAAAAGGATGCGGGGTTCTGGACAATCCCAAAAGGTGAATTTCTTGACGATGAGGAGCCCCTGGAAGCCGCAAAGAGAGAATTTTATGAAGAAACCGGTACAGCGATATCAGGCGAATTTATTACATTGAATCCTGTAACTCAGAAAGGCGGGAAGGTGGTACATGGTTTTGCCATTGAAGGCGATTTCGATGTCAGCCGTTTCACCAGCAATACTTTTAAATTGGAATGGCCGCCAAAAACGGGCAGAATTCAGGAGTACCCTGAAATAGACCGGGTAGAATGGTTTGATCCTCAAAGAGCAAGGGAAAAGTTGAACCCGGCACAGCATTCATTTCTTGAAGAACTGGAAGCGTTCATTAATAGACAGTAATCGAAGATGTAATAAATAAAAAAATCATTTTCATTTGATAAAGTGAGGTTTCTGAACAATAATCAGGCCGAAACTGAAATACCCGGAAATAATTTATATTTTTGTTAATACAACCAAATTGGATTACGCCATGAAACTGTTAAAACATCTTTTAATTCTATCATTATTAGCAGGTTTGAACATTATTCGTCTCGCTGCACAGGACAATGCTCCCTTTACGGTCACACCGGTTCCTCCACCTATTCCGGGCGTTAAGGATGTCGGAGGTGTGGAGGGCGGACAGGCGCCGCTTGGATATGTTGAGATTCAGGGACTCTCAGCCGGACCGTTTGATCCGAAGCTATGGGAGGAAAACAAGCTTCACTGGATGCCTGATGTCAGGATGCCTTTGCTTGCCCCTCGAATGGGAGGCGTATTCCGCAATATTTATGCGCCGAGTGCTGTTGAAGAGGGAGACGGCTGGAGGTTTTTCTATGCGGCATGGGATGGCATAGAAAGCGGAACCGACAGGGTTTACAGTGCGATAACACCTGACTTTATTGATTTCTATGACCGCCACACCGTCATCCATAACGGTGAGTTTGTGCATGTCTGCAATGTGAACGTGCAAAAATTGGAAGACGGTTCACTGCAGATGTATGCAACAGCCTGGCCTGATGCCCTTGGAAGGAACTGGCCTGTTTATTTTCACAGCCCGGATGGTAAGATCTGGAACGGGTCCCCTGAACCTTATCATGCAAAAAAGACTGATGTAGTCAATATCTCAGGGTATCCTATAGAAGGCAGGGCAGATTTGAACGGAGCAAATGTTTTGCTTTACGATAAGGGGAAATACACCCTTTACTTTACCAACTGGAGAGACCGGGGAAAACAATATTGGGCTGAAGGTAAAACACCTGCAGAAGTTAAATTCGGCGGCCTTTCACTTGAGACCGAACATGCGGTAAATGATGTTAAGAAATTTACCGTGAATGGAGAAGACTGGTACCTGATGGCGCTTCATAAGAAAGGTGACGTTGGCTTGTCACAAAAGGATGTTGACAAGACATTCTTCAGCCTTTCAAATGACGGGCATACTTTCGGTAAGGAAAGTCTTCTTGTTCCGGCACGCTGTGAAATGGACCGTAATATATTTGCTGTGGGACTGGTGACACGAAAAGACCGGGTGCTTGGAGTTCTTTATGGTGCCGGACCTTCTTACAGGTCAAACAGAAACCAAATTTTCGGATACTGGCTTCAAAAGAGGGTATTACTGACTGCCAATCGTGCGGGCAGAGGCGCTGAATATGAAGCCGAAGCAGCATTCGGGACCGGATCGTCAGCTGATCAAACTGCCACCGGTTCTTCCACCACTGGGTGATGATCCCGGAGTCGTAAAATTTGAAGGAACCATTACTATATTCGCTGAAGATGGAGTTACGCCCCTGGGAACCCAACCGGTGGTTTTAAAACCCGGAATTGTTTACAAGATAGTCTGGAAATAACTACGCTGAATTGCTGATCTGATTTCTTTTTGAATATTAGTTTGATCTCACCAAATCATTTCCTTATAAGAGTTTCAGGTCAATCTCAGAGTCTTCTGTAATGATTACAGGTGAATCGTAGATTGGAATCTTAACTGTAAAACAGGAATCGCCGTACAGTTCATAATTGCTATTTTCAATTGAATAAGCTTTTGCATTTAGCAAATCAACCAGAATAGGCTTCCTGAAAGAGATATGATTGATTGATATTCTGATAAATCTTTTTTGCAGTGATATTCCCCGGAACCTGGTTCCCCAGCCAGACCATAAAAATATTTTTACCCTATTGGGTATTACTCAATTGATAAAAATATAAATCACCGGTATTTATGCTGTCTGCCATCTGTTCAATTTTATTTTCAGTTTTCATAGGATTTCCACCAGTTTTCATTCAGGACAGTGATTGCGTTCTGAACAGCTGAGAATGAAATTCTTTTCCTTTTTGTGCTGTCGCTGGCAAGCAGGCCACATTTAAGCGTATACCCCTGACCCTGTGACTTTGTATCAGGGTAAGTAAAAACGATAATGGTGAATACCTATGTGGGAATATTATCATAAAAAATCCTCCCTTGCGGGACTGAAGGCATCGATCAGCATTCCTTCCTCAAGGCAGACTACTCCATGAGAAGCATTGGGTTCAACATAGAAGCTGTCCCCTGCAAGCAGAGTCTTTTTCTCTCCATTAATGGAAACCTCAAACACACCGCTTGCAACAAAAGAGGATTGTGAGTGAGAATGCTGATGGTTTGTTCCAATCGCTCCTTTCATAAATTTCACCTTAACCAGCATAATATCCTTGTCATAGCCCGCAACCTGGCGCACAACACCGCCTCCCATATCTTTCCAGGAATACTGGTATTCTTTTAGAAAATTATCACTTCTGTTTTCCATTTTCTGATCATTATTTATCGAAATCGGGAATTTTCATATACTCACCATCTTTAAGTGCCGATTGGTGTGCAATAATTCCGGGAGCGGTATAAGCAATCGCTTCATACACATCCACCGTCGGTTTGCGGTTGTTCAGAAGCGAATCAATGAATTCATGGGTCAGGAAACTGTGTGAGCCGTCATGGCCGGAATTGTGTCTCAAAGATTCAGGCAACATCTCGGTCTGCCACCATTTAGGCTGCTTATATGTTTCAACCGTGTTTTCGCTGACTTTAAATCCGGCATCATCTTTTCCCATTGTTCCATTTGAACGAACAATTGTATGTTCATCACTCTCTGTCATGGCAGAAAAGAAACTCATCCTGTCCCCTCTCCATTCTCCGCGTTCAGCATTACGTAAAGCGCCCTTCCAGTTTACCTCCACCCTGAAAGGAATGCCTCTGCTGGTTTTGAAAAATGCCGTTCCGTTCCAAAAGGGATTATCGTAAGAATTATTTTTCAGCAGATCACTGTTATCTCCCCAACCTATGCCGCTTACATGAGTCAACCTTTCTCCGGTTACCGAAATCAGAAAAGATGTACAATGAGTGGGATAAAGCAATGGAGGAAGTCCATGCCGCCATGTAGGTTTTCCGTTTTCAAACCAAAGGCTTTCGAGTCCTGGATGATTGTATTCCGCAGCGGCACTGAATATATTTCCGAAGAGTCCTTCTTGATAAAATTTGCGTACTGAAATGGTGTTCTGTCTGTAATAGCTTGTTTCAGCCATCATATATGTCAAACCGGAACTTTTTACTGCATCCCTCAGCCTGTAACAATCCTCGATCGTAAGGGCGGCAGGAACAGCAGACAACACATTTTTGCCCGCTTTAAGTGTGGCAACCACATGATTTACATGATCTGGAGCCGGTGTTGCAATAAATACTGCCTCTACTTTAGGATCACGGATAAGAAGTTCAAGCGACTCATAACTTTTTGAGCAGCCATACACTTTCATCAGGTAGTCACGGCGGGTGGGTATCAGGTCACTAACCGCTTCTACGGTGCAGTTCGGGTGCTCATGAAACTGGAAGCTTGCACCAAACCGTCCTCCTACAATTCCGATGCGGATTTTTCGTTCAGCCGGCTGTTCCCCGTATAAATTCACTCCCGGCAGAATTCCGAGAGCAGAAATTCCGATACATGATTTGCGGAGAAAACTGCGTCTGCCATCTGGAAGATTGGAATCTTTCATATTTAATTTTTTCTGGTTAATCAGCTTAAAAAACATCGGGTTATTGAGGCTGTATACAGATACCGGACCCTTTACGAAATTATCATTTTTATTTGGAGAAAATGTTCAAAAGTAAATTAAAAAAGGTCATTAAAAGAAAAGTCATCTTTGAAGATCAAAATGCCTGAATTACAACCTTCTGCTTCTAATATTTAAATTCATTAAAAAAAGTTGTATATTTTCAGACTAATGGAGGAATTAGTTTCCCTGAATAATCTTTCCATGGGACTGAGCACGGAGCAAATAGTTAAAATATTGCAAATTAGGAATTTGGAAAGAAAGTCCGCTTTCTTAATCTGTAATATTTTAAAAGATGAAATAATCCGAAATGATCATGAGTTGAAAGAATCCCTCCTGGATTGTAAGGGAATGATCATTCCTGAACTTCCTTCTTTCAGTGAAGACGACCTCAACCGTGCAGTTATGGAGGGAAATAAAATTTGTCAGACATCAGAAAACTCAGGGATTAAAATATTGTCGTTTTATGATGATGATTTTCCAAAATCTTTGAGGAAAATTGAAGACTGCCCCATTATCCTGAATTTCAAAGGCAATTACAAAATGCTGAATGAACACACAGGAATTGCAGTAATTGGAACGAGATATCCAAACCGGAAGGGAATGAAGTACGGAAGGTATTTTGGAAGTTTTTTCGCCAAAAAAGGTTTTAATGTTGTTAGCGGACTGGCAAAAGGCTGTGATACAGCGGCCCATCATGGATGCCTGAAAGCAAAAGGATTTACTACGGCTGTAGTTGCCCACGGACTTCATACTGTTTATCCTGAAGAGAATAAAAAGCTCTCTGATCGAATCATTGATACCGGTGGAGTGCTGGTATCAGAATATTTTACCGGTACCGGATTCCTGCCGGATTATTTCATTGAAAGGGACAGGATCCAGGCAGGTCTCTCGAATGCTGTTATTGTGATCCAGTGTGAGACAAATGGGAGTACTCTTTTTACGGTCAATTATGCCTTAAAATACGGCAGAATTCTCGCCGCCATTAAATATGGCCGGTTTCAGCTTTCTGATGTAATAAAAGGCAATGAAATGTTGATCCAGGAGAATCTGGCATTCCCTCTTGACCGGAAGAATAAAGAGAAGTTCCTGGATAAATTATTATGACCAAACTTTAGCTCTTTAAATGATCAGCTAATCTATGCTCGCAACTTCTTCTTATCAGCACATCAACAGATCAGCACATCAACTGATCAGCACATGAGCACATGAGCACATCAATCACTCCTCTCCGTCATTGGGCACTGATGTTACATTCGGATAAAACTTCACCCAGTCGTAAATAGTTACGGCATCCTTTGTTGGAGGCAGTCCACCCCAGTTCTTATTTCCTGTCCATTGATTCATCATGATATAACCGGGCTCGCCTGCCACTGCCGGATCTTCAAAACTGTATACGATCTTCCCGTCGACAGTCCAGTCAAGGCGGTTTGGCTGCCAGAGGATTCCGTAGCGATGGAATTCTTTGGATGGATTAAAGCCCAGATTGTAGTAATGAACCTTGCTGCGTCCGTCATCAAGGTGATAATTCATGGTAACCTGGCCGTCGTTTTCAGAAGTGATCCACGAACCGTTGGTCAGGAATTCATAATCCCATTCTTGCCGGGCATAATCTTTTTTCTTCCAGAAGAATGAAGCGCATACACCGCGATTATTTGCAGGATCACCAACATTGGTCAGCTTCATCCTTACCTCATAATATCCGTACCCGTAACAGGGACACGAAGATAACGTCTGAACCTCCGCTCCTTTCATGGTATCGGCTACTGATTTGAAATACATAAATCCTTTATTTGCTTCACCAGGATAGGTTTCTGTAAAGGTCACATTGGCCGGATCCATCAGGTTCCTTCCCGTTGCAAGCCAAGGACCGTTGATCTTCCACAATCCGTCCTGGGAGGTCTTGTTGTTCCATCCCGGCATAAATTCCTGTAATAGCTGAGGCTGGATTTTTTGGGACGGTGAATCATTTTCAGGTTCATTACGGGGATCACTTTTAGAGCAGGATAAAATAGGTATGGACAATAAAACCATACCGATCATTAACACTGAAAAAATGTGCTTTTTCATCTTTAATCTAATTTTATATTTAACTACGTTGATTTTCAATTCACGAGTTATAACAAATTACACGAATATTCTAATTGACTTTAGTTCTTAAAAATAGAACTTAATATTCCTTAATTCCTTCATTCTTTAATTCCTTCATTTTCTCACGCCCCAGCTTTTATTTGGCTCAGGGCCAAGTTCAAAAACAAGTTCGCCTCCTTTGACAATATCACTGTGATAAATAACAGGCCTGTTCAAAGGTTTTCCGTTCAACCTGACCGACTGGATATATATGTTTTTATCTGACCTGTTTACCGTTTTTATGGTAAATGTTTTACCTGGATAATATTTCGGATCGAGATGAATCACTGCCTTTTCAAAAAGAGGCGAGCTAAGGTCATAATAAGGCTTAACGGAACATCCTCCATCCATTTCAAACAATCCCAGAGACATCATCACGAAATAGGATCCCATCTGTCCCTCATCCTCCTCGCCGATCCAACCTGTATAGGGAGAAGTATTGAAAAGGCTGTCTATGATGTAATGGGTATATTTCTGCGTAAGCCAGGGCTTTCCGGAATAATTGAAAAGAAAAGGCGCCTGAAGATTGGGTTCGTTTGTCAGGTCGACATAATTCTTCTCAAATCCTTCTTCCAGCCTTTCATTAAACTTATCCTTTCCCAGCAGGCTGATCAGTCCCGGGACATCATGGGGAACAAAAAATGTATATACCCATGCATTGCCTTCCATAAAACCGGGGCCGTTCCATCCGCCCTGGGTTCCTCCCGCGAAGGGATTGAAAGGCTCAACCCAGCTGCCGTCTTTGTGTTTTCGCCTTACATAACCGGTTTTAGGATCGAAAATATTGCGGTAGTTCTGCGACCGTTTGTTGAAATACTCATAATCCTCTTTGTGGTTCAGGGCAAATGCAAACTGCCCTTCAGCCCAGTCGTCGTAAGCATACTCCATTGTATTGGATGTCGGCCCCGCCTCATCGGGAACATATCCCAGTTCCATGTAAGGCTGCAGTTGCCTGTTGCCAGCAAAGCCGCCGCATGGGTGATTGATTCCCTGAGTTGTATAATCATGCTTGATGTGCTGGAACGCCTTTTCGGCATCAAAATCCCTGATTCCTTTTTGATAACTACTTATGATCAGCGAATTGTGATGCTGTGCCCCCATGATTGGTGCATAATGCAGTCCTGTAGGGGCTTCAGGTATCCAGCCCTGCTTATCCGCTATTTCAAGGTAAGCATGTACCCATGAACTCGCATATTTCGGGGTCACCAGCGTCCAGAGAGGCGCAAGGTCCCACTGTCCTCCCCAGAATCCGTCGGAGCTGTACACGGCATCCGCTCCTCCGGAGAGCTGCTGTACATTGTCGCACATATCCCTGTACTGTCCGTTCACGTCGCTGAAAATGCTCTTGGCCGTGAACGAACGGTAAAGATTGGTATAAAATTTCTCTTTGTTGTTTTCGTTGTTATCCATGATTTCAATGCTGCCCAGCAAATTATTCCAGGTTTTGCGGGCATTTTCAACAACGGCTTTCATGTCCCAGCCGAAAGGCTCCATCTCGGTCTTAAGATTCAGCCTGTGCATTTTCGATGCTGACAAACGATATTCCTGTGCGCACGATCACTTTCTCGCCTTTCGAGGTTTTGAAATTCATCACGATCCCGCAGCTGCCCTTTTCCCTGAATTCGGTAATGTTGTTCTGCCTCTTCCGGGGCCTGCGCCATTCCGTTCCATAAAGAGATGATACATTTGCCTTATTGTCAGTAGTCCATCCGTCGATCGATTCAATATCCTTATCAAGCTGAATCACATAATAAACCGTAAAATTCTTCACATAAGTGTTAGACTGGCTGATGTATCCTTCTATCTCTCTGTCTGCTGTCTTTTTGGCATAAGCCTCTTTTATTTCACATTTCTCCTCAGGGGCAAAGCCGTAATCCAGAATGATATGTGCATTATTAGACTGAGGATAAGTAAATTGGAGCATTCCGCAGCGTGTGGTAGAAGTTAATTCAGCCAGTATATTGTAATCCAGCAGTTTTACGGCATAATAGCCGGGTGAAGCTTTTTCGGTGCTTTTATCAAACCGGGAGCGGTATCCTGCTGTCCACATGCCGTCAAAAGGGCCATCGGGTTCACCGGGATACAAGGCCCTCGAGCCGACAGTGGGCATAAGGCTTACCCCGCTTATGCTCATGGCATGAAGGTGCGAGAAGCCAGATATGCTGCTGATGGTGTATTCATATCCCCCGTTCCAGACCGTCTTCTGGTTGTCGGGGCTCAGCTTCACCATTCCGAAAGGCATGGTAGGCCCGGGAAAAAGCATCCACCGGGAGTTGGAAGTACCGGTGAAAACGTTCACATAATCAATAGGTTGTTTTTTATCCTGGCAAAATCCTGTAAGATAAATTGTCAGTAAAAGGCAAAGAGGAAATATAAATTTGATCATAGTTAAAACTATAGCGGAAGTCAAAGATAGAAATTTTTAGAAAGTGAAAAGTTATTCCTGTAAACAGAGAGTATTTTGAATGACCATTAACAGATCAACACCTCTTTCTCAGATTTATATTTTGCTTCCATTAATTTTTAATAAACGCACATTGAAACCGGTGGTGCAGATTTTAGTTTGTCCCAAAAATGAGAATAAATTAACCGTCCCGCCCCTCGCATGAACTTTATCAGGGCAAAAAAGCTTTTTCATTAAAATCAAGAAAAATCCCCCCATATTAAATTCAACAGTCTATGGAGATTTGTCATGTTTAAAATATAAATTTTCAAAAGATCTCATTTAACAATATCTCCGAAATTCCATCGCCGTGTTAGCTCCATGTTAAGTCCGTGTTAAGTCCGTATTGCCATTAATACCCATTGTAATCATAATATATCGATTCGTGAGTAACTGTTTGGAAGGAATCATAACATCTGAATCCCGATTAATCGGGACAAAGAAAATTATGATTTACGGGATTATCATATGTACAGAAATATTATCATTGAAAAATTTTGCATTTTAAATACCAATCCAAGCAATTACTGGTCAATATTATGTAAATTTGCAGAATTTAATGGTTATAGGAGTTGGTACGAGGAGAGGGCGAAGAAAGTACGGAGAAAATTACCACGTATTTTTTTGACTTTATGATAAGTTAATATTTAACGGCGTTAAGTTTGTTTAACTAATGATTCCATTCATCAGGATAAATAATTCCTCTTCATAAGCTTACAAATCCTTATATTTGGGAAAGTGATTACCTTTCGAAGCAATTTACAGAACAGGCATAGTCAATAATGATCAAGTTAAGTACTGAAGTCGCATTACAGGCGTCCAAAATAAAATTGAGTTATCGACAGAAATCGATGATGATGGGCTCATGTTTTGCTGAAAGTGTCGGAACAAAATTGGATGAACTTTGTTTTCCCATTGAGATAAATCCATTCGGTATATTATATAATCCGGATTCGATAGCCAACAGTCTCGAAATTCTACTGTCTGAGAAACTATTTTCTGCAACAGATTTGTTTTATGCCAACAACATGTGGAACAGCTTTTATCATCACAGCAGGTTTTCAAATGCAAACAAAGAGGAATGCCTTGCCAATATCAACAAACGCATTACCAAAGCGTCCAAGACCTTACGTGAAAGCAATTTACTTTTTATCACTTTTGGCACTTCGATGGTATATGAGTATATAAGCAGCGGACAAATCGTTTCGAACTGTCATAAATTGCCCTCCACGAATTTTCGTCATTACAGGTTGTCTCCCGATGGGATAGTAAATCGATGGATTGAACTGATTCATATAATTCATAATGTGAATGCAGATTTGAATATCGTTTTTACAGTGAGTCCGTTAAGACACCTGAAGGACGGGGAACATGAAAATCAGCTGAATAAATCTGTTTTACTTATTGCAGTTGATGAAATAATCAGGCGTTTTGCCGATAAAAGGATTTTTTATTTCCCCTCATATGAAATTGTCCTCGATGAATTACGCGATTACCGGTTTTATTCTTCCGATATGATTCACCTGAATGAGATTGCTGTCAATTTTATAAGAGAAAAGTTTTCATCCGTATTTATCACTGAGGAAGATATGTCAATAGCCTCTGAAATTGAGAAATTGAGGAAGGCACTTGACCATAAACCTTTAAATCGGGACAGTGATGAGTATAGAATTTTTATTGAAAAACAAATAGAAAAGGTTGCCCAATTGAAAGACAAATTCAGTTTTCTTGACCTGGAATTATTTTTACATGAATTTTATTTAAAAAAGTTACCCTAATATAGATTAATAAAGGAATATATTCGTTAAATTTATTTATATATCCAGTTTCATAGGGTTACAAACGTAAAATGTTGTATATCAGTTTATAATAAACATCGGATTCGCATGAGTTATCTAAAATTTGATAAAAACGAACTGGTTAATCTTGAATATTCTCTGCAGCGTGAGTATTTACGTACGAACCGCTCAGGTGCATATTCATCAAGTACCCTTGTCGGCTGCAATACCCGCAAATATCATGGTTTGCTGATCGTAAAATTGAGTGATCCGGTCGGAGGAAAGCATGTATTGTTATCTTCTCTTGATGAAACTGTCATTCAGCATGATTCTCAGTTTAACCTTGGGATCCATAAATACCCTGGAGATTTTTATGAACCGAAAGGGCATAAGTATATCCGGAATTTTGAATTTGACACAATTCCTAAAATGACATACAGAGTTGGCGGAGTGTTACTGACAAAGACTATGATGCTGGTCGAAGATGAAAACCAGGTCATTGTCAAATATACCCTTGAAGATGCCCACAGCCCCACCATTCTGAGGTTCAAACCTTTTCTTGCTTTTCGGAATGTGCATGAACTGAGTAAAGTCAATATGGCGGCAAATTCGAAATACATTCCTGTAAAAAATGGGATCAAGATAAGGTTGTATGAAGGTTATCCTGAACTTTACATGCAGTTTTCAAAAGCGGTGGATTTTGTTCCTGTTCCTGACTGGTATCTGAATATTGAATATATGAAAGAACAGGCAAGAGGGTATGATTACCAGGAAGATCTTTTAGTGCCGGGATATTTTGAAATGTCTATTAAGAAGGGAGAAGAAATCTTCTTCTCCGCCTCAACGACAGAACATGCTCCAAAGGCTTTCAAGAGCGAGTATTCTGTAGAATTGAAACGACACATTCCACGAAATTCCTTTACTAATTGTCTGTTGAATGCCGCCCAGCAGTTTATCTGGGTACGAAAGGACGGGAAAGATATCATTGCAGGATTTCCATGGTATGAGTCGATACCCAGGCAGACTTTAAGCGCACTTCCGGGATTGCTTCTTACACAGGGCAAGGCAGAAATTTATGAAGAAATAATTCAGGCTAATCTAAAAAGTTTAAAAAACGGATTACTGCCAAAATACAGAGGCATTCCTTCCGATTATGATGCAGCAGATGCACCTCTTCTTGTATTTGCAGCATTACAGGAATTAAAAGCTTTTAAAAATAATGATGAGATCTGGTCAAATTACGGATCCGCCCTCAAAGAGATTCTTGTGAACTACAGGAAAGGAACGCATTACAATATTCATATGCAGCACGATGGCTTGATTTATGCCAAACAGGACGGAGTGGCCCTTACATGGATGGATGCTTATATTGATGGCAGACCTGTTACACAGCGGGGAGGCTTAAATGTGGAGATCAATGCCGCCTGGTTTAATGCCGTTTGTTTTGCCTTAGAGCTTGCCGAAGATTCAAACGACAAGAATTTCACAAGTGAATGGAAAGATTTGCCTTCCCTTATAGGCGAATCATTTCTTCATACCTTCTGGAGCGATGAACAAGAATACCTTGCAGATTACGTTGATGGGAATCACGTTGACTGGTCTGTAAGGCCCAATATGATAATTGCCACAAGTTTTGAATATTCTCCCCTTTTACGGGAACAGAAGAAAATGATCGTAAGCCTGGTAAGGGATGAGCTGTTAACACCTAAAGGATTACGCACCCTGGCTCCTGCAAATCCAAATTATAAAGGATTGTTTGAAGACACTCCTGTAGACCGTGCAGCGGCAGCACACCAGGGAAGTGTTTATCCTTATCTGATTCATCCTTTCATCAAATCTTACCTTGATATCCACAAAGCCGGAGGTTTACATTTTGTAAAGGAACTTATTAAAGGATTTGAGGTTGAAATGGAGATGAATTGCATAGGGACCCTATCGGAAGTGTATGAAGGAAATCCTCCTTACACTGCACAGGGAGCTATTTCTCAAGCATGGAACGTGGGCAGTATTTTGAGTACTTTAAAATTGATTGAAAAAATTGAAGATTTGAAAAAGGAATCCGTTTACTAAGAATATACTATTCACATAAGATAAGCAATAAATGAAAGTTTTAATGTTTGGATGGGAGTTTCCTCCTCATATAAGCGGAGGATTGGGGACAGCCAGTTATGGTCTCACAAAAGGTTTTGCCCAGCTCGGGAACGTCGATATTCTTTTTGTGGTGCCAAAAACTTATGGAGACGAGGATGTTTCTGCTGTAAAAGAGATAATTGGCGCCAACAATATATCCCTCACAAAAAGAAATATAGTCTTCAGAGATGTGGAAAAGCAATTTGAATCCATTGAAGTTGAATCGAACCTGATCCCCTATACCACACCTGAGGAATTCTGGAAAATCGCGGAACAAAGGATATCATCTGAAAAACATTTCATTCAGACTGATTCCGAGGGGAAATTATATTTTTCAGGGAAATACGGTCCAAATCTGATGGAAGAGATCCACAATTATGCCATCGTAGCAGAGCAAATCGGCAGAGAATATGATTTTGATATCATTCATGCTCATGACTGGTTAGCCTATCCGGCAGGAATTGCCGCCAAAAGGGTGAGCGGAAAACCGCTTGTAATTCATGTACATGCAACGGATTTCGACAGAAGCGGAGGTAGCGTGAATCCTCAGGTCTATTCCATTGAACGTGAAGGGATGGAAATGGCTGATAAAATTATAACTGTCAGTAATCTTACACGTAATATAGTAATAGAAAAATATGGGATTGATCCATCAAAAATAATAACAGTGTACAATGCAGTTGAACCAGTAGAACATCCGGTAAATGGCGAAAGCGTTAAGGGGTTCCCTGATAAGATCGTTACTTTTCTGGGAAGGATTACAATGCAGAAGGGACCGGAATATTTTATTGAAGCAGCCTACCAGGTTATCCGTCGTACTGAAAAAGTTCATTTTGTAATGGCCGGAACTGGTGATATGATTGAAAAAATGATCAGGCGAGCTGCACGTTTGGGCATATCAGACAGGTTCCATTTTACGGGATTTCTTAAAGGTGACGATGTTTTTGAAATGTTAAGGATGAGTGATGTTTATGTTATGCCCTCAGTATCTGAACCTTTTGGGATCTCGCCTTTAGAAGCAATTATGAGCAATGTGCCGGTTATCATATCGAAACAATCGGGAGTTGCAGAAATATTGACTCATGCAATTAAAGTTGATTTTTGGGATATCAACGCTATGGCTGATGCAATATATGCAATCTTAGAATACCCTGCACTCTCGGCTATGTTCAGGAAATACGGACGTGAAGAGGTTGGGAATCTTCAGTGGAAACATTCTGCAGCGCTTGTGCTGGAAATATATAACTCAATGTTAGGCCAATTAAAAACTCAGGAACTATGAAATCGGTTTGCCTTATCTTTCAGATTCATCAACCATTCAGATACCGGAAATACCGCTTTTTCGATATTGGCAGAGATGATTATTATTATGATGATTATGCAAACGAATCTATTATCAGGAAAATTGCTGATAACTGTTATTTGCCGGCCAATAAAACCATTCTTGAACAGATCAAAAAACATAAAGGGAAATTCAGGATTGCTTTTTCATTATCAGGAGTTGTTATTGACCAATTAAAATTATATTATCCTGAAGTGATCACTTCATTTGCTGAACTGGCTAAGACCGGATGTGTTGAGTTTCTGTCAGAGACCTATGCAGATTCGCTTGTTTCACTTATTGATGGCCAGATGTTTCAGGAGCAGGTTATTTCTCATGATAATCTGATTGAAGAATTATTCGGTCAGAAACCTGTTGTTTTTAAAAATACTGAGCTGATCTATTCGGATGAGATAGGTGATCTGGTACAAAAGATGGGATATGAAGCGATTATCACCGAGGGGGCCAAGCATATCCTTGGATGGAAAAGTCCAAACTATTTATATTGTAATGCTCTGAATCCCAGGCTAAAGGTGTTAATGCGCAATTTCAGGTTCAGCGACGATCTCTCATTTAGGTTTTCAAACACTGCCTGGAATGAATTTCCTCTGACAGCTGATAAATATACCGGCTGGATAAAAAGTCTGCCTAAAAGTGAAGAGGTTGTAAATATTTTCATCAATTATGAAACACTTGGGCAGCTTCAGCCAAAAAGTACAGGTATTTTTGACTTTATGCGTCATCTCCCTTCCAATATTTTAAAAACCCATGAGATCGAATTTGCCACACCCGCAGAGGTGATTAAAAAATATCAACCGGTGTCGGCAATTCATGTTCCCCATCCAATTTCCTGGGCTGATGAGGAACGTGACCTTAGTGCATGGCTTGGCAATGATCTCCAGAAAGAAGCTTTTGATAAATTGTACCGTATGAAAGACAAAATCAAAGATTGCACCGATAAAAGGATTCTTAAAGACTGGACCTATCTTCAGGCTAATGATCACTTCTATTATATGTGTACCAAGTTCTTTTCTGACGGAGAAGTTCATAAATCTTTTAATCCTTATGGCAATCCATACGAGGCTTTTATCAACTATATGAATGTAATGAGTGATTTCAGTTTCCGCCTTAATTCATTTATAACCAAAAGCATGCCAGAAGTGAAGATCATTGATCAAAAAGAAAAGGCTGAAGAAAAATCAACCAAAAAAGAAATTAAGGGGAAAGAGGAAAATAAAATAAATATTAAGAGTAAAAAAACCACCCCGCAAAAAAAGGAAAAAGCCGTATCACATAAAACAGTTCTAAAGAAAACTGCACGAACTGGCCCAATAAAAAAGCAATAAATCAAAATCGATAATTAAAATGAGAATTGAGCTTACACGCCTTTACATTAAAATTCCGTTAAAAGAATCATGAGTCAATAGTGGAATAATTGATATTTATAATTTAAAAGCTAATTTTAAAATTACTCTATTAATGATCTGATCAAGTGTTTATTACATAAGTCAGAATTTTATTTAAACTTATAAAATGGATTTTGCAAATAATAAAATAAGTCTACCTGAAAATACTGGTCCCTCGTGGAAAAAAATAATTGTTGAGTCAAATGTTCCTGACAGTTTAATTCCGCTTAGAGAACTTTCACGAAACCTTTGGTGGTCATGGAATGATGAAGCCAGGGCTCTATTCAGTGAAATAGATCCTGGAATATGGGAAGAGTGCGAGCACAATCCTGTCGTTCTGCTTGAAGAAACCAGTCTGGAACGGTTCGATGAGTTGAAATCGGACGAATCTTTCATTTTAAGGATGAAATCGGTTGAAAACAAGCTTAAAAAATATCTTCACGAACGTCAAAAATTAAGTGGTCCAAAAATTGCCTATTTCAGCATGGAGTTTGGACTGCATTCAAGTCTTAAAATCTATTCGGGAGGTTTAGGGATTCTTGCAGGCGATTTTCTTAAGGAAGCCAGTGATTCCAAGGTGGATATGACCGGAATCGGACTTTTATACCGCTACGGTTACTTTAAGCAAATAATATCGATGCAGGGAGAACAGATAGCCCAATACGAATCAGAGCATTTTTCCAAATTGGCGATTCAGCCTGTAATGGATTCAAATGGTGATTGGGTTACAGTTGATATCGATATGCCGGGAAGAACAGTATTTGCTCATATATGGTACGTAAATATTGGCAGTGTCAGGCTTTATCTTCTTGATACTGACTATGAAGCTAATCGGGATCCGGATCGATTTATTACACACCATTTATATGGAGGCGATAATGAAAACCGTTTGAAACAGGAAATGGTTCTTGGCATCGGAGGAATAAGACTTCTTGAAAAGATTGGCATTAAATCGGATATTTACCATTGCAACGAGGGACATGCAGCTTTGATCGGAATTGAAAGGATCAGATTATTTATGGAAAATTCGAAACTTTCATTTTCAGAAGCAAGAGAAATTGTCAGGGCTTCCACTCTGTTCACAACTCATACCCCTGTCCCGGCTGGTCATGACTCTTTTCATGATGATCTGTTTAAGCTATATATGGGCAAAATGGCCCAGATAATGGGAATCGGCATTGAAGATTTTCTCTCTTTGGGCAAAGCCTCAAATACTGAAGATCATTTTAATATGAGTTTCCTCGCCGCTAATCTTTCACAGGAAATCAACGGGGTCAGTTTATTGCACGGAGATGTTTCAAAAGGACTTTTTTCCAAATTATATAAAGGATTCCTGCCGGAGGAACTTGATAACATTCATTTTGTTACAAATGGGGTCCATTACCCTACATGGGCTTCCCCTGAATGGAAAATAATTCATGAGAAATTTCTTAAAACCGATGAATCCGAAGAAGATATTCATGATTACAATGAAGAAACCGAATCACGGACATGGAAAAATATATTTAAAATTCCGGATCATATTATCTGGGAAACTAAATCCAGGCTGCGCGACAACCTGATATCCTTCATTAAGGATAGATATACCAATATCCATGTTCAACGAAATGAAAATCCGAAATTCATTTCAGAGGTAATTAATAAATTGAATTCAAAAGCCTTAACTATTGGATTTGCACGTCGTTTTGCCACTTATAAACGCGCTCACCTTCTTTTTCGAAATATCAACCGTCTTGCAAAGATTGTAAACAATCCTGATCGACCGGTTCAATTTCTTTTTGCCGGCAAAGCCCACCCTGCGGATAAAGCTGGGCAGGATCTTATTAAATTCATCATCGATATTTCAAAACGTCCCGAATTCATAGGACGTATTCTGTTTATCCAAAATTATGATATGTACCTTGCCAAAATGCTGGTTCAGGGTTGCGATATTTGGATGAATACCCCCACGCGTCCTTTGGAAGCTTCAGGAACTTCAGGAGAAAAAGGAGTGATGAACGGAACTCTCCACTTTTCGGTATTGGACGGATGGTGGGTTGAAGGCTATAAAAAAGATGCCGGCTGGGCTCTCCCGATTGAACGGACATTTGACGTCCAGGAACTTCAGGATGAATTGGATGCCGAGGCAATATACAGTATGCTTGAAAACGAAATAATCCCCGCTTATTATTACAGGAACGAAAAAAATATTCCGATTCTGTGGATCGATTTTATAAAAAACACCTTTGCGGAAATTGTCCCCCATTTCACCACCAAAAGAATGATGAAAGATTATTTTAACAGGTATTACATGCCGTTGTCAAAACGATCTTCAAGGATTTGTGCGAATAATTACTTTGAGGCAAGGGAGATTGCTGCATGGAAAAATAAAATATTATCAATATGGGATCAGATTGAAGTGGTAAATGTTCAACTGGCTGACGGAATTACCAATACTTATAGAATGGGACAAACTTACCCCTCGCGCCTTGTGCTCGATATTAAAGGCCTTTCACCGGATGAAATTGGCGTTGAAATAATTATTGCCTCCGGAGATGATCATACTGATTTTGTGGACAGATACGAGTTTATTTTTGAGAAAGTCGAAAATGATTTAACTCATTACGTTCTTAATCTCACTCTTACAAAACCAGGCACCTATAATTACGGATTGAGGATATTCCCCAAGAATGCAAAACTATCTAACAGACAGGATTTCAAATTACTTAGATGGATCTAATAGAATAGTTATGAGATCCGGGTTATGAGATATGAGTTCAAAGACTTCATAACTCATATCTCATCGTTCATCCCTTTTCTTTACCTTTGCCCTTATGATCGATCAGGCAACAATTCAGCAGATACTCGATGCCACTGAAATTATGGAGGTGATTGGCGAGTTTGTCACCTTAAAAAGACGAGGAACCAATCTGATCGGATTATGCCCCTTTCATAACGAAAAAACTCCCTCATTCAGCGTTTCCCAGTCAAAAGGAATCTATAAGTGCTTTGGTTGCGGGAAAGGAGGTTCTGCCGTAAATTTTATCATGGAACATGAGCATCTTTCATATATCGAAGCCTTAAAATGGCTTGCGAAAAAATACAATATTGAAGTTAAGGAAAGAGAAGAAAATCCTGAAGATGTTCAGGAACGCAATGACCGTGAAAGCCAGTTGATCGTTTCAGAATTTGCGCAGAAGTATTTCACGCAGCAGCTATGGGATACAAATGCCGGGAGGATTATTGGTCTGGCATATTTCAGGGAACGTGGCATAAGAGATGATATCATAACAAAGTTTGCATTGGGCTATTGCCCTGATGAGAAAGATTCCTTTACTAATGCTGCCCTCAAAGAGGGATATAAGATGGAATACCTCGAAAAAACAGGACTGACCATCAAACGTGACGATTGGATCCGGGATCGTTTTGCCGGACGGGTTATGTTTCCGATTCAAAGCGTTTCAGGCAGGGTCATTGCATTCGGAGGAAGAACACTATCCCAGGATAAAACGGTTGCCAAATACATCAACTCGCCAGAATCAGAGATATATCACAAAAGCAGAGTACTTTATGGGATTTTCCAGGCAAAGAGGGCCATCATAAATCAAGATAAATGTTACCTGGTCGAAGGATATACCGACGTCACATCACTTCATCAGGCAGGCATCGAAAATGTGGTTGCTTCATCCGGAACTTCCCTTACCATCGATCAAATAAGGCTGATCAGAAGATTTACCAACAATATTACAATCATTTATGATGGCGATCAGGCTGGGATCAAGGCTTCAATGCGCGGGATTGATCTGATCCTCGAAGAAGGAATTAATGTAAAGGTTCTGCCTCTTCCAGAAGGAGAAGATCCTGATTCCTTCTCCCGTTCTATGGGAGCCTCACAATTAACATCTTATATCAAACAACACGAAACTGACTTCATTAAATTCAAAGTAAACCTTCTGCTGGAAGGAATGGAAAATGATCCATTAAGCAGGGCAGGATTGGTCGGTGATATTGTCAGTTCAATTTCGAAAATACCATCCGATATCATAAGATCGGAATACCTCAAAGAATGCAGCAAACTTCTGAATGTCCGTGAGGAATTGCTTTACAGTGAAATAAGGAAACTGAATATTAAGACGCACACGGATCTGATTCAAAAGAAGGAATCTGATCTTCTTAAAGAAAAAAGGGCGAATATACCGGTTGTTCTGAATTCAAATTCAAAGCATAATCCCTTTGAAAATGAAGAACGTGAATTGTTGAAAATGCTGATAAAATACGGCAGTAATAAATTAAGCGATATCGAAAATCAGGAAACAGGAGTAAATGAACCACTTTATGTGGCAGAATATATTTTATCCGACCTGGAAAATGATCAGATGGAATCCGTTGATCCCGTCATAAGAAAAATCATGGATGAGTATCGTGAAAATCTTGATCTCCCTGATTTCGATGCTTTAAAATATTTTGTCAATCACCCTGACAATCAGGTTAGTCAGTTAGCATCAGATATTCTTGCCGAAAAAAACAAGCTGAGCTCATTCTGGAAGAAGAGAGGTAATTTCATCGAAGAAGAACATGAGATCCTTTATTCACTTGTTCCTAAAGTATTGCAGGAATATAAATTAAGATATATCTCCTGGCTTATATCCGAAATAGGAGAAGGAATCAAAACTGCCACAAAAAATGACGATTTTGATAAAGTTGCAGAATTGCAGGAAAGACACCAAAATCTCAAAGTCGTTGAAAGACAGTTGTGTGACAAGTTAGGAAACAGGACAATCAGCTTTTAAAATATTTAATTCTTGTAAATAGTTTTTTCTTCACTGTTTATAACTTTCTTCGGATGTATTACCAGGATAATGAGCATAATTGGCATAATTATCCATGTTTTCTTTACTCTTCAGGTAGAATTTCCAAAGTAAAATTAACAGGGTTCGAAATAACAATTATGTAACTCCCCAAAGAATCCCGGTTTAAAATCCGGAAACGTCGATTACATCATTTGATTCCGTAAAGACTTCGAAGTGCCATCCCCTTACCAAGGCCATACCAGGTAAATATCATTTCCACATTTTTTTCACTATTTAAACACAATATTTCCACTAATTAGTGCAGATATAGTGCGTATAGTGCAGATATAGTGCAGAAACTATGGAATTGGTATAGCCCTGGTATGATTTTAAAAGGGACAAAATAATTCCTCTCAAAAGACAAAAACGGTCAATAGCAACTAAAGGATTACAGAGGGGACGGAAGCCGGAAAATTCAATTGTTTAATTCATTATCCGTTTCTCTGTATTTAAGTAAACATTGAAACTCCCGTTTAATTAAATTAAAGCACTTTCGAGACTTGTATTTTGTTACTTTTGCAATAATCCTAAATCTTTAATTCATTGGGAATCATTGTTGATCAATCAGTAAAGGGGACAATGAGAAGCAGTCTCCATATAAAGGATACTTCAGTCTTATTTATTAAAAATGATTTATATCTTTCCTTTCAGGATAAATATTAACGACAATCGAAATGGGGATTGATAGAATTGGCATAAAACTTTTAATTCACTCAAAACAGATCGGGGTTGACTTCGATAGAGTTTTAACCATAGGCAGACAGGAATTATTTTTGAAAAAGAAAGAGTTTCAAAAACTGGTGTGCAAAGCTGAATTTCCAAACCGTTCTGTTGAAGATGTCTTCAGGCATAATAAGTATTCGGAACCCTTCCTCAAATTATTGGGAGCAAAAACTGTAGATTCCATAGACGCATCTGATTACGAGGGCTCTACATTAGTTCATGATTTAAACCTACCAATCCCAGATTATCTTAAATCAAAATATACATTAGTAATTGACGGCGGAAGTTTGGAACATGTTTTTAATTTTCCGCAGGCAATTAAGAATTGTATGAATGCTGTCAGTGAGGGGGGCCATTTTATTGGGATTACACCCTCAAATAATTTTTTCGGTCATGGATTTTACCAATTCAGTCCGGAACTCTTCTGGAGGATTTTTAGTAAAGCCAATGGTTTTGAGATCATAAAAATGTATTTCTATGTTTATCGAAAACATGCCTCTATTTATGAAGTAATGGATCCATTGGCAGTTAAGCATCGGATTACGATGATAAATTCCTACCCTTCCTATTTATTTATTATAGCAAAAAAACTTGAAAATGTTGAAATATTCAGTCAATTCCCTCAGCAAAGTGATTATGAATTTATTAGTTGGAAAGAAAAAATAGATAAAGGGATATTGACAAAAGTAAACCTTTTCAATTCATTGATGAGAATGATGCCAAAAACTTTGCAAGCATCTGTTTTAATGTTTTACCAATTCCTGCAGTCACTTAAGATTTTTAATCAAACCGGAATCAGTAATAACAGATATATTAGAAAAGTTAATCTGACAATTACAAAGAAAAAATGAACTTGTTAAAAAAATCGGCCAATAACAACCAAACCATTAGATTTTAAAATGTTCCATTTTCTTGATGTAAATGGATTTTTTCTTTGTAATAAATAAAACCATTTAACAATTTTATCCATAAAATTTATTCTTGACCTATCCACAAAATAAACGGAATCGAGTATAAAGTTGGCTCCAGTAAGAATTTTTGAAATTGTAAAAGGCGTAAACCAGTATTTATGATCAGTATTAATTTCCTCAATTCCTCTCTTTATATTGTAAAAATTTCTTGAACTAAAAGCATTGGGAACAGTAATAATTATTTTTTTTGAGTTGACAAATTTCTTATGAATGGTCATTAAAAAAGAGACAGGTTCTGAAACGTGCTCCAATATCTCACCCAGCAAAACATAATCAAATTCCTCTCGCTCAAATGTTGGATCGTTTGTTTCATATAAATCATAAAAAAAACAATTATCAATATTCAAACTCTTTAATTTGTTCAATCCCCCAGGATTATTATCAATGCCAATACATTTTTTAGCAATATTAGATATTAGAACATGAAGGTGAGTGTTATTCCTAATCTTCTCATCGATCAGATTTTCATGGTCACAACACCCAATATGCAATACGATCTTGTCCTTCAACAGAATTTTTAATAAATCAATTCTGGAAGGGATAAATGTTCGCCTTTCAAATTGGAATTTTCTATAATTCGCAAATGATTCACCAGTCAAGTACTGTTTAATATTATCATTTAAAGTAAAAGGCGCTTTGAACTTGTCCATAAAACATAAGAGTTTTGGTTACCATTATTTCTTTTGAAAAATTCCGTTCAATCTTTGTCTTCCCCTTATTACCCATTTCAATTGCTTTTTCAGGATTATTTAACAAATACTCAATTGCATCAGAAATACTTTCTTCAGAGTAAGGGTCAATTATCAATCCATCTTCCTTATCAGTAATGAGTTCACTTCCACTACATTCCCTTGAATAAATTGTCGGCGTACCCATCAACATGGACTCCATTGGCGCCATTGCAAAAGCTTCAGCATAGGAAGGAAAAACGGCTGCTTTGGAACACTTGAACTGACACAGCAAATCACTTCTTGCAACATGACCATTAAATATAAAGGATTTATTATAATCTGAAGGAATAAGTTTTAACAATTCACTTTTAATAGATTGCCCTGTGTTTTGATTTACTGAATCTTTACCGTTAATTATTAAAGTAACCTTAATCCTTTTATTTAGTAAATGAAGAACAGCTTTAACCAATTGATATATTCCTTTTTTAGGGGTGAGAGTACCTGAGAAGACTATTGGATTGGGGAAACCTGTGAACAACTTCTCAACCTTTTGTAAATTGAACCCAAATAGCTGATCATTTTGAATACTTATTCCATTGTATATAACTGTGATAGATTCCTTGATTTTAAATAACATTCTCATTTTTTCAGCAGTAAATTCGGATACTGCACAATAGGCATTGGCTTTTTTGTATAGATTGCGTTCGTAAAAAGCCGTTTTCCTCTTTAAGCGGAACTTTAAAATCGAACTATAATATGTATTATTACCATGTGCTCTTAAAACCAAAGGCCGATCAAAAGAAGCAAAAAGTGAAAATAAACCATAAGAATCCGGACACTCGATAATGTCAATCATATTGAATTTTATCCACTGACGTATTTTTCTGGCTATTAGCCAATTCCCCCATAAAACTGCAATTTTCCTTTTATGGTTTACTTTAATCCTCGTTATTTCAACCCCATTTTTAATTTCAAAGTTTTCAGAAGGGTATTTTAAATCATAAACACCAATTATTTTAACTGAATTTTTCTTCGCAACTAATTCCTCAGCAAGAAGTTGTGTTACTGTACCCACTCCGCCATGAGGTCCTTCGGGGTATTCATTACAAACATAACATATGTTCATTATTTCAAATTCAGCGAATTAAGCTTAAGATACTTGATGTTGTTTACAGATTATTTTTACAAATATACTAGTTCGTCTGATCAATTTTAAGTAATTAGTAGGTAAGTATTTCATTCTTCATTAAGTTTGCCTGACAATTAATTGTAGTAGAACTTCCTGTATGATATCTAAAAACCTGATTAAATCATCTGTTATTTATTCAATTGTAGGAGCCCTTCCACTTATTTCTTCATTTATTCTGCTCATCTTTTATACAAATTATATTAATACAACTGATTATGGAGCTTTTGTTATCTATATCAGTTTTACCGGGTTTATGCAGATATTGATAAACCTTGGATTAGATACTTTTATCGGCATAAATTACCTGGAAAACAAGCACAACAGGACAATCCTCAGGTCAAAATTGGGAAGCACAGGAGGATATCTATTGATATGGGGGTTGTTTATAGTTTTCTTATTTGGTTTGTTGGGCAAGGATTTATTTAAACTCATTTTTCAAGGGAAAGATATTTTTTTCTTTCCTTATGGATTGATGTCCGTCATTACTGCATTTTTCAACAGTTATTTCAAAACCTATACAAATCTGCTTATTAACCAGGAAAAATCAATGCGTTTTGCAGTAGTGAATCTTGCAAATTTTATAATGACAATTTCATTTTCACTTATAGGTTTATTCATGTTCCCTTTTACACTGATCGGACCTATGTGGGGACGTCTGCTTTCGGGATTAGGTATTTTTATAATTGCCGTTATTTCACTTTCAAAGGAATCGAGGATACATATTAACTTTGGTAATGAATTAAGACAAGCTCTTAAATTTTCAGTTCCAGTGATGATATTTCTGCTCTTCTCCTGGAGTTTAGTCAACATATATCCCTTTATAATGAAGAGATTTATGAGTTTGACGGATATTGCCATTTTTGGACTTGCCATACAATTTACTTATTTGGTGGATTTTATACTTAATGGTATGAACAGTTCGATATGGCCTAAAGTTTACAGTCTGGTTATTGATAATAAACTTAAAGGTTCAACCCCGGAATTGAATAAATATTTCAGTGGATTTAATGCCATGGCATTATTGGTAATACCCGCATCTACCTTTTTTATTCCTCTTATTCTACCTTTATTTATAAGTAAAGATTATCAAATAAGTTTTATTTTTCTTTCGGTTCTGAATATTAGTTTTGTTACAAGAGGTTTATATAACTATTTTCTTACGCCCATTTATTTATATAAGAAAACCAATCTTCTACCTAAAATATATTTATTGACCGCTGCATTGCAAATCATTATCTCAATATATTTAATAAAATATTTTGGAATTTGGGGTGCAGTGGCCTCTAATATTGTAACCAAAGTTCTCCAAAATATTTTTCTTTATTTGGCTTCACGAAGATTTTTCAACTTCAGTTTTAATACCTTGAAATTTTTCTGGTTGCCTCTTTTAATAACTGTAGTTATAATTTCAAGCGAATATTTTCTTAATAAAAACAACTTGAATATAATAAGACTTTTACAAATGATATTCTCATACATATTGGTGTATATTTTTTATAGGAACGAAGTGAAAATTTTATTTAAAGATTGGCGGATTAAGTATGTATCTGCTTCCAAAGCATAGATCATAATTATCCTGATCTTAAAGTATTTACATCGATATTTAATTTGTATTTGGTATTACGAAGATACGCTGCTGAAAATCATTGCAATTGAATTCTTAAATTTTTAAAATATCAGCGTTACTGTTCCGATCTGTCTATGACTCCTGCCCAAAAAGTCGATAAAATCAAGTATCCAAATATAGGTACCAGCAGGTGCATAATTACCGTTTTTCATTCTTCCGTTCCACCCTATTATCTCATTTTTCGTTTCAAATACAATATCATCCCATCGGCTGAGAATGACAAGATGATATCCCTCCTGTTTTATGGCTTCCTGTCCCAGCAAGAATTCCCGGTCAACGGGATTGGGAGCATTGGGTGAAAAAGCATTCGGGGCAAAAATTTTAGCAAAGGCTACCAGCACCTGACTGGAAATACTGTCCATACAGTTATAATCGTTGTAAGCCTGGAGCAGTGCATTATGATAACCCATTGACTGGTACTTGTGCAAAGGATTTACCTCAATTGAAGTGGTTCCATCGCCAAAATTCCACACGTAATCGGTTGCCCCGGCGCTTTGATTCAGAAACTGAATATCCGGTTTATCATTGTAAACAATTGAATGATCGACCGAAAACTCAGCTTCAGGCTTTGGATACACGAAAACAAGAGTGTCAATCCTTAGGGTATCCGAACATCCACTGAGGCCTGATCTGGCAACAAGTGAAATATCATATTTCTGATTCGCAATCCTGTAAAAATGACTTGTCTGATCGCCATAATCCTTTGTCCCGTCGCCAAAGTCCCATGTAAAAAATAACTGATCTACAAGGTCATTGATGATTCCTTCAAAACTTGTTTCCAAAGGAATGCACCCCTTATTGTTATAAACGTTCATTGAAAAAACAGGAATACGCTTAACTGTTATTTGAACAGTGTCACTTTGGCATCCATATTTTGAAATAACACTGAGTTTTACGGGAGCCTGGGGTTTGTTTTTCAAATTAAATACAAAGGGGCCTTGAGTATTTACCGGATTCTGAACAATCTCTTCCGGATCGAAAGCCGATAAATCCCAGTTGTAAGTGTCATACAGATCACCTGTTCCGACATAAGATATTTCATGATTCCCGAGACTAAGACATTTACCGGGATTTAGACTGAAACCGGCCGTAGGAATAGGAGCAACATAAACCATGCTATCTATCCTGACTTCATTTGTACAGCCTTTATCGGTAGTCACTTTTAAGCTTACATTGTAATAGCCCGTACTGTTGTATAGATGAGAAGTATGGCTGTCTGATCTCTCCTTACTGCCATCCCCGTAATCCCAGTAATAAGTCACAGTTTCCGTATTTTCTGCAATAAATTCGGCATTTGAAGTAACACAGATTACTGAATCTGCAATGTGTAAATCAAGATTGGGTATTACTTTAATATCTCTTATTGTATCTGAATTGGAACATCCATCCTGCGTAACTTTTAAAGTAAGATCACGTTTTGCTTTGTTTATCCCAAGAGCTACTGTTTGAGATGCCAGACCAACTCCCTCAGCTATAGTATCGCCTCCAAAAATCCACGTAAAATGTGATGTATCAACTTCAACATCTCCTACATATTTAACGTCAAGATTATAATGATAACATGTTAAAGAGTCGATGGAAAGATTAACTGTGGGAATCTTATAAAAACCTACTTTGAAAGTCGTATCACTGAAACATCCTGCTGAATCTGTAGATGTGAATTTGAAAGAGTAGGAACCGTAATCAGGAACGATAGCATTTAGTTCAGTAAAAGTTCCATGATTATCGGTGCGTTCTAAAGTGTAGTTGCCTTTATCAGCTGAAAGTTCAAGTTCGGCAGATTTTGTGCCGCAAAAGAGCGTATCAAGTTTTGACAAATCCAACTTTGGTTTATCAATAAAAGTCAATTTAACTGTATCCTGAGCTCGACACCCGTATATATCTGTGGTTTCCACGGTGTAAACACCTGATTCCGTTGCAGTAATATTTTGACTGTTCAAAATTTCTCCGGGAGTGTTCCATAAATAACTGCTGAATTCTCCTTCTCCCTCAGGATCGAGAAGGACGCTCTTTGTACCACAGATATTGAGATCCGGCCCAAGATTAATCAACGGTCTGTCAACTTTTACTTCGACACTGTCTGATAATTGAATGCCAATCATTGTAGCGACTTTTACATAATACCATCCAGCCTCTGTGACATGGATCGTGGATGTGGTTTCACCAGTACTCCAAAGGTATTCTGCAAAATCGTCGCCGGCATTTAGCACAATTGGAGGATCGTTGTAACACCTAATCACAGGTGAATTGGGTAAATCAGTACTGTCTTTTTCAATACCATAAGCCCACAAATCAGGCAATAAGCCTTTTATTATAGTATTCCCCGTTGCGAGGTATCCAGTATTTCCTATTGCAAATCCGACACCCGCATGCCGGGAGGGTGGATTGACAGTGAGAACTGGAAAAGGGCTCCATGAATCGGAAACTGGATCATATTCATAAAAATCATTGTGCTCAATTGATAGATCATAACCGGAACCAAGACATACTTTTTGATTAAGAATAAAATTAACAATCCCCATCCTTGGTGTTCCAGGCATATTTGAAACACGCGTCCACGAATTATTTGACTTATCGTATCTCCATAAATCATTTGATGTAGTTGAACTGTTATATAAACCTGTTCCCACATAACCGTAATTATTATATGAAAAAGCGGTGGCATGTAATCTTTTCCCTCCAGGGAAATTTGCCGTGTGAGTCCATGAATTTGTGGCAGGAACGTACATCCACATATCAAACATATATTCATTAGGATCACCATACGAACCGGTACCCACAAAGGCAGTATCTCCGATTACAAACGAACATGCTCCGTATCTTGCTGTACCGGGAAAATCGGATTTTTTAAGCCATGTATTTGAAGAAGGTGTATACTCCCACAAATCATTTGCATTGGTGGACGGATTCGCTGCTCCCAGACACACATATCCTTTACCGTTAATAACAAAGGCACTTGCCGCATAACTCCCTGTACCGGGATAATTAGCCTTTTTGGTCCAGGAATCAGTTAATGGATTGTATTCCCAGAAATCTTTAAGGTTAGTACCGTCCGGTGCTTGACCTAATCCAACATATGCTTTATCATTGATCACAAAACAAACTGCTGCATATCTTCCCTGGTCATCCATTGAGGATCTTGGAATCCAGGAATTTTGTGCTGAAATAATCAGATTAAAAACAAAAAAACTGCTTAAGATTAAAACAATTTTTTTCATTTCTGTTAGTTAATTAGTTGGTCTTGAAAATATTAAAAATTTAAATTTGTTTCCTCATAGGTATTCTTTTATAACCTTTTCAAGTCTCTGTTCCCGGTTTTTCATCGAAAAATTCTCAAGCATCCGAACCCTCGCTTCCCTGGCCGTATTCATCGTTATCGCTTTATTCAAAGCGGTTTCGAGCTCATCAATATTCCTTTTATTAACTATAACGCCTGTGTTGCCGATTACATCAGGAATTCCGTTTACATTGGACCCAACAGGAATGCATTCACACAGCATAGCCTCTCCAAGACTATTGGGCATTCCTTCAGTTATGGACACCTGCAAATAAACTGATGCTCTGTTGTAATATTCATTCAAAACTTCAACAGGACTGGATGGAATTACTTTGAGATTTTGAATTTCCGATATATGAAATTTCTCCTCGATCCATGGTAAATAATCACTTTTTACGCCAATGGCTACAAAACTTAAGGTTTCGAATTTCTTTGACAGCTCAATAAATAAATCAAATCCCTTGTTGTAAAAATCAGATATTTTATTCATTGTTCCGACAGTCAGAACAAGAGCAGGATCTTTAGGAATCGTAGGATTTCGATCGATTCGGGACGTATCTATTCCGTTATGAACAACGGCAATTTTACCTTTAATACCTTTCACATAGTGCTTAATCCCATCTATATGAGGCTTTTCAGGATTATAAAACCAATTCTCATGATAGATAAGTGATTCATGGTTTGGAATCAGGAGGGTAGCGTTCCTTAGAGCATACTTTACAAATAATCCCCTTACCTTTTTCAGATAAACGCCTTTGCCGAGTTCCTTATAACATACGGCTTCCTGTCCTCCGGCAAAGATAACCGAAGGCCTTCCTGTCAGCCTGGCAATAAATACCATTACGGCAGCATGATAATCACCAAACCAGCAAATGAAAGCACAATTATTTTTGGCTTTGCGTACAAGGAAAAATATTAATAGAAAAAGTCTGCGGAAATAAGTAACCTTTCCTTTATTTTGATTTAACAGATAGGAAGTAACATGATAATGTTTTTCCAGGATCTTTTGATCAATGTTAATGAAAGATGAATTTGTCGGTTTTATAAAGATCAGATTTTTACAATTCATTTATCCTGATGTGCTAATGTGCTGATGTGTTGATGTGCTGATGTGCTGATGTACTAATTATTATTCCTTAATTCCTTAATTATTAAATATTCCCTCTCGTAAAAGGATGAGCAGATAAGGGTTTCTTTGCAAAAGGATGAAAATCGCTTTTCAGCCCTATCGGAACCTGATTACGTATGTTGTAAACAATCTCAATTGATTTTCTTGCTTCAGCAATTTCAAAACCGTTACCCTTCAATATTTCTTCGTAACTCCGGGTGTGAAGATCTGTAAAACCCTCACTGAATTCAATTTCCTCTCCTTCCATTGTTAATGACCTGTAGGTCGTTTGTCCTTTCTCTTTGATCTCCTGCGGAAGAGTGTCCCTGTTAATGCTTAAGAACCATCGTACGCGTGCTCTTTCCAAAGTTAAGACGCCTGATGCACGGTCATGGGTATGAATATTTACAATGTTTTCTTTCACATCACCAAATATCCATGTAAGCATATCAAAGAAATGAATACCAATGTTCGTCGCAATACCTCCTGATTTTGAAACATCACCTTTCCAGGATGTATAATACCAATTTCCTCGCGATGTAATATAAGTCAAATCAATATCATAAACCTTATTTTCAGGAGACAGTTTTAACTTTCTCTTTAAGAGCAATAATTGCAGGATGAAGGCGAATTGCAAAATCGTATAAACTTTATGCCCTGTATCTGATGCAACATTTTGCAAAGCATCAATATTCCAGGGATTCAAAACAAGAGGTTTTTCACATATAGCATCGGCACCCCTGCGCAGCGCTACACGAATATGGGCATCATGAAGATAATTGGGGGATGTGATACTGATATAGTCAGGAGTTAATCCTATTTCGTATTTCAGTTTTTCCAGGTATCTGTCAAAACGCTCAAATTCCACAAAGAATTTTGCTTCAGGGAAATAACGGTCAATCACTCCCACTCCGTCATAAGGATCGAACGCCGCTACCAACCGGTTGCCGGTTTCCTTTATGGCATTCATATGCCGCGGCGCTATATAGCCTGCGGCACCAATAAGTGCAAAATTCTTCATTTTGAAAGTTTCTTTATTTCATTATTAGTCAAAACATAGGTTTCATGACTCTCAGGACATATACCAATCCCCTTTTCGTCAAATTCCAGTTTATGCCCGTACTCGCTCACCCATCCTTTTTGACGTGCAGGATTTCCATAAACCAATGCATAGGGAGGAACTTCTTTTGTTACAACCGCTCCTGCCCCAATCATCGCATATTGGCCAATTTCAATTCCGCAAATGATAGTTGCATTTGCACCGATAGAAGCTCCTTTTCTTACGATTGTTTTTTTATACTCATCTTTTCGCGAAACAGCACTCCTTGGATTTATCACATTGGTAAATACCATCGAAGGCCCCAAAAACACTTCGTCTTCGCAAATGACTCCGGTATAAATTGAAACATTATTTTGAACCTTAACATTCTCACCTAAAACAACCTGAGGAGAAACCACTACATTTTGGCCGATATTACATCCTCGGCCAATTTTACTTCCTGACATAATGTGGCTGAAATGCCAGATTTTAGTTCCTTCCCCAATTTCACAATTTTCATCAATGACGGCTGACGGATGTGCAAAATACTTGACTCATTTTGTATCGATTAATTTAGCTAAGTTATGAATAATATATTCCTGTTGTTCTTTGGTAATTTCAGTATGAATCGGTAATGCGAGTACCTCTTCACACAGCTTTTCCGAAACAGGAAATTCGCCTTTTTGATAACCAAGATATGCATAAGCCTTTTGCAAATGAAGAGGTGAAGGATAATACACCATTGTGGGAATTCCTGATTCCTTTAACTTTTCCCGCACTTTCTCCCGGTTTTGAATCCTAATTACGTACTGATTAAAAACGTGTGTGGAATACTCTTTTCGTCCGGGTCTTAAAACTCCGGGCAATTCCATCCAAAAGCTCATCATAAATTCTGACCCGCTTCAATTCGTTTCGAAAGATAATCTTCAAGATGACCCAGTTTAATCCTCAGAACAGCAGCCTGAACAGTATCAAGTCTTGAATTGCATCCAATCAGTTCATAATAATACTTTTGTTCCTGCCCGTGCTGAGTGATCTTTCCTGCCTTCGAGGCAAGATCCTGATCATCAGTAAATATTGCTCCGCCATCGCCGAAACAACCCAGATTCTTGGTAGGGAAAAACGAATTAATCCCTATATGTCCGATTGTACCAGTTTTCTTTTTAGTTCCGTCAGCAAAAATATATTCGCACCCAAGCGACTGGGCATTGTCTTCAATCACTGCAAGATGATATTTTTCAGCAATCTCCGTTATATAATCCCATATTGGCTGCCTGACCAAACAAATGAACCGCAACAATTGCTTTTGTGGCTTTTGTAATTTTTGCCTCAAGCAAGGTCTCATTGATATTATAGGAATCTTCCCAAACGTCGACAAATACAGGTTTTAATCCTAATAAGACAGCAGCTTCAGCAGCTGCAACATAATTGAAAGCAGGCATTAATACTTCATCTCCCTGATGCAATCCAAGCGTCATATAGGCAATCTGTAAAGCATCCGTTCCGTTGCCACAGGGGATCACATACTTTGAACCGGCATATTCTCCCAACTCTTTAGCAAAGGCTTTTACCGGTTCGCCATTAATAAAAGCAGATGATTTTATCACTTCGGCTATAGACCGATCAATCTCCTCTTTTATCTTTAAATACTGACCATACAGGTCGACCATTTTTATATCCTGCCGCATAATCTAAGTCAATAGGTGAAATGAGCTTTTTAGCTTATATTCCTTGAAGATAACAAATTAATTTATTCTGAATGCTACCTGGTGAAAATTATTTACACTTCCGATTACTTCATAGTCAATATAAAATGAGGTTGTCCATTCCGTAAATGCCTTAAATTCGTGAAGGGGGACATTAAACTCATCAAAAAACAGGATGTCTCCTTTCCTGAGAATGGGAGTGATCGTCGTAAGCACGTAAATGGTAGCTGAATAAAGATCCGCATCCAGATGAATAATCCTCCTCTCATTCGGTACATAACTTTTTAAGAAACCGTTCAGGGTTTGCTGAAAGAGACCCTGGTAAAATTTCACCCGATTATCTTCTATCTCAGGAGGCTGGCAAGAATTTGACATATCTCCCTTTTTAAATCTTCCCCAATCTTCCGGCAGTCCTGTGAATGTATCAAATCCGTAAAATCTGCTGTCCTTATCTCTAATATTATTTACCCACCATCTGAAAGATACGCCTCTTGAGACGCCAAATTCAAGATAATCAACAGCCGTAATTCAGTTTCTCTTCTTTCAGAACGTATGAATAAAGTTCCTCACGTTTATTGTTATTTAACTCTGGAGTATAATAATCATTATAACCTGTTCGCTGCATATTTATTAATCCATCCTGACAGCCTGGTCAGATATGATAAGAATTCGAACAAATCTGCAGGAACTATCTTATGCATCTTCCACAAAAAGAAAAATCCCTTTAACTTACCCCTTATTTTCTTAATTTTCAGCATATTTATTCATTTGTTCAAAGAATAGATGATTATCATACACAACTAAGTCACTGTTCAAGAATCCTGACCAGCCTTCCTGTAAGATATTTTCTTCGAATATTTTTCAATCTCTTTACCGGAAATGTTCACCTTTTCTGCCTTGTAATCTTCATAAAACTTCCTGATCGTTGCGCTTAATATCTGAACGTTGTTATAATCCACTATTTCCCCTGCCCCTGTCTCTTTAAGTATAGTCGCAACATCCCCGTCTGTAGGCCCGATTGCAAGAATCGGCCTTCCCGTGGCAAGATATTCAAAAAATTTGCCGGTCAGAATGCCTTTATTTTCCTTAACATCAGGTATCAGCAAAAGCAATAAAGCCGATTTGAAGAGATATTCGACACTTTGACTGTGCGACACATAACCGACATATTCCAATTGAGATGATAATTCGGCCTGTTCAAACAGAGCAATCATATTTTGTGAAATATTGCCCACAAACCGGATGTACACATTCTTCCTTATTTCGACCGGAAGTTCTTTCAATGCAATGACCAAACCTTCCAATCTGTAATAGGGAGAAACAGTTCCTGTATAGGTGATGGTGAAATGTTTTGGCACACTTTTATCAAAACCTTCAAAATCAGCGGTATCATATCCGTTAGTGATTACCTCAACCTTATCGGAAGAAAGCTTTTGCGACTTCGAAAGAAACATCTCTTTAAGTACATTCCCAACCGTCACAATCTTATCGCTTCCAAGTAAAACTTTCTTCTCCAGTTTTCGGTCATACCACTTTGCAAGAGCGGAATGCGAAAGATCTTTATAATAGTAAATATCCGTCCAGGGGTCCCTGAAATCGGCAATCCACTTTATTCCAGTTTGTCGTTTAAGACAATAGCCGATTAAGTGAGTCGAATGAGGAGGACCCGTCGTGATAATGGCATCAAATTTTTCTTCCAGCATCAGCTTTTGGGCAGCTTTAAGGGCATACCGGTTCCATCCCCTCCTGGGATCAGGAATAAAAAAATTACCTCTTATCCAGCGGGATACTTTCTGAAAAACAGAAGGATTGCTTTCATTCGAAAACCCCCCATAAGGTATCTCCTTCTTCCCTGATATTCTTAAATACAGTGAATAGGGTTCAAACGATTGTGTCCTGATCACTTTCAGCGTTGGAGAAAGTTCATTTGCCAAACTCTCATCCCTTTGTCCATAAGAAGCATTTTCTTCTTTAACTGTCAGGACGACAGGTTCCCAGCTCCAGTCCGGAAGATATTTTGTGAACTTCAGCCATCTCTGTACACCGGCTCCTCCGCTGGGGGGCCAGTAATAGGTTATTATAAGGACTCTTTTCGACATTCCTTCCATTCTCTACTATAAGAAAGATTTTGCGAAGTTAACAAATAGGGAGTCAGAAATCTAATGATGTACAAAATCGGAATGTGTCCTTAAAAGAGTTTTTTAGGAGTTGTGGCAATAAAATCCTTGAGATAATAAGGTTCATAGTAAGCAAGGTTTACAAAATTGTTTTCGCTGTATGCTTTTTCAGCTAATCTTATCATATAAGCGGCTGAAGTTGTGACATGATCAATAAACAAAGCATTCGGATGGGAGATTATTCCCCTGCATTTTGAAGCGCCATTTCCAAAAAACACAATCTTACCCTTTTCCAGGTAACTTGCAAATGAAAGATGATCAATAATCTCCGCCTTTATCTCTCTGACCATCACCTCCCCGCGGTTAAATAATGCACAATAAACTTCCATTCTCCTTGCATCGATCATCGGACAGAAAATCAAATCTTCGTGTTCAGGAAGTCTATAGTCAGAAGTATGATGAATAACATGATGTGCCATCGATGCCAGGGATGTAATGGCGATCAGCGGTATGCCCAATGCGTAACAAATCCCCTTAGCTGAAGCAACCCCGATTCGCAAACCGGTGTACGATCCCGGCCCCCCTGAAACGGCAACCGCATCGAGATCATCGAAAGAAATTGCGTTCCCCGAAAATATTCTCTCAATATAGCTGGTCAGCAATTTTGCATGGTTCTGTCCTGTCAGATTTTCCAGCGTCTGGACAATCTTACCGTCTTTTGCAAGTGATACGGAACAAACTTCAGTTGAAGATTCTATATTTAAAATAAGCGCCATCTTCAGAATTCTAAGAATTGCAAAGTAATTAAAAATTGACACTTCCTGAAAAATAGTAATTAAGTATTCTTATTGTTTTTAATAGAATCCCGATTTAATAATTTTCCCAAATCATTTTTTCTAATTTTGACTAAATAAAAAAACCATATACTGACAAATCATTTTCCGTACTTAATTGTTTATCTTGTAAAATAAGAGTTTAATTGATTCATTTCTTATCAAAGAAAATGCGTTGAACCATTAAAGGTAAATCAATTTTGAGTAGTTCGGACATGTTGAAAACTATAATAATTGATGATGATTATGTTTCAAGAAAGATCCTCCGGGAAATGCTTGAAAAATTCTTTGAGAACATTGAAATTCTCGGGGAAGCCGGATCGGTAAAGGACGGACTAAGGCTGATCGAAGATTCAGAACCTGATCTTGTGTTATTAGATATCCGTCTGCCTGACGGAACAGGTTTCGACCTTCTTGATAATCTCCCGAAAATAAATTTCCATTTGATTTTTATTACCGCATACGGCGAATTTGCCTTGAAAGCCTTTAAATATTCCACTCTTGATTATATCGTCAAACCAATCAATATAGACGATCTGACAAAAGCCATCTCAAGGATACCACAAATTCAGGAAAATGATCAAAACAAAAGGGTAAAAAAACTCAAAGAAAACCTCCTGAGTCCGGTCGAAAATATGGAGAAGACTATTGCTCTGCCCGAAACAAACGGTTTTGCAATCATAAAAGTCGAAGATATCATCCGGTGTGAAGGTAAAAGAAATTATACCCGTATCATCCTCAAAGATGGTAAAGAAAAGGTTGTCAGCCGTACCCTCCTTGAATTCGAAAATTTATTGACTCCTCTCGGTTTTATTAGGATCCACAGAAGTCATTTGGTCAACATTTTTAATGTTGTCCGTTACATTAAATCAGAAGGCGGGAAAGTAGAGTTAAAATCCGGAGAATTGCTCAAAGTCTCTCCGAAACACAAGGAACAGCTCCTGAAAAAAATCCTTTCCAATAAATTGTAGATAGAAATATATTAATAGAAAGAAGGTTATATTGAATTTTTTAGTAACTTTGATTGGAGGCTAAAGTAATCAGCAATTATTTTTAATCTGTTTGCATTATTGGGGGAAATTCTATTCATTATCACACATTTTATTGGCTTTTTAATCTTTAATCCTATTTTTTATGAACATTTTTATTGCTAAACTGAATTCTGAAAGTAACAGTGAGGATCTTCAGAAATTGTTTTCCCATTATGGTGAGGTATCTTCGGCAAGGGTCATTCTTGATAAAGAAACTGGCCATTCAAAACGGTACGGGTTTGTTGAAATGCCCAATGAATCTGAGGCAAAGGAAGCTTTAAAGGAATTGAATGAGACAGAGTTCCAGCAGAGTGTCATTGTGGTAAAAGAATCCAGGCCGCGTAATCAGCCGAAGGAGAATCCTAATCAGCCAAATGTTGGTAACAGACAGGAGAACCGGCAAAGGATCAACACTATGGATCAGAAAAGTTATAAGCGGGAAAACCAGACATTCAGGAATTCTGACCATCGTATTAAAAAACAGGTAAAATCCAGCCAGCGGTCTTTTGATAACTGGGAGTAGCAGGAAAGCGGGATACCCGCTTTTTTATTTCTCTCAAAGAGGAATTAAACTTCAGAATCAACATTAATTATAGAATAAAGAATATCCGCTATCTTCGTAATATAAAATCCTGATTATGTATCCCGTAATCACACGTATAAAGGAAATCCTCCTGCTGATTGTTTTCGTTTTATTGGTTATTTCATGTGAACAGGTTATCAAGGTATCGCTTCGTAATGAACAACCTAACGTAGTGATCGAAGGATATATTACAGATGGTAATGGTCCCTTTACAATTATGCTGTCAGAAAGTCAGAATTATTATGATCAATCCCCTTTTAAAGGGATTGAAAATGCACAGGTCCGGATTGGAAATTCTGTTGCGACAGAGAACCTGACTGACCAGGGGTCAGGCATTTACAACACCGGTTCCAGGTTCAGGGGTGTGGCAGGAAATTCGTATAATTTAAATGTTGATATATCAGGGAAAACCTTCAACGCTTCGGTTGTACTTCCTCCGCCTGTGCCTATCGATACAGCCTATTTTTTACCAAATATATTCCAGCCGGATAGTTTTAATGTTTATATTGAATTTAATGATCCTTTTTTAGAAGAAAATTATTACCGGTTAAAAATATTTCGTAACGGTTTTTATGACCCAAAAGATTATATTCTTGTTTCTGACGCAGCCGGCGATGGGCAGCGATTACTTGTTCAGTTCTCTGAGCGTGAATTTGCCCGCGGCGACAACATTACAATTGAAATGGATAATGTTGAGCATAACACCTGGCTTTATTTTAAGGGTGTAAGTGAGATTATCAGCAACGGATTCAATGCCCAGTCACCGGGTAATCCTCCTTCCAATATTAGCGGTGGAGCCTTGGGATATTTCGGTGCCTGGGGTACAGCAAGATACAATTTAAACATACCTGACTAATCGTTAGTTGAGTGAAAATTTTATCTGACCAGAAAACCGAATTTTATTAATAAAGTGTTACAAAATCAATCTCTTGAAATATAAGAACATTACATAAATGACAGGTGATCTTTTGTACAAAATTGCATTATCACTTGTTCCTGGAATAGGAAGTGTTACCGCTAAATCGCTGATCGCGTATACGGGGAGTGCTGAACAGGTTTTTAAGGAAAAGGAAAAAGCTTTGCGTAACATCCCGGGAGTAGGAACTATACTTGCAAAAAATATCGTCCATTCAAATGTTTTCCCCCGTGCTGACGAAGAGATCGAATTTATTCAAAAAAACAGCCTTAATGCCTTATTTTATCTTGATGACAATTATCCCCAAAGACTAAGAGGCTGCAATGATGCCCCTATAATTCTTTTTGTTAAAGGAAATCCTGATCTGAATTGCTCCAGAATTATCAGTGTTGTAGGTACACGCCATGCTACTGAATACGGAAAGGAGACCGTCAATTATTTTATAAAGGGAATTGCTGAAAGAGGCCATTCGATTCTCATTGTGAGCGGATTAGCCTATGGTATTGATATTCAGGCGCATAAGGCCGCTCTGAGTTCCGGATTGCCGACTGTTGCCGTTATGGGACATGGCCTTGAAACAGTTTATCCTTCGTTGCATACTTCAATAGCCAGAGAAATGGAAGAGAAGCAAGGCGGATTGGTCTCTGATTTTTTAAGCCATTCGCCCATTGACCCGAAAAACTTTTTAAGACGCAACCGGATTATTGCCGGTCTTTCAGACGCCACTGTTATAATTGAATCAGCAAAAAAGGGAGGGGCATTGGTCACAGCCGATATCGCGAACTCCTATAACCGTGATGTCTTTGCCTTCCCTGGAAGAAGGGGGATATTTATTCGGAAGGATGCCACTTCCTGATCAATATAAATCAATCAATATTTCATCTATTACTCTTAATACGCAATTATTTGACTCCTATACGTAAGAATTACTTCCTCAATTGACTAATTCAGAATAATGCCAATCTGGACCATTAATAGCCCTAAGAAGAATTAAATATTGATCAATAACCAGAAGGAAACACCTATCAAATAGTCATTTAAAAAATATTTTAAAAATTTCTACTTAACAATAATCAGTGATTCAAAAAAGATTCCTACCTTTGTCCCATTCAAAGAAAGATATGGTCAGCCCCTGACCAACAAAGCAACATAAACAACATTAACACAACACCACATCTGCAAGGAAATTACTGCTTATAGCAGTTTTTTTAGCAGAGAACTGAACGCTTTTTAGATCCTGAAAAGTCAAAACCGGCCATATAATTGACCAGGTGTAAAGAGCCGTTCACATTTTATTAACCAATTAAAATTTTAAACACATGAAAAATTACGAGAGACAAGACTACTTGTCCAATTATTACACTGAGATACCTTCAAATTGCGTACTCAACAAAGTAGCTACCGGATGCGGTGGTACAAGTTTAGAGATCGAGAACATGAATAGAGATTCAATAATCACAGTTCCTTTGGAACAGATGATTCAAAACAAGGTTGGACAATACCCGAATGAAAGAACCCCCGATGACTTCAAACTTTTTGGAGTTTGTGATGGAGTACTACAAAAAGATCTGATTGAATATTTAAAAACAAACAAGGTCCATAAAATCATAGTTACCTATGATTCACTTCCAAGAGTAATTGAGTCAATAAATGAATTAAAGGAAAAACCATTAAATGAATACTTTCTACTAATTGACGAGGTACACTACATTCTGAATAATTACCAATTAAGAAAGGATGCAGTAAAGAAACTTTTAACCATTTACACAATGTTTAAAAACTGGTGCTTTATGACGGCAACACCGAATGAGGAAGAATTCACTTTGGAAGAATTAAAAGATATTCCGGTAATAGTAGCACCTTTTGAACTGGAATTGATCCAAATACAGAATATTCAGACTATACAAGTAGAAGCCACAATTAAAAAACTCATTAACCGATACCTGACAAGTAAATTCCAGAATGCGCACATATTCGTTAATTCAGTCGAGATAATCTCAAAGCTTATTAAAGCTTGCAATTTGACTAATGATAATTGCAGGGCAGTTTGGAGCAAAGGAAACAAGATTTACAAAACCAACATTCAAGGCGTATATAGAAGTGAAGTAGGCAGTGATCCAAAGAAAATCAATTTTTACACTTCAACCTGTTTTGAGGGTTCAGATATTAAAGACGAAGAGGGACAATATATAATAGTGTCAGATGGAAGCAAAGCTCACACATTAAATGACATTTCAACTTCATTCCGACAGATAATAGGTAGAATTAGGAATACCAAGTACAGAAATTCAGTTACTCATATCTTTAAAGGAACAAGATATTCAGAATTTAAAAGCTATGAGGAATACAAAGCATACACCCAAAGTCTTTTAAGAGATGCCGAGGATCTGATTAAAACTTACAACAATTTAAGTGTACACAAATTCAAAGAGGAATCTTTGAATGAATATTACATCACAAAGTCAGGTGATAAATACCAAATTGACAAGAACCTAATAAAATACGATCTGATGAAGTACAAACTGGCTAATGAAACTAGTGCAAGCATAGCTGTAATTTCACAAAAACAGGAAGAGAGTGGATTCACAGTTGAAAACTACAAACATCTTTTAGATCCATCCGACTATTTGAAGGAAGACAAGAATTCGAAGATCAAGTTTAAAGATGCTTTTATAGAGTACTCAGAGCTAAGAGAGCAGATTAAGGCTTTCTTCTATGACGGACTTGCAGAACAAAGAATTCAGCTTTTAGAGGAAGCATACAGCTTTTTAAGAAAAGCATATGAAACCATTGGAGCTGAGGAAGTAAAGAAACTGAACTACAACCAGACATCTATAAAAAGAAAGCTGATTGCAGATTCAGATAAATCCAACAAGAACAAGATTGCAAGAATTCTCAACAAATCCGGAATCAAGACCAATGATTTCATTCCTTTATCGGATGCAAAGAAAAAACTGAAAGAAGCGTACAAGCTTGTCAAAATCGATAAACAGCCAACAGCAATGGATCTGGACATTTACTTTGGGACCGAAACAGCATCAAAGAGAATCAATGGCGAGATAGTACATGGACTCAGAATTATAAGAGAGAAGTTCATTTTTAACTAAAAACAGGTGTTACTTTTTTTTGCATATTTCATCTTTATACAGATTTGATGTTTCAGAAGCAGAAAAGTGTAACACTTTTTATTTACCTCACCAGTACATTCCTTCAAAGAACTTCATTACTTTTACGATGCACGATTTTATCATACAGTAATTACAACAAACAACTCACTCATAATCTAAACTATATGCCACTATTTGAAATTAAGAACAATAAAGCGACAAAAGTCAATCAGAAGGAATTTAAAAATGAATTGGAACTTCACCAACTCATTGATAAAAACTTAGGCGAGATTTTCGGAGTCAAATACATCAAGGATGAATATATCACTGATAAACATGGTCGAATAGAAACTTTAGGACTTGACGAAAGTAATAGGCCAATTATTATCGAATATAAAAGGACAAAAGAAAAAGGTCAGCTTGTTCAAGCAAATAGATATATGACTTGGATTAGACAAAATCCCGACTCTTTTGAATTATTGTACGAAAAAACATAAAAACAGAAATTGAGAAAATTGACTTTGCAAATCCAAGAATTCTTTGCTTCGCTCAGGAATATGATATAGATGATAAATGTTTAGCTCTGACAATAGGAGCTGAGTTATGGAAATATAGATACTATGAGAATAATTCACTCGTAATTACAAGAGAAGAAGAACCAGAACAATTAATTACTTCAAAGAAAAAAGGTATAGTAATTGAGAAAATATAAGAGAGAACCCAGAGAAGCCAGAACTGTTGACCAACATTTAGAAGGTGCATCATCTGAATTGAAAGATTTATTTAGCCGGATTGATATTGAAATAATGAATATCAGTTCAGAAATTGAACGATACACTACTAATGCAGAGATTATTTATAAGACATCACGAAACTTTGCATATTTAGCCATACAGAAAAGTAATAATTGTTTAAGGTTTATGATCAGGACATCTAATGATAAGATGGATGATCCAAAAAGATATCCAAACCAATTCCTAAAACACATGGTTATGGTAATATTACAAGGCAAGTGAATATTTCACCTGAAGAAGAAAAATCTGGTAAATGTTCATTAGGTGATGTGATGAATCTGATTAAACCAGTCATACGATTCAACTCAATAAAAAAGTTCCAGTGTAAAATACACCTTGCTTGACAAATCTTAATTTTAAACCAATGTTAAACAGGACATTATCTTTAGCTGAAAGGATTTGGATTTTCCAGTGTAACCCAGAAAAATATAGAGTGAAAGAAGCTCTTTTAGACGGGGAGGTTATAAAAGGGTTTCATTGGAAAGTGAAACAATATAAGAACGAAATAGCAAAAGGACATATTGGATTGATGTGGCGTTCAGGTAGGTCAGCGGGAATAATTGCAATTACTGAACTGATATCGGATCCAGGTGAATTCATTGAATCAGATGTAGAAAAGAAATACTGGATTGATTCGACAAATGAAAATGGAGTTCAATTTAGAGTTAAAATGAAAGTTATTGAGAATTTAAAAGAACCATTGACAAAAGAAAATATGATTACAAATGGACTTCAAGATTTAAGCATTGTAAGAATGCCAAGAGGCACCAATTTCCCTGTGACAACGGAGGAATGGACTATAATAAAAAAACTAATAGAATACTAAACAAGAAACGTCAATTGTACAGACTTTCTTACTATTAACTTAAAAAATTAAGATTATGGCCATCTATGAGAAATCCGCTGAATGTTGTCCACAGACTTAGCATAAAGAACTTGGAATACAAAAAGGAGAAATATTTGAAAGGGACAGAATATATACATGGTTTAAGCAAAAATATCCCCTAGATCAAAGAAGGAACATTAGATGCTCATCTTAATCTTTTCTCTACTAATGCCCCTAGCCGAATTCATCACTCACCACATCAAAACGGTAAAGATGATTTGTTCTATCAAATAGATAGTAAAAGATTCCGGCTTTATGATTCTTCATCTGATCCAAGTCCGATATATGCCAAATCACAGGAAGAATCCATGGCAAAAGAAGAATTTAGTGGGTACAACTTATGAATATATAAATGAAGAAAATGAGTTCGCTTATGAGAAAGACTTACAGAACTTTTTAGCAAAAAATCTGAACATAATCGAAAACGGATTTACCTTATATAGAGAAGAGGGAATCAGCGGATTGGAATTCCCTGTCGGCAATAGAGCTATTGATATTCTGGCAGTAGATAAGAATAAAGATTACATCGTAATTGAACTTAAAGTTTCCAGAGGATATGATAGAGTAGTAGGACAAATTCTTAGGTACATGGCTTGGATAAGGAAGAATCTTGCAGAGAAAAATCAAAAAGTTAGAGGAATCATTATAGCAAGAGAAATAACAGAAGATCTAATCCTAGCTTGTTCAGAAACTCAAAATATAGAACTATTTGAATACAGTCTGTCAGTTTCATTAAAAAAGATCACTCTTGAATAATACAGTCTATGACTAAGTCAACGAGACAGGCAGCTCAAATATGAACGAAATACATCTAAACATTTTAATCCAATTAGGAGACAACAACCAAGGGTATGTTGGTAATAATTCACTTAATTGGGCCAATTCGGTAATGCCTAGCGGTAAAAATATTGATATTGCTTTAAACAAACAACCAATTTGATCGGTATGATTTGTTTGATTACTCCTTAAATCAAAATAATAGTAATATAAATGTTTTAATTGCAATTTTATCTTGGGGTGGAATGAGAAGAAGTCATGGTAGATTACTTTTTGACAATTTACATTATCTAAGTCCATTAGTCGAAAATTTGCGAAACGGGTTTTATCAATCAAGACAAAAAGCTTTTGATGCATTTCAACAAGAAAGAAATAAGGGACACTTACCAAGGTCTTGGGATTGGCTATTTCACCAAACTTATTTGTTTTCTTTCACCTAATCTAAAAGGATATATAATGGATCAATGGGTAAGTAAATCAATCAACTTTTTGACAGGAGACAATATAGTTGATTTAACAAGTAATGCATGGGTAAATGACAGTAATAATTCTGACACATATGAAAATTTCTGTAATCACGTTGACCAAATTGCAGTAATATTAAATTGTGATGGGTTTGAAGCAGAGAAACGACTATTTTCAGTTGGTGGAAGAAAGAAAGGCGAGTGGAGGAATTATTTAATTAATAATTATCGCTGATACAGCATCCTGAAAGATTTAATATGACTCAATCAAAGAGCCACACACAAAGAAGCCTAATCAGCTTCTTTTTTATTTTAGGTTAATCGAGACTATTATATAATAGTGTAATGTACCGAAAAATTTATGATCTTAAATAATTACCGCTTTAAAGGAATTACTTCATGTAATAACATCATAAGATAACCCACATTTCATGCAATTGAAGCACTAAATAGCTATTCTCAAAGAAAAAAAATTTAAAATTTTTTGTAGTATGAGAGCAGAAAAGGTCTATAATTTTACTCCCCGGGTCAATCGAATAATTGGAAACTTTTGAGGGATCAAAAAATTCCAAGGAATACAGTAAGGATTAAAATCCAAAATATGCTACCATAGACTTAAAATATAATCAAGACCGAAAATCTTGAAACATTAAAGCTCCTTCTCAGGGAGCTTTTTTTTATGTCCGGTAGCATAACTCCAAATATAATCCGGGAATCCCCCAAATTAATTAAAAACGGCGAGCCAGAAGCTATAATAAACCTGAAGGGCATCAGTAAAATCAAATGATTTATTTTAAGAACATTGAAAACTTAGATGATTTACGCAAAGAGTACCACAGGTTAGCTTTCATTCATCATCCCGATAAGGGAGGTACTACCATTTCGATGCAGAATATTAACGATCAATATGATAGAATGTCAAGAAAATTGATCAGTGGTAACGAATCCTTTTCAGAAGGAAGGAAAGAGTGGGAACAGCAAGTTTCAGAGGAACTGCGCGAAAGGTTAAATAGAATTATTCGTTTGCCTAATATCATTATTGAACTGATTGGATCGTGGATCTGGATTACAGGAAACACTTTTTCTGTAAGAGATACTTTAAAAGCTGAAGGATATACCTTCTCACATCCCAAGGCTGCATGGTACTGGCATAAAGGAGATTACTTCAAAAAGTCAGGTGTTCTACTTTCAATGGAACAAATGAGAGCATTATGGGGACATGAAAAGATTGAATCCGAAGCTCTCATCAACGATCATTCAATTAATTAAAAGAATTAGGTGTGCTTGATACCTACAATAAATCCCAAAGGCATGGGTACAATTGAATGATTGAAATAAAACTGAGTTTCTTACAGACTGAACGATTAATGAATGCCATATTGTGGACTCTTGCTCCTTACATGGATGATAATTCAATTAAAGATCGTCCTTGGTTAGTTGAATTGGCAGAGTGCTATAATGAGCTTTACAAACAGATTCCATCTGTTGAGAATAACTACGAATTGATATCCTATTAATAAGGTGTGCTTGATACCTAAAAATGAAGTCCTCAAAGGCATGAGGCATTAAAACTATGGATTTAAATGATTGGAAAATTATCGCAAGTTATACCAGAGCAGAAGCTATTAGCTGATGGATTTCAGGTAGCAATACAGCCAGCGATAACAAAAGAGGCTGGAATTATCTTTCCGGTGTTCTTTACAAGGGGAGTTTATGACAAATATGTGAAGGTTCCTAAAGGGATGGCACATCAAGACGAACAAGGCCAGACTTTGGGACATCTTATTCATGTTTGCTTTAAAGGCCAGAAAGACGAATTCAGAGGAATTGACTTTTCAGTTCTGCTGCCAACTACCAGATGAAGGCAACTGGACTAAATATGAAAAAGTCTGTGAAGGTAATCGACTGCTAAGAGAAGTCACACTTAAAGCCGTGATTGGTCCGCTTGATCTGAATTGTCCATCACCAGCTATTACTATTTTATTTCCAGATGAAGATTAATTAACCGGTGCGCCATATACCGAAATAAGTTCCCAAGGCAGGGACAATAAATTATGAATTCACCTTATTGTGTTAGAGCCGATGGAGATTGCTTGGATGCTACGCTTACAACCAATTCATTGATTATTGTTCGCAGGAAGATGATCTTAAAGGTAAAAGCCCTGGAGATTATTCATATTCTGAGGCGATACCATTAAAGGTTGAACAGAAAAGAGAGGCGAAAGCCTCTTTTTTAGTTTAGAACGATTCTAATTTAATAGGTGTGCTAGTTACCTAAACAAGTCCAAGGGCATGAGCACTTTTTAATGATTCAAGATAATATTGCAGAAGTACAAATCACATATTCTTCTAAAGTAAAGAGTAAAGACCGAATCAAGATAACTTGTTCAAGCGATGCAGCAAAAGCTTACAGAATGTTTTGGCCATCCTTTGAACACATAGAGTTTGCATATTTACTGCTTTTAAACAGACAGAATCAAATTATCGGAGAACACTTCCTTGCAAAAGGAGGAATGACCGGTACAGTGATTGATTTAAGAGTAGTGTTTCAAGTTGCACTTAAAGCAAATGCAACCTCAGTTATGATGGCTCACAATCATCCTAGTGGAAACATTACAGCCATCTGATTCAGATAGAAAGATTACGAGACAAGTAAAAGAAGCTGGTACTATTCTTGAAATTCCTCTGATAGATCACATTATTCTGACAGAGGAAGGCTATTTATCTTTTGCTGATGAAGGATACTTATAAAAGAAGGGGGAAACCCCTTCTTTAAAATCCAAATCAAATATGGTTTAATTAAAGCAATTACTTTATTAGCATTTAAGTTGAATTTTCTTCAAAGATTCTCATTGACTTTCAAAAGATTAATTTTAATTTTGATGGAACATTCAAAAAAATGCCTATGATCAAATTTTAAACGGACCTAAACTTAAAAATATAGAGGCGTTAGCTTTTTATTCATGCTTTCTAAAACCGCCAGTTTTCAAAAATGCAACAAGAATAATAAGTGAAGCTTACGTCAAAGGCGTGGGCTTTACTTATTTGTTGCATGAGTGCCTGGCGATACTTCAACTGCGAATACAGTTTTAGTTCACGCCCCTTTTTTGTGATAAACTCTGATGAAATGGAGTACAAATAAATATAGACTTGACTTTAAAAATACAATCATGGGCTTATTCGTTTTTGGAGACAGAGCAATGATTAAAGCTCTTGGAAGCAGATTATTGGTTGTAGTAAGTCAATTAGGAATTGATGAATTAGGATCTGTTGGTTGCAAGGCTATATAACGCAAGGAATAATTTTTTAAGTTAATACTAAAATATTGAAGTTATGATTTGGAGTTACATTTACAATTGGTTTGTCGATTTTTCAGAACGAGAAAGACTTATTAGGGAATTCAATAAAGCTGCAAGAAACTCTTTTATTATAGAGATAGCACCGATACTTATCTGAAGCTTCAATATTCTTGGGAGATTCAAGCTATAAACATTCTTTCTCCAAATGGTTTTCTGGTTTTAAAATAAAGGTGCTAACCGGTCGTGCATTGACTCAAAACGAATGTACAGAATTTGCAAATATTGTGTTAAAAAACGAAATATTAACAAGAAAGTTAGTAACTCTTGGATGGGATACATTGCAGATTCATGGTCACTCTTCCTCTACAGGTTATAAATGGCGTTTGGGGCATCAATATTCATTAGGTCACTAAATATGGATTGGATAGTAAAATTACTAAGCAATATTATATTGCGAACTCATTCTAAGAATGGATTCAAGAAAGAGCAATTAGGTGGCAAAGAGATAGAAATTGATTTCAATAAATTTTTCTCTGATTTCAATAAATCTAAAGAAATCTACAATGAATTAATTCGAAAATGTCACCCTGATAGATTTGTTGATCCTGATTTAAATAGTATAGCAACTGATTTAAGTTTCAAGAATAGCAGAAAACAAATCAAGTTATAGTAAGCTTTGTCAATTAAAAGAGGAAGCTAGTGATAAACTAAAAATTGAACTATGATACATACATACACAGTAATAGCACTTTATCAGTTTTATTGCTATCGAGGTTGGAGAATAAATATAACAGGGAAATTTCTTTCAAAAACTCGATTTAAAGTAACATATACTTTAGATTGCAATTCAATTATGAAGGAATTTTGGTTTGACCCTAATAAAGAAGCAATAGAATCTTATTTTAAAAACATCCTGCTAGGAAAAGAGTTTGTAGTTGAGACAGAAATAAATACCTTTTTGAAATGGCCTAAAACTATTAATGAGTCTACGGTTAATCATGAAGCAAATACTTATGCGATAGCATACTTAAATAATCAGTTGGGCGATGCAATAACATACTTGAAAAAGAAAGGTCTGATAAAATGATTCTGATATTCTCAGGATCATTTTTACTTCTTTAGTAATACTTGAATCAACCTTAATCTTAAAATTTAAAACAATGAAATTAAACAACAGAATTTTGATTTACCCATTAATAATGGTAATGCTATTAATGCTTGTAGCTAGTTGCAGTAAAAACGATACAAATGATCCAACTCAAAGTACAACTGTAACCGATATAGACGGAAATGTTTATAATACAGTAAAAATCGGAACTCAAACATGGATGGTAGAGAATTTGAAAGTAACCAAATTAAATGATGGTACAATCATCCCAAATGTAACAGATAATACAGCATGGAGTAATCTTATTACTCCCGGTTATCTGCTGCGTACAATAATGACGTAACAAATAAAAACCTTTATGGTGCCTTGTACAACTGGTATGCTG
>CAWENX010000021.1:0-293574 GCA_963810555.1 uncultured Bacteroidia bacterium | reverse complement strand
TTTGTATGATGATTATCTAGTTAACGAACAAAAAAACTGAAAACGTCAATGGGAATCCGATCAAAAAGCCCCATCTAATCTTTCACATCGATCGAAGTAACAAACTATTTATAATTAGATTTATGATTCAAAAACAAGAAATCTCCGAATAATTACATTTATCAAAATACTGGAAAGCTACCCATAAAGCATTTTAATTCTAATCATTTGTGGGATATTTATCTTTGGGACATTACTATAAATTAAAATTTCACTAAATTAAACACATTTTATTCTATGCTACCTATTACGGATAGAACTTACAATGGCCTCATTATCCCAGGTCTATCCCGATATTTTATCGCTGAAGCACTTACGATATAGGCAAGAATTATCCATCCAAGTTTTACATCAAGTAAATGCCCGCTAAGGAGCATGCCTATTGATGGCAAAACAAGCAATAAAGGCAATAACCATCCATTTTTTTGATAAATCCGGTAACCAATAATAAAAACATGATACAGAAAATATAAATAAATAGTAAGTCCGACAATTCCGGTATAGCGAAGCACTTAAAGAATAACATTGTGAGGGCTGTAATAACTACCATAAATAAAAGTTGAAAATTGCACATAACCAGTAACCCCGACGCCGAGATTAGGATTCTTCAGAATCAGCAGAAAAATATTTATTCCAGATTACGTCCCGTGTTCCCAAATATCCTGAACTGGCAGTCCTTAACAAACGTTCCCATAATATTTCCGTTTGTAACAATATTGAAACTAAAAGTATAAGAAACAGTACGCCTCCTGTAATAATTGCAACTTTACTCCAATTATTTTTTGATTTGAATCAAAGTTTGCCCGAAACAAAGGCAAGAAGAAAGAGATAACTGATACGCGGAAACCCTTTTCGCGATAAAATTTAGTTTAAATGGACAAAAAATTTAGAATAAATAACGATGCCGGCCTAATTTTAATCGATTTTGAACTGCTAATACAAGAAGGACAATTGATGCAACAGCGACCCGGAGTCCAATAAAATTTTGATTATCCCCAAACATTGTAAGCCTATCACCCGTATAATTCGTTTCCTATATTTGCATAAGTACAAAAGTGTAAGTACAACTGATCCTAATGCGAAGCTCAATATAGCCACATCCAGAATCAGATAATCTTTCCGCACATGGTTAATAATAAACCAGAAAAGAACAATATTAAGAAACATGGATCTTCAAAGAAAACAGAATAAAATTCATTAACATTGACCAAACTTATAACTGTGGCCAATCCAAAAAAAATAAATATTGGCGGCAGGATTTTCTCTAGATGTTCGGTACGAATAAACTGTTTAAATTGCGGAATTACGGTAATAAAATAGAGGATAGCAGTTAACGCGGCAACTGAAAAATTATCCGGAATTAAAAGGATACCACATCTCGAAGTTAATGGAAAAAAAGAAAATACAAAGAGTGATCCTCTGTAATTGATTAAGAAATTGCATATTGATAGTAGAAATTCAATGTTATATCGATTGACATGATTTGTCAATTTAAAAATTAACCCTAACTATACGGTATTTATTTTTAAGTTTTTGAAAAATATTTCGGATTTGCTCCGGTTCAAGATAAATAATCCGTATTTCAATTCAAAGAGTGCAACAATTAAAAGATAAGAGGACGGCCATTAATCCGGATAAACAATCCCGAATGAAAAACTTAATTCGACGAACAGAAATGGTACTAAAACAAGAAATGAAATAATTATTATTTTGGACATTTTATGCCAAAAGGAAATCCTTCAATCTGCTTTCCATTAATCTTATTTCCTTTATTATCATAAATAACATAGGGCCAGACAAAACTTAAAATTGCGCTGCTCATTGCCCCCCATACTCCGTAATGTGAGATTAAAAAGAAAGTCAAAGGAATGGTCATTAAAGCGCTAAACAAATAAGCCCTGAAGGTAAATTTGGTTTCTCCGGATGCTCTTAGAATTAAACCTACCCCCAACATTACGATAGAATGGTTCCAAGATAAGCCTGAAAAAGATGAGTAGAGTCAACAAACTTATCCGTAAAAAGGAACACAATAATTTTTTTCGCATACAAAGAGACAATTAAAATGGCCGGGACAGAAAACAAATAGGTTTGTGTAACCATTTTCTTGTAAATTCTTAGCGCCTCCTTTTTGTTCCCATTCTGTATATTTTCAGTCATCCGGACTATTGCCACCTGTGACAATGAAGCATAAATCTGTTGTATTCCCGGATTCCGTAAAAGGCTATGGCATATGTGGCGTAAGTCGTGGTGGTCGGATAAGAGATGCACAAAAGCTTATCAAACATCCTGGCGAAGGTATTTATCGACACAGCCATTCCAAAAGGCAAACCGTAAGCAATCTGTTTATGCAATATATTCTTTTGAATTGGCATAAAAATATTATGAAAACCGATATCCTTAAATATATAAAACAGTATAAAAAATAGTATTAATATTGAAGATATTATCATTGCATTAAAAACTGAATTAACTCCTGGTTGAATAAGAACAAAAATAATTCCAGGAAGTTCTGAAAATTATTTCAATCACCGGATACATTATGGTTGTTCTATAGTCTTTCTTCACCACATACAACCGTCCAATGATATTTGTAGGGATCATGATCATTACCAAAATAATAATGATCAAAGTATAATTGCTCGAATTCTCCTTTGCCAACAAGTAAGTTCCGAAAGACAGGAAAAGCCATCACCAAAGCCGCTACTCCAGATAAGACAAGCATCAAAAGGAGAGTCTGAAAAACATAAGTCCGTCTTTCCATACAGTTACCGGTCGGATAAAAATAATAGAGATTAGAGGCAATGCCAAATCCAAAAAAACCGGTAAAAAAGTTATAACAGTAAAAAGCTGGGCATACAAACCATAATCTTCCTTAGAAAGAAACCGGGTGAGAACATCGGGATAACAAAGGTGATAACCAAAGCAAGAGAATTTCCCTGCAACAAGTGAGCCTGCTAATTTCTGGGTACTGCTGATGCTATGATTTTGTCTGTATTCCACAAAGAATTGATTTGTTTCCTATTTAGATATTTTAAAATCGCCGCTGGATATTTTCAATGTTCGTCTTCACAATTCTCGCAGGGTTCCCTGCAGCAATGCTGTTAGGCGGAACATCTTTTGTAACCACGGCATTGGCAGCAATTATGAGTTGTCCCCTATAGTAACCCCTTTGTTGATTCTTGAATTTATTCCAATCCAGACATTCTCTCCGACTACAACCGGTTTGGAATCAGAATAACGCCATAATCGGAAAGGAAGAATTCAACGGCAGTTGTCGCATCCATTTCCTGTCATCGGGATTAACCGGATGATTATTGTTATCCATAATAGTGACATAATTAGAGATCATCGAATAAGAACCTATTATTATGGAATTTACCGCCCAATCACAGAGCCACTATTTTTATTAAAACGTAGTCGCCAATAGTAATATTTCCTCCCGCCTGTGACTCCAAACGACCATACATCGTAACATTGTTTCCCAGGATAATGCTATCTTTTGTGGACCCATCCTTCAGTAATATCCTACTGCAGCGTTGAAAATTATATTTTTCCCCTTTTAAGGTAACTTTCCTTTTAATCTCTCTTGTTACGATGATTATGAGTATTTTTTTAAGTTTAGATTTTAATAAACCAATCATCGGATTTTTAAATTAAATTGATTAAGTTAAAGTAATTTTTATCTGTCAACATAAGCGACTTATATAGTCAAAAATTACCCGGATTGTTGGAAAGATCCTTCATCTTCGTTCCCAATTCCGGTCAGATATGTTGGTCAATATCCTGTTATCACTTATAGACTTTATTTGCCGGTATACGCTGAAAACATAATTTAAAATACTATAAATTGACATTAATAAGAAATACCTTAAGAAGGAATATATTTGTATTTTCTTTAATTTTCAAGGATTCGATTGGGAATAGAAATTTTGAGGAGCTCCGCCGTTCGGAAATTCGCGATGATTTCTTCAATTAAATAAGAAAAACCGGCTAATTAAACCGAATCAGCATATCATTATCAGCGGCTATTTTATATCTTGTATCATAATGACCTACAGACTCATATACTGATTTTAAGATAAAGCAAGTGGGATGAGGTGGTACTTCCAGGGGAAAAAATTATCAGATACACCTTTAATATAATACAATTTATCGTTTTCCCAATATTTGATTAATCCATGGAAAACGTGACACTGAGGATTTCTGCTATATACTTCAGCAACTATTTCAAGCGCGTTGGAGGTATACCAATCATCACTGTTAATAATTCCGATAAGATGGCCTTTCGCCATATTTATTCCCTTATTCATGGCATCGTAAATCCCTTTATCTTTTTCACTGATCCATTTATAGGCAATTCCCTTCTCCTGAAACTTATATTCATAGGATTGAATAATCTCATGGTTTTATCCGTTGATAACGCATCAATTATTATATATTCAATATCATTGTAACTTTGGTTAAGTACAGAATCTATAGTATCAGCGATCGTAATCTCACTATTATAACATACCGTGATTATGGAAAAAAAAGGATAAAAGTTCTTTGGAGTATCCATAAATGTTCGATTGTAACTAACTCTTAGACTGTTCATGATCTATTTAATTCACCTATTGATATTTTGTCAATTTGTGAAATCATCGCATTCACAGAATCTTTGCCTGTCATATCGTAAAGCATCTTCAAATATCTCTTGCTTTTCTTTATTGCACTGGATCTGAATTGGATTGGATTGGCTGCGATCTCATTAAAAACATCGATCAACTCTTCCTTGTTTGTTGCCAGACGACAACCCGCTACCTGGATTAACTCATTTTGAAAGTTATTAAGTTTAGGAATACAATCCGGCGCCAAAATTACACCGGTATCCCTGCGGCCAACCCTTCATTGGCAATTCCACTATCATTTATAATCAAAAGATCAATATTTCTGAACAGATCGCTATTCTTAATATCTGAGGAAGCCAAAACCTCCAATTTTGATGAAATGGTTTCAATCCACTGAAAATCATCTTTATCAAGACTTGGATGCAACTTAATTATCCCTCTGGATTGTTCAAAAGGTTTAGAGTTGAAGCAAAAAGTTCAATCATTAAATGATTATCGAGGTCCGGACTAATGCCTAAACAAATGTTAGGTCTTTGTTGGCACGATCATCGGGATAGCCATCCTTTCCCTTAAAATCAAACATTGGATTTCCGGTAATAAATATCCGCCTCGGATCAACATTCCTGTCAATTAATTGGGATTTCTGACTTTCACCCCAACAAAATATATAATCGGCAAGAAACGGAGTGAGGCTATAATCTTCAATTACCCCGTGAATCAATGTTATGGTTCGTATTTTATGTTTTTTGCAGCCAGTACTATGAGGCGCAGTTTCGTTAAATCTGTCAAATTCTGTTACCAGACATAATGGTTTTTCTCAGCGACATTAAAATAATGATCCCAGAATGAAGTTCTCCGAAGCTGAAAAAACAGATTATTACCAAAATAAACGACTTCAGGAAATGAAAGCCTTAACCTTTTCCTGTTTTTAATCAACAGATAGAACGCTGTAAAAACTGTCCTCAATATTTTGCCTGCGTCTTTACTGTGATTTGAATTGGTTTGTTCAAAGCCAATTGCTCTTTTTTGAATATCCTGAATGTCAAATTTGTTTTTGTCGAAAGAGCCATCATCGCATACAATGACACTTTTATTGTAATAATGAACGATTAACGGATCCATCAAGGCATTGAAATGAAAACGGTTAGTTATTTTTGTGAAAATAAAATCGGCTCTGAACGGTTCTGCTTTTTTATTATTCCAAAGAGTGAGAACATATTTAAGTAGAACCAGCAAATTCGTAAATACCGGTCGTGCATGTTGTTTGTTCATGAAATTCAAAGCATAATAGTAAGCTATCAGGCTGCCAATCCTGATGCCATTAAATTTAACTTTGTTCAGGTATCTCTCTATCAATAAATGTTTTATGTCTTTCCGCTGCATAAATTTATCTTAACTTTTGATAAGATTCGGATTTCTCTGATAATTCATAATAAACAAATAGGCGATAATCACCTGAACACCTTTCCCTATTAACATCGCCTGAGGGAAAATGACCAAAGAAAAACCTTTTAAATGGTATAATCCCAATAGCACAACAGTAAAGACAACCATTCCGGCAATAATTGAAAAAAGAAAATCTTTCTGCTTTTTTACAACATTGAAGATATTGTTGTTGACACCCCATATTGCAACAAACAGCAGCAGCAAAGTCCAGCGGGCTGCTTCAATGCCATTACATATTTTGGAAGAAGCCAGTTAACAAAAAAAGGAAGGATAATCCATCCAATAAAAATTGTGGGTATCAAAAAAAGAAAAGTATATAAAATTGGTTTATATGATAATTTCAAAAGATCATTGATACCTTTTCCTGTTCCATATTCATAGGACATTTTGGGATATGTTACTTGTTCTACCGAGGATGTAATATATTCCTAAAGAACTTCCAGCCATTAAAGCAAGGGAGAAAAGGCCATATTGTTCTGCACCGCCCATCTTCAAAATCAAGGTATTCTCCAGGGTTGTCCAAAGAGCATAAACTATACCTGACAATAAAAATGGGCATTCCAACTCTGACAATCTCTTTCATTAATTGAAATCCCATAAGGGAATTACAAATAACGGTTTCCATTTCCACAGAAAGTACATTTCAACTGCTACAAGAATTATACTTCTGATGCATAATCCGTAAAACAGCCACTTCCAGACAAATACGACTGTTATCAGGGTAACAAACGCAATAATCAGTGAAATATTTGATAACTTATTAAAATCGTGATTGGTACGAAATAAAATCTGAAGATAGTTAAGTCCGTAGTAATGATATATTGAAGACAATCCGTAAGCAAAAAAAGCTGCAGCGTAAAAATATTGAGCTTGAAAAAGATAATAAATCGCTATTAAAGTTAAAATTGTAAATGACATTAATGATAGCGCAACCTCCCAGAATTGGGCGACAGAAGCATATCTTTTAGCCTTTTCAACTTCCCCTTTGCCAAAGCAATAGGGAAGTTCCCGGTTCAGGCCATTCATCACGCCCAATTGAAGAACAGGTAAATAGCCCATAATGATCCCAACGCCATTGAATGTTCCCAGCATCTCGGGAAGCACAAACCTTGCAACTAATAATCCCGCTTATTATCCTTACTATATTCGAAATCATCTGGGATGAATTTAAATAAATGATCATCGATGAAGTCGAATGTTTGTCAATTTTTTTAATAAACGGAAGCCTCATTAAGAATTGTGGATTATTAGATCATAGGATGAATAATTGAATATTTTTTAGGAATTCAAGGTTTCAATTAAGCTCTCAACATAAACGATTCATAATTAATAATAACGGACCAAAACCTCCTCCGATATAAACAACTGCATTAATAAGGTGTAGTTTTCCGGCTTCGCGATAATCTTCAAATAGCTTTTTACTTTTAGAGCTTATGATCTCTTCAACCTTAAAAGCGAAACTCCTGTTTTTGAGCTTAGCAAAGTCGCATGGTAAGATTCTAAAATGCGAACCAACACAGTATTTTTACGGTTGGCTCTGGTGTTCATCTCTATTCCTTTAAGCAGCATACACGTGTAAGTATAGATTACATCAATATCAGTCTCTACTAACTGCGCCACAGAATTCAAGTGCGATTTGTATGAGTCTCCCTGTAATCCAGGGAGGAGTCCTGAAAGGGTGGGCAGGCCGGGTTCCGGGTAAACACCTGCAAGTGCCATCATTTTTGAAGTGCTGAGGTTGTCGCGTTTAATCTGACCGGGCTCAAAAGGGATTTGCAAACGCTATTTCAGTCGTTGCTTCCCGCGAACTCTAAAATCAGAACCTGGATCACAATTTTCCAAATAGTCAACATATACGTATGGCAGGCATCACCTTGAGCGATTATATACAATAAAATTCGATTTCAAGTAACGTAAACTTACTAAGATCCCTTTTAGGTCTTAATAAAACGGCCAAGATCTCTTTTTTGATGCAGAAGATTTTTCTTCATGATACCACCTATCAGGCGTTTTTCAATTGTGGGCGAAAGTTCATACAAGACCCTGGAGCCAATTCCAAGACCATAACGAAAAATTTGCTTTAAGGGTTTCTTCGATGCGGCCCTGACCGAATGCCATCCAATGATCGCCCCAAGATAGGCAACCCACCGTTTGTATTCTTTTGTAAATTTGAAGAAGAACTCTTCATTAACATAAGTATCATCATATAAATTACGCTGCCAATATGTACTTATGGCATAAGGATTCGGAGCATTTTGATAAATGACGGTTCCTGCATATTGATATTTTGGTTTTAACCAGAAATCGGTAAATCCATATTTCTCGTGATATTCCTCGTAAAGAGGGGTGTCCGGATAAGGTATGACGGCTCCAAAAAGCTGAAAACAATCAATATATTTTCCCATCGTTCGAATAAATTTAATGTCATTTTTAACCGAATCTACATTTTGCCAGGGAAACCCGGTCATTAAATTTACATAAAGAGGAATGCCGGTCTTCCCAACGAGTTCAATGGTACGATAAGCTTGCTCGACAGTAAATCCCTTACGTACTTTTTTAAGCGTAAATTCATCCGCGCTTTCTACCCCAATTGAAATCAAATCACATCCCGACTGCTTAAATAATTTCAACAGTTCCTCATCCACACAATTAATACGTGTCTGAGCCAACCATTTAAAGCCATAGTTTTCTTTGATCAAACGTCTGCAAAATTCGGCAACGCGTGTTCTATGAACGCTGAAGGTCTCATCTGAAATATAAAAAGAATTTATACCATATTGTTCATAACGTTTTACCATCTCAGAAATCATTGCATCAACACTTCTACAGCCGTATAATTTCCATGCACTGTGGGAACAGAAAGTGCAATTAAAAGGGCAACCACGTCCTCCCAAAATAACATTTAACCCTTTAGTTGAGCCATCTACCACTCCGAATGGAGAGAGGTCCAAACCGCATAAATCGAGGTCCCCTACTACGTCAAGATCTGTAATACGTTCAACAGATTGATTATGAACAATGGAATAATCATCAATAAAACTTGTGTTACGGATGTTTTTTCGTTTCTCCGGACGTTTCCCATCACGAATCCAATTACATATATCATCAATAGCAATTTCACCTTCTCCCCTTACAGCTAAGTCGGCGCCATTGTTTAATACTTCTTCAGGACAAATTGTGGGGTGATCGCCTCCTGTGACGACCAGGATTCCATTCTGCTTCAGCTTTTTCTGCAGCCGGTATATTTCAAGCAAATTGAGAGTTGCATAAGATAATCCGACAACATCTGGATTTTGTTGAACAATATAGTCGTAATAGTCATCTACCGTCTTATAATCGATAAAGGAATTAACCATTACAGTCGTTTCAAATCCATTACTTTTAAAACGTTTTGCCACATACATAAATCCGTTCGGAATCATACTGATTGGATTTGGAAAAATTAATATGATCCGGTGCTGTTTTCCATTGGCAGTGTTATCTTTAAGATTTTGAGTCAACATCTTAGATTTTTCTTTTTGTTTAACTTAAAAAAAATTGGACATAATTGGATAAATAAATATTAACTTATTCACAATAAATCTTTTATTAGCTAATAGAATATACTCCCGCTTTTTATAAATATTTGACAAGGCCCCGATTCAATAGATCTTCAGCTATTTTAACCAGTAGACCAAAATGGATTTTGCTTTTCTTGGAAATTGTGATAAGATCGTTCGTCCCATCTGAAAGGTTAAGAAGCCATAATATTGTATTCAAATATTCCCGATTATCTATTTGTGTGCCCAGCTTAGGGTATAAACCTTTCCCACCTAAAAATGGTTCACAAAATGGAAACTGATTTTTATATATTTTGTTCTCTTCGATGACTTCAATTACTTCCAGATATTTTTCCACCGATTTTTCCATCGCACTAAAAGAAATAAAGGATTTGTTGTCCAGAGAAGTATGATACTCTTTATATTTACCATATCTGGTCCGCATGAGGGAGCCGACAGGTAAATTAAATCCTGGTGAACAATATTGTCTTTCATCGCTGCCATAAGGAAAAAAATCTTCAATAATATAATCCTTTTCAGTTTGGGATAAAACCAGCTCAGAAGCCAAGTCAGGTAAGGCATCTCCTTGTCGCGACCGTTTATAAGTAAATGATCCATTGTCTCCTGTCGTTGTCACAACAAATCCTGCAATCAATTTATTTTTCAGAATCTCTCCAAACCTTGACAGATAATAAATACTTCCGATTGTTTCAGGTATAAGAAGAAAACGATAGCTATAATTCAGACTTTTACCTTTTAATGATTTATAAATAAAAGAAGTGACAAGAGGTCCGGATAATTCATTGTTTGCAAGCGAAGGATGGCAAATATAGGTTGAGAACAAAACCTCTTTATCTGATTTACCCTTAATAAAAGCTTCTCCATATGTCATTGAACCGTTTGGGTTTAAATCAGAGTCTATACTTATCTCATAATGACCCTCTTTTAAACTGAGAAATTGATTATGGCTTAAACAAAATCCCCATTGCTCTTTATAATAGGAAGTTACATAGGGAACAGCATCCGGCATTTCCGGCAGGGTATGTAAATGGGGCTTGAGTTCCTCAAGGGACAATTTACCCCGAAACGGAACCGAATAACCCACTAAATGAAGATTGGAAGATTTAAAATCAACAATTGTCTCGCCAGAACTGTTTTTGATCCAGGCCTCCTTCACGTTCCATTCAGGGGGTACATTCCAGTCAAAACAGGTTGTTCCTGATGGGACTTCGAATAATTGCATATCAACTAATTCCGACAATATCTTTAGCGTTTCCCGATTTCCGTTGCCGGTCAGACTCCGGTTTATCGGGAAAAGACGGTCAAAATATTGTTCAGAGATCATTCTTCATTAAACATAATTATCTAAACTAAAAGTCCTAATTGTCAGTTAATAATAAAAATTACTTAATTCAATTAAAGGATCATAATTCAGTTATTATAATTATAACCTGGTCACGAAAAATGTGGACTTAAAATATTTCATCTAAAATATTTATAATATGAAGCATTTGAAATTGACAGCATTTCTTTATCACCGGCACTATCGCCGTAAGTATATATATAGCTATAATCTGACAAATTGAATCTCTCTTTAATCCTGTTTACTTTTTCTATACCGAAGCAATTTTTTGTAGCAAATTTTCCGGTAATCTTTCCATCGACAAACTCAATTCGGGTAGATATCAGCTCTATATTATAGTTTTCGCACCATTTTTGCAGCCAACACTCAATCGATGCAGAAACAATGACTACTGTATGACATTGATTCTGATGCCATTTGATTCTTTCAATGGCTTTGGGTCTGACTATATTATTAATCTCTTCTTTTGAGTAGCTGTTTGCAAATTTTAAAAAATAATCAACTTCCCAATCTCTAAAAAAAAAACCAAACACTTTTTCCTTTGCAACATAGTTTGGAATTAACCTAAGCTTATACGCTGTAATTATGGGGCTTAGTTGTAATAATCCAAAGTAATAAGCAGGTTTCCCAACAGTATATTGAATAAAATCGATAAAGGTATCTTTTGTCGTTATTGTACCATCAAAGTCAAAAAAAACAATTTCCATTAAATATTTGCTAATATATATCAATTAACTTTGTAAACGACAATTTCATTGCTCTTATACAATAATTTAAAATTCTTTGGTATTTTGGATCAATATCTCGTCAAATAAAAACTCAAATTGAGGTAATATCGTTCTCATTGCTTTTTTTTCATAAATCAAGTAATCAGCATGAATACTCTTATTATCCATATTGGGATATTTTGGTTGAGTCGTCTTAACTTTATCCGAAAGTCCTTCCCAATTCACAAGCTTACTAACAACATCACCCTTAAAAAATTCAGGGAGCATAATGTAATGAGAATTTACATAATAGGCTCTGGCTGGATGATCGGCCATAATGTAACTTCCGGTGATGTTTTTCATTTCTTAAAACAGCGGTGACTTCCTTGAGATCGACGAGTTGTCCCCCATCATCTTTATTGTTGATTTATCCGTATATCTGAATTCCAGCATTTCCAACAATTAAGAAAAATAAAATCAATAGTACGATAAACTGAGATTTCTTAATTCTGATAATATGATTAAATTAATTGTCATTATAAGCAGAAAAAACGTAAACAAAACATTCCAGCTTAAAAAGACCTCCAAAAATACGTATGCCTGTGATACCAGAGCAAGAAAGCCAAAATACCCAATAAAATAATTTGAACATAGTATTTTTTAAAAATAATTTATAATTATACATAGCTCTATTTCCCATCTGACTAAAAATTAGAAGGATGCTAAAAAATATAATAAACTTAGTCGCCCCTAAAACTAGTATACAACTCTCAACAACATTTTTAATAAAATTGGCAATGTATTCTTTAAGATAATCTTTAAATATTTGACTTATTGAAAAATAGTTTGTTTGTCCAGACCAATGCCACACTCCCCAACCTCCTGGAAAAATGTAGGATCCAATATTTAGGTATTGCCATGTATGTAAAGTTGAGCCGTTTATAAGATAATTGTAATAGTACCAAGGAAAATTGATAAAGGATAAATATAAATAAAAAATTACAAGATCACTAAAAACATATTTTCTACTTTATAAAAAATATCAAAACAATTATAATCAAAGGAACCAGGGCATAACTTGTATATCTGCTTAATGTTGCAAATGCAGTTGAGCATGCAAGTAAAATAATATTTATCTTTTTTTCGGGATATTTAATAGCCCTGACTATAAAAAAGAAACTACTGACAAAGAAGAAAGTATCCAGCATATGATTCTCTGCCTGAATAGACAATATAAAGTAGCCAGGATTGATGGCAATAATTATTTGCGATATGATTGCAATCCTGTTATCATTGGTGAATTCCCAGATAAGTGCAGAAAACAATAATTAATGTTAGAGTTGATGCTAAAATGGAAATAAACTTAGCCGCAAAAAAACCATTCGTAAAATTGCTAATAGTGCCAATCAATATTGAATATATAAGGGTGGCTAGTAATGGATATCCCCAATTTTTATAACCTTCGCCATGAAATATCTCATTCCCCTGAAAATATTGTATTACTCCATCCCACTCTTCAAATGTGGAATGAAAGAAACCTGACAAGATTAAATAAATTATAAAAAATAATAAAGGGACAGCGAACATTATTTTGTATTTACTGTCTAAGTGAGCCATGTTTGCTTTCATAAAGTAACTATTTATACTCTAATACTATGATATTAAGGCCGATTGCGAACCAAATTTAAAACTAAGACTAAATACTATAAATAGAGAATTATAACATAAGTAATTATCCAAGCAAATAAAGTGAACTGCATAAAAATATCCTTTAGAACGAACATTGTAGGCGATCCGCTGTTCTTTTCAACAAAAGTGTTTTGCAAAAAGCGCAAAATCCCCAGTATAACAAATATTGAGGTGAAATAAACATATTCCCCGTGATGTCTTATTACCATCTCTGAAGAGGTTGTATAAAGTATATAATACATATATAGAACAACAGATGCCATTATAATCATAGCACTATCAAGGTACAACAGATTATAGCCATCAAGGGCTTTAGACATCCTGTTTCCAGTATCATTATAAAGAAGTACACTATCTACTTTTCGTTTAGCAAATGCAATAAAAAGTGCCAACAAAAAAGTCATAATAATGATCCAGATCGATAGTGGGATATATGTCACTGCGGCTCCAACCATAACGTCGCAAAACAAATCCTAAAGCAATTATTGTTACATCAAGAATTGAGATTTGTTTTAAATAATAGCAATACAAAATATTCATTAATATATATATTCCTAATATAATTGCACTATGAATATCGAGAATTATTATTATTATTATTCCCATGAAAAGAAGAAAAAACATTATTTTCAAAGCTAAGCGACAAGATAAAGCACCCGATGCTAAAGGTCGACTTTTCTTTCTATGGTGATTCCTATCATCCTCAATATCAAGGTAATCATTTAAAATATAAACACCAGATGCACAAAAAGAGAATGCAATAAAAGCAATAAAAGTTTTCACCAGCAATTCAAAATTTGTTATCTGGCCACCAAAAAATAATGGGAAAAAAATAAAAATATTTTTAATGTATTGATAAGGTCACATTATGAGCAATAATCTAAGAATATTTTTTTAGCTTCAGGTTTATAGCCGAACTATTCATTTTCTTTTTTTGTGCTAAATGTTATATTATTTGTTTAAATATAATTAAACAATGTTGCTCAATCACCACATTTTTAAGGATTAATAATTATTTCTTAATGCTTTATTCCCAAACGTCTCATATCCTCAATCAACAAATGTGTTCTCAGGTCCAAACCGGCTTTGGACAAATGGTATGGTGCATTAAATATCAATGAATCCGGAATTTTATATCTTTCAGGTGAGCCAAGAAATACAAAACCGCTTTTTGTCAATTCTGATTTAACTCTTTTTATCTGATCTCTGAATATTTCAAAAGATGATGCCTGAAGTCCCGGAAATGTAATGTATAAAGCAGCTTTTTTATCTGTTACCTGCTTTCTAAACTTCATTATTTCTAAAATAACTTCCGGATTAAATTCTTCATGAATGGGATCATAGGTTGAACAACCCCTTTCATTTGAATTCCAATGTGCATATACATCTCCAAAATCGTTAAATGAGTCTACACTGTAAAGACTATCAACTCTTGTATCAAAATAATCAATCGGTTTAAATTTTGAGAATGAATATTTGGGTAAATACCTAAAGATATTCATCCATTGTCTGAAACTTAGCAGGTTAATCGTGTTGGGTGATACTTCCAGAACAGTACGAAGGAATTCTTCTCCGCCATAACTGTTCCGGCCATAGAAGAACTGATATTCCGGCGCAATTACAACAATATCACCTGGCCGGATATATTCAATTACAGAGGCAATCATATAGCTTAGCCCTATTCCACCATGAATCGCAGTATTGATAGGATTTAACCCTAAAGAGTCTTTGATCATTTCACTGTTCAATCCGAAACTTAACCCGGAACCCCCGATGAAAATAATCCGGGGTGAAGGACATATTGGCCAGAAGGGAATCTTTATGACGTTTTGCAAATAACAAAGATTTTGAAGCTCTCGGTGTAGAAGGAAGGCATAGCCCTATAATAAAAAATAACAACAATATTGAACAAAACAACAATAATTCTTTTTACAAAAAACTTCATCGAAAATTATCAAAATTGGAAATAAATAAATTGTTGCTCATTACCGGATGATGTAACAATATATACAAAAATAATGCAATAAACTGCCCATCTGACCGGAAGATTGTATTTGTAATCAATGCGGGAAAATACGTGCTCCTGTCCCCGAGCACTCCACTCCGCAAAAATCAAGAACCCTATGGGAATAAGCAGCAACAAAATTTTCAATCTGCTTACTATTGGCATAGAGAAAAGTGACGGAGAAAAAATCCTTTCCAGAAAAACAAATCCATGAGAAATACTATCTATCCTAAAGAATACAACAGTACACATCAACAAAAAAAACATTCCTGACATATACATTAAATCATTTAACGAAGGGAGTACTCTCCCTTCTGCACTTACTGATGATTTATTAATCGTACCTTTAAATACAATAGGAATGAAATAAAGTCCATTTAATAATCCGTAAAAAATAAATGTCCAATTAGCTCCATGCCATAATCCAACGATGATAAATGTGGTAATTATCGAAATGATAAGGCCAATCTTCTTATACCTTCTTAGCATAAAGGACATTGGCGTAAAAACATAATCCATCATCCACGATGTAAGAGAGATATGCCATCTCCTCCAGAAATCACTGATATTTGTTGAAAAAAAAGGAGTAGCGAAATTTTTCATCAATCTGATACCAAAAAGCTTCGAAACGCCGATTGCAATATCCGAATAACCGGAAAAATCGCAGTAAATCTGAAACAGATAGAAAAACATCCCTAAGAATAGAGTGCTTCCGGAATAGTTCTGATAATTTTCGAAAATTGGATTTACAATTGCTGCACAACTATCAGCAATAATAACTTTTTTGAATAATCCCCACAATATCTGGCGCATCCCGTCAACAGCGAGATGATAGTCAAACAATCTTTTAGTCTCAATTTGTGGCAAGAATTTCTGAGCGCGTTCAATCGGTCCGGCTAATAATTTTGGAAAATAGGTAACATAAGTTGTAAATTCTAAAATATCCTGAGAAGGTTTAATTTCATCATTGTAAACATCTATGATATATCCCAATGTTTGAAAAGTAAAAAAACTTATACCCAAAGGGAGAATAATATGTAATGGATTGTATATTAAATTGGCTCCAAAGAAATTAAATACATTCAAAAAACTCTCAAAGAAAAAGTTGAAGTATTTAAAAAATCCAAGCAAAGAAATATTGACCAATATCCCAAACCAAAGTAACCGGTATTTAATATTGATTACTCTTGGAACCGAACATCTTTAATCCGATAATATAATTGAAAAAGGCATTGAACAAAATTAATCCCAGGAAACGCCAATCCACCCAGCCATAGAAAACCAGGCTGGCGGAAAGCAAAATAATATTCTGCGACTTTGCTGTCTTATTGAAAACTAACCAATATAGAATAAAAACCATAAGCAGGAATACAGCAAATCCAAACGAATTAAATATCATTTATTCTATTCTCTGAAGATTAAAGATTATAACAGAATACTAAAGGCGTTAATTTGAAATTTTAATCAGATCAACTCTAAGAATTCTGCGGGCAAGATTAAAAAAGGTACAAAGGAAACAGCGGAAGTTGATTTTCTTTCTATTGCTTACAATTCCACAAATAGTTATTCTTGATCCACAGGATCAATCAGTTTCAAGTTTTGATTGAACTACATCAATTAGTGACCCTACATTACTCAGTTTATTTAGCTCCTCAAGTTTGAATTTTATATTAGAGAGGGTCTCTATTTCGCTGATTATAATCATGTGCAAGAACGAATCCTGCCCTCAACTTTTGAAACACGTCACTCATCGTTCATACCAAACTTATCTTGTTTCCGAACAAAAAACAAAATTATTTTGATTTTGTTTCAACGTCACTCCCATGTATGAACTTTCTGACTTAAATCTAATTCCATCAATAATTTCGAATTATGAGGAAGGTAATTTAATATTTCAGGGTTGCCCGATGCATATGACCTGACTTTTTTAAAGCCGATTTCTTCAAATACTTTTATCGCCGCAAAGTTACTTTCAAAAACATGCGCCTGTGCTTTAGTTAATTCCGGGTAATCGGAGAAAGCTTTTGCCAGATGTGCCTTCGTTAATTTCAGATGCAATCCCCTCCCCCTATGTGCCCTTGCAACATACATATATTCAGCTTGCAATGTCATCTCCTCTCTCTCAATGATAATATCTCTGACAATGTTGAATTTTGATGTAAGAGACTGGATTTGCTTCTTCTCCAATAATAAGCTCAATAAATTTGATTTTAATATTCTTGACGGCAGATTCCCGTTGAAAGCTTCAATCCATGCACCAACTGCTGCAACCGGGATACCTCTGAAATCTGCAACCAAATAGCTGGAAGGTGAAAATTCACAACCATCAATATCCTCTTTAAGCATTGAAATTATCAATTCCTTAACACTATTTTCCTCCAGGTCGAGAAGAGTAGCATAACTCAGTTTCCCCGAGTTTCCCTTTTCAGCTCCAATAATCATATCGGCCAGAAATGGGAAGTCATCAGGTGTCACCTTTCGTATCCGGTAATCTTCCATAATCTTTCGTTAACAAATCTGTTTTAAAACATTCTCATCCGTTTTCACGTTAACATTACGTGAAAATGGCTTGATAATAGGAATGTGTGTAGATAATTGATCAAAGTTTTGACTGAACCAATTCGATTAATGAACCAATATTATTCAGCTTATTGAGTTCCTTAAGTTTGAATTTTATATTATATTGAGACTCTATTTCACTGATTATAATCATGTGTGTGAGCGAATCCCACCCATCAACTTCAAAAGCACTCATTTCATCGTTCATCTCAAACTTTTCATGTTTCAGTACAGAAACCAGAATCAATCTGATTTTTTCTGCAATCTCAATCCTTTCCATAAGCTACGTGTATTAAATCTTTTTCCATCAATATTTTCTCATTGTAAGGTAAATAGTCAAATATTTCAGGGTTGCCTGATATACATGAACGGACTTTTCTAAAACCGTATTTTTCATATACCTTAATCGCCGGTAAGTTATTCTCATAAACTTGTAATTGTGCTTTGATTAATTCAGGACAAACTGAGAAAGCATTTGCCAGATGGTCATTCATTAACCTTGAAGATAATCCTCTCCCCCTATGCTCCTCTGCAACATAAAAATATTCAAATTGCAATGCCATACTCTCCCTTTCGATAACAAAATCAATAATGATGTGGGATTTTGATATAAGAGACTGGATATGCTTTTTCTCCAATAAAAAGCTCAGTAAATTTGATTTTATTATTTTTGACGGTAAATTCCCGTTATAACATTCAATCCATGCAGCCACGGCTGCTACCGGAACACCTTTATAATCCGCAACCAAATAACTGGAAGGTGAAAACTCACACCCATCAATATTCATTTCAAGCATAGAAATTATTAAATCCTTTACGCTATTTTCCTCCAGGTTAAAAAGTGTGGCAAAACTCAATTTTTCGGAATTTCCCTTTTCTGCTCCAATACTCATATCAGCCAGAAATGGGAAGTCATCGGGTGTCACCTTGCGTATACAGTAATCGTCCATAACCATCTGTCAATAAATTTGTTTTAAAACTTTCCGATCCGTTTTCCCATTAACATTAAGTGGAAAAGGATTTACAAAACGAATTTGCGAAGGGATCATGTAAGGGGGCATCTTTAATTTTATATAATTTAGCAATCCTTCTGTCTCGAAGGAGTCTGATTCTATGGCCAGTCCGATTTCTGAATTTCCTGTTTTATTCGTATAATCTGATGCCACAACATTAATTTTACCAAGATATGTTTTACAGTGGAATTCTATCTCTGACAATTCAACCCTGAATCCTTGAATTTTTATCTGATGATCCAACCTACCAGAATAATAAAAATCTCCCTCCTCATCGGCATAACTCAAATCACCTGTTTTATAAAATTTAGTCAACCTATCTTTGTACTCGATTTCAAAAAACGCTTCCTTATTCTTGCTGTCATTATTCCAGTAACCCGGAGTTAGTTGTCTCCCGCTAAGACAAAGTTCACCGGATTTATTGGAGGACAATATATTATTATTTTCATCGACGATAATCATTTCGGTCCCTTTCATTGGTTTGCCTATAGACAGGATCCCATTGTATGATTTGTTCGGTTTGTTCTTCTTAAAAGTATAATGTGTACAAAAAATAGTGTCTTCAGTCGGACCATAAACATTAATGATTTTCGAATTCGGTACGCATCTGCTCCATTCAATCGTTAAATCAAGCGGTAACGCCTCACCACAGAATAAATTGTACCTCAATTCAGGATACTCAATTTCTTCAAAATAAGGTCGAAGAAAATGAAGTATGGAAGGAACCATTAAAGCAACTGTCAATTGTTGTTCTTCCAATAATTCAGCTATATACCCGTATTTAATTTTATCCTTCGGAACTGTATAAACACAAGCGCCTTTGAGCAGCGGAACAAGATATGACATTATCGAAAGGTCAAACGTCAAATCAAACATTTGTAAACACCTATCATTTGGTCCTATATTAAAACCAAGAGCATCAAATGCCGAAATGAATCCTGTAAGATTATCCCGGGTAATCGGAACCCCTTTGGGTATACCGGTAGTGCCGGAAGTGAAAAGCAAATAAGCCAGATCATCTCCCGCAAAATATTTGAGAGGCAAATCTATTTCCGAAATTGCCAGATTTTTTGTTTCAATGGGTTTGTATTCTTCAAACAAAGGTTGTTTTGAAGAATCTATAACGGTTTTAATACCCGCTTCAATTACAATTAATTTGTTTCTCTCCCTTGGACTTTCAGGATTGAGCGGAACATAAGCTTTGCCTTCAAACCATAAAGCAATTATTGCTGCATATGTTTCTAAATCATCATTTGCTATAAGACCAATGATCTTTTCTGATTCAGGCGTATTTAAGCAAATAGCTTGTCTAATTGCAGAAACTGTCTTATCCAATAGCGAATAGGTGTAGAAATGACCATTAATAAAAAAAGCCGGATTTTTACTATGGTAATTAAAAGAATCCTTTATGTATTTATTGAGGTACATTAATATATTAAAAACAAATAAAACAGTTTAAAAATGAGATTTGTTGTTACATTTATTGTGTCAATTTTCTAAATCACATCCATCAGAAACCGATATGAAAAAGGGTAATCACTCAAACGGTTAAAATTGCCTGTGTGTTTAAATGAACATGGTCTATAGTTAACAATTTTATGACATTATGACCATATTTATCATTTGAGGCAACAGCAATCTTATCAATTTTTTTTAATGGCAGTGTATATTCATCAAAAACATAAGAAAATGACCGTTTTGGAGTTTGAAAATCAAAATTATCATGAAAATAGTCACCGCTTTTGGTTTTAAAGGCAAGATAAGGCTGCGGTCCGAAAATTTCCCCGTTGATTGTTTTTACTTCAAGAATATTATCTTTCAAATCTACTTTCAGTTCGAGCTTATTTTTATTGATCTCACTTTCCGGAAAACCAATTACTTTTCTGAAAGCTTCAACCGATTCCGAATATTTAAATTTCACATCAGGGTATCTCAAAGATATAGTTTTCAGCATGTCCCTAACTTCATCAATTTCTATCGACATTTCCCGAAAATCATGGTTGGTAATACCAACATATACATTTTCGCCACCAGACGCTTTAAGAAATGCCTTTTCTAACTCCCGAAGGCTGATATTTCTGTAACGGGCTTTCATGTTTAATACTCTCGCTATATATCGGTTGGCATTTCCTATTTGCCTCCAGTCATATAAACTGGGATGATAGATACTCCAGTCGGACGGGGCTCCTCTCCAATCGCCAAATCTTCCATCAGAGACATCTTTTTGAAATTTCGGCGCAGATTCATTATCAACAGATTGATTGGAACAATCAAATGGAATCCATTGTTCCAGGAAAAAGTTTGAATCGATCCGCTCGGTATGGAATCCGGCCCGGTTGACCACCGGAAAATCGGATTTGTCAATCAGTCTGTGGCTGATAATCTGATGCAGTACAGGTATAGAATTATCATAACATGTCGCAGATATATTTGCCTGCCGGTAAAATGACAAAGGATGAAAATGCCAGTGAAGCCGGTCCTGGTTTGCATTCTTTAACCTTAAGACATATTTATAAAAATCATAAACATTATGATATCCCATATCCCGGTGCCTTGGGTTATCAAAAGAAAAACCGACATGATCCAGAATATGCCAGTTATAGATCCAGCCACCTCCGAAAGAATCAGGAAACGCATTACGATACGACGGAGCCATAACCCGTTCAAGCATCTCCTCAATCATGGCCCAATTGCGTTTAAACCCGATGGTATGCGGATCAATTGCACCCAGCAATTCCTTCTTATGCGCTTCAGGAATATCGATTTCACCACGTTGCAACTTTTCAAGATTGTCATAGGAAGGGAGCATATCAATCCCGAAGATTATTTTCAGCCGTTCAAACAATTCCTCTATACTCTCCCATAAAGGTCCTTCCGTATCTACATGATGGACAATATACACTATACCGGTTTTTGACATTCTTTAAAGCTTATTTCTATAATAGTTTACTGGAATAGTTTTATGGTATTTTTATAATCTTCCCATTGCCCCACATCCAGCCATCCGTTTTCATAAACAGGATAAACACCTATTCTCCGGTGATTCTTTTTCATATCCTCAATCAGATCAGTAATATGATAAATAACATTCTCCGGAATGAAATCGATGGCCCCGGGTTCGATTACGTACATGCCGGTATTTACCAAATAATCGTACTCAGGTTTTTCAGAAATATCCCTCAGGTCGCCTCCGTTCTCAACATAACATACGCCATACGGGATGGTATAATGCCGCATGGATGCCACAATGGTCAAATCATAATTTCCCTTCCGATGAAAATCAACTATTTTGGTATAATCATCTTTTATAATGATGTCGCAATTCGAAACAATGAAGGTAGTTTTAATTGTATTTTTTAATTTTTTCAATGCACCGGCTGTACCTAAAGGAATATCCTCCGTTATATAATGAAGATACTTTGAAACCGGAGTTTCCTCAAAGTAGGCCTTAATCATATTGGCTTTATAATTCAGAGACAAATAAAATTCCGTCACGCCAAATTCAGCAAATCGTTCAATAATGAACTCTATGATCGGTTTTTTACCGACAGGAATCAGCGGTTTTGGCATAACATAGGTGAAAGGTTCCAGTCTTGTTCCCTTTCCGCCTGCCATTATTACTACCGGAATCTTCAATTGATGATCTGCCTTTGCATCCCTGTTGATCGCCGGCAGATTTTTCCTGAGAATTATTTCTGTCAATTCACCATTTTTTAAAACAGGTACGTGAGCAATGTCGTTTAGGAAGACATTTTCAAGCTCCTCTTTTGAGTAACCTTCATTCAAAAATTTGTATTCTTTGTTTGTGATAGACAGAATGGATACATCTAATGATATTCCGGATAAAATAGCCCTTCTGAAATCACCATCGGTAACGACGCCTGAAACTTTCTCTGAATAGTCGACAACAACAATAAAACCAATCCCTGTGCTGTCCAGCTTCTTGATGGACTCGCGAATGGTCAGTTCAGATTTAACCTTGTAACCGTCAACTTTATTTAAGGCGGAAAGTTTGGTATTGTTTTTAATAATGAGATATTCCGAATATTCAAAATCCAAAAGGGAATCAATGTCGACTGACCGTTCAAGGGGCATAATATAAGGAACAGTCTTACCTGAATAGTATGATTGATTTTCTTTCAAAAAACGATAATTGAAAATAAATATTGCTCCGTTAGGCATATAAGCCTTTTCTATTTCCTGACGATTTTTGTTTCCGGAAGATTCTGTGAAATAATCGTATACTTGATTATGAACTATCTTTTTTGCCCAGATGGGAGGGTGACTGGTTTCACAGAATGATATAACCGAGTCGGCGTTATTTTCCCTGAAAAGTTCAACTGCAAGATCGATATCCTCCGCAGCTCTGAGTGGAGAAGTTGGTTGAAGAGCAATAAATTCACTGACATCGATACCATCTTCGCTTTTTAAGCGGTCCAGTGTATAAAAATAGGTATCGATTACCCTGGAATCATCGCCGGTCAGATAATCTGGCCGTAAGAAAGGAACTTCGGCACCGTAGTTTTCCGCGATATGTCTGATCTCTTCGGATTCAGTAGACACAATGATCCTGTCGATATACTTCGATTTTTTGGCTGCTTCAATGGTATAAGCTATTAATGGCTTGCCTGCCAGAATTTTAATATTTTTATTTGGCAAACCCTTTGAACCTCCGCGTGCCGGAATAATAGCTATCATTATTCAAAATCCTCCCATTTCAACATTGAATCAATCCTGATATCACACCTCAATTGCCTTCCGATCAGTAAATCATGTAAGTGAGCAGGAATACCTGTTCCAGGCCTCTTGGAGGTAATGTCATCCTGACCGATCACTCTGTCCGGTATATAAATCCCTGGTTGTCACAATACTTCTCCGAAATTTCAGTTTCTTCTCCTCTTCTGCATGTGAAACATTCCTCGTAAAAGAACCCAGGGCGGTATGATTTGTGCTGAATGTTCCACGATTTGCCTCATCTCTGAAGGATCGGCAGAAATTTCATGATCCCATCCCGGCATATTTTTATCAATAGTAAAATGCTTTCTCAATCAGACAGCTTCCCAGGGCAATAGCTGCCAATGGGAATGTGGGTGCCCAGTGAATGATCCGAAAACCCAACCGGATAGGGAAAGGTCTGCTGGAGCATGGTGATGTTGCGAAGATGAATATCCTCATAGGCAGGAGGATAAACGGATATACAGTGTAAAAGAACTATCTGTGAATTTCCTTCCTTTTCAAATATCTGCAAAGCATTATCAATTTCAGCCAAAGTAGCCATGCCGGTTGAAAGAATAATCGGCTTACCGGTCTTTGCCATATATCTGAGAAGGGGATAATTATTGATATCCATTGAAGCCACCTTGAGGTATGGCACATCCAGACTGACCAATAAATCCACTTCTGAAAAGGAAAAAGGTGAAGATGAAAACAGGATACCTGTTTTATCACAATACTCCTTTAACTCATAATGCTGCTCTTTTCTTAAATAATACTTTTTGACCATCTCCTCCAGTGAACCGAAATGCTTCTTTGGCGAATCATTGTATTTGGTATTTGCTTCATATTCCGATCTGCAAATCAGCGATTTGTCATCAAAGGATTGGAATTTAACCGCATCACAGCCACAGGACTTGGCTTCATCGATAATTTTTCTTGCCAGATCCATGTCTCCATTGTGATTTGAACCAATCTCGGCTATAATGAAAGGCTTGCCGAAATTTTTTAATTCAAATCCGTTCTTTAACCTCACTGTCTTATTCATCTTTATAATTCTTTATATTTTCCCACCAAAATGCAGAATCTTCTTCTTGCCGGAGAATCTTGTCTGCGTAATGATCAAAATCCTGTCCATCAATATGATTATAAATTTTTTTCAGCCATTCCAATTCATCACTGTAGGAATCCTGACCGTTTTTCATGTTTTTATAATGAAAATATTTTGCCTTTACGCCGGTCTCTATATGTTTCTTCGTTTTCTTATTTGCCCCGATAATGTTCTCTTCCCATTGCCGGTAAAATGAATTGGTTTTTGCCGTAAAACAGGCATTTGCCCCTGACTCCATAACCTTTGAAAATAGATACCAGTCAACTGCTATGATCTCTTTAGGGATTGAAATATTATTTAAATAACTTGTTCGGCAGGCAGTATTCGAAAATCCAAAAATGTTCTTATTTCTTATAAAATCTTTCTCAATAGTGCTGAAATTTCCCAATCTGAGATGGATTATGGGTTCTGCAGTTTTTAATCCTTCAAATGGAACAATCTCATTCGCAATCAGATCGTAATGATCCGTAAAGTTCCTGATGATTTCAACCCTGTTGTTGTCAAAATAGTCATCAGCATCTCCGAAAATGATCCATTCATATTGCCTGTTATAAATTTCAGAAATCAATCTGACCCGGTTTTCAATAATAGTTTCCCCCGGGGAGAGAAATGTATAGTCCAAACCGGTCAGATCAATGTCATTTACATTACATCCATCATTGATAATAAATACATGAAAATTCTTATCCGTTTGGTTAAGCAGAGATTGCACAAATTCAGGGACAAACCGTAATATTTTTGGATGAAATACAGTACCAAACGCAAATTTCATTGAAGATTTACTTAATGATGCTGTTGGCCTTAATGAAAGAACCTTCCGGAACAATTGAATTTTGTTTTGAAACGGCTCCGCTTCCTATAAAAGATCCCTTCCCCACATGAACCCCTCCGTTGATGACAGCTCCGGTGGCTATATGACAATGGTCCTCTACCACGGCATCATGCTCAATCAATGCCTTGCTGTTAATTATGCAGTTTATCCCTATAATTGCCCCGGCATTCACCATAGTATGATGCATAATAACAGTACCCTCTCCAATCCGGGCATGTTTTGACACGTAGGCAAGGGGTGAAATAATGACCGGAAATTCACCCCCCCCAGCTTTAATCAGGTCAAACAAATATGCCCGTTTATCCGATATACCTGGCTGTCCTACAGTAATATGGTACATGCTTATTTTATCTTTGAAAAGAGAAATATCATTGTCAGTTCCCAAAATCGGATATCCCAGGATATTTTCCCCAACCTTTTCTTCAACATCAATGATTCCTTCAATTTCATATAAATCTGTCCGTTCAAGAACATCAATAACCGATTTACAATGCCCGCCACCGCCGATCAACAGTATTTTCTTTTTATCCATCACATTATAAAATTACACTGCTTGGTAACGCAACCACTCTGTCTTTAAGCCAATCGGCATTTGTAAGGTCCGCCCTCTGACATTTTTTAAACATCGGCAAATTGTTCATCAGTTCCCATAACGGACGTGTCATTACACCTTGTTCATTTGATTCTTTTAAAAATGAATCCCGCTCTTCTCTCGAATTAAATAAAACAGCATTCAGCCAGTAACTCGACCGGCAATTTTCCGGTTCATGAAAGTACTTAACCGCGTTGTTCTGAAAAAAGGCTTCATATCGGGATGCCAATTCTCTTTTCTTCTCCAGAAATAATCCGAGATTTTCAAGTTGCGCCACTCCTATTGCCGCATTAATATTAGGCATCCTGTAATTATATCCAATCTCATCATGAATAAATTCCCAGGGATGAGCCATTTTGGCCTGCGTTGATAAATGTTTCGCTTTATTTGCAAGCTTTTCATCATTAAACAACAACATTCCTCCACCTCCTGTGGTTATCGTTTTATTCCCGTTAAAACTGATCATTCCGATTTTTCCGAAAGTTCCGGTATGTTTTCCCTTATAATAACTGCCTATACTTTCTGCAGCATCTTCAATCAATTCAATTTTATATTCATTACAAATCTCAGCAATCTGATCTATCCTGCATGGCTGCCCGAAAGTGTGCATAGGTATACAGGCTTTTATTCTTTTACCTGAGGTTTTGTTATAACATTGGCCGCCTTTCAATTCAGCCTCATTCACAAGAAAAGATCTAAGCGCTTCGGCACTCATTCCCATGGTATCTTTATCTACATCAATAAAAACCGGGGCAGCTCCGCAATAAGAAACAGCGTTGGCAGTGGCAACAAAGGTTACAGGCTGTGTGATAACTTCATCTTCAGAACTTACCCCGATCAGCTTTAAGGCAAGATGAAGAGCATTTGTTCCGCTTACACAAACCACTGCCTTCCTTGATCCGGTCAATTCAGCAATCTTTTCTTCAAACAAGTCGACAAATTTCCCTACACTTGAAACATAGGTGGTGGTAATGCATTCTTCCAGGTATTTTTTTTCATTACCGTTAAAAACGGGTTCATGTAAAGCAATAAAACCATCAGGTTTATTATAAAGCTTTCTGATAAATGTAATGATATCTTTGTTTGTCATGAATAAACCTTAATATGCATTATAAATCACGAATTATGAATTGGGAATTTATTCCGTACCTGGATATATTTGGTTAAAGCTTCGCTTTCGTCAGTCACATTAACTATCTGGCGATCTTAAAATTCAGCTTGTAACTTAAACCGACTAAAATTGAAATAATGATCTGTTTGAACCGATTTAATTTGAGAACAAATTAACAAAATGATGAGTTTTATTAACCTTAATTTTATCTGGCAAGTTTAATAAAATATTTTATTTCTTTCAGATTTTCAATAACTTGTATTAAACAAAATCTTAATTTTTACTCATCATAACCAACCACCATCTTATTTTACACAGTTTACACAATTTAAGAAAATTTTGTAATAATTGCAAAATTATTTATCCGCTATTACTCAAATTCTATAACCTCAATTTATTGTAATTTTGACTAAGTTCCAATCCCCTTTTTCGGGTATATCCCAAAAATTTTTAAAAATACACGAAATTTATTTTAAACAGGAAGACACTTGTAATAGAAGGGTAGTCCTCAGCCAATTAAAAAATTCCGGTTTAAAAAGTTTTATTCTGACACCAGGCATTATAGATAAACTCTTATGTTTTTATAAACATTTACTCTTTCAGTTTCCTTCTTTCCTTTTAAAATAATGAAAGGTCAAGACACATATTCCGCGGAGTTCATCGGCTATTTATTTTTAACAAAACAGGTTCATCTTCATAGTTTATTCGTATATTATTCGTAGATTATTCGTAGATCATTCGTACAACATACGAATAATGTATGTATAATCTACGGATAATCTACGAATAATTCTCGGTTTTGGTACAGGGATGTCAACAAAAAAGGACGTCTCCTTTTGTTTTAAAGACGACCTCTTTCCCCGGGTGCCCAGAACAAGACTCGAACTTGCACACCGTAACCGGCACCAGCCCCTCAAGCTGGCGTGTCTACCAATTTCACCATCTGGGCTTTTGTCTTAGCGGATACAAAATTAGAAAAAGTTTCAGAGTTTCAAAGTTTCAGAGTTGAAGAAAAAATTATGACTGACCAAATGAGTAATGATTAATGACAAATGCCTGTGACACGCATTCCTGACGATGGATTCATCTTTGATAAGAGACCTCGTATTTTACGTTCTCAACCAATCCTTTGGAACTGATTTTAAACCAATACCTCTCAATTTTGGTAGAAGGGGGACTTTCCAAAGGGTCATATCTGAAACCCCCGGTGTTGATCGGAACCGGTTTTAAATCAGCCGTTTTTTCATAAACATCAATTTTATCACCTCCTGTCAGTTTCTCAATACGGGTAGGCTCGCCCATTTTTGATATAACAAATGATTCATTTTTACCTATATATGTCCGGTTCAATTTGCTCTGAATACTGCAGGATACAGAAAAAACGATTACCAGTATCAGGAATAAAGTTTGACTTATCTTCATTGGTAAACAAAATTTTGACTATTGTTTCAACTTGCTATTTTCAGTGATTAAATGTTTCATATACTGATTACTTCATCTTTTGTATCTGTTCTTTGGCATAGGTTTCATCCGGCTTGAGAGATACCGCCCTTTGATAATAAAACCGGGCAATGGAAGGATTATTCTGCTGAACCGCATCGTCGGCTTTTTTAATACAATCCTGGTATTCGGCTTCAATTCGTTTTCCCTCAGCACCTGAAACTATTTCTTCGATCTGCTTCAATTTCGCGCTTATATCCTCCTGCTGATTCAAACTGTTGGCTGCGTTGTAATAAAACCTGGCAGTTGAATATTCTTTCTTCGCAAACGCTTCATCAGCTTTCCGGACGTTCTCTTTGAATAACAGTTGATCAGCCTGCGAAAGACGTTGTGCAAAAATCTGATCTATTTCCTTGAGCTTGTCCTGAGGATAGGATTCCCAAGGTAAAATAGCGAGGGCGCTATGATAATAAAAACGCGCGGAACTGTAATTCTTTAAATTATTTTCATTGTCTCCCTTGGAAACCAATGATTTGTATTCCTTCATCTGAGCTTCCGTTATATTTGCCGAGGTCATTTTATCACATGCATCAACCTGGCCAATGGCATAATTATCCTCAGGCTTTAAGTTCAAAGCCGAAACATAATAAAACCGGGCAACTGACCACTGGGATTTTTGGAAATTCTCGTCCCCTTTCGCTATATTATCCTTGTAACTCTTATCACTTTCAGCCATCCTGTCAGCTTCTTTTTGTTTCTGCGCCAAAAGCTCATTCTGCTTTAGTTTATCGAGTATCGATTGAATTTCCTGAATTTTCTGTTTTGGTAATGTCTCATCCGGCTTCAATTTTCCAGCTTCACGATAAGCGAATAAGGATTCGTTGTACTGTTTGTTGTTAAAGAAATTGTTGCCCCGGAGTAGAGCATCCTGGTAATCCTTTTCGTTCTTTTGCTCCCTGGCCATATTATCTTTTACCTCTTCAATCCTTCCTTTTGCATAAGTGTTATCCGGATAAATATCAGAAGCCTTGACATACGCGGTCAGCGATTCATCCCATTTCCTTAGCGAAAACTTCTCATCACCATCTTTGATAAAGTTATCGAACGACTGTTTGTGTTTGGCTTCCTGCTCACGCAAGAAGGCAATTTCTGCCGCTTGTCTGGCCATTAAACTGTCAATTTCGGATATTTTACGCTGAGGGTAGGCGGCAGATTTATCGATTTTTAAAGCCTCCGAATATTGGACTTTGGCATCAGCATAAATCCTTGAGTTGAATAATTTATCTGCTTTATCAATTGTTGCATTATAAAGACGATTCTTTTCAGCTTCTGCGAGATCCCGTGCCTCTTTTTCCTGAATCAGCTTTCTGACATCAGCTATTTTCGCCAGCACAATTTCATTATTACTCTTTATTTTCAGTGCGCCGTTGTAATTTCCTATCGCATCATTATAAAGCTGTTTGGTGACATTATCATCCCCAAGGGCGACAAGCCTGTTGAATTCTTCCTCCAGCTTCGCCTTGTCAGCATTGACTTTTGCAAGCAGACCTTCTGCCGAGGCAAGCTTTTCCTTTGCCGTGGCATCCTCAGGCTTCAGATTCAATGCTCCCTTATAATTATCAATCGCATCGGTGTATTTCTGATCTTTTACATTCCCGTCCCCCAATGCAAGCAACCGGCTGAATTCTGCCTCAAGCTTTGCCTTATCGGCATTTGATTTGGCAAGCAGTTTCTCTGCCGATGACAGCTTTGCCGTGACATCCGGATCTCCCGGCTTTATCTTTAACGCCCCGTTGTAATTGCCTATGGCATCAGTATAAAGTTGTTTGGTGACATTATCATCCCCAAGGGCAACAAGCCTGTTGAATTCTTCCTCCAGCTTCGCCTTGTCAGCATTGACTTTTGCAAGCAATCCTTCTGCCGCGGCAAGCTTTTCCTTTGCTGTGGCATCCTCAGGCTTCAGATTCAATGCTCCCTTGTAATTATCAATTGCATCAGTGTATTTCTCGATCTTTTACATTCCCGTCACCCAAGGCAAGCAAACGACTGAATTCTGCCTCAAGCTTTGCCTTATCGGCATTTGATTTGGCAAGCAATTTCTCTGCCGATGACAGCTTTGCCGTGACATCCGGATCTCCCGGCTTTATCTTTAACGCCCCGTTGTAATTGCCTATGGCTTCAGTATAAAGCTGTTTGGTCACATTGTCATCCCCAAGGGCCACAAGCCTGTTGAACTCTTCCTCCAGCTTCGCCTTGTCAGCATTGACCTTTGGCAAGCAGACCTTCTGCCGCGGCAAGCTTTTCCTTTGCTGTGGCATCTTCAGGCTTCAGGTTCAAAGCCCCCTTGTAATTATCTATCGCATCGGTATATTTCTCATCCTTCACATTCCTGTCCCCTGTGGCAAGCAAACGGCTGAACTCAGCCTCAAGCTTTGCTTTATCGGCATTTGATTTGGCAAGCAGTTTCTCTGCCGATGACAGCTTTGCCGTGACACCCGGATCTCCCGGCTTTATCTTTAATGCCCCGTTATAATTGCCTATCGCATCAGTATAAAGTTGTTTGGTCACATTATCATCCCCAAGGGAAACAAGCCTGTTGAACTCTTCTTCCAGCTTTGCCTTGTCAGCATTGACTTTTGCAAGAAGACCTTCTGCCGCGGCAAGCTTTTCCTTGGCTGTAGCATTATCAGGCTTCAGATTCAATGCTCCCTTGTAATTATCAATCGCATCAGTATATTTCTGATCTTTTACATTCCTGTCCCCCAATGCAAGCAAACGGCTGAACTCTTCTTCGAGTCTGGCTTTATCGGCATTCAGTTTGGCAAGCAGTTTCTCTGCCGATGACAGCTTTGCTGTGACACCCGGATCTCCCGGCTTTATCTTTAATGCCCCGTTGTAATTGCCTATGGCATCACCATAAAGCTGTTTGGTCACATTATCATCCCCAAGGGAAACGAGCCGGTTAAACTCTTCCTCCAGCTTCACCTTGTCAGCATTGACTTTGGCAAACAGACCTTCTGCCGCGGCAAGCTTTTCCTTTGCCGTGGCATCTTCCGGCTTCAGGTTCAAAGCCCCCTTGTAATTATCTATCGCATCGGAATATTTCTCGATCTTTTACATTTCTGTCTCCCGTGGCAAGCAAACGGGTGAACTCAGCCTCAAGCTTTGCTTTATCGGCATTTGATTTGGCAAGCAGTTTCTCTGCCGATGACAGCTTTGCTGTGACACCCGGATCTCCCGGCTTTATCTTTAATGCCCCGTTATAATTGCCTATCGCATCAGTATACAGTTGTTTGGTCACATTATCATCCCCAAGGGAAACAAGCCTGTTGAACTCTTCCTCCAGCTTTGCCTTGTCAGCATTGACTTTTGCAAGAAGACCTTCTGCCGTGGCAAGCTTTTCCTTGGCTGTAGCATTATCAGGCTTCAGATTCAATGCTCCCTTGTAATTATCAATCGCATCGGTGTATTTTTGATTGGTAACATTTGCATCGCCCAAAGAAATCAATCGGTCAAACTCTTTTTCCAGTTTTAATTCATTCTGATAATCTTTCAGGTCAGATTCCAGATCTTTAAGTTTTTCCCTGACAAATTTATCCTTTGGCTTTAGACTGGATGCTTCCGTATATGCCAGATAGGCAGATTTAAGATCATTTTTTTTCTCAAAATCAAGGGCAGTGGCCAATTTTTTATTGAATTCATCATCTCCCAAACTTTTGGAAGCAATTTCAATCTCTGCTCGTATTTCCTTATCATCAATATATGTCTCGGCATCAAAATTGTCAAGAGTTCCGTTGGGTGAATAAGATATCTTTCCGACCGGTTTACCAACGAAACTTAACTCAGCATCATTCACTTTTTGGAAAAGTGTTACAACAATAATATAAGGAGGAAAAATACTGTCCTTCTCCCACACATCAGGGGGTATCAGGGTTGAAATCAGGATATCTTTTGTATAATATCCCGCTTTTGAAACCGAAAGGATATACTCTGTCTGATAATTAAGCTGAAGTTCGAATTTCCCAAGTGAAGAAATGGTAAGGCTTTTTTCGATCGTTTTTGTTTCCATATTCTTCACCTCAACCAGAGCCCCGGAAGGATCACCTTTGTCCATTTTCACTCTCCCTGGTATCTGAAAAAACTGATATTTTTTCTGTCCATCGGCTCCATTTACAGAAAACAATATTAAGATTCCGATTATTAGCTGAATAAATCTGTGCATCGAACCTGGAATTTTAAATAGAAATTTAACTTAGTTTTAAGGCGCAGGACTATAAGAATTGATCAGTAATCAGTGATAAATGAAGAGTGAACAGTCAATTATCTAAAGCCTCAACTCTACAGCCTTCAGCCTTTTTTCAAAAATAACAATTATAATGATTTTAAAATTAATGTTCAAATCTCAATTTACTGTTTTTAAAACCGAAACTAAAGTAAAGGATTAAACCTACAACGAGCCAGATAATGAATCTAAGCCAATTTGTAATACCTAACTCACTCATCAGATAAAGATTAGTTAACAAAGCCAATACCGGAATAAGCGACCATTGAAAATAGATGGCAAAAAAACTGATCGTCAAACTGAAAAGAAGGAAAAAACAATAAGGTACAAGACTGGTTGTAGTTACCAGTTCCCAAAAAGTCTTTCCTTCAAAAAAATCAATCAGTGACTCTGATTTTATTGAAAAATTAACAATCACTATAACGACAAGTAAAATCGGCAACAGAAAATATCTGCTGTTGAAGTAAGGTACTATAAAACCTTTTTCTGACTTTGATCTGACTCCGGAAGGATTTAAGATCAAAATTCCCCCTGAAACAAGTAAAAAAGCAAATAAAGTACCAATACTGGTAAGATCAATTACCTCAGTAAGATTCATAAAAAGAGCAGGAATAGCGACAAATAAACCGGTAATAATGGTTGAAAATGCTGGTGTTCTGAATTTTGAATGTAATTTCCCAAAAATGGGGGGCAATAATCCATCCCGGCTCATGCTCATCCATATACGAGGCTGACCAAGCTGAAAAACCAGTAAAACACTCGCCATAGCAATTACCGCACCTAAAGCTATAAAACCGGACAATTTGTCGAGATGTATTTTGGAAAATGCAAAGGCCAAAGGATCGCTTACTCCCAAATCGGTATAGTGAACCATTCCCGTGAGAACCAAACTCACGACGACGTAAAGAACTGTCGTTATAAGTAAAGCAAGGAACATCGACATGGGAATATCCCGTCGGGGATTCCGGCATTCTTCGGCAGTTGTTGAGATTGCATCAAATCCTATATAAGCAAAAAATACTCCTGAAACTCCCTTCAACACACCAGTAATTCCATTTGGTGCAAAAGGGTGCCAGTTGTGCGGATTAACATAAAAGGCTCCAAAACCAATAACAAGCAGCAGGATACCAATTTTAAGCAAAACCATAATATTGTTAGCAACTTTTGACTCCCGGATACCTATATAACAAATCCAGGTAATAAAAGCAACAATCCCCAACGCAGGTAAATCAGCAATTATACGTAATCCGCCTATTTTGGGCGCTGTTGTCCAGGCGTTAAAAGCCCTTTGAAGTGTAAAAGTCAAGTCATTGAAATTATGTCCGTTGAGTATTGCCTGGTTCACTTCCTTGAATCCACGTGACGCTGAAAGATAATCTGTTGTCAGAAATTCCGGAATGTGGATACCAAATCCATCCAAAAGACCGGAAAAATAACCTGACCAGGATATTGCAACGGCAATATTCCCTATGGCATACTCCATAATCAGATCCCATCCGATAATCCATGCAATCAGTTCCCCAAAACTTGCATAAGCATAAGTATAGGCGCTTCCGCTGATAGGGATAGCTGAGGCAAATTCGGCATAACACATTGCGGAGAGACCACAGGCAACAGCTGTAAAAACGAACAGAAGGGAAACTGCAGGCCCGCCATTTACAGCTGCTGTACCGATAGTGCTGAATATACCGGCTCCAACAATTGCTGCAACTCCAAAAGCAGTCAGATCTATTACGCCAAGGTTTCTTCTCATGTGGACTGAACGTTCACTCAATTCCCTGGCGTCATGCAAAATTAGAGAAATAGATTTCTTACGTAGTAAATCTTTGAATATCAAACAGTCAGATATTTATTAATTATAAACTATCAGTTATTAGTTTAAGAGCTAAGGGCAAAAAGTTATTGAATTGAGTTATGAATCGAAAATCGATCCCGACGTTTCAGGATTTACTGTCTACTGTTCGTTTTCTATTGCCTGTTGTCTATTGTCTAATACCATGATTTACTGATCACTGTATACTGTTCACTTAAAAGATTTATTTTTCCTGCACCAATTGACCGCTTAATCTCATCAATTCGGTTTCAAGCTGCTTGGCCTGAAACTGGGACAGGAGAAGATTGTTATCGGCTTCAAGTTGTTTAAGCTGAATCTGCCTTAAATCAATATCACTTAATTCCCCAAGCCGGTATTTTTCAAATGCAATATAAGTGTTTTGCTGAGTTATTTTTAAATTCTCGGCTTCAAATTTTACCAGTTTCAGGTTATTTTGATAATCATTATAAAGCTGATAAATCAATGTCTCCATCTGCTTTGTGACTTGTTTGAGTTGAATTTCACTCGTCTCGGTCTGTATTCGAGCATTTGCCGAATTCCGGCGTAAATTAAAGCCATCGAAAAGTGAATAGGTAAAACCTAATCCAAATACCGGCCCCTGACTTTTATTTAACCGCGTTTGTCCGTAATCATATTTTGTCCTCGAATAGCTGTAATCGGTAAAGAAATTTAACTGCGGATATTTTGGAGCATGAGTAAGTCTGTAATTCATTTGAGCTATTTCATAATTTTGTTTTGAAATATTGATCTGTGAATTGGAGGTTTGCAACAAACTGGTGAGTTCATTGTAATCCAGTACTTGCTTAAATTGAATTGTATCATCGACATTATAATCAAAGGCAGGATCGGTGACCAACAAAAAATTCAGGTCTGCCTTCGCATTTTTCAGTGCTGCCTGTTGCATAAGGAAAGCGGTACTATCGGCATTAAGATCAGTTATTGATTGCAGATAAGCAAGTTCAGAAGATAATCCAAGCTGGTATTTTTTCATTGTCAGATCCTTGCGCCGATTCGAAAAATCGATGGCATCCTGAAGCATTTTCAGCCTGTTTTTACTCTGAACTATGAAATAATAAGATACAATAATTTGAGATAATACATTTTCAATTGTGGCTCTCAGGGAAGATTCACCCAGTTTTTGTAATCCTTCAAGTTTGTTTTTCTGAATGAACATACTAAATCCGTCGAAAATGGTCCAATCAAAAGTAAGATTAAGGTTGACAGTATTTGAATGGGCATTATCGGTCTTTGAAATTTCTCCTGTTGCGGATTGAACGTTTCCGGATATAAAGTTGTCCCGCATGGTACCATTCCCTCCAATTGCCGGTAAAAAACCGGCATTTCCGAGGGTGTTATTATTTTTAGCTATATCTCTTGAGTTCTCCGAAATCAAGATCGAGAAATTGTTTTTCATCCCTATTGAGACTGCATCCTGAAGTTTTAATTCTTTTAATTGTCCCCGGACAGGGTGTATACATAAAACAGTCAATAATATGTATATAGTAATATATCTCATAAGCAGGTTGCTGGTTGTGTTTCTTTTCATCAATTAAACTCAAATATATAGCAAAGAGTTAAGTGCATGGAGCAGAGTTCGCCTTTAGCTCTATGCCCTATTGCCGGTTGCCGCTTAAATCATAACCTAATACACTGAGATTTAAGACGTACGCCGTGTGGCTCAACTGATCACTTAATTCTTAATTCTTAATTCGTAATTCAATCATCATTCGTCATCTCTTCTTCTTTTACCTGAAATAAAACTGTAAAGTGCCGGGATTACATAAAGAGTCAGTATAAGAGAAAAGAGTAAACCTCCGATAATGGTTATCCCCATAGGGACACGGCTCTTTGCAGCAGCTCCGATTGCAAGGGCAATGGGTAAAGCTCCAAGTGCCGTTGCGAGGCTTGTCATAAGAATAGGTCTTAATCTTAATGTGGCAGCCTCTATGACAGCATCATTCAAAGAAAAACCTGCTTCTTTTTTCTGATTGGCAAATTCCACTATAAGTATCCCGTTTTTCGTTACAATACCAATCAGGACTATTATACCAATCTGACTGAAAATATTAAGGGTTTGGCCAAAAAGATACAATGAAAGTAAGGCCCCTGCCATTGCAAGAGGAACGGTTAACATTACAATAAGGGGATCACGATAACTTTCAAATTGGGCTGCCAGAACAAGATAAATCAATATCAAGGTAAAAATAAATGCATACAAGAGGCTGCTTGTGCTTTCTTCAAAGTCACGCGAAGTGCCTGATAATGATGTTGAAAAACTTTCACCTAAAATTTCTTTGCCTATATTCCGCATTTCCTCAATTCCCTGGCTGAGCGTTACTCCGTTTGCAGGCTGGGCAGAAACTGTTGCTGCCACATAGCGGTTAAATCTGTAAATCTGGGGGGGATTGCTTTGATTTGATAATTCTAAGAGATTATCCAGTTGAATCAATTCCCCTTTGTTATTCCTGATATAAATGGATGAAAGATCATGCGGGTCATTCCTGTTTGTCCTTTTTGCTTCTCCGATGACCTGGTATTGTTTGTCCCGGTAAATAAAATACCCATAACGTTGTTGGCTGAAATACAATGATAAATTTTCAGCTATATCCATGACCGAAACACCCATCGCCTTTGCCTTGTCCCGGTTGATACTCACTCTTAATTCAGGTTTATTGAATTTCAGATTTACATCCACCACCTGGAAAGCTGAATCTTCCCTTGCCCTGTCAAGAAATTTTGGTAAAGCTTCTTTCAGTTCGGCAAAATCAGGAGCTAAGATGACAAACTGAACTGGCAATCCTCCCCCATGTCTTGATGTTGCAATTGTCTGTTCCTGTGTCGAATAAGCCTGAGCAAAATTTGATTTCCGCAAAAAAGTATTGATATAGTCAGAAATTTCCTGCTGACTGCGTTTTCTCTTTTCAGGCGGAACCAATACTATTCTTGCAAAGCCGCCATTAACGCCGGTCCGGCCTGATCCTGCAACTGTCATAATGGATTCTTTCTCAGGAAGAGTATCCAAAAAATTGGATATCTCGGTAACATATTGATCCATAGCTTCGTATGCTGTACCCTCCGGAGCTGTCATACTCACCATAACACGGCTCTTATCCTCCATCGGAGCCAATTCGGAAGGAATCCTTGAACCCACCAGAAAGATGAGCACAATGGAGGCGCCCATAATCAATAACGCTACCCATCTTTTATTAATGAATTTTCTTAAAGACCGGTTATAACCTTCAATCATCTTTTCAAAGATTCTTTCACTCCATAAATAAAGGCGGCTTTCTGATGTCGATTTTTTTAACATTCTGGCGCACATCATCGGAGTCAATGTAAGAGACACAAAGGCAGAAATTAATACCGCCCCTGCAACTGTGACGGCAAATTCCCTGAACAATCGCCCGGTAAGGCCGCCCAGAAAAATAATCGGAAGAAATACTGCCGCAAGGGTTATTGTTGTCGATATAATAGCAAACATGATCTCTTCGGATCCCTTGTGTCCGGCAATCACTGGTTTTTCACCTTTTTCAATCTTTTTATAAATATTCTCAAGCACAACAATCGCATCATCTACAACAAGGCCCGTAGCCAGAACCACTCCAAGCAGGGTCAGTATGTTGATTGTAAATCCTGAGATATACATTATAAAGAATGTCCCGATCAAAGAAATCGGTATTGCCAGTACGGGAATAAGGGTCGTCCTCCAGTGACGTAAAAAGACAAATATCACAAGTACTACCAGACCGAAGGCAAAAAAAATGGTTTCCTCAACTTCCTTGATAGCCTTACGGATATTAATTGTACTGTCGCTAAGAACTGTTAATTTCAAATCAGCCGGAACTTCTTTTCTCAAATGATCCAGCCTTTTGTAAAATTCATCGGCAATTGCAATATGATTTGAACCGGGCTGAGGTTGAATGGCCACTGCAATCTGTTGTATACCTTCATTCCCACTCATCTTGGATCTCAGATTTTCGGCGCCTAACTCTGCCCTGCCAACATCTCTGAGTCTTACCACTGCGCCATGTTCTTCCTTGATCAGCAGATTATTAAAATCTTCCTCAGTGGTCAACCTTCCTAATGTTCTTATTGTCAATTCTCTCTCATAACCTTCTATCCTGCCGGAAGGCAATTCAACATTTTCCCGAAGAAGGGCATTCTTAACATCCATGGGTGAAATCTGAAATGCTGTCAATCGTTCCGGATCAAGCAGAAGCCTCATGGCGTATTTCTTCTCTCCGTAAATGTTAATACCGCTAACACCTGGGATTGTCTGTAGCCTTTCTTTAAATACGTTTATCCCATACTCTGTAAGTTCGATAAGACTCCGTGTATCACTTTGAATGGCAAGAATAAGAATGGCATCCGCATCAGCATCCTGTTTGGTTACAGTCGGAGGATCACAATCTTTGGGTAACCGCCTTACTGCTCTCGATACCCGGTCGCGTACATCGTTGGCAGCGGCCTCCATATCTTCACCAATGTTAAATTCTACTGTAATTCGGCTACTCCCGTCACTACTCGAGGAAGTAAGTGTACGGATGCCTGCAATCCCGTTGATAGATTCCTCCAATGGTTCAGTTATCTGAGTTGAAATAACATCTGCGTTAGCTCCTACATATGAGGTGGATACAGTTATAACGGGCGGATCAACGCTTGGGAATTCCCGTAATCCAAGTAAGTTAAAACCCACCACACCAAAAAGAATGATGACAATCGAAAGGACTGATGCAAGAACCGGTCTTTTTATGCTTATCGAGGCGATATTCATAGTAACGAATTACACGAAATTTTAACGAATTTCACAAATTGAGCTAAGGGCTAAGGGCAAAGGGCATAGGGCAAGTGGCAAACTCCGCTCTGTGCTCTTCATTCTTTAATTTATTAATTCTTTAATTCTTTAATTACTTTTTATTCTGGCCGTAACAGGCATTCCTTCCTTTATCTGAAGCAATCCGCTGATCACCAAAGTATCATTGGGTTCTAATCCTTCAGTTACTTCCACCTCCGTTTCAGTCCTTATACCCGTAACCACTTTTACAGCAGTGGCCATCCCGTTTTTAACAATAAAAACCTGTTCACCTTCAATTAGCGGAACGATTGCCCTGGCCGGTATAAAAATTGTCTCCTGATTCGGGAAAAGATTCAGCTTAATCGTTGCGAATGAATTGGGGAATAATCTCCCTTCCGGATTTGAACATAATGCCCTGATCCTTATGGAACGTGTTGATAAATCTATCCTGGATTCCATGGCATAAACCTTTCCGTAAAAAACATCCGGAACACCTTCCACAGTAAATTCAATCTTCTGACCTTCCTTAATATTCAGTTTGTACTTCTCTGGCACCGAAAATTCTATCTTAATGGGATCAATTTGTTGAAGGGTGGTTATTATATTAGTGTTTGTAACAAAAGATCCCTCACTTACGTTTCGCAGACCGACTATTCCCGTAAATGGTGCTGTAAGTTCTGTTTTTGATATTTGGGCATTAAGAAGATCCTGTTCTGCCTTTAATGTATTCAGCAGGTTTTCTGAAATTTCATATTCTTCTTTACTGATGCCCTTGAGTTCAAAAAGCTCTTTCTTCCTATCTTCTTCTTTTGCCTGAAGTTCAATCTGCAGTTTATTTTTTTTCAATTGCGCCTGCAAATCAGCATCAAACATCTTCACAAGCAAGTCTCCCTTATTTACTTTGGAACCTTCCTTAAAATTGATGTTGGTAATTTTTCCGGAGATTTCAGGTCGAACATCGATAGCCTCATTTGCCAGCAACGATCCTACATATGTATAGGCAAAATCTTTAGAAGACATCGATACCAGGACAGCATCCACGGTTAATGATCCTGACTGACGCGGTGAATTCGTTCTCACTTCTCTTTTGTTCTGGCAATCAGTCAATGAAAACAAAGCAAATAAAGACAGGCAGGTAATTAGTTTGTACATTTGGTCTATTTAGTAATTATAAAATTTACGGAAACACAAATAAATCAATTAATCTCAGGCTTTATAAGAGAAAAATCGATTAATCACTCCAATGACTAAAGAAAATTAAAATCATCTTCGTTCCCGATCAGCCTTTTAACATTTTTTGACATTAAAATTTAAATAAGGTTTAATCATAATTACGAATTACACGAATTATTAACAAATTACACGAACGAATCTGCTTGCGCGGGATCAGAATTAACTTCACCTGTTGAAAAAAACAGTCTAAATCCTTGAATTCCTGCTTAACAGATAATGATCAGCAAGAACCATTGCCGCCATTGCTTCCACAATGGGAACTGCCCGGGGTAAAACACAGGGATCATGCCGGCCTTCAGGAGTGATAACAGTTTCATTTCCCATAATATCTAATGTTTTCTGAGCCTGCATTATCGTGGCAATGGGTTTGAAAGCCACTCTCCAGTAAATATCCTGCCCATTGGATATTCCTCCCTGAACTCCTCCTGAGTGATTAGTCAAAGTTGTAATGCCCTGATCCGACCGGATAAAAAGATCATTATGAACAGAACCCGGCAAGAAGGTTCCCGCAAAACCTGAACCGTATTCAAATCCTTTTACTGCATTGATACCCAGCATGGCAGAACCCAGATCAGCATGTAGTTTATTAAAAACAGGCTCGCCCCACCCCGCCGGAACTCCAAGTGCGACTCCGGTGATTACACCTCCTACTGTGTCATGATTCATTCCTGCCTCTTCAATCCTTGCAATCATTTTCAGCGCCACATCAGCATCCGGACAGCGTACAATATTTGTATCAACAGAAGTAAGATCAAGTTCCTGATATGATCTTTTTACCGATATTTCAGCAACCTGGGACACATAGGCAACTACTCTTATTCCCTGTAAAAGAAGCAATTGCTTTGCAATAGCTCCCGCCACGACCCTTGAAACTGTTTCCCGGGCGGATGAACGTCCTCCCCCCCTGTAATCGCGGGTTCCGTACTTCTGTAAATAAGTGTAATCTGCGTGGGAAGGTCTGTAAACATCCCTCAGATTATCGTAATCATCCGAGTGATGATCTTTGTTGCGGATAATAAAGCCTATCGGTGTTCCCTGTGTTTTCCCTTCAAAAATACCTGAAAGAAACTCCACTTCATCCCCTTCTTTGCGTTGAGTAGTAATATGTGATTGGCCCGGCCTTCGCCGCGAAAGTTCATGCTGAATAAAATCAGAATCTATTTTCAAGCCGGCAGGACAGCCGTCAATTACTCCGCCGATTGCCCCTCCGTGAGACTCGCCGAATGAAGTAAGTCTGAACAATTTCCCGAAAGTATTCATAATTAACGAATTTCACGAATCCGATAGCTGTCGGATAACGAATTTGACGAATTAAAGAGCTGAGGACAAAAGTCAAAGATGCATTCTGCCCTTAGCTCTCTGCACTTTGCTCTCTGCTATTTACACTATTATTAATTCCTAAAGCCCGAAAGTCTTAAGACCAATAACCTGTTATAGCCTGCTATGGATACAAATATAATGTAAGCAAACGGAATAACCCAATGTTGATGCCTTAGTTTTTCATTCGTTAAACAGGTTGTGACATGTTTATAAGTCAATAGGCTAAAGTTTAGGTTTACAGGTTCATGGAAGTAATCACTAAACAGTAAACAGTGAATAGTTGTCAGCAAACTTTAAACACCGGACATTAAATACTGAAACCTTGGTACTCTGAAGCGCTAAAATCCACAGCCCAAAGCCTAAAAGCCTGATCATGAAAAAAAGAATCCCGGAGTATTCAAGTCCGGGATTGGGTCGTCTTCTGCATTCAACTGTTATTTTAACAGGAGCATCCTGATGAATGAGATTCCCCGCTGCCGCAGCCGTCGGAATCGCAGCTTCCGCTTCCGCATCCTGAACAACAGCTTCCTGCGTTATAAACAGAATTAAGTTCTTCATCCGTTGCATCACGGACTTCGAGTATTTCACCTGTAAAATAAAGATCTTCGCCAGCAAGGGGATGATTAAAATCCATCCTAACGCTGTTTTCATCGATGGAAATGACCAATCCCTGCAGCCTTTCGCCTGTCGATGACATCATTGGGACCGATTTACCGGGCACTACCAGCTCTTCATCAAATTTCCCGTTTACGTGAAAGATATGTTTCGGCAGATCAACTACGGCCTCTTCATTTTCTTCACCATAACCATCTTTTGCCGGAATTTCAATCTCGAACTTATCTCCGGTCCGTTTATTGATAAGGGCTTTTTCAAAGGCAGGCAGCATCACTCCGGCTCCGTAAAGAAACGCCAGCGGGGAGTCTTTTCCTGCCGTTTCAAAGATTTCGCCGTCTTTGCCATCCAGTCTCAAATCGTAGGTTACAGAAACCATTTTATCTTTTGCAATCATATTATAACGAATTACACGAATTAATGACGAATTTCACGAATTAAAAAGATTACAAAGAAAGCAGTATATTCTGAATATAACAATTCATCCCGATAATTATCGGGACGAAATAAACGAATTTTAACGAATCGAAGATCAGCGAAGTTAATTACGCGAAATGCTATCAGGCTTTAGGAAATTGACAATTGACAATTGACAATTGATAATTAAAGAGTTTCAGAGTTTAAACCACAGTGCAATGCTGCGTTTTTCCTGGTGTCCCTCTGTGAAAAAGTTTTATTATTTTACTTGGTTACACAGAGTAAAGAGAGAGTATCACAGAGTTTTACGAACTACGTCCTATAGCCTAAAGTCTAAAGACTATTCTTCCACCCCGCTTTCAAAAACGAGTTCATCAAAACATGCAATCGCAGGAGTATTCATCCCGAATTGGCCGACATCAGAAGAAGAAAATCTGAATGCGATTTTATTGACTTTCCCAAGAGGAGTCAAATTGACCGTTGTCCATTTATCGACAATATAATCCTTTGAGTTATCATCAAAACGGTAATCGGCAAGATAAAAGTCGACTGAATGAATTGAATCTCCGGCTGCATTATAGCCGATAATGGTCATTTTAAACCAGTCTTTGTCATTTCCTGTGTTTCCTCCGAACTTTTTCGCAAATGCGTCTCCATTTTTGATTGAGAGGGCAGCATAGGTTGTATTGCATACTTTTATGCTTCGAAGCTGATATTCCACTCCCGTTTCAAAATGAGCAAAATCATCTCCGCTGTAAGGCTGATAATAAAGAGCAAATTTATTAGTCCCATTGTCTGCATTATAGACGCTGTAAAGATTATCAATTCCTGCAGTCTCAATATCTGCTTTCTGAGAATAAGCAAATCCCTGCCATGAAGAGTATTGGGCACTGTACTCGTTTTCAAAAGTCATCCCGGAAGAAATGAACCTTCCTGACTGATCCGAACCGTTCCAATAACCCTGATCACCAGTTGAAAGTTCCTCAAAACTAATCGTCTGAGTATTTACATTTTCGAGTTTATCTTTTTTACAAGAGCTGAGAAAAAATACACTTATCAGAACGATAACAATTTGAACTTTAATGTTTTTCATTTTCTAAAGGAATTTTTGGTTGATGATTATGAATAAGACTTTTATCAATGATTTCAATACACTGACGGCACAAACAATCCTCGAAATTAGCGGAGAGATATTTTCTCAAAACCGGAGATATGCTGACCTCCAGACACCAGCATTCCAAAATGTTATCATTCCGGCAATCAAATGCCCGGTGACAGCGTGGACAAATTTTAATCATTGCAAATGAATTTAAAAGTTAATTTGCCGGCTTTCTGTCCAATAGAGAAAATGAATGACAAGGAGATGTGTTTCACCTTTGCTATTTTTCCCGAAAGCAAAAAATAATTCAATGAAAACGGCAGGTCTTCTGGCTCGCCCGGTTATCTGTACCTTCCCGTCCCCATATATCGGGACAGTGGCAATGGATTCAGATACCGTTGTTGGGCTTACAGCTGCGGGTACAGCTCCGGCATTTCACCGGATTCCCTTTTCATTCCTGTTCCGTAAAAGTGAAACAGAAATACCGAATTCGGAAGCAAAGATAGAAAAAAGTTTCAGTATAAAAATTACACGAATTATAACGAATTTACGCTAAAGTTGGACATAAGGATTAACTGACAAATCCCGCAAGTGCGGGATCATTCCGCTAAGCGTCATATGGAATGACGCAACGGCGTAGTATTTTGAAGGTAAGTGTGGCGGCATCGCCGCCACACTTACCTTCTCCTTTTTAAAAAAATGTCATTCTGAACGCCTACCCCAATAAAAATAGTGGCATGATGCGTTAATGACAGGGAGTAGCCTCTGCTATATCAGAGATTCCTCATTCACTGCGCGGCGTTCGGAATGACAAGTCAGTTTGCTTTTGGGGAGTGGAGAGGAGGAGGCGGAGCCTCCTCCTCTCCACCCCCCAAACTACATGACGGCCTGTCATTCCGAACGAAGTGAGGAATCTCCTAAATAATTGATTGTGTAGTATTTATGCTAACATGTCATTCTGAACGAAGCGAAGAATCTCCCTGTACCTTAATACTACACGTGCGAAATAAAAGTATTTTCATTATCTTTATTCCAATTCTAATTGAGCTGCTTTATGGGAAATGGAGAGATTGAAAGACGGATTATTCATTTAAGGAATGAGCTTGATAAACACAACTATAACTATTATGTTCTGAATCAACCTCTTATCAGCGATTACGATTATGATATGATGATGGAGGAGCTGATCCGTCTTGAAAAAGAACATCCTGAATTTTATGATGAGAATTCTCCCTCAAAGCGCATAGGGAGCGATATTACCACTGAATTTAAACAGGTGGCCCATAAATATCCGATGCTCTCCCTGTCAAATACTTATTCTGAAGAAGAGGTAAGGGAGTTTGATCAACGGGTACGAAAACTGATCAGGGAGGATTTTGAATATGTCTGTGAATTGAAATTTGACGGCACTTCCATCAGCCTGACCTACGAGAATGGTAAATTAATCAGAGGTGTTACCCGCGGAGACGGGGAAAGAGGCGATGATGTAACTTCAAATATTAAAACTATCCGCAGTATCCCTTTAAAGCTGAGGGGTGATTTTCCCCCCGAATTTGAAATCCGGGGCGAAGTGCTTTTGCCTTTCGGTGTATTCGAGGCTTTAAACCGTGAGCGGGAAGAAATCGGGGAAGCTCTGTTCGCAAATACCCGCAATGCAGCAGCGGGAACACTGAAAATGCAGAACTCTTCAATTGTTGCCTCAAGAAAGCTGGATGCCTATTTTTATTATGTCTTGGGAGAAAACCTTCCGGATGACGGACACTATGAACTGCTGAAACATGCCTCAAAATGGGGATTTAAAATTTCTGAATATATCAATAAATGTAAATCCATTGATCAGGTATTTGATTATCTGAACGAGTGGAATGAAAAGAGAAAAAAACTGCCGGTGGCTACGGACGGCGTGGTCATTAAAATCAATTCATTGAGGATACAGAGAGAACTTGGTTTTACAGCCAAATCTCCCCGGTGGGCCATAGCTTACAAATTCAAGGCGGAAAGGGCAAGCACAACTCTTAAATCTGTAACTTACCAGGTTGGAAGAACCGGAGCTGTTACACCTGTCGCAAATCTTGAGCCTGTTTTGCTTGCAGGAACTAAGGTAAAAAGAGCAACTTTACACAATGCCGACATTGTAAAAAGTCTTGATTTGCATTTAGGAGATAAAGTCTTTGTAGAAAAAGGAGGCGAAATAATACCAAAAATCATCAGCGTCGATCTCTCTGCACGACACCCGATGAATCCGCCGGTTGTTTTCATTACCAGATGTCCTGAGTGTAACACAGAATTGATCAGGCTTGAAGGAGAAGCAGCGTTTTATTGTCCGAATGAAAACGGATGCCCTCCGCAAATAAAAGGCAAACTTGAACACTTCATCAGTCGTAAGGCAATGAATATTGATGGTCTGGGAACCGAAACCGTGGATCTTCTTTACCAGAATCACCTGGTGAATGATATAGCGGATCTTTATGAATTGAAAAAAGAGGATTTGGTTCAACTTGAACGCCTTGGAGATAAATCAGCTTCGAGAATTCTCGAAAGCCTGCAAAACTCCAGACAGGTTCCATTTGAAAGAGTTTTATATGCCCTGGGAATCCGTTACGTGGGGGAAACTGTAGCAAAGAAATTAGCCAGAGATTTAGGTTCGATTGATAAAATCAGGGATTCCTCAATAGCAGAATTAACTGAAGTAGAAGAAATCGGCGACAAGATTGCAGAAAGTCTTGTTGCCTGGTTTTCAAAAGAACAAAATCTGAGGATAATCAATAGATTAAAGGAACACGGACTCCGGTTTGAATTGAAGAGTGAACCGGTAAAAGGACAGACTGATAAACTAAAAGGTCTTTCACTTGTCATTTCGGGTACTTTTGAGAAGTTTTCAAGGGATGAACTGAAAGCCGCGATTGAATTGAACGGAGGGAAAAATGTAAGCTCTGTCTCATCCAATACGGATTATCTGATTGCCGGAGATAATGCAGGTCCGTCAAAGCTGGAGAAGGCACAAAAACTTAAAATCAGGATCATTTCAGAGGATGAATTTATACAACTTATAAAATGAAAGTATACAAAATGACAACATTTTCTTAAAAACCTCCGACATAATTAAGCATTTAGTAATTTTGGCCGGATATGTTCAGGAAAATCTTAAGCAAATATTTTAAGAAAAAGTTGTTTGATTATTATCAGAAGCAACGAAGAAGACCGGGAATCCGAACATTCAGGGATGCCAGGAGTGTGGGAATTCTTTGGAATCCGTTTGATGAAGGCAGTATCGAGACTTATGAGTCAGTGAGGACAACACTGAAGAGCAAGGGCATTAAAACGACGGGGATTGCACATATTCAATCTAAACAGGGAAAGGAAACTTTCACCAAAGTTACTCACTCCGGTTTTTCAAATGATGTCAATGTAAGCTTGTCGGGAAGACCCCAAAAAGGCGATGGTCTTGAATTTATGACGGAACAATTTGATATTTTAATCGATTTATCCATTAAAAAAGTTCTGGCGTTACAATATCTGCTGGTTCATACATCAGCAGCTTTTAAGGTCGGATGGGAATCAACCGAATATAATTTCTATGATTTGAATATCGATGTGAAAGAGAATCCGGGATGTGCATTTTTGATGGACCAAATTGTTTATTATCTTGATAATATTAATGTAAAGGAATAAATATTCTATGAGAAAGAGTTTTCAGGGCGCCGGGGTGGCTTTGGTGACCCCTTTTAAGGAAGATTTAAGTATAGATTTTAATGGATTGGGTAAGATTGTCGATTACCAGGTCGATAATGGCATCGATTTTCTTGTTGCGCTTGGTACTACGGCCGAAACCCCCACCTTATCAGGAGAGGAAAAGCAGGAGATTATAAACTTTGTCTGTAACAGGGTAGAGGTAGAATCCCGGTGGTTGTAGGAGTTGGAGGCAATAATACCCAGGCCGTAATTGAAAGCTTTAAAAAGACTGGATCTGTCAAAAGCGGATGGCATATTATCCGTTGTGCCCTACTACAGCAAACCGACCCAGGAAGGAATATTTCAGCATTTTATGGCCATAGCTGAAGCCAGTCCCCTACCAGTTATCCTCTATAACGTACCAGGAAGAACAGGCATCAATATGAGCGCTGAGACAACCTTACGCCTGGCACGTGCTTCGGAAAAAATTGCCGCGACTAAGGAAGCTTCAGGGAATCTTTCCGAAATTTCTAAAATAATAAGGGATAAACCTGAAGGATTCACTGTCCTTTCCGGAGACGATGCACTTGCTTTGCCGATTATTTCTGTTGGGGGTGAAGGAGTAATCTCTGTGGCAGCCAATGCAGTGCCCAAAGCCCTTGCTGACCTGATTCATGCGGCCATGAAGAACGATTTGCCCTCTGCATCCGCAATCCATCTTAAACTGCTGGCCATCTTTGATGCCCTCTTTGTTGAAGGCAATCCCGGTGGCGTGAAAGCAGCCTTAAATTCCCTGGGAATCATCGAAAATGTCCTGCGCCTTCCGCTGGTTAAGGTAAGTTCCAAAACTTATGATATCCTTGCCGGAGAAGTAAAAAAGATAATTGGCGGTTAAATATATGCTGTTCAAATTTATGACAATCCTCATCCGAACGGTTCATCCGGATGAACAGAACCCTTATATCAGGATTCGTGTATTATCATTTACATAACATATTCCTACAATTCCTACATTCCTACTTTCCTACTTTCCTATATTATGATTACAACCACAAAAGGCAACAGGGAGTTAACAGGACCTGCTGCTGCTATTTTGCAAACCCCTGCTCTTCGGGATATGGCAAAGAAAGGGAAGCAGCTGATGCTGATTTGCAATCAGCATCTATTTAACCTAGGATCTGTGATCCTGTAAATCTCAGAATTTAAACAAGTTCGATATTAACCAATCCCTTTTCGCCTGAATAATCCCTTGCTGAACTGTATAGGTATTCTCCTGGATTTGCGACCAATTCCAATCTTACCGGATTGGAATGGATGTAGTTCATCTTTTCATCCAGAAATGCAGTAGTATGAATTTCTTTTGCATCGTTTCCGTCCTGCCAGACTTTGTAATATTTAATTTTCTTTTCGTTTTTTCCAGCGAACCAAAATAAATTCAATAACTAATCACGCCTGCTTTCCGGTGTTTCTTTTACCGCCTTAATGATAGCTTTGCTGGTAAATTTCTTAAAATCTCTAAGGATATCTGAGAGACTATCCTCACCCGAGGCGGCGGCAATAATATGAAGATGATTCGACAGTAAACACCAGCAATATATTTTTAACCCTTTGTTTGCAATGCAATAGTTAAGTGAATCGATCAGAATATGTTTATATATTGGGCGAGAAAAGATATCAATCCATTCCACTATTGTTAATGTAAGGAAGTAGGCATACCCCGGAGATATTTTATTTCGTATTCCCATATACTTAAAGATACGGAATTTATTTAATTAAATGATTGCAAATCATTAGTTAAAAGATGCTGATTACAAATCAGCATCAGCCGAGTGGCAATAAATTACATAATGAAAAAGAATGAAAACCTGAATTAAAAGGCACAAATCACAGATTTGCTCCAGCGGGGCAACAGGTTTCAAGAGGGTGAAAATCGTAAAAATCGGAAGAGAGGCACAAATCACAGATTTGCTCCAGCGGGGCAACAGGGAGTTAACAGGGCACCCGCTGCTGCTGTTTTGCAAACTGCAGCAATTTAGCCCAGAATTTTCAATCCTATTTCCTTCATTCATCTTTTCATTTCCAATGATTTCAAAATGTTTTCAGAAAATTATTCAACCGCATGTGCGGGATCAAAGTCAGATAGTAAATATATCCAGGCTATATTTTATTTCTGATTCCCATATGCTGAAAGGAAAGGAAATTTTATGTAATATTGAGTTGAAAATTAATAGTAAAAATTAAAAATGGGTGGATCAAAAAGGATTGCAAATCCTGGACTAATAGGTGAGAATTGCAAATTCTCACCAGCAGTATTGAACATATTTAGTACAAATCCCCCTCGCCATAATCTGTCAAAATATTAAAAAAATTCCCGAAATAAGTGCATACATATTATTATATTATGATTATAAGCCCCCTTAAAGGAAAAGCGGACTTAAAGCGGACTTAAACCGGAGCAAATACGGAGCTGGAATTTTGAAGATATTGTTAAATACCCTATTTTGAATTACTTCTTATTATATCTGACAGGTTTTTGAAAGATATCAGGTTTAACAGCGTGCGGGAATCTTACCGATCTCAGCTAAAAATCCTGACGGTCATTGGGGTTAAAATATTCTAACTCTATCTACACCCCTTGCTGGCGCAGGTCTGCGACCAGTGCATGGCTTTGCAAAAGCAAAAATTATTGATGTTGCTCTAAATCACCGCAAACCAATTCCTTATCACTACGTACAAAAACATGTTTACAGGCAAATGCCGGATGGGCCCATGTAACCCCTGTTCCGCTGCGATTCAATTGAACTGTAGTTGGTTCAATCAGTTTGGCTCGGCTTATTTCATTGTAACCCTGAGGTGTGAGCTCTGAAATAATCAGTTCTCCCTGTTCATTAAAAAGCCAGGTAATCTTTCCGTTTTGTACAAAATGAATATTTGCCCAGCGGTCTTTCTTTACCGCTGTAAGGTTTTCCCAGATCCTGTCGCCGGTAAAGAGGTCGAGACAGCGCAGTTGGCCGTAGCTGTCCACACCATATATGTGATTGTCCTTTAACAAAGGAGTGCTGATGGTAGAATGCAGGGCATCCGTCATATTTTCATTTTTACCGCTTCTCTGCCATACTATGGATGCAGTTACATTCAGGGAATCCAGTTTAACGAGTAACGATCCGTTATAAAAGCAGGTCATAAAAATATAGTTCCTGTAATGTACAGGAGACGGCACCGTTAAAGACTGTTTTGAAAAGAAAGGAACCTGCCAGTAGATTTTACCTCTTTCAGGATCAAGTCCATAGAGGTTCTCACCGGTACAAACCACAACAACCTTCTTGCCTGCCTGAGTAATTACTATCGGGGCAGAATAAGATGCCTGATCCTTTAAATTTGTCCAGCGCTCAGAACCTGTCATTTTATTTAATGCAACAATACAGGCATTATTGCTGCCGCCTGTCTGAATTATTATTTTATCGTCCACAATCAGCGGAGCGGCAGCCAGTCCCCAAATAGGCATATTGACTTTGTAAATTTCCTTCAGATCTTTCTTCCAGAGAACTTTACCAGTGGATTTATCAAAACAGTGTAAATTCCCCATTGCCCCGAATGAATAAGCGCGATTTCCGTCTATAATAACAGAAGCTCTTGGCCCTGCAGGATAACCGATACCTTCATATTGGCAATCGTAAGCAAATGACCAGACCGGAGCGCCTGTATCAGCATTAAAACATAACACGCGTTCCTTTTCAGCAGGTTTTTCCTCTCTGTCCATCACGTACACCCTTCCGTCGCTGACGGTAGGGCCATTGTAACCCGGATTGACAGGAACCCTCCACAAAATCTTGATGCCGGTTTTATCAAACTTATTTATGATACCGGATTCTGTCCAGGTGCCGTCACGTCTTGGGCCCCGCCAATCGGGCCAGTCATCCGCTTTGACAATAAAAAGGAAATTAAACAACAAAGCAACAGTCAAAATTATTCGCATAATCATACCTTATAAAATCGTATCACAAAAATCATAAAAATCACAACAATCACAAAAATCATAGTTCGGACTACACAATGACGCCTTGCGGGAACTGCATGGTCACACAATGAAGTGATCCGTGCTGCTTTAATAATGGACGGCAATCTATCCCTGTGATTTCACGGTCAGGAAAAATCTTTTGCAACTGAAGCTTTGCCATTTCATCTTTAGGGGAATTGTAGAATGGCAACAGAACTGCCTTATTCATGATTAAAAAATTAGCATATGTGGCCGGTAGTCTTTTATCTTCATCAAAAACAGGGTCAGCCATTGGAAGCGGAACAAGATCATAAGGTTTTTGGCCTAATAGTCCTAAATGATTTCAATTCCTGCTCCATTTTTAACAATGCCTCATAATGTTCGTCAGAAGGATCATCGCATTTCACATAGGCTATGGTTGATTCGCTGCAGAACCTGGCAAGCGTATCGATATGACTGTCAGTATCATCACCTGTAAGAAATCCGGATGTTAACCACAATACTTGCTTAAGATCAAAGAGTGATTTCAGATATTCTTCAATCTCTTCTTTGCTCAAATGAGGATTCCGGTTGGCGGAGCAAAGACATTCCCGGGTTGTTAGAAGGGTTCCCTGACCATCTGATTCAATGCTTCCTCCCTCAAGAATAAAAGACTGTTTATTCATATAATTCACCCTTTGGGAAAACAGGCCAAGAGAATAATAGTTTTCCGGTTATCTGATTATCTAGTCCGGCTTCAAATTTCCCGCCCCATCCGTTGAAAGTAAAATCATATAAGACCGGTTTATTATCAATAAAAACTGTTAAGGGTCCGTGATCCCGTGCCCAGGTGTCGTTGGAAGGCAATTCGGCGTAGAGTATATTTTCGGATAAGGCAATGCCGAAGTTTTGGCTGCAGTTCATCTTTATCCGCACAGACAATGATCAGTTTTTCCCTTTTTGAAATTTCGTAAGCAATATTTATAAAGCAATCTTCAACTTCATCCAACATATCCTTCCAATCGGTTCCCCGATGAGGCCATGTAAGCATCACACCGCTCTGGGGATACCACTCTGCCGGCAGAATTATTTTGCTTTTTCCTTTCACAATAGTCACAAGAACATTCTAAAGAGTGATTTCAATCATGTAATCGAAATGAGGTCCTGATATTTTTTCCACCAATCTGAATCCACACAGATTGGCAATCTGAATAAAAGATTCAGGATCAACAAACAGCCAGGGGAAAGTTTTGCCCTTTATATCTTTGTAGCTTAACCGGTACTGCATCTCCCCGTAGTAAGTATCGGAAGCAATATCAATCCATGTGTCCCCGTTTTCATCAGTGAAAAGGTAAAGCAGATCAGACGAATCAGCTAATATTCTTCCACCCTCATTCAGAAGAGTCTTAAGATGTAAAAGCAATTTCTCCAATCCCTTTAAAGTCTGAGCTACTCCTGCCCCATTCATTAACAAAAGAATGGTATCATATTTTTTATCTTTCAGGGAATAGACATCCTTCAGAAATACATTTTTTACTCCTCTTGCATGCATAGTTTCGCATAAGAGAGGCGATATTTCGATGGCATCCACTTCAATTCCATGATCCTGAAGCCACAACGAATGAGCCCCTGCCCCAGCGCCGACATCAAGCACTTTCCCTTTCGACCTTTTAAGGGCTTCCTGTTCCTGCACCGGCATCTGTTCAAACTCCCTGAAAAAATAAGCCGGCGAAAGATGTTCATCTTCAGCAATATCTGTTTTGACTAAGATCGAACCATCAATTGTACCGTTCAGATAATCCCAGGCCGCATGCCCGATAGGATCCTGATGTTTTTTTAGTATTGGCATTTCAGTTTATAAAAAGCTAATAAGCAAAGCAATATTTAATGCCGTGACAATCGCTCCGATAAAATAAAGTAAGATTGCGTCCCATTTCCCGTTTTTGAATTTCCCCATCACTTTTTCAGAAGATGTAAGCTTTACCTGGACAAATATAGTGAAGGGAAGTTGAATACTAAGGATCATCTGTGAAATGATAAGTCCCTGAAACGGATTGGAGATGATGAAAATAATTCCGAGTGCAGCAAGATAAGAAATAGCCACTCCTAACCTTGAATGATTATCTTTTATATCAAACGGTTCGCCGTAAATTCCTGAAAAAATTGATCCGGCAGCCATCCCTGAAGTTAATGTTGAGGCAATTCCCGAGAACAACAAAGCCAGGGCAAATACAACCGCTGCATGCATTCCCAGTAAGGGTTCAAGTAAACCTTTGGCCTGCTGCAATTCCGTTACCGCAATGCCTGCCTTATGAAAAGTGGCTGCAGCCAGAAGTATCATGGCGCTGTTAATTGCCCAGCCTACGACCATTGATATCAAGGTATCGAGGAATTCATAATTCAGCCTTTTACGTATGGTGGTTTCATCTTCTAAATTCCATTGGCGACTCTGAATGATCTCGGAATGGAGAAAAAGATTATGAGGCATAACCACAGCGCCAAGAACACTCATGATAAGAACCATTGAACCTTTTGGGAAACTCGGAGTAATCCAGGCAGATGCAGCAGAACCCCAATCTATCTCCACCAGTGAGAGTTCATAAATAAATGCAAGTCCAATAATGGAGACAAAAGAAATAATCCATCTTTCGATAACCCTGTATCCATTTGTAAATAACATGATTGAAACAAATATGACGGAAATGACAGCTCCTGCCCGCACAGGAATATTAAACAACATTTGCAATGCAATGGCGCCGCCAAGAATTTCAGCCAATGAAGTTGAAATGGAAGCCAGCATCGCTGTAGTTAATATCGAATTTGAGTAACGGGGCCTCAAATATTTCGTCGCAGCTTCAGAAAGACAGAGTCCGGTGGTAATACCAAGATGTGCTACATTATGCTGAAGAATGATCAGGATCAAAGTTGAGAAAGTAACCATCCACAACAATAAGTATCCGTAATCAGCACCGGAGGCCAGATTTGAAGCCCAATTCCCGGGATCGATAAATCCCACTGTTACCAGTAAACCTGGTCCGAGAAATTTCAGGATTTCAAGACCGCCAAATTTCGGACGGTAACCCTTAGTATCAATGTTTCTAAGATTATTTCTCAGTCGCCTTAACATATAACAAAAATAAATGTTTTTATCATTTCCGGCTGATTATCGATAAAATGAGATATTATTTAGTGGTGACAGGATATGTTGTCGAGGTTTTGAGGGATAAGTTATCAGTAAAAGATATTCTTAATCTTTCTGATTATTGATTTTCAATATTTTGAATTCCGTTCTTCTGTTAAGGGTTCTGCCATCTTCAGTCGAATTATCCGCTACCGGTTGAGAGAAGCCATAACCCTTGCTTACCAATCTCCCGGGAGAAATGCCCTTTTCTGAAAGATATCTCACCACTGAAGCTGCACGTTTTTCAGAAAGCAGGTTGTTATAGGCTTCTGATCCTGTATTGTCTGTATGACCCCCTATTTCTATGATCAGCGAAGGGTTTTTATTTAAAAAGGAGACGATTTGATTCAATTGAGGAATGGATTGAGGTTTTAAACTGAATGAATCCGTTTCAAAGAAAATATTATTAAGTATCGTTTTCATTCCCGGTTCAATCGGATCCAGACCAATAATTAGATTCAGAGGTTCACTGAGTGAATATTTTTGTTCAAGATCGAAATTCTTTGAACAGAAGAGATAACCTTCTTTCTCAATATTTAGTCCATAATTTTTCCCCAAAGGAAGACACAGAAGAAATTCACCCTCATTCTCAACGGGATAAATATGCTGAACAACCTGACCGGAATTTAAGTCGTTCAGTGTGATTTCAGGACAAAGAATTTTTTTTGTCTTGTTATCTATCACCTTCCCTTTCACATATGAGACAGGTTGAGGCCGATCATTTTCAGGCAATTGAAAATAAAAAAGATCACGTCCGCCAAATCCCGTGCGATTGGAAGTGATCCAGGCCTTTTCTCCTGTGACCTCAACGATCATTCCTTCTTCGTTATCCAATGTGTTGATCGGGTAACCCAAATTTCGGGGGATTGAGATACTATCATTTTTAACCACAAAAAGATCCCTTCCACCCAGACCAGGCCAGTAATCAGAAGCAAAATAAAGCGTTTGACCGTCGGCATGGATAAAAGGGGACATCTCATTCCCTGGAGTATTGATGTTTTCCATGTTAAAGACTTTCCCATAAACAGGATACCCTTCAGGGGTCGTTCCGATTTTCTCTGCTCTCCAGATATCCATCTTTCCTTTTCCGCCATTACGATTACTTGTAAAATAGAGAAACTTGCCATCAGCGGAAACCGAAGGCTGCGATTCCCATGCATTTGTGTTAACAGGAGGCCCAAGATTTACCGGTTCAGACCATTTGTCCTGTTTTAAGACAGACATATAGATATCGCAGCTTCCCTGACCATCCGGTCTGCCGCAGGCTGTAAAAAAAAGAAGTCTTCCATCGGCTGAAATGCACTGAGCGCCTTCATTTTCATCGGTGTTCACAGGAAAAGCCAATGGCACAGCCTCATGCCATTTTCCGGAATCTTTTTTTGAAAGGAATAAATCCTCCTGCGGCAATGGAAGCTTTTTACCATCTTTATCCAATTTGACCAACCTGGTGAAAACCAATTCATCGGATTCGGCATTGAGGCAGGGCCAATATTCATCTTCAGCAGAATTAATTGTTTCTCCTGCATTGACAGGCTGAAACTTTACCGGAGATTTAACTGCATCGACAGAAAAGCGGCATGATTCGAGCAGTCTCTTATCTTCCTGTGACAGATTTTTTTCCAATGAACGGTATTTCTCAATATTCTTAAGAGCGCTTTCGTACTCACCTTTTTGATATAATGCCTGGGCCAGAAATTTAAAACCGTTGGGATATTGATCACCTGAAAGTTTCAATCCATCCTGAAGTTCTGTGATTTCGTATTCTGACTTTCCCGATTCATGGTAAATATCCGCCAATCCAAAATGAGCCATATAATAAGAGCCATCCAGTTTTAAAATCTTCTGAAGAAGTTCCATTGCTTTATCACTTTCTCCTTTTTGGGCACTCATCCTGGCTTCCTCATAGAGTGCATCTGTATTCTTACGATTAGAAGCTTTCCTTTGTGCGGAAAGGTTAAAGAAGAATAGAAGTAATGACAAAAGAATAATAAAGGATTTCATCCTTAGTTAAGGTATAAATTTTGTATCAAAATTAACAGAAAAAGAGATTCGGACACCAGTAATGGGTATACGACAAAATTCCCTTTTAATCGAAAAATATGGACTGATATGTATTTCCCCTTATTCCCTTAGTAGAAAAATTCAAATCGACTCATGATTTTCCCTTATTCCCTCATTTAATTTAGATTTAAAATAAGGGAATAAGGACTTCGGTGTATTGTTTACATGTTCTACCAAGGGAATAAGGGAAAGAAAGGGAATTTTGTCGTACACCCTCAGTAATCAGACTCAAGACACTTTTCCCGTCTCCGGTCTCCTGTCTCCCGTCTCCGTTCTCCGGTCTCCGGTCTAAGCTCTTTGCCCCTAACTCATAACTCATAGTTTTCCGCTAATGCCTGTCGCCCAATCTCTTTTTGAATTTTTTACCCAATCATTCGATATTGATGATAATGGTTTATATATTTGCGAAAAAATTAAACTATTGAGCATCTATTTAAGTGTCATCATTTTACTAATCAAATAAATCATAATTCAATGGCAATCAGTTACAAGAGTTTAGGATTGGTCAATTCGAGAGAGATCTTTGCTAAGGCCATGAAAGGCGGATATGCAATTCCCGCTTTCAATTTTAACAATATGGAGCAATTGCAGGCTATTATTAAAGCCTGTGTTGAAACCAAATCTCCCGTAATACTTCAGGTATCAAAAGGCGCACGTGAATATGCCAATCAAACGCTTCTAAGGTATATGGCTGAAGGCGCTGTCGAGTATGCAAAGGAAATCAGCAATGGCGTTGGCATACCTATTGTTTTGCATCTCGATCACGGCGACAGTTTTGAAACCTGCAAAAGCTGCATTGACCTTGGATTCTCATCAGTTATGATCGACGGCTCGCATCATCCTTATGAAAAGAATATTGAGATTACAAAGCAGGTCGTAGATTATGCCCATCAATTTGATGTTACCGTTGAAGGAGAACTGGGCATTCTGTCAGGGATAGAAGACGACGTTGTCGCAGCTAAATCAATCTATACCAATCCTGATGATGTAATTGACTTTACAGGAAAAACAGGCGTCGATTCATTGGCTATTTCAATCGGAACCTCTCATGGGGCAAACAAATTTAAACCTGAACAGTGTACACGTGACGAAAACGGAATACTGATCCCGCCACCTTTGCGTTTCGACATTCTGGAAGAAATTGAACAGCGTATGCCGGGATTCCCGATTGTTTTGCATGGAGCTTCATCTGTTCCGGCCGATCTTGTTATGACCATCAATTCAAACGGCGGAGCGCTGAAAGATGCGGTAGGTATACCTGAACCTCAGCTCAGAAGGGCTGCTGCCTCTTCAGTCTGCAAAATAAATATTGATTCTGACGGCCGTTTGGCAATGACAGCTGCTGTACGCCAGGTGTTTACACAAAAACCTGCCGAGTTTGATCCAAGAAAATATTTGGGTCCTGCCCGTGAGTCGCTCAAATTGCTTTATATGCATAAAATCACTGAAGTTTTGGGCTCAGGAGGAGCAGCATAGGTTAATTAAGGAATTAAAAAATGAAAGAATGAAATGCAAATAACCAAGAATCAGGCCTATTACTGATTACTGATTAGTGATTACTAATTCCTTAATTCTTTAATTACTTAATTCTTTCATTATAAATATTTAAGAGGCTGTCTCTCCTGAGGCGGCCTTTTTTCTTTTATCAGGTCCAAAAATCCCTGTTTTAATTCTTTCAGAATTAGATTTTCAATGTGATCCTGCCTGGAATTCGTGCTTGCAATCTCAATATTATCTCCGGTGTTTATTCGTACATTATTCGTACATTATTCGTACATTATTCGTATAATATACGAATGATCTATGAATAATCTACGAATAATGTACGAATAATGACCGAACCTGATATAAGGAAATATCTGAGTTTTAAGCAGGTTTTCGTTAATGATAAAAGCCCTCCCTTTTGATTTCAAGGAGTTTTTGAATCAGGAACCTGATTGGCAGGTAAAGTTTGATATTTTCTAAATAATCAATCCTTTGCAAACCCGGAATAAATGGAATAGTAAATATTATTCACCAAATAAGGATAATGATCTGCTTTTTTAGTATATTTAAGCCACAATCAAATATTCATCCAGGTATTGAATCAGCATTCTGTCTTTCAATTTGATTTAAATGAAAATTATCTGTTATGGTCATTTAAAACCGTTTAATCAATAAAAAAGTAACCAAAATGAAAAGAACCAGTCAATTGTTTGTCATTATGACAGTTATGCTTGTTTTTAGCATAATTTCAAGTGCTTTCTCACAGGATTGGTGTCAATGGCGCGGCGCCAACCGTGACGGGAAAGTAACGGGTTTTGATGCCCCGAAACAATGGCCTGCTGAACTGAATACAAAATGGAAAGTTCTGGTAGGTTTAGGGGATGCTTCTCCGGTTATGGAAGGAGATAAAATCTATTCATTCGGACGGGTAGATAATGATGAAGTGACTATGTGCCTTGATGCTTCAACCGGTAAAGAAATCTGGCAGGACAAATATGCAGCAATAGCTGTTACGGGACCCTCTGCCAATGCACATCCCGGGCCAAGAAGCACTCCGGCTGTAGCTGAGAATAAAGTTGTTACCCTGGGAGTCGGCGGAGTACTTTCCTGTCTTGATGCTTCCACAGGCAAAGTGTTATGGAGAAATGAAGATTATACTAAAGAATTGCCTCAGTTTTTCATAGGATTGTCTCCAATTATTGTGAAGGATATGTGCGTTGTTCATCTTGGCGGTAAGGATTCCGGGGAAATTATTGCCTTTGACCTGGCAACAGGAAAACAGAAATGGCAGAGTGCAGGTGACGGTCCTTCTTATTCATCAATGGCACTTATGTCTGTTGACAACAAAAAGCAGATTGTTGATTTAACAAATAAAAACCTTATTGGTGTTGATCCGGATAACGGGAAAATATTATGGCAATTCCCTGCACTGCCTCAGGGCCGGTTTTATAATGCAGCCAGTCCTGTTATCGATGGTCAGACGGTGATTCTAACTGGACAGGGGGAAGGAACGAAAGCCATTAAAATTCAAAAGCAAGGAAATGAATTTACCGCCCAGGAAATCTGGAAAAATGCCGAGGTGGGAACAAAATGGAATACACCTGTTCTAAAAAACGGATTTCTTTACGGGCTTTCGGATAAACGGACCTTATATTGCATGGATGCAAAAACAGGAACGACTGCATGGGTAGATTCAAAGATGTTAAACGATTTCGGTGAAATAGTCGATACCGGTTCATTGCTCATTGCTCTGCCACAGACTTCCAACCTGGTGATTTACAAACCCGACGAAAAAGCCTATTCGGAAGTGGCTGTTATCAAGGTATCTGATACACCAGTTTATACTTATCCTATCCTGTCCGGTAATAAGATTTTTATAAAGGACAAGGAATCGCTGGCAATGATGTCGGTGAAATGAATGTACAATCTGAGAACTGATATATTGAGGTTTCAGGCTGATGCGGTTAACGGAAACCGGAGAATGGAGGATTAGATACATCAATCCTTTTTCCGATCTCCGGTTTTCCGGATCAATCGAAATTCACCCAATAATTCTCGGGATCATACTTCACATTATTGGAATACTCGAAAAATATTCTTACCTTTTACCTGAAAAAGTTATAGAAGGACAGGTAATAAGCTATAGGCAAAAGGCAATAGGCAAAAGGCAATAGCATAAGTCAATGTTCAATTTTCATTATTTACTCTTTACTGTTCACTGATTACTAATTACTGATTACTGATTATTATGGGATCATCCAAAATAAGAGTTCCTATTAGTGAAATAGATCCAAGAAAAGCTCTTTATGAACTAATGTCCTACCAGGATGAGCTCGAAAGACAATATAAAGAGCTGGAAGAAACAAAAAAAAGAAATGAGCTTCTTCTTGAGAAGTATACCATGCTGTATGACTATGCTCCTTCAGGATATCTTACTTTAGACCGAAAGGGTTTTATTATTGAATTGAATCTGTACGCACTTAGCTATCTTTATAAAGACCGTACCCAATTAATAAATACCGACTTCAGGGAATATATTCCATCGGATTCCCGACCTGCCTTTGATAAATTCATTTTACGAATATTCCAAACCTCCATCAAAGTTACCTGTGAATTAAAACTTTCCGATCAGAGGGCGACACCTGTTTATTTACATTTAGAAGGGATCGCTTCAGAAGATGGCAGGAATTGCCTTGTTTCAATGGTCGACATCACGATTCTTAAAAGAATGGAATATTCATTAATGATGAGTAAAAAAGAATTCCAAAGTTACTTTGAGAACGGAACTGTAGGGATGAGCGTCTCCTCTCCTGAAAAGGGATGGATTGAGCTGAATCAAAAGTTTTGCCAAATGCTCGGGTATACCAAAAATGAACTGCTCGGGATAAACTGGATGAGTCTTTCCCATCCGGGTGATTTACCGGAAAACCTCGTTCTATACCAACAAGCGCTCGACGGTAAGATTGACAAATATCAGATGGATAAACGATTTATCCGTAAAGACGGTTCTATTCTTTATGTCACTCTCGCCGTTGCCTGTCAGCGAAATGAAGACGGAAGCATTCATCATTTACTCGCATCTTATTTAGATATAACCGATCGGGTATTAGCAGATGAAGCACTAAAAGAAACAGAAGAGAGATACAAGACTCTCTTTGAAGATTCTCCGGATGCAATTTTGCTGGTTGATATTATAAGCGGATCAGTGATCGATGCAAATCATTCAGCTTCTAAACTATTGAAAAGAAGCAGGGAGAAAATAATCGGCATGCATCATTCGGAGATTCATCCTTTAAGGGACAGGGAACTTGTGAAGATCAGATTCCAGGAACTGGCAAAAAAATCCAGACATTCATTAAATAATCAACCTATTGAAATTAGTATTTTAAGATCAGACGGGACCGAATTGGCGGTCGAATTCCTTTCAAATATCATAACACTTAATAAGAGACGAGTTTTTCAGGGAATTTTCCATGATATAACCGAACGAAAAGAGGCAGAAGAAGCGCTGAGAAAGAATGAAGAAAGATTGAGTGAAATCAATAAATCTGACTGGGTTTGGGAGGTTGACCAAAATGGGGTATATACTTATACTTCTCAGACGGGAATTGACTATTTCGGTGAATCAGAAAAAGATATAATTGGAAAGACACCTTTCGATTTTATGCCGCCGGATGAGGTAAAAAGAATAGCAGCCATCTTTTCTGAAATTATGGCAAAAAAAGAGCCCATAAAGGACCTTGAGAACTGGAATATCAAAAAGAATGGTGAATTGTGTTGTATCCTTACCAATGGAGTACCTATTTTGGATAAAGAGGGAAATCTGCTGGGATACCGCGGTCTGGATAAAGATATTACACGATACAAAAAGACGGAAGAAATGCTTCAGCAAAAAATCATAGAGTTGGAACAATTCAAAAGAATGTGTATAGAGAAAGAAATGAAAATGATCAAAATGAAAGAAGAGATTGAGGGACTATCTGCCAGGTTGGTCGAAATGGACAAATAAGCTATGTTTTACTACATACATTAAAAACATTCCCTTATTGATATTCAAATACAATAAAAAAATTGTCACCTATATTTAGAGACTGAATTTATCGAATCCCCGTATCAATATTGACATCAAATTTCGTGGTATCGCCAACAGCTATTGTAACTATTGCCGGAAGATTGCTGTGACCCGGATAATTGAAATTCCTTTGAGCAAAGTCAATGACATAATTTCCAGCAGGAATATTAATTTTATAGAAACCATCCAATTGGGGATTCAATGTATCCACAATTGATCTTCTGTTCAATGTCCAAACAGCTGTTGCCCAGGCTTTATAGGTTTCAGCAGTAGGTTCACATGCCGGATTTGGGGGAACAGATTCGACAGGGCAAAGAGGGCCAATTTTTATTTTTCCCTTCAAAAAACCATCTCCTGCATTGAGGTTTTCCTGATTGCACGAAACAGAAAGAAGGATAACAATAAATAAAGCTAATAATTTTAAAGAATACCTGATCATTCAATTAAGACTTTAGACCATAGACTTTAAGCTGAAAAAGTTTATGAATTAGGCTTTTTCAGCACATCCATGTACAAAGATAAAGGAGGATACAGGTATTTGAACTTATTAAACGACCATTTTGACAAATTCAATTGAGCCTTTAGTCTTTATTCTAAAAGTTCATAGTCGTGCATTTCCTTCATAAATGCCACATAATCTTCTTTACGCTCTGAATCCATCCATGCCATAGCGCTTCTTGGGTGTTCATTCAAGGCTCCTGTGATCAGATAGGGAATATGATAGCCCCAGTCAATCTTCTTATTCCATGGAAGAATGTGAGTCTGGATGGCTTGCAGCAAAGGTAACAAACGGTATTTTGGATTTTTCAAAAAAGCAATCAGAATCTCTATCGGACAATTACCTGCGCCTCTGCCCATACCCAAAAGAGTAGCATCGAGATAGGCAGCTCCTCCCATCAGTCCCGTAATCGTATTGGACATGGCTAATTGCATGTTATTATGTGCATGAATTCCAATCATTTTATCCGGAAGAAAAGACTGGTATTTTTTTAAAAGCATGTTAATGGATTCAGAATACATACTTCCAAAACTATCGACAAGATAAAAAATCGGGACTCTGGATTTCGCAATTGTTGAAAGCGCCTCTTCCAGATCAGGTTCATTAACTTTGGAAACTGCCATCATGTTTATGGTTGTCTCATACCCCTTATCCATACAATGATGAGCCAGTTCAACGGCCTTATCAACCTGATGAGCATAGCACGCTATCCTCATCATGTCTAATACGCTGTCAGTTTTATTTGGGTATATCTTCAGGGAAAATCCTCCCAATATCAGCCATTGCTGACAATTTGAGGTTGGTATTGTTATCTCCGACGATTCTTCTTATATCTTCCTGGGCACAAAACTTCCATGGGCCTACAACATCTCTTGAAAATGCTTTCTCACTGCTGATATAGCCAATTTCCATATAATCAACACCGGCTTCGACACAAGCCTCATAAACTCCGCGTACAAATGCATCATCAAACTGCCAGTTATTCATCAAACCACCATCTCTGACCGTGCAATCGAGAACTTTAATTTCTTTTTTATACATATCTTAAAGAATTATGAATTATGAGTTAATTGAAATCCTGAGACTATTTATTAAGGATTACAGTTCACTGTTTACTGTTTACTGTTTACTGATTACTTTTTGCCCTTTTCATTAACTTTCTTCCTTTCTAAATATTTCCAGTTCCTTCTCTATATTGTAATGAATCAATATTTTAAATATTTTACCAATCAGATCAGTATCCAGGTTTTTCATCTCAGCCCATTTCCGTCTGAGACTGATGACTTCCACCTGCCGGTCTGCCGCAATAATATCTTCTTCATTATCTTTAAATTTGACTATTTGATTAACGAAATTCATCCTTTTACTTAGCAGTCCGATTATCTGAAAATCAATATTATCCAGATTTTCACGAATTTCCTCAATGCTTTTGCATTGTTTTGGATCTCTCATTTATAATATTTTTTTGTAAAAATAACAATCTCTCTATAAGAGCCAATAGGCAAAAGGCAATAGTATGTTTCAATGTTCACTTTTTACAGATTACTTTAAAGACATGGTATGCCGTGTCTCTGCTTATTACTGAATATGAGACTTTGAATTTGACAAATCTTCAGCCACATGATTTATTAATGTACTAAAATCATCCTGCGTTACCAAACGTTTACTACGTGATGAGAAAATCTTTTTTACAGGGAATTTCGAGTTCAACTTAAAATCCAATACATAAAATTTCTCAAGAGAACGGCCGTCCCTTGTTACTTTTGGCACTTCAAGTTCCGAAAAAACGGATTTATCGTATTCCCATCCCGGGACAAGCCACGGAGTCTGACAGGAATATACATCCAGTTGTCGGGTTAAGGTTATCTTGTTGCTGGGTAATGGTTTATCCCTGGACCACCAAATATTTCTGACAGCTTCCAGAGCCATGTATGTTTCATTTTCATTCAGTACGGCTCCAAGGCTCATCAATGTTTCATGGATCAGGTCAGTCATTGCTTTATCAAAGGGCAAATCGCTTTTGATGGCTTTCATGCCTATTGTCACTCCCAATAGGTTTGAGTAAGGATCTTCGATAGAGAAACTCGAAAACCGCTCAGATACCAAAGGGACCGATGAACTTCCGAACCATGTGGCAATTTCATGCCACACAGACAAATCATAAGCGATCCTTCCGGCCAAAAGGACAGCATCAGATTGATCCATATTTTCGGGCACCCTGAGTTTTAAGGTTTTTAAGCCCCCCTCCCGGCCTAAATTCAAATCTACTTCACCATTTTTTTTACTTAAAAGAACCTGGGAATAGATATAAGCTGTCCAATCAGCCTGATCTCTTAAATGTCCCATATCAATAAAACCACCGTTACGGGAATAAATAAGACCGTTTCCTTCGCCAGGGCTTCCAAGATATTTGTGAGGACCTATTTTCTCAAGGCTCGTTAAATTATTGAATCGTATTCCGGGGACAAGCAAAATTTTAAGGTCTGAGCCAAAGGCACAACAAGTACGTATCACCCTGTGGGGAGGGTAAGAAAGGGGCTTGGCAGACAAATCAGGTGGTATCGCTGACAATGGTGTAATGCGATAAAATAGCATTAGACAGAAAACTATTAAAACAGATTTTCTTGTCATAATTGCTTATCTGTATTTTTTTTCATTCAGTTAAAGAAAAGCGTTCATTCATACTTTCTTAATATCATAAACCATTAATGCATTCCCATGGCGTATGTACAATCGTCCTTCATGAATTACGGGATGGGACCAGTGATGATCAGTTCCCTTTGTGATCCTGAAAGAACTTATCAGGTTAAATTCTGAAGGATTGGCATCAACCAATGACATTCTCCCAACCTGGCTGTAACAGTAAAATAGTCCATCGGCAAAAATAACGGCGCCATCACCAATTACTTTAGATTTATATTGGGTCTTACCCGTTAGAGCATCAATACAGAACCAGGTTTTTTTATCAATTTTAGATCCGTAGATATAACCATCCCTAACAATAATTCCACCCATCAGGGCCGTGAAATCCTGATTCCGCCATTCAACGCTGACATTTTTACCATCCTCTGAGAGCTTTAAACAGACAAGCCCCGAATTGGGCTTCTCCATGTCGCTTACCACATAAATCCTTCCGTTTGAATAAACGGGTGTATTTGCATTGTTCTTATATTCCATTGCCTGAGGAACCTGCCAGTAAAATTTACCATTTTCAGCATCTAAGCCAACGATGGATTCAGAAGTAAGTGTAACAAGGAGTGAAGTATTATTATGCCTGACAAGGATCGGACTGTTGTATGCAGCAGGTTCGCCGTTTCCGGGACTTGTCCAGATTGTCTCTCCTGTTAAGCGGTTTAATGCAACTATATTATTTTTTGGACCGCCGGGAGTACAAATAAGCTTATCCCCAAAAATAAGAACTGATTCTGCTTTACCCCACTCCACATTATTAGCATCAAATTTTTTAAGTAAATCAACCGACCATTTTAAATCACCCGTATCCGCATTGTAACAGTAAACTACTCCCCTGCCGCTTTCAAAATAAACAAGATTTCCGACAATTGTCGGTGTAGAACGAGGTCCACCGTAGCTTATATTCCATTCGGGACCATACATTTTTTTCCAGAGAAGTTTGCCCGATAAATCAAATGAATAAAGAATTCCCGTAGAATCAGGCATGCCAAGAACGAATAGCTTATCCCGGCTGAAAGCGACGCTGCTGTGGCCTGCACCGAGACCTTCGTATGACCATAATTCTTTTGGACCTTCATTCGGCCACTTTTTTAACAGCCCTTTATCCGGATAGATGCCGTTTCGCTCAGGCCCGCGCCACTGCGAAATGACCTCGTTTTGCTGGCAGGCAGTAAACACGTAAACGGATAAAAGGAATATGAATAATCGCTTCACCATACTGATAGAGGGATTAAAATGTCAAAACAAACTGAAGGCCGAAAATAAACAAAAAAAGTTCATCTAAAGAACTTCACTTCTATTATGCTTCAGTTGGGATATTAATTATAGTCATTCCCTTACTAAAGAAGCCACCCCGAAAACAACTTCCAAGGCGGCCTCAATCAAACTAATCTTACTATTCTAACTTCAGTCCTAACTTTTTACCACTTTTTCATTCCATTTCCCATGCCCATACCTGGCCTGTCAAATCGCTGACCCATAGGATGTCTCATTCCCTCCAAACAATTATCAAATTTCATTCGCTGTTCGGCAGTTAAAAGAGCGCGCATTTCAAGATGATGCTTCATTATGATTTTTGCTGCCTCAACTTTCAATGCTCCGATTTTTTCAATGTTTTTATCTATAGCTGACAGATCGGGCTTTTCGGCTGTGACAAGAGTCCTTTGATGGGCTTCAGCTTCACCGATTTCATTACGGATAGGTAGAATTTCCTCATGCATGGCAAGTCTTATCTTTTTAAATGCCTCTTTTTGCTGATCAGTAAGATTTAAAGCTTTCGCCAGATCCTCACGGTTATGATTCATCCACATCGGGTGCTGTGTACCCCTGAAATTATTCATCCCTCCTTTTGTTTGCGGTTGTGCACTTACCGTAAGACACATAACCATGAAAAGAGCCAAACTTAAAATTTTTGCTTTCATACTTATTGCATAAAATTATGTTATTCCTTTATAGCATTCAATCCCTTTGACAAATTCTATTATGAAAAGTTTAACCAAAATCGGGATCTTAACAACAATTAACAATCAGGAAAATTTAAATATCACCAATCACCTGATTTTTAGTGCCAAAAATTAATTATCAGTATTAATTCTTCTCAAAATTCTTTTCTATAAATTCGCGGGCTAAAATATCGTTACGGGCAGCGGCTCATATTATTAAGAATAAATATTTCATGGGATGAAAAGTCTGTACACCATAGGACTGCTGATTTTGTCCAATACTTTTATGACTTTTGCATGGTACGGGCACCTTAAATTCAGGGAGATGAAGTGGTTTGAAAATCTGGGATTGGCTTCAATCGTTCTGATCAGTTGGGGGATTGCCTTTTTCGAATACTGTTTTCAAGTGCCGGCTAACCGAATAGGTTTTCATGAGGACGGAGGGCCTTTTTCACTGATGCAGTTAAAGGTGATCCAGGAAGTTATAACGCTGACAGTTTTTATTATCTTTACCCTTCTGGTATTCAGAACAGAAACTTTCAGAATTAACCATCTGATCGGATTTATTTTCCTTATATTGGCTGTATATTTCATGTTTAAAAAATAAAGAGCGGATTAATAAAACTGCTCAAAGGAATTACAGAATCAATACGGACCAATCCGCCAGTTGGCGGGATCTATGATGAAAAATTTAAGTCAATATTTAATATTATGTCCATAATACCTCTCGATGAAAGGGATTTTCAAAGTGAATTTGAGTTTAATGCTTCACGAAGCAGCGGCCCGGGAGGACAAAATGTTAATAAAGTTTCCTCAAAGATTGAACTGCGTTTTAATATCCAAAAGTCAGAAGTACTGGAGGATGGTGAAAAGCAGATCATTCTGACCAGACTTTCTAACAAAATTAATCATAACGGAGAACTGATTATTGTTTCACAATCAGAAAGGTCTCAACTGAAAAACAAAGAGCGCGCAATTGAACGGTTTTATCAAATCCTCAATAAAGCATTAAAGCCTAATAAAATAAGAATAAAAACCGCACCGACGCAAGCCTCAAAGGAAAAACGACTTGAGGAAAAGCGAATTCAGGCAAAGATTAAGGAAAACAGGAAGATTGTGGGAGATAATGAACAATGAACTATAATTATCCTGATTGTTATTCAATGAATTAATGTATTGCCAGAGGACAGCGACAGTGATCATTTAATAAAAATGTTTCGCTGGACCCTTGCAGGATTACTTTCATCCCTCCGTCATTAAATGGGTTAAATTCCTTATTTCACACAATACCGATTCCCCACTGTTACACTATTATCTTGAACCTGTTTTCGCTATGATTGCTGTGCTATCGCTGTGCACTTGCTGTGCTATTGCTGTGCACTTGCTGTGCTATTAATGCACAGTCAATTCACAGAGAGGGTACAACAAATGGTCAGACAATACGAGCCAATACATACCCGAATATTATTTATTAAGTTGGAAGTGGCCTGTAGTATAGGTTTTTTGATACTTCCTATTATTAAGGATCAAAATAACAGGATTAGTATCGAGCATCATCCTACTTTTTGATGAACTAAAGTTCAGTGAAGCTCATCATTGGATGTCCAAATAAGTTTTAACAACTCAATACGATTAATCATTCGCGACGTCCAATTAAGGAGAGGATTCCATTTATAAAAGTTAATGGATGAACCGGATTGCCAGGCACATAAAGATCAATCTTATACCTGTCTAAAAATGATCTGTCCAAAGCAGGACTTCCATCAAAAATGCCTCCGCTTATGGCATCAGTACCGGCTAATACAATGATTTTAGGATCGGGTACAGCATTATAACAAATTCCCAAAGGTTCAGCCATATTTGCTGATATTGGACCTGTTATCACAATCCCGTCAGCATGACGCGGAGAGGCTACAAATTCGATTCCGAAGCGGCTCATATCGAACTGGACGTTGTTTGCTGCATTCAATTCCATTTCACAACTATTATCCCCGCCTGCTGAAACTTGTCTCAGCTTTAGGGATTTACCAAAGAATCTCTTTATTTCACTTCGAACCGAATCAGGATCAAAAGATATTTCATTGTCAGTGCCTTCTGTGATGATAAGACTCTCCCTTTTATTTGAAGATAATTTATAGTCAGTGGTGAATGTTATCTTTTCAGGAAACTGCCTTGCACACTCGCCGCAGAAAGTACATTTCCCAAGGTCGATGCTTACAGGCGCTTTTGATATTGCTCCGGTTGGGCAGAGTTCAGCTAATTCAGATTCATCTATATTGACATTGCTAATAACAGGCCTGCCTCTGAAAATGCCCGGCACTTTTGCAGTAGTCACATCAGGAATAAATTGCTTTCCCTGATGCCAAAGTATCTTTAAATTTTGAAGCATAGTTCCATAGTTAAAGAATTAAGGAATTAAGGAATTAAAGAATAAGCGAATACAACAATTTTTTCATTCTTTAATTCTTTCATTCCTTCATTATTAAAGGTCATGACCACAGTAAGATAAATTAAAACTCTTGTTGCAAACCGGAAAGTCGGATATTTCATTGTTCCTTACAGCCAGCGCTAAAGCAAGCCAGTTATGGAAAGAGGGATCCTTGATCTTGTAATGCTTAATCTGACCCTCTGAATCAGTAATTGCACAATGGCATATTTCACCGCGCCATCCTTCGACGAGTGAAATCGTAAATAAGTCTGCACTTGATTGCTTAGATGTGCTGATGTGTTGATGTGCTGATGTGCTAATGCTCTGATTCTTCTGATTCATATTTTCAGAATATTCTAAGACGTTTTGTGTCAAAGTACGTAGATATTTAATTGATTGGAAAACTTCCTCTTTGCGCACCTGGACCCGTGAATAGACATCGCCATGATGTTTAACAACCGGTTTATGATCAAGACCGGCATAAACAGCATCCGGATGAGATGCCCTTATATCACGATTCAGTCCGGATGAACGGGCTGCCATACCAACCGCACCAATACTCCTGGCATCTTCGAAAGAAACTACTCCTGTACGCTCCAATCGTGAAAGTGCGCTTGGAAGTGAAAATAATTCTTTGTTCATCTCAGAAAAATCAGGTTCAAAAGCATCAAGAATCTCTGAAAGCCTTTCTGCAAGTTCAGGAGTAAACGGATACCTGTTCTGGCCTGGTCTGATTAATCCTTTGGAAAGACGATTGCCACACCATTCCTGCATAAAATTGACTATGGGAGTGCGTAACCTGCCAAAGACCGCGCTACCCAACTGATAAGCAATATCAGTGCAAATTGCGCTTAAATCGCCTGTATGGACAGCTACACGCTCCAATTCGAGTGCAATAGCACGGGCATGTGCAATATCGAGACGCACGCCGTGCGTCTTTACAGGATCTGATAAACTTTCGATAATATTGGCAAAAGCAACAGAATGTCCGACAGTTGTATCGCCTGCAATATTTTCAGCCAAAGTGGCCAATTTATTCAGATGCTTTTTTTCTGTGAATAATTTCTCGATTCCACGATGCTGATAACCCAGCTGAATTTCGAGATGCAATATCTGCTCCCCGTTGCAGATAAACCTGAAGTGACCTGGTTCTATGACACCGGCATGAATCGGGCCTACACCCACTTCATGAAGTTCTTCACTGTTAATGGTATAGAACGGATAGTTCGCAATAATTTCCTCTTTATCAAATCTGTCCTGTGCATATCTCACGGGTTTAAGCCAGGGATGGTCAATATATAGCAATCCAAAGTTTTCATGAATCTCACGTTCAAACTTTTCAAAACAAAGTTGTATCGCGCTGAAGGACTGTAAATTATCAGTAAGACCAACAACGGATGAAGATATGTAAATGTTATGGTTAAAGTCATCGGCAATACAGCAAATAAGCTTAATTCTGTTACCATGAGGATATCCAAAATAATTCACACAATGGCAATCCAAAGAATTGGAAATGAATTTAGTATTCAATTCCAGGAATTCATCATAATTGAGTTCGGGAATATCTGAAACCCTGATGGATTGATTATTAACTATGGTAGCGTATTTCATATTATCTGGGTAAATTCACTACGGCGTCATTAATTAACTGTACAAAAACCGGGGGAGGATTCAGTCCCAGGTAAACGACAAGAGCAAGAAGAATAAACTGGGTCAACGATTCCCATGGATTTATCACCACATTAATTTTCTCAACAGAATCCTGCGGAGCAAGGAACAGCATCGATAAAATATTCTTCCCGAATGCCCAGATAATCATTGTAAGAAGCAACAGGATCAGGATCATAGCAATGATCTGCGTGGACTCAAACATAGAACGGAATATAAGAAATTCGCTTACGAACATTCCTGAAGGCGGCATTGCCGTAATACTGATAAAAACAAACAACATAACAAATGCCCCCACAATATTTCTGTTGAAATAGCTTCCCGTTTTGTTCAGGATATATGAATTAAACATCCTGTGTACCTGATCAATCTGGTAAAAAGCACTTGATTTAACAAAAGAATGAAGCACAATGTGCAGAATTGCTGCAAAATAACCTATTCCCCCTGAGGCAAGCCCGATGGCTGTCAGACCCATATGTTCAAGGCTTGAATAGGCTAACATCCTTTTAAAATGGTTAACTTTCAGAATATAAACTGCAGATACAAAAACAGAAAGAATACCGATCCAGAGCAGAATATTGTTCATCCACGGAAGGATGCTTGTGTGTGCCATCAATGAATAGGTCCTGAATATGGCCACAAATCCAACATTCATCAATGTAGTGGAAATAAAGGCGCTGATTGGAGGCGGAGCCACCGTGTGCGCGTCAACTGTAATTGTGTGCATTGGGAATAATCCCATCTTGGTGCTGAATCCAACGATCATAAAAATAAAGGCAAGCTTCAGCCAGAAGGTATTGACATTCTGAAGGTGAGATGGAATATCGGTAAAGGCAAGATTGACCGAACCTCCCTCCTGCAACGCTTTACCAAGGAATACTATTCCGACGAATGCAAACGCAATGCCGACAGAGCATATGAATACATATTTCCACGTTGCTTCAAGGGCAAGGTGAGTCCTTTCATGATAAATCAATGCTGCCACGCTCAGCGTAGTTGCTTCTATAAGCACCCACATCATTCCTATTGATGAAGCAAGGTAAACGCTTGTCATGGCTCCGATTAATGCAATCAATGCAGCAAGATATATACTTTGGGTACGGTTGTTCTCATTCCGGTGCTCAAGGTAAATAAAGCTGTGAAAAACTGTCGTAAAGCTCAATATTGTCAGAACGGTAAGAAAAAGGATACCCAGAGAATCATAACTAAAATAGCCTCCTGCATCTTCAGTGCGGAAATGGTTCCAGGCATAAATGGTTAAGCCTGTCTGAACCAATAAAAACATAATCAGTATCAGAATACGGATGCTGCGGTTACGGTTGATGAAAGACGAGGCAGCAAGTATCAGAATTGAAATCAGGTAATACAGAAACATTGCAATCAGTCTTTTAAATTGGTTAAATTGTCAACGCTCATGGCTTCAAAGGTATCGCCGATCCTGTTGGCAAATATTCCGAGTACCAGAACACTGACAAAAATATCCATCATGATTCCTATGTTGACCAGTTTAGCCATTTCGTTTCCAAGGGCAAGAGATAAAATAAATACTCCGTTTTCCATTATTAAATAACCCATAACATGGGTAACGATTTTACGCCGCGAGACAATAAAATATGTCCCGGTGAAGATGGAAGCCAGGGCGACAACGAAAAATATCTTGTCCAATTGATTATCATTGATGCTGTTAACCAGCAACATGGAAATAAGACAAATGCCTGTTACAATAAGTAATGAGGCAAAGCTTGACAAATAGGGCTCCGATTCCCTGGTAATTTTGTTTCGTTTAATGATCCGGGCAAGAAACAATGGCACAGCAAGCGACTTGAAGAATATTGTTTCCATAAGGATCAGAATGAGATTAACGGTGTTGATCTCGTTCAACTGAATGAAGACAACAGCAAAAAGCAATACACCCTGAAGAGCCAGCACCTTTACGTATGTGAGCAACCGATTGCCAATCGCAATGTAAAAGAGTGTGATCAGAAAAGTTATGAGCAATACATTTATCATTTCTCTAACTGTTGTAATTAAACAAATTTCCCCAGGATCAACAAAACACCCAGAAATATCAGCAGGCTTACTGAAGTAAGGGCAAAGATGAATTGTGAATTGTGATTCATCCTGAAGCGGGCCATAAATGATTCGATTGTTCCCGTCACAACTGCGGATCCGAACTGGATAAGAAAAAAGGCCGGAATTGCATACTGATAAGGAAATATCCCGACAAAAAGATTGACAATAAGGGCTCCGTAAACAGCAAATTTTAAAAGTCCTGCGGAAAGGATCAGTCCAAGATCGAATCCACTGTAATCAAGAATCATCACCTCATGAATCATCGTCAGTTCAAGATGGGTTTTCGGATCGTCAATCGGCATACGGCTGTTTTCAATCATAGTGATCATTCCGAGAACAAATGCAGCAAGAACTGAGAGGGCATAACTGATCGGGGATCCAAGGTGCAGCGATGCAAATATTTCCTGGAAAGAGGTATGCCCCGTTAGCAATGAAAGTGAACCTAAAAGAATAAAAAAAGCGGGTTCTGCAAACATGGAGAAAAGGGCCTCGCGGCTTGCCCCCATACCTTCAAAGCTGCTTCCGGTATCCATTGCTGCGATAATGCTGAAAAACTTACCCAGGGCAAGTACATAGGCAAAGAAAATAAAGTCGCCCTCAAAACTGATGATGCCCTTCGACTGTCCAAATGGAACAACCATCATGGCCATGACAACTGAGGAGAAATAGACAGAGGGGGCTATCTGAAAAATAAAACTTGTTGTGTTACTGTAAACAGCCCCTTTTTTCAAAAGCCTGGCAACATCTCTTAACGGCTGAAATATTCCCGGTCCCTTTCGCCCTGAAAAGATGCTCTTTGTACGGTTGATGATTCCCGTATAAAAAACAGCAGCTAATAATATCAAAGTTAAACTAAGCATCTAATAGTGAAGAATTGGAAGAATTAAAGAATGAAAAAATGAAGAAATATAAAGCAGATTCATGATCACAGATGTTTTAAAAATCCTATAAATACCATGATTTTATCATAGATCATTGGGATAAAGATTAAAGCCAGTATAAACAATATCCCATAGAGAATATAAGCCTGAAGTCTCCCGTTCTGCAGGAAAAGAAACCGGCCCAGAAAAGTTCTTATCAATTTTACAGGTTTCTGCACTAACCATTTCTCTATTTTATCACGGGCATGCGATTCAAAATGCGCTTCTTCCGGGAATATGCCCTTTATCCCTTTCTCATGTCTTTCAAATAATAGAGTTGCGCTGTTCAGCTTGGTGTAGGTCCTTACAAACGAACTTGCAGTATATTGCTGTTTATCAGCAGGCCCCACATAGCCGCAGCCCCAGGTTGAGCCGTATTCAACATTCCTGTTTTTAAGCGCCAGTTTTTTGATTGTATAAACCAGTATGATTAACAGTAAGAGTCCTAGCATCGCGAAACTCAATGGTTGTAATGCCTGGAATGCTTTTCCTGAAAACGGCTGAACGCCAACACCCTGAATTCCGGTAAAAAGATTTACAGGCTCAATGAGCAGGTTGAGGAACAACTGGGGATAAATACCAATAAAAAGAATCAAAAATGCAATAAAGTAAAGCGGCAATAGCTGTGAAAACGGAGCTTCTTTAATCTCATTATTAAATTCTTTCCTCGGATTGCCAAGAAAAACAATGCTGAAAGCCTTTGTGAAACAGAGCAGGGCCAATCCACCAATCAATACCAGTCCCAAGATCAGCAGAAGCGCACCTATAAGTGAGGCTGTCGGAGCATCCTGCAGCCACTGATACAATCCATTATAGATGATAAATTCCGAGATAAATCCGTTAAATGGGGGTATACCGGATATCGCAATTGCTGCGATTAAAAACAAAACTGCTGTCTGAGGCATTTTTTTGATCAGCCCACCCAAATGTTCAATATTCAACGTATGTGTCGCCTGGTAAACGATACCTGCCGTGTAAAACAGCAGCGATTTGAACAGCGCATGATTTAGTGTGTGCAACAATGCTCCGGCAAAGCCCAGAGTGGCGATCAGCATATTGTCCATACCCAATCCTATACATCCTATCCCTATACCAAGGCCTATAATGCCGATATTTTCTACACTGTGGTAAGCAAGCAGTTTCTTCAGATCATGCTGAACAATGGCAAGCATCACCCCATAGAGTCCCGAAACGATTGAAATTCCGGCAATAAAATAACCCACGGTTGTAAAATCAGGCCTGATAATCAAAAGCATGCGCAGAATACCAAATATACCGATCTTGATCAGAACCCCTGACATAATACCTGAGACAGGAGCGGGGGCGGCGGGATGGGCATAAGGCAGCCAGGTATGAAACGGGACAAAACCTGCTTTAAAAGCAAAACCTGCAAAAAAGATCAGGAACAGGATCAGTAGAGACAAGGCATGCCTTGTCTCTACGACCGGCTGAGAACTGCAATATGCGCTTATAGTATTAAAATCATAACTCCCGGATTTAATGGCTGCCCATAAAAATCCAAGTGTCAGAAGAACTACTGAAACATGAGACTGGATCAGGTAATTGATGCCCGCCTTAAGGGTGGCAGGTTTATCATGTTCAAAGATTACTGCAATGAACGATGACAGGGCCATAAGTTCCCAAATAATAAGGAAAACCAATCCATTTTGTATAAGGCAAAGATCAATCAGAGAAATATAAAGAAGCAGGAAAGCCGCGTTGTGAAGTTTGAGGCTGTTATGCCTCTCACTGTAATTATTCATATAATGGACCCCGTACCAAGTTCCCGTCAGGTATATAAAGCCGATAATCAGAATAAACCAGGCCGATAAGGAATCAAGCCTCACGGGAACCGGTCCTGTGATCCATGAACCCGGATAGGTGAACTCAACCGGTCCTCCGGTGAAAACAGGAAGAACCAAAGCTGAAATGATCCCTGTCTGAAGCGTGATGATTATTCTTGTGAGAATACCCCCTGCCCTTGCCTTTATAAACGGTATGGATGCAACTGCAATGATTGCCAGCAGGTTAACAACTTCAAACAAGGACTTCTCCATCAACTGAACTGATCTTTAAAAATTCTGCAAGATTAGACAAATTAAATCTCCCGATTCATTACATCAGTCAACTAAAAAATTGATTATTGTCAATTTTTGAATATTTTTACCCTTTCTGATAAAATATCGTCGCAGAAATGTGATGAAAAAGAATAAACTGAAGATAAAGATAAATTACTGTTTACTGATTACTTTTTACTGATTACTGATTACTATTTACTTGTCAATATGCCTTCGCAGTCTGAAAACATAACTGAAAAGTACCTGTTTAAAAGCAATACCGTCTTCTCCGGCCTTCCTGAGATTATAAAAGAGGAGTTCCTGGAGCAGGTGGTCTTCAGGCAATACAGAAAGGGTCAAAATTTATTTACCGAGGGCACATATCCTGCAGGCATCTTCCTTGTGAAAAAAGGAAAAGTCAAAAAGTACAAGATGATGAGCGCAGGAAAAGAACAGATCATCTATGTCTGTTGTGAAGGGGAACTGCTCGGTTATGCCGCCCTGCTGAGCGAAGAAGCTTATACTCATTCAGCTTCCTCATTGACTGATAGCGTAATTGGATTTCTCTCCAAAGAAAAACTGATACGGCTGCTCGACCGGCATGCTGAGATTTCAAAGATGTTGCTTAAAAATCTCAGCCATGAGTTCGGCGTTCTTGTCAATTTCATTGCCTCATTCTCCCAGAAATCCGTCCGGGAGAGGGTCGCCCTTATCCTTCTGATCCTGAGGGAAAAATTCAGCGATCACAAGGGGGGTACTGAAGGTGTACAGATTGTCCTCACCAGGGAGGAGATTGCCAATATGGTGGGGACTGCCGTTGAAACACTTGTACGCGTACTGCATGATTTCAGGAAAGAGGGAATCATCTCGACAAACGGCAGGGCCATACAAATCCTCAAGCCCGAAGAACTGGCCGAAATCTCAAAATATTTCTGATTTCTGTTTTACACCTTTCCTAAAAAGCCCTGTCAATTTTCAACGAAGTCATGGTAAGCGATCCGCCGACAGGCTTGTCGTTAAACAGTGACACTGTTTCATCCTCTTCCTTCAATGCCAGTGCATAAAGCAGCGGCAGATAATGTTCGGGAGTCGGAATGGCAAGGTTATAGGCCCTGCCATGTGACCTGTAATTGATCAACTGCTGATGATCTCCTTCGAGGATAAATTTCTTCATCTTTTCACTGGCTTCCAGGGCCCAGTCATAAGCGTGATCCGTATCCTTCAGTCTGTGCCAGTCCAGCAACCCAAGGTTGTGAACCATATTTCCGCTTCCTATGATCAGAACACCCTTTCTGCGAAACTGTGAAAGATCTTTCGCCAGTTCATATTGATTATCAGGCGATTGGTCATAATCAAGACTCATTTCTATGACAGGCACATCCGCATCAGGATACAGTCTCCTGATGATGCTCCAGGCGCCGTGATCCAGTCCCCATTTATCATCCAGTTCAACTTCCGTCTTTTCAACAGCCCTTCGAGTCTCCCTCGCCAGTTCAGGACTCCCCGGCGCAGGATACTGAACCTCATACAAAGCTCTCGGAAATCCTCCGAAGTCATGAATGGTGGCGGGATTCTGCATTGCCGTAACAAAAGTTCCCCTCGTTTCCCAGTGCGCCGAAATACATAAAATGGCATTGGGCCTGGGCAGGCTTTTACCAATATTCCTCCAGCCTGTCACAAACTCGTTTTCTTCAATGGCATTCATCGGACTGCCATGCCCGATAAAGAGTACGGGCATGCGCTCAGCACTTTTGAATTCCCCGGGTATTTTATTCAATTCATTCATTTTCAATCCTCCTCCTTTCAAACCGTTCAATAATTGTTTCATTATTATTTTATTGATCATAGAACATTGAACAATGTTTGTTCACCTTCATTTTACTTATACCCATTTTTTACTCCCCAAAGGGTTTTTCATCCGAAAAATCCGGTCTGTAATTCGCATGACTTTCCAACTCCTGAGTCCATCCTCTGTGAAACCCAAATTCATAAAGTGCATCAACAACGTGTCTGTACTCTTCATAAAAGAGGGTCCGGTTCAGTTCGCTTTGGTGCTTTACCGGCGAAGGAGGATAATATTGAGACATCAGTGAAATATGTAAATCCGTTGAGATTTCTTCCGCTATATGCCTCAGCACTTCAATGCTCTGTTCAGTCGCCCCCGGCAATACCAGGTGGCGGACAATAATCCCCCTTTCGGCAACTCCCCTGTTGTTCAGCATCAGTGTTGATCCCTTCTGTCGAAACATCTCCTTGAGAGCAGCTGAAGCAACTTCAGGATAATCTCCAGCCTGAGAATAACAAAGGGCAAGGTTGCTGTCCATATACTTGAAATCAGGCAGGTATACATCGATAATGCCCTCCAGCATCCTTAGGGTCTCAACTTTGTCATAACCGTTTGTATTGTAAACAAAAACAGGATTTCTGCCCGCTTCCCTGATACCTCTGATTATAGCAAGCATCTGCGGAATATAATGCGACGGTGAAACGAAACCCACGATATTTTCCGTTCTGTCCATTACAGAGCAGATCATCCTGATCAGTTCCCCGTAACCAACAGCCTCAGGCAGTGTGCTGTTCTCATTGCGCGATATATCCCAATTCTGACAGTAAATACACTGCAGGTTGCAGTGAGGGAAAAAAATGTTGCAGATACCTTTTTCACCCGAAATAACCATCTCCTCCCCTTTATGGACGCATACAGAAGATACCCTGAACAAGGCATCGCTTTTGCAGAATCCGGTATCCGAAAACCTGTCAGCCCCGCAGCTCCGGGGACAAAGCCTGCAATGCTCAAGCCATTCCCTTTCTTTTTCAAGATAAGGGGACTCAGCGCCGCCAATGGTCGAATACGTTTTCAAAATGTTCATCCAATTCGTTGATACAAGTGTCAAATTTAAATAAATAACGGAGGGTTCAACCAATAAGGGTATATTTAACAATATCTTCGAAATTCCAACTCCATATTAAGTCCGCTTTAAGTCCGCTTTAAGTCCGTATTTGCCTAAAGTGCTATAATAATCATAATATAGCAACTTATTAACAATTATTCTGAACGAATTTGAATCAAATACACACGAATTTGATGACAATTAAATCCCGTCCCGATAGCTATCAGGATCGGGATCGAATGACGCGAAACCAATCGATGAAAAAACCGCTCATTATCTTTCCCGCAAATGCAGAATTCAGTGAAAAATTTCGTATCTTTTGTTACTGTAATAAGAAAAGAAAGGAGGTTCGTCATGAAAGTAACAGGCCTTTCATTTGGATCAATTACTCTTGACGGGGATACATGGGAAAAAGATGTAATAATTGATAATGGTAAGATAAAAAAAAGAGATAAAGGGGCATCCAAAATATATTCCTACAGGTTTGGGCATACACCTCTTTCCACAGACGAAAATATTCCATGGAACTGCAGCCGCCTCATTGTTGGAGCCGGACAAAGCTCCGCGCTCCCTGTTATGAAGGAAGTCTACAAAATGGCTGAACAAAAGGGAGTGGAATTGCTTGTGATGAGCACTCCCGAGGCTGTAAGTCATATTAATGAACCACAGACAAACTTCATTCTTCACCTGACCTGCTAAAACGGGTCATTAAAATACTTGAACTTATGGAACTGATCGCCGTGAGAGTTGAATCCTATTCCGGCTATAAAGCAGATGAATATCCGAAAAGCTTTTACTGGAATAATAAAAGATTTGATATACAGGAAATCATAGACCACTGGTACCAGGGAGACGTTGATCCCCAATGGTCTGTTTCTGATTACTTCAGGGTTTCTACACCAAGCGGCACCCAGTACATCATTAAACACAACATTGACACCGATGTGTGGTATTTGTGCAGGTAATTTAAAGGCTGTTGGCTTTAGTCAAAATTATGAGTGATGGATGACGAACGATAAGTTGTACAGTTAAATCCATAATTCATAATTCGTAATTCATAACTCTTTCTGATCGTTTATTCCTGGCAGTTTGGCCATAACTGACTTTGAAACCCTGAAACTTTGTAACTCTGAAACTTCTTTTGCGATTTTTCTCCTTATGTACATCCATTTTGGTTATATTTGTAATAGGTAAGCCCCCTGAAAATTTAAAGAATTTACATTTACAGGATGATTCGATTGAAAAAACATACATCCGTAACGCGAAGATATTTTAAATCAATTCCTGAACGATATAAAAAATCTTAACTCCAAACCATTTAGTGCACATGAAAAAAGATACCGGATCATCAAATGGCACCGGGGATCAAAAAGCAAAAACTTTATCAGAAAGCAGATCATCAGAATCCCCTGCGTATTCGAAAGAAACGGATAACCTGAAAAAAATTCATGAACTCGAGGTACGTCTGAAAGAGCTTGAAAATCAGAACAGGGAACTCAGGTCAGCAAATGAATCAACTGAAAAAATGTTCCGGTCAGTTATTGACAACGTGAGTTCAGGAGTGGCATTGATAGATGAGGCAGGCAGGTTTTCAGTATATAATGCTTTATTTCTGAAATTGTTTGAACTTTCAGAAGATTCCACTATCAAAAATATTAATGACCAGGATTGGGGACAATGGCAGGTATTTAACGAGGATGGAAAATTACTGCATGTTGACGATCATCCTGTTCGTAAAGCAGCGCTGACGGGTAAAAAAGTAAATAACCAGCTCGTCGGGGTGAAATCACCCTTTGGAAAGAAATTGACATGGATGCTGATAAGCGCAGAGCCTGTCTTTAAGGCTAATGGTGAAATCGATCTGATCATTTGTACTTATAATGATATTACGGAAGTCAAGAAGACAGAAGCAGAACTAAGGAAGAATGAAGCAAATCTTTTCGGCATCCTGAACGCGACGAGAGAATCCATTTGGATGTTCAGTGTCGATGGCAGGATATTGCTTGGCAACAGGATTGCTATGGAAAGAATGGATAAACCTTCGGAAATGATAATTGGCCAATATTTCCGGGATATTTTACCCAAAGACCTGGCTGAATCCCGTATGGCTCAACTGCAGGAAACTATCCGGACAGGTCTTCCCCGCATCTTTGAAGACTGGCGCGCCGGTATCTGCTTTGAGCACAGTTTCTATCCGGTAATTGATTCTACAAGAGAAATAAATCGCGTTGTGTCCTTCAGCAGAGATATTACCGAACACAAAAAGGCCGAAGAGGCATTGCAGATCATCCATGCAAAGCTTAAAGCAGCATTGGACAGCATGACTGACGCCGTATTCATTTCCGACACAGAGGGTAATTTCATCCATTTCAACGACGCATTTGCGACTTTTCATAAGTTTGCAAACCGGGACGAATGTGCCAAAACCTTTGCTGAATATCCTTATATACTTGACGTGTATTTTCCTGACGGGACCCATGCTCCGACAGAAATGTGGGCTGTGCCGAGGGCCTTGCGCGGAGAAACTGTCTCAAATGCAGAATATTCATTGCGGCGTAAAGACACCGGCGAAACATGGATAGGCAGTTACAACTTCAGTCCTATATACGATAATGCCGGCGTTATAACAGGATCGGTAGTGGTAGGCCGTGATATAACTGAACTAAAAAAGTCTGAAAAGACACTAAAAGAAAGTGAGCAGCGTTACAGGCTTTTATCAGAGACAATGCTGCAGGGAGTGGTACATCAGGATTCATCAGGTAAAATTATTGCCATGAACCCGGCAGCAGAATACATTCTTGGCAAGAGTCCGGATCAGTTCCTGGGAAGCAGTTCAGTCGGGGAGGAATACAACACTATTCGTGAAGACGGTTCACCATTTCCCGGAATGGAGCATCCTGCTATGGTGGCATTACGTACCGGACAGCCGGTACGCGATGTGGTTATGGGTGTTTTTAATCCCCGAATTCAGGAATACCGCTGGATCAGCATAGACGCGATTCCTGTAAGGTATTCACCAGACGAGCACTCTTCGGAAGTTTATACTGTTTTTGGGGATATCACCGAACGCAAAAAGGCTGAAGAAGCACTGCGTGATAGCGAACAGGCATTAAAACGTGCCCAGGAAAAGTTAAATATTGCTCTCGAAAACGGAAATATTGGCGTATGGGAATGGGATCTTAAGACGAATGAAATAATCTGGGACATCAGGATGGAGAAAATGTTCGGGCTTGAACCCGGTACTTTTGGCAGGAAATACAAAGCTTTTGAAAATCTTGTAAATGAAGAAGATCTTCATCATATTCAAAGAGCTGTTAACGATGCCCTTGAGAAGGATATTCCATTGGAAACTGTTTACCGGACAATCTCCCAAAACGGTGAGATGAAATATATCAGCGCCAAAGCCATGCTGATAAAAGATAAGAATGGAAAACCCTTAGGTATGACAGGCGTTTGCTTCGATATCACCGGAATGAAAAAAGGTGCGGAACAGGTTCTGATAAAACTCAACGAAGAGCTTCTTCGTTCAAACAAGGATCTCGAACATTTTGCATATGTGGCCTCACACGATCTTCAGGAACCTCTGCGTATGGTTTCCAATTTTACCCAATTGCTTGCAAGGCGGTATAAAGATGTTTTGGATCAGGAAGCTCAGGAATATATAAACTTCACATTGGATGGCACAAACCGTATGTATGAACTTATAAACGGACTTTTAGCTTATTCCAGGATTCAGAACAAAGGAAAAGAGTTAAAAGAAGTGAATATGAACACCGTGATGGATACAGTAATCAGGAATCTCAGAACAAAAATCCACGAAAGAAATGCTGTCATAACTATTGATAAATTGACAGATTTGGAGGCTGACGAGGGTCAGATGGTTCAGCTTATGCAGAACCTTGTTGGAAATGCAATTAAATTCAGCCCTGAACAACCAAAAATTTATATCTCCTCAAAGACAGAAGAAAATCAGGTTACATTTTCAGTCCGTGATGAAGGAATCGGAATTGAACCACAGTATTTCGACAGAATATTCCAAATGTTTCAACGCCTTGTGTCAAGGGAACATTATGAAGGCACAGGCATTGGTCTTGCAATCTGTAAGCGGATTATTGATCGTCATGACGGGAATATATGGGTTGAATCCGAACCCGGCAAAGGAACCACCTTCTATTTTACCATTCCCATGCAGGCTCAAAGGCAAGTAGTCTTTTGATTGCTTTTGACTTTATTCTTTATAATCCCATAATCCTTTAATCAAGGTCATTGTTTCTTTCTCTTTTTCAACTTTTTATTATAATAGATTGAAATGCCAATGGAAATAATGGCAAGGAATAGTAGGGCAAGAATACGGTATACCAGTTCAACCCGGGCAAGGTCAACAATCAATAATAATATCGCAGCTGAAACCATTGTTCCCAATGACATGTATCGATATTTTACATTCCTGAGCAGAAGGCTTAATAAGAAATAACCTACGGCGGCAATGCTCCAGGAAATAGTGACATATTGTCTTGGTACAAGATGATAAAGTGTAAATAGCACCATGAAAAAGGCTGTTACGAGATACAGATTTCGAATAAATACTGTATCTATGCTTATCCTTTCCTTTGACCAGTTCAGCATCCGGGCCGTAGCTAAAGCAGTCAGCGAAAAACTGATATTGGCAGCATCCGACGAATCCGACAACATAAGGTAAATCGATAAAAGCATCAGATACATAAGGCAGTTCATAATCACAATGAACCGGCTTTTAAACCATAAAGCCATCGCTACCACAAGCAGACTCTGAAAGGCAAGCAGCGACCATGTCTTAGGGAAACCGTAAACACCGAAAATTGCCACACTTAAAGCGACAAAACCAAACAGGGCATACAATGCTGCTGTGATTTTCCAGTTAGTGCGAATTTTAAGAATAATGGAGTAAATTAAACAGTAGATGGCAATACTACCCGCCGGAAGAGCATAACTTTCTTTGAAGAATGAAAGAAAGCAAAGGGTCATCGTAAATATAAATCCTGCACCGTTATAGACAACAGCTCCCACAATTCCTTCAGATGTATAAGATTCTCCTCTTTCAGGCATCAGAGCTGCTAAAGAGAAAATAGCAGCACAAAGGAAAAGCCAACTGAATCCATATTGGTGATTTGAGATGGCCTGAATCGGATGACCCATAAATGGATTTCCGATAAACCATAGCAAACCAAGAAGGTAAACAATCGAAATAGATAGCCATAGCTGGTAAATCCATCCAAATCTGTATAATAACACTATACTTATAATCGAGATCAAAGCAGCAAGGGAAAGCATTATATGGGTTGAATCACTTACCACCGCTATAACAGACAACATGATCAGTGATAATCCGGCAAGAAGGGCATATTTTTTTCGCACAGATATAAACATCAAAATCCCTGTAACGATCAGCAAAAGGATTAATCCCCCCGCTTTTCCGGAAATAATTGGATGAACAGTAAAAAAATGGAGCCTTAGTACAACGTAGAAAACAAGAAGATATCCGTTCAGGTCAAATATCCTCGCCATGTAAGGATTTGAACTCCTGAGATATTTTGCAATACTGAAAATCAACACCACTGTTCCAAAGCCTAAAAATGTGGAAATTGCGTCGAGTCCTGAATTCCGAAGGTATTCGGCGAGGAAAATAATACCGAAAAACAGAACAACATTACCGAGCCAGGCAAGTCCGTATTCACCGATACTCGACTCAATTTGTTCTTCTACAGTATCTTCTTTTTTAACACCTTGAAGTCCCTCTTCCGTTGATTCTCCAATTTTGAGAGGTATTTCACTGGTTCTGATAACTGCTTCAAGCCGGGCAATCCTTTTTTCCAGGGCGTCCAGCTTTTCTGCGATATTTTGATACCCTAAATTATCTGATTGAACGGAATCTGTATTCATAGCTATTCCCTTAAAAAAGATGAAAGCCAATCCGATATCTATCGGATCGTGAAATCTTATTCTTTCCCTTCCTTGCTACTGCTCGTGGGTATCTATCATTGCTTCACCATTCAGTAATTCGGTTTTCTTCCACGGTGGCAAAAGCCACAGAAGAAACGCGAGAATCAGAAAAGGTAATATGATCCAGGTTAAAGACAATAACAATCCCTCAGAACCCGCAAGCCTGATTTTGTATGCCGTGAAACCGTAAAAACTTTTGGAAAAGAGTTGTCCCCCGATCACGACATTCCACCTCATAAAAAATACTCCAAAAAGCACCAGGACACTGGAGCAGAAATAGATGAATCGTCTCGTTGCTTCCTTTGGTTTATGTAATTGTAAAACACCAAGGGAAACCATTGGGACGATTGTTCCCAGAAATATCTGGAAGATAAACAGAGTCAGGAACAATGGCCCGTGCACAAGAAGATCAAGAATCTCAAACGATTCTTCGGCCTCATAGATACGATGAATTTGATCCAGACCTTCTAATGTAAAATCGATGATCAGGATATAAAAAAGAATTTTGGCTGTCATATCAAGTGCAGCCATATCAATTTTCTGACGCCTTAGAAAAGAAACAACCATATAAACGAAAAGCACCAGCGCAATTCCTGACACCATGGCTGAGAAAAGGAAGATAACCGGCATCAAAACAGTTGACCACCAGGGATTTGCTTTAACCGATCCGAAAATAAAGCCAACATATCCATGAAGCAAAAATGCAGAAGGTATCCCAACAACCGTGACAAAATACCCTAATTTATCATCCCATTTAAGAGTGCTTTGTTTCATGTCTTTCACTCCAAGTGTAAGCACATTATACAGCCAACCTTTAAAACCCTTCTCCTGCCGCGACCACACCACAAGGTTACCGCGATAATCAAACCATATCTCCAGCAGCAAAACAACAGTCAGATACCAGAGATACACAAAACCAAATATCGCCATTGCAGAAGTCCAATGTGGAGTAATCATGATTTCCCATGCCCTCAGCGGATGACCAAGGTGACTTATTAACGGAAGAGTGGCAACAAGCAAAAACGCAAGGGCTGTCAATAGTGCCAGTCCGTATGTCGGTTTTAACACTTTAACATTAAACACCCTCTCAAGAGATGCCATAATGAACGCCCCGGCAACTAAACCTGTAATATATGGATACATAACGATAAGCAATCCCCATTGCAGGTCCACTTCGTTAGGATAGATGTATCCCTTTACCTGGGATAACATTTCATAAAGATGCTGGTATAATTCAGAATTCATAGATATATTTCAGTCTTTCAAAGTTATAGTGCAGTCTTAATTCGTAATTCTTAATTCGCAATTCGTAATTCTTAATTATCTTACCTCCATGCTTAGTGCATTGTAATACAATTTACACCCGGTATTAAGATTGGGCTTCAGTACCTGGCAGGTATGATCCTTCAGAAATTGGATAATCGGATCATTTTTATCGTTCAGATTTCCAAGTATCCTCGCCTGTGTAGGACACACTTCAACACATGCTGTTGTCTTTCCTTTTGATATTCGATGATAACAAAGGGTACATTTATCTGCAACATCTTTTACCGGGTGAATGTAACGGACACCGTAAGGACAGGCTTCCACGCAATAACGGCATGCAAGACAGTAAGTTTCATCAACAAGAACTACCCCATCCGGAGTTATATAGGTAGCACCTACCGGGCAAACTTGTACGCAGGGTGCTTTAGAACAATGGTTGCACATCTTTGGAACAAAAAATGCCTTGAAAATATCTTCCTCGGGTACTGTTTGTTTAAATCCGTCAATCCCCCCATTTGGAGATTCGACCTTTACACTCCCGTCATTTTTAATAGTATATTGCTCTACCCATGTACGGAAATAAAACGGCTCCCTTGGCACATTATTCTCAATTTTACATGCTTTGGCACACCTTCCGCAGCCAATACATTTCTCAATATCAATGCCATATCCCCACCAGGGTTTTGTGGGATCTTCAGGCTTTTCAGCAGCCACAAGCACGGCATTAAACCCGCTCAACCATCCGGAGGCTAACAAACCGCTTGCAGCGGCAGCCTTTTTTAAAAATTTCCGCCTCGACTGATTTATTTCTTTAGTTGCCATGGTGCATGGGGATTATGACATTCAATACATCTTTTTTTCTCTATATGGTGAACCTTGATATCTACCATCTGTATAATTTTGCTTCTCGAAGGATTATAATCATGACAGGTACCGCAAAACGCTCTTTCTTTTTGAACATCCATATGCACCTTTTCTGGGTTAGCACAATGCGCAATACCTGCCCCGTGACAGGATTCACAGGCTAATAGTGACGTGTACACCGGATTGTATAAGCGCTGCCTTATCAGAATGGCATTCTTTACAGGCTTCCTTACCGGCATAATTCATAGGTTTTGACTGATTCTCTATAACTGAGTTGTACCGGTAATGACCATATTTCCCAAAAGATTCCGGAACAAGAAAATACCTGGCAACAAAAAACAAAAGTACAACGACTGCAAATAAAGGTAGTAGCCTTTTTAGTTGTGGAGGCATAATCAAAAGTTTATGATTTCTTGCTAAATTAACTTTCTGCTTAATAAAACAATCAGTTTTCTGTTGATATATTCCCGGTTTTCAATGATATATATATTTCTATATATTGATATATATCAATATTGATCTTTCTTAATAATTTATGTATTTCAGAAACCAAATCCAAAAGAGAGACCTCCCGAAACAGCTGCCCCGTACTGGCTAAAAAGAGGCGTGATCGACGCACGGAAGAAAAAGCCCCCGTCAGGCTGCTGATACCTGTATCCGATGGAACCAATTCCCAACAGAACTGTCTCACTACTCGCTTCTTCATCTGTAAAAAATGCTTTACCGGAAACAAATGAAGGCATCATTCCTGCCCCTATCTCAAAATGGCTCGACTTCATCGGTCCTGTTATATAATTAATCATAACAGGAAATGCTGTCATACTCAATTTTTCAATTCCAAGAAGGGTAAACAAGCCTCCATGGAGATTCCATGAAGTAAAACCTGCCCGAAGGCTCAAATGTTGCTTTATTCTTCGATCGTAATTTATAGAATAAAAGACACCGGGACCGAAAAGTTCAAAAAAGACTGCATTCTTTCGATAGTCTGTTTCATTATACACCTCCGGATTGGATTCAGACACAAATACTTTTTCATTCTCTGGGAACATGATATTGCAATTGAATTCCTTGTTGACCGGAACATTTTGATCCCATTTAAGATAAACAGGATTGTCCGGAGCTTTCGCACTTACAAAGATGCTCAGTACTGAAATTATTGAAGTAAGAATCGTTTTTTTCATGGATCAAAGTTTTGGTTTGACAATTACTCATATTTATAACACGCTTCAGTATTTTAATAAATATGAAGATACATATTATTCTGATTAATCGAAAAATCATCGAAATTATTCACCTTCGAATGATTATTGAATCCCGAAACTTCGGAATCGAAGCTATTCCTTTATCTGATCCCCCAAGTCCTTCATCTGACCTTCCCCCTGCCAAGGCCGTACCAAAGCTATAATATCAACATTATTTCTCTACTATTTAAACACTATTATAACACTAATTAGTGCAGATATAGTGCAGAAGTAGTGCAGATATAGTGCAGAAAATATGATATTTGGTATTGCTTTGATAGGGTATTGAAAGGGTTAAGGTAATTTTCTTAAGAAGACAAATATGATTAAAAACCAATAGAGGAATTTAAGGCAGGCAGAATCTGCATGGAGAATGATACGAGTGCGGGTAAAATGTCAAAGAATGGAAACAGATGCCAAACTAAGGTCAATTTACATTTCAAATTACATCTGCTGATAGATTATTATCCTTAATATTTTTACATTTGTTACTTTATTGAATCTCCGGTAACAAATCATTTAATAATAAACCTCGAACAATGAAAAATAAAATAACTGTTCAAACTTTACTGTTAACTGTTTACTGTTCACTGTTCACTTTCCTCTTATCTTTCGGTACAGGACTTAAGGCTTCAAACCAACCTGAAAAACTGAGGTGGGAACTGGGCTGGGCACAAAAGATCGAGGATACCCCTAATGCATGGATACCCTCAGAGGTGCCCGGGGCAGTGCAGATCGATATTGCAAAAAGCAAAAAATGGGGGCCTTTTTATTATGCCGAAAACTGGAAGGACTATCTGCCATACGAAGATTACTATTATACTTACCGTACGAATTTCACCAAACCGGAATTAAAGAACGGGGAACGCCTTTTCTTTATCTCAAAGGGAATAGATTATGAGTTCGATATATACCTCAACAATGAGAAAATCTTCCACCAGGAAGGAATGTTTACTCCTGTAAAACTGGACCTTACAGATAAGCTGATCCCGATAGCTATCGGGACGAACGAACTCAGGGTCCAGGTTTATCCCGTTCCAAAACTATATCCTTTTCCGCTCAATCGCGGGCAAGCGGCCAATGTGACAAAACCGGCGGTAAGTTATGGATGGGATTTTCATCCGAGGCTTGTTCCCCTTGGAATTTGGGATGAAACTTTTCTGGAAGTTCAGCCCGAGGCCCATATCAACGATGTATGGGTTAATTATCAGCTTAACAACAGTTTCGATGAGGCTTCAATATCTGTAACTGCTAAGGGAAGAAACCTCCCCGGCAATAAGTACTTATGGAAACTGCTCGACAAAGACGGGAAAGAAGTACTAAAAAAAGATGGGGCAATATCAACCCCCGAGGCCGGATTCAGCGCCGATTTACAAAATCTTTCCCTCTGGTGGCCTCACGATCAGGGAACTCCGTATCTCTATACATCAGTTTTTGAATTACAGGATAATAATGGCAAAACAATTCAGGAAGTCAGCCAGAAGGTTGGATTCCGCAGGATCAGGCTGGTGATGAACAAAGGCACATGGGATGAACCGGCAGGATATCCGAAATCGCGGAGTAATCCTCCTGCACAATTTGAGATCAATGGACGCAGGATCTTTGCCAAGGGATCAAATATGGTCAATGCTGATGTTTTTCCCGGAACAATCACGCGCGAACGCTATAACCGACTCATTGATCTGGCTGTAAAAGCCAATTTCAACATTTTAAGATTATGGGGAGGAGCGATCATCAACAAGGATTCGTTCTATGAATTATGCGATGAAAAGGGAATCCTGATATGGCAGGAATTTCCGCTCGCCTGCAACAATTATCCCGATGATCCTCATTACCTGAAAATACTGAAACAGGAAGCCACTTCCATTATTCTCAGGATCAGGAAACATCCCTGCCTTGCATTATGGTGCGGCGGGAATGAGCTTTTTAACAGTTGGTCGGGGATGACCGATCAGTCGCTGGCACTCCGTCTTCTCAACAGCCTGACTCTTAAATTAGATCCTCACACACCGTTCAATCCTACTTCTCCCCTTGCAGGAATGGCTCACGGCCATTATGTTTTCCGGGACTGGGACACCGGTGAGGAAGTTTTTGCAAGAATGAAACGTTCGCACTACACCGCCTATACCGAATTTGGAATGCCTGCTCCGGCTTCTGTTGAAATATTAAAGAAGATCATTCCTGAAAATGAACTGTGGCCGCCAAAAGAAGGGACATCGTGGGAAAGCCATCATGCATTCAATGCCTGGATCGGCGAAACACATTTGGTAAAGGATATGTTGGCCAGTTATTTCGGTCCCGCTAAAAATCTTGAGGAACTTGTTGAAGAAGGCCAGTTTTTGCAGGGTGAAGGATTCAAGGCGATCTTTGAAGCGGCCCGCAGGCAGAAACCTTATTGTGCAATGGCCATAAACTGGTGTTTTAATGAACCGTGGTATTGTGCTGCCAACAACAGCATCGTCAGTTATCCGGATACTCCCAAACCCGGTTATTATGAAGTCAGCAAAGCCTGCAGGCCTTTTCTTGCGAGCGCAACACTTAGCAAATTCAAATGGACGGAGGGTGAAGAGTTTACCACACAAATCTGGCTCCTGAATGATCTCCCGGAATCTGTGCCGGGCGGAAAAGTTACAGTCAAGCTCGTGGCGGGTGACAAGTCAATGGAAATCATGAAATGGGAATACCCTCCGCTTCAGGTCAATACAAATATGGAGGGGCCTGTTACCGCACCTGTTAAGCTCCCTGCATGGAATACTAAAAGAATAAAACTGGTTGTGGAAGTGGAAGGAAAACCTGAATACAATTCTGAATATACCTTTCTTTATCAGCAGAGGTACAGGCCGGGAAGGTCGCTTCCTGTTTTAAACAAGTAGAGACGTGGCGTGCCGCGTCTGTACAACAAACATTAAACATTGAACATTAAACATTAAATAAATGGCTATGAAACATTTACATTTATTCATCATGGCACTTTTGTCCATGATTGTGTTTGGATGCAGCACCCAAACCGCAAGCAAAGTACAGATTCTTTTTACTCCGAATGAAGCTTCGCTGAGCAGCCTCGAAGTCAGTAAAGATGCAAAAGTCGCAATTGTAAAAGACAGCAAGGAACATAATACTTTACAGTTGAGCTGCAGCGGAGAGAACCAGGCACCTTATGTAATCGTTCATGACAAATCGGATAAATGGAGATTATCAAAGAACAACTACCTTGCTGCAGATATTACAAATAACGGGAATGTAGATGCACTTGTGGAAATACGCCTGGATGCAAACGGCTGGAGCGCCCAGGCAGTAAATGTCCATCCGGGGCAGACAAGAACAGTAAGGTCCGTCATTCCCCACGACAGTCTTCCGGATTATTATAAGAAGAAGATTATCGGGATGTATAACCTTCCTGACGGAATTATCACCACAAGTCAAAAAGTAGATTCTATAAAGAAAATATCCTTCCTGATAGCATGCCCGACAGGAGAAACATCCGTTCTTCTTTCAAACATCAGGGCGGAGGGAGAGGTGAAATATCCCACAGAAAAGGAAGTTAATAACGGATTCTTTCCTATAATGGATGAATTCGGACAATACAGTCATTCAGACTGGCCAGTAAAGACGCATAGCCTCGAAGAACTTAAGAAATCTGCTGAAACAGAGGCTGCCGATCTTGCTGCCCATCCCCGTTCAGATGAGTGGGATAAATACGGCGGCTGGCTGAAAGGCCCTCAATTAAAAGCAACCGGGAACTTCCGCACAGAAAAGATTGACGGCAAATGGTGGCTTGTTGATCCGGAAGGAAGATTATTCTGGTCACATGGTATGGGCAGTGTTGCTTTAGGCGGCGGATCGGCTGTGATTACCGACAGAGAATTTTACTTTACAGATCTCCCTGATTCTGTCAAATACAGCAGCTTTTACAGCCACAGAAGATTTGCACCATTTGGCTATTATAAAAATAAAAAGATGGTTTCATTTGACCAGATTGCGTGGAACATGATGCGTAAATATGGTGACGGATGGAAAGAAAAAGTGGTCGATCTTGTTCCAAAAAGACTGGAAAGCTGGGGACAAAATACCCTTGGAGCCTGGACTACACCTGATTTATATCTGAGAAGCACGATGCCTTATACTCCGATAATCATGCCTGGAGCAAAAAGGATTGAAGGAAGTGAGGGACATTGGTACAAATACACAGATTGCTATGATACCAGTTTTGTGGGAAATCTTACACGAAAGATTCTTGCAATCGGCAAATCAACTACAGATCCATATTGTATTGGATATTACGTTGATAATGAAATTACCTGGGGTGACAGTACAGGAGTGGCACGATGGACAATTGCCTCTCCTGCCAGCCAAGCCGCTAAAATTGTGATGCTCTCCTTCCTGAAGAAAAGGTACAGAAATGTAAGTGATCTTAATAAAAAATGGGGGACTGAATTTACATCATGGAGTGATTTCATGAACAGCACAAAAAACCTTGATATCCGTAATGAGGATACCAAAGATTTTACCCTTATGGCCATCAATGATTACTTCAGGATCGTAAAAGAAACTCTTAACAAGCTGGCTCCCGGTAAACTTTATCTTGGACCGCGTCTCGATTTCCATTTCTATCCCTCGGAAGAAAATCTTAATGACTGGGATGGGAGGAATAACTGGATCGTGAACATTTCGGCAAAATATTGTGATGTAATCAGTTTTAACCGTTACAGGCATACCGCTGCTGACTTGCGTCCGGGAGATTTTGACAAACCGGTGATCGTAGGAGAATGGCATCACACTCCGCTTGAAAAAAGTTCATTTTATAAGGGACCTGAGCATTTTAATGAAGCCCTGAAAATGAGAGCGGAGAAATACGAAAATTTCGTCAAAAGCTGTCTGAACAATCCATATATAGTAGGCGCTCATTATTTTCAGTTTCTGGACCAGCCTACTGTAGGTCGCGGAGACGGAGAGAATTTCAGTTGCGGATTCCTCAATATTTGTGACAGGCCTTATGAAGAAATGGTTAATGCTTCAAGGGAAATCGGGAAAGAGTTCTACCAAATGAGATACGGGAATTGAACAGTAGAGACAAGGCATGCCTTGTCTGTACATCAGTAATCAGTAATCAGTGGTTGATGGAAAAGGCTGAAGGCTATAGTGAATTGACAATTGACAATTACCTTTAGTCTATTACTGATTACTGATTACTATTAACTCATATCTCATATCTCAAAACTCGTAAATTATCTATCTTTGTTTCTGTGAACATTAAGTTAAAAATATTTCTACTCCTTTGTATTTCAGTTCAGTTTGAACCTGGATTTGCTCAATTCGGGGAGAACAGTCCCATCAGCCGGGGGAGGCCAAAGAAGGCGAGAGCAAAAAGAAAGATACCATTGTTTTCAGGATGCATGTTTACAACCTGGTTGACGGACTATCGAGAAGAAGTGAAATAAAAATGGATACCCTGATTGATAATTTCGAAACCTATGATCCTGTTTTAAGAAATTCACTGTTTGCACAAACCTTGGGAAACCTGGGATCTTCGTATGAGAGTAATGATTTTTTTAAGCGTAATGACAATCCCGATTATTTCCTTTTCTTAAAGAATTACAGGCTTTACGGAACATGGCCCAATACCGTCCGTTTTTATAATAATACAAAACCATTTACTATTGCAAACTACGGACAATGGTTTAACAATAAGCCGAATGGACAGACATGGTTAAATGTTTTGCATACTCAAAATATAACGCCATTTCTGAATTTTAGCCTTGTCTATAATATCATCTCTTCCCAGGGGAAATACCTCAACCAGGAAAATAAAGACAATAATGTACACTTTTCTCTAAGTTACAATGTTGAAAGATACAATTTATGGTTTACTGTCGGCCGGAATAAATTTTCGAACCAGGAAAACGGGGGATTTCCTAATCCGAAAGATATTGAAAATCCTGATCTAAAACCCGAAAATATAGCTGTCTGGTTGGATGGTGCAAAGAATGCAACCAGTAACTCTTTTTTAGTTGTTTCACACGAATACAAGTTCGGAACGTGGAAAAAAGTACAGGAAAAAGGGGAAATTTTTCAGAAATTCACTCCACGGTTTGCACTGATGCATACACTTGAATTGGATGATAATTCGCGTGAATTTTCAGAAATTTACCCTAATCCCTATTTTCAGTACACCGATTCAAGAGGGAAGGTATACTTTTACGGAGAAGGCCATATTCCCTATATTAACGGCAAAACCGGAAGTGAAGCCACACCTGCAACCCAGGATATTTCAGGAGAAAGAAGAATGACCAATCAATTCTTTATTAAAGAACTTGGAACACCGAACCGGAAATTTGCCTTTAGTAAGCAGGCTTTTATCGGCAACGACATCGTCAATGTACGTTATTCCCGCGAGAAATTGATCTTCACACCGGGAATATGGCGGCCTCCGCTTGGACTTACACAATCCACAGGTTATACAAATACCTATCTTGGCGCTTCCATTTACAATGAAGAAGCCAAATTCTGGACATGGGAGGCAACCGGCAAATATTATATTCTCGGTTATAAATTCGGGGATTTTGATTTAAGGGGAAAATTGGAAAAACCAATCAGAACAGCAAAGGACACATCATTTCTGAGATTAAATGCGGCTATGACAAACACTACCCCCAATTATTTTTACAATCATTATTATTCAAATCATTATAAATGGGATAATAATTTTTACAAGACATACGAATTGAGGTTAGGCGCCGAATATGATAATCCAAAATGGAAATTTAAAACCGGATTCAAATACAGTATTATTACGAATTATATTTACTGGAATGAGCAGGCATTACCTGACCAGGCAAGCTCAGAATTTTCTGTAGCCCAGGCTTTCCTAAAAAAAGACTTTAATCTTGGAGTGCTGAGTATTGATAACGAGGTTATTTATCAAAAAACTACCACTGATAAATATCTTCACCTGCCAATGTTAATGGCAAGAAATACAATTTATTTATCCGGTATATTATCAAAAGTCCTTAATTTTCAGATAGGTGTTGCTACTCGGTATGAATCAAAATATTATGCTGATTATTACAGTCCTGCCCTTGGAATGTACTATGTTCAAATGAATGAGCAAATAGGGGATTATCCGTGGATGGATGCATTTATCAATATGAAGATCAAACGTACCCGATTCTATGTGAAATATTCCAATCTTGGAGCAATGCTGCTTAAGAGTGGATATTATACAACCCCAAATTATGCAGCACAGATTGCTTTGCTGGGATTTGGAGTATCCTGGACCTTCTATGATTAAGTGAATTACGAATTAATGTGCTGATATGCTAATATGCTGATGTGCTGTTGATCTGTTATGCTGATGGGATGATGGGATGATGTGCTGATTGTCGATTATCAATTATTGCCTTAAGCCTTCAGTCTAAAGCCAAAAGTCTATAGCCTTTCTACAAACTTCATTGAATTCGGAAAGGATCATAGCAGTAGCTCCCCAAATAAATACATCATCGACCAGAAAACCAGGAAATTCAGTTAATCCATGCGAAGTTTCAACCTTCCGGTTTTGCAGAGTCTCCGGTTTTAAAAGATCGTTGACCGGAATAATATGAAGTCCTGTCACTTCACCTGTATTGAACTGGAAATCCGGAACAACAGAACTCCAAGCGATGTAAGGTTGAATACAAAAATTGCTTACTTTAACATACAATGGACTTAACTTGCCGATAATTTCGATTTGATCAGTATTAATTCCGATTTCTTCGACCGCCTCTCTCAGTGCAGTTTCCATCAGATTCTTGTCTTTAGGTTCTGACTGTCCGCCGGGAAAAGCAATCTGACCCGCATGGTTTTTCATAAATGAAGGCCTCCGGATAAATACCGTATTTAATTCCTCTTTCTTGTCCGGGAAAAGCAATAAAAGAACTCCGGCCTGATTAATTTTAATCGTACCCGAAGGAGGTTCAAGCGACCTGTCAGGTGGTAAAACCTTCCTGTAAGCTGATTTTCCTGGCAGAGGATTATTCAGTTCAATCCTTAAACGATCGATAATATTCTGATAATCAGATTTCACGAATTAATGACGAATTACACAAATCAGGCTTTAGGCTAAAGGTGAAGTGATAAGGTGATAAGGTAATAAGTCCCCCCCTATCAGTGGATACAGTCCAAGACAGAGTAACGGACCTTCTATTCCCTTAGCAGCTCGGAATTTCCCCTCTTCCATTCCTTATTCCCATATTAATAAGCGAATAAGGGAAAATGTTCTATTGCAATTCTATGCTACTAAGGAAATAAGGGAATTCCTCTTTTTATATAGGCTACATAAGAGGTGAAACACCTTTCCACTTTTCCACCTTTTCCACCTTTAACCAGTATCCTGCAATCTGTATTCTAAAGCTTACAGCCTAAAGCCTGCTATTTAAATTGCTTTACATATTTAAGAAAGGCTTTTGCACTTTTATCGAGATTTTCAATTGAGCCGCCGCCTTTCATTTCAGCACACATTTCGTAGGCAATATATCCCTGGTATCCTATTTCTTTTAGAGCATTGATGAATGCTTTATAATCAATAAAACCTTCACCCATCGGTACAATTTTATTTTGTGCAAGCTCCGGAACATAGTTAACCTGACCGCTTTCGTATTTAAAACGGGGCAATTTCGCATAATCGGCCACCGTAGTATGGACCAGATATGGTTTCATCTCATAAACGGCTTTCTTCAACTCCTCAGAGGATAATCCCAGGAGGGTTGGAGACCAGGCGTCAAATGCCGCTTTAACATTGGGCAGATTGACTTCATCGATCAGCCATTTCATTGCGTCAGGGTGCACAGCCATGTCGTGATGATTTTGAATAATAAGAGTAACACCGTACCGGGCTGCTATTTTTCCTGCCATTTGAAGACCTTCAACAAGCATTCCATATTGTTTATCATACGTCATATCAGGGCGTTCGTAAGCAGTAAATATTCTTACCATTGATGTTCCAAGGTCATGAGCCAGTCGTGCAAGTTCCCCAATATATACTGCCTGAATTTCCATATTCGGGATTCCTGCTTTATCTATTCCTGCTGTAAAATCATCGTATCCTGCAAGACAAACAAGATCGAGTCCCAATTCCTTGATCCGGTCGCGAAGTTTTTTACGGGCAGCATCATCATAATCAAGTAAAGATACATGAGGTCGTTTGGCGGCAAGTTCCACTCCGTCAAATCCCAGTTCTTTTGCCTTTACGAGAAACTGATCGACTGTAAGAAAGGCTTGTCCCCGCCATATTCCCATATAACTTACCGAGTGAAGGCACGTTTTAACTTTAAAATCATTGGGATTTCCGGTTGGAATTTTTTGACTCCTGGCTGTAAAAGCGATAAAAATCAACGAGATAAAGGTAAAAGTCAGCTTTTTCATGATATTACGAATTACACAATTTAATAACGAATTACACAAATGAGGCTTTAAACTAAATTCTGAAGGCTAAAGGCTGAAACTTAAAAGCATTTTTTTCCTTTAGTCTTTAGCCTTTTAATGACTATTGAATGACTATCATTTGACCATTGAATCACTATTGAATGATTATTGAATTGTCAATATCCGGTTTCATCATGTGATCGGATATCCTTTACATTTAATTGCATATAGGTCTTTCCGCGAAATTCATTCTCTGTTACAGAGTAACAAATATCAAACGGAAGTGATTTTTTAATCATATCAAGATGAACCGATTGAGAAAAAGCAATTCCTGAAAACACTGCGGATGAACGGTTTGCCTCCATAAGATCAAGTTTAAGGTGTTCGTTATTCTTACCAACCAGTTTACTTGAACCATAATCAAGTACATCTTCAGTTAAGAATACCGGCATCATGTTGTGGGGACCGAATGGTTCAAACTGATTCAATAACCGCAAAAATTTTGGTGTAAGATCCGACAATGAGATCTTAGCGTCAATTTCAATAGTCTGAACCAACTGATCTTCACTGATGGAATCCCTCACAACTTGTTCAAACCGGCGCGCAAATTCACTCACATTTTCACGTTTCATTGAAAGCCCGGCAGCATACATATGGCCTCCATAGGATTCAAGGAGGTCCCTGCATGCATCAATTGCTTCATAAAGATCAAATTCCCCCACAGAACGCGCTGAACCGGTAGCCAATCCGTTAGATTCAGTCAATACAACTGTGGGACGATAATAATATTCAGTCAGACGGGAAGCAACGATTCCAACAACCCCTTTATGCCAGTACTGATTGAATACAACGGTAGATTTTCTGTCACCATATAATTCGCTTTTTGCTATAAGGTCCAATGCTTCCTGTGTAATATCGCGGTCGAGAGTTTTACGTATTTCATTGTAAGAGTTGATTTCATTACCCAACTCTTCCAATTCCGCTGAATCCTCAGCCAATAAGATTCTCACTGATTTTTTTCCGTGTTCAATACGTCCGGAAGCATTCAGTCGTGGCCCGATTTTAAATACGATGTCGTTAATTTTAATTTCCCCTTTCAAACCGGCACATTTGATAATAGCCTTCAAACCATTTGAAGGATTAGAGTTTATCTTCTCAAGACCGAATGCAGCAAGCACCCGATTTTCTCCTGTCATTGGGACAATATCAGAGGCAATACTTACTACAACCAAATCAAGGTGTTCATACGCAACCTGTTCGGGAATCCCCTGACTTAGACAATAACCTTGTAATAATTTAAATCCAACGCCACAACCTGAAAGATCTTTAAAAGGATAATTACAATCCGGCTGCTTTGGATCAAGAACTGCAACAGCATCAGGAATCTGTTCATCGGGATTATGGTGATCGCAAATAATAAAATCAAGACCAAGTTGACGGGCATAAGCTATTTTATCAACAGATTTTATGCCGCAATCGAGCACGATTACCAATGAAAATTTATTTGCTGCGGCATATTCAATACCTAATTTTGAGATGCCGTAACCTTCCATATAACGGTCAGGAATATAATAATCCAGATGGGTAAGTCTGCTTCTGAGAAAAGAATACATCATGGCAACAGAAGTTGTCCCGTCAACATCATAATCCCCATATATTAAAACTCTTTCATCATTGTCAATTGCTTCTTTAATCCTTTTAACCGCTTTATCCATATCTTTCATCAGAAAAGGATCATGAAGATCGGATAGTTTAGGGCGGAAAAATGAATTTGCTTCTGATGATGATTTAATGCCTCGCTGCACTAACAAACTGGCAATAGACATATCAACACCTAAAGATCCCGACAGTAGTTTAATGTCGTTAATATCTATTTGTTTTTTGAATTTCCACAATTTCTGCATAAGCATTTCGAAGAACCGGCCTTCTTTTTTATAATTTTTTCAAATATACTAAATGGCTTTCTGTGGTAAAAATAAAAGCTCAATTATTGTCAGCTTTTCTTATTAAAAAGAAATCAGGCAATTAGTAATTAAAGAATTAAAGAATGATAAAAGGTTATCAGCCTGAAGACTAAAGGCTTTAGGAAATTAAAGAATGAAAAAATGAAAGAATGAAAATAATATATTACTTAACGCGTAGTAGGATTGAAAATAAAGTTAAGAACTTTAATGGTTGTTATGAAAAGGATTATGGATAACATTGTTAAACATAATGGGCTTGGTCGATTTTCGATTCAGATGTTATGACACCTTTAAAACGTTTGTCGCGAGTTTTGATATTATGATTACAAGAGTTTCCAAGGCAAATACGGACTTAACACGGAGCAATCACGGAGCAATCACGGAGCTAGGATTTTGAAGATATTGTTAAACATATTTCTGAAATGTCTTTTTTTCAAATTCAAGAATTATTTGAGAGGAGAACATAATGTTAACAAATCATCAGATCCAAATGTTTCAAAATACAATCGTCATTCGATCACGATCCCGATAGCTATCGGGACGGGATTCAATTGTTATCCAAATAAAGTTGAAGACTAACTGCCCGGAAAAATCTTTTCGGTCAGAAGATCTATTTAATTACATATGACCGACTTTTCAACTTTGATTTCAACTGCACTACATGTTATTACATAATTCTTTAATTCATTAATTCTTTAATTTCTGACACTTCAAACGCCTGACAATCTAACAGCCTTATTACTAATTCATAATTCGTAATTCATAATTCATAAGTTTTTGTACCTTTGCATTCATCCTGTCCAGATAATTATCGGGATTGGAACAAAAAAGCGTAAAAGGATAATAAATAGAAAGATAAATGAGCAATACTGAATTAAGCGAACAAGAGATTATCCGTCGAAATTCATTGCAAAAATTGCGCGATCTTGGGATCAATCCTTATCCTGCTGAGGAGTATCAAGTCAATATAACTGCCAGACAAATCCATCAAACATTTAATCCGGAAAAACCCAATCTTGCGGATGTAGTTTTCGCCGGCCGTCTTATGAGCCAGCGTATTATGGGCAAGGCCACTTTTGCTGAACTGCAGGACGAAAGCGGCAGAATCCAGATTTATGTCAGCAGGGACGATATTTGTCCCGGTGAGGATAAAACCCTCTATAATGATGTTTTTAAGAAATTACTGGACATTGGCGACATTATCGGGGTAAGAGGATATGTGTTTAAAACTCAAATGGGTGAGATAACCATTCATGTTAAAGAATTTACATTACTCAGCAAATCCATTCATCCTCTTCCCGTTGTTAAAACAAAGGATGATAAAACATACGATGCCTTTACTGATCCTGAACAGCGTTACCGCCAGCGTTATCTCGATCTGATAGTTAATCCTCATGTGAAAGAGGTATTCAGGAACCGCGCGAAAATCATCAATGTGATGCGTGAAATGTTTAACGAACGTAACTATCTTGAGGTAGAAACTCCTGTTCTTCAACCTATACCAGGCGGAGCTGCTGCCCGTCCCTTTATTACTCACCACAACGCATTAAACATACCCCTTTATTTGCGCATAGCCGATGAACTTTATCTTAAAAGACTTATAGTTGGCGGATTTGAAGGAGTGTATGAATTTGCAAAGGATTTTCGCAACGAAGGCATGGATCGTACTCATAATCCTGAATTTACGGTTATGGAGATTTATGTGGCCTTGAAGGATTACAGGTGGATGATGAATTTTACTGAAGAGATGATTGAAAGGGTTACCCTTGCAATCCATGGAAAAACAAAAATAAGGGTAGGCAATCACGAGGTTGATTTTAAACGTCCTTTTAAACGGATTACCATGTACGATGCCATTCAGGAATATACAGGTATAAACATTTCGGGAATGGATGAACAAACCTTGCGTGAAGTTTGTCTCAAACTTGAAGTTGCTGTTGATAACACTATGGGGAAAGGCAAAATAATAGATCAGATTTTCAGTGAAAAATGTGAGGCGAATTTTATTCAACCGACATTTGTTATGGATTATCCGGTTGAAATGTCACCGCTTTGCAAAAAACACCGGAATAATCCTGATCTGACTGAGCGATTTGAGCTGATTGTGAATGGTAAAGAATTATGTAATGCCTATTCAGAACTTAATGATCCAATCGACCAATACGAAAGGTTCCAGGAACAACTGCGCCTGTCAGAAAAGGGAGACAATGAGGCGATGTTTATAGATACAGATTTTATAAAAGCCCTTGAATATGGAATGCCTCCCACCTCCGGTATGGGCATTGGGATAGACAGGCTGACAATGCTTATGACAAATTCGGTTTCTATTCAGGATGTCATATTCTTTCCGCAAATGAAACCTGAAAAGGAAGCAGAAGAAGACGCACTTGAAAAATTTGAGAAATTGGGTATACCTGCAGGATGGGTGGAAGTTTTAAGGAAACTGGGCTACAAAAAGATTTCTCAATTGAAAGAGGTCAAACCAAACAAATTATTCAATGATTTATGCGGATTCAATAAAAAGAATCATTTGGGACTGACCAATCCTTCGGTTATTGAAGTTACGAATTGGTTAAATTAGTTATTCAGTATGACCGAAATTAATGAAAAAAGCAAGGTTGCCATAATCGGAAGTGGCAGCTGGGCTACGGCTCTTGCTAAATTGATTTGTTATAATTTACCCGAATTAAATTGGTATATCAGGGATGAAGAGACAATTAAACTTTTCAAAAAGTTCAGGCACAACCCAAATTATCTTCGTTCTGTCGAATTTGATATGCAAAGAATTAAATTCTATTCCGATATTAATAAAATTGTACAGGATTCTGAGATCCTGATATTTGTGACTCCTTCAGCATTTTTAAAAGATGCCCTTAAACATCTTACGGTTGACATAGGTGAAAGATTTGTGGTTTCGGCTATTAAAGGAATTATTCCTGATGAAAACCTGGTAGTAAGTGAATATTTTCATGAATTTTTCGATATGCCCTTTGACCAGTTTGGTGTAATTGCAGGCCCATGTCATTCCGAGGAGGTCGCAAGAGATTTGCTTTCTTACCTGACCATTGCCAGTCCTAATGTCCGGAGGGCCAGACAATTTGCAATGCTTCTTGAAAGTCCATCCCTGCGAACACATATTTCTGATGATATATGGGGGACCCAATATTCTGCAGTAATAAAAAACATCATGGCAATTGCTGCCGGGATATGCCACGGATTGCGGTATGGCGACAATTTCCAGGCAGTATTAATGGCAAATGCCATCCAGGAGATCAAAAGATTTGTCGATACAGTCCATCCTATAACACGTGATATAAAGTCATCTGTCTATTTGGGCGACCTTTTAGTTACAGGATACTCTCAGTTTTCACGGAATCGAGCCTTTGGCACAATGATCGGGAAAGGTTATACAGTCCGTTCAGCTATGCTGGAAATGGATATGATCGCCGAAGGTTACTATGCAACCAAATGTATTAAAGAATTAAATAATCAATATCATATCAATATGCCAATTACTGATTCGGTTTACAATATTATTTATGAAAATATCTCACCCGCTATAGAGATTCGTTTGCTTACAGAATATTTGAGATAATGAATTTGCAGTTTATTTTATCAGACAATTGAGCCATAGCTGAATAGATTCTGAACCCTCCTTTTTGAATAATTAAAAGTGAACTTTTTAAACCCCAATTTGTATCCTTAGAATACTTGTATTATCAGATAAAGAATGAAAAATAAAACCTATAACAATTAAATTATGAGCTTTATAAACTTGGACCTCGACAATGTATTCAGTTTCATATCGAAACAAGAAATAGAATCATATAAAAAAGAACTCGAAGAGCATAATGTCTCATTGCATAATAAAACCGGAAAAGGAAATGATTTTCTTGGATGGGTTGATTTACCTTCCTCAATCCCTGAAGCGGAACTTTCTGATATCGAAAAAACAGTAAGAAAGTTACAGCCAAAACATCTGGAAATATTTGTCGTGATCGGGATAGGAGGATCTTACCTTGGGAGCAGGGCTGTAATTGATGCATTGACCGATTCATTCGCACAAATCAAAGGGAGTTTTGAAGTACCCAATATTGTATTTGCAGGACAAAATATCAGCGAAGATTATCTCTTTGAATTACGTGATCTGCTTGAGACAAAGGAATGGGCATGTGCGGTAATTTCAAAATCGGGAACAACAACGGAACCGGCAATTGCATTCCGTATATTAAAGCAGGATCTTGAAGATAAATACGGTGTGGAAGAAGCCCGGATGCGCATCATTGCTATAACCGATGCAGAAAAAGGGGCGTTGCATACACTGGCAAAAGCGGAAGGCTATAAATCTTTTGTAATCCCGGATGATATTGGCGGACGTTATTCTGTTCTTACACCCGTCGGATTGCTCCCGATAGCAGTTGCGGGTTTTGATATCCGTGAACTGGTAAAAGGTGCACGGGACATGGAAAACATGTGTGGAGTAAAGATCCCGTTTGAAAATAATCTGCCTGCCCGATATGCCGCTGTCAGAAATCTCCTGTACAATAAGGGTAAGAAAATTGAGATACTCGTAAACTATAATCCGAAACTCCATTATTTTGCAGAATGGTGGAAGCAGTTATATGGGGAGAGTGAAGGAAAAGAAGAGAAAGGAATCTTTCCGGCAAGTGTGGATTTCTCAAGTGATCTTCATTCCATGGGCCAATATATCCAGCAAGGTGAGCGAATACTCTTTGAGACTGTGCTTTCTGTAGAAGAGGTAAATTCAAAATTAACAGTTCCTGAAGACAAAGAAAATCTTGACAAACTGAATTTCCTTGCTGGCAAGAGAATTGACGAAGTGAACAAAATGGCTGAACTGGGAACAATTATCGCCCACACTGATGGTGGTGTACCTAATATAAGAATTGCTGTCCCCAAGCTTAATGAATATTATTTGGGACAATTGATTTATTTCTTCGAACTGGCTTGCGGACTCAGCGGCTATACCCTTAACGTTAATCCTTTTGATCAGCCTGGAGTAGAAGCTTACAAAAAAAATATGTTTGCACTTCTTGAAAAACCTGGCTACGAAAAAGAAACAGAGGCAATAAAGGCGCGGTTGAAAGTTTAATATTTGAAATCTCTGACAAAAGTTTCAGTGTTTCAATGTTACAAACTTTCAGCGTGTCGTGAAACCCTGAAACTCTGAAACTATTATTGAGCAGAGGCTAAAGCCAATTGTCAATTCTGATATAAATATCGGTGGCATTCACTGCAAAGATATTCCTTCCATGCGCCTTTTATATTCACAGGATGTTTAAATTCCAAATCCTGATTAAAAACTGATACCTGAAGACTGTCCGGTTTGCCCTGTAATTTAATAGTATGACAGAGATTACAGTCTTTTGGTATTATCTCTCCCCGGTCACTTTTGTGTGTATCGTTATGACACCTGAAACAACCATTATAAACAATGTGACCAATATGATTAGGATAGGTATCCCAGCTTGCCTTCATATATGGAAATATATTCAGTTTGTAACCCTTTATAGTTCCATTGATAGCCTGATCTATCAAACCGGCTTTTGTTTGGGCAATATCAGGATAATTGTCTTTGTAAAATGTTTTGATAGTGGATCTGATAACCTCCTCAGCCGTATCAACGGTAGAATATGTATCGTTTAATACCTTCATCGTGACACTTTTAATTTCCGGAAGTGTGGGTGATATTTCTCTGGCTGATATAGCATTATCAATAAATCTCTGAGGAGTAAGAAAATTATGTGAAGGCTCATTATGACAATCTACGCAATCCATCAGCCTGGGATTAGTTGCTTTTATTGTGTCTCCGTTATTCCCATTTGTTTCCTTGTAAACTATTGTATCATGGGTTGTCAGATTAATATATCTGACCCAGGGAATATTTTCATGGTCGGGAGTGGAAAGGTATTCAATCCTTACGTTTGGATTTATATGCCAGTGTATCCCTTCTGTTAATCCCTTTGAACTATGTGATGCGCCTATTTTCATCTCCAGATCAATATCCCATTCTGTGTTCTCTTTGTCTGCCAGATAATGTTTTTCGTTAACCAATTGATAGGGATAAAATTTTTGCGGCCAATGACATTCTTCGCAAGTTTCGCGGACAGGACGCAAATTGCTGATCGGTGTAGGAATCGGCCGGGGATATTTATTGACAATAGTTGCGTAAACCTGATATAATCCGGACAATTTCGATTTCACGTACCAGCTTGCTCCTGAACCAACATGACATTCTGCACAAGCAACCCTTGCATGAGTTGATCTCTGATAGGTAGTGTATTCCGGTTCCATTATTTTGTGACAGGTAATACCGCAAAATTTGACCGACTCCGTGAAATGATAAGCTTCGTAACTGCCAATTCCTGAGATTATAAGAAAGAAAATCGTCCCGACAACGAAGATGAAAAACGCATTTCTCTGGCGGGTGTCATTCAGATCAATAACAAGCCACTTTGAGGTAATTTCTTTTTTTTGCAACCTTGCTCTCCTGATTGTCAAATACATTCCTAAAGGAATAAGTATCAATCCAAAGATCAGGATTCCGGGAAGCACCATTAAATCAAATATCCCCAGGTATGGAGTTCCCTTTATAATAAAAGAAGAAACAACAAAAAGGACGATAATGAACAATAAGCTTGCAATGCTGATTACACTTCCTATTATGGTTAGCTTATTATTAGCTGAAGCAGGTAATTTCATAATGATTATTTTTGGCGCGAAAAATACAACTTATCTACAAAATTAATTTTTAAAACATCTAATTTAACAAAAGTTAACATTTAATATAACAATCTAAGTCTGTTTCAATATAATATATTGATTTAAAATATTTTATATATATTAAACAAATTGTTTTTAGAGATTCCAATTGCTTTTAGTTTACTCCCAAAACACATCTTTTTTTGTCTAACTTTGAATGGTTTTTGAGAATGAAATCATTTTATTAATTTAAGGTAAATTGTTGAATTATTAATAATTTTCATTCATTATTCCTGTAAAATGGATTTCCAGTGCCAATTAAAGTGATTCAACAGAGTAAATGTAGTTTAACTATTTAAACGGTAATAGTTCATTATTCGTAACTAATTAAGTAAACATTCAGATTATGTATAAAACATTAATTGTCCTGACTTTTTTATTATTAACAGCCTGTAGTCTTCCTCAGTCAAAACAAAAAAAGGATTCTCAGGAATCAGTTTCCAATAATTCAACTGAAGATATAAATAAAATCAGTCAGATGAGCCTGGATAATTCGCAAGATTACAGACGAATACTTGAGATGTTGGATAAGAACAATCTTAATTCAGTCTCCATAGCCATCCAACTGTATAAAAATGCCAGGACAGATAGTTTGTCCCGTGACTCCATGTTTTCAGATTTCAATGATTTTTTCTCATTACTTGCCAATAGTTATCTCGAAAACAAAAATATTCTTCAAAATATACCATCCGGAGAATTTGCAGACAGCTCTGTCAACCGAATTAAATCTGCCTTGTCGGATTATGGAATGAAACTTACAACTTCAGAAGGGGATTTTTACCTGGAACCGGAAATGGACTGGCTGGTAAATAAATTTGGGAATAACTTATCGACTGCGTACCATAAATTTCTGAACCTTTCTTCTATGGAACAGAATGAAAAATTTGCCGAAGACGGCAATATTCTGATCTCACAGGATTCGTTAATATCAAGGATTCTTGCCTGGGAAGATTTTATCAACAGCTATCCCTCTTTTATCTCAATCAATCAGGCTGAAGATTATTTTTCTCAATATTTTGAGGCATTTCTCAACGGGACAGAAAACACAAAAGTATTCGATCCTTTAACAAAAAAACTAAATGAAAATTCGAAGAAAGCATTTGAAGCTTATACAATAAATAATTCCAGCAGAAAAAGCGGTCAGATAGTGAAAGAATATTATGACCTTTTAAAATCATCGGATTTCCTTTATACTGCTAAGGTTGATTCGTTTATCCTTGAAAAAATCTATGGCGAAAACAATTGAGAAATTGAAAATTTGAAAATATGCTCATCTTCAAATTTTAAAATCTTAAAATCTTCAAACGTAATGACAAAACCGTTGTTAAATCATAGTAAGGAAACATTCAGGCAAAATCATCTGACTGTAAAGGAACCCATGGAATTGCTCAGGTTTTTAATGCTAAAGTACCAGGGTAAAAGCAGGACATCTATTAAATCATTGTTGTCACATCGTCAGGTAACGGTTGACCATCATACAGTCACAAAATTTGATTATTCTCTTAAACCCGGTCAGATTGTCAGTATCACATATGGAAAAGTCCCTGAAAAAATAAAATATCAGGGATTAAGGATATTATATGAGGACTCCAGCCTGATTGTTATAGATAAAAAAGAGGGATTACTTTCGATTGCGACAGCCAAAGAAAAAATTCTAACGGCTTACAGTATTTTAAGTGATCATGTAAAGAAAGAAAACCCGGCAAATCGTATTTTTGTTATCCACCGACTTGACCGAGACACATCAGGAGTCATGGTATTTTCCAAAAGTGAAGAAATACAGTCGATATTACAAAAAAGCTGGCAGGATGCTGTGATTGAGAGAACTTATGTTGCAGTGGTTGAAGGGGAAGTAGAAAATGATGAGGGTACAATTCATTCATATCTCAAAGAAAACAAGGCACTGGTAATGTATTCAACCCAAAATCCTAAAGAAGGGGAAGAAGCTGTAACCCATTATAAAGTTTTAAAGAGAAACTGGGGATTTACCTTACTTGAGATAAAACTTGAAACAGGGCGTAAAAACCAGATAAGGGTGCATATGAAAGATATCGGACATCCTGTTGTGGGTGATAAAAAATATGGTTCCAGACAAAATCCCATAGAGCGAATGGCGTTACATGCAAAGAATTTATCTTTTATCCATCCCATGACACATGAAATGATAAGATTTGAATCTGCAATCCCTCAAAGTTTTTTAGCATTATTCAAAGATGAAAGATTTTCCTTTCCCGTCACATAAAACGTATTCTTGGCATCACATTTATGTAAGGGTACCTGAAAGATACATTAATAACCGAAACCTTTAATAATCTAGGAGTTCTTTTAATTATCCTATTTGGAATTGATCCCGATTATTATTAACTTAACGGGTAATTTTAATATTAAAATATTTTATTATGAAAAGGAACGTTGGAGTTACAGACAAATGGATTCGGATTGTCCTTGCCATTATTGCAGGTGCTCTTTTCTTTACAAAACTCCTCACCGGAGCGCTGGGAATTATAGTGTTAATCGTCGGAATAATTTTATTATTAACTGCCTTAATTAATTTTTGCCCAATCTGGGCCCTTCTTGGAATACGGACTACTCCAAAGGTAAAAGAGAGCGGAGAAGCTAAAAGTTAAATCTTAATGGCATATGAATTAAATAGGCTATTAGGTTGAAGCATTTCAGAGTATTAGGATTATGTGACTAACAACGAATGATGAATTATTTAAAGACATAAGAATGGAGTTTGGAGTACGGAGACCGGAAAACGGAAAACGATTGAATGCATTCCCTGTTCCCATCTCCGGTTTCCGTTCTCCCGTTCATGTGTAATTCGTAATTTATGCCTATACCAACAACCCGAACTGCAAAAGCAGGACAAATCACAATCGATTATGCCAGATGTAACGGCTGCGGCCTGTGCGTTGAAGTCTGCGGTGACCTCGAATATAAGCTTATCAAAGGAAAGGTTGTTCCTTCCGGCACTCCTGTTTTTGGATGTCTTGCCTGCGGACAATGTATGGCAATCTGTCCTGAAGATGCAATCAGGATAAACGGGCGGACACTTTCACCTGAGGATATTTTTCCCCTTTCAAAAGAGCCAGGAAAAACTGATTATAACAGGTTGCTTGTATTACTTCAAAACCGAAGGAGCATCCGAAAATTTAAAGATCAGGAAGTTTCCGATGATATGGTTAACAAAATCCTGGATGCGGCATCGACGGCTCCGATGGGGATTCCTCCATCAGATGTCAGCGTCCTGGTTATCAAAGGAAAAGATAAAACACATGCGTTTGCTACAGACTTTTGTAATTTTCTGGAAAGCCAGAAATGGATGGTTTCAAACTGGTTTTTAATTTTGATGAGGCCGTTCTGGGGCAAAACCACAGATGAACTGTTCAGGAAGTTCCTCAAGCCGCTCATCAAAATGTATGTTGATTCGATGAAGAAAGGGGATAATGTGGTGACTTATGACGCTCCGGTTACAATCTATTTTTATGGTTCATCATACAGCGATCCCGCCGATCCTCTTATTGCCGCAACTTATGCTATGCTTGCCGCTGAATCTTTAGGCCTGGGAACCTGTATGATAGGCGGCATCCATCCTTTTCTTCAGCATGGCGGAGCAGCGTCTAAGTTCAGGGCTAAATACGGTATCCGGTATAAAAGCCAGGAAGGATTGTTTTTGATAATGGGTTATCCCAAAGTAAAATTTAAAAAAGGGATCAGACGCACTTTTGCCAATATGGATAAGCTCTGAAATATAAGTGATGAACAATGAACGAAGTGTCCCGAATTCTCGGAATAAAAATCAAAACACACCTGTCTGAACGGACTTCGTCCGGTCGGATAATTCATAATCCAATACTCTTAATCCGTAACTCTTTATTCTTATTCTTAATTCTTAATTTAATGTCGTTTAGTTAAGTGTTATTCATAATGGCTTGTAATTCATTGAGTAAGTTCGTTTAGGTTTTTTATTTCGGGGAGAACTTCGCCCAGGACGTATTATCTCCCTTGTTTTTTCCACAATCTGGTCAAAAGCTGATATCGCCTTCTCAAATTGTTTTCTAATCATTATTGCTATCATTATTTCCTGTGTCATTGATAAAGCATTGGTACGGTTGATCTTTTGATCAAACTTTCTTCGCTGATCAGCTTTGTACTCTGCTATCACTCTTTCTTCTATAGGATGGGCATAGGCTGCACAAAGCGTCATCAAAAAAACCTTAGCATGAAAGTCCTGTTTTACTGCTTTGGCTGGGTAAGACCATTCTGGTCTCATCAACTGCCAAAACCCGCATATTATACCACTGATACACCTCAGCACCTTGGTAAAAAGTATCGACAGCGACTTCATTTAACCGTTTGAAGGCCCACGGGTTTAATTTTGCCCTTGCCTGTGTAAAGGCACCTTTGGTAACCTCTCTGATTCTAAAATCACTCTTTGATACTGCTTTGAAGAAGCTGTCCAGTTCTCTTTGTATGGAACTCTTGAAGTTGATGATCAATACTATTAAGTTTCTAATTGTCAGCTTTCTGTCCCTTGAGAATACCCCTTCAGGACCATCTTTTGAATGGCCACTAAACTCTTCATCTTCAAGTTCATAAGCTATATTTTTAGATAAATTTTCCCGATAATCTTCGTTTAGGTTTATACTTGGGTTACCCCCTATATACCCCTACAAGATAATCAACTATCCTGAGACTACAAACTTTTCAATGAACTTATTAATCCTATTTTTCCAATAAAATCAAGCCTTTCAGAGAGTTTCCCTTAACTAAACGACATTGATTCGTAGTAAGTCAAGCGGGATATTTACTAACTTTGTACAACAAAAATATATTTCATATGTCCGGGCATAGTAAATGGTCGAAGATAAAAAGAAAAAAAGGTTCCGCGGATGCCAAACGATCAAAAATTTACTCACGCATCTCTAAAGAAATAACTGTTGCCGTAAAAGAAGGCGGCAGTGGTGATCCTTCCATGAATCCAAGATTGCGGCTTGCCATCATGAATGCCAAAGGTCAGAATATGCCAAGGGAAACTATTGAAAGGGCCATAAGCAAAGGTGAAAAAGGAGGCGTTGACCTCAATGAGATGAGTTTTGAAGGTTATGGCATCGGAGGAATTGCCGTGTTTGTGGAATGTCTGAGCGATAACAATAACCGTACTGTTTCTGATATAAGGGCTATTTTTAACCGCCGGGGCGGAAGTCTTGGAACAAAAGGTTCATTAAGTTTTCTTTTTGACCAGAAAAGGCATCTTTACCATACCCGTAAAAGGAGGGGATGAACATGGAAGAACTTGAACTGGAACTGATTGACGCCGGTGCAGAAGATATCGAGGTTGAAGACGAAATGATTACCATTACCACAGCATTTGAAGACTTCGGCAGTGTGAACAAAAAACTCGATGAATTGAATTTAGAACCAGAAAAGGCAGAATTACAGCGAATTCCCAATATATACAAAAGTCTCCCGCTCAGCGATGCAAAAAAATTCCTCGGCATGATTGATGAATTTGAAGAAAATGATGATGTCCAGAATGTTTACCACAATCTTGAAATAACCGATGAACTCATTCAGGCTATGGAGGAAGAATAAACATTATCGTCAAATTAATGGCTTAATTTTCTTCACATGTGTTATTTTGCAAATTACATTCCCGGAAACCTCAGAGTCTTTCTTTACTCGTAATTCGTAATTTCTCCCATTTTCTTTTAAAAGTTTAACACTTAATGTTTGCAAGCCATGGATAATTTCTATAACTTAAAATTGAATACATTTTAAACTATGGAATATGAAAGATGATAAGAATAAATTTGATCTTGATAAACTCAGGCGACGGGCACTGAAAATAATGAAAGGCAAGGTGCCTGTGTCGGAATCAAAACTTTCTGAATCCGAGATGATTGCGATGATTCACGAACTCGAAGTTTACAAAATAGAACTCGAGATGATCCAGGAAGAATTGGAACTTTTAAATAAACAGAATAAAGAGATTACCGGGAAATATGATGAATTATCAGACCTACATCATCGGGTTACACTTCGTGTGATTAAGTGATAAAAACAATCCGGAATATAAAAAAGCTTTTCACTTTTTCTATAAACATTCCACTTTAACTATAACTAACTGACATGATGACCATTAATGACATCTCAGGAATGTTGCTATTGAAGACGAAAAATCAATACTCTCTAATTAACTCCAAATGTTAATAACATGACAAATAGATTATTAACTTATATTTACCAGGTTCATTTTACAAATTCATCTTATTATAAAAATGCTAACGCAGAGAAGCTAAATGATATTTTATCTCTTCAACTACCCGTCACAACATTGAATAATTAAATAAAGCTGTTTATTCGTAGCCGCTTTTAATCACTGTGGAAATCATCTTAAATCGTTCTTTTGACTTAATGCTGTTCGGTTTATGAGCCGGAACGATTATTCCGTCGCCTGTTACAAGTTTTGTGGATTCACCGTCAATGTCTATTTCCGCCCTGCCCTCAATAATCTGGATAAAAGTATCAAAGGGCGAAATTTTCATGCTGAATCCCTCTCCGCCGTCAAAAGAGCTGAACACAATCTTGCCGGTCAGTTTATTCACTATCGTCCTGTTCAGGACTGAATTTGGCACATAATCCAGAAGTCCGGCAATACGGTAAACTTTTGCCTTTTCAAGCTCTGTGGTTTCCATTCAGTGTAATTTATGTGCTGTTGCAATTTCATAATTAATTACCTGAACAAAGTTGGGCAAAAAATAGCTGTGAAATGTTACATAACTTTGGAATTAAGTTACATGATTCACACATTTGCAGTCACAAATCCTTAAAGAAATCAAAGGTCTTCGAGGTTGCCTGTACGTTTTTGTTTTAATCGCCTGAAAAAGGTCGGAGAGAGACCGGTGACTCTCTTGAACTGGTTGGATAAATGGGCCACACTGCTGTAATTTAGTTTATAGGAAATCTCTGTAAGGTTAAGTTCGTCATAGAGCAGCAATTCTTTTACCCTTTCAATTTTGTGGAGAATAATGTAATTCTGAATGCTGATGCCTTTCACCTCCGAAAATATATTAGCCAGGTAAGTATAATCGTAATTTAATTTTTCACTGATATAATCAGAATAATTTACTTTAGGTATTTCATCTGAATAGTGAATCAGTTCGATAATCACATTTTTTATTCTTTCAATCAGGATACTCTTTTTATCGTCCATCAATTCCAGTCCCGACCTGAGCAGATTTTTTTTTAGCCGGTAACGTTGTTCCTTTGTAAGATCTCCGGATATTTCAACTGTTCCAAGGTCAATATTTGTTGTGTGTAATCCCAGTTCGTTCAGCTCTTCTTTTACCAGGATTTTGCATCGCAGACTTACCATATATTTGATGTAGAGCTTCATTTTCCTTCCGTCGCTGTCCTGATCTGCAAATATGACAATACCCAGTTTTTTGGTGAAAACTGTTGATTCCCAGCCTCATTTTCTCTTGTATTGTGTCCTGAAAATGTGGGACTAACTCTATTTGGCAGAGGTAATACAAATATAAATTTTTTATCTGATGATGGCAAGATTTTAGTTTCTTTAATGGCTTTGACGGTTCCAGTATTATTTACCGGTTCCCTTTCCGAACGGATTTTCACCCTGAAAATATCAGTCAGGGGACAACCGGGAATGTGTGATATATGTAAATTCTTTTTGGAAATATATAACACATTCGACCGTCTCATACCCGAAATTTGTAATAATTAATTATTCGCCGGATTGAGGCAAAGGTTTATCCGGTAGAGTTACATTTGAATCGTTACGTTACAAAAACAGTATCATGAAAATATTATTGGTTTACCCCCAGTGCCCCGATTCTTTCTGGAGTTTCAAACATGCTTTAAAGTTTATATCCAAAAAAGCGGCCGTACCCCCGCTTGGATTATTAACCGTATCAGCACTGCTTCCGGTGGATTGGGAGAAAAAGCTCGTCGATCTGAATGTCACGGAACTCAGATCAGGCGATATTGCTTTGGGCTGACTACGTGTTTATCAGCGCTATGTATATACAAAAGGAATCGGTAAGCAAAATCATTGATCTATGTGAAAAATACAAGGTTAAAATAGTTGCCGGCGGACCCCTTTTCACCCAGGAATACAATAATTATCCTCGGATTGATCATTTTATATTGAATGAAGCAGAGATTACCCTGCCGCCATTTTTACAGGATTTGACTGAGGGAAAGCCGAAAAGAATCTATGAGACTGATCATTATGCTGATATGACGGTGTCTCCGGTGCCCGATTACCACCTGTTGTCGCGGAAGGACTATGCGTCAATGAATATCCAGATTTCGCGCGGATGCCCTTTCTCATGCGATTTTTGTGAAATTACTTCACTGTTAGGCCATAAGGTTCGGATGAAGAGCACCCGCCAGGTGTTGGATGAACTTGAAGCGTTGTATGAGCTTAACTGGCGGGGACCTGTTTCCATTGTTGACGATAACTTCATCGGAAACAAGAAGGAAGTCAAAGACAACCTTCTTCCCGCTATGAGAGAATGGATGAAAAACCATAAATTTCCCTTTGAATTCACCACCCAGGCCTCGATTAATCTCGCGGATGATGAAGAACTGATGTCATTGATGACCGACTCAGGGATAAACGCCTCTTTCATCGGCATAGAAACCCCGGATGAGACTACGCTGGAGAGCTGCCATAAGGTTCAGAACAAAAACAGAAATCTCCTCCAAAGCATAAAAAAAATACAACAGGCCGGCATGCAGGTTTCCGGAGGATTTATCGTCGGATTCGACAGCGATACCTCGTCAGTTTTTCAGCGCCAGATCGACTTTATCCAGCAAAGCGGTATTGTCTCAGCTATGGTTGGCTTACTCAATGCCCCTAAGAACACAAAGCTATACAAACAGATGAAAGAGGAGAACAGGTTAACCAGTGAAGCCTCCGGAAACAATACCGACTCATCCATGAATTTTATGCCTAAAATGGGCTATGATGAACTGCTGGAAGGGTATAACGATATCATTAAAGGCATTTACGGAATCAAGCCTTATTATAAAAGGCTGAGAGAGATGTTATTAACCTATAACCGGGTTTACAGAAGGAAAACAAACCTCAAATTATCGCTTTTAAAGGGTTTTATCCGTTCCGTTTTTATTATCGGCTTGTGGAACAGGGGAAGAGGGGAATACTGGAAACTCATTGTCTGGACTCTTTTCTACCGGCCAGGACTAATTGTTGAGGCCATCACCTATGCCGTTTACGGTTATCATTTCAGAACAATTTACGGATTACGAAATAAAAATACATACAATAAATTTACTACATGATGCCGCCTCCTTACCAGCCGCCATCTTCAGTAAGCCTCCAAAAAAGGCCGCCTCAATCTGTTTTTGAATACGAAAAAATAAATATTGTTAAATCCTTGCACAGGTCAAAATATTTTTGTAAATCGAAAGAGGAAAAGAACTACGATTATGAGTTGGTATGAAGATTTCAAAACGGGAAAGAAACGCGATGAAAGAATTGCAACGGAAGGCGCCTATTTTATAAATACAATTGAATCCTGTGTAGTTAAAATACTCAAGGATGGCGATTACTTCGCAAAATTCAGCGGCGAAAAGGAGTTTAAACTTGATGTAAATACTGATCTTGTTTCCGGTGCAATGATGGAAAACAGGGAAATCACGAGGGTCGAGTATCTGAATTATTAAAGTTTAAAGGATCAGGGATTTCAGAAGATACAACAAACTCAATCAGAAACATTAATTTTCAGGCTTCATTTTTAATTATTGGACTTGATTTTAAGCCAAATCTGACAAACCGGCGATCCGTCTGGTAGAGTCATTTAGGGAAATACACCGCCTGATGTAATGTTTTGATAAACAGATCAACGCTTTCAGAACAGGCCGCACTAATCGAATAGGAAAAACGGAATGGGTTATCACATTGTCAGACTGATTTTTCAAATCGGGGAAAGTGTTACACCACAACATCGTTCTTCATTCAGAATTCCTCATTCCTGAAAAAGTGGAAAACAGATTTATTATCGGTAAACCTCCATTGGCTGGTTTGTTCAGGAACCCTGTGATAGTGTCACCCCGGAACAAAATTATTGAATGAAATGCAGAAATTATTTCATTGCTTACCCCTTTCCGTTAATGGAATGCAGATAAAATATCCACATTATCCGCATTCACCTTTTCAGGATAAAAAAAGCCCTGCTGTTCGCAGGGCCCTTAATAAAAATGTCTTATATAATACTGAAATTATACGAGTTTAACATTTACGGCATTTAATCCTTTTCTTCCCTCCTGGAGGTCAAAAGTCACATTGTCGTCTTCCTTGATGTCTTCATTCAAACCGGAAGAATGTACAAAATACTCTTTCGTTGTTTCAGAGTCCTTAATAAATCCGAATCCTCTGATTTCATTGTAAAATTTAACTGTTCCTTTGTTCATTATTATAATATTAATTCTGCAAAGATATATATAATTTCTGAATTAATTCATTTATTTTCAATTAAAAGGATATTTCCTGAATCTTTACTTTTTTTCCTGTCAGCAAATCATCACATCAATTCCTTCCTTGCCTTATTTTCTTGCTTGCGACAGCGAAAATTCAATTAGTAAATGCGAATTTTTCAGTATCTTTACCTAACACAACACTTCATAGATTTAAACCGCATAAGTTACTGTCACATGAAATCAGTCAATGCCCGGTCAGGCAAAAAAAGAGCAGAAAAAGTAGAAGAAACGAACAATAGCAGCCTTAAAAAAGATGAAAATTCTTTCCCCATCGTCGGCATCGGGGCATCAGCCGGAGGCCTGGAGGCCTTTGAAGAGTTCTTTCAGAACATGCCTGCCGACAACGGTATGGCCTTTGTTGTGATCCAGCACCTCGACCCGAATCATGTCGGGATCATGCCCGAACTGCTGCAGCGTATTACCCGCATGAAGGTATTCCAGGCTACCGAACGTCTTAAAGTCAGACCAGACAGTGTTTATGTCATACCGCCCAATAAAAATATGTCCCTCCTTAAAGGTTCGCTTCACCTGTTTGATCCTGTTGAATCGCGGGGTCTGCGCCTGCCCATCGATTTCTTTTTCCGCTCCCTGGCTGAGGATCAGCAGGAAAAAAGCATCGGCATCATCCTTTCAGGCATGGGTTCTGACGGAAGCCTTGGGTTAAAAGCCATTAAGGAAAAAAACGGGATAGTGCTGATTCAGGAGCCCTCCACTTCCAAATTCGACGGCATGCCGCGCAGTGCTGCTGAAGCGGTGATAGCCGATATTATGGCACCGGCCGGAGAGCTGCCGTCACGGTTGGTTGATTATCTTAAATTTATTCCGGCAGTAAGCGCCGACAGGAAACCTGAGCGGATAAACAAAAGCAATCTGGAAAAAATTATCATCCTCCTTCGTGACCAGACAGGGCACGATTTTTCCCTGTACAAGAAGAATACCCTGCTGCGCCGTATAGAAAGGCGCAAGGGCGTCCATCATATCAATAAGATAAACGATTATGTCCGATTTTTACAGTCAAATCCAAGGGAAGTCGAAATCCTGTTTAAGGAACTTCTGATTGGGGTGACCAGCTTCTTTCGCGACGCCCCCGTATGGGATATGCTCAGGGACAAGTTTTTGCCCTCCCTGCTTGAATATCTCCCTGAGGATCATATTCTTCGTGTATGGGTTCCGGGCTGTTCAACAGGCGAGGAAGCTTATTCCCTGGCCATTGTACTCAGGGAAGCAATTGAGAAGGTAAAATCCCGCAGAATGCCTGCCATCCAGATCTTTGCGACCGATCTCGACACTGAAGCAATTGACAAAGCGCGCAAAGGCGTCTTCCCCCTGAATATTACCGCTGATGTTTCACCGGATCGTCTTTCGCGCTATTTTACACTTGAAGCAGAAGGTTACCGGCTCATTAATTCGATCCGCGAACTGGTCGTTTTTGCACCTCAGAATGTGATCAAGGATCCGCCCTTTACCAAACTCGACATTCTGTCCTGCCGTAATATGTTGATTTACATGGAACCCGAACTTCAGAATAAGCTTATCGGATTGTTTAATTACAGCCTTAACCCGGGCGGCCTTCTGATTCTCGGCACAGCCGAAACACTCGGCGCCTCCGGTCATGGTTTTGATGAAATGGATGGCAAATTCAAGATATTCAGGCATTCAATGTCATTTCATTCTTATGATCTCGTTGATTTTCCAAGCTCATTTCACAATAGAAGTGTACCGGTAGCCGAAAAAAAGATACCTCACCAGGGTACGGACAACGTCCAGACACTGGCCGACCAGGTTTTGATTCAGCGGTTTGCTCCCCCAAGTGTGCTGGTGAACAGTGCGGGAGATATTATTTACATTACCGGGCGTACGGGAAAATATCTCGAACCGGTCGCGGGAAAGGCAAACTGGAATATCTATGCCATGGCGCGCGAAGGCCTGCGATCTGAACTTCCCGGCGCGTTCCACAAAATACGGCACAATTATGATCCGGTCGTACTGCGCAGTGTCAAGGTCGGTACCAACGGTGGCACCCAGCTGGTCGATGTCACCATTCAGCGTCTTGAATCACCCGATGCCCTCAGGGACCTGGTGATCGTTGTATTTGCGGACGTTCCTGCCGTCATCGAACATGAGACTTATATAATGAGATCAGGAAAGAAAGCCACTACAGGCAGGTTAAAGGAACTCGAGATTGAACTTCAGCGCAGACATGAAGAACTGCAGAGCCTTCGCGAAGAGATGCAGACTTCGCAGGAAGAGCTCAAATCCACCAACGAAGAACTGCAGTCCACCAACGAAGAGCTTCAGTCCACCAACGAGGAACTCATGACATCAAGGGAAGAAATGCAGAGCCTTAATGAAGAATTACAGACCGTCAATAATGAGCTTCAGAGCAAGATGAACGATTATGTGCGTGCCAGCGATGACATGAACAACCTGCTTAACAGCACAGAGATTGCGACGCTGTTTCTCGATAAGGATCTGAATATCCGTAATTTTACCGACCACGTAACGAAAATATTTAAAATACGTACCACTGATACCGGAAGGCCTTTTACCGATCTTGTCACTGACCTGGTTTATCCTGAATTAGAGGCTCATGCAAAACAGGTCATCAAATTTCTTACTCCGGTTGAAAAGGCCATTGCAACACACGACGACAGATGGTTCAATGTGAGGATCATGCCTTACCGCACCCTCGATGACCGGATTGACGGACTGGTGATTACTTTTTCCGATATAACGAAGGCCAAAAAGCTGGAAATCGAACTGAAACAGGCTATAGAAGCGCTGAATAGGAGAAAAGAGAAATCTTAATTCTTATCATGTCAAATTTATATAGCAGAAATAAATTATGTCAGGATTGTCTGAAACAATATTTGTTCTTCAATTGGAATTATTAAATATTGTGAGCAAAATGTCTGAATTTTCTTAAAAATCACAGATTATTGAAATTATTCCCATATATTTGATTGGGTTATTATTCACACTAATAAACTAATTCGAACATTATGAATGAAGATGATATTCGGGATTTTAATAAACTGCGCAAAAAGGCAGAAGAAGCCTTGAGAAAGAAACCCGATGAAGGAGGGTTGGAACTTTCAGAAGCCGACAAAATGAAGCTTATTCATGAACTCGATGTGTACAAGGTAGAGATGGAAATGCAGCAGGAAGAATTAAAGCTTACAAAGGAACGGGTTGATGATCTCGATAAGAAATACAATGAACTGTTCGACCTGCACAACCGGTTTATTTTGCACATGTTCAAAAATAATAAAGCGCCCGGGGAGGGTTTATAACGTTCAGAAAGATTCCTCATTCCACTGCCAATGACTTATTTTTTAGAAGTACTTGTTGAGGAAGTTGCAAGAGATTCCTCACTTCACTGCCAATGACTGATTTTTTAAAAGTACTTGTTGAGGAAGTTGCAAGAGATTCTTCAATTCGTTATCGATGACATTTTCATTTGGAGAAAGGGGGGATGAGGAGATTCCTCACTTCGTTCGGAATGACACATTCCGTTAAAAAAAGGGGGAGATGGAGAGGGGGCGGCTTCGCCGCCCCCTCTCATCCCCCCCAAAAAAATAGCATAGTGGCCTGTCATTCCGAATGGAGCGAAGCGAAATGAGGAATCTCCCCCCTGAGCACAACCCCCGTCCTGTCATTCCGAACGCCTACCCCAATAAAAATGGGGCATGATGCAATGATGACAGGAAGTATTTCAAGGGATAAATATCTGAGATTCCTCATTCCGCTTCGCTCCATTCGGAATGACACCTGGGCATAACAATGGGGGGGTGATAAGGGGCGGCGGAGCCGCCCCTTATCACCCCCAGCCATCAGAACAATAGTGTCATGCCGACACGTAGTGAGGCATCTTTTATTATAAGAAAATACTACCCAAATGTCACAGTGGTTTGCTATTCCAAACGAAGTCCCGTATGTGCGGGAGGATGCGGAATTTTTGTTATTTGTCCATTGTTGTACAAGTCGTTCCAGTCCGGATTTAATGTATTAATTAACTGCTCTTTCTTCTCTCTTGAATATCCTTTGATCTGCTTTTCTCTTTTGATGGCAAATTCAACGTCATCAAATACCTCGTAATAAATCAACTTGTAAACATTATACTTCTCCGTAAATCCTTTGATTAGCTTGTTTCTATGCTCATGGCACCGCCTTACCAGATCATTTGTAACACCAGTGTAAAGAACAGTGTTATTTTTATTTGTAAGAATGTAAATATAATAAAGATGGATTTTCATTCCCTTTCTTTTTAATTGTAATTTAATGAAATTCCTGGAGATTCCTCACTTCGTTACTATTGATATTCTGTTATAGATAGGAAGGTGGAGAGGAGATTCTTCACTTCGTTACCAATAACATTTTCATTTGGAGAAAGGGGGGATGAGGAGATTCCTCACTTCGTTCGGAATGACACCTGGGCATAACAATGGGCTGGTGATAAGGGGCGGCGGAGCCGCCCCTTATCACCCCAAGCCTCCAGAACAAAAGTGTCATGCCGACAAGTAGTGAGGCATCTTTTATTATAAGAAAATACTACCCAAATGTCACAGTGGTTTGCTATTCCAAACGAAGTCCCGTATGTGCGGGAGGATGCGGAATTTTTGTTATTTGTCCATTATTATATAAATCATTCCAGTCCGGATTTATTGTATTAATTAACTGCTCTTTCTTCTCTCTTGAATATCCTTTGATCTGCTTTTCTCTTTTGATGGCAAATTCAACGTCATCAAATACCTCGTAATAAATCAACTTGTAAACATTATACTTCTCCGTAAATCCTTTGATGAGCTTGTTTCTATGCTCATGGCACCGCCTTACCAGATCATTTGTAACACCAGTGTAAAGAACAGTGTTATTTTTATTTGTAAGAATGTAAATATAATAAAGATGGATTTTCATTCTCTTTCTTTTTAATTGTAATTTAATGAAATTCCTGGAGATTCCTCACTTCGTTACTATTGATATTCTGTTATAGAAAGGAAGGTGGAGAGGAGATTCCTCACTTCGTTACCAAAGACATTTTCATTTGGAGAAAGGGGGGATGAGGAGATTCCTCACTTCGTTCGGAATGACACCTGGGCGTAACAATGGGGGTGATAAGGGGCGGCTGAGCCGCCCCTTATCACCCCCCAGCCCTCAGAATAAAAGTGTCATGCCGACACGTAGTGAGGCATCTCATAAAGCGAGATCAAAAGACACTTCTAAAAAATCTGTCATTGGTAATGGAGCGAAGCGAAATGAGGAATCTCCCCCCTGAGCACAACGCCCGTCCTGTCATTCCGAACGCCTACCCCAATAAAAATGGGGCATGATGCAATGATGACAGGAAGTACTTCAAGGGATAAATATCTGAGATTCCTCACTCCGCTTCGCTGCGTTCGGAATGACACCTGGGCATAACAATGGGGGGGTGATAAGGGGCGGCTCCGCCGTCCCTTATCACCCCCCCAGCCCTCAGAACAAAAGTGTCATGCCGACACGAAGTGAGGCATCTCATAAAGCGAGATCAAAAGACACTTCTAAAAAATCTGTCATTGGTAATGCAGCGAAGCGAAATGAGGAATCTGCCCTTTCAAACAAACCTGTCCTGTCCCTTGACTGGTTTTCTCTTTTACATTGCGAAGTTAATATCATCAAGTTTGGAAAGTGCGTATGCCACAGCTCCAAGGGAAACAGCAAGGTCAGCCCCTATGCGTGAAATGCCGACACCGGTAACTGCATCGGAATTGTAATTCACCATTCTTTCACTGCCGGGCACTTTAACCGTAATGCTTTGCTGTTGAACAATCGCTTTCATTCCTTCTTCCGTATCGAGGTTCACTACCTTCTGTATCATTCTTGGAATATTCTCACCATCAGGCAGTTCATAAGTGCCGTTCATCTCATTAATCAAGGCAGGCATAAAAAGTTCTGAGGCTCCTGAAAGTCCGCCGCCTATAACGATAATCCCGTCAAGAACAGTCGCAAGCTGGGCAAGCACATCGCCCAAAACCTCGCCAAATGATTCAAATGCTTTCAAAGCTGCATACTCATAACCCAGTAAGCTTCCTCTTGCAATATCATAAATATCCCTGGGCGTAAGAGAATCAGGGACTTTTTTCCCGCTGTACTCACTGTAAAAGTGTTTTAATCCCCTGATAGAGATACTCTCTTCAGCACACAGGTCCGGGTAAATCTTATTACGTAAAGCATAAACTTCGGCAGCCATTGCATTATCGCCAAGATAGAGCCTTCCGTCATTAACGATACCGCCGCCGAAACCAGTACCGAGAGTAACCCCAAGAAGATTCCTGTACCGCTTGGCAGAACCGGCCTCTTCCAGTTTATAATTGACTTCGGGAAGAATACCGCCTATTGCTTCACCGTAAGCAAACAAGTCGCCGTCGTTGTTGATAAAGACCGGCATTTCAAATATATCCTCAAGCATCGGTCCAAGGGCCACCCCGCCGCGATAAGCCGGAAGGTTTACCAGGTCGCCGATGATTCCGTTGGGATAGTCTGCAGGTCCGGGAAAAGCAAAGCTTATCGCCGCGGGGGCTTCAGAAAGGTGATCGGCAACCTGCCGAAAACCTTTGACGATATTCATCAGGCTTTTGTCAAGGTTGCTTCCTTCAGAAGCGTACCTTACAGGTCCTACAATGGTTTTTCCCGCGCTTATGGCAGAGAAAACGAAATTGGTGCCCCCTGCGTCGAGGGTCATCACGATGCGGTTATCCTTGAAAATATCCATTCCTGTTTATTCAGATTTTGGTTGAGAGGCTGAAATTACATGTTTTCTCCTAAAAGCAAAAATCGGGAAGTTTTGATTAAGGAAAATCTGAATGATCATACCCTGGTCGTATTGATTCCCTGCATCCAACCTTGTACCATGCACCTGTCAGAACCGGTTTGTCTGTACACTTACTGTACACTTACTGTACACTTACTGTACTATTTTAGTACAGCCATAGTACAGACATACTACATACAATGTACAGGAAAAAAGAGGGAAAACATACCCAAACAGGGATAATGAGGCCGTGAATGATTTCTAAGATCAGTTTTTAATCCGGCACGTGCGGGATTGATCTTCCGGCTGGCGGATTGATCAGAACGGAGTCGTCCGGGCGGAAAATCATAAACAGATCAGCGAAGCAAATTATTGGATTTTTAGCTGGGGATTTCAACCACACAATACGTTATAAATTGTTAAATATCAATACATAAAGATTGTTCTCACACAAAACATCTGAAAATGAATTGAATTTCAAACGAGGAAATACTTTTTATTCTCCCGAAATTCCTTAATTTCGCTTAAATTGATAAAGCAAACCCACTACTATTATTATCCATAAAAATGAAAAAAATGAAAGCTATGAAAACAATTCTTTTTACTTTGTTCCTGATGATTTTCACATCTTCCGGTTTTGCCCAGTCCTTTAATTTAGGTATTAAGGGCAGTTTTAATTCACAGAAAATCACAACTGACTCCTACAAAGGCATTTCGGGATACACTTTTTCCGATTTTAAATCGGATGTCAAGGGAGGGTATGCGGTAGGAGCTTTTGCGCGTTTAGGGGCAAAGAGAATCTACCTTCAGCCCGAACTTCTTTATTCTGTTAAGAAAGGAGATGTATCGATGAACCTGTCACAAACCTCTGATGGACTGGAAGCAGGGGCCTATACACAGTCCTTTGATATTAAATCTGTCCAGGTACCTATCCTACTGGGCTTTAAAGTGATAGATCTTGCGCTGGCTTCGATTCGTGTGTTTACAGGACCTGCCATGTCGGTTATATTGAATGGCAGCGAGATCAACCTCACCGGATCAGGAGGTGCTGCGGTCGATCCATCGCTGTATGATCCCAAGACCTTTAAAAACAACGTATGGGACTGGCAGTTAGGCGGAGGGATTGATGTCGGGCCTCTTGTTTTTGATGTCCGTTATGCATGGGGGCTGACCAATATTTCGGACGGCGATATCACAAAAATAGGATTTGTGAATAAAGGGAACATTTTGACTTTCTCGCTTGGATACAAGTTTTTTTAATGGGCTGCAGACTGTAGGAATGACGAATAACGAATGACGAATCAGGAGTTACGAATTACAGAGTTCAGTTTCAAAGTTCCAGGGTTTCAGAGTTTACCGATTACTATTTACTGTTTACTTTTCACTGTTCACTGTTCACTTTCTTTTCTTCTTTTCCATAATATTTTATGGCCATAACGGTCGTATCGTCATAGATTTCCATTCTTCCCCTGAATTTTTCAAGTGTTTTCAGGATTTCATTGACAACTTTTTCGGGAGGATTTGAGTTTTGAATTTTAAGAACAGACAATAAACGTTCTTTGCCAAAGAATGTCCCGTATTTATCAACCTCCTCAGTCACTCCATCAGTATAGGCCACTATCGATTCTCCCGGTTCCAGTCTAATAACGCTTTCAACGAAGTTCTGTTTGTTTCTGACGCCGATTGGAAATCCATGAATCTTTTCAAGTTCAGCAATCCTGTGATCTTTTTTCAGAAGAATCGGCCGTGGATGTCCTGCATTGCAATAGGCAAATTCCCCGGTTGTCAGGTTGAGTTTGCCAAGTATCACAGTTACAAACATATCCGACTCCCTGCCTATGTTCAGCTCTTCATTCAATAACTCCATCATTTTACCAATCCTTGTGATCGGATTGGCAATATTGCGTATCAGGGTGCGTGTAGCAACAGCAAACATTGCTGCAGGAATCCCTTTTCCAAGGGTATCACATATCGATACAAAGAGATTATTGTCGTCCAGGAGAAAAAAATCAAAAAGATCCCCGCCGACTATTTTCGCAGGGATAAGCTTACCATAACAATCAAAGTCCTTTCTTTCAGGGAAGAGCGGAAATTTTGTAGGAATGATCCCCATTTCAATATCTCTGGCCAGTTTCAGTTCCTTTTCCATTTCCACATTATCCCGTTCTGCTCTCAAACGATTGGTTTCATAATCTTTCAGTTTTCCTTTCATGTGTTCGATACTCATGGAAAGAGTTTCCACTTCTGAAATCCAGTTGCCTCCTTCTATGCCCTGTTCTTCCATGAACTTTTGTGAATCATTTGCCAGGAGTGTTAAAGGCGAAACGAGTTTCATGGAGAAATAAACCGATACGGCTGCAGAAACACTTGCGATGAAAAGAACGACTAAAATCATGATCAGCAGGATACGGTCCATTTCAGCCATATATACAGATGTGGGGACTGCTGCAATCATCAGCCAGTTGATATCCCTGACAGGCCAGTACATTGTGAGGTATTTTCGCCCGTTTGAAGTATCCTCGTAACCTCGGATGGAGCCTTTGGCCTTTATTTTCAGCACCGTCTTTAAATCGACATTTTTCTGAAAAAACTGGTACAAACTCTCACGGTTATCCTTTTTCTGATCTTGCGGGGAGGAGTACATGACAACTCCCTTATCAGAAATCAGGGTGCTTAGTCCCGGAATATATTTTTTCAGGCCATTCAGGTCATTCAATTCACTATCAATCGTAATGGCACAAAATACAACTGCTTTTGTGAGCCTTACTCCGGCAGTGAATGAAAATGGCCTTGCGTATATTAATATCTGATTATAATTTCCGTCGATCTTATTGACAGAAGTGAAAGGGGAACTCCATTCCGACAATTCTGTCCGGGAAGCTTTTTTCATCCAGCTGCCTGCGCCTGAATAATCATTGTAAAAGGCATTGGCATCTTCCGATATTGTATCTTCTGAGTTATAATAAAACAGATCAGTTCCAAGTGCCGTGTCGTTATTATTTTCCAGAGAGGCAAACCAGAACAGAACGATAGAAGGTTTGACTTTTAATGCTGATTTTGCATACAGATCGGGATATTTGACGAAGTGACTTTTTTCAAATTCAGATGTAAAGTTATCAATCATCATTTGGGTTTCGTGGATGGAGTTTTGAATCGGGCTGATGGCTTCCCCTGAATTATATTGAAGCTTATAAAAAAGATTATCAAGCACCTGTTTTTTCATAAACGAGTACCCTATAACAATGATTATCACTGCCAGAACTATTTCAGAGATAATCAGATATGCGCTCAGGTTGAACGAAAGCTTCCTAAATTTCATTGATCAGTATCTGTTTAGACTTTAGGCTGCAGGCTAAAGGCTATAAATTAATTGATAATTGACAATTGACAATTGATAATTGACAATTAGCCTAAAGTCTAATTATGCTGTAATGTATGAAAAGTAAAGGACTTTTCAAATAAATCGGGGACAAAAAAGTAAAAGTAATTACGAATTACGGATTACGTAGAACAAATGAAAGATAAAAGACAAAAGGACAAAGACAAAAGACTTTTAAACACTATTCGCTGCTTTTATGTGTTCATAGCTCCGCAGACATTAATCACCTGACCGGAAACATAAGATGAAAGATCGGAAGCAAGAAACAATGCCACCTTTGCTACCTCAACCGGGAAACCACCTCTCTTCATCGGAATGGAAGCCTCCCACTGTTTGCGTGCTTCTTCAGGGATTCTGGCAGTCATTTCAGTAATAATAAAACCTGGTGCAATAGCATTTGAACGGATGCCTCTTGAACCTAATTCCTTTGCAATAGATTTTGTGAATCCAATGATTCCGGCTTTTGATGCAGAATAGTTGGCCTGGCCTGCATTTCCCGAGACGCCCACTACTGAACTCAAATTGATGATTGATCCATTGCGCTGTTTGAGCATAACAGGCTGAACGGCTTTTGTAAAATTGAATACTGATTTAAGATTGACATTGATTACTGCATCCCATTGTTCTTCAGTCATACGCATTAACAGTGCATCTTTGGTAATACCCGCATTATTGACCAGGATATGGATTGTCCCGAAATCGCCAAGAATTTGATTGACCACCCGCTGTGTATCTTCGAAATTTGAAGCATCTGAAGCATATGCCCTGGCATTTACTCCGAGTGAGACCAGACCGGCTTCCGTCTCTTTGGCAATATCGTCATAAAACAAGTCGGTAAAGGCAATATTACAGCCTTCTTCAGCAAATTTAACAGCAATGGCTTTACCGATTCCGCGTGCAGCGCCGGTTATAAGAGCAGTTTTTCCTTCTAAAAGTTTCATGTTTAATGTTCAATTAATATGGTCATTCAATAGTCATTAGCCTTCGGCGTCATTCGATAGTCTAAAACCTATAATTCAGCTTCGGGAGCGTAAAATTACAAATATATTTTAGACTTTAGGCAATAGGGAACAGGCAATAGAAATTACGAATTAGGAATTACGAATTAGGATTGAAGGATGAAATAGGGAACAGGCAAATTAATTTCCGGAGAGACAAGGTATGCCTTGTCTCTACTGTTGCCTGATTCCTGATGCCTCTTCTAAATTCTTAAGCCTTGCAAGCAATGGAGGATGAGAATAATGGAAGAATACATAAAGCGGATGGGGAGTTAAATTGCTGAGATTTTTAACGGAAAGTTTTTTCAATGCACTCGCGAGAAAGTTCCCATTGTAATTATTTTTTGCAAAATTATCGGCTTCAAATTCGTTCTTCCGGGAAAAGATATTCATTCCGATACCGATGATAAATGAAAGAGGCGAGTATAAGATGCCGAAAGTTATTATTGCCAGATGAAAACCTGTTTTATTTGCCCCCAATACTTCAGCAAAAGCAATATTTCCGCTTACAAGTGAAAAAATGTACAGCATCAGGGCGGTATTCAGAAATGAAAGGATCAGGGAATAAATCACATGTTTTTTCTTGTAATGACCTATTTCATGGGCCAGAACTGCAACAATTTCTTCTTTATTCATGTCATTCACAAGGGTGTCGTATAACACGATACGTTTCTTTTTTCCTAATCCGGTAAAGTAAGCATTGGCTTTTGTTGACCTTTTCGATCCGTCAATAATAAATACATTATCAAGATTAAAACCCACCTTATTGCAAAAGTCAAATATTGCAGTCTTCAGTTCACCCTCCTGAAGCGGGGTCTGCTTATTAAACAGGGGAACAATAACGTTTGAATAGAAAAGGGTCATCAGCAGGGAAAAAGTCATAATAACAATTAAGGCATAAATCCAAAAGAGATTTCCTGCAATCTGGTAAATCCAGACAATCAGTGACAATACAGAACCTCCGAGAATTACGGCAAGCAGCATTGATTTTATCTGATCTAAAACAAACAGCCGTGGTGTGGTTGTGTTAAAACCGAACTTTGTCTCAATATGAAATGTCTCGTACCATGAAAACGGAAGCGAGAATAAAGCAGATGCCAATCCAAGAATACCAAAAAACAACAGGGCTAATAAAACAGGATTGCTGACTTTTTCACGGATAAGCTGATCGAGCCAGCCGAATCCTCCGAAAATAAACATCAGGATAATTGCTATAAAACTGAGAGCTGAAGTAAGTTGGGAGAATCGGTGTTTGGTTTTTTCGTAATGCTGTGATTTGGCATACTTTTCTTCATCATAAATATCCTTAAACTCCTGAGGCAGGACAGTAGACCATTTTGTGGTGTTTAAATAATCAAGCCAACGCTCGAATGCGAAATCGATAATGATGATAAACAGGATAAGAAAGAAAAGAGTATGAACCATGTTTAATAATTAAAGAATGAAAGAATTAAGAATGAACTGACAATTGACAATTGACAATTGATAATTATAAAGTCATTAGACTTCGCCGTCATTATCCCTTTCCTGAAACTTCGGGATCATTTGCTTCACTTCATTAATGACCAATAACTAATGACTAATAAAAATTGAATGACTATTTGATAAGACGATTTAATTTTTCTGTTTCAGATTGTCTTTCTTTTAGAAGTTCTGAGTAGTCTTCGGATAACCTTCTTAATTCTCCTTTCGGGAGCAAATCAAGGGATTTTTCGGACCATTGTACTGCCTGAGAATAATCACCCTGCATTTCCCTTGCAAGCGCTAAATCGAGTGCAGCTGCGCCTTTTACCCGGTTGTTTTTGTTCTCAAACAAAGAGCGCCAGATTTTTTCTGCAGCATCCCACTTGTAATCTTGTGCCAGAGTAATTGCCCTGTTCCACGCAGAACCGTTCAAACCTACAATGACCCGATCTGATTTGGACCAGTAAGGTGCAAGTCTTTTGCTGTAATTTTTTGCTGCAATATCACAGGCCATTTTGATCCCATTAAGACGAGAGGGTACACTTGATTTATTCTGTTGCCCTCTTTCTGCATTCCAGTTGTCCACATCTGAATAATTGAAACGATCCACCGGTTTATCATGTCCGGGAAGGTACAAAGCCCAAATTGCAGTAATTTTGACATTTGCATTGCGGGGTATGCCATACTGCGGATCACCTGAATTAAGGCTGTAAAAATAACTTAGCATCTCAAGAGAAACAATGGCATCCGCATTATTTTCCTGGCAAAGTTTTTTTACATACTGTGGTGACAAAGGTTTAACGTTTCTGCCTTTATGGGGGTGAAAATCCGAATAGGGATAGACTATGATTTCATCAAATCTGCCCGATTCAAGAAGTGCTTTTCGGAGTGTTTCAAGACATGATGTGACGGCAACGCTGTCGACATCCTTATTTTGTGCATCCGAAACCTTTCTAAGCCTGGAATTGTAATTATAATATTGACCAAAGGTATCTATATCAAACTTAAAATTCCTTGAGAGAAAGATGACTTTCCGGACATTTTCCGGCAAATTAATTTTACCGGGTTCCATTTGATCTATCGGTATGACCTGTTCTGTAAAACAAGATGAGAACATTACACTTATAAAAATCAGCCAAATGTATCTTTCGATTTTCATTCAATTGTCATTAAAAAGTCATTCAATAGTCATTCAATAGTCATTCAATAGTCATTCAATGGTCATTCAATTGTCATTAATCCTTAATTCTTAATTCTTAATCAATTAACCTCCTGTCGTTTTTTGAAGAGCTGCTTCACGTTCTTTCAGGTATTTAATATATTGTTCGGCTATCCTTGAAGGTTTTGTTGCATAGGATTTTGTGGCCCAGTCAATGGCAAGGGATATATGTCCTGTCATTTCAGATGCAAGAGCCAGATTAAATTGAATTTGGCTGCGTACTGTTTTAGAGGAAGAAGACAAATATTTCATCCATATTTCCGCAGCCTGGTCCCATTTGTTCTCTTTCAACAGAGGTATAGCTGCATCAATATTTTTGTTACCGGTGATGTAATATTTACGATCTTCATTTTCCCATCCGGGACTTATATCACCGGCAATTTGCCTGGCTGCAGCAATTCCTCCGCCTATCAGCGCTTCTTTAATTGAAGGGAGTTTATTGTACATTTCCCGAAGCGTATAGTCGGCACTTTCCCAGAAAATGCTGTCATTGGCCTCATATCTCACAATTGGCGGATCAAGTTGCGGCTGATACAATCTCCAGACCGATTTGTAATAAATATTGATGATCCCGCTGTATTCTACGAGAGGCCTGCCGAACTCGTAAATCGAATTAAATCTTGAGGTTGAAAAATCGGTGGTCAGGTGTTCTGAGAAATCTTCAAGAACAAGAACTCCGTCAGTATTGAATCTTTTACGTATACTTTCGATAAATTCCTTATCAAGAGGAGGCAAAACACCTCCCGTGTCTTCTCTGACGACATTCCTTTCATCAGGCACCACTGCATCAAATCTGCCGGATTCGTACAAAGCTTTCGCCGCAACCTGAATTGCAGTATCTGCCGCAATGCTGTCATGGAAAATCGTATCCAGGTCAAGTTCATGATTAACAAGAATTTTTTCAAGGGAATCACGGTCAAGATTTGTAAATTCCGGTGTCAGACTCCGATCAAGAAGTGTAAGGCTTTGTATTTCAGATGAAACAGGATATTTAGGAGGCACCGGAACCTGGATACCTATCCTGCCCAGTGAACTACATGAATATAAGGCCCCTATGAAAAGTGTAAAAAAAAGAACTTTTTGAATCATCCCTTTCATCAGAATATTAACAGTTAAAGAATTAAGGAATTAAGAGCAAAGGATTAAGAGCAAAGAAGCTAGAGCCGGATTATCTGTCTATAAGCTCTTTGCCCTTATAACCTCATTTTAAATTTTCATTATATCATTTATGATTATACTGGTTTTCTCTTTAAAGCCATCCCTAAACCTCGGGATTGGACAAAGCATATACAAATTAAATAAAATTCTGTTTCATAATGATAACCCAATAAACAAAAATCATATTTAAAAGTTCTTTCCCAGGGCTTCAGACAAATTCTAAAATCCGATCATCAGGATTTCCGATGATTCATGAAGCCGAATGAAATACAAGTAAGGGGATATTAATTTCGAACAACAGTTCTTTTGCAATGCTCGGCCTCAAGAACGAGGTAATCAGATTCCGTTTATGGGTTGTAACTGTGAGGATATCGATCTTTTTTTCAGAAATAAACTTTTCGATTCCTTCAATAATGTTTTCATTGATGATAAGATCGAAATCCATTTTTACCTCTTCGATTGAACCAATGTATTTATCTTTAAAGTGTTTTATATCAAAATTAATGAAAGGATTGTTTGCAGTCACGTCAATATGGACAACATAAATATGCGGTTCAATCGGCCGGGCGATGTTAAGAAGACGCCTGATTGCCATTCCGTCCGATTTATCGAAATTTGTGGCATACATAAACCGTTTGAATTTCGATTTTTTATACACTGCTTCTCCCGGGATTGTTAAAACCGGGATTTTTGATTTTTCTATAATCTGACTGGTGAAACTTCCTAACCATGTATCTGAAGTTGCCTTTCCGCGTGACCCAGCAATGATAAGATCAAATTTTTCACTCTCAGCTAAAGCGAGGATCGCATCTTCAGCCCCGCCTGCCAGGAGTCTTGTTTTGGGCCTGACACCCGATATTTCTTCCTTACTGATATAATCATTCATACGGTCAATGAATTCTTTCATATTTTTCCGGGCACTTTCTTCGATTTCATGAATGGCATCGGCCAGATTACTTGGATAAGAATAGAAATTATCAAAGCTCACCGGATTAACCATTGGATTGAAAAAGACATGAACAAATGTGATCCTGGCATTTTTCTGCTGAGCCACATGAACGGCATATTTGGCCGCATTAAATGAATGCGATGAAAAATCGACAGGAACCAGAATATTTTTAATGGAAGATATCATATGATCCGGCTCATGGAATTCAGGACCATATTTTAAATTGACCGATTCAACTATTTCAAGCGCTTTCTCAGCATCTTTTTCATCGACCTGCAGCTCAATCTCGTTTTCAGCCTGGGTACCGATAATATAACTTAAACCTTTGTTCAGAATGATGCTTTCAATCCCGGCAGAATCAAGCCATCCTTTTAATAAATAAGCCCTGTGTATATATGAGGCCCGGGCAACTGTAACCAACTTTTTTGTCATGATCCTTTAATTAATTACATTCGAATTATGAATTATGAATTATGAATTATGAATTAATTGTCAATTTCAATTTTTAATAAAGCAACATCTCCATTACCGGCAGATCAGCGTTTATTCAAAGTTACAGTTAATCAGTAAGATTATCAAGATAAATGTTTAATGTTCAGTGTTCACTTAAAGTCATACAATAGTCAGTCTATTTTTTGGCCCGATTTTTCTTTACCGGGAATTACTTTACCCCTTTTTACGCCGTACCATTGCTGTACCAAATCCATAGTTTAAACGCTAATTGAACGGTGTTTAAATGCTATTTGAATGCTAATCATCATTCAGATACCGTTTATAATGCATTGAAATAACATTCAGGCTATGGACATGATAAGGCCAAGGTATTGGCAAATTACAGTAAAATTTTACCGGGAAAAGGTAAAACAAATATCTCTCCGGGAATCGAAAGGATTCTTATCGGGGAGTTGATTATTTTCTATTTCGGACTCAGGTTAAGATTGGCCAAAATGTGAATAAGCAATGCCCAAAACTTCTGAACGGAAGCGATCTGAATTTTTTCATCAGGAGAATGAGCAGCTTTGATTGTGGGGCCGAATGAGATCATATCGAGATCCGGAAATTTCTGAAGAAAAAGGCCGCATTCCAGTCCTGCATGGATAGAACGAACGATGGGATCAGAATGAAAAACATTGTTATAAGATTTTTTAGCTATCCGAAGTACTTCTGATGAGGGATTTGGAGTCCATCCGGGATACCCTTCCCCGTGTTTAACATCCGCTCCTGCCATTTTAAATACTGCTTCAACCATTGAAGCAGCGTCATTTTTGCCGGTTTCGAGATCGCTTCGCTGGCTTGTTGCTATTTCAATCCTGTTGTCAGCAAGAAATCGTGACCGAAGCAAGATTGGCGGAAGTTTCCACCATTCCCGGCATTCGTGTAACTCATGGCCAGAACGCCGTGGGGACAGGCATACAATGAATTCAGAAGAAGGTCTTTTGCATTTTGATCAATCATAAATTCGGGCTGATCTGTACTTTCAAGAGAAAATTTAATCTTGGGTTCGGTATAAGCCAATTCATTTTCAATCTCCGATCTGAAAATATTAAAAGCCACGGCGGTCTTTTCCTTTTTTTCAAATGGCACCATGATTACAGCAAATGCTTCACGGGCTATGGCATTTCTGAGGTTTCCTCCTTCGAATGAAGCCATCAAAACATTCATTTCCTTTGAAAGATTCCACAAGAAACGGTTTAATATTTTAATGGCATTGCCTCTTCCCTTGTTGATATCATCGCCCGAATGTCCTCCAAGCAGACCGGTTACTGATAATCTTAATGGTATAAAACCTTTTGGGACAGCTCACCTTATTATAACTAATTGCGGCAACTGTATCAATGCCTCCTGCACACCCGATAAATAACTGACCTTCGTCCTCTGAATCAAGGTTCAACAGTATTTTCCCCTTAAAAAAACCACTCTTTAAGGCTTTGGCTCCTGTCAGACCCGTTTCCTCATCAACAGTAAAAAGACATTCAAGCGGTCCATGTTTCAATTCGTGAGAAGACAGGATTGCAAGCTGAGCCGAAATTCCGATACCGCAATCTGCTCCAAGAGTAGTTCCTTCGGCAGTTACCCAATCTCCATCGATATAGGGTTTAATGGGATCCTTATCAAAATCATGGATCGTTTCCGCATTTTTTTCACAGACCATGTCGAGGTGAGATTGCAAAACTACAGCCGGGAGATACTCCATTCCCGCTGAAGCAGGTTTTGTAATCAGAACATTACCTGCCTCATCACGTTTAACCGGCAGGTTATATTTCCCGGCAAATTCAAACAGATATTCAATGATTTTATCCTCCTTTTTTGATGGACGGGGCACTGTGCAGATTTCTTCGAAAAACTGCCATACAATTGATGGTTCCAATTTATTCAATTTATTCATAAATGACTTAATATAAGTATAATTATAAATATCAGAAGATGATTTGTATTTTATTGTATTAAATATACAATTTATTTATCAATCTCAACAGTTAATTATTTCAACAGATTATACTTTTATTAATTTTGCCGCTTCGAAATATAACATTATTGTAATCATTTCCTCATTCACCTGACGATTGATCAAACCACATTTGCATAATGGTTAGTAAACATAAGGGGCGGAATAAATTTGGGATATACAGAGTTATAAGATATTTTTTTGTTGTTCCAATTTTGTTTGGATTCAGTTCGGCTTATGCTCAATATGATAACAGCCCTGGCAATTGGGAATTCTTTCTTTTAAAAGGTAACATCACAAAAAGGATTTCGTTCACCGGAGAATTTAACATGCGAGCTAATGATTTCAATTCAACTTATAATTATTGCGAATACAAATTCAGTTTAGGATACTCTGTGCTGCATAATCTGATTTTGGGTGCCGGGACCGGAGGCTATAATTCGAGTCTTACCGGAAGTTTTTTGGATACTCAACCTTCACAAAAAGAATTCAGGCTTTGGTTTGAAGCGATATATAAACATTCATTGGGCAGATTCTATATTGATCACAGGGTGAGATTTGACTGGCGTTTTACCAATTTGGGCAATAAAGATCGGGTCAGGTACCGCTTAGCCTTGAATTTTCCGGTCAATAAGCCCCAAATTATTGAGAATACAATTTTTTTATCGGGATATAATGAACTTTATATCGGGCAGAGCCATCCAAGCTATGAAAAGAACAAATTGTTTCTTGGAGCAGGATACAAACTTAACAGGCATTTCAGTTTTCAGCTCGGGAATGTGAACCAGAATGATTATAAAGGCAGTGGCATTAAATGTAAGAATTATCTTCAGTTAATTCTTGCCTATAACATTTAATTCAATGTTCAATAATCATTAGCTTCGGGTCATTCGATCCCGTCCCGAAAGCTTTCGGGATCGGGAAAGCTTACAGCCTAAAGTCTGATTTTAACATTCTTCTCTTTAAATTCCCATTTTTCCCTAAGATAATTTTATCTTTAACAAATCATATATGACCTGACTTTAAATTGAAGCCATGAACTTACATCTTAGCTGGAAATGTCATATAATCAATGGAATTGGTTTATTGTTATTAATCATTATCTGCTTTTCATGTAAAGAAAACAGAACATGCAATATTAAGCCTGTTAATCTGAAATGTGATTATCTTGCTGATCCAGTTGGCATAGATAACAATAACCCATTTTTAAGCTGGGAACTGCAATCAGTAATAAGAAACCAGGTACAATCGGCATACCAGATCCTTGTATCAGATAAAGAAGAGAGCTTAAACCGAAATGAAGGGAATATCTGGGACAGCAAAAAAGTAAAATCAGATCAGTCTGTTCATATTGTCTATAATGGGTCATCACTTCAATCGGGCCAACGATATTGGTGGAAGGTCCGTGTCTGGGATAAGAACGGAAAGGTATCCGACTGGAGCAGGACAGCTTTATGGGAGATGGGACTTCTTAATCCTGATGACTGGAAAGCAGAATGGATCGGTTTCGACAGCGAGTCAGCGCCGATGCTTCGAAAAGAGTTTGATGTTGCCAAAAAGGTTAAGAAAGCAAGGATTTATATCAGTGGTCCCGGATATTATGAATTGAGCATCAATGGTTCCAAAGTCGGCGATCATGTGCTGGATCCTGCACAGACTGATTATGAACAACGTACTTTTTACACAGTGTATGACATTACGAAGAATATCAACCGGGGAGAAAATGCTGTTGGGGTGATACTGGGTGACGGATGGTACAATCAAACGGCTGTCAATAACAAAAGATTCGGATGGGGCGATGTGATTTACGGAAAGCCGAGGATGATTGCACAAATTCATATTGTATATGAAGACGGGACAGATGAGTATATCCTTTCGGATAAAACATGGAAAGGATCTACAGGCCCGATAATTTCTGACAATATTTATCTGGGAGAGTTTTATGATGCACGATTAGAAAAACCGGGTTGGGATAAGCCCGGTTATGATGATTCAAAATGGAAAAATGCAGAAGGGGTGAATAGTCCCGGAGGAAAACCGGAATTTCAGGAGATTCAGCCTATAAAGAAAATAAAAACAATAAAGACCGGTGCAGATCACTAACCCGAAACCCGGAATCTATGTGTACAACCTGGGGCAAAATTTTGCAGGATGGGCCAAACTAAAAGTTAAAGCACCCAAAGGACAGACCATTCAGCTTCGCTTTGCCGAGACGGTCTCTGATGACGGCATGATCGATCCTGCAAGTACGGGAGTTTATGCAACCGATGTTGTCCAGACGGATAAGTATACCTGCAAAGGAATTGGCACCGAAGTTTGGGAACCGCGGTTCACCTATCACGGTTTTCAATATGTTGAAATGACAGGATTTCCGGGAACCCCCTCACTTGATAATCTCGAAGGTGTTGTTGTCAATACGGCTCTTGAGGAAACGGGAACTTTTGAGTGTTCAGATACGATGATCAATAAGATTCACAAAGCCATTCTATGGTCAACACTCAGCAATATCCACGGAATTGTAACCGATTGCCCTCACAGGGAGAGATGTCAGTGGCTGGGAGATATCCTTGCAGAAATGATGTCGTACAATTTTAACTCGCCTCTTATAATCAGGAAATTCGTCAGAGATATCGAGACAGGAAGGCGGGGAGGTCCGCCCAATCATATCTCCCCCGGTAAAAGGACCAGCGGAAGGGCCTCTTCCGATTGGGGTTCGACCTTTATTCAGTTACCCTATTATCTGTATTTGTACTATGGAGATATATCCGTCGCACGGGAACATTATGAAGGGATGACCTTTTTTATGAATTACCTTCAGTCAATAGCAAAAAACTATATCATTTCGGAAGGATGGGGTGACTTGTTTGAACCGGGATCAGTCAAATCGAAAAGAACTCCCAATGCCCTGACTTCCACGGCCTTCTTTTATTATGATGCCGCTTTAATGAAAGAAATGGCCAAAGTCATTGGGAAAAAGGATGATGAGAAAAAATATGCGATCCTGATGGATAGTATTAAGGATGAATTTGTTAAACATTTTTATCATCAGGAAGAGAAGAGCTTTGGTTCTCAGACAGGCGATGCAGTGGCCCTTAATTTTGGCCTTGTTCCGAAGGGTGATGAGCAGGCTGTGGCGGAAAGCATGGAGAAGGATGTAGCGGAAAAGTACAATTGGCACTTTTCAACGGGACATATGGGAACGCGGTACATATACGGTGAACTGAGCCGCTTCGGTTATGGTGATGCGGCGCAGAAGATGCTGGATCAGACCACCTATCCCAGCTTCGGCGATCTTTTCAAAAGAGGCGCTACAACGGTGTGGGAATACTGGGGAGAAAAGATTATTGACGAGACTTCCAACGGGACACGATCCAGGAACCATCCCTTCCAGGGGGGATTTGATGTATGGTTTTACAACGGCATCGGCGGAATCAATCCTGATCCTGAAAATCCCGGATTTAAGCATATTATTTTAAAGCCGCAGGTGTTCGGCACGATGAAATACGCCAGGACCTCCTTTCATTCTCCTTACGGCGTGATCCGAAGCAACTGGGAAATAAAAGAGGGCAAATTAATCTGGAATATCAGTGTGCCGGTGAATACGACAGCAGATGTTTATGTGCCCTCGGATGCAGAGAGCAAAATCACGGAAAGCGGCAGGGAGCCTGAAAGTTCAGAAGGAATTGTTTTTCAGGGAAGAGAAGGCAATTATTCATTATACAAGATAGGTTCAGGTGATTATAAATTTGAGGTGATGAAATTGAATATTGAATCCCGAAACATTGGGAAACATTAGACAAAGAGACATATATAAAACATGAAAAAGAAATATCAATATTTATTCAGAATCAGTGCATTCCGGATCATTTTTCTGCTTAATTTCTGCCTGTTAACCTATTGCAGTGCAGAAACAAAAGATGACTCCGGGATAGCGAAACTTCGGAACAACATTATCAATAACATTCTCAGTAACAGAAGAAGCAGTTCAACAGGTGCTGAATCCGATTTTCTTTCAAAGCTGAATAATGACGGAAGTTTCAGCGACGTGAATTACCGGGACAAAACCAACGGAAGCTGGCAAACCCAGACCCATCTGAGCAGACTGCTTGCTATGGCCATAAACTACAAATCGCCTGAAAGCAGGTATTATAACAATCCGGAAACAAAAAAACAGGTTCTCAGGGTGCTCGATTACTGGCTTAAAAACGATTTCTCCAATCCCAACTGGTGGTGGATGGAGATCGGGATTCCGCAGTCCCTTGGGCAAACGATGATCCTTTTACAGGATGAGTTGTCCCCGGAGGAGATGCGTGAAGGATTAAAGATCCTTGACCGCGCGACCATAAAAATGACAGGGCAGAATAAGGTATGGCTTTCGGGAAATGTCGTTTACAGAAGTGTGCTGACCAACGACAGCGAAATGATCAAAAAGGCTGCAAATTCAATTGCCAATGAAATCGTTGTTACGGAAAATGAGGGTATACAGCCTGACTATTCATTCCATCAGCATGGGCATCAGCTTCAGTTCGGGAATTATGGCCTGTCCTATGCAGGCGATATGGTGAAGTGGGCATCGATATTTGAAGGTACCCAATTTGCTTTTAGTCCTGAAAAAATGGAAATCCTTCGCAATTATCTCAGGCAAGGGTTGCGATGGGTGGTCTGGAAGAATCGTTTCGATCTCAGCGCCTGCGGAAGGCAGTTGTTCCGCAATGCCCAGGTAAGCAAGGCCAGGACGGTAGAAGAAATCTTTAAGGAAGCCGAAGAGGCCGATCACCAATTATGCCGCTGAATATACAAGACCGATCTTCAATCACTTGAGGGAAACAGAAATTTCTGGCGTTCCGATTACATGGTCCACCGCCGGAAGGATTTTTATGCATCTAGTCAAAATGTCCTCGTTAAGGGTGAAAGGTTACGAAGTCATTAATCATGAAAACATCCAGGGCTATCACACCGGCGATGGTGCAACGGTTTTTTATCAGTCGGGTGATGAATACCGGGAAATATTTCCCTTCTGGGACTGGAAAAAGATACCCGGAATCACCGCTTTCCAGGATAATAAAAAATTGCCGCAGACCAATGGATTACTGAACCACAGTGATTTTGTGGGGGGCGTATCGGACGGAATGAACGGTATCGCAGCGATGATTTACAACCGCGACAGCCTTACGGCCAAAAAATCGTGGTTCTTTTTTAATGATGTCCTAATTTGTCTTGGTGCAGGAATAAAGACAAACCTTGATAAAGATGTAGCCACGACAGTCAATCAAAGCCTGCTGAATGGTGAAGTATTGATTTCTTCAAACGGGATAATATCTCCTGTTTCGAAAGGTTTGCACGAACTGAAAAAAGTGAATTGGGTGATCCATGACAATTGGGGATATTATTTCCCGGAAACGCCTTCGCTTAAACTGGAGAACAGGCAGCGCAGCGGGGCATGGAACCGCGTGGTAGCCCCGATGTCTTCTCAGAAATTGACTGCAGATATATTCCAGTTATGGTTTGAGCATGGAGCTAAACCTGAGGATGCCTCTTACTGCTATTTCGTTTTACCTTCTGCAACAAGCACAAATATTCAGGGCAAAGCTGATGATATTAAAATTCTTGCAAACAATAAAAATCTGCAGGCTGTCACAACAAAAAATGAAAAGTATTCAGGCATTGTATTTTACCAGACGGGAAATTGTGAGATTGGACCAGGAAAAGTCTTAACTGCCAACTCTCCCTGTATTGTACTTTTAAGAGAAGAAAACAATAAGACAGAGCTTTCCGTTGCTGATCCCACACATCTTAAAAAGGAGATTAACATTTCTGTCTCAGGAAAATATAAGTCAGGAGACATGGCTTCAACTTATGATAAGGAAAAGAATCAAACAACATTTTCAGTGATTCTTCCCGAAAAAGGTGACGCAGGGGAAAGTATTACATTCAGTATCCGGTAAAAATATGAATTATGAATGACAGGAGACCGGAGACAGGAAACAGGAGACACGGAAAACGGAGAATGGAGAACGATTCTTTAGTCTGATTACTGATTACTTACTAATTATATGCCCGATAAAGAACAACTAAAAATACAGCTTAACACGCTTGCAGATCTTCTGATCAGGAATCTGAATAAAGAAGGATTCTGGAGAGGAAGGCTTTCTTCCAGCGCATTGTCAACCGCGGTGACCATTGTTGCTTTAAAAATAAAGGGGTTGCCTGAATATGAGATAAAGATTGAGAAAGGATTAAACTGGCTTTATGAGCATATCAACAATGACGGCGGTTTTGGTGATACTCCCGAAAGTCTAAGCAATGTAAGCACATCACTTCTCAGTTATGCCGCAGTCAGCTTTTGCGACAAAGAATCACCAAAAGGAAAAGAGACTCTCAATGGACTGGAAAATTATCTGTTATCTCAAAACATCAGTATGGCTCCGCAAAGCATAACCTCATCCGTATTAAAGTTTTACGGAAATGATTACACCTTTTCGGTACCTATCCTCTCCATGCTGGTCATTTGCGGAGTACTGGATAAAAAAAGCTGTCAGAAAATACCTCAGCTGCCTTTTGAATTTGTTCTTCTGCCTTCTTCATGGTACAGTTTCTTTAATCTCCGGGTTGTCAGTTATGCTCTTCCTGCATTGATAGCCATGGGAATATTTATCTACAAACAGAGAAGCCGTCATAACCTGCTGATGGCCTCATAAGGAATAAAGCTATTGAGCCTTCATTAAAGAAATTAAACCGGATTGTCCCCTCAAGCGGAGGTTTCCTTGAAGCCACTCCTTTGACAGCCTTTGTAAACATGTGCCTTATTTCATCCGGTTATGAGAATAACATCGTGGTAGAAAAGGGATTGAATTTTCTTATCAATCAGCAAAGGGAAGATGGAAGCTGGCCGATTGATACTGACCTCTCCACCTGGGTAACCACGTTATCGGTGAAAGCTCTTGGAAAGAGTATACAGTCATTCTTAAAGGAAAGCGAAATTTATAAGCTGACAAATCATCTTCTCTCAATTCAGTATAAAGAAAGGCATCCTTTCAACAATTCTCTCCCGGGGGGCTGGGGCTGGACAAACTATTCCGGATCAGTGCCCGATGTCGACGATACCTGTGGAGCAATACTTGCATTGCTTGAATTATACCATGAAGAGGATGAAGAGACAGAAGCCTTAATAAACGGGTGTAAGTGGCTCCTGGCCCAGCAAAACAACGACGGCGGTTTCCCTACTTTCTGCCGCGGCTGGGGAAGGCTGCCTTTCGACAGCAGTTGCTCAGACCTTACCGGTCATGCCTTTTATGCACTGATGACCACTATCGAAAAACTTGAAAATAAATTACCGGACAAATTAAGAAACAAGTTCACCAAAAGCGCTTTAAGAGGATTGGAGTTTCTGAAAAAAGAGCAAAAAGCAGACGGATCATGGCTGCCCCTCTGGTTCGGCAATCAGTTAACTGATGATAAAACCAATCCGGTCTATGGCACAGCAAAGGTCTCCGTTTACCTGTCAGATTGTCTTAACTATAAGTGTTTGAATGATAAAACGAGATCAGAAATACAAAATCTATTGAACAATGCCCGAAATTGGCTTTTAAACCAGCAAAACAAAGACGGAAGCTGGGGCGGTGCATTGGGTACAAAAGGTTCTTTAGAGGAAACATCACTCTCAATTTGCGCTTTGTCGAAAACAAATGAAGAAAGCTGCCTGAAGGGATTTCAGTGGCTGGATAAAAAATTCAATAAGGATGGCCTTCCCTCGAGCCCTATCGGCCTCTACTTTGCCGCCTTATGGTATGACGAAAAACTCTATCCCCTGATTTATTATACCGAAGCGCTCCGAAGATTCTTAGAGAACAGTCAGGATGGAATTAAGGCATTCTCAAGCCTATAGAACAATTATATAGAACTGAACTGAACTGAACTGAATTGACTTGATTAATTCGTACTGAAATTGGTTTATTTTTTATGTAAATCTGTCTCAGGACAAGAGATCACAGGCTAACCTTTTTTCTATTTAATTGTTTCTTTCCTTGAGTATTTATATCACAGTATGCTTAATTCGCAAATCATACCTGTCATTTCCCTTTTGACTGGAGGAGTATGTTTTCTGGTCATTGTCATAGATATCCTTTCGGGAAACAAACAAAAAATGATGATCATGAATTTTGTCTATCCCATCACAGCTCTTTATGCCGGTATTCTTGCTTTACTATTTTATTTTACCATAGGCCGGAAAACAGTTCAGAAAAAAGAAGAAGAAATGAAATCCATGAATAAGGATAAACCTTTCTGGCAAAAAGTCAGTATCGGCGCCTTACATTGCGGAGGCGGATGTACTTTGGGCGACATTGCCGCTGAATCATTGTTCTCCTTTGTGCCTGTAGTAATTTTTGGCAGCAGTCTCATCGGGAAATGGACTATTGATTACCTCTTTGCTTTTACCATTGGAATTATCTTTCAGTACTATGCCATAAAACCCATGAAAAAATTAAGTCCCCGGCAAGTATTGAAAGCAGCCCTGAAAGCGGATTCTCTTTCACTTACATTTTGGCAAATCGGGATGTATGGATGGATGGCCATTGCTATTTTCTTAATTTACGATCAAAAACTTGAGGCGGATAATCCTCTCTTTTGGTTTATGATGCAGATAGCAATGATATGCGGTTTTCTGACTTCTTTTCCCATAAATTGGTGGCTGATCAAAAAGGGGATCAAAGAAGCTATGTAATATCACAACTTTTGAGTCAACCTCACTATAATATTTAAATTCTGAATTCTGAAAAACTTAACAAGATTTTACTCAAACTGCAGCCACCCGAAATACTGGGGTAAATGAAATTTCGGAGTAGGATTAATGACAGGCGCCCAGGTAAGATAGTGCTTATGGGAAGTTTTATCGCCGCACTTATAGAAATTGGCCCTCCATTGTACACCTTTCCCGGGCTTTTCTATTTTGATATATTTATTAAGCATTTCAAAAGGGATTGCATATTCTATGCTCCAGGTTACCGGTTCGGTGATTTCGGTTTCAACATCTCTTTGAAGCGAATGGGCAATCTTGATTTTTTGGCAATCCTCAAGATCCACAAGGCCGGTTTTGTTATCGACATCATTTTTATAACGGAAAAGAAAAATGCCTTTGCAGTTTGTTTCCAGGTTGAAATACCCTTTGCTGACATCAGGGCCCGGAGTAAAGAAAAACTCCACACAGCTGTCCTCCCATACCGTATCGTTAATCTTCTTCGCCACCGCCCTGACATACTGATCCTTTACCTGGAAAATGACGTAGATGTTTTTATTGTCGTATCTCACTTTAAACTGTGTATCGGGGAAATGCTCAGGCCTGTCGCCCATGTAGTTCACTAATTTATCCGCTTTTGTTTCATTCCACGGTTTTTTGTTCCAGTCCGCGTTAATATCGAAAGAGGCGGATACGGGTTTAACATAGATACGGTATTCCTTTTTTCCAACCGGCAGGAGCGAATTCGTATGAATTGACGAGTTGAAAGGAATAAATAAAAAGAACACAGGAAAGAATTTATTAAGCAGGTTTCCGGATTTGATTTTCATAACAGCCGAGATTAATAATGATAGTTTACAAAATTATAAAAATGAACGGTTATATTTCATTCCTCAAAGGTAAGGGCAAGACCTGACCGGTTTTTGTAATGCGATTTATTAACTAAATTAGCAGACTTGATGATGTTGTATTAATTGCGGGTGGAATGATACCAAAGGATTTTCAGATTTTCTGATTATATATTTCTTTATAAAATTAAAACCCGCATTTATTGTCGGACAAGATGAAAAAATTCAGTTTAATAGTGCTCTTCCTTACCTTAATCTTCTCATGTACTCAAAGCCTAAAGAAACATGGTTATAAGAGAACTGATTTGATTTCATTTGCTTCACCATGGACTTCACCGTTTCATGTCGATTCAGTTTATACGCATCAACTGATAAACAAGGAAGGGGACCATATACTGATTCTGAATAAAACGGCATGGGCCTACTTTGGATGCAGGGATCCGCGCGGAGTGTTGGAAAGAGCTAAAGCAGAGGGAGTAAATGTAATTCGCGCCTGTTTGGAAGGAACTCCCTATTTCTCCGACTTAAAGATTGATTGCTGGCCATGGGGAGGCACCCGTGGTCATCCTGATTTTACCAGTTTTAATGAAGATTACTGGAACAGAGTTGAAGATCGTATCAGACTTGCCGGAGAATGCGGAATCGGGATTGATCTGAATATTTATCATACCTTAAAGAAAAAAGCCGGCAGTTTACCAAATCAAAAAGCCTATTGGGAAAATATTGTATATCGCTTGGGAAAGTACGCAAATGTTCTGACATGGGAGATAATGAATGAATATCACAGAGATGAAAGTTTTCAGGATTCTGTGGGATGGTTCTTTTATAATAACGATCCCTGGCATCGTCCGGTAATCACATCAGACGGCACTACAGATGATGCTCTGTGGCCGGATAAAAAATGGATGGGAATGGCTGTTGTCCATACCTGTACGGGTTCCTCACCCGAATATGGTTTAAAGGACTGGTATCTGGCGGTTGCCCGGAACACTTATACACACGGAAAGCCCGCTTTCAATAATGAATCGGGAAGAGAAATCCGTCATAAGAACGATGATCCTGTTAATCGACGGAAACAAGCCTGGATTTGGTATGCTGCTGGTTGCCACTGGACGTGGCATTCATGGGAAGGTTGCGAAGGTATTGATGATGCAAATTATAATGGTCCGGGGCATGAATTTATGAAACCTGTTACATCTTTTTTCAGATCGGTTCCTTTCTGGAAAATGGCTCCAAATTTTACAGTATTTAATTCAAATTCAAAAGAATATCTGTCCGTCAATCTCGCCGAACCTTCGAGGGAAATCAATATTGTTTACCTATGCACCGAGGAAACGGGAAAACATGTCTCTTCTGAAAATTCCAAAATCAGGTTACCTGATGGTGAATACACTGTTACATTTATTGATCCGGCAAACTTACAAATTGTAAAAACAACAGAATTGAAGTCCACAAGTTTGGGGCGGCAAATCGAATTGACCGTTCCCCCTTTTACTGATGATTTAGCCATCAAAATAGAATGTAAAGCGTATAAGGAGAGAAGTGCAATTAAAGGAACAGAATAAATATTGATAAAGGACTTCAGTTGATATTGAATTTATTTACCCTGTTGGATTCCAGATATTTAAGAACAAAGCGGATCAGTGAATAATTGTATTTGCCTTCAAAAGAATAAAAGACTTCCGACATATTCTGAGGCTGATTTTTTTCAATAAATTCTATTATCTCACGGCTTTGCTGTGGATCAACCAACTTATCCAGTTCTAACTCTCCGGTTCCGACAAAATGGGCAAGATGGCCTTCTATGGTAACATGAGCCATTCGTCTTTCAGCGGCGATCTCCGCAATCGATTTCCCGCTCATAAACAACTCATAACTGGTTGTCTTTGAATCTAAACCTGCTTTCTGTGCTTCTTTCATTGCATCTAAGGGCAATTCCATGCCTTTCTCCTGACGATAAGCGATTACCATTTCAAGAATTTCCCTGCCGTATTGCTGCATACGTGTTCCACCCATTCCTTCAATGGATTTAAGTTCTGCCTTTGTGGCAGGTAAGTTTTCAACAATTCCTAAAAGTGTTTTTTGGGGAAGAATCCGTCTTAGCTCAACACCCTGCAGTTCTGACTGTTCCTGCCTCCATTTTTTTAGTCTGGCGTAGAAATCAGGATATTTCGTAAGGGTAAAAATGCTGCTTCCTGATTTTTTCGTCCCGGCAATTTCGGATACCTCGATCAGGGATTTTGATTTGGTTTCAAGATAAGCCTTGATATTAAATCCATTCTTACAGAAATCAAGGCATATTTTTTTCGTATTGATTTCTTTCGCGAGTTTATCCGACACTTCATTGAAACTTTTCCTGACTGTCTTGTTGTCAGTTTCAAAGGTTAATTCAGAGAATGGGCGACTGATTAAATGTTCCAGTTTATCCGAAAAATAGACCGACGCTTTACTGACACGCTCCTGAAGCTGACCGTTTTCTTCAGGATCCGGTGATTTTGAGACCAGATGCCTGATTTGGCTTTCAAATTTAACTGCCACATCTATCAACTCTGACTGCAAGGGTAAAATCATGTCTTTTAATCCGGGACCAAGAGTTCCCATCAATTGAGCGTTGTGTTCATCCCATAATTTTATTAATATCCTGATATATTTCAATACAGATTTAAAATCGAACAAGTCAATTAAAAGTTCTTCTGCATAATCCTTTTTAAATTGCTCGAATTCAGATGGTCCGGGCTGATGTTTTTCAACATCTTCGGTAAAGTCAATAACAGTTGTATCATTTTTAATGCTGAATTCCCCGATCCTTGTGCTTAATACCAATCCTTCGAGTGATTTACAGCGGCTCAGGGCAACATAAACCTGTCCATGGGCAAATGAATCCTTTGCATCAATAATGGCTTTTTCAAAAGTCAATCCCTGACTTTTGTGAATCGTAATGGCCCATGCAAGTTTAAGCGGATACTGTTTAAAGGTACCAATCACCTCCTCTTCTATTTCCTTTGTTTTTTCATTCAGGACATATTTACAATTCTGCCATTCAAGCCGTTCAACCGGTACTGATTCTTTATCTTCCGGGCACATGACTTCAATCAGGTCATCTTCAATAGTAATGATCCTCCCTATCTTACCATTAAAGAAAAGCCTCTTCCCCGACAGATCATTTTTAACAAACATTACCTGTGCGCCAACCTTCAGAACAAGTTCCTGTTCCGTCGGATAAGAATATTCGGGAAATTCACCATTTACCTCAGCAGTAAAGCTGTATTTTTCAGATTTTAGCTGATCCAGCTTTCCCTCATTGATATTTTTGGATTGGTAATTATGAGTAGTGAGGGTAATATAACCATCCTCGTCCTCAGGTTTGAAATCAGGATCATAGTGGCTGTTCAGTTCATCAAGAGCGGCTTTATCCAACTGATTCTGACGGACTTTGTTCAGCAGTTCAATAAATTGCTGATCACTTTGGCGGAATATTTCTTTAAGCTCAATCCCTACAAATTTTGATCTTTTCAGGGCATGACTGCTGAAGAAAAAACAGGTGTCATAATAATTGCCCAGGATGGCCCAGTCTTCTTCTTTTACAACAGGAGCCAGCTGCTGCAAGTCTCCAATCATTAATACCTGGACTCCTCCGAATGGTTTATAACGGTTTTTATAACGGCGAAGCACTTCATCAATTCCATCCAGAATATCAGCCCGTACCATGCTGATTTCATCAATCACCAGTAAATCAAGACTCCTCAGAATATTTATCTTTTCCCTGCTGAATCGTCTTATTTCCTGATTTTGACGATTCTGGTACGAAAAACCGTCTTTCATCTGCTGATCCGGATCCATCGGAATCTGAGGTCCAAAGGACATCTGGAAAAAAGAATGTATCGTAACTCCGCCTGCATTAATGGCTGCAACGCCAGTGGGGGCAACAACCACCATTCTCTTGGGAGACTTTAGCTTCAAATCCTGAAGGAATGTAGTTTTCCCTGTTCCGGCCTTTCCTGTGAGAAAAACATTCTGACCGGTGTATTGCAGAAAATTGAAGGCAAGTTCTAACTGTGGATTTGTCTGATGCTCCATTTAAAGAATTACGAATTACGAATTACGAATTAGACGAATTACGAAATTATCAACTTAATTCGTGGAATCCTTAAATTACCATATCAAATTAATTCGTGGTTGACATTAGAGCAAAGTTATGGAATTCAAAAGAATAAACGGTCCATCGTAAACAATAAAATAATTCTTTTTTATTTCTTCAATATTTTAATTCCCTGATAATTTTACCCCCCGATCACGGCAACCTCATGATCCAGAACAGACCGCACCTTAAAAGAAATCCATCCTTTTTCATTTGTGATCTTCTTAGGCTCTTCCCTTACAAGGAATCTGACACTTTCGGGAGATACTCCTTCAGGCAGCTTAATTTTTACCCTAAGAGGCCCGACAGGAATCAATTCATGGACCGGAGCCCGCCATGTCCCGGCGCTGGTGAGGTTGACAAGATGAAGTATCAGCCTGGTTTCCTGCCTGTACAGATGGCAATCGATAAGGCCTTTCCCCTTTACTTTTAGAGGAGATGAATTTTGGGATGCCCACCTGACAAGATTGGCAAGAAGGTTTCCCTGATCAGGAAGGTTATCCCTTCCAAATCGCCGGTCAAGATCTGCGGGCATATAAGCAACCCGTCCTCCTGCTGAAGTATTGAGTATCAGCCCCGGAATATCCGTCTTCGGATGCCGCATCCATGCTGTTTCAGGCGGATAAATCGGAAATTCAGGAACAAAGGTCAATGGCACAATTACATTGCTTTCAAGCCTGAGTTCTTCAAGCACGCCGCCAAAAGGCAGAATATCGGTTTCCCTGAATCCTTTTAATACAGGATGACGTTTCTCAGTAATTGCAGGCTCAGCTCCCGTTTCAGGGCCCCAAATCTCTGCCCTCAGTTCGGGGAACAATCTCAGATAAGTATGCAATGTCCGACTTATCGTTCTTGAATCAGAGGGATCTGCAGATTTTATTGTTTTGTCTGAGGCATGGGCGCCAAAAAGATCAGCAAGGGCAAAATCTTTTCTTTGATCTCCCCATTCATTGAACAGACCCGTCGCCCCGGTTGCGATCAATCCCCCTCCTCCTTTGACAAATTTACGAATGCTCTCAGCCTGTTTATCTGACATTGCTGCAACATTCGGAAGAATCAACAGTGAAAAATTGGAGGCATCCCGCTCAATATGATCAATATGAACGGGAAGATAAGGTATCCTTGACCTGATCAGGGCATTGGCCATTCCCCTGAAAGGCAGTTCGACCAGTTCTTCAGCATTATCCCTGCCGTAAAAATCGGTATTCTGCTGAGACCAGACCAGCCCTACATTTGCGACAGGCAGGCGGTTCACAAGATAAGACTCGTTTTCCTTATGCCATTTATTTACAGGTTCAACGGTATGATACATCCGGCGGTCTTCGTGATAAGCGCCCACAAAATGCCACCAGGGCTGGATACCTCCTGCAAATCCGTCAATCATCCACATTCTTGCTTCAGGGGCAGGCTTGCTGGCAACGCGGAAAGTAGGCCTTCCGGCCTGGTATTGTGCCATGCTCTCAGGCATAAGTTTATCCCACCCTAACAATCCGTGCAGCATCTTTCCGGCTTCACCGTTATTCTGAAAACCTGAACTGTCTGAACGGGCCTGGTGATCAAGCATAATGATCTCAGCCCTGGCAAATATTTCCTTGTTATCGCGAAAGCTGTTGGATTGCCCTGAGACACTTCCGCTGTTCATACCTATCCACAGACAATCTTTCCCTCCTGCTTCCTTTGTAGTACGGTTGTTCAGATCCCATATTTCCAGCCTCCGGTCATAATTCCATCTGATCCACTGTTTATAAACCGGATCGTTCCAGTCTTTTCTTTTGGGAAGCTGTTTACCTGTTCTGTCATAAAACTTCTTCTGACAGTACTTGCAATGACAGATACTGTTTCTTCCCAGACCGCTCCAGCTGTTATCTGTAATTCCCTCAGGCTTGGTCCTTTCAATGATTTCACGCAAAACACCAACAAGAAACTCCTCGTAATAAGGGCCGTTAATGCAGGATATATAAAGTTCGCCTGCACGGTAAGGCTTGCCTTCAGCATCAACAGCGAACCAATCGGGATGGGCTTTATAAAATGGTTCATGAGCCCTGTTGGAATCCATTCTTGCCAGCACCTTCAGCCCGTCTTCATGAGCTGCCTTTGCCAGTTCGCCATAAAGGTCGCGGCCGTTAAGAAATTCTGCCTGGTAATGTAAAGGAAATTTACTTGGATAGTAAGCAACAATCCCTCCTGCATTGATAATGACCCCCTGAGTATTGGTCTTTTTCCAGAACTCCCTCCACCATTTGATATCATATCTTACCGGATCTTTCTCAGTAATATTCGTCTGTCCCCACCTTAAGGTCCGACGATACCAGGGAAGATCTTCCTCATTGGATGTTTTTCCTTCGTCTCCGAAAGAAAGATTCAGAATATTGCCTCCCGTAATAGCTCCGGCAGTTAATGTGGTTTTTTTAATAAAGCTTCGCCGTGTCTCCCCTTTCGAATATTTGCTGGAATTCGATTTCATATCGGTTTATTTTTTCCAAAGTTTGGATTCTCAAATAATGAGCTGAAAAATAAGGGAATTTTGGTGAACTTAAAAATCAAATGAAAGATTTCTTTGGCTTCTATGCATTTCGTATTAAATTTTGCAAATCTGATATTACAAAGATTAGTAAACTGATGACTTGAAAAATTATTATGAATTTGTTCTGACAAACCATGATCTCATGATTTTCTGCCTGCAAAGGATTGGAAATTAAAAATATTTGTCTTATCTTTTATATGAATTTAGTAAATTGCTTTTCTTATGTGAGGACTCATATGCGCCCTGTATATGGGTCTTCTCTGTTTTTATAAAGCAGTTCAAATATAAATTGTGCTTTAACTTATCGTTAAAAGGTCTTTAATTCTTTTAATAAATATTTGGTATGGATTTTGTACAAATTTAAATTGTCTGATTGGTTTTTAGTTTAGTTAAATTAAAAGGTTAATGCAATCCCCTGCATCTCATTAGAGCAGGGGATTTTTTATTCGCTCAGAAAAAACAGATTAACAGTCAATTAAAAAATAAATGAAGCCAAATCATCTCTTACCTAAACTATTCAGGGACAATCTGATGTAATATTGGGTGTGGGTTCCGAAATATTCTTTTTTGACATATCATTTATCCTGAAGTCAGTCCAAAGATTGTTGCTGCCGGTGTGTCCTTCGCATTTGGGACTCAAACCAACAATCCATTCGTATGTCTGACACTTGACAAGATCCATGATTTTCATCTTTGTCTGCCCCTCTGTGGTCCAGCCGGGTAAACCTGATACAATAACCTGATCCGATTGGGCAAATGTGAACTCTACCTTTGCATTGGTATAATCTTCAGACGGAGTGTAGGAAAAAGTATATGTGCCGTCAAAATTTATCTCATAACTGAATTGTTCCTTACAATGAGAACAAATTCCGATAAGATTGTAACGTACTGTAAACGAAGCCTGAGGACCATTTCCTGCAACTTGAAAATTAAAATTGACCGGATCACAGGCTTTCCAACCTTCTGCAAGAGGAATTCTGTAAATACCCCACTGGTCCGCTTCAACAGGTCCACCAGTCCATTTGGGAATGCCGTCGATGATTAAATCTGACCAGCCATTACTGCTTTTGACTTTCAGGACAAATTCTGTCTTAGTGTTATAATATTCTATATAAACAGTTTTTGAATTTGCCGTTCCGCTTTTACCGCCCCTGGAAACAGTATTTGATTCTGTTCTCCTGTAATATACCTCTGAACCGGGTATAATACATTCAGAACTGCAGTCAGGCAATAGGGAAGCTGATTTCAGTAATAAATTTCCCTTTAAAGATGTTATTTCGTTTTCAGGTGAATTGACCTCTTTTGTACAGGAAACCGCAATAACCAATCCTGCTGTAAGAATAGTCATTAATAAGATTGCAAGTTTCTTTTTCATAGGTCTTCTTATTATCCTTTATCCTCATTAAAATATCATATATCGTGCCAATTGTGTTAATAAATGTGAATTTTAGTAAAGAATATATAATAATAAATTCTATTGTGTTGTATTTCTTTTGCTTAGACACAATATTGATTGAATCTATAAATTTATTTATGTAATATTAAGATTTGCAATCTGTGTGATTTGGAAGTTTTGAACTAAAATTAGAGTAAATATTTTTACATCAGGATTAATTATTTTTATAACCATCCCTTGGGAAAAAATGTGCCGGGATCAATGAAGGAATTAATGTGATGATATGCTGATGCGGTAATGTGCTGATGTGTTGATGTGCCGATGTGCAGAATTGCTGATTAAGAATAATGTCAGAACTCTTTTGGGGGTAGGGGTCACCCCTGCGCATTGATTTATTGATTTCTTATAATCCTCAAGTAGCTTCTGTATAATAAAACTCCAAAATTTAGTGCAAACCAATTAGTTACACTAAAAACTGATCCAATAAAAGGAATAAAAACGAGTGATAAAATGAATCCACTCCGGCCATAATAAGTTGTCTCGTTTAAATCTATCGGAATAGCGTTAAATAGAGAACAATAAACCTGCCAATAATGAAAAAGGTACACTGCATATTGTGTATGCCAAAAACATTTTTTTAAAGGAAAAGTACTCTTTATCCATAGTATTTCTCGTTTAAGTTTAAGAATTATGAAGAATATATGACGAGACTTCAATGTTTTAAAATGTCCATCTATTATTTCATTTCCTTCTCCCAATATTACATAAAATTATTCAACTTTCAGCAAACCAGCCTGAAAAATATTATCCTGATCAGCAAAACATTTGATTGATCTAAAATTCTGTTTTGCATGTCTTAAAGCCCTATCATGATAATACCAAAGCTGTATTATCTTCGTACCTTGTTCAGTACATATTCAGTATTTATTCAGTATTACTTTAGTGAATACCGAATAAATACAGATTAAATACTGAATTTGTACTGAATGAGATTGGGAGATAGTATAAGGATAAACAGGTGTAGGAATGGGTTAGATCTTTTACCGGCGGCGCTGCTTTGTTTCGGTGCAATCCGATTCAGAAGGAGCTTAAACTCTGTCTCAGCGATGAGTGAGAACCTTAATTTAATTCAGCTATGGATTTTTTGCCCGGAATAAGTTAACTTCGTCAGGAAAAAAGAAAGTATTTACACTTTTTCAAACTATACCTTAAAAACAGATATCAGACTATGAGACAAACATTTATTTCCATCCTTGTACTGATGAGCCTGCTGATGGGTTCAGAAAAAATTCAGGCTCAGAATACCAAGGCAATTAAACATTTTCCGCGGTTTCAGACTCCCGGGCTGGTTGAACGCCCGGCATTCTGGAAAGTGAGGCCCGACGAGATCACCGCTATCGTGCGCAGTGTGAAAAAGGGTAAATACGAACAGATTGCCACTACTCCCGGCGGATTTCCTGTATGGGCGGTTATTTACGGCGGGACACAGGCGAAACAGGGCACAAGTACCTGGGCCTCTTCTGCAGACTCACGCAATCTCGAAGCATTTTATACTCATGCAAACGGTCCCCAAGTGGTGATGGTGGTCTGCTGTGTTCACGGCGCTGAACCCGAGAGCACTGCAGGATCGGTGAACCTGATCACCATGCTTGAAACCGGAAAGGATTTAACAGGTTATACTGATCCGCATCTTCTTGAGCTTATCAGTAAATACCGCCTGATCATCCTTCCATGCGTGAATATGGACGGAAGGTCGGTTTCGCCCGATCATCTGAAAGGCGTTGATGATACAACTTTCGTGCGCGCCAGCCAGGGTATATGGAAAGACGGCAGGACTATCGGCTACCCTCAATGTAAAGGATTTCAGCCTCTTCCAATGGATAAGGTCGAACACCCCGGCGGATACGTGAATGCATTGGGTTACAATTTGCAGTACGACGTAGTTCCGGGGCATTTACAAAACGAGGGTAAAGGACTGCTCGATCTTGCGGCGCGGGAACAGGCTGACCTGATGCTCAATATGCATTCGCATCAGATCGGCGCCAGGGTGATGGGAGCAGGATATCTGGACTATCCCCTTCATGTTCAGCGCACAAGGGAATATCAGCAGTTGGTTCACGATGCCCTGGAAAATGCAGGCTTGCGGCCCAATCCCGTCCTTCCCGAAAACAGCAGGTCAGGGATTAACCTGAATACTGCTTTTACCATCGTTACAGGCGGCCTCGCTCTTACTTTTGAACAACCTACTGCAGCCGGATGGACGTTTGATGAGAACCTGAGGATTTATTACACTACCCTTGCGGCCTTCCTGGAGAACGGGTTGAAAGAACCTTTCTCGTCGAGAGGAAGAGCAAAATAAGGCAGGCGGTCTTCATCTTCACAAGATTCCGAACGCCTACCCCATTAAAAATGGGGCATGATGCAATGATGACAGGAAGTACTTCAAGGGATAAATATCTAAGATTCCTCACTCCGCTTCGCTGCGCATCGGAATGACACCTGGGCGGAACAATGGGGGTGATAAGGGGCGGCTCCGCCGCCCCTTATCACCCCCCAGCCCTCAGAACAAAAGTGTCATGCCGACACGAAGTGAGGCAGCTCATGAAGCGAGATCAAAAGGCACTTCTAAAAAATCTGTCATTGGTATGAAGCGAAGCGGAATGAGGAATCTTTGTAATTTGTCTTTTGTTTGATTTTTAATGCGAAACTTCAATTATTGGGACAAATATTTCTTTTACATTTGAAGCAAAGTTTTAAAATCAAGAATATGAAGTACCTTCTTATCCTGATATTGCTTTTCCCTTTTATAGTAAAAGCCGAAAATGCGGACTCGACATGGATAGTAAACAATTATATCAAACAGGAACAATATATCACCATGCGCGACGGGGTGAGGCTGTTTACTTCCATTTATATCCCTAAAGACAAAACGGAAAAACATCCCATCCTGATGACCCGGACCCCTTATTCCTGTCGTCCTTATGGAGAGAAGAATTTCAGGAATTTCTGGTCGAATCATTACAAGGAATATTTCAGGGAATATTATATCATGGTGATCCAGGATGTGAGAGGCAAATACATGAGCGAGGGGACCTATGTGGATGTAAGGCCGTTTATAAAGGGTAAGAAAACAAATAAAGATATTGATGAGGCCAGCGATACATACGATACCATCGACTGGCTGGTGAAAAACATTGAAGACAATAATGGTAAGGTTGGAGTCTTTGGGATATCCTACCCGGGATTTTATTCCACCGAAGCGGCTCTGTGCAATCACCCGGCACTGGTGGCCGTCAGTCCCCAGGCTCCTGTAACAGATTGGTTTATAGGGGACGATTGGCATCATAACGGAGCATTTATGATACTCGATGGATTTAGTTTTTATACCGTTTGGGGATTTGGCAATTACCGGCCCAGCCCAACAAAAGAGCCTTATAAAACCAATTTCAAAACCCCGATCAGGGATGATTACGCCTTCTTTCTGAAAACAGGCGCCATACCTGATTTTACGAAGCTTACCGGCGACTCGGTAGGTTTCTGGAATGAGATCATGCAGCACCCTAACTATGATGCCTGGTGGAGGGCAAGAAATGCAAGATCATATTGTTACAATATCAAGCCGGCCATGCTCGAGGTAGGCGGGCTGTTTGACGCTGAAGATTGCTTTGGCGCATGGAATACCTATAAAGCCATTGAAAAACAATGCCCCAATACGGTTAATAAGCTTGTTATCGGCCCCTGGTATCATGGCCAGTGGGCAAGCAATGACGGGACGCATCTCGGGCATATAAAGTTCGGCAGCAATACCACCGAATGGTATGCCTCACATCTGGAAATCCCTTTTTTCAATTACTATTTGAAAGGGGAAGGTTCTCCTGACAGTATAAGTGAGGCTAATGTATTTTTTACCGGAATAAACAAATGGGAAAAGTATCCCCAATGGCCTCCTTTGGGAGAGAAGGAAAAATCATTATACTTTCTTCCGGATGGAAAATTGGGCTGGGAGAAAGCCTCTTCAGACAAGCCGAGTTTTTCAGGGTATATCAGCGATCCTGCCAAACCTGTGCCCTACACCGATGGGATTAAGAGCAAACGGACTATTGAATATATGACGGACGATCAGCGTTTTGCCTCCGAAAGGCCCGATGTGCTTGTTTTTGAGACGGATGTTTTAACCGACGATGTCACCCTTGCCGGACCCGTTACTGCCGATCTAAAAGCAAGTATATCTACCACGGATGCCGATTTTATGGTGAAGCTGATTGATGTCTTTCCCGATAATTTCAGGTACAGCCGTGACGATGATTACATCATGGGAGGATACCAGATGCTGGTTCGCGGGGATATCTTCAGGGGACGCTACCGAAGAAGCTTTGAAAAACCGGAGCCTTTTGTGCCCGGAAAAGTTACAGAGGTCAAATATACCATGCCGGATGTGGCACACGTATTCAAAAAAGGACACCGTATTATGGTACAGGTTCAAAGCAGCTGGTTCCCTCTTGTGGACCGCAATCCGCAAAAATATGTTGATATTTATCATGCAAAGGATTCGGATTTTCAGAAAACCACGGTTCGTATTTATCATGATAAAATGAATGACAGCAGAATCATATTGCCGGTCCTTTGAATTACGAATTACGAATTACGAATTACGAATAAACTAAAATAATTATCATAAATGAAATCTGTATCAGGATTTATAGGATTAAAGGATTATAGGATTAAGGATAAGGAGCTTTGCAGAACATCGCGTAAATCTTTAATGAAATCAGCGCTTTTAATGGTGGCGGCATTGTTCATTATTTCCTTACCGGGAAAATCATCCGGCCAGGCAAAGGCGTGGGAAGGGACAATCGTTATTCCTACCTATGGATTTAAGAGCGATATCAATCCTAAATTCTGGGCTATGGACGCCGGAAGAAGGTCGGGGCCTAAAATCTATCCCTACACCATGCAGGATGACCTTGGAAGAGAACTTAAAAATATTACATACAAGGCACTCTTTGCAGAGAATGAATATCTGAAAGTCACTATGCTCCCCGAACTGGGAGGAAGAATCTTTTCCGTTCTGGATAAGACCACCGGCAAGAATATGTTTTACATGAATCCTGTGATCAAACCCAGCAATATTGCCTTGCGCGGGGCTTTCATCGCAGGAGGAGTTGAATGGAATGCAGGGCCTCAGAACCATACAATAACAACTATGTCCCCTGTCGATGGATTGGTAGGACAGGAACCTGATGGTACTGCCTATATCGAAGTGTCCAACCTTGAACAAAGTCTGCGGACCACATGGGTTGTCAGAGTAAGCCTTCATCCCGGAAAAGCTTTTCTCGACGAAACTATCAGGATGTATAATCCTACCGATGCTGTGAATCCTTATTATTTCTGGAACAATACTTCTTTTCCACAGGTTAGGGGAACACGTTTTATTTATCCCATGCGTCTTGGAACAGATCACGGAGGAGAGAGATTCTTTAACTGGCCTGTAAATGATGGCATCGATTTATCATGGACTAAAAATTACGTTGAAGCTTCCTCCATATTTGCAGTCAATGCGGCCTATGATTTCTTTGGAGCTTATGATGTGGATTCGGATTTTGGAATGGTTCAGGTTGCCAATCATCATGAGCATCCCGGCAAAAAGGCCTGGACCTGGGGAACGGGAGATTACGGGACAATCAGCCAAAAGAGCCTTGCAGATGATGGCAGTAAATATATAGAGGTACAGAGCGGTCCGCTTATGTCTCAGTCTGATTTTGGTAAGTTTATTCCAGGGGCTTCTATCGACTGGCGTGAATGCTGGTATCCGGTTCATAGATTGGGTGATGGATTTGAATTTGCCACCGAGAAAGTAGCAGTCAACACCAAAAGAGATGACAAAGGATTAGAATTAAAAATTATTGCAACGGAAAAAATTCCTTCGGCGTCTGTGAAGGTTATTGCTGGTGATAAAGTGATTAAGTCTGTTAATGTTGATCTGTCACCTGAAGCTTCATCCACTTTGAATTTGGGACAGGTGCCCCAGCCTGTCACTATTGACATTGAAACCTCCAATGGGCTTGAACTTGCAAAATTTGATACTCCTCTGCCGATTCCTGATGTAAAACGTCCTGCACAACCTTCCTATTACCGGAAATCAAACGACAGTCTGACAGCAAGCGAAATTTGTCTAAAAGCCCAAAAAGCAGACAGACAACTTGACCGTATACAGGCAAGAAAGTTGTATGAACAGGCTTTGAGCAAGGATCCTTATCTTCTTTGCGCCATGCGAGATCTTGCTATCCTCGACTTTGAAGCAGGTCTGTACGATAAAGCGGCTGAAAGATTGCAGACAGCTTTGAACCAAATCCCTAATGATGACGGTCTTGCCTGGTATTTTCTTGGATTATGCAATCTGAGGAAAAACAAGATCGAAGATGCTATTCACTGCGGATTTAAGGCAGCGAGATGTGTGGGAACTGTAGGAATTGGTTATGATCTCGCCGGCAGGGGATATATGCTTGAGAATAATTATCCCGAAGCTGTTATGCAGTTTGAAAGAGCAATGGATGGGGATAAAAATGATGCAAGGATATTCAGTCATTTTATTTTGGCTAAATATGCCAACAGTGAGAAATCTGAAGCGAATACCCTTGCTAAGGAAAGGATTAATAAATATCCGTCAGAGCTGACACCTAAATTTTTATCGGCAATCATTGACAACGATATCGAGACAAAAGCTTCTGAAATTGACGGATATATTGGTGAGAAGGATTTTGAAGTTATGGAAAGCAGTTTTTACTTTTCCGATCTTGGTCTGTTTAAAGAGGCTGCCAGTGTACTGGAATCTACTTGTGTAAATAATGTTCCTCCCGAGAAGCAGAACACGATGGTTCTATATCAGTTGGCATATCTGAATTCCAGGCTTGGCAATAAAGAAAAAGCATCTGAATATCTGAAAAAAGCCTCGAAAGATTACCAGGATTTTGTCTTTGCATCCAGGGCAGAAGAAGAGGATGCTTTAAAATACGCTCTTTCAGTGAATCCAAGTGATGCCCTTGCCAATTATCAGCTTGGAAATCTTTATGCCAATTTCGGACGGCTTGAAGAAGCATCCGAATACTGGAATAAGGCTATTGCCGCTGATCCTTCACTGAGTATTCCATGGAGGAATCTGGCTATTTATTACTGGACACAAAAGAAGGATTATCAAAAGGCGGAAAACTGTTTCAGCAATGCCATTAAAGACCGTCCCTCTGATCAGACCCTTTACCGGGATTTTGCAAAAGAATTAATTGATAATGGGAAAAGGGCCGATGCAATTTCTCTTCTTCAAAAGATTCAGGTTCAAGGCAGAAAGCGTAATGATGTGGTCATAGATCTGGCACAGGATTTACTGGATGCAGAACGTTATGATGAGAGTATCAGCGTGCTGATGAATACTCCTTACTTTGTCAATGCTGAAGGTTCAAGCATAACATGGGACATTTTTAATAAAGCCAATGTTGGAAAAGGAATTGCTTTATTCAATAAGAAAAATTACAAAGGCGCCTTATCAGCTTTTGAGACTGCACTGACCTTCCCCGAGAGACTGAATGTCGGAAAATCCGAAAGCAATCCCACCGCCAAGGCATGGTATTGGAAAGGTAAAACCCTTCAATCGATGGGGAAACGAAAAGAAGCAATGAATGCCTGGAAAACAGGAAGTCAGCTTCCAAAAGGACGCGGAGAACAGAATGAATACATTTCTCTTTGTAAAACAGCCAGTGAAGGATAATCAAAACAATAGTGAATTCATTTATTATTTATTATTCTATTAATTATCTGATTTTTAAATAAGAAGTTGGATTTGATTTATTGTTTATTTTAAAATTGATCCATATTTCATTGAACAGATTTGAGATTAGACAAAAAGATGGGGCTAATTTCAATTATTTTCCTGACTTGTCTCCCCCCTTAAAGAGCTGAAAAAATATGTGTTGTAAATCAGCCAAATAGCATCATAAAAAACTAAATTTGTCGCACTAAGGCGATTTTTATGTTGTATATAAGGGTGGTGAAGACTGCATCCGATTCACAAGCTGTACAAGTTGTTTATTACAGAAACAGAAGACGTATTGTTTATAAGCACATCGGTTCTGGCAAAACCGACAAGGAGATTGCAGATTTAAAATTAGTTGCCCAGGATTTTATTGACAACTATTTACCTGCTCTTTCACTATTTGAAGAAACCAGATTCAATAACCTGCTTTACCTCGATAAAAGTGAATTCCTGGGTGTTTACTATACGTTTTTCTATGAAATTGTTTGGGGATTGATGAACAAGATGGGCATAACCAGGATAAAAAAACAGTTGCTCCTGGATTTGGTAATTGTCAGGATGATAGAACCGGCTTCCAAACTCCGTTCAATAGAACTTTTGGACACCTGTTTTGGCATCACACACCGAAGGCAGAGTTATTATAAGTCTCAATCAAAATGGCTCGAATTAAAATCGGAAATTGAATCGATTGCAGTAAATTTTGCAAAAGAGAACTACTCATTCAATTTTGATTTGTTGTTTTATGATGTAACGACCTTGTATTTTGAAACTTTCGGGGAAGATGGGCTCAGGAAAAACGGTTTTTCCAAAGACAACAAGTCGCAACAGCCACAGATTTTAGTGGCATTGATGGTTACAAAAGAAGGGTTTCCAATTGCTTACGAGGTATTTTCGGGCAATACTTTCGAAGGGCACACGATTATCCCCGTTGTCAATGATTTTATTCGAAAACATTCAGTAAAAGAATTTACGGTAGTTGCTGATGCAGCAATGATTAGCACTGAAAACATTAAACAGTTGACAGAGAACAACATCAATTACATTGTTGGTGCAAGGTTGGGAAACCTGTCCAATGAACACATTGAGCAGATTGATAGAAATATCTCTCGCGAAGATGACAAAAGCATCAGGATCAGAACAGATAACGGATTCTTGATTTGCAGTTACTCTTCGTCACGGTATCGAAAAGATAAACACGAAATGGATATACAAATCGAAAAGGCAAAATACATTGTAGAAAACCCGTCGAAGAATAAAAAATTAAAATTTACCAAATCAAACGGGCAAAACCTTGAGCTCAATCAAAAACTCATTGACAAAACCCGAAAACTACTGGGGGTCAAAGGCTATTACACCAATCTGGAAGAAAATGTACTGAGCAATAAAACCGTCATGGAACGCTACCATGAGCTTTACAGAATTGAACAAGCCTTCAGGATTTCCAAGAATGATTTACAGACCAGGCCCATATTCCATTTTAAGGAAGACCCCATCAAACTCCACATTCTAATTTGTTTTATGGCACTGGCAGTGTCAAAGCACATCGAACTTCAGACCAATATATCAATAAAAAAATTTATCACCGAATCAAAAAAAGTCACCGACGCAAGACTGCTCAATACATTAACCAATAAGGAAATTAAAATAAGAACTAAAATCTCTCCCGATTTTATGAAAATTATTCAAAAACTAAATTTGTCGCACTAAAGGGGACAAGTCAGGACAAAAAGATGGGGCTAATTTCAATTATTTTGATGAATTATTCCGAAACCTTATTCCCAATTGTCCGAATACATATAAAAATTAAAGAATAAGTGTATTCATATTGGCATTGTTCAGAATCAGATTGATTTCTGAGTCTTACAGCGTAGTAGTACAGGACTATAAAATTTCCCCGTTCAACACAAATTGAAACCGTATATTTGTTTAAGAAGTGAAATGGTTGGACAAAAGATAAGAAATTTAAATCACAAAAATAACCTGATAAAGTACTCAAACTGGAATGAAGAGACTGATAAAACAGACATGGGACTGGACCTTAAAATGGTCAAAGAACAAGTATAGTGTACTGGTCTTGTTCCTGTTTCTTTTTATCGACGCTTCATTTTTCCCGTTGCCGACTACAGTTATATTTATCACAATGTCATTATTATATCCCTTTAGAAAAAGCTATATTGCTCTGATTGCCACACTTGGTATGGTAGCAGGATCGGTTGTAGGTTACAGCATTGGTCATTTCTTATGGATAAAAACAGAAGGTGGATTTACTGAACTGGCATACTATTTTTTTAATCATATACCCGGTTTTACGGTTGATTTCTATCAACATTCACAAGAACTTTATCACAAATGGAGTTATGGCATTTTTTTCTTGTCAATAATTCTGCCAATTCCTTATCAGGCATATTCTATCACTGCCGGGGCATTAAATGTTAATTTGATTGGATTTGGATTGTCAACATTCTTTTTCCAGGGATTGAGATTTTTATTATTGGCAATGCTTGTAATCAAATTCAGGGAAGGGGTTAAAGCTATATTTCATAAGAATTTGAAGATCCTGGCCATAGTAACAATTGTTTTGTTTCTGACCTATATAGTTATCAGGAGATTAATTTAATAATGAAGACTATTAGACTGTCAGGATTGAATGAAGAAAAATGAGCGACGAGTGAGGTGAGATTAGTGTAGTGTAAAATTTACACCTCATATCTCATCACTAATAATTCAAAATCAAAAGACTTATAGCATAACAGTCTTCAGCCTAATAGACTATGAAATAGTAACCTGTTTTTACCGAAGATTTTCGCTGCGGCTGGCATCAAGTCTCAGAAAGATAAAAAGTAAAACAGTAAAAGCCCATAATGAAGATCCCCCATAGCTTATGAAGGGGAGAGGGATGCCAATAACAGGGGCAAATCCGATTGTCATCAAAATATTTATAGCGATATGGAAAAATAAAACAGAGGCTACTCCATATCCGTAAATCCTGCTGAATTTGGAACGTTGTCTTTCAGCCAAAGATATCAGGCGTATTAGTAAAATAAGGAATAATCCAACTACAATTGAGGAACCGATAAATCCCCATTCTTCGCCAATTGTACAGAAAATAAAATCAGTGCTCTGTTCCGGCACGAAATTGAATTTTGTCTGAGTTCCTTTTAAAAATCCCTTGCCTGCTAAACCTCCTGATCCAATTGCTATTTTAGATTGGTTTACATTGTATCCGGCTCCAAGCAGATCTGTACGAATTCCCAGTAATTGATCAATGCGCTGACGTTGATGTTCAACCAATACATCTTTGTAAAAGTAGTTGACTGACATCGTAATCCCGATTGAGAAAATAAAAAACAGAAAAACAGTAAAAACCTTTTTGATATGATTCTTTAAACCGTAGTAAAAGAATACAGGAATTAGAACAAATAAGGAACCGATCAGAAGTTGAAATAAAGATCCCCCGAAATTGAAAAACCTGTTAACCAATATAAAAAGCCCAAATGCAAGTGAAAGAATTACTATACCCTTGAACGCTTCCTTGAGATTCTGACGGATAAATCCATAAGCTATAATCGAACTGACAACAAGAAACAGAAGTAATTGGAACTGGTTCCATAATAAGGCAAGAATAAATAGCAGTGCAGCGGCCAGACCCCAGAAAAGAATAATTCCTGCCATACCTTCCCGATAAAATACCAATAGAAAAACTGCAAAGACAATAGCTGATCCTGTATCATTTTGAAGAATAATCAATAAAGCTGGCAGGATTATTATACTACCCAGTGCAATATAGGACCGTATATCATGCATTTTAAAATCAAACTGACTCATATATTTGGCAATAGCCAGACAGGTCGCAAACTTACCAAGTTCAGCAGGCTGTAAGGCTAATCCTCCGAATTCGAACCATGCCTTTGCGCCATTTACTTCTTTTCCGAACAAAAGAACCAAAACCAGGAGTGCAATGACTGTTATATAAAAATGATAAGCGAAAACAACATAAAATTTGCTGTCTACACTCAAAACAATAATTGCTAAAATAATCCCAGCAATAATCCAAATCAACTGTTTGCCGTAACGTTGACCCATATCAAGGATACTTTTATGTTCTTCGCTGTAAACTGCAGAATAAATATTAATCCAACCGATCAATATAAGGATCAACCAGAGTATGACTGTATACCAGTCAAGATTTAGCCATATATTATTCCTGCTGTTCAATCTCCTACTTCTAATTTCATTGTGGAAATAAGATCAGAATTAAGCATACTGTCTTCCAGGTACTTCCTCTTTGGTGATATTTTATTCTTTAAGTATTTCTCTATGATAAGACTGGCAATAGGAGCTGCATACCGGGCTCCCCAAACTCCCTGTTCAATATAAACAGCGACTGCTATTTTGGGATTGTCTTTAGGCGAAAAGGCGACAAAAGCCGAATGAGCTTCCCCATGGGGATTTTGAATGGTCCCGGTTTTTCCGCAAATTGTCAGACTGTCAACTTTTGCAACTGCACTTGCTGTTCCCGATTCGACAACTTTTTCCATTCCATCAGCGATCAGGTCAAATTTATCACGGCTGGCAGTCAACATATGTTTTTCAAATTCCAAAGTTTTTTCTGATCCGTCATAATTTTGGATACTCCTTGCTACATGGGGAGCAATATAATACCCACGGTTCGCAACAATACAAGTCATATTTGCCAGTTGTAACGGAGTCAATAACATTTCTCCCTGCCCGATAGAAAGGGATCTTATTGTAACTGCATTCCAGTGCCCGGATCCAAAATATTTGTCATAATAAGCAACATCCGGCACATTTCCTGAGGTTTCCGAATAAATATCGGCGCCAACCTTTCTGCCAATGCCAAATTCAGATAAATGCTTTCTGAATTCTTCCAACCCCTGGGCTGCTGTATTAAAATGATTGATCTCAGAACGGAATGCCTGATAAAAATAAGAATTACAGGACTCCCGGATGGCTGCAACCAATGAGAGGGGAGATTCATGAATATGAGTACACCTTATTGGCGATGAAGCCGGACCATTACACGTAAACCTTGTGAATTCATCAATTGCGCCTTCCTCCAAACCAACGAGTGCGTTTGCAATTTTGAAAGTGGAGCCCGGCGGATAGGATGAAGTTACAGCCCTGTTCAACATCGGTTTAAGCGGATCAAACATGAGTTTTGCACGTGCTTTGGAACCTTCCCGTCCGACAAAGGTGGCCGGATCAAAAGTAGGCGAACTGGCCATCATCAGAATTTCACCTGTTGCGGGTTCAATTGCAACAATACTTCCCACTTTTCCTTTAAGTAACCTTTCCCCATAGCTCTGCAAATCTTTATCAAGAGTTGAAATAAGGTTTTTCCCTATCACCGCGGCCGTATCAAGTCTGCCCTTCTCAAAAGAACCTTTAATCCTGTTGTGTACATCAACCATCATATAAGAGATGCCTTTTACTCCCCGGAGATAATCCTCATAAGTTTGTTCAATACCTGTAATGCCAATATAATCACCACTTTCATAATAATGATTGGTATCGATTTTTTTCTGATCTACTTCACCAACATAACCCAGCACATGTGCTGCGATTCTTTCGGGGTATTGTCTGACAGTACGAGCTTGAATATAAAACCCCGGATATCTGAAAAGATGTTCCTGCAAAACAGCATAACGTTGTGAAGATAATTGCTTGAACACCGGTGAAGGCTTATACATTGAATAAAGTCTTGCCTTTTTTAATTCTGTGATCAATTCCTCTTTTTCGACACCCACAATCTGGCAAAAACCCAACGTATCAAAAGCTTTCATTTCTTTGGGAATGACGAGGACATCATAGGCAGCCTGGTTATAAACAAGCAGTTTGCCTTTTCTGTCATAGATTAGTCCTCTTGCCGGATAATTTATTACACGGCGAAGAACATTACTCGAGGCAGATAATTTATACGAAACATCTATCACCTGTATGTAAAAAAGTCGTAAGACAATTGTTATCGAAACGACGATGAAAATTCCTGTGATCAAATATTTACGTTTACTGAATAAGTCCATAGTGCGAATTACACGAATTAAACGATCCCGATCCGATAGTTATCGGATTATCGGGAAACGAATAACACAAATTATCTTCGGAAAATTATAAACTGACTTAATACAATCAGGGTTAAAGTTAATATTGAGCTCAATATAACCCTAAGAAATGTGAAAAGAAAATCTTCAAATGTAAATGCTTCTATGTAGAATAGGATCAAATGATGTATTACAATCATCAAAGCGGCATATCCCACAAACCACTGAATCCCCATGTTTTCTATTCTGGGTTCAGAAACAGATTCGAGAGTCTCTCGCGGAGCTATTAGCGAAAGTATTCCGGGACGAATAAAAGCAAGAAAAACACATGCAAAAGCATGAACACCAATTGTATTGGAAAAAATATCAACACTTAAGCCCAGTGCGAAAGCTAAAAAAAGTAACAATGCCCGTGGAATATTGAATGGAAGCAAAATAATGAAAAGAATATAGAAGAATGGAGAAATCATCCTTGCTATAAGCACATTATTAAAGATCAGTACCTGAAGAAAAACAGAAACTAAAAAGATGCTGAAATATTTAAAGATATTAGTTATCATTCCTGTTTTTCGATTCCAGTTGGTTTATTTCATTTCTTTGCCTGTTCTCTATTAGACCCACCACAACAAGGTTCTTAAAGTCTGCAGCAAGAGTAACCTCAATTTTATAAAAATTACTGCCGCTGCCAATTGAATAATCCGAAACAGTTCCGATCATCATTCCTTCCGGAAAACTTGCAGAAAATCCGGTTGTAACTATTGTATCTCCCTTTTGAACAGGAACATGAAAGGGGATCTCGTTTAAGGATGCTTTCCTGTAATCCCTTCCATCCCAGGATAACGATCCGAAATAATTGTTGCTCTTTATCTTGGCGCTTAACTTCCAGCGATTATTGAGCAAGGAAATGACAGTACTGTAATGGTCAGATGCATTTACTACCAATCCGACAACATGTCCCTCGGCAATAACGCCCATGTCTGTTTTAACGCCATCGATTCTTCCTTTATTTATAGTAATAAAATTATGCTGCTGATTTACAGAATTATTGATTACCCTGGCCGTTCTGAAATAGAAATTGGCTCTTTGAAGAGAATCTTTTCCAAGACTTGAAAGATACAACGAATCTATCAATATGGGGTTGCCATAATTTGATTTTAACAGTTGCTGCTGAAGAGCCGTCCTTAATAAAGAATTTTCTTCGGCAAGTTTGATATTGACTTTTTTTAAACCGAAATATTGTGTACATGAAGAAGCCAAATCAAGGATTGTTCCCGAAATAACATTACCGGAATCTAAAAAATTGCTACGCTGATAGTTATTATAGGTGACAACCAATGAGAAACTGATTGTTTCTAATAAAACAAACAGCAGGAAAAAATGATATTTGATTATCAAATTAAAAAGGTTCCTCATATATAACTGGAACGACGTAAAATCCTCAACAAATGAATATTATCTGAGCAGAAAAGAGAATTTATCAACGTTTCTTAATGCAATTCCTGTACCACGCGCGACAGCTCTCAAAGGATCTTCAGCAATATGAAATGGAATATTTATTTTATCATATAACCTTTTGTCCAGACCCCGAAGTAATGCACCACCACCGGCAAGCCAAATGCCTCGTGTTACGATATCGGCATAAAGTTCCGGAGGTGTTTGTTCCAGGGCGCTAAGAATAGCAGCTTCAATTTTTGATATAGTCTTGTCCAGACAATGTGCAATCTCCTGATATGAAACCGGTATTTCAACAGGCAAGGCAGTCATTTGGTTTGGGCCCCGTACAATAAAATCCAAAGGTGGATCATCAAGTTCAGATAAACTCGATCCGACATTGATTTTTATATCCTCACCCGTTCTTTCGCCAATTTTAATATTATGCTGATGGCGCATATACTCCACAATATCCGCTGTAAGGTCGTCCCCGGCTATGCGAATTGATTTATTAGTCACAATTCCACCAAGGGAGATTACAGCAATTTCAGTTGTGCCTCCTCCAATATCCACAACCATATTCCCTTCAGGAGCTTCTACATCAATCCCTATACCGATTGCTGCCGCCATAGGTTCATAAATCATATAAACATCCCTTCCCCCAGCATGTTCTGAAGAGTCCCGGACGGCACGGATTTCTACTTCAGTGGATCCTGATGGTATGCAAATTACCATTTTTAAGGCTGGAGAAAAGAAACGCTTATTCGGATTTATCATCTTAATCATCCCGCGGATCATCTGTTCAGCAGCATTAAAATCAGCAATTACACCATCCTGCAAAGGACGGATAGTTTTTAGATTTGAATGTGTCTTCCCTTGCATTTGACGTGCCTTTTCGCCAATAGCAACCATTTTATCCGTTTTCATATCTATAGTGACAACCGATGGCTCGTCAACTACTACTTTTCCATTATGAATAATGATTGTATTGGCTGTACCAAGGTCAATGGCAATTTCCTGAGTTAGAAACGAAAATAGGCCCATGTTTAGTATATTTTTATTTTAACTGCTTATAATCAATGTTTGAAATGTCTGAATCCGGTAATAACCATCGACATGCCATGATTGTCGCAATATTCGATCGATAAATTGTCTCTGATCGATCCTCCGGGTTGAATCACTGTCTTAATTCCTTCGTTATTAGCTATTTCAACACAATCAGGAAAAGGGAAAAAAGCATCGGAAGCCATCACAGCTCCGTTTAAATCAAATCCAAAGGATTTTGCCTTTTCAATCGCCTGACGCAGTGCATCCACCCGTGAGGTCTGTCCCACACCGCTCGCAAGCAATTGTTTCTCTTTTGCCAACACAATAGTATTGGATTTTGATTGTTTAACCAAACGATTGGCGAACAATAAATCATCAATTTTTAATGGATCCGGAGATATTTTTGTTACTGTTTTAAGATCAGTTATACTTTCCTGTTTTAAATCCCTTTCCTGGAAAATAAGTCCGTTCAGAACACTTCTGTACTGAATCTTCGGAAGATCGATCTTTTTGCGGGAAAGGATAATTAAGTTTTTCTTCGTTTTCAGAAGTTCAAGAGCTTTTTCTTCATAATCAGGGGCAATCATTACCTCAAAGAATATCTTGACAATTTCTTCGGCTGTCGAAAGGTCTAATGTTTTATTGGAGATAAATACACCTCCATAAGCAGAGACCGGATCACCGGCCAGGGCTGCTTTATAAGCATCCAAAACGGATGGCCTTGAAGCACACCCGCATGCGTTGTTGTGCTTGAGGATAGCGAATGTTGTATCCGTGAATTCATCAATCAGGTTAACTGCCGCATCAATATCAAGCAGGTTATTGTATGATATTTCCTTTCCCCAAAGCTGCTTGAACATGGATTCGAAATCCCCGAAGAATTTACCTTTTTGATGAGGATTCTCCCCATAACGCAAAAGTTTTGAATGCACGTAACTTTGTCTAAAATCCATAGGCCATTCTCCTGCAAACCAATTATATATGGAAACATCATAGTGAGAGGAAGTAGAAAATGCTTCAAGTGCAAATTTTCGCCGGTCTTCAAATGAAGTATTTCCTGCTTTTTCATTCAGTAATTCCAGGAATCCTTCATACTGTCCCTTGTTGGAAATAGTTAATACATCATTGAAATTTTTAGCAGCCGCCCTGATCAGGGAAATCCCGCCGATATCAATCTTCTCAATTATTTCGTCATCTGAAGCGCCTGAGGCAACGGTGGCTTCAAAAGGATACAGATCCACAATAACAAGGTCAATTTCAGGAATATCATATTGGTTCAATTGTTTCATATCATCTTCCCGTTCCCGTCGCGATAATATTCCACCGAATACTTTAGGATGTAATGTTTTAACCCTTCCTCCGAGAATAGAGGGATAGCCTGTTAAAGATTCAACTGCCGTGACAGCGATGTTTAATCCTTCAATAAATTGCTTTGTTCCTCCTGTAGAATAAAATTTTACCCCGAGATTATTGAGTTTTTGAATAATTTCTTCCAGCCCATCTTTGTGATAGACTGAGATCAAGGCTGATTTTATTTTCTTTAACCCATTCATTATAAAATCATTAATAATTTCACGCAAAAGTAATAAAAAGGATTAAGTTTCCTGTGAGTTTTCATTCCCTAAATTTAACATTATTATGCAATCCATTCATCTATATTTTCATGCACAAAATTGATATTTTTATGCAATTATTATTTTAATCGATGCTCTTCCTTCGTCAAACATTCGAGAGTTTGCGTTTTGCCTTTAATTCATTGGTTGTTAACCAGCTTCGCACTGTGCTTTCTTTACTGGGAATTACCATTGGGATATTTTGTATCATCTCTGTCTTCACAATCATTGATTCGCTTGAAAGAACGATTCGCCAGAATCTGGAAAAATTAGGTTCAAATGTGATTTATATCCAGAAATGGCCCTGGACTCCGCCACCCGGTGAATCAGAGTACCCCTGGTGGAAATATCTTAACCGGCCTGTCCCCCAATTGGATGAAGCCCGCGAAATTCTCAGACGTTCAGACCTTGCTCATTATGCGGTATTCAATTACGGATTTGTTCGCACAGTTCAGGCCGGGAAAAACACTGCAGATAATGTTGCCATCCTTGGCGCCTCATCTGGTCTTATCGATGCCTGGGATCTTAAAGTTCAATACGGAAGACCGCTTTCAGATGAAGAATTTAATTCATCTTTAGACTTTGCTATGATTGGTTCTGAATTAAATACAAAACTTTTTCGTGGAATATCACCGGTCGGAAAAACATTAAAGATTCAGGGTTATAAGCTTAAAATAACGGGTGTGTTTGAGAAAATGGGACAGGATATGTTTGGCACCAGTATGGATAACCGGGTGCTTATCCCGGTCAAATTCGCTGCAAGAATGGTCGATCCTCGTCAGGATATAGGTCAGACAATCATCATAAAAGGTAAAGAAGAAGTGCCTCTCCAAAGACTGATGGATGAAACGGAAGGAATTATGCGCTCAATTAGACGAATAAAACCTTCCGAAGAGAACGATTTCGCCCTGAACGATGTTAGCTTAATTGCAGGTCGACTGGATAACTTATTTAAGGTCATTAATATTGCAGGATGGATAATCGGTGGATTCTCAATTTTGGTTGGAGGATTTGGGATCGCGAATATAATGTTCGTTTCTGTCCGTGAAAGAACCAAGTTTATCGGACTTCAAAAGGCAATGGGTGCAAAAAACAGGTTTATCCTTCTGGAATTTCTGTTCGAGGCAAGCGTTCTTTCTTTAATTGGCGGAGCTGTCGGTTTAGGGATAATCTGGTTTGCAACATTCATAATAAGTAAAACTACAGATTTCAAACTTACCCTTACGTTTGGAAATATTATTCTGGGACTCACTATCAGTATCGTGATCGGTCTGATCGCTGGGATCATACCCGCAAGAACAGCCTCCCATCTCGATCCGGTCACAGCCATGAATACAGTCTGAGGGATTAGTAGAGACGCACGGCGTGCGTCTTATCAGTGAATGCTTGAGAAATTGAGAAGATTGGAAAATAAGAAAATCTCACCTTCTTACTTTTTCACTTTTTCTCACTCTCTCACCCTCTGAATTTCATTCGTCAGATCCACAAATTCCTTTACCGATAATTGCTCCGGCCTTTTGGTCATTAACAGCGAATCCATTTGTGCTAATTTTGGAGAAATACTTTTTATACTATTACGCAGCATTTTACGGCGCTGATTAAAAGCCTGTTTTACCAATTTCTGAAAAAGCTTTTCGTCACAGCCTAATTCATTTCTTGAGTTACGTATCAAACGTATCACTGCCGATTGAACTTTAGGTGGAGGATCAAATACCCGGGGAGGTACTCCAAAAAGATATTCCGTATTATACCAGGCCTGTAAAAAAACGCTTAGAATTCCGTAAGCCCTGGTACCCGGTGCCGAACAGATGCGTTGTGCCACTTCTTCCTGAAGCATGCAAACCACTTCTGGTATGGCCTCTTTATTTTCAAGGATTTTAAAAAAAATCTGAGAAGAAATATTGTAAGGAAAATTTCCTATAACGGCAAATTGTTTAATTACCCCTTGCTCATTGAACATTGAATGAAGATCAGTTCTAAGAAAATCCCCTTCGATTATCCTGTTTTCAAGCTGTGGAAAATTTTTTCTAAGGTATGTCACAGAATCACGGTCAATTTCTATTACCGTGGTTTCATATTCTTTATGTTTCAACAATAATCCTGTAAGAATGCCTGTTCCGGGGCCTACCTCGAGAACATTTTCAAGACCGGACATTTTGAGACTTCCTACAATATTCTCTGCAATCCCTTCATCAGTAAGGAAATGCTGTCCAAGACTTTTTTTAGCTCTAACCTTCATTTTTTATCCCATTTCAGGATAAAAATAACCAAATTTATGAATTGAAGGACTGTAAGACGAAATACTGTCAGTTAAATAGTAATCGTTTACTGTTTACTGTTCCGTCAGCTAAAGCTGACGGCAAAGGATAAGCTGAAATATACTGATTACTGTTCACTGCTTACTGTTCACTGTTTTTAACTAATTTTACAGAAACAATTTTTAATTCTTTAATTCTTAATTCTTAATTCCTTATTGTGTCTCGTTTTAACACTGAACTTTTCATTGCCCGAAGAATCTTTGCCGATAAGGGTTCGGTGAGAAGATTCTCTAAATCCATTGTTTCGATCGCAGTTTTCGGAATAGCTTTCGGATTATTGGTAATGATTATGTCAGTGGCCATAGTGACCGGTTTTAAAAAGGAAGTACGTGATAAGGTCATCGGATTCGGATCACATATCCAACTTGTCAGCTATGACTCCAATGCCTCTTATGCTACAAATCCTGTTTCGGAGAACCAGCCATGGCTGAATGAATTAAAAGCAATGCCCGGGATCAAACATGTCGAAGTTTTTGCCACAAAACCCGGCATCATTAAAACCAACGATGCCATACAGGGGATCGTGCTCAAAGGTGTAGGAAGCGATTTTGACTGGACCTTTTTCAAAAAGTCCCTCGTTGAAGGCACTACATTTACAGTATCTGATACCGGGAGCACGGACAAAGTTTTAATTTCCAATCAAATGGCCACAACCCTCAAACTTAAGGTGGGTGATCCTCTTTATACCTATTTTTTGAATGAAGGTTCAAATGTCCAGCGTATGCGACGGTTCAGTATTTGCGGCATTTATAAAACCAGCCTCGAAGATTTCGACCGCCTTTTTGTTCTGGCAGATATAAGTCAGGTACAGAAACTGAATGACTGGAAAAGTGATGAAGTCAGCGGATTTGAAATCACCATCAATCATTTTAATGATCTGGATAAAATGATGAGTAAAGTCCGTGCATTAACAATTAATTACGGTGATAACGAACAATCGATTCTCCGTCCTGTGAGCATTACGGGAAAATATCCTCAAATATTTGACTGGCTGAATCTTCTGGATATGAATGTATGGATTATCCTTACATTAATAATTCTCGTGGCCGGATTTAACATGGTTTCCGGTTTGCTGATACTTATCCTTGAAAGAACCAATATGATAGGCGTACTGAAAGCCATAGGAACAGAAAACTGGAGCATTCGTAAGGTATTCCTTTATCTGTCTGTATTCCTGATAGGTAAAGGGATGTTATGGGGAAATATAATTGGGATCCTGTTTTGTGTTATCCAGTATCACTTTGGGATTTTTAAACTCGACCCCACCTCCTATTACCTTGACACAGTGCCTATTAATCTCAAAATTATCCCTCTTATACTGCTCAATATCGGGACCCTTTTGGTAACGACACTGATGTTACTTGTTCCATCGTGGTACATTTCCCGCATTTCACCTGATAAGGCCATTCGTTTCGACTGATTGCTGATCCTATTGCTATCGTATTGATCATTGGGCTAAATAGACAGTGTCAAATCCCGCTATTACACCGGTTCTTCCCCCGTACCATCTCCGGTGTTTATTCGTAGTTTATTCGTAGATTATTCGTAGATCATTCGTATAGTATACGAATAATCTATGAATAAACTACGAATAATTTACGAATAATCATCAGTCTTGGCATAGTTTTAGTATGGATAAGAAATGGAGATATTGTTTAAGAATCAAATCGCAAAAATATTTTCCGGAAGGATGTAATGATATTCATAATTATTCGTCTTAACTTTAAAAAATAACCTGGAAAAATGTTTTCATGTTAGCCGGCGAATTTAAAATCCGTGTACTTCCGATCAGTAACAGACTGCTGAGAATTGCTCTTCAGATTCTTCAGGATGAAGAAGAGGCAAAAGATGTGCTGCAGGATATTTTTCTTAAACTCTGGCAAAAACGTGATGAGTTGGATAAGATTCAGAACATTGAAGCATTTGCCATTAGTATGATCAGAAACCGATGTCTGGATTTAACGCGCAAACGACGGACGATCAGGGTGGAAAATTTAAGAAAAAACAATATTTCAATTGAAAGACATGAAGAATATGATCATCTCGAACATAATGATTCTGCCAACCTTGCCAGGCGCATTATTGCCGGGTTGCCTGAACTGCAGCGAACAGTTATTCATCTTCGGGATATTGAACTTCTTGAATTTGAGGAGATAGCTGATATAATGAAGATGGAGATCAATGCGATAAGGGTAAATCTTTCACGGGCGAGGAAAAAGGTTCGTGACGAAATGCTAAAAATTCAAAATTATGGAATCACAGAGAATAAACATATTGCTGAACAAATACTTTGAGGCTGAAACAACTCTTGATGAGGAAAATGAACTGATCAATTATTTTAACTCAGACAGGGTGGATGAAAACCTGAAGCAATACATTACCTTATTCGGAGGGATAAAAGATCTCTCAGAGATGCAAAATATTGCTTCTTTGCCTGATCTCCAGGATGATATAATGAATCATATCCTTGAATCGGAGAACAGGGGAAAAACAAAGTACAGGCTGATGATAAGAGTTATTTCAGCAATTGCGGCTTCTGTTATTCTTGGATTACTGGCTATTAATTATTACGGTAATAAGGATCATTTAAAAGATACTTATACTGATCCTGATCAGGCTTATGAAGCGGCAGTTAAAACCCTTGATTATATGGCCGGCAAATATAATGAAGGATTTACACAGCTTAAACCGATCGGGAAAATTGAGAATGCAGCAACACCTTTCTATTCAGGTATGAAAATGCTTGAGAAAGGATTTAATAAAATGGAAATTCTGAATAAAGAACTTTAAAACAAATAACCATGAAAAAATTTTTGATATCATTGATTCTATTCATTCCATTTATAGGAATGGCTCAAAATGAAAGCCCTGTTGACAAGCTATTTAATAAGTATGCCAATAAGGAGGGATTCACAACTGTTAATATCAGCGGCAAATTGCTGAGTTTTGCGAGCGAGGCCAGTAATCCTGAAAATAAGGAAGCACAAATGCTTAAAAAATTGACGGGAATTCGGATTCTTTCGGTTGAGGATAAGGATCTTAACAAGAACATCAATTTCTACAAGGAATTAGAGGCCGATGGTTTTTTCAAAAACAACAACTATGATGCATTGATGGAAGTCACTGAAAAGGGCGAAGTGGTGCGCTTTTACGGTAAGCCTGGCGAAGACGGAGGACTTTCAGAATTGCTTCTTGTGGTTGGCGGTAACGAAAACACTCTGATTTGTATCAATGGCACTATAAATCCGAAAGATATCGGTAAAATTACCGGCTCTCTGAATCTAAATGTCCCAAAACCTTCAAATGAGGCTAAATAAAATGATTCAAACAAGAGGGATATGAAAAGAACACTCACACACAACACAGACGCACGCCTTGTGTATATGATGGTTTTGCTGTTGCTTATTCCATTATTGGGTATAAGCCAGAACAGCCATAAAGTTGACATGTTGTTCAGTAAGTACGGCCATAAAGAAGGGATTGAATCTTTTAAAATGGGATACATCCCCTTAAAATTGGCAGGATTTTTTTGCCGCCTCACGGGTTCATCGAATGAAGCTGATTTATTATAAACGATAAATAGTATCCAGATTCTTACGGTTGAAGACAAGAATCTGAATAAAACTCTCAATTTCTATAAAGAACTTGAATCGGATGACTTTTTCAATAAAAGTGAATACGAAGTTTTGCTGGAAGTAAAACAAAAAGATGAATGGGTGAAAATTTCCGGGATTAGTGTATCAAAGGATAAATTATCTGAATTGCTGATAGTAGTAGGAGGCAAAGAAAATACTCTGATAAGAATACGGGGGGATATCAGACCTGCTGAAATAGGAAAAATTACAAGGAAGCTGAATTTAAATACTGATGCTTTGACTCCCGTTTCATCTCTTTAATCCTTAGTCCGGTATATCAACAAATAAATGAACCATTGAATCAAATTTATTCAATCAATTAATTAAGGCGGAGATAAATTTCCACTAATTGTCCAAAGCGAACAATTTACGGCTTCATATTGCAAAACAATATGAAGCCGTATTGTTTTTAATGTATAATTCTGACATTGTTTTATATCTAAAGGAAAATCAATACTTTTGATGATATCTTCTTTATCTTTATACTTTAAAAACTAATAGAAATCGTTATTAAGTACCTGAAATAGATTATTGATGGACCATTCATTGAAACAAAAATCGGGAATTGCCACTGGATCTTTCAGGTCAGGATTGAATTGTGCACAGTCGGTACTATCAGCCTTTACGGATGAATTCCAGGCAGACAGAAAGCTTGCATTACAACTGTCGATCGGATTTGGCGCAGGAATGGGAAGGCTACAGGGAACCTGCGGGGCGGTAACAGGATCATTTATGGTGATTGGCCTTTATGCCTGTAAAAAGTATATGGACAACAAAGAGAGGAAAGAAAGTTCGTATGCGATGATTCAAAAATTTGATGAAAAGTTCAAATCCATCCATGGTGCCACTGAATGCAAAATGCTGATTAATTGTGATCTGAGAACAGAGGAAGGCGTGAAGTATTTCGCTGATAATAATATTCATGAAAAGGTTTGTGAGAAATGCATTACGGATGCGATTGAAATCGTCCAGGAATTAATCAATTAATTATTTGCTTAGGTGATCATTTATTCCAATACGGATATAAAACTTGAGATATATCCCCTTGATACAAAACGGTGGGATGATTTTGAGCAACTTTTTGGTGAACGGGGCGCATGCGGGGGATGCTGGTGCATGTATTGGCGTTTAAAAAGATCTGATTTTAATCAGAATAAGGGTCAGGGGAATAAACTTTCAGTTAAGGTGCTTGTTGAAAAGAACGAAAATACAGGACTTCTTGCTTATATAGATGGTGAGCCTGCTGGGTGGTGTGCGCTTGCGCCCAGAGAAGTGTATCTGAGGTTAGAGAATTCCAAAGTATGGAAGCGAATAGATGATCAGCCGGTTTGGTCAATTCCCTGTTTTTTCGTTGCCAAAGCTTTCCGGAGGAAAGGAATTCTTCTGGAACTGATCAAGGGGGCTATACAATACTGCAAGTTCAAAGGGGTAAAGATTCTGGAAGGATATCCTGTGAATCCTTACGCGATAAATATTCCTGATGCCTTTGCCTATACAGGTTTTCCATCCGTATTTGAAAAGGCTGGATTCAAGGTAGCAGAACAAAGATCTTCTTCTAAACCTATAATGAGATATTATATTAAATGAAAAACTGCCTGTCATGAATAAATTCCGATTTTTATACATTTGGGCTTTAATTGCAATCATTGCCATTGCTTCCTGTACTTCAAAAGAAGATTCGCAAATGCGTAAAAAAGTATCTCTAAGCGGTAACTGGCAATTTATTGCTGACACTGCTTCAAAAGGGGACTCTGAGAAGTGGGGAGAAAATGGTCTGCCAGAAAATCTGGCTCGGATCGTTTCTGTACCTCACACCTGGAATGCAGAAAAAGGATTGGAAAAATTCTGGGGAAAGGGTTGGTATGAAAGGAAATTTGAGGTCTCAAACGAGCAATTAAAACAAACGACACGAATCCAATTCGATGGCGTAAATCATGATGCAGTGATTTTCATTAACGGAAAGAAGGCCGGTGAACATTTAGGTTCAGGATATAATCGTTTTTATATTGACATTTCACCTTTTATTAAAGAAGGAATAAACCGGTTGACTGTATGTGCTGATAATTCACCTTCAAGGAGCAGCATACCGATGCTCAAAAGTTATGACTGGGCCAACGACGGAGGCATCTATCGTAATGTTTATGAAATAATTACTAACAAACATGCCATACGCAATATACATATTATTGCTGAACCTGAATTGCCGTTGGTTTTAACCAGCGGAAAAGGAAAGGCTCTCATTAAAGTGAATTTTTTGAATCCCGGCAATATCGATCCTTCGAAATTAATATTAAAAGCTTCAATTACTGAAGAAAATCAACCAGCACAAAACCGGATCTTTAATGATAACCTTACAGGGAATTATGAAAACGGTTCAATTACCTGTACATTGAATTTTGATAAAATCAGACCTTGGCATTTTGATTCGCCGAATCTCTATAAATTAAATGTCAAACTTATAAATGACGACATTGAAAAAGATGAATATTCAACAGTCTTTGGCTTCAGAAGTATTAAAGTATCAAACAACAGATATATCCTCAACGGAGAGCCGGTTCGTCTGATGGGAGTAGAATGGATGCCCGGATCGACTCTTGAAAGGGGAATGGCTGAAAATCATGCTGATCTGGAAAAGAATCTGAATTTATTGAAGAATGTGAATTGTATTTTTACCCGTTTTCACTGGCAGCAAGATGAATTTGTACTGGACTGGTGCGATCGTCATGGAATATTAGTTGAAGAAGAGATACCCTATTGGGGAGCAACCACAATCTTAAACGATACGCTTTTGCAAAGGGGGATGCAGCATCTTGACGAAATGACCGATGCTCACTATAACCATCCTTCACTTATAGCATGGGGAATCGGAAACGAGTTGCAGGGACATAATCCGATTAACAAGGCAGCACTCAATAAGCTTTACGATCATGCAAAGGCAATAGATCCATCAAGGCTTGTAAACTATGTTACTAATAATCTTCATTTCGGCTTTCCCAGTGAAGGTAAATCCCTTCCTGATGCATCGGCCGATTTTGATATGATGATGTTTAATGAATATTTCAGCACCTGGTATGGAAAAAGCCTCGATGTCGTACCGGAACAGCTCGACAGGATTGCAAGGGAATTTCCTGATAAACCGCTTACCATTTCGGAATGGGGATTGTGTGAACCTGTACATAAAGGAGGCGATCCCCGAAGGATCAGGGAAATGGTAAGGCAAATTGCTATCTATGGTTCAAAGCCAAACATTGCAGGAGCAATTTATTTCTGCCTGAATGATTACCGAACGCAAATGGGAGAAGATAATACATACAGCTATCCCCAGCGTGTTCATGGCGTATGTGATATCAATCTGAATCCAAAACCTTCCTGTGATACTCTGAAGTATATAAGTTCTCCGGTTGAAGTGAAAAAGATCATTTCACATGATGGAAAGATTGCCATTACCTTGTATGGGAAATTAGGATTGCCAAGTTACACATTAAAAAATTATATTATTAAGGCAGGAAATGAAAAGGTTATAATTGACGAACTCAGACCTGGGGAAGAAAAAACATATGAAATTACTACCGGTGCTCATGAATTTTCAATCATCCGGCCCACCGGGTTTGAAGTGATGTGTATAAAATTATAACACAGTTATCCTTGTTAATAATTTCTCTTCTTCCTGTTTCTTATCCGAAATTCTCCGGCTCCTGTCTTTTCATAGGATTTTGATTTCTTTCTTTCACGGAATTCGTTTCCATCGGCCTGTCCGTTTCTTTGGGCAGAGAAATTTTTTATTTCTCTCACATCATAATAAACCCCATGGAAATGCATACCACGGCTGTTTTTCTGAAGTTCGTATGATACGCTTTGATCAACTTCAACTATCGAATATTTCTTAAAGAGTTCGATCCTGCCAATCTCCACATTTTTCTTCCCCGTTACTTCAGTCACAAAAGTAATTATTTCACGGGGCGATATTCCAGATAATCTTCCAACATTGATACGAAACTTGGATAATTCTTCTAATTTATTCCCCTTTTTCTTACTTTCCTGTACATCAGGACTGTTCAGATCAGATCTGTTGCCATAATAATCGAGGAACCGGTTAAATTCAAGAGAAACAAAATGTTTGATCAATTCCTCCCTGGAAAGGTGCTCCAGTTTTTCATATACCGATGACAGAAACGGATGAATCTGATCCTCATTAACGGAAACTTTCTGGAGCTTATCAGTAATAAACATCAGTTGCTTTTCGCAAATCTCTTTCCCACCGGGTATTGGTTTACGCACGAATTTTTTGCCAATTGCCTTTTCGATCATTTTAATCTTTCCCTGTTCCTTCAGGTGGATGATCGATATGGAAATGCCGGATTTTCCTGCCCGCCCTGTACGTCCGCTGCGATGGGTATAATTATCAAGATCATCAGGCAGATCGTAATTAATGATATGAGTAAGATCATTTACATCGAGCCCGCGTGCTGCAACATCGGTTGCAACGAGCATCTGAACACCGCAGTTGCGGAACTTTTCCATTACATAGTCCCTTTGGGTTTGGCTCAGATCCCCATGCAGAGCTTCGGCACTATACCCGTCAAGGATGAGTTGGGAAGCGACTTCCTTGGTTTCCTGACGAGTACGGCAGAATACGATACCATAAACCTCAGGAACAAAATCCAGAACTCTTTTGAGCGCCAGGTAGCGATCTTTAGCATGGATCACATGATAAATATGTTCTACATTTTCAGCACCACTATTCTTTTTTCCGATTGCTATCTCAAAAGGATCATTCATATAATTCCGGGCGATTTCAGCCACTTCATCAGGCATGGTTGCGGAAAAAAGCAGTGTATTCTTAGTCTCCGGAGTCTGGTCAAGTATGGCATCTACATCTTCCTTAAATCCCATATTAAGCATTTCATCAGCCTCATCAAGCACGAGAACTGATATTTTTGAAAGATCGACCCTGTTCCTTCGGATGATATCATGCATCCTTCCGGGAGTTGCAGTGATAATATGTACCCCTTTAGCAAGAGCCTTAAGCTGCGGACCAATTTCAGCGCCGCCGTAAACAGGAATTATCTCGATTTCCGGCAGATATTTAGCGTAATCTTTTAATTCTTTTGCTGTTTGCACACACAATTCACGCGTAGGGCTCAGAATCAAAGCCTGTGGTACCCTCTGTCGGGAATCAATTCTCTGAAGGATAGGCAAACCAAAGGCTGCCGTTTTTCCTGTTCCGGTCTGTGCGAGCCCGACAATATCGGTGGGCTGTTCCAGAAACACAGAGATAAACTGTTTCTGGATCGGTGTGGGTCTGACAAATCCCATTTCAATTATCCCTTTAAGGATCCTGGGATCGAGACCCATTTCATTAAACTGCATTTGTAATTGTTTGTCGCGGATTTAAATATCTTGGGGGAAGTAATTGACCGCGTTATTATTTGTATAAATTATTAATTATCTATGTTTTAAAAAGTGGTGCAAAGGTATGCAATATTTGGTTAATAACTGCAATTTTCTATATATAAAGTTATTTCTGCCGGAAGAATAGCTGAATAGGAACACCTGTGAATTCAAAATTTCCACGGATTTTATTTTCCAGAAAACGCTTGTAAGGATCCCTGATATATTGCGGTAGGTTGCAAAAAAAAGCAAAGCTGGGAACATACGCCGGTAGTTGGGTAATGTACTTAATTTTAACGAATTTTCCCTTATAAGAAGGAGGTGGATATGCCTCAATGGTTTGCAACAGAAAATCATTTAATTTGGAAGTCGGGATATGCCTCTTCTTATTCTCAAATACCTTCATGGCCTCTTCGAAAACTTTCAGAATCCTCTGTTTGGTCAATGCCGAAGTAAAAACCACTGGGATGTCGGTTATAGGGGCAAATTTTTCAAATATATCCTTTTCATACCTTTTCATCGTGTGGTTATCCTTCTCGATAAGGTCCCACTTATTCACCACCACAACCACTCCTTTTTTGTTCCTGTGGATAAGATGAAAAATACTGACATCCTGGCTTTCAACCCCTCTTGTAGCATCAATGACCAAAACACTGATATCCGAATTCTCTATTGCACGGACGGACCGCATCACGGAATAGAATTCAACATCTTCGGCCACCTTTGTTTTCTTTCTGAGCCCTGCTGTATCAACCAGAATAAAATCATGGCCAAATTTATTGTAACGCTGGGCTACTGCATCACGGGTTGTACCTGCAATTTCAGTTACGACGTGGCGCTCCTCTCCCACCAATGTATTGATAATGGATGATTTCCCAACATTCGGCCTGCCAACAATGGTTATCCGCGGAATATCAGGATCAGGTTCATCTTCAGCTTTTTTAGGTAGTTTCTCCACAATTTCATCAAGCAAATCACCTGTACCAGAACCATTAATTGAAGAAACGCAAAATAATTTTTCAACACCAAGAGAATAAAATTCATTAGCGTCAAGGCTCCTCTGATTATTGTCAACCTTATTGACGACAGTGATCACAGGTTTATCATTTCGCCTGAGCATGTCAAATACAACTTTATCAAGATCTGCAATCCCGCTCTCCACATCAACAAGAAAGACAATCAGATCGGATTCCTCAATCGCCAGGTTAACCTGCTTCCGGATTTCTTCTTCGAAAACATCGTCCGATCCCGAAACATACCCTCCGGTATCTATTATTGAAAATTCAACTCCGTTCCATACAACAGTACCGTAAATCCTGTCACGTGTAACTCCGGGCATATCATCCACTATAGCCTGCCTTGATTCTGTCATCCGGTTAAAAAATGTCGACTTGCCCACATTTGGCCTTCCTACTATCGCTACAATATTGCCCATTTTTATTATTTCAGAGATTCTGAGTTAAAATGTTCCAGGGTTACAGCTTGAACTTCGAAACTCTGAAAACCTGATCCCGCACGCACGGGACTGAAACTTTTATATTTTATATCCTTTTCACTGCACATCATATCCGAAACTGCGTAGCTGGCTATCCCTGTTTCTCCAGTCTTTAGCCACTTTAACAAAAAGCTGCAAAAATACTTTTTTATCAAAAAACTCCTCCATTTCGAGACGTGCTTCAGTTCCTACTTTTTTAAGCGCATCGCCTTTATGCCCGATAATAATCCCTTTCTGGGTATCACGTTCTACATATATCACTGCCTCGATTCTCAAAAGTTTCTCTTCATTCTTAAATGATTCCACAGTCACTTCAACTGAGTATGGTATTTCTTTTGCATAATTCAGCAATATTTTCTCACGGATAATTTCCTGTGCAAAAAACCGTTCATTGCGGTCTGTCAGTTCATCTTTTGAGAAATAAGGAGGCCCTTCGGGAAGATTAGCCAGTATTCTTTTGAAAACGTAATCGAGATTAAATTTCTCAAGTGCCGAAATGGGAATTATCTCAGCTTTTGGAATTATCGCACTCCATTTCTCAACCAGTTCGATCAACCTGGGCTGATCTGTAAGATCAATTTTATTGATAAGGAGCATTACCGGAACTTTCGAATTTATAATCCTTTCAAGATAGGCCTTATTTTTATCAAATTCTTCTACAACATCTGTGACATAAAGCAATATATCCGCATCAGACAAGGCCGTGTCGACAAATTTTAGCATCGACTCCTGCAGCTTATACACCGGTCTGAGAATTCCCGGAGTATCCGAATATACAATCTGAAAATCCTCTCCGTTGACAATCCCCTTGATCCTGTGCCGGGTTGTCTGCATTTTCGATGTGATAATCGAAAGCTTCTCCCCCACCAGTGCATTCATCAGCGTGGATTTGCCCACATTCGGGTTTCCTATGATATTAACGAATCCTGATTTGTGTGTCATTATGAATACTGGCAATCAAAAATCTTCACAAAGATAGCAATGTTTTTTAGGCTATTAGACTTAAGGCTGAAGGAAGAAAGTGATGACCGATGAACGATGAACAATAAGTGATGGATGCGCTCGTGTGATGATGTGCTGATGTGCTGATTATAAATTATCAATTGATCCCGATATATCGGGAACAATCATTCATAATTCTTAATTCATATCTCATAACTCATAATTCAAATTCTAACAGCCTGATAGTCTAAGAGTCTAATAACCTGATTTTGTTAGCAAATGTTAAAAACATTATGCTGACTTTCTCTTTAGGGCTCTTTTAGCTATTTTCGCCGCTCAAGCCTTAAGTTCTTATTGATGAAAAATACTATTCTCCTGCTGACTGTTCTGTCATCTTTTATTATTACAAACAACCTCCGGGCGCGTAATCTTAATCCGGAAAATGAATCTCAGATAATCGCCGGCGAATATCAAAAAAGTGATTCACTCAAATGGAGCATCGGGTTCCTGAACAGGTTGCTGAATTCATGCGGAGAGTGGTACCTGACGGATAATTCCTATAAGCGGCCAGTGAAAGGATTACTTGATTACGCGGAAGACAATCCCGTCGATACTGTGGTTGTCAATATTCACAAACTGCTTTCAGGTAATAAGGTGGTTTATATCTTCGACAGACGACCTCAGGATATAAAAAATACTCAAAACATTCCCGGATACATTCAGAATAATCAAATCACCGATAGAATAGAAAGTCTTCAGAATCAAATAAGAGACAGCCTGAATAATATTAATATTCCGGTACCCGATGTTGTTGTTAACTACGAAACTTCGAAAGCGCCCATTATTCCTCAGGTTCCTTTGAAGACATTGCTCGGGGACAATAATTACCAGATGCCCCTCGATTTTAAAGCTGAACTTTATGCACGTTTTTCAAATATTAAATACAGGCCCGATCTGAGCGGTGTCTCTCTGGATTCTTTAAGAAATGAGGTGTATATCTCCTACCGGAAATCCTATAACGATTCCGTATTGGTCCACTGGCGCGAATTGGCCATTAAATCGTATCGGAATAAATACATCACCGAATTTGTAAATTCCAAAGTCAGCAGCCTTCAAAAACAAATCGAAAATCACAACCATAATGTGCTTATCGCTTATAATGATAAAGCAGTTGAAAATGTGAACGACTCATTAAAATATGCCCTTAAATATCTGACTGCCCATGCAGAGAATGATTCGGTCCTTTTGCGTTTATATAATCTGTCCAATGAAGAAACCGAAATATGGACATCAGAAAGGAATGTTAAGCCGATCAGAATGTATCTTAAAAACCCTCAGAACGATTCTCTTAGCGTAATTTTAATAAATGAGGGTAAAAGGGACCTGAAACTTGTGATCGATGATAATGTAATCTTTACAAGACTTTCAAAAGCCCGGGAAAAGGTAATAACTTTCCATCCGCCGGAACCGGAACGCAAATTGAAAAAAATCACTATTCCCAAAATGAAAATTTTACCCTGGTCTCTTTTTGGGAACAGTTCCGTGGGATTTACTCAGACAGCTCTCTCAAACTGGGCCAAAGGAGGCGAAAGTTCCCTCTCACTTCTTTTCCTCGGAAAATATAACGCTAACTATTCTAAAAAGAAGACCCGCTGGGAAAACAGCGCCGAACTCAGATATGGCGTTACCCAAATGCCTTCTCAGGGATTTGTGAAAAACGACGATAAGCTGGAAATTCAAAGCCGTTATGGTTACTCAGCTTTTGATAAATGGTTCTATTCGGCAGAGGCTGATTTTAAAACACAAATGGCCCCGGGCTACAAGTATCCCGACAAATCCAAACCTATTTCTTCTTTCATGGCACCGGGCTACCTGACCTTTGCTATTGGTCTGGACTATAAACCCAACAAGAATTTTTCACTGTTTCTCTCTCCGCTTACTTCGAAAACAACCTTTGTAAGGGATACTACAATGGTCGATCCTCAAAATTACGGCCTTGAACCCGGTAAAAAGAGACTGTGGGAACCGGGTCTGATCGTCAAGAGCACCTGGCATAAAGAAGTGACCGACAATATCCTGTACGATACAAGGGAAGAGTTTTTCAATAATTATCTACATACCTTCAAAATATTTTCTTTCGATTGGGAACAGACTTTAACCATGAAGGTGACTCATTATCTCAGTGCAATGATCCGAACCGAACTGATTTACGATTACAACACAAAATTTCCCGTACTGAATGCTGATGGTGTCGAAATCGATCGCGAACCCAAATGGCAGTTTAAGGAAATGTTCAATATCGGGTTCAATTATAAATTCTGAAAAAGGGTGTAGGCTATAACCTTTCTTAATCCAAATACAGCGAGGCGATTACAAAAACAGCATAAATAATGCTGGCAATCCCGTTGGTGGTGAAAAAAGAAAGATTTACCCTGCTCAGATCATCATGTTTTACAATCAGGTGCTGAAACAGCAGCAATCCTGTAAAAATCGCCGCCCCTGCCCAGTAGAGCCATCCGCCGCCGATGGCAATCCCCGCGGCGATTACAAATAAGGCGCTCAGAAAGTGAACAAATCCCGAGAATTGAAGGGCTTTTCGCACCTCAATGATTGCCGGAATGCTTTTTAGTTTGTATTCACGGTCAAAGTTTATATCCTGACAGGCATAAATAATATCAAAACCGCTGACCCAGAAAAATACGATAACCGAAATCAATATCGGCTCCAAAGCAAATTTACCGGTTACCGCAATATAGGCACCAATGGGTGCAAGGGCCAGACTGGTGCTGAGAACAAAATGACTTAGCGGAGTAATCCGTTTCGTATAGCTGTAACCTAAAATAACAAACAATGCCACAGCTGACAAATAAAAACAGAGCTCGTTGATAAACCAGCATACAACAATAAACAATAAAGAATTCAGAATTACAAAAACAAGGGCTCTACCCGGGGATATTACTCCTGCCGGAATTTCACGTCTTGCAGTTCGCGGATTGGCAGCGTCAAATTTCCGGTCAAGATAACGGTTGAAACCCATCGCCGCATTCCTCGCAAACACCATGCAGGCCAGAACTTTAATCAATAATATAACCGATAAATGATCCGTGCCAGGCCTCGTGGCAAGAAAAAATCCTATCAATGCAAAAGGCAATGCAAATAAGGTATGCTCAAACTTTACAAGATTGATAAAATTTTTAATCGTATTCTTCATAGAATTCTGCAAAATTGAAACCGCTAAATTAGGCATAACGAATCTTTTTAAAGAGAATTCAAAAATATTAATTGACTTTTCATATTATTTTTCTTAAATTTAATTACTTTCTTTCCGCTTAGTATTTAAGGAAACAATGTGCGTATTTTTAAGTATAAAGAATTAATGGGAGATAAATTTTCTCTCTCCTTGGACAAAAAGAGGAGCAACAGGTTAAATTTCAGAAGATTCTGATGAAGAAAAAATGTAATGATCAAATCGTTGGGTCAAAATAGTGAAATGCCTGAAAAATTTCCATACACCGAAAGTGAATTGCTGAAAATAGCTTCACGTTTTAACAAAAACCTTAAAACGCATTTCACCGATCTGCAGGGCTATTCTGCCGAGCTGGACAGCGATTTCCTTTTCCGGTTCAAGGCCGCTTATTTTAAATCCCGTATACGTCCGGCCGGGCTGGAGGTTGACCTTTTCGCCCAAAAAATGCATGAAGAGTTGAACAGCCTGATTAATGATGTTCAGATTGTGTTCCAGGATTTCAGATATTACATTCAGAAAGCTTTCCCTCACGACTCGAGAATGTGGGAGGCTTACGGTTATTGCGAAGTGGAACATGCAACTCATGATTACGAAGAACTCCTTCACTGTCTTGATGATTTTATTAAATTAATCCGGACGAAAAAATATGATCTGTTGGCCGTAAGATGTCCCCAAAAAAACTTTAAAGAGATCGAAGAATTGTACAGTAAAATTCAGGACAAGCGCAGGGAAATCCTTGACTGGGACAACAAAAAAAGCACCTTGCATGAAGCGCGCATGAACAGTCTGAATAAACTTTACAAGTTGATGAGGGTCGTTCATAAAGCCGCTGCCGCCCGCCTGAAGGACGATCCCGAAATCATGGAAAAACTCACCTTGCCGGTCACTGAAAAAAAATAAGAATTCCCACTTTTAAATTATTGATTTTTACTTGCTAAAATCGTACTTTATTCGTACCTTCTTCAGTACTTCTACAGTATTTATCCTGTTCTTGTACAAATATAACTATTCAAAAACTGAATTTACTCCGATAAAATACTGTTAAAGGAGTGAAGTTGTTACGTGCGATATAACAAAAAGTAGTATTGCCGGAGAAACAGAGAACCCTGGACTTCTAAAATTATAACAACCTTAATTTCGTTCGGACAGATCCGGGAAAGAGATCGATGTATATTCTTTATAAGATCAACTTTTTAACTTTGTTCTTGACGGCAGAACACCTAATGTTCTTATTACAATTAAACTACCTGAAGGCTCACTAATCCATGTAAAATCCAGGGCATCTATCCTTATTTTGGAAATTGGATAGAAATTTGTATTTTGTGGATAGGTTTGAAATGTCATACCATTTTAAATTGGCCTGAAATAGAAAGCACCTGTTCTATTGTGTTGATATTTTCTTACATTTATATCAAATATATTTTAAGCTGCAATCAAAACTAACCACTTAAATAAATAAGTAATGAAAAATCTAACTGCCTTGCTATTATGTAGTTTAACTCTAAATCTGTTTGGCCAACCCAATCAGGAAACGGAAGTTAAAACAGACATCAGTGAAGTGACAGTCTATTTTAACGGAGCACAAATTGCAAGGTCTAAAACAGTTGATGTGACTGCGGGAAGAAGGACGCTTAAGTTCATAAATCTCTCTCCTTACATAGATGCCAAAAGTATTAGCGTAAATGTTAAGGGAGATTTAACGGTGCTTTCGGTTAATCACCAACTGAATTTCCTTTCGAAAGAGAATAAATCAAACGAAATTGAACAATTATCCATTAATAAAAAGGAAATTGAGAAAAAGATAAATCTTGAAAAGGCATACCTCGAAGTATTAAATGAAGAGCAGTCTTTTTTAAAGGCTAATCACACAATTGGGGGAGCAAATACAGGAACAAGTATGACTTCTCTTAAGGAGGCCGATGGTTATTTCACAGACAAATTAACAGCTATCAAATTAAAAGAAATTGACAGGAATAATACTATAGAACTACTTACAAAAGACCTTGACAAGATTACTAATCAGCTTAATATCCTATCCAATAAAAAAGATCAGCCAACAGGCGAAATTCTGGTAACCGTTGAGTTTAAATCAAATACAAAGGCAACCTTTGAAATCAGGTATGTAGTGAACAATGCCGGATGGCTTCCCTCATATGATCTTAGAGTAAAAAATATTGAACAGCCTGCAAATTTAGCCTATAAAGCCAATATTCATCAGAATACGAATGAGGACTGGAATAATGTAAAACTTAAACTGTCCTCGGCAGATCCAAATTCATCGGGTACTTTTAGAGATTTAAAAACTTATTATCTTGATTACACCTCCGCTCCTCCTTCCTATAATAGTTCAGTCTCACAGGTAAGCGGGCATATATATGATACTAAAAATCAGCCATTACCGGGCGTTACTGTCATGATAAAAGGGACTTCAATCGGAACAATATCTGACAGGAATGGATTTTATTCGTTGTCAGTTCCCCAAAACAGCGGTAATCTGGTAGCTTCGTTTGTGGGGATGAAACCGAAGGAATTGCCAATTAGTAATCCCCAAATCGATATCGTTTTAGAGGAGGATTCTCAAAGTCTTGGTGAAGTTGTAGTAGTTGGGTACGGTGTACAAAAAGCATTGTCAGGAAAAGTGGCTGGAGTTTCAACAATTAATCGACAAAACAACAGAGAGATAAAAAGTCCTGTTGTTAAAAGTATTCCCATTGAAATTGAGCAAACATCTAATCAGACAACAGTGGAATTTGATATAAAAACTCCTTATTCAATTCCTTCAAATGGGAAAAGCCTGACAGTTGAAATCGAGAATTATTCACTACCGGCTAATTACCAGTATTACAGCACTCCCAAAATTGATAAAAGCGCTTATCTACTTGCTGAAATTGTCGATTGGGAAAAATATAACCTTCTGGAAGGTGAAGCAAATGTATTTTTCGAGGATACTTATACCGGTAAAACGTTACTCGACGTAAGATACATGGCAGATACGCTTAAAGTTTCACTTGGTAAGGATAAGGGAGTTTCGGTCAATCGTTTAATTCAAAAACAATTTACCACAAGACAATTTTTAGGAAATAAAAAAGAGGAAACCAAATCATGGTTGATAAGTGTGAAGAACAACAAACAGCAAAATATTAACCTGTCGATCATTGATCAGATTCCGGTATCAACTTTGGAAGAGATCGAAGTAAATCCCCTCAATATTTCTAATGGAAAACTTGATCCGACGACCGGTAAAATTATTTGGGATTTTCAGTTAAAACCCGCTGAAAAGAAAGATATTGATTTAAAATACAGTGTAAGATCACCTAAGTTTAAAAGATTGGTTGTTGAATAAAAATAACAAGGGTACTCCATATTTTTTGTATTTTTGTTTTTCAATAAAATCCATCATCGGGATGGATTTATTGTTTTATTAAATATTAGTAACCAAAAGATCAGATAAAAAATGGCAGAGTTTACCTATCAAAAGCCTTTCCCTTTAAAGAAAGACAATACGAAATACCGTCTTCTGTCGAAAGACTATGTTTCAACCATTGAAGTTGATGGGCGCAGGATTCTAAAAGTTGCCCCTGAAGGACTGGAATTGCTGGCAAAAGAAGGATTTGCAGATGTTTCGTTCTACCTAAGGGAGAGCCACCTGCAAAAGCTTGCCGATATTTTAAAGGATAAGGAAGCAAGTGATAATGATGTATTTGTGGCTTACACGATGCTTCTTAACCAGGTCGTTTCGGCTGAAGGAGAACTGCCCACCTGCCAGGATACAGGTACCGCTATTGTGGTAGGTAAAAAGGGCGAAAATGTGTGGACGGGCGCAGATGATGCAAAACACCTTTCGAAAGGGATTTATGAGACCTACCGCGACCGGAACTTGCGTTATTCACAGGTTGTTCCGTTCACGATGTTTGATGAAAAGAATACTGGCAATAACCTTCCTGCCCAGATCGATATCTATGCCGGCGAAGGAAATCAGTATGAATTCCTGTTTATCACAAAAGGTGGGGGATCAGGAAATAAAACCTTTCTTTACCAGCAGACCAAATCGCTGCTTAATGAAGAGAGCCTGACCAAGTTTATAACTGAGAAGATTAAAGATCTTGGCACTTCGGCCTGCCCGCCCTATCATTTGGCTGTTGTGATAGGGGGAACTTCCGCAGAAGCAACTTTAGCCACTGTGAAAAAAGCTTCGGCAGGATACTATGATGAACTTCCCACAGAAGGCAATGAGGGGGGACAAGCTTTCAGAGATATTGAATGGGAAAAGAAAATACTGGAAATCTGTCAGAAGAGCGGAATAGGCGCACAGTTCGGAGGTAAGTATTTTGTACACGACGTACGAGTGATTCGTCTGCCTCGCCACGCAGCGTCTTGTCCTGTTGGTATTGGCGTAAGTTGCAGCGCCGACCGCAATATCAAAGCTAAAATAACGGAAGAGGGAATCTTTCTTGAAGAGCTGGAACGTAATCCGGCACGTTTTCTCCCCAAAGAGTCTCCGCATATGCAGCCAGCCGTTGAAATCGATCTGGACAGGCCTATGGATGAGGTAAGGAAAGAACTGTCGAAATATCCTGTCAAAACAAGGCTGAATCTTAAGGGCACTTTAATTGTCGCACGTGATATAGCCCATGCAAGGATCAAACAGATGATCGATGAAGGAAAACCGATGCCTGAGTATTTTAAAAACCATCCTGTTTACTATGCCGGTCCTGCGAAAACACCGATAGGAATGGCTTCGGGCAGTTTTGGTCCTACAACGGCCGGGAGGATGGATGTTTATGTCGAAAAATTCCAGGGTCTTGGTGGTTCAATGATCATGGTGGCAAAAGGAAACCGTTCCAAACAAGTGACTGATGCCTGTAAGAAAAATGGAGGCTTTTATCTTGGATCGATAGGCGGGCCTGCTGCCATTCTTGCAAAAGAAAGCATTAAAGAAAGTCGAGATTGTGGATTTTGAGGAACTGGGAATGGAAGCGGTCAGAAAGATTTATGTTGAAAACTTTCCTGCCTTTATTATTGTGGACGATAAGGGCAATGATTTTTTTGCCGACCTGAAATAATAGTTGACAAATATCTGATTTATATATCAATTGGATACCTTTTAAATAAAGAGGGGAACGATAATTTAATCGTTCCCCTTTTAAAAAACACCTAACTTATTTATATAAAAAACACCTGCGTGAAAAGACTTCTTAGATCATCAAGATTGTAAGTCAAGTAAAAGAATATTCTAATATCTGTACTTCGGGATATTTAATACCCAGTTCGGCTAAATTCCCTGTAAAGATTCAGTATCTGAAAGATTTACTCCATTTTTTGATGATTTATAAAAGAACCTAAAATCACTTGATATTGCCAATATTCATAGTATCAATGTAAATACTCTACTTACCGGCAGGGGGAACCGAGAAATCACCCTTGTCTCCCTGGTCGACACTTTGAGATTTTCCGATATCAGGAATGTAAATTTCAGTGCGACGGTTCATCCTCAATTCCTGAGGTGAGCACGGTACGCCATCTACACACTTGTTGACAGGTCTTGTTTCACCATAACCTTTTGCGGTTATACGGTCGGCTGAAATTCCTTTTGATATGATATAATCAACAGCCGATTGGGCCCTGCGTTCGGACAATTTTTGATTGTATGCATTTGAGCCCCTGCAATCGGTATGGGAACTTAATTCGACACTTATATCTGGATTCTGAGCCATAAATGCTGCAAGTTTATCCAATTCAGCAGCCGCATCGGGCAGAATATTCCATCTGTCAAAATCATAGTAAATGTTGTGAAGTAAAATTGTACGTTTTACAATCATATTCATCCAGACAGTATCCCGGACCAATTCACCGGATTTCAGAAGACCGGTTTGGATTTTCTTTGTACCGTCATCATATCCAAATGCTTTGACACTTACCGTATAGGTCATTTCAGGTTCTATATTTCTTGAGATTTCTCCCCTAATTCCTGATTTAAATTCCTGGTTATCATCAAATGACACGTCAGCATCCGAAATAGCTTTTCTTGATTTGGAATCCATTACAAGTAATTCCAGAAGATTTTCCCTGTATTTACTGAAAGTGAATTTATAAATATCATCACTTCCTTTTCCACCTTCTCTGTCAGAAGCCAAATATCCATATTCAGCGTCCGGAGGAATAATCATAGAAAAATCATCATTTATGCTGTTTATCGGACTTCCAAAATGATATATTTCAGCTTTTGGATCATTCAGTTTCGTGTAATAAATATCCAATCCTCCCATTCCTTGCCTTCCATTTGATGAAAATATCAGGTATCCGTCATTTGTCAAATACGGGAATTCATCTTTGCCGGCAGTATTAATACGGCTTCCCAGATTGACGGGTTCACCCCAAAGACCATTCTTACGAATGCTCATATACAGATCGGTCTCTCCTAATCCTCCCGGCATGTTGCTTGAAAAAATCAGGGTGTCACCTTCTGTTGAAATTGCCGGATGGCCTACAGAATATTTGGGATTGTTGTAAGTGAAAGATTGTGTTAACCTCCACATTCCATTTATCTTTTTAGCAATAACGATCCGTAAATTGAAATTATTAATCCGGAAAGGCTTGAATGCAGGACCCGGCTCCAGGGGATTGGATTGAGTGATAAACAATTCCCCGGTTTTTTGGCACCAGGAAACAGGACCATCATGATAACGGGTTTTGAACTCGTCAATCAGATGACGCGATCCTTCAACATTACCCTGTTTATCAACCTTTGCATCAAATAAGTCGTAAAACTCTTTCTTCCTGAGTTTTTTATCCGACATATTTTGTAACTCATTATTAAATGAAGTAAAAAACAGAGAATCACCTATTAATGAAGGGCCAAAGTCACTATGTGCAGTATTAACAGGTAAATCTATTATCTTCACTGAGGAAGGATCAAAAATGCCCTCTTTCTTCTTTTGCGAGTAGCAATTTATTGCTAATACTGCAAATATTAGGATAACTATATTTTTTTTCATAATTCGACGGAATTTTTATATGTCAGGTGAAACTTAGAAATATCTTGGTGAAATAAACTTATGCCAATCGATCTCATAAGAGACCATAACTTCATGAACGCCTTTATGGTATCTTCGGATATCAGTCGTACTGAAATCTGCAGAATAACCTATCCGGAAACGATTCTGAATTATCCATTGTAATATAACACCAACAGCATCACCGGATCTGTACATTCCTCCAACCCATATCTTCTCATTAAAAAGAAAATTGGCTGAAAGGTCGTACTGAAAAGGTGCATGCTCTGTATATTTGGTAATAAAAGTCGGTTTAAATTTGATATTCGGTGAAAGATCGAATACCAAACCTCCTGAAGCATAGAATTCCCTCAATTCTGACAGAGTAGCATAATCGGTTTCAGTTTCTTTAAATCTCGCCTGAACTAATTTCGGAACTGAAAGCCCAAGATAATATCTTGTGGAATATAAAAACAAACCTACTCCGATGTTCGGCATAAAGCGGTTATCAATATACCCCTGGAAATTCGGATCTCCAGGAGTATAAGTTGTGTATAATCCCAATGGATTGGAATAATTGGTAAATCCGGCTTTTATCCCAAATCGCAGTGAGCTTACATCTGAGACGCTTATGCGGTAGGAATAATCAAAATTGACCAATAAACGATTTTCCATTCCGATTTCATCATGAACGATATTAAGACCCAAACCTACATTTTCAGATTTGAAAGGAGTTTGGATAGACAAAGTCTGGGTACTCGGGGCTCCTTCTATTCCCACCCATTGAAGGCGTGACAGGGCTATAAATCCTATGGTCTGCCAGGTCCCTGCATAAGCGGGATTTATGGTCTGCATATTGAATATGTACTGTGTATACATAGGATCCCGCTGACCAAAGGAAATCAATGAACTGGAAAGTATCAGTAACACCAACAAAGCTTTCCTGATTGTTTTTATATTACACATAATTATGGTGTTTTTTTATTAACTATAGTTTATAATTTTTAATTTTATTCACAATAATCGGCTTTGACTATCTTCTTTCAAGGAAGACGGTCCCAGTCTTGACATTAACTTTATTCCCTTCTTCCAATTCGAGAATATAAACGTAGGTTGCTGTAGCCAGTGTACTTCCACCAACATTCCACTTGTTGTCAGTCCGGCCATCCCACCATGCATCTGCCTCAGAACCCCAGTAATCAATGTTTCCATAATGATGTTTTTCGTAAACTTTGATTCCTGAGCGTGTATAAATTCTAATTACAGCATTTGGATAATTATACAAACACCTTATTTTGAACAGGTCATTTATACCATCACCGTCCGGAGAGAAGGCATTCGGAATGAAGAAATCACAATCAGTATTCTTTGTCACATTAATCGTAACCGTAGCCTGATCGCAGAGTGAAGAATTGTCGATCGTTTTGCACAATTCATAAGTAAAATGGTCAGTACCTACATAATCAATATCAGAAATATATGTAAAGGTACCATTTTCATTTAATATAAGCTTTCCATGTGTAGTAGATTCATTCAATCTAACTTTAAGCGATTCTCTTGGCACGACAGCATCATAATCATTCTCACGTACATCTCCTGTCAATTGAACACTCTCCTGTACAGTATACTGGTCGTCTACTGCTGTTGGAGGAAGATTGGAATTTATAACTGTGACATTAAACTGACAGATGGAAATGTTTCCTGAAACATCTGTAGCAGTCCAGGTTACCAAAGTTTCGCCAACATTAAATACGATGTTGTTGAGCGATGTTCCGGTTCCTGTTGTTGCTCCTGTCAGATTATAGATTAATGAAGAGAGTCTGTCATTATCGCTGGCGGCAGCGTCCCAATTCGTGCCAGAATGTGTATAGGTTGTTATGCCAATTCCAGCATCAGTATAAGCACTCTGGTTATTTCCACTCAAACACTGCGTGAAAATCGGGTTCTCCTTGTCAGATACCGTAACGATCTGAGTAGCTGTTGCGGTATTACCTGAACCATCAGTTACCGTCCATGTTACAGTTGTATTTCCCAACGGGTATACAGAAGGTCCGTCGTTGGTCACACCGGCAACAGTGCAGTTATCTTCTGTAACCGGAGTTCCAAGATTAACCCCTGATGCTGTATTTTTACCAGAATCTGTATTCACGAATACAGTCGGAGGCGCTGTAATTGTCGGAGGAATATTATCCGTTACAGTAACTTTCTGCGTACAGGTCGATGTGTTATCGCTGTTGTCCGTTACTGTCCAGGTTACTACGGTCTCTCCCAGCGGGAAGGCTGAAGGTGCATCGTTGGTCACTGATTTAACTCCGCAGTTGTCTGCTGTTACAGGGGTACCAAGGTTTACATCCGTGGCGGTGCATCCGCTGTTGGTTGTGACCTGTATGTCTTCAGGACAGGTGATTGTCGGAGGTACATTATCCGTTACAGTTACCTTCTGCGTACAGGTCGATGTGTTATCGCTGTTGTCCGTCACTGTCCATGTGACTACGGTCTCTCCAAGCGGGAAGGCTGAAGGTGCATCGTTGGTCACTGATTTAACTCCGCAGTTGTCTGCTGTTACAGGGGTGCCAAGGTTTACATCCGTGGCGGTGCATCCGCTGTTGGTTGTGACCTGTATGTCTTCAGGACAGGTGATTGTCGGAGGTACATTATCCGTTACAGTTACCTTCTGCGTACAGGTCGATGTGTTATCGCTGTTGTCCGTCACTGTCCATGTGACTATGGTCTCTCCAAGCGGGAAGGCTGAAGGTGCATCGTTGGTCACTGATTTAACTCCGCAGTTGTCTGCCGTTACAGGGGTGCCAAGGTTTACATCCGTGGCGGTGCATCCGCTGTTGGTTGTGACCTGTATGTCTTCCGGACAGGTGATTGTCGGAGGTACATTATCCGTTACAGTTACCTTCTGCGTACAGGTCGATGTATTATCGCTGTTGTCTGTTACTGTCCAGGTTACTACGGTCTCTCCCAGCGGGAAGGCTGAAGGTGCATCGTTGGTCACTGATTTAACTCCGCAGTTGTCTGCTGTGACAGGGGTGCCAAGGTTTATATCCGTGGCGGTGCATCCGCTGTTGGTTGTGACCTGTATGTCTTCAGGACAGGTGATTGTCGGAGGTACATTATCCGTTACAGTTACCTTCTGCGTACAGGTCGATGTGTTTTCGCTGTTGTCCGTCACTGTCCATGTGACTACGGTCTCTCCAAGCGGGAAGGCTGAAGGTGCATCGTTGGTCACTGATTTAACTCCGCAGTTGTCTGCTGTTACAGGGGTGCCAAGGTTTACATCCGTGGCGGTACATCCGCTGTTGGTTGTGACCTGTACGTCTTCAGGACAGGTGATTGTCGGAGGTACATTATCCGTTACAGTTACCTTCTGCGTACAGGTCGATGTGTTATCGCTGTTGTCCGTCACTGTCCATGTGACTATGGTCTCTCCAAGCGGGAAGGCTGAAGGTGCATCGTTGGTCACCGATTTAACTCCGCAGTTGTCTGCCGTTACAGGGGTGCCAAGGTTTACATCCGTGGCGGTGCATCCGCTGTTGGTTGTGACCTGTATGTCTTCCGGACAGGTGATTGTCGGAGGTACATTATCCGTTACAGTTACCTTCTGCGTACAGGTCGATGTGTTATCGCTGTTGTCTGTTACTGTCCATGTGACTATGGTCTCTCCAAGCGGGAAGGCTGAAGGTGCATCGTTGGTCACCGATTTAACTCCGCAGTTGTCTGCCGTTACAGGGGTGCCAAGGTTTACATCCGTGGCGGTGCATCCGCTGTTGGTTGTGACCTGTATGTCTTCCGGACAGGTGATTGTCGGAGGTACATTATCCGTTACAGTTACCTTCTGCGTACAGGTCGATGTGTTATCGCTGTTGTCTGTTACTGTCCATGTGACTATGGTCTCTCCAAGCGGGAAGGCTGAAGGTGCATCGTTGGTCACCGATTTAACTCCGCAGTTGTCTGCCGTTACAGGGGTGCCAAGGTTTACATCCGTGGCGGTGCATCCGCTGTTGGTTGTGACCTGTATGTCTTCAGGACAGGTGATTGTCGGAGGTACATTATCCGTTACAGTTACCTTCTGCGTACAGGTCGATGTGTTATCGCTGTTGTCTGTTACTGTCCATGTGACTACGGTCTCTCCAAGCGGGAAGGCTGAAGGTGCATCGTTGGTCACTGATTTAACTCCGCAGTTGTCTGCCGTTACAGGGGTGCCAAGGTTTACATCCGTGGCGGTGCATCCGCTGTTGGTTGTGACCTGTATGTCTTCAGGACAGGTGATTGTCGGAGGTACATTATCCGTTACAGTTACCTTCTGCGTACAGGTCGATGTGTTATCGCTGTTGTCTGTCACTGTCCATGTGACTATGGTCTCTCCAAGCGGGAAGGCTGAAGGTGCATCGTTGGTCACCGATTTAACTCCGCAGTTGTCTGCCGTTACAGGGGTGCCAAGGTTTACATCCGTGGCGGTGCATCCGCTGTTGGTTGTGACCTGTATGTCTTCCGGACAGGTGATTGTCGGAGGTACATTATCCGTTACAGTTACCTTCTGCGTACAGGTCGATGTGTTATCGCTGTTGTCTGTTACTGTCCATGTGACTATGGTCTCTCCAAGCGGGAAGGCTGAAGGTGCATCGTTGGTCACCGATTTAACTCCGCAGTTGTCTGCCGTTACAGGGGTGCCAAGGTTTACATCCGTGGCGGTGCATCCGCTATTGGTTGTGACCTGTATGTCTTCCGGACAGGTGATTGTCGGAGGTACATTATCCGATACGATAACTACTAATGAGGCACATTCAGAAGTTCCGCAAACATTGGTCCAATTGGCATAATATGTAGTTGTAACGGTCGGAGAAGGTATCGTCAATGATATACCGGAACCAATAGAATTTCCGCTACAACTATTTGCAAACCAATTTAACGTTGTACCTAATCCACCGGAAGCTGTCAATGTAATCTGTCCTTCACCATCAGGACATAAATTGTTCCTGTCAACTGTAACCGATACAGGTGCTATTGGCAAAGGATTTACAGTTACAGTATAACTTATCCAGTCGCCGACATATTCATCAGAATCCAGAATACCGTTTTTATTAGTGTCATAGAAGATATGACCTTTCATTTCAAGCGTTCCTTGCTGTGTAGGATCAATCAGAGATACATTCAGATCTGTCGGCTTATCATAATCACCGATCCAATTATATCCATCAGTTGGATCAAAATTAACATTTGTACGAGTGAATTGCTGAAATACCATGACTGGTCCTGCAGGTGATACATTATTAATATCTTCAATCTGTGTAACAAATATGTTATTGTTGGTTGAATTGCAAACGGAAAATGCGGCAGTATCATCAACTCCATCTCCATTATCAGTTACAGTTACTCCATTTATGGTAACCTGTAACTTAGGATGTTTTATAACTGTTACGGTTATTGAAGCACTGGAAGAACATCCATTTGTATTAGTAAACGTGTATGTAATCAGATGATCTCCGAGAGTTGAAGGAGTGAATAATCCATCAGAAGTAACATCGGTACCACTATAAACACCACCTGCCGGTAATCCACCAAGTTGAATCGGAGTAGTATCAATAATCTGAATCGGAGCGGCAGGCAAAGATACTACAGGGGCTGTGATATCCTGTGTAATGGCGATGCTCTTGCTGTCGGTACATCCGTTGGCTGAGGTCACTGTTACGCTATAGGTGCCCGGTGCGCTTACTTCAAGTGCTGCCGAGGTGCCTACTTCGTTTGTTCCGTCTGACCATGAGTAGCTGCCCCCGCCTGTGGCTGTAAGGGTGATGCTTGTCGTGCTGCAGGTCAGCTCTGTCGTGGCAGGGGTTTCAATTCCTGCAACAGGCGCTGTGATATCCTGTGTAATGGTGATGCTCTTGCTGTCGGTACATCCGTTGGCTGAGGTCACTGTTACGCTATAGGTGCCCGGTGCGCTTACTTCAAGTGCTGCCGAGGTGCCTACTTCGTTTGTTCCGTCTGACCATGAGTAGCTGCCCCCGCCTGTGGCTGTAAGGGTGATGCTTGTCGTGCTGCAGGTCAGCTCTGTCGTGGCAGGGGTTTCAATTCCTGCAACAGGGGCTGTGATATCCTGTGTGATGGTGATGCTCTCACTGTCGGTACATCCGTTGGCTGAGGTCACTGTTACGCTATAGGTGCCCGGTGCGCTTACTTCAAGTGCTGCCGAGGTGCCTACTTCGTTTGTTCCGTCTGACCATGAGTAGCTGCCCCCGCCTGTGGCTGTAAGGGTGATGCTTGTCGTGCTGCAGGTCAGCTCTGTCGTGGCAGGGGTTTCAATTCCTGCAACAGGCGCTGTGATATCCTGTGTAATGGCGATGCTCTCACTGTCGGTACATCCGTTGGCTGAGGTCACTGTTACGCTATAGGTGCCCGGTGCGCTTACTTCAAGTGCTGCCGAGGTGCCTACTTCGTTTGTTCCGTCTGACCATGAGTAGCTGCCCCCGCCTGTGGCTGTAAGGGTGATGCTTGTCGTGCTGCAGGTCAGCTCTGTCGTGGCAGGGGTTTCAATTCCTGCAACAGGGGCTGTGATATCCTGTGTAATGGCGATGCTCTTGCTGTCGGTACATCCGTTGGCTGAGGTCACTGTTACGCTATAGGTGCCCGGTGCGCTTACTTCAAGTGCTGCCGAGGTGCCTACTTCGTTTGTTCCGTCTGACCATGAGTAGCTGCCCCCGCCTGTGGCTGTAAGGGTGATGCTTGTCGTGCTGCAGGTCAGCTCTGTCGTGGCAGGGGTTTCAATTCCTGCAACAGGCGCTGTGATATCCTGTGTAATGGCGATGCTCTCACTGTCGGTACATCCGTTGGCTGAGGTCACTGTTACGCTATAGGTGCCCGGTGCGCTTACTTCAAGTGCTGCCGAGGTGCCTACTTCGTTTGTTCCGTCTGACCATGAGTAGCTGCCCCCGCCTGTGGCTGTAAGGGTGATGCTTGTCGTGCTGCAGGTCAGCTCTGTCGTGGCAGGGGTTTCAATTCCTGCAACAGGGGCTGTGATATCCTGTGTAATGGTGATGCTCTTACTGTCGGTACATCCGTTGGCTGAGGTCACTGTTACGCTATAGGTGCCCGGTGCGCTTACTTCAAGTGCTGCCGAGGTGCCTACTTCGTTTGTTCCGTCTGACCATGAGTAGCTGCCCCCGCCTGTGGCTGTAAGGGTGATGCTTGTCGTGCTGCAGGTCAGCTCTGTCGTGGCAGGGGTTTCAATTCCTGCAACAGGCGCTGTGATATCCTGTGTAATGGTGATGCTCTTGCTGTCGGTACATCCGTTGGCTGAGGTCACTGTTACGCTATAGGTGCCCGGTGCGCTTACTTCAAGTGCTGCCGAGGTGCCTACTTCGTTTGTTCCGTCTGACCATGAGTAGCTGCCCCCGCCTGTGGCTGTAAGGGTGATGCTTGTCGTGCTGCAGGTCAGCTCTGTCGTGGCAGGGGTTTCAATTCCTGCAACAGGGGCTGTGATATCCTGTGTAATGGCGATGCTCTTGCTGTCGGTACATCCGTTGGCTGAGGTCACTGTTACGGTATAGGTGCCCGGTGCGCTTACTTCAAGTGCTGCCGAGGTGCCTACTTCGTTTGTTCCGTCTGACCATGAGTAGCTGCCCCCGCCTGTGGCTGTAAGGGTGATGCTTGTCGTGCTGCAGGTCAGCTCTGTCGTGGCAGGGGTTTCAATTCCTGCAACAGGCGCTGTGATATCCTGTGTAATGGCGATGCTCTTGCTGTCGGTACATCCGTTGGCTGAGGTCACTGTTACGCTATAGGTGCCCGGTGCGCTTACTTCAAGTGCTGCCGAGGTGCCTACTTCGTTTGTTCCGTCTGACCATGAGTAGCTGCCCCCGCCTGTGGCTGTAAGGGTGATGCTTGTCGTACTGCAGGTCAGCTCTGTCGTGGCAGGGGTTTCAATTCCTGCAACAGGGGCTGTGATATCCTGTGTAATGGCGATGCTCTTGCTGTCGGTACATCCGTTGGCTGAGGTCACTGTTACGGTATAGGTGCCCGGTGCACTTACTTCAAGTGCTGCAGAGGTGCCTACTTCGTTTGTTCCGTCTGACCATGAGTAGCTGCCCCCGCCTGTGGCTGTAAGGGTGATGCTTGTCGTGCTGCAGGTCAGCTCTGTCGTGGCAGGGGTTTCAATTCCTGCAACAGGGGCTGTGATATCCTGTGTAATGGTGATGCTCTTGCTGTCGGTACATCCGTTGGCTGAGGTCACTGTTACGGTATAGGTGCCCGGTGCGCTTACTTCAAGTGCTGCCGAGGTGCCTACTTCGTTTGTTCCGTCTGACCATGAGTAGCTGCCCCCGCCTGTGGCTGTAAGGGTGATGCTTGTCGTGCTGCAGGTCAGCTCTGTCGTGGCAGGGGTTTCAATTCCTGCAACAGGGGCTGTGATATCCTGTGTAATGGTGATGCTCTTGCTGTCGGTACATCCGTTGGCTGAGGTCACTGTTACGGTATAGGTGCCCGGTGCGCTTACTTCAAGTGCTGCCGAGGTGCCTACTTCGTTTGTTCCGTCTGACCATGAGTAGCTGCCCCCGCCTGTGGCTGTAAGGGTGATGCTTGTCGTGCTGCAGGTCAGCTCTGTCGTGGCAGGGGTTTCAATTCCTGCTGTTGGAAACGGATATACATTTACCACTATCGAAGCCCTATTTGGACTTATACATTGACCTGAAGCTCCTTCAGCAACGTAATAAGTAGTGGTTCCTTCAGTTACTGTTGATGGTGTAATGCTGTTGGTCGGTGTTCCTCCGGTCGGAGAAGTATAATAATATAATGTATAAGAAGGATCGCTTGGGGTTGCTGTCAGTGGTACAGATGTTTCTCCGACACAGTAAGAAACTGATGATGTCGCCGGAACTGAAGTTACACTGGTTACAGTAATGGTAAAATTATATGCACAAGCAGAGGTTCCCGGAGGAATTGCAATATAAGATGTTGTTCCGACAGTCGCCGGGAAGGGATTACTTATTGTGAATTCTGTGGTTTGAGATGTATCCCAGAAACGTGATCCTGCAGGAAAACTTCCTGATACAGATGTAATAGGGATTGTGTTACCGGCCATATTACAAAATGATAAATCCTTATTTACAGGAGTTTCGGAACAGTTTGCCGCTACATAGGAATCACGGTCTATAAATAATGATAGTGGAGTTGTAATCGGCTCTCCAACACAATCGCCTGAATTTTGGAAGCCCTGAATAAAGTTACCATTCGTTAAGGCTGAACCAGAAGTGGCACCAACACCACTGACAATTCCGTCAATAGTTACTGATGGTGCACAGTTACTGTTGTTCAATATGTAACAATCTTTTGTGACTTTAAGTGTATAAGTTAATTCAGCCAAAACAGTATTCGGATCAGCAGGTAATGGTAAATTCCCAATTTCCCATTCCAGTGATCCTGTTCCTGAAGAATTGAACGTGATATGATTAACGGCGGGTGAAAAATAAACCACATTTGTAACAGAGGCCAAATCAGTGGCAGTATAAGGCATCGGAATTACCACTTTCGCATTATTTACAGCTTCTGTTCCTTTATTATAAATTTTAACTTTATATGTAATGCTTTGACCGGGTGTGACGGTTGAAGTCGTTGGTGACACCACTTCATTAAGAGCCTGTACGTCCGGAATGTAGGCATCTACTGCCATTGCAATACAAAAGATGATATAAGTATCCTGGGTACTTCCATATTGAAATTTTGTCTGCGTCTGATTATTTGCAATTATGGAATTGCCCGAGTTCGGAATATTAAACATATGAATATCTATACCCGTATTATTTGTAATCGAGGGATTTCGGGAACTACCGCCAATGTTAATGGTGGAATTAAAGAAATTACCGGCTGTATTATAACCCGGATCGTTTAATGTTATCCAGTCTGATGACTGAAGTCGCTGTACTTTAAAATAGTCGCCTGAGATATCCAAATCACCTTCACCTGCCACTAATCCTAATTTCATATTGACATCTCCATTCTGTGCGGTATGAAATCCTGAAACGGGCAGTTCATAATTAACCGTTGTACTTCCCTGTACATAAGCATGTCCATCAAAAATTGTAACATCACGCCATTTCATTTTGGAGTTTTCATAAACGACTATCATACTCCATCCGCCATAAAAACCGGTTCCGCCTCCGTCGCCCTCTTTTAAGGCGATATCGGCAATGGTATATTCTCCGACTCCATGAAGCCTGACATAGTCAGTGACTTCAGCATAAGCAGAATACATATATCCGTTGGAATTGGTCGGATAATAAATATCATTGGGATTTGCAGTAATTGTCGAATATGAAGACGCACCGGGACCTTTTAATGATACAACCTGCTTGTTGTAATTCTTTGTAAGGCTGACCGGTGCATAATATGTACCTGATACATTAATATAGGCTCTTGCATCTGAAGATCGAGAATCCGATCCGTTTCTATGGAAATGATTTACTGTAAGGATGATTCCTCCACTCTCAGAATAAATAATGTAGGGAGTCGCAAGATATGCGTCATTTGCATTAATTGAACTGGTTGAGACACTCGTTGATGTCCCTCCATTTACAGAAACTCTAAGAGTTTGATTACTTGCATAAATAAATGCCAAAGTATTACCCACGCCATTGCTTGGGCTAAATGTATAGGTAATTGTTCGATTATTAGTGCTGCCTGAACGACTAATGTCCAATGAATAAGTTGTATAAGTAATGGAATTTCCATCAGAAAGAGTCTGATTACTGTTCAGTGTCTGAGGTACTGTTCCCGGAACCGTTTTTGTCACCGTGAATGTATTAGGGCTTGTTCCATCATCAGTTCTTCCGGTCCAGTATAAACCTGCATAAATGATATTGGAACATGAAGGATTGGCACCGTTCTCCATTGATAATGCCAGGTTTGCTGATGATGAATTGAATGTGTTGTTATCATTATCAACATCCACATAGACCATATCATTATTCCCGTTCTGTGAATTCCGGTTCGAAATTGCGGGATCAAGAGTAAGGTTGGTGTTACCAATCATGGTAAAATCCCCTTTAATATTGTAGATTTTTTTCTCGGGAGAATAAACAGATGTTCGCTGAGTAAAAGGCTTTATAACCTGGGCTTGCGAAATATTTGAATACCCCGATATTAAAACAAATACCAGGAGTAAATTCCTGGTTGTTTTTCCTATTGCTGATTTAGAATAAATATTTTTCATCTTGGAAAATTAAGAAGGTATAGATACTGAGTAAAATACTTTTATTCCCGAAGAATTTCCTGTTACGATTGTACTCAGTTGTTCAGCGGAACATTCGAAAGAACAAAGTATCCGGATATATTTAAGATTAGTAAAGCCCTGGATCAGAGAAAGATCAAGGACTGTCGACAGATCCTCAGGAGAATCGATTCGAAGAGTTATTAATTCCACCTGTTGAAAAAGTGTATTCTCAATGGATAATTTTGAAACTGAACCGGCTTTTACATCAGCCCTTAGGGGAGCCGAACTGCCGCTAGCCTTGACAACATCGTTTATATAAACTGTAGGTTGTTTATCTGTGACCAGGCTTTTAATATAGGCTGCTTCCTGAACAAGAGCTGAATCACCGGATTCTGTCATTTGAGTCAACATAGAATTGTACTCCACCGGCGCTTGTCCGAAGGAGCGAAAATTTGTTGCGCCAACAAGAAGAACAAGTATCCAGCTTTTAAGGATAAGGCTTATTAGCTGATCTCTTAAAATGGTTTGCTTATGGCCGAAGTTTAATGTAAGTTTTTCCATAATTTCAGGTATTTTATATCTTAAGTCCTTAATCTTCTTTGTTTTAAAGCAATAAAATATTATCCAATAAATATTTTTATTAGTAACATAAGGATTAAATATTTTTTTTAATCCTTTCTGTATGCTTTAAACCTATGATTTAAAAATTATTGCCTTTTATCTTATGTTAGTTACTATAATTGTTGATTTCTAATAATTTACCTAAACAATTTACGATTCTTATGCGATTCATTGTAATCCCCTTTTTCAGGTATTTTTGAATCATTTCCAAAATCGTTTCTTTGAATTGCGTCCACTATTTGTTTGAATTTATTATTCTTGACACATTAAAGCACATAAACCATGCCAAATTTGTTAATAAGCGTTAATTAACTTAAACAAATAAAAATATTGAAATCTCATCTGATTGTAATTCTGATATTTATATCAATTTGGACTTTAAATAAAATAGTTTAATGTATTCGTCCTGATCATCGGAATACTTATTTACAAATGCGAGAAATAAAAATAATTTTACCCGATGTAAAAAAATATCATTACAATGAATGCTGAAACTGAGGTGCAGGTTTCATGAAGTGCACTGATTTGTAAAGGGATAGTAAATTCTTGATGCAGAATATTACAATAGAATATGACATCGGTAAAAAAACAGATATTAACCGCATGTCATGGCAAACTATTCAGGAGTACAGTCAATGTCTTTACAAATTTGTCAACATAGTATTCAATTAATCATTATTCAGAAACAGATCTAATTAATAATCCGACTTCAAACATATTTCATCTGTGGTTTATTAGTGAATCATTTGATGGTGTCACAAAAGACACTTTTTACGATTATATCTTAGCTTTAAATTTCAATCCTGTAAATCATGATTCAGATGTCAGGATACACTCAAAAAATCACTTACAATTTTCTATATTATGATTGTAATAGCCCTTAAGGTCAATACGGACTTAATACGGACTTAATATAGAGCTAACACGGAGCTGGAATTTTGATGATATTGTTAAATACGTTATTTAAATGTCTTCTCATTAAACCTGACAGATTTTGGAGATCTGTCATGTTTAATTTGTAGGTTTTTTGGTGATATTAGCGAATGTATTTCTTTGAAGAGTTCATAAATGTATATTTGTCCTCCTTTTTGATCGAAGTAAGAATTGACAGATCAGCCGGGAAATGAAGAAACAGGTTTACACATTATCTAATAATTAACATGATTTAATATCTTTTTGTAGGTATTTTTGGAAAACAACAAGAATATTGTATATTTGCAGGTCATATTTTTGGTCATTTTGTTATATAACGGATACGGAATTTTATTTCAGAAAGTTTAAAGAGAAATCATATGTGCGGTATAATAGGAGTATTTGATTTAAAAATCAGTTCAGAAGGTTTAAGACAACGGGTTCTTGGAATGTCAAGAAAAATACGTCACCGTGGTCCTGACTGGTCGGGTATTTACTGTGGGCAAAGAGCAATTATTGCCCATGAAAGGCTTGCAATCGTTGATCCCTGGTCAGGTGGTCAACCCTTGTACAGCAAAGATAAAAAACTTGTCCTGGGAGTGAATGGCGAAATATATAATCATCGAGAACTTCGCAAACCGCTGGAAGGAAAATATGAATTCCAGACCCAGTCGGATTGTGAAATTATTCTTGCTCTTTATCGTGAAAAGGGAATAAATTTCCTCGAAGACCTGAATGGTATTTTTGCTTTTGTTTTGTATGACGAAGAGAATGACTGCTACCTTGCGGCACGGGATCACATGGGTATAATACCATTATACATGGGTTGGGACCAATACGGGAATTATTATATCGCTTCTGAACTGAAGGCCCTTGAGGGTGTCTGTAAAAAAATTGAGGAGTTCCTGCCTGGTCATTATATCTACAGTAAAGAGGGCACCATGAAGAAATGGTATACACGCGACTGGGCGGATTATGAAGTAGTCAAAGATAATGTCTCGGATATTGGCGAATTGCGGCAGGCTCTTGAGGATGCAGTCCATCGTCAGTTAATGTCGGATGTTCCTTATGGAGTATTGCTTTCTGGAGGACTGGATTCATCCGTTGTTTCGGCAATTGCTAAAAAATATTCCCGTAAGAGGGTCGAAACTGATAATATACAGGAGGCGTGGTGGCCCCAGTTGCATTCATTTGCAGTGGGACTGATCGGCTCACCTGATTTGGCTGCAGCAAAAAAGGTTGCAGATCATATTGGGACAGTCCATCATGAAGTGAATTTCACTGTTCAGGAAGGGCTTGATGCTGTAAGAGATGTCATTTATCACCTTGAGACTTACGATGTTACTACTGTCCGTGCTTCAACGCCAATGTACCTGCTGGCCCGATATATCAAATCGATGGGCGTAAAAATGGTACTTTCAGGCGAAGGGGCAGATGAAATTTTCGGCGGGTATCTCTATTTCCATAAAGCACCGGATGCGAAGGCTTTTCATGAAGAAACGGTACGTAAATTAGGCAAACTGCATCTTTATGATTGTCTGCGTGCCAATAAATCGCTTGCTGCGTGGGGAGTTGAAGGGCGCGTTCCGTTCCTGGATAAAGAGTTCATGGATGTTGCAATGCGTCTGAATCCTGTGGATAAGATGGCCGGCAATGGAAAAATGGAGAAATGGATATTGCGAAAAGCATTTGAAGATTATCTGCCAGAAAGTATAGTATGGCGGCAGAAAGAACAGTTCTCGGATGGTGTTGGTTATAACTGGATCGACACATTAAAGGCGATGACTGCAGAGAAAATTACCGATGAACAGATGACCCATGCAAAATACCGCTTCCCGATCAATACACCAATGAGTAAAGAGGAGTATTATTACCGTACGATCTTTTCAGAACATTTTCCTTCAGATGCTGCAGCGATGTGTGTTCCATCCGTTCCTTCAATAGCCTGCAGTACTGCTGAAGCCCTGGCATGGGATGCCTCATTCCGCAACAATGCTGATCCCTCGGGGAGGGCAATAAAGACTGTTCATGTTCAGGCTTATAAATAAGTGCTCCAAATCATTATTTACCCATCCTTTGCCCAAAAAATTTCTCAGCAAAAGGCACTGAAAGTTTTTTATTGACAAACCTTACATCGCCTATGGAATAAAAAGCATCCGGATTGACTTCCCTAATGATACCGACGACTTTGTCAAGATCATTACGGCTTACTATACTATATATAACACTTACACTTTTACTGGAAGCTCCCCCTTCAGCAATATGGTGGGTAATTCCATAGCCGGCGTGTTTTAATTTGGCAATCAGCTCGTTTGCCAGCTTACCCGTAATAATCTGCAATTGAACTACACCGACTGCAAGTTTTTCTTCAATACGAATTCCGATATAATTACCTGTTGCAAATCCACCGGCATAGAATATGTAGCACATCCAATTATCAAGGTGTTTCATTATCGTACTAATAGCCATCAGCCATATGAGTATTTCAAAAAAACCAAGGAATGGAGCAATTCTTCTTTCTCCTTTGGCAACCATCACGATCCGGATGGTATCAAGAGACACATCCATTATCCTTGCACAAAAAATCATCAGGGGTAAAACAAGATAATTAAAGAGGTTTGAATCCATAAATCCCATTTCCATATTTATTTAATTTCAAATGATTATCTGATTCCAAATTAATAATAACACTAACTAATCTGACTCAACATCAGAATTTCCTGTACCAATGGTTAATTGTTCAGATTAAAGTACTGCTACCACCGGATTCGAGTATTTTGAAGAGTTCTTCGGCCAAAATTTCTTCGTGTAATTTTCCATTGCTGGCAGTTGATATTTGTCCGGTTTCCTCGCTGACCACTATCACAAAGGCATCGGTCTGTTCTGTAATACCTACTGCAGCCCTGTGACGAAGGCCAAGAACAGGGCTGATATCAAGATTTTGAGAAACAGGCAGTATGCACCGGGCGGCTTTGATTCGGTTATTTCGGATTATAACTGCTCCATCATGCATCGGTGCATTTTTAAAAAATATATTTTTAAGAAGTTCTGTGGAGATATCGGCATCAATTGCTTCACCTGTTTCAATATATTCGATCAATTCGCTTTCACGGGCAAGCACAATCAAAGCGCCGGTGCGGCTGATTGACATTTGACGACAGGCATCTACAATTGCATGAAGACTTGATTCTGAAGCATATTTATTGCTGTTCGGGAACAAATTTTCAAATGAGAATTTTTTATTTGTCCGAAGCTGACTTCCCAACATCAGCAAAAACCTCCTGATTTCTGGCTGAAAAACAATGATAATTGCAATTACTCCCACGCCAATTACTTGCCCAAGAATTGATCCAAGCAACTCCATTTTAAGAGCTCTCACAATCAGCCAGGTTACAAATATGATGAATATGCCGATAAAAATTTCGAAGACAACCGTACCCTTGACAAGCCTGTATATCTTATAAAAGATAAATGAAACAAGGAGGATATCAATCAGATCGAGCAAACGAAAATGAATAAATAATGCTGTCATTCAGTTTTATGTTTTAAATTGGAAACAATTTTACAAACCTGAACAGCTTCTTTGACGTCGTGAACTCTCAATATATCCGCGCCTCCCAATAGTGCCAGTGTATTGAGAACAGTAGTTCCGTTTAAGCTCTCTTCAGGAGTTATATTAAGCAATCGCCAAATCATGGCTTTTCGGGAAACACCGGCCATTAAGGGAAGCTGAAATATTCGGAATGAATCGAGTCTGTTTATTAATTCATAATTATGAACAAATAGTTTGCCGAAGCCAAAACCAGGATCAATAATTACATCATTTACACCAAGAAGTTTTAATTGCTGTACTTTTTCTGATAAAATCAGAATGATATCATTCACCACATCAGAATAGACAGGATTTTTCTGCATCGTTTCAGGAGTCCCCCGGATGTGCATCAGAACATAGGGAACAGAGTGTTTGGCTACAGTTTCATACATTTTATTATCCATAGTCCCCCCTGAAATATCATTGATAATGCAAGGTCCAAAATTATTGACAATAAAATCAACTACCTCTGAACGGAATGTATCAAGCGATAATAAAGCCCCGGGAAAATTCTTTCGTATGATCTTAAAAGCAGGTATCAAGCGGTTTAACTCTTCCTTAACAGTGATTTCCTTTGCACCAGGACGTGTAGAATAAGCACCGATATCGATTATTCTGCCGCCCTCTTCCAGGATTTGTGCTGCCCGTTCCAGAATACTTTTACCGGTTAAATATTTACCGCCATCATAAAACGAATCAGGTGTAACGTTCAGTATCCCCATTACCAATGGATTGCTGAGATCTATTAGTTCACCACCCAGATTGACCGACAATTTCTTCTTAAAACAGGTGTTATCCTCTTGAGCAATTAACATTTTCAACAATCTGCGTTAAAATGTACCTGAAAATTACTTTATAATATTGGAAGTCAAATTATAAAATATGAAATATCAAGTTAATATCGTATAAATTTATTACAAAAGTAAGAATTAAAATTATACTCATTCTCCAAATTTTAATACATTTACGGCTCAATTCTTCCGTCACTTGAATGTGACGGCAAAAGATAATTCCTTATTTATGGATAAGACTATTCAACAATTTGATCATATCATTGAAAAGTGCCATGAGGTATTTTTAAAAAAGATGCACGATTATGGCACTGCATGGCGCATTTTAAGAATTCAGTCGGTAACTGATCAAATTTATATTAAAGCTCAGCGAATAAGGAGTATTGAGGAAAAAGGCACATCAAAAATTGCCGATGATGCCAAATCTGAATTTATCGGAATCATCAACTATTGTGCAATGGGACTGATCCAACTGGAACTTGGGGCATCGGATGATGAGCTTCCTGAAGACCTTGCTGACCAGATGTACAAACAAAGTATACAAAAGGCTAAAGACCTGATGCTCGCAAAAAATCACGATTATGGTGAAGCCTGGAGGCAGATGCGGATCAGTTCTTATACAGATTTGATTTTGATGAAGATCAAACGTATCAAACAAATTGAAGACAATAAAGGACTTACATTGATCTCCGAGGGAGTTGATGCAAATTATCTGGATATTATAAATTACGCGGTATTCGGACTGATTAAAATAGAATTTGAAGAATAATGATCAATAAACTTTTAAATATTTCCCGATGGATTTTAGGGATAGTATTTATTTTCTCAGGATTTGTTAAAGGTATCGATCCGTGGGGATTTGACTATAAGCTCACTGATTATATTCATTCAATGAATCTTAACTGGCTGGAAATATTCACTCTGCCAGGAGCATTCATCCTTCCGCTTGCAGAATTCCTTATCGGAGTCGGACTTATATCCGGTATCTTTACCAAATTATCCATCAAATTAGGGCTCATTTTCATGAGTTTTTTTACTCCTCTCACGCTTTATATAGCAATAAAGAATCCGGTCACCGATTGCGGATGTTTTGGCGATGCACTTGTCATAACCAATTGGCAGACCTTTTTTAAAAATATTGTTTTAATTGCTTTGGCAATTTTGTTATTCATTAACAGAAAAAAAATATCATATATTTTCCCTTTTAATGTCAGGCGATTCTTATTCTCAATTCTGACTCTAAGCTATATAATCCTGGTATACTGGTCATTCAATCATAATCCCATCATCGATTTCAGACCTTACAAAGTCGGGGTAAACATTTCTGCCGGGATGAAAATTCCTAAAGATGCACCTGCAGATGTTTACAGATCCACATTTTATTACCGTAACCTTAAAACAAATAAAATCAGGAAGTTTAATGATCACAATTACCCATGGCAGGACACATTGAACTGGAAATTTGAACGAATGGATCCTTCTGTACTCATAAAAAAGGGCTACTCTCCTCCGATTCACGATTTTGTCATTCAAACTGCCGAAGGAGAAGATGTGAAAGACTTTTTTTTACAGGATGACAATTATCTTTTTGTGGTTGTTGCCTACGATTTAAGCAAATCTTCAATGAAAAACCAAAATACTCTGAACGATTTATCAACATGGGCCAAAGAACAGGGTTACAAGTTTATTTGCCTCACCTCATCCACAGGTAGTGTTTTGGACAGTTTTAAAGAAAGAGCCAAACCAACTTACGATTTTTACTTTGGTGACGAAATTACTTTGAAAACGATTATCCGTTCAAATCCGGGATTGCTATTATTGAAAAAGGGAACTATACTTGCCAAATGGCATTTTAATGATATCCCTTCCCCGGATAAAGTGCAGAACGAAATCATTCCCAAATTTCATTGAACATTGAACATTGAATTAAGTTAACTTATCATTAATTAAAATTCCATTTTAAGTATCTGTCAAAAGGATTTATGTTGTAAATCCTACCTTTGTATGATTCGAGTAATTGGTAATAATTCGTGTAATCCATAATAAAAATGAGAAAAAAAATTGTAGCCGGAAACTGGAAATGTAACACAACAGTAAATGAAGGTATTGAATTGGCACAAAAAGTCAACGAACTTGTAATTGCTGAAGGAGCAAAAGATGTTGTAGTTGTACTTGGTGTGCCGTTTACTCATCTGACAAGTGTTGTCAATACAGTTGACTCAAAGAGAATTCATGTTTCTTCCCAGAATTGTGCCGCTGAACCCAAAGGGGCCTACACAGGGGAAGTATCAGTAGCAATGGTAAAATCCACAGGAGCCTCTTATGTCATTTTAGGCCATTCCGAACGAAGGGAATATTATCATGAAACCAGTCAAATCCTGAATAAAAAATTAGCTTTGGTTCTTGATCAGGAACTTACACCAATATTTTGCTGCGGAGAACCTCTGTCGATCCGTGAAGCAGGCACACAGAATGACTATGTAAAGCAGCAGCTCGAAGAAACTCTTTTCCTGCTCCCGGAAGATATAATCCTTAAAATAGTTATAGCCTATGAACCAATCTGGGCTATCGGAACAGGAAAAACGGCAACCTCGCAGCAAGCCCAGGAAATGCTTGCGTACATTCGTAATCTGATCGCTGAAAAATACGGCAAAACTTTAGCTGAAGAAATTTCAATTCTTTACGGCGGATCATGCAATGCTTCAAATGCAAAGGAACTTTTCAGCCAGAAGGATATAGACGGAGGTCTGATCGGAGGCGCTTCTCTTAAAGCCGGGGAGTTCCTTTCAATCATAAATTCATATTAGGATTTTAATTTTCTTGTGTCGGTTGAACACCAATCCACAGATTTTAAAATTCTCTGCCCTGATCTTCAATTCACTGAAAAATAAAGTGATGTCTGATGTTTATGATATTATTCATTGAACATTGAACATTTATTATTGGCCAAAGATCATTGATCCAAAAAGACGAAGATTGAAACCACTTCCATCATAATAGTTCATACCTGAGTATATATTGCATCGTATTTACTGACTAATAGTTGTGCTATTGTTGTGCATTTGTTGTGCTATAATAGCACAACAAATGCACAACAATAGCACAGCAAGTGCACAGCAATGCACAGCAAATATGAAGACAGGTTCCTGATACAAGGATAAAAGGAGGAAATCGACAATCAATTAAATCCAAAATCTGATTAAGCAAATAATCGGGTAAACGGAGCAAAACCTTAAAAGAGCAATAAATTATTTTTGACCCCGATAATAGCTGCAATTTTCCTGCAATAAATTAATTTAAAGAAAGATAAGCTATTTAATCATTTAAAATATGATCCTGCCAATCTATCTGACCGAAAGACTCGTTAGTATTTTGCCTTACAGGTTATTTATTACAGGTTGGCGTATGCCGAAAAACTGTATCCGTTTTTTATTTGAATGAAGGTTTTGTGAATTTGGTTTTTTTATTATTTTTAATAAAAATTGAAACCTTTAAGAAAAGTGTGTATGATTCGAAATAAGAAACTTGTTTTCCTGTCATGGATATTCTTCTTAATTGCTTTACCGGCTTTATCACACAATCTTAAAGGTACCATAACTGATAAAGAAGGCAATCCTATTCCCTATGCAACAGTTTATATCAAAAACTTGTCACTCGGGACTACCACCAATGATGAAGGTAAATTTGAGGTTGAAGTTGCTCCCGGAACATATATTGTAAATTTCAGATGCCTCGGATTCATTCCTAAAACAGATACAATCCAGGTGACAACAAAAGAGGTGAATATTTCAGTAGTTATGGAAGTGCAGTTGCTTCAGATACAGGAAGTAACAGTTCTGGGGGGTGGTGAAGATCCAGCCTATGCCATAATCAGAAAAGTTATCGGATTATCCTATGTTCATCTGAATCAGATAAGCTCTTATTCTGCAAATACTTATATACGGGGAACCGTAAAATTTGAAAAAATTTCGGGACTCATGCGGAAACTATTGCACAAAGAAAATATTGATGTTAAATCAGGCGATGTTTTGGTTAATGAGACTGTAAATCAGATCGAATTCGAGGCACCCAACAAATATGACAGGCGTATTATTTCCGTAAATTCAACTTTCCCGGATGTAGTGGATTTTTCCGTTGAGGATTTCATTGGGGCAAGTTTATACCAGGATAATATTAATATTCTTTTCTCTCCGCTGGGCAAAAATGCCTTGTCCTATTATAATTTTAAATATGAGGGATTTGATTACGATAAAAAATACACTATCGATAAAATAAAGGTAATTCCCAAGAGAAAAAGCAAACAACTCTTTGAAGGGTATATTTATATAATTGAAGACCTGTGGTGTCTTCACAGGGCAGATTTAAAATTCGATACACCCATCGGAGAAGTCACTGCACAAATTATTTATGATGAAGTATATCCCGGTGTTTGGATGCCGGTTGGCCAAAACTATTCATTTGATGGCGGCATATATGGTGTGAGGGGCAGTGCCAGATTTGCTGCTTCAATAAAATATGATAAAATAAAAATCAATCAGCCTGTTTTAGCTATGGCCAATTTACCTGTCCAGGCTGAAAAGAAAATAACGGAAAAGAAAACAAATCAGCCTGTTAACGAAAGAGTTAAAGCCCGGGAAACCAAAATTAATCAATTACTGGAAAAGCCAAAGCTTAACAATAGGGAAATGAATAAGTTGTCACGGCTAATGGCTGAAAATGACAACGCCAGGAAACCTGACTCCTTAAAAACTCTTCAGATAAATGATGCAGTAAATCTTGTAATAGAAAAAGGTGCTGATAAAAAAGAAAGATCTTATTGGACGAATCTCAGACCTATTCCCCTTTCAAAAGATGAAATTGCCAGTTTTCGGGAACGGGATTCACTCGCTTTAATAGCAAAAAAGCGTTCTGTAAATGATTCTGCTTCAGTCTTTACCCACAAGAGGAATTACGGAGTTCTTGATCCCTTCTTTTTTGGAGCCCGCTTCTTTACAAAGGATTCGACCTGGCGTGTCAAATATGACGGCTTAATCACGACAAAGAGTATCAATTTTAATTCAGTTGACGGATGGAATATTTCACAAAACATATCTTTTACAAGGAATTATAAACCCGGGTATAGTTTGTCACTGATCCCTTATCTTGCCTATGCCTTTAACCGAAAAGCAATATTGGGAACCGGAACTTTACAATACACTTACTCTCCCCTCCACAGAGGAACTTTCAGGTTTTCAGCCGGAAGAAACACTTTAGATTTTAACGGTGCGGCAGATGGTATAAATCCTTTTATCAATTCAGTAGCTTCATTATTTTTCAAAGAAAATTACGCAAGATATTTTGAGAGCAGATTTGCAGCTCTTTCCAATACAATTGATGTAGCCAATGGATTAACTGTCACAGGAGATATAAAATGGGAAAAGGCTGTTCAATTAGAAAATTCAACTTCCTTCTCGATTGTGGACAATGATGATGAGTATGCCCCAACATCCCGATCAATAGGGAATTGACTGAATCATCTCTAAAAGACCAGATAAATTCTATAACCGGCCTGAAAATTGAATACACGCCCAGATATTTCTACCGGATAAGAAATGGAGTTAAAATAATGGATCATTCAAATTGGCCGACTTTTTATCTGAAGTATGAAAAGGGGTTCACAAATGTTTTTTCAAGTACTTCTGATTATGACTTTATTGGAGCAGGAATGTTGTATGGTAAAGAACTGAGTTCCACATCGAGCATTGCCTATGAAATACATGCCGGTTGGTTCCCGAATAATAATCAAATCCACTTTTCAGACTTTGCCCATGCCCCTACTCAGAAGAGCCCGGTACTTTTAAAAGAATACCGTCATGCTTTTTTCTTGCCGGGATATTATGAATTAAGCACTTCAGACAAATTTATCACAGGACATATATCATATAAAGCACCATATATAGCCCTGAAATATCTTCCGTTCTTAAGCAATACTCTTTGGAGGGAAATGATATGGTCAGGTTATTACAGTTCACCTCAAAATCCCAGTCATCTTGAGATTGGTTACACGCTTCTCGAAGTTCTGCTCACAGCCAACGTGGGAGCTTTCGTGGGATTTGATAACTGGAAATTCAATGGATTCGGGATAAATATTGCCTTTAGATGGTCAGATTAAGAGACTTTTAGTAAACCTAAAATATGGAATATATCAAAATAAACTTCAAAATTGAACCGGATAACGAACTTAATCGGGAAATTCTGATAGCTGAATTAGAATCAGAAGGATTTGAAAGTTTTGCCGAAACTGATAAAAGTGTTGAAGCCTATATGCCTACTGATCTTTATTCTCAAACATCGGTGAATTATCATCAATATTTCAATGATAAACCTTTCTCTCTTGATTATTCAGTAGAAAAAATCCCTGATAAGGACTGGAACGAGGTTTGGGAAAAGAATTATTTCGAACCTTTACTAATAAATGATCAATGCCTGATCAGGGCGCCTTTCCATACTGAATATCCAAGGGCAAAATATGAAATTATTATTGAGCCTAAGATGGCATTCGGAACCGGTTATCACGAAACAACATATTTGATGATATCTGAAATTCTTCAAATTGATCTGAGAGGGAAAAGTGTTCTTGATATGGGTTGCGGAACAGGAATTTTAGGAATTATGGCATCACTGAAAGGTGCCGCTTCAATAACATGTATTGATATTGATGAATGGTCTTATCGTAATACCCTTGAAAATTCCTCTTATAATCATATTTCAAATATAAATGTAAAACTTGGAGGTGCAGAACTCCTTAAAGATCATAAATTTGATCTAATTTTAGCTAACATTCATCGTAATGTTTTGCTTCATGATATGAGTACATATCGAGATTCTTTGAATAATAATGGGCAATTATTAATAAGCGGGTTTTACCAGAACGACCTTCCTGCACTTAATCAAAAAGCAAATTCACTCGGTTTAGAACTTACAGGTTTAACTGAAAAAAACCAATGGATTGCTTTAAAATTCAGCCTGAAATAATTCCTCTTTTACCAAGCTCAATTACTTCCATATCTTTGATATCAGCCCCATTCACAGTAAACCTTACAAGCGTTCTGACATCATGAAAACCCTGAATTCCTGCAGCACCGGGATTAATATAAAGTAATTTGTATTTTTCATCATAAATTACCTTCAAAATATGTGAATGCCCTGAAATAAAAAGATTTGGAGGATTAGTTTTAAAGAAATTTCGAATTTCAGAAGGATAATGTTTCGGGTATCCGCCTATGTGTGTAATCATTACATCCACTTTCTCACAAATAAATCTTTGATGTTTTGGATATTCTGTCCTTATCGGATGACCATCGGCATTTCCGTAAACAGCTCTAAAAGGCTTTAATTCTGATAAGATATTAGCTGTATCGATATTACCAATATCACCGGCATGCCAGATTTCATCACACTCACCTAAATATGAAAGTATCCTTTCATCCAAATATCCATGAGTATCAGATAATAATCCTATTCTTTTCATATTTAATTAATTCTGAAGTAACAGGGCGATATCAAATATTTGAAAGAACTATCAACTTTAAAAAGAAAAAAGGCTGCCTATTGCAACCTCTTTTCTTGTTGTTATCATTTTAAATATTTTACCTTAATCAAGGCACTCGTGTGGTGATAAGTATCTATTATTCTGTAATTGTACTTACCGTTACACGGTTTACAGCCTGTTCTGCTTTAGTACATGGAACACCGTCAACACACTTGTTAAACGGACGGCTTTCTCCATAGGCCTTCGCACTTATTCTTGAAATACTGATTCCTTTGCTGACCAGGTAATCAATAACAGATTTCCCACGTTTTTCAGATAGTTTCATATTATAACTCGCTGGTCCCCTGCAATCAGCATGTGATTCAACTTCAAGATCTACTGAAGGATTGTCGATCATTTCTTGCGCTAACCTGTCAAGATCTGCTTTAGCCTGATCATTAAGATTGTATTTATCAAAAGCGAAGTATACTTTAAATACATTTCCGATAACTGCAGGCTTGGCAGGTGGTGGTGGCGGCACAGGTTTCGGTTCCGGTTTTGGCTCCGGTTTTGGCTCCGGTTTCGGTTCTGGTTTCGGGGCTTCAACTACCGGGGCAGGTTTCTTCTTTGCCTTGCCAAATTTATAAGTCAGACCAACTGAAGTGTAAAGCTTCGTCCCCATTACATCCGGAACTGTTGTTCCTTGTTTCATTGTAATAGGTAGTTCAACTTTTCCGTCCAATCTGTCGGTATTGATCCAACTCCATTGTGTTCCAACATTGAGATCAAAGTTATCGCTTAAACGAAAAGCAACTCCGGTTCCCAAAGCATAACCAGGTTTCCAGGCAGCCTTCCGCCAATCAGGACCGGCCGTGGCAGCGCTCATACTCACCTTATTATTAACATAACTTTCGCCTAATCCCAATTTTGCATACCAGTAAATTTTACGGTCAAATTTGTTTTTCGAAAACAAATTGTTAATATTCCATACAGAATTCAAATCAAATTCACTTACGGTAGTTTTAAAATCTGGTTCCGAACCCATTTCATTCCACGATCCGGTTAACGTATTGTAATTCCATCCTCCTTCCAATGCAAAGACATGAGAAAAATTTTTCTTTACCAATGCACCAAATCCAAAATTCATATCACTTTTCCAGTGATTGTAATGGTTCCAGCGGGAACCTGAATACATATTGTATTCACCAGTGAAATTGGCTATCCCGACATTTAATGCCGATTTCCCAGTTTTTGCTTAGGTTCAGATTCCTTTTTGTCCTGAGAATAAGCAAAAACACAGAACATAAAGAACATTGCCATACTTAAACCAAGCTTTTTCATAAATTATAATTTTAATTTCCGATTAGTAAATATTCGCTTAAGAATACTTCAAGATACTCTTATTATGCAAATGTAATTAAATTAATATGAGATAAACAACATTTTTCAACAATTTATTATTTTTTTTTACACAATTGACGTTTAATAACTTTTTAACACTCATTTCCAAAGAACTCCTGCTTAAATAAATAATTATCAAATAATTATGTTATTAATAAAATAATGTTTGATCACTACTTGTATTTATTGGGGTAATTATAGTCCCATATTTGTCCGCAAAAATATTCAATTCCCCAACAATATTGGCTCAATTTACATAAATTTTAGATAAATCAGCATCAATTAATTTACCGAAATAAGAAAACCGATATTTAATATTAATCTAAATCGTAATGATAAACTTAAATTAAACAATTTTAACAATATAGCAACGGAAAATATAACATGTGTTAAAAGATAAAAAGATGAATAACTATTTTCTCTTAATTTCGCAATGTAAATATTTGTCTAAGAAATTAATTATTTTTTAAGGAGATGTATTTATTTTACTCACCTGAGATTATGTTACCCATTCATACATTAAATGAAGAGGAATCACGGCATTGCAACAGAGTTTTAAGACTTTCTGCAGGTGATAAGATTTTCCTTACAGATGGGAAAGGCACTCTCTGCGAAGCTGTAATACTCAATTCATCTCCAAAAGCCTCTGTTGTCAGAATTGTTAGTCAATCATCCGAGTATGGAAAGCGTGATTTCAATCTGAGTATAGGCATCGCACCTACAAAAAATACCGAAAGATTCGAATGGTTCCTTGAAAAAGCTACAGAAATTGGTATTGATGAAATCATACCATTGATTTGCAGATTTTCGGAGCGGAAAGAAATTAAGGTTGAAGGTTGAATAAAGTTATCTTTCAGCCATGAAACAATCACAAAAGGCTTATCTTCCCTAATTAAATCCAACACAGCAATTTAAAGACTTTATTATCAAACCATTCATGAGCGATAAATTCATTGCATATTGCAGTGAAGCAAATATAATTCTATTAAGTAATCTGAAAAAAAAAATCATAATATATTAATACTTATAGGTCCGGAAGGCGATTTCTCCAGTGAAGAAATCGATATGGCCATCGCTGAGGGATTTATTCCGGTATCATTGGGTGAATCAAGACTACGAACAGAAACTGCCGGAATAGTAGCCTGCCACACCGTAAACCTGATCAATCAGAAGTAACCAAATGAATCAATAGTATCAGTGATTACTGAACACCCGAACGGTTCTTATTTTTTTACCAACTCGAGCTGCAGTGTTTTGGTTGTAGCATTGCATACACAGACGGTCCCCAGTATTGAATCGGTCCCGGATATACATACGAAGTTTTTATAGCCCATTCATCCCTTTGGGAGGCGAAAGCTTTAAAAGGTGCGCCATCCAAACGAACCAGGGCTTTTTGAATAACGGGTTTCATGGCACCCTGTCGACGTTCCATATTCATCATCATTGTAATAGGAACACCACCGGCAATCCAACGATCAGGAATATCTGTCGTGTTTCTTATTGATGACATATATCCGGTTTTCCCATTTACTATAAGTACTGAAGCAGTATAACCAAGTGAATAACAATAATCGGCATCGAAATTTGAAGGTCCGGCGCACCGGCCTTCATAACCAAAGAAATGGTTCTGAGCTGAAAATTTAGCTTTATACGTTCCTTCCTTTTTCATTTCAGAAAGACGTTTTTCAACCATTTCAATCAATAATCTTTCAGTCTCTATCCTGGAAACCTGAACATTGCCATGAGGATCGCGGTCCAGGGTAAGTTGCTTTGCTATTCCTGCCGGAAGCGAATCAAACGCTCTTGCAGATTCTTTTGTCAAATGTCCTGAAATAAAAGTTCTTTTTTGTTCATCGGCAGCAAGACCAATAAATTCCTCTACAGTTGCCGAGCCTTCCGCAAGCAGTTCATTCAATTCCGATATCAGAACTTTCATTTCCGGAATAAATTCAATCAATCCCTCCGGAATCAGAGCTACACCGAATTTCTCGCCGTTTTGTGCACGTTTTGCAACTATTTTGGCAATATCATCGACAATCTCCTGCAATGTCTGATGTTTTTCCGCCACTTCTTCTGAAATAATGCAAACATTGGGCTGTGTCTGAAGTGCACATTCCAGACCAATATGGGATGCCGAGCGTCCCATAAGTTTAATAAAATGCCAGTATTTCTTGGCAGAATTGGCATCTCTCATGATATTGCCTATCAGCTCAGAATAAACTTTACAGGCAGTATCAAATCCAAAGGAAGTCTCTATCATGTCATTTTTCAGATCGCCGTCTATGGTCTTCGGACAGCCAATTACCTGGATTCCTGCATCGTTCTTTGAATAATATTCCGCCAATACACAGGCATTTGTATTTGAATCATCCCCTCCAATAATGACAAGAGCTTTTATCCCAAGTTTATGGCAAATTTCAGCCCCAAGATCAAATTGTGCTTTCTCCTCCAGTTTTGTTCTGCCGGAACCAATGATATCGAAACCTCCTGTATTCCTGTATTCATCAATAATTGAGGAAGTCAGTTCAATATATTTATGCTCAACCAGACCGGACGGCCCTCCCAGAAAGCCATAAAGCCTGTTGGATGGATTCAGTTTTTTTAAGCCGTCAAATAATCCCGATATTACATTATGGCCGCCGGGAGCCTGTCCTCCTGATAAGATTACTCCAACATTCATTTCAGGCGACTTGATTTCCTGACTGCCTTCTTCAAATGTTATCAATGGCATTCCGTATGTAAAGGGGAATAATTTCCGGATTTCTTCCTGATCGGCAACTGATTGAGTTTTTCCACCTTCAATAATCTTTATTGTACCTTTCAAAGAGGCAGGCAATTTTGGAGAATATTTTGACCTTTCAATTTGTAAAGCGCTCTTCATTTTATGTAAGGTTATTATAAATTGGTACTTAAAAATCGTATGTTAATAAGCAGCGTAAAATTAGTCAATTTCAATTGCCTCTGAATACTCCTCTTACAATTGGGCTATGATTTAAGATTAACTTAATATCCAAAAGACCTCCGATTTTGAGGAATAAATAATGTGCACATTGTACAACTGAAAAACAATTTAAAAGCCGACCTTAAAAACCACTTCCGGGAATATTGACCCTATTTGAGTTAGTTTTGACAATACCCGGGATAATGAGATATTCCATAAAAATCTTTTAAATATCCCCGATAATAATAATTCCAGAAAACTTAATTCAATTTTTTAATTAAAGGGCAATTAACCAAGCCGCTCTTATGAAATTCGACAGGACACATCAGGCCGGAATAAGAATAAAAACCAGCATTGGGAATTCATTTCTAAATTTATTCCAATGTTATGATTCATAAAATTTTACAGTCAACGTAATATAAGTCATATTTCCATTCCTGAATAATGGGGGTAATTATTTAGTAATTTTGCAGATTTCTAAAAATAATGCGCTGTGTAAATCAATGGCAGAAGAATTAAAGAAAGAAATTGAAATTAAAGGGGCAAGGGTCCATAACCTTAAAAATATTGACGTTAAAATTCCAAGGAATAAATTAATCGTCATAACAGGTTTGTCAGGATCGGGAAAATCATCTCTTGCTTTTGATACTCTTTATGCTGAAGGCCAAAGACGTTATGTTGAAAGCCTTTCGTCTTATGCCCGTCAGTTCCTGGGACGTATGGACAAACCCGATGTCGATTACATTAAAGGAATACCACCTGCGATTGCCATTGAGCAAAAAGTAAATACACGCAATCCCCGATCCACGGTTGGTACTTCCACCGAAATTTATGATTATATCAAACTGCTTTATGCACGTATTGGCCGGACTTATTCACCTGTTTCAGGCAAACAGGTTGTCAGGCATGAGGTTTCAGATGTTGTAAACTACATATTCTCGTTCCCGCCTGAAACAAAGGTAATATTGCTTTCACCGCTCAAGATTGTAAAAGGCAGAACTCTTGTTCAGGAGGCAGATCTTTTACAGCAACAGGGTTTTACACGTCTTGAAATCGATGGTGAAATTATCAGGATCATTGATCTTGTGACCAATCCGAATCAATTTAAAAAGCCAAGGGAAATAAACATTGTAATCGACAGGTTTATTGTATCGGAAAATGAAGACCTTCCCGGCAGGGTTGCCGATTCAGTGCAAACTGCATTTTATGAAAGCAAAGGTGAATGCCTTGTCCGCATTGTCAAAAACGGTGAAACAGTTAAGCAAGGCTTTTCAAACCGGTTCGAGGCCGACGGAATAGAGTTTGAAGTTCCGACAGAACATATGTTCAGCTTTAATAATCCTGTGGGGGCCTGCCCTCTTTGTGAAGGTTACGGTAAAACGATCGGAATAGATGAAGATCTGGTCATTCCCAATAAATCACTTTCTGTTTACAATGAAGCAATTGTTTGTTGGAAAGGTGAGAAGATGAGTGAATGGAAAGATAACCTGATCCGAAATTCGGACAAATTCAATTTTCCTATCCATAAACCCTAGTATGATCTGACTCCTGAACAGAAAAAGCTGATCTGGACTGGAAACAGGTATTTCGGAGGTCTGAATGATTTTTTCAGACATCTTGAAGATCAATCTTATAAAATACAGTACCGTGTTATGCTTTCAAGGTATCGCGGTAAAACAATCTGTCCTGAATGTGAAGGCAATCGACTGAAAAAGGAAGCTTCTTATGTGAAAATCAGCGGTAAAGCAATCACTGAACTTATAAATTTACCAATTACCAGGTTAGGTGAATTTTTCAAAAACTTGCAGTTGACTGACAATGAAAGTGTAATCGCAGACAGATTACTTAAAGAAATCAATAACCGGATTGAATTTCTGTGCGATGTCGGGTTGGGATATTTAACCCTTAACCGTTTGTCTTCCTCACTTTCAGGGGGAGAATCTCAGAGAATCAATCTTGCAACCTCATTGGGCAGCAGTCTTGTCGGATCGATGTATATTCTCGACGAACCATCTATCGGTCTGCATGCCCGTGATACAGGAAGGCTGATCAAAGTCCTGCGGAAACTTCAGCAGCTTGGCAATACGGTTATAGTCGTCGAACATGATGAAGAAATCATACGGGCTGCCGATGAAATAATAGACATTGGCCCGTTAGCCGGAACAAACGGCGGAGAAATTATATTCCAGGGAACTCACGAGGAGTTGACTAAAAACAGGAGCAGCCTGACTGCAAATTATCTGAATGGCATCGAAAAGATTGAAGTACCCCGTATCCGAAGAAAATGGAATAATTTTGTTGAAATAATCGGGGCACGGGAAAATAACCTGAAAGGCATTGATGTGAAATTTCCTTTTAATACCCTTACCGTAGTGACAGGTGTAAGCGGATCGGGAAAATCATCACTGGTAAGGGATATTCTGTATCCCGCTCTTTCAAAATATCTTGGCGGTTATGGTGAAAAAACTGGGGAGCACAACAGGATAGACGGCGACCTGGCTCTTATAACTGCAGTAGAATTCGTAGATCAGAATCCGATAGGTAAATCTTCACGTTCCAATCCCGTCACTTACCTTAAGACTTATGACGATATACGAAAACTCTTTGCAGATCAGCAATCAGCAAAGATAAACGGATTCACAGCCTCCCATTTTTCATTCAACATCGATGGAGGAAGATGCGAAGAGTGCCAGGGAGAAGGACAGGTTAAGATTGAAATGCAATTCATGGCCGATATCCTGTTGACCTGTGAAAGCTGCGGAGGCAAACGTTTCAAACAGGATGTGCTTGATGTCCGCTTTAAAGGGAAAAACATATACGATATCCTGGAAATGACTGTTGATGAGGCCATTGCATTCTTTTCAGAAAATGATAAGACTGAAGGAAAGAAAATTGCCAGGAAACTGATGCCCCTTCAGGAAGTCGGATTGGGCTATGTTAAACTCGGACAATCGTCGAGCACTTTATCAGGCGGTGAGAGCCAGCGCATTAAACTGGCATCCTTTCTGGCGAAAGAGAAAGACACCCCTACCCTCTTCATTTTTGATGAACCAACAACAGGCTTGCATTTTCATGATATCCGCAAACTGATCGATGCATTGAATGCTTTAATTTCAAGAGGGCACAGCGTACTGATCATCGAGCACAATCCTGAAGTGATCAAAGTGGCGGACTGGGTCATCGATTTAGGCCCCGAAGGAGGTGAAGAAGGCGGTTATAAGGTATTCGAAGGCACACCTGAAAATCTGGTGAAATGTCAGCAATCTTATACCGGGCAATACCTTGCCGGAAAATTAAACTGATTCCTGATTCTTACAGATTTTATTTACTGAACCGACAAACTTCCTCTTTCAAGAAGATTTAGTTTATTCCTTTCGATCCGGAAAAAGACAAAAACGACACACGCTGAAATAAAATCTGATACCGGGCTGGCCATCCATATCCCGTCAATTCCCCAAATCCCGGGGAGTATAACCAGCAAGGGGCAGCAACACGATCACCTGGCGCAAAAGTGTTAAAAACAGTGATATTTTTGCTTTCCCTATACTTTGAAAATAGTTGGAACAAATTATCTGAAATCCCACTACAGGAAGCATTAAAATGAATATCCTTAAACCTCTTTTACAAATCCTGTATAATTCCGGATCTTTAGTATTGAACAGATGAACGATAGCGCCGGGAAAAAGTTCAACCAGAACAAAAGCCGAAAACGCAATAATTGTTGCAGCTATTATCCCGATGTTCCACGTCTGCCTGACACGTCCATATTGTCTGGCCCCATAATTATAGCCGATGATGGGCTGCGAAGCCATATTGAGTGAAATTATCGTCATAACAATGAAGATAGCCACTGAATTGATGATCCCCATGGCTCCGATAGCCACATCACTGCCATACCTGAGCAGCTGGACATTAAAAGTTGCCTGGACAAAACTCCCGGCCACCTGCATAGCGAAAGGCGACATCCCAATGGTAACAATCTGCCAGATAATGCGGGGATCAAACCTGATATTTGAGAGTTTTAACCGGAGCACTCCCCGATGACTCAGAAAATGCCTTAAAACCCAAATGGTCAGCACAAATTGTGAAATGATAGTTGCAATGGCTGCGCCACGGACACCCATTCCGAATCCGAATATAAAGACAGGATCAAGTATGGCGTTCAGACCGGCGCTTATCAACATGGATATCATTGCCATACGTGGATTTCCTTCCGACCGTATGATATTGTTCAATGAAAATCCCACCACCTGAAAAACTGTACCCAAAAGAATAATATTCAGGTATTGAGTGGCATAGGAAAGAGTCTGGTCATTGGCCCCGAATGATCTCAGCAGGGGTGTTTTTATTGCAAAGCCGAGCACTGATACGAGAATACCAACAACTACCATAAGCAAAAATCCATTCCCCAAGATACGTTCGGCCAGATGAATATCTTTCTTTCCCATACTGATCGACACCCTCACCCCTGATCCTATCCCGATCAGCATTCCGAATGCAGCCACAAGTATCATAATCGGAAAGACCACAGAAAGTCCCGAAAGGGCCAATGATCCTACACCGCGCCCTATAAATATCCTGTCTACGATATTGTAAAGGGCATTGGCTGTCACCCCGATAAAGGCAGGCCAGAAAAATTTCCACATCAGCCTCACGATGCCGGTTTCTTCCAGATCCCTTGTTTCCTTATGTTCCTTTAAAATCACAGTTATTTTTCAAATTGGCGGCAAAGGTATCTTAATTTTAGCTTATCTGACCGAATCCTTCCTGCCTTAATTAATACAGGAATCCCAATTCGGTCTCCCGGCATTAATCCTCATTTTGTCAATTGATTATTAAAATTTTTTACCTTTGTATCTGATGCAGGAAAAGATATATATGGTGGACAAAGAGCAGAGAAATAAATCATTGTATAGTTTAAAATCAAAAAATCCGGAGATCCTCTCCCAGGTTATTGAAGAGATCAGGGTAAAAGGCGACGGCTCCCAATTTCAGGGACTAATGGAACTATTGCATAAAACAGAAAACCAGGATATTAAAGGACAGATACTCAAATTGTTCTCCGATTTAAAATCAACCGAAACAATTCCTTTAATGATGGATGCCATCCGGGATAAAAAATATTCCGCTCAATTAAAGGATTTGCTCACCTGCTGCTGGCAAAACGGCCTCAATTACAGTCCGTGGCTACCTTTTTTTATCGATCTGGTCATCAGTGAAGAATTTCCGGTATCTTTCGAAGCCTTTACGGTGATTGAAAATATGTACGGAAAGATCGACGATTCAATTATCTCCGGACAACTGGTCAAGATTGATGATTCACTTAAAAATGCCGATGAACAAAAAAGATATTTACTCGACGAACTCAAACATATTATACAAAATCTGCCTGAAAGGATGTGGAATCCCTGAAAGACCAAACTTAAAAGTCTGAAATGAAAACCTTCTCCCTGCCCCTGCCTCACTTCTCCCTAAAAATCAGGGCATTTCTTATTATTTCAGTCATATTGTCGGCTCTTTCCCATCATTCATATGCACAGGACCCTGAGTTCTCGCAGTTTTATGCCAATCCGCTCTTTATGAATCCGGCTTTTGCAGGAACCAGCGAATTTCCAAGGGTTGTAACCAATTACCGTAATCAGTGGCCAAGAAGCGGGAGTACTTTTGTGACTTACAGTATGTCTTATGACAATTATGTGAAAAGCATGAAGGGAGGACTGGGTTTCCAGTTTCTTTACGACAGGGAGTTAAACGGGGTGGTCAACAGCGCCGATGCCGCATTTTTCTATTCCTATCACGTTAAAGCGGGCGATGAGACTTTCTTCACCCTCGCTCTCCAGGCAGGATTTATTTACAAAGAGTTTAATACCTCGGGATTGATCTTCCCCGGAATGATTGACCAGGCTACGGGGGATATTATCGGTTATTACCCTCTGCCCGTGGAGAGCGGGAATAAGATATTCCCCGATTTCTCATTCGGCATGGCGGGACAAAACAAGGATGTTTATTTCGGCCTGGCCCTGCACCATCTGACACAGCCCAACCAATCAATTATTGAAGGCGACCAGGTGGGAAGGCTTCCGATGAAAGTCACGGTCAATATCGGGGCAAAAATGCACAAGTTCCACAGGCTTCTTTTTTCAAGGGGATTCACCCTCTCGCCGAACATGATTTATCAACAGCAGGGAAGCTTTAAACAGCTCAATTTCGGATTGTACATGACGGAAAAATGGCTGACCTTCGGGGGGTGGTACCGGAATAATCTGTCCATCCGCCCCGATGCAGCCATTGCCATGATAGGGATTACCCTGCCGAAATTTCAGATGGGTTACAGCTATGATTTTTCTCTCTCCAACCTGTCTGCTTACAGTTTTGGCTCGCATGAGATTTCACTGGTCTTTTTCTTCGGCGAGAACTCCCATGCAGGGCTTTTCAACCAGACATTGCGGATTCCGTCGATATAAAATCAGGGCCACAAAAGATTCAATATTTATTTGGTCACATTCAGCGTGTCCGAAACTTTCTTCAGCAGTCTGATCACCCACGAAACAGCGGAGTAATCCCCGACCGAAGGCACAATCCTTACAACCGCTTCATAAACCGCCAGCAAGGCCAGCGCCACAAGCTTAACCGCGAAGGTTCAGCAGCAGCGGCAGAGGCAGCAGCGCAGGATCGACCGATAATATTGACGATGCATCCGTTGAAAAACAGCAGGAAGCAAAATATGCAAAGCAGAATGATGTATATTGTTTTCATGATTTTTGAATTACACTTATATTATTAAAGAATTGAACGGATTGGTTTCTGAGTTTCAACAGTTTCAAATTTTTACAGATCTACCCGTGTTAACTCTGAGTTATCTTGGAAATTTTTAAGCCTGTCGCTACGCAACGGTTACCGCTCCGGCAAAGGCGCTGTTGGATACAGTTCCGTCTTCGGCGATAAACGCCATGTAGCACTGCACTAGATCTCCGCTGAAGGATGAAGGCACAGTGACGGTCTGCGTGCCGTCTGCCCTTTCAGCCAGCTCGTTTACCGTTACAGCCTGGTTCTGAACAGGATTGTAAACCACAAGCAGGGTTTTGTCGATTGCCGAGGCGCCGATCTCGCCCGTGTTGTCGTCCCAGTCGTATTTGACGGTTCCTGCAACGGTGGAGCTTGCCACTGCATTCAGCGACCCTGCGAGGTTGCCCCTTGCCACAAGGGCGTTGGGATAATCCATCGCGATGTTGGGATAGGTTCCTGTCAGGGCATTCTTGATGTTATACTTCATTGCCGCATTGATCCCTGTCATTTCCACTGCATATTGCTTGAACCCGATCTGAAGGAATTCGGAGAGGGGCTGAAGGAAATGCATGGTTACGGCGAATTTCTGACGCTGAGTTAGTTGTTTTGGCTGAGGATTTGCAACGCTGCCCGAAAGGACTACTTAATACGGAGATGCCTTTCCAGGTAGAACCGACGACCTGACCTATTTTACCGGTTAGTACACCGATAACGGATTCTGTTAGTTTTGCCATGATAATTCAATTTAACTTGTTAATAATAAATATGCTACACAGAGTTTAGCTTCGCTGATTTTCAATTCACGAAGGAAACAGAGAGTAACACAGAGTTAAAAGCAAATAAAAAATTGACTTCTTTTCGGGTTTGATATTTCCGAACCCAATACGGAGTTAAAGCGAACCGTTCACTGACACTATAATAAAGATAGCAAAACAGGGGCTATTGTATTATATTTCAGCGTAATATGTGGAGAATTGGGGGGAATTGTGATATTGATTTCAAGGAAAAATGTCTGAACCATGATTTGCATGATTAAAGGATTGGAGGATTGAAAATAATCTTAATGGATACCGGGCAGGGGTGAACCCTGCCCCTAAAAGAAGGGATTACAAAACACATATCCCCTTCGGGGTTTGGGAACCGCCGAAGGGGAATAAGTGATTAACGCCTGTAGTTATTTTCAAGGAAGATTTCAGGTCGGGAAGTTTGTGCAACACCTTCTTCCCCACCTTCAAATAGGGCAGGTCGCCCGACTTTCTAAGATTCAGTAATGTATTGGCGCTTCGGTGAAGTATCGCGCTTGCCGTTTCCTCGTTCACATACTGGTTGTTCAGCTCGCGTGCAGGCAGCCGGCTCCAGGCGGCAAGAAGCGAATCAATTTTGCCGCTGTTTTCTGTGACTTTGTCAGAGAGGCGGTTCACCGCTCTTATGATATCAAATATTTCTGATTCCATAGCTTCATTAATTATCAATGTTTATTTTTAATTATCAATTGTCAACTGTCAGGTTATGTTTCCTGACACTCTTTTAGAGGAAACAAAAAAACATATGCAATGATCTGTAATTTAACACGTTAACTGAAATCATGGAAACAATTTGGAAACTTTTGAATGTCGCCGGTTTCTGAAATTTGTTTCCATTTTGTTTCCTGTTTTGTTTCCAATATATTATATAATTGATTGATTATTATTGTTATATATCTGTATTTTTGTTTCCAAAAGTGTTTCCTGAAAAACTAAGTCACCGCCTTATCGAGGATCTTTGATATCGTTCCCCTTGAAACATCACAAATCTCGGCGATAATGCTCCTCTTAATTCCTGCCTGCTCCATCAGCATTAATTCACGCTGGTAGCGGGCAAGATTATTCTTTCTGCCCTGTGAAGGCGCTGCAAGCGACAGGGGCAGTTGAATGTCGGACAGCGATTTAAGCGCCAGGAAATCGAAGCCTGTGCCCAAAACCGGATGGTCGCCGAAGGAAAAAACAGGCACTTCCGTTTTATAGGTCTCCCTGTGCTTCGACTTCACCTGCGCCAGAAAATAATTCCCCTGCTTCGTGCGGTCGAGGTAGAACATCTCTTTGAAATAGTCAATCAGCATGGATGTGCCGTAGTACGACGTAGGCTGTACCGCAAGGGTGGTGTTGTGCTTGATGGTATGCCCCACGACCACCAGAGCGGCGCCTGTTAACAGCCTGATCCGTTCGAGGCACTCGATGAAACGTGTCGTTTGCTCGGGATGGAGAAGGTCTGACGCCAATTTGGATATATTGTCCACGATGATCACTTCGGCCTTTTTCTCCATCGCCACGTCGAGAATCTTCTGCAGGAGGTCATAATTGAACAGCGGAGCTATTCCGACCGGCTCGTGAAGATAGATCATGTTTTCGAGCAGAAGGTGATCGGTGGCTGAAAGTACCGCCGCGTGCCTGTCCGAGATCATGAAATCGTCATTCTCAAGGTCGGCCACAACAACCACCTTTGGCCCGCATTCATTCATCAGCGCCTGGCAAGGGGCGAAAGCGGTACCTGTTGCGGCGCAGTAAGCCGCCTGGAATACCGCCATCGACTTGCCGTAATCGGGCGGGGCGTAGAAATAGCTGACGGTGTTTTCACGCACGAAGGTCCCGATGATCTTCCTGCGTGGTTTTCGCCTTGCTACCGTCCGCAATCACCTGTGCAACAGGGCGTACGTTAAAATACTTGTTATCTTTTTCTGTTTCGTTCATAAGAAAACTATCATGATTCATATTTATTTTACAAAAGCCGTTCTGCCGGGATTAGAGGTACTGCCCCTTTAGCGCATTAATACAGGCCTCAAAATCCCCTCCAAATTCGAGTATTGCCAGGACACCCAAGGGACTGTAACCCTTTGTTTCAAAGGGCGTTCCATTTGTAGTGAACACTGTGAACACCATCCGGTTTTCGGCTTCGTACCGGTTAAACACGGCCGAAACCTTTCCCGGCTTTCCACCGGGACGGCTCCAGTAATCGGTGCCCCTGATCTTTCTCCATCCTGCCTTGCCCAAGGCGTTATAAGCGCGGGTCAGAACCTCGGGCAGATCATTCAGGCGTGTGCATATTTCATCGGTCTCGGGATTGGGTGCAATGGTTTTTTTTGCAGAGACGCGATTGTTTTTGGGTATAGAGACGCGATTAATCGCGTCTCTACGATCGGGAGAGGGAAGAAGGCGAAGGAGCGGCGTCGGCGGAAACCGATGCATCAGGATTGAAATAAGCCTGGTCATCTGCCGAAACGAAACAAAGGGAGCAAATCGATTTAGGGGCAGGATCGGCGATCAAACCATAAGCGCCCTGTATATAAAGCGATGCTGCCCTATAGAGGTCTGGAATGGTCTTCGTTGTCGGCTCCATCGACACAATAAAAAGCTTTCAGGCCGGTACCAGATGGTGAATTATAATATTAGTGACCGGAGTAAGAAATGTATCCTCCGCGAGCTTCGTCCTTCATATGGGGAACGGGCAATCATCGAAATCGAGGCAAAGGATACCGGAATAGATTTCTATTCCGTTTTTACACCGGGTTGAAAAAACACCACCCGAAGCTACACCGGGAAGCTGCGTTTTTGATAACAGTCCTGCACGGATTTTATCAATCATGTCTTCATAGACACTACTGACGATGAACATGTAAAGTTTGAAAAGGGTAACCACTTTAGAAGGGACCTTGCGGGTGACCCGATCGAACCAGGACATTTCGCGTTTTATTTCAGTTGTTTTCATGGCTCGGGAGTTTTAAAGGATTGGGAATTGAAATGTTGAAACTGATTACGTCTTTTACGAGTTCAGCGGATTCGTGTTTCGTTGTTCCAATCTTTCGGATCACAGATGTATGATACGGTCTTTGAATCCGAGGAAACGGATGTCAATCCATAGACCAACCTTTACGAATAAAAGTGCAGGTAACGGATCACCGGGGTTTTAGGCGGCATGCGGGGAGGGCGTTTGCGGGTGAAAAAGCGGCGAGGCGGTCGTCTTTAGCGATGCAGTCGAGGACTTCGGCGATGTTGAAGAGGACGACATTCCCGTGGCGGAAGAAGGGGATGCGTCCCTGTTTCCTGAGGCGCCGGATGGTGCGGACAGAACAGCACATGAAAGAAGCCAGTTCTGCATTGGAGAAGAAATAGGAATCTTCGGGGAAGGCAGCGCGGGGCGCGGGAGGGAACAAACCGCTTTGCAGGAGTTTCCTGAAACGGTTCAGATGATTCGATAGAAGCGATTGCCTCACGAGGCAAAAGAAAATAATTGATCTTTCTCATAACTGTCAATATTAAATTTGTTAATACTGACAGCAAAGAAAGAAGGGGCATTTAGGGGTAACAATAGAGGCGTACGCCCATTAATACGCCTAAATTAATTTGAGATAATCTACTTTGACTTGATTATTAAATTTATGAGAAGTATAACGTCCTTTATCCTCTTTTGAATTTTCATTTAGAACATTAATGTAACCTCTTATTTGCCTTTCACCTGTGTTAAACCATACAGAAATTTTTTTATGCATATTAATTTTAGTCGGAAAACATTTTTTTTCGTGAAGAAATTTTATAAATTCTAAGTAATCCAACATTGCAATAGCATAGGGTAATGTGTTATTACAGATCAATTGAAATAATTTTTCTTGATTTTCCTTATTTAATTCAGTAACCATTTTTATATTAAAGAAACCATATTCTTGGAGGTAATTTTTTAATTTATCGGATTTCTTCTCAACTTTAGAAAATGAGTAATCAGTAGATTTTTCGGCTGAAGGTTTGTCAATTATTCCTTGTTCAATAGTTTTTTTTGATATTGGGTCAAGCAATTGAGAAATGAATTCTATCATTTGATTCTTGTAATTATTGCTTGTTCTGAAATAAATTACAAGATCAGATTCTTTGGTGTTTTCACGTTCAAGACTTTTAAATTTGTTATAAGGATAAGGATGTTCAAATCCTGTTTTTTTATTTTTCAAAACAGTTATTCCTTTGGACTTCTTAAGTCTATTTAATATTCTATTCAAATAAAATTCACGGCCGTCTTTATCAAGATTTGTAATGTTCTCAGTAATTTCAGCTTTAAATTTAGGGAGATTGGCAATAAGCTTATTATTGAAAATATCAAAGGAGAAGCCAATATATTCGTTGATTTTATAATTTAGGCTCTCAACAATTTCAAAAAATTCACTTTCTTGCTTAGTTAGCAGAATTATTTCAGTTTCTTGTTTTTCTTTTTCGGATTTTATATTTTGATTCTTGGGGGAGTACGGGTTTCTTTTTTTGGGGGGTATACTGATATCCTCTAATATAATTTTCTCTTTTGATGAATTGTCAGGATAATCAACTAACTTGTAATTGTATGTTATATATTTATTTTCAACAGGTGCCTTTTCCAATGGGTGATCGAAAGCTTTGTATAACCGTCTTTTAATGTATTTAATCTCATCACTTAGGAGGGATAAATTTACATTCCCAAAATTGTATCCTTTTAATCTTTTTTTGCACCATTCTTCAATATCTTTTAAAGATTGATGTATCCTCCCGGTTTTCTTGTATTCATTCTTACATATTGATATTGTATGTTTCAGCCATATTGATTCGAGTTTGTCCCTGTCATATCTGGAGTTGAGAGAATTTTCTACTTGTTTAGATGTTAAAATATTTTTATTAAGATAAATTCTTTTTTCATTCTCCGTCAATTCGTTTGAATATTTCCATTTGTAAATCCTTATCTGGTCCTCAAAAATTATATCAAAATGTTCTATCCGAGATGTTTTACTAAACAGGTTCAAGAAACACCTGTCGTTTGTTTCAACATACAAATGCTCAGCCCATTTATCGCTATAACCTTTTAGGTTAAAACTTTCACGATCCGCATTATCAGCAATATAAGCCATTTGAAAATAATCATGGCTTATCAAAAGAGTATAAAAAGTTATTTCTCTGTTTTGCATTGTGTTTAATTTAGTTTTCTGAATTCACACGGCGGAATTGGATTAGTGTGAGACCAAAGGCCAATTTTAGCGGCTCGGGCTTCTTTTTCAAGCTTTCTCCTCAATTGAATCATCTGGTGAATACTTATCCAATTTTAAATCTGATATTTTTGATGTTCCAGTCCAAAAAACTGAATTAATTTCTTTGATACTTTGAGCCAATCCATCAAGATCAGGATAAAGTGTACTCTTATGAATACCTAATGCTTGAAGTTTAACTTTAAATGTACTTTTAAGATTTTTAGGAATTATAAATAATGATAACATATTTTCTTCAGTTAAAACACTTTCTAAACTAGTCCCTAATTCTGGAGGCCGATGAATAGTAAAACAACCTTGTTGTACTCTTAATCTAAGAAATTTAATTGTTGGTAAAATTGCCATAGGTATCTTATGCATATTATTTGGATTCCTAATTGACAAAGCTGTATCCTCAAGGAACGGTTCTTCACTCATAAAAATTAAATATTCATTATTTGGAAGAGGCATACCTTTAACAGCAATTTTTGAATTTAACCATTCAGGATTAATACTCCATATTTCTCCATCCTCATTTAAGTCATAAATTACAGCAAAATATGTTGCGATTAATATGTTTTCTGTCCAATCAAGAAGTCTTGTAGGTAATCCATAATGCTGCATTAGGAATAGCCATTCCAAATAATCATCATATTCTGGCAATTTTTCAAAATATGTATAAGATTTGCGTATAAATTCAGAATAAAAGCGTAATTCTGGTTCTTTATCAAAAATTTTACTTATTTCATTCCAGTATTGACTTCTAAAAATTGCTGGCTTTAATTCGTCGTTTATTCTTTTAGAATGTCCTCTATACCAATTCTTTCCAAATGTAGTGCCAATTTTAATGATATCGTCAAATGATTTAATCTTAAAAGTCCTTTTTTTCATATTTCATTTTTATAAAAAATTAATGAAATAAATTTTTAAATTCTCATTGATGCAGATATGTTACTTGTGCCCCCACTTGCGCAGATCTGTGATCTGTGCCTTTTAAATTCAGGTTTTCATTTTTTTTCATGGTGTAAGTTATTGCCTCTCAAAGCTAAGAAAAAAAATTGACAATTGACGTTTAATAATTGACAATTGACAATTGACAATTGACAATTAAGAATGATGTGATGATGTGGGGATTGCTGATGTGCTCCGTCAGATAAATCTGACGGTAAAGGATAATGTGCTGATCCCCCGCTGCCGCACGATTGCATCGTGTGGCTTCTGTAAATACCACGCGATGAAATCGCACGGGAGCAGGGATTACAAATCAAGTACTAAGGAGGCTCAAATTACAATTTTGTGCCAGCGGGGGGTTAATCCTTTCTGGTCAGTTTTTGTATAAAGTAATTGCTTTTATTAAGCTGCCAGTTATCATCACAAGGCCATTTTTGTATGATAGTGTCATTTTTAATTTCCAGTAATAATTTAACCGTGTGGGAATCGGGATAAATCAGATTTTCCTGATATTTATTGCCGTCAAGTACATAGGAACCACCTCCGTAATTATTCCTTGTCGAGTCGCCCACAGTATATTTTCCGACAAAAACGAAATAATTTCCGGACCAGATCTTCATCTCTGTCCCGGTAACATTAACACCTAATTCCCAACTCAGGGTATCAGCGGCATAAGCCTGGAAACCTGCAACCTGCCAAACTCCTTCTAAAGGCGACCTGGCTTCCTGCTGCCTGGCACAACCGACAATTAACAATAAAGCAATCGCAGTTAATAAAAATAAATTCTTCATGATTGTCAATTTTAAATTAAATTAATCAGGTTAACTGTTTATTAAAGATTTTACTATATTCAATTTACGCTAAATATAAAATAAATGCAAATCTGACATTTGGGAACTTTACTCCCCGCTGCCGCACGATTGCATCGTGTGGCTTCTGTAAATACCACGCGATGCAATCGCGCGGGAGCAGGGGGATTTTATAATATTTTAATATCGGCGGAGAATAACAAAGCGTTACAAAGGCAAGACTATAAATATTAAATTGTTCCAAACGCCAAACCATAAAGACTTAAACGGCTGCTGCATATGGTTGCCATATCAACGATATCAGGCGACAAACAACTATCCCGATATTATCAGCGCAAGGCCGGAGAAGAAAAGAACCGTATGTTTGTCTTAAACGCTCTGGGGAACAAGATACTTCACCGGTTATGTGCCGTTACTAAAAGGGACACTCCTTATGAAAAAGATTATCGCCCGGTATATCAATTTGCATAAAAATATTTCAAAGAACGCTTGTTTAAACCATGGAAATCTTTGCAGTAAAATCATTAACTGCCTGGCAAGAAAGCACGGGATAAAAATTAATCCCTCCTGAAGTTCCTCTCAGGCTTATCCTGAAGGGCGGAATCCTGACTGAGGATTTTATGCCCTTCCTATAAATAAGATGGCTTTTTTATCCGTTAAAATTCAATCTGCAGACCGATGGTTGGAAGGATGGTGCCTGAAGTGTTTTTGACGCTGCGGAGGACATAGCGGGTTCCGTTATCCGTGGTGAGGAAATTTCCGCCGCCGTCGGTTTCACGCACAATAATATCCGTTGCCTGAGATTTGAAATTGTAGAGATTCTGAATATCGACATAGAACTTCAGCGTCATTTTTTTCATGTAATAGGTCTTATCAACACGAAAGTCGAGCTGATGAAAAGCATTGAACCGCAATGAATTAAGTCTTGTATAATCAAAGTAGGGGCCGCCGGTTAGATTCCATGCTTCGATTAAAGAGGAACGATCCAAATCATAAGGTGTATAGGGCAGTCCGCCTACAAAACGGAAACGCGATCCGACCTGCCAGCCCTTTTTGAGAGGGATGCTTCCGGTAAGGCTAAGGATATGTTTGCTATCCCAGGAGGAAGGTGAATAGTACCGGTTCCCGTTTTGAAACTCACTGCGCACGAGGGTGTAGGATAAATTGAGGTAAGACCCTTGAGGCGTACTGATCCTTGCCTGGAATTCAACGCCATAGGCACGTCCCCGGGATGAAGAGACCACTTCTTCGTCGCCGATAACACCAAAATCGGCACCTTTATTGGCTAATGAAATTCTGTCTTTCACAGAAAACGGGTAGTTACTGTAGTTTTTAAGAAACCCTTCAACTGAATACAGAATGGCTGTGACCGGTTTGTACTCCACGCCGGCAATGAGATGGCTGACGGAGATATATTTCAGGGAATTGTTTTTGTTGACCAGTATGTCATTTATTTTGTAGCCCAAAGTCGTGTAAGACGGAAGTTGATAATAGCGACCTGTATTAAAATTGATGCTCCATTTCTGAGTAAGCTGGTAAGAAGCCGAAAAACGGGGCGAAAACTGCTGAAGCGGATTGTTCATCGAAGAAGAATAATTATTTGCATCTATCCTGAATCCTGCAGAAAGAGTTAAATGCTCCTGCAAAAAAACATGGCTGACTTGTCCGAATAATCCGTATTTAATTATCGGCAACCGGGTATGATAATTAACGTTAAGAATGGTGTCTTGATAAAATCGCTTTTGCATCGTCGTATTGAGGTAATCAGCAAAATCAAGGCTGACCCCTGCAATCGCTTTAAACCCGTCCATTCTCATCAGATTCTCAAACCTGATCTTGTTTTCAATTTCCTGTGACGAATAATCCAGTATTTTATTGCTTTCCGAACTTTCGTCATTCTCAAGATACTTGGTGGTTCTGTTATTTAAGTGGCTGCGGCTCAGAACAAAAGTCTGTGTGCTGTTTTCCCTGAAATGTTTGTAAACAGCCCCGGCGGTATAACTCCACTGCTGATTGACAGGGAGCTGGCTCAGGATGTATTTCTGCTGATCGTCAGGATTTTTCAGGCCTGTATTGAGGTCGAACAGATCAATGGCCCCCAGACCGGTTAAAGTAAGCTCATTTTTCGAATCAAACCGGGTTTTCACTTTAAACTGCATATCGTTGAATGTAGGCAGAAAAGGCAGTTTAAGTGCATTGAACAAAAAATCCAAGTAGGACCGGCGGGCTGAAACAATAAAGGTGGTTTTTCGGGCCTGCAGGACCGTCGAGTGTGGCGCTGATTTCGGATGCTCCGACACTTCCCCGGAATTTCAGTTTGTCGGCATTCCCATTGGCCTGGTAAAATTCAAACACACCGCTAAGGGCATTTCCGCGGTTGGCAGGGAAAGCCCCTGAATAATAATCCACTTCGCGAATAAAATCGGCATTCAGTATTCCAACGGGACCTCCCGAAGCGCCCTGTGTGGCAAAGTGATTGATATTCGGCACTTCAACCCCATCGAGGAAGAAACGGCTCTCCGAGGGGCCGCCGCCCCGTATGATGATGTCGTTGCGGTAGGCAGGCGTTGAAAGTACGCCGGGAAAGGACTGGATCACCCTGGAGATGTCGCGGTTAGCGCCGGGACTCTTCTCAATCTCAGCAATTCCGATGGTTTTAAGCGATAGCGGGCTTTCTTCCGTTTTCCTGAATGGAGAAACAGTGACGGTGACCTCTTTAATTTCAATGTTTAACCTTTCCATCCTGATCTCAACAAAAGCAGTTTTTGCAATGTTGATCTCCAGTTCAGATGATATGGTACTCTTATAGCCAAGGCAGACGGCCTGGATACGGATAAATCCGGGAGCAATGCCGCTTAACTGAAAATTTCCGGCAGTATCCGTTAATGCTCCGATTGAAGTCCCTGAAACGACTACCGTTGCAAATGCCACCGGCTCATTGTTGAGGGCTTCAATAACACGTCCTTTGACCGTTCCCTGCTGGGCACAAAGGAGAGTACTGCAAAGCAATTGAAACAGTATAATTGAAATCGTAATTCTTTGCATGTTAGCCTGCTGAACGGGATTGATGATTAAAACGTCTAAATTAACTAAAATATATAAGAAGGGCCTCCCCGCTGGCCCCCGCTGGCGCAAATCTGTGATTTGTGCCTTTTAAATTCAGGTTTTCATTCTTTTTCATGGTGTAAGTTATTGTCCCTCAAATCGAAGAAAAAATTGACAATTGACGTTTAATAATTGACAATTACTGATGTGCTGATCCCGATCCCGATAGCTATCGGGACGGGACAAGTTATGCGGATGGGGTGATGGGGAGCCTGCTGTATTGAAGACATTAAATAAACAGGCATTTGATTCGTGCAACATCGGTTAAACAAACTGACCTTTTAATTTTTGAATCAATTTTTTTTTTGTAATTTAGGTTATGAATAAATCGAAATTCATCCGGGGGACTCATTACTGTTTATCAGCTCCGATATAAAAACGATTTCAGAAATAAAAAGAGCAGCCTTAATAGTTTAATTGAAAAATCTGATTTTAATGACAACGAATGAATTATATTGGTTATGCTTAAGTAAAATCGAAAAAATGAAAGATTAACGGACCCAAATAAGTCTTATAGTTGAATAAATAAATACCTGAACGATGAAACTGATTGCTCTTTGCCTGTTTTTCTGTTTTCAGTCTGGAATTCTGAATACCGGGACTGAAGTAAAGCAAATAGACGGTAAAATTCCGGATCAATTGAAGCAGTTAAAATCGGAAGTTTATAAAAACCTCACCGGTAACATCATCCCTTATTGGATGAAAAATATGGTCGATCCTGTAAATGGAGGTTTTTACGGAAGAATTGACTACCAGGAAATAAAATATCCTGAAACGGACAAAGGGGGCATCCTGAATGCCCGCATATTGTGGACATTTTCTTCCGCTTACAGGCTAACAAAGGACACTTCCTGCCTCTCAACAGCAAAGCGGGCCAGGGATTATATTCTCGATCATTTTATTGACCGGAAATTTGGAGGAACTTACCGCAGTGTCAATTCGAAAGGCGAACCATCCGACCTCAGGAAGCAAACCTATTCCCAGTCATTTTTTATCTATGCACTTTCGGAATATTACCGCGCCACAGGAGACACGGAGGCTTTAAACAAAGCAATAGAGATCTTTATGGCCCTCGAAAAATACGCTGTTGATCCAAAATCGGATGGTTATTTCGAGGTTTTCGACCGCGGATGGAAACGCACCAACGACCTGATTCTGGGAGAAAAAGACAGCAAAGATGAAAAGACCATGAATACACATCTCCATCTGATGGAATCGTACGCCAGTCTTTACAGGGTGTGGCCTGATCCTCAGCTTGCCGGACGCCTGAAAACGCTTATCTCTCTGTTTACCGACAGAATTATTGATTCCCAAACATTTCATCTGAAGGTTTTTCTGGACAGGGATTGGCAATGTACATCTACAATACATTCGTACGGGCACGACATCGAAGCATCATGGTTATTGGTTGAGGCAGCACAACTACTGGGTAATCAAACACTTTTACAGAATATTAAAGATCTAAGCCTGCATATCGCGGATGCTGCCGGCGAAGGATTACAACCGGATGGCAGTCTTATTTACGAAAAAGATTATTCCAGCGGACTTGCAAACAATACACGACACTGGTGGCCTCAGGCTGAAGCCGTCGTGGGACTGATTAACGCGTTTGAACTGAGCGGCAAGGAGCATTACCTGAAGAGTGCCTTAAAATGCTGGAATTACACAAATCAAAACCTGGTTGACCATAAAGCAGGCGAATGGTTCAGCGCTGTTTCTGCTTCAGGTACGGTAAGTAAAGGGGACAAGGCCGGATTCTGGAAATGTCCGTATCACAATGGCCGCATGTGTATGGAAATAATTGAGAGAGTTTCCAGAATGGAAAATTAAGTCATTTGTTATTCCTCAGATATTCAGACCTATACCCTTTGGCAGGGAAGTAATACCCCTATCCGTCAGGTTAATATCCTTGCTGGGTAAAAATTTGAAAATTTGATAATTTGAAAATGTGCTGATGTGCTGATGTGGGGATGTGACGATGTGATGATGGGGGGATGGGGGGATAGTCTGAACTGTGATACAGGGCAGCGTTATTGTTCTTATTTGACCGATTTTTCGAAATTGACCTTTCGCAGCGAAAAACAGTCGTTACCAGAGAAGAGCAAATAAGCCGTTTTTCCGTCGTTGCTTATCCATTTGGCGGGGATGGAAGAGGTTTCGCCCGGACCCATATCCCACTCTCTTGTGTAATAAACCGTCTTCCAAGGCCCCCACGGTCGGGATGATTCAAAGATACCCAGGCCCCCTCCGAAGCGGAGGTCCGTATATTTTTCGGACGGGGATAACTGAATCGCCTGGCACCACAGATATCTTCCCAATCCTTTGTTGTAAGTGATTCCCGACCTGTAACATTTTCCGGGATTGGTAAATACAGGCTCCCTTTTTCGTATATCGTCTGACCATATGGGTTTGTCGCCATCCTGAAGGCCGGCGAAATATTCATAGTTCCGCCAGTCTTTCACCTGGTTTTTCAGGACTCTTGCCAGGACAAAATGGTCGCTGTTTTTATAAGCGCCGGCTTCATCGTGCGAATAGATATATACATAACTGTCGGCTGCCCCCTCATAGTTTTTTCCGTAATTTAAAAAGGCCGGACAACCGAAACTGACATCAAATTTCCAATCCGCCTCTTTCCAGGTTATCCCATAATCAGACGACCACATCAAAGCGGCATTTTGTGCATTACGGGTCAACAGGTACAGCGTTTTGTCAACCATCAGCATACCGCTCGCTTTCACTCCATATTTTCCGTCTCCGACCCTTTCACCGGATAGGGTGCGAATGTTGATTCCTCTGACAAACGGCGGGTATCCTGTTACCCTGGCAAGTCCCAGGCTCAGTTTGATATCGGTATAAGGCCTAAAACCGTTTCCATCACCGTAAGCCGCATACATCTCACCGTCATCGGTCCAGGTCACCGGCCAGTTATCGCTTCCCTTCGCCAAACGAATAACGGAGTCTTGAGGCGCAAATTTTGCATGAATATCGCTCATCGGGTAAGGCGGTTCTTCAACGGCATCCATCAGCGGGTCAAAGAGCCATTTCACCAGGCACTGCCTGGAGCCTTCTGCTTTTGATGCATCAAACAGATCATCTCCCATGCGAACCACAACCATATTCATACTTGGAACAACCAGCAATATCTGGTTGCCTGCTCCTTTTCCCATAAAAGCATCACGAGGGAGATTGGGCAGAGTACCGTCAAAGTTGCAATACCATCCGGCAGTGGGCGCAGGAGAAGGATTTTTTGCCGTGCTCTGATCAGAAAGCAATGAGATCACATTGTTCAAATTCATGCGGGGCGTTGCTGTCCCGGCATAAGATGTCACCTTCTCTACATTTGCGGAATCCACTATCTGCCTGCCCTGCCAGTTGCCTTTGTGAAGCATCAGCAATCCAATACAGCCCACTGCCCTGGCGGTAAAATCGCCTCCTCCCCATCCCGCGACCAATCCAAGGCCGTCAACAGGATAAGTTTGTTCATAGCCAATCGAATAATCCTGTTCAGCCAAACCGATGGGCCCGTAAATCCGGTCCTTTAAATAGCTTCGGATATCATTGTATTTTGATCCTTTAAATGATGCAGTAACAGCATAATTGAGCATGGCAATGCCGGGATTGCTGTATGCAAACCTTTCTCCCTGTGAGCAAATTACCGGCGTACTGTCTCGTGAAACCGTAAAAGGGTCAGGGTCTTTACGCCAGAACTGGCCTTTCCAGCCGGGGAGGTCGAAATGACGATCCAATCCTTTGGCCTTCAGTTTATTTACTTCGGCTTCTGTCCCCTCGGCATCAACCATTCCGGAGGTGTGGGTGGCTAACTGGCGGATGGTGATCTTCGATTTTCTGTAATCTGTTTTCCACGCAGGAATATAATTGCAGGCCGCTTCGTCAAGATGGATATAACCATCGTCCAAAGCTCCCAGTAACGACATTCCACTGACAATTGCCTTGGCCAGAGATGCGGTATAATGTTTACTTTCTGAGTCACCCGACCCACGGGCATGCCATTCATATACAATTTTGTCATTTTTTATAATCAGCAATTTTTTGGTGCCTCTTTCAGCCAGGTGGCTTGTCATGGAATCCAACTTCACCTTCGACATTCCCTGACTTTCAGGAGTAGCCTGCTCCCACAGGAAAGCGGATGTGCCTGTGGTTTTTGTTTCCCTGAGTCCTTTTTGTCCGCACGAAGAGAGAACTACGATTGAAGCAAGGATCAATCCGGTAAAAACCCCCCCGCCGGCGCAGTTCTGTGATTTGTGCCTCTTTAAATTCAGGATTTCATTCTTTTTCATGGTGTAAGTTATTGTCCCTCAAATCTAAGAAAAAAATAATTATAAAATTCAAATGAATATGGGAAAAATTAATCCCGGAGCACCGGGAACAATTGACAATTAAGAATGATGTGCTGATCCCGAAGGATCGGGCCCCCCGCACATGCGGGATGCTGATGTGAAAACCACGCGATACAATCGCGCGGGATCGGGAGAATTGACAATTATGATGCGGGAATATAAAGAGGTTACCCGGGGGAGAGTTAACAGAGAATGGTTTGTGAACCGGAGATCACCATACCCGTTCATCGGTCTGCCGGTCAAAATCCGTTTATCAGGGATTGCATTTAATATTTCGAATTCAGAAACGCATGGCCATGTGTCTGTATCGGGCAACCCGGGAATTATGGGATTATTCATGCGCCTTAAAAGCGATCGAAAAATCAGGGAAGGATGTCCCCGGATCGAATTATTTAATTTTGACACCTGAGACTTATGAACAAATTTGATTAAAATTCCCTGTTTTCAATAAGCATATCATTCAACAGCTGTTCTTTGCGTTATCAACAATTCTTCATATCCTTTGTTGATACAGTGTTCGTAAGAAGATGCATTAATATTTGGCGAAAGGTGTTCCTTCGATTACATTTGTTTCATCAGGTGAGCAATAAAAGGTCTCTCTGAAGATGCGGAGAAGGGGAAATGTACTTAACTGAACAAACAACCTGATCATTCAGACTTTCGGGTCTGCACATCCGAAGAGATTGGAGGTTGAACAAAAAGACTTGTTCTGATTAGTTCAGTCAACTTGAGAAAAACGCAGGTTCTTTTAAGGGTTGAGTTGTAAGGCGGGAGACGAAAGAGACGCAGGTTTCCGGAATCTCTCAGGGAATCCAATCAACTGTAAAGCTGAAGGTTCCACACCGGGTCGGGGCAAATCGCGAGAAATGCTTTAACCCTGATGTCCTGAAAACACTCCATCCGGGAAGGTAAACCGCAAGGAATACCCAAGGGATAGCCGAAGGCAAAACTGTAACAAGCGATGCCGGACAGCGAGAGGCTGAATAATGCAAAAACGGGTTGCGCAAGCAATCCGAAGATGCAGAATCAGCCAGCCATAATAAACGTAACCTGAGGTCGAAGACAAAGTAATTTGCCAAAGACGAATGGGAGCAGCTTTAACGGGTTGTTCCCATTCTTGTTTTTACTCGCCGATGATTGTATCGATCTTTTATCGGGCTATCTTTTCTTTGTATGCATTCCAATTCAAAACATTTCCATAAATATAATAAGTTTTTGGTTGTTGAGAAAGACTGATTAGGCCCCCGATTGTAACACCGGCAGACAGACCACCAAATATTGCCGGTCCAATTGCTTCCCCTACACTTGCATCCATTGAATTAATCCCAAAAAAATAAAGTAAAGGTCCAACAATAGCAGATACAATCAATATATTGTGTCCAAACGATCGTTTGGTTTTAATTGTGCCAATGCTTCGCACATAAATGGTCACAAGTCCTTTTCCCCCTTTTAGCTGAAGTGAAGTATCTGTAACTGCAAGTAACTTTCCTTTATTAATTTTTATCCCTGCCAAATCATATACCCGTATAAACTTATTAATCTTTTCCGGTTCTCTTTGAGCATAAATATTGATGCTTAACATCAATGCGATTGCAAAAAATAAAGTTTTCATACTATGTATTATTTATAAGTTGATTCATTTTTAGAATTACTCTGCTGGTAAGGGTTTGTGATCTGCACTTCTTGACCTTGGATTTTCAATTTTTTCTTTATTTTATACTTTGACTCACACAAACTTACGAAACTGCCTGATCAATCGCAAGAGATAAAGAATATTGTTTTAAAATGATATGAGAAAAGAATTAAGAATAGTCAATTGAAAATTTATTCAACGCGGCCAAATGCGGTATTTCCCGAAATGTTTACTGATGTGGTGAATGAAATAATGTCGCCGTAAACAGTACCGCTATACGCTGCTCCCACCCGCTGCCGCACTATTGCATCGTGCGGTAATTTTTAATAATAAACAACCTTATCAGAAATCCATTTCCCCCATTCGCGCAGATCTGTGATCTGTGCCTCTTTAAATTGAGGTTTTCATTCTTTTTCATGATGTAAGTTATTGCCTCTCAAATCTAAGAAAAAAAGTTATGAAAATCAATGAATATGTAAAAAAGATATGGGTGATTAGAGATCAGATATGAGCGGGAAGGATGGATCAATTGAAGTTTCGCTATATAATCCGTCCGCGCCTGAAGGATGGTTTTTTTCTTTCCTTTTCAATGTCGTAATCCAGCAAAAGCCAGAACGACCAGAAAGTAACCGAGACAAACAGTCCGGCGTAAGGAAGCCAGAACGAAAGGGCAAAGGCGGCCAGATAAACGAAGAACCCCAGCCAGTAGGCGTTGCGTATTTTAATAATCAGTTCGTCCGATACTTCGTCCTTCACAAGCCTTCTCTTATAGGCTGAAGAAAACCAGAGCAGGTTAAAGGCGATGCTGATGACAAGAATGGCGCCGCAGTAAAGGGCCGCGGCGCTGTTTACAGCCGGGGTGTTGAAATATTTGGCCAGCACGGAGGTGGGAAAATTGATGAAGGTCACGGTGAGCAAAAGAAATCCGTTGGCATACAGGAAGGAGTTGTTGATCTTCCTGAGGTATTTGAAAAAGCCGTGATGATTGATCCACATGATCAGTACGGCGGCAAAGCTCATAATAAAAGCCAGGTAGGACGGCCACAGATTCACCAGTTCGCGGTAGAGTTTTTCCTTAGAGGCAAGATCTTCAAACTCGGGGATTTTAATCGTAAAAATCAGCAGAGTCAGTGCTATGGCAAAGACACCGTCGCTGAAGGCTTCCACCCTTGTTGTTTCTCTTTCCATTTTCGGTACAGAATCATTTTATCTAATAAACCAGCGTGACTGTTCCGGTTTGGTGATGCCGTTTTCCAAGGATATCAGAAAAATCAAGGACCCAGACATAATTGCCGCCGGGGGCCAGATTCCCGTTAAGCATCCGTCCGTCCCAGCCCTTTATTTCATTTTTTGATTCAAATACAATATCATTCCATCGGCTCAGGATCATAAGGTGATAGCCTTCGGAAGTTATACCCTCGGTGGTCAGCTTAAATTCACGGTTGATTGTTTCAGGAGCCACCGGAGAAAAGGCATTGGGGGGGAACAGTTTTTTGAATTCAACCACAATGTTTTGAGAAGTGGAATCCTCGCACGAATATTCATTAATTGCGTGCAGTATTATTGTTCTGTAACCGTATTTCGAATACAAATGGGTTGGATTAAATTCCTGTGTCGAGATTTCATCGCCAAAATCCCAAAGATAAGTTACCGCTCCCGTGCTCTGGTTGAAAAAACTGACCTGATGCTGAAAGTTGGGCAAAGTTTCATCATTCATGGTAAATTGAGCAAGCGGATTGGGAGGAATATAAATCATACTGTCCTGTTTCACCTCATTGACACAGCCCTGATTGGAAACAACTTTAAGCTTTATGGTATAATAACCGTTATCTTTAAAGGTGTGCGAGGGAGCAGGGGTTCCCGAGAGAGAGCCTCCGTCGCCAAAATCCCAGGTATAGCTTACCGGTTCACTGTTAAAGGCATTAAACTGTGTTGTAAAAGGTTTGCATCCGCTGTTATTATCCGTACCCATGCTCAGCATGGGTACAACTTTTATATTTGAAATAGTCTTTGAATTGGAACACCCATCCCGGGTAACGGTTAATTTCAGATCCTGCCTGACTTTCTTAGTACCCAGAGGAACAGAAACAGAATCTGCGCCAACGGCGTTGATGACAGTATCTCCTCTGAATATCCATGCGAAGCGCGATAAATCCTTATTCGCATCCCCTATATAACTTACATTCAGATTATACCCGAAACACGTGGTTGAATCTATTGAAAAATCAACATCCGGTATTTTATGAAAAGAGGCCTGAATCGTTGTATCCGAGAAACAGGCATGGTTATCCGTCGCCCTGATCCGGAAAGGATAGGTGTTGTAATCGGGAGCATCTACAGTCAGGGAAGTGAAAGTCATATTATCACTTAACCTTTCAACCGAAAAATTGCTGCTGTCGGCTTTTATATCCAGTATACCATCCCTTCCGCATATTGAACCGTTAAAAGCCGAAAAATCGAACCTGGGCTTTTCGACCTGTATCACTTTTACATCAGCTTTGGCATTGCATCCCAGGGAATCAGTGGCCATAACATCATAATTCCCTGGTTGCCAGACAGTGATTTTCTGAGTTTGTTCGGTTGTTGACCATTGAAAAGAATCAAAATCAGAACCCGCATCCAGGATAACACTGTCCTCTCCGCACAGATAACGCTGCGGATCAAGGTTTACAACAGGTCTGTCGATTTGCAGCTGAATGTTATCCTTCAAAACACAACCATCCCTTGTCGAGACTTCTACACCGTAGGTTCCGTTGTTTTGCGGAACGGTAAAGGAAGCCGTGTCATTTGTATTCCATTTGTATGTATCAAAAACATCTCCGGCCCTGAGCGAATCGCCATAACACCACATATTAGGCTGACCCCGGACCAAATTGTTAGTGACAGCAAGATCGAGAGTAAAATCCTGGTTAAAACATATATTGTAACTTCGGGTATCATTCCCCCAGAAAGTGTAGGCATAAGCCACGAATCCTTTCCCCTGCTGGGTTGATTCAATTAAATGTGTTCCTCTTGAGATATTTAACTGGGCAAAAGAATAACCTGTAGTCCCGATCGGCAGGAAAGAGATGGGATGATTATCAAGATTTATTTTACCGACAGCATCATTGGACACCGCAACATTAACAAAATAAAGGCAGGTTGATGTATCGGTTTTTTGATTGAAATAGGTTACCACTCCGACCCTGTCACCATGCTCCCACATCATCCATCCTTCACTTGTATCACAAGGAGCAGTGAGTGAAGTAGTCCACGGAGTAAACTCGCAGGCAGTAAAAGTAACCTTTTCACTGACCATATTTATGGGATTAACTATAACCATAGAAGGCTGGTCATCTGATATTCCCCAGAATTCCGAATCTGCACCGCGGTATTGGGCCAATAAAATGGGATTGTTGCTTTCTATCAATGCTGCTTCATTAAGTGCAAAAGGATAAAAATCTCCCCTTTTTAAAGTATCTACCGGATTGCCGCCTATACGGATTATTGTTTGATCCTTGGAAGCAAGTATCCGCCAAGTGTCACGCCACCTCATCATGTAAGGAACCGCTATAAATTTTTTTCCCCAGGCCTGGACAGGGGGTACCTGTTCAAAAAAATGACCCGGAGACCTGGCATGGACCTGTGCAACCCGTGTCCAGTTATTTCCGGAAAATAGAGCCACCGGGTGATTGCTCAGGATATGGCTTCCCGTTAAATCGCCGTAATATCCCACACTGGCAACCTGGTATTGTTCACCCTTGTTGAGAGTAATTGTAAAGGTTTCTCCGGCAGGCTGACCCCTTGTTGTGGATTTTGTGGGCGTTATCATCACAGAGGTGTTATCTGTCGTCGCTACAATCAAAAACTCACTGTTCGGATCATGAACATATCCATCCTGTTTATAGCCATCCCAGTAAACAGGCACTTCGAACCGCCTTATTTCGTAAGGTGTGGAATAACACATTGCAAAATAATCTGTGCCCAATGAGGGAGTCGGGTAAATCAACGCGATGTCTGAAGTATATTCCGTAAAATTAAGAGCGTATACACTTACAGGACCTGTAGAGGTAAGATGAATGGCTTCAGTAATTAAATCCAGGTTAAATCGTACCGTTTGCGAAGAATGGGGGCCGACATGAAAAGTTGTCTGGTAAGGCTTTTCGGAATGACCGATAAAAATATTAAAGTCAGCGCCGCTTTCCGAAGTTACTGTAATTTCACCATAATGAAGGGGCCCGAAGTGGTCTGGAATACATGGGAAAAAACCGCGCATCGCACTGGAATCATCTACCGAGTTTTCCATAAATCCGAACCAAAAGTCATTTCCAACCGATGACCTGTGACAAACATCGGTCTGTCCGAAAACTGAAATCATTCCAAACAAGCTACAAAATATTATGGCAAAAGCGGTCTTCATCCAAGGTTAAATCAGGATATGAATATAGGAATATATATTTGAAATTTATTAAAAAAACAAAAATAAATATAAAGGCAACAGGACATAGGGAGAAAGGAGACGGGAGAATTAACAATTGACAATTGACAATGGTGATGAACGGACAGGGGAGAAGGAATTGAAGCATTCCGTTTTCCGTTTACCGTTCTCTGTTCTTTGCTCTTTGCTTCTTTCATTATATTTAATAAATCAGCGTTACTCTGCCTGTCTGTCTGTGACTTCTGCCTAAAAAGTCGGTAAAGTCAAGTACCCAAACATAATTCCCTGCCGGTGCATAATTCCCGTTTTTCATCCTTCCGTTCCACCCTTTTATCTCACTTTTTGCTTCAAAAACAATATCATTCCACCTGCTGAAAATAACAAGATGATATCCCTCCTCCTTAATAGCTTCCTGACCCAGTCTGAATTCACGATCGACGGGATTGGGTGCATTGGGTGAAAACGCATTCGGAGGAAAGATTTTAGCAAAAGCCACCAGCACCTGATGCGAAATACTGTCCATACAGTTGTAATCATTGTATGCCTGTAAAAGTGCATTTTGATAGCCCATTGACTGGTATCTGTGCAACGGATTTTCTTCTGTTGAAGTGGTCCCGTCGCCAAAATTCCACAGGTAATCTGTCGCCCCGGCGCTTTGATTCAGAAACTGAATATCCGGTTTATCATTATAAACAATCGAATGGTCCAATGAAAACCCGGCTTCAGGTTTCGGGTAAGCAAAAACAAGGGTGTCGATCTTCATAGTATCCGAACATCCCGTAAGCCCTGATCTGGCAATAATTGAAATATCATATTTCTGATCGGAAATCCTGTAAAAATGAGTTGTATAGCCTCCATAATCCGTTGTTCCGTCGCCAAAATCCCATGTAAAAAACAACTGGTCAACCGGATCGTTGATCACTCCCTCAAAGCTTGTTTCCAGTGGAATACACCCCTTATTATTGTAAACTTTCATCGAGAAGTCGGGAATACGTTTAACTGTTATTTCCGCAGTATCACTCATGCACCCAAATTGTGAAACGACACTCAGGTTTATAAGAGCCTCTGGTTTGTTTTTCAGATTAAATACAAAGGGACCCTGCGTGAAACCGGGATTCTGAACAACCTCAACAGAATCGAAGGCCGATAAATCCCAGTTGTAAGTATCCATCTGATCACCCGAACCCATATAAGATATTACATGATTCCCGGGATTAAGACATTCATCGGGATTAAGAGTGAATCCTGCTGTAGGTATCGGGGCAACATGAACCAGACTGTCTTCTGCATACTCATTACTGCAACCCTGTTGAGTCGTCACCTTTAAATTTACGTTGTAATAACCAGCGTCATTGTATGTGTGAAACGGGTGATTATCCAATCTTTCTGAATTTCCGTCGCCAAAATCCCAATCATAGGTAACAGTTTCCGAATTTACAGCAATGAATTCAGCGTTAAAAGGCTGACAGCCCATACTGTCGATTACCTGAACAGTTAAATCCGGAATTACTTTAATATCTCTGATGGTATCGGAATTGGAACATCCCTGTTCGGTTACTTTCAGAGATAGGTCGCGTTTGTTCTGATTCACTCCAAGGGGAATAGTATCAGAATCAACGCCAATACCATCTGCTATCGTATCACCGCCAAATATCCATGTAAACCTTGATGCATTGATCGCAGCATCGCCAATGTAATTTACGGCAAGATTATAATGGTAACATGAAGTGGAATCGATTGAGAAACTGACTGCAGGAATCTTATGGAAGCCCAGACTGAAAGAGCTATCGCTTGCACAGCCGTTTGAATCGGTTGCCGTAAATTTAAAAGGCCATGTACCGTAAACTGGAACAACAGCATTTGTTGTATTTACCGTATATCCATCTGTCAGGCGTTCAAGGGTATACCCTCCTTTATCGGCAGAAATGCCAAGCATGGCGGATTTGGTGCCGCAATAAAGGGTGTCAAGAAACGAAAGATTGAGTTTGGGCCTGTCGTCAAATGTTAATTTAATGCTTCCGGAAGCCGTGCATCCGGTCCTGTTGGTTGCCTGAACACTATAGGTTCCGGATTTTTTGGGATATATTACCTGTGTAGTTTCATTACCCGGCGACCACAGAATATTTTTCCACCCGAAACCGGCATCAAGCGGTATTGTATCGGGATTACAAATCAAGGTGTCATTTCCCAGTTTTACAATGGGTTTATTGATTAAAAGCTCTACCGTATCCGAAACAGTGCATTCCCCGAGAGAAGCGGTTACCCAATAAGTTTTGGCCTCAGCTGCCCGGATTGTATCTGTAGCAGCATTCGTACTCCAAAGGTAGGAATCAAACCCGTACCCCGTTCTTAATGTGATCGAGTCTGTTCCAAAACACAGTATTCGTGTCTTACGGCCGTTTATGATCGTATCAGCACCAAGGTCAGCACGGATATCAAGATTAAAGCCTACGCCATAACCGAACGATTCGACCCCTCCAAAACCATAAACGGTTGCAAGAAAACCTTTTGTGGATTCAGTATTTCTGATTCGGTGAGTAATCCCTTTCGGAACTTCAATCTGCGCATAAGAATATAATCCGTTTTTATAAGGAATAAAAGAGGTGCGAAAAGCGGGACTTTCATCCATCAGAAGAGTGCTGATCTGATCCGTACGCGAAATAACATTGACATAGGTCTTCTTAATATTATCAGACTGGTAAGCCACAAAAGTGACATCGTTAACAGTTTGCTCAACCGGACTGAGAATAATCATAAACGGATCACCATCGCCTTTATTATAATCAGGATCAACAGACCTGGACTGACTGTACTGTGCAACGAGAATTTTTTTATTGGATTGTATTCTTGAGGGCTGGTTATAATTAAGCACAAATTCATTGAATTGACCTTTACTCAAGTATATATCTCCGATATTTTCAACGTTTACGATAGTGCCATCCTCTGCGGCTAATATCCGGTAACGGTCTTGTCCCCTGCCTTTGAGCGGAGAGGTATAGAATTCCCTTCCCCATGACTGAACCGGCGGCATTTGCTCGTAAAGCTGATCCCAGGCCTGAACGGAGAGATCGGCCGGAACTGTTGTGGCAAGTACACCCGAAAACAGGGCAAAAGGCTTTTCACTCCAAAGGTGTGTTCCCGTTAGGTCACCCTCACCGGGAGCACCCTCAACATTTTCAGACTGAGCCTGATAAACCTGGCCTTTATTTAGTTTAATATCATAGGGAACTCCCGGGGGTAGTTTGGAAGGTCCATCTATAATCTTCGTGGGTGTAATATGAATTGTTGTATTATTTTCCACTGCAACAACCAAAAATTCACTATTTCTCCCGTTCTCATGAACGTGTGGTTCATAACACATCGTATAATATTCTGTTCCCAATGATTCTTTTGGATAGATGACAGCCACATCAGACGAATTGACAGCGTAATTGTAAGCATAAACATTTACAGGTTGAGTTGAAGTAATGTGAATCCCCTTATCCTCGATGTTCTGTGTACCAAAGGCTTGAAGAGCGTTCCAGTCGAGAAATACCTGCCGGGAATTATATGCACTTATGGAATAAGTACCAATAATATTTTCAGATTGTCCGGTTGAAATTGTGAAAGTGGATTCAAACCTTGATGTGACAGTGACGGATAAAGAATTCTTTTCAGGGTGCTGCCAGGAACGGTTCTCCATAAATCCGAACCAGAAATCCTTTCCCTCCGTCGTTTTATGACAGGGATCATTTTGGCTGAATCCACGCAAGCTACTGATGATCAGAAATATGATGATTAGAATAACCGGTTTCATAGAAAGTTAATCAGCGTGCGAATATAGCTGAATTCCTGTAATATATCGAAAAATCCTGAGATTTCAAATATCACATGAAGGTGTCCAAAATGTGAGAATAAATTAAACGTAAAGCCATTTCAGCAATACCATGAAAAATCCAGCACCGTAAACCTGACAAGTTTCGAGAACCTGTCAGGTTCAAAAAGAAGATATTCAAGGAAGGTATTTAACAATATCATCAAAATTCTATCGCCGTATTAGCTCCGTATTAAGTCCGTATTAAGTCCGTATTGGACTTAAGGGCTCTTGTAATCATAATATAGAAATGTGTTCGATCTATGTCCGCTGGCCGAAAATCTTGCTCCCGATCCTGACTATGGTGCTTCCCTCTTCAATGGCGATAGGGTAATCGTCAGACATTCCCATTGAAATCTCGCAAAAGTTTGGATCATTCTTAAAAAACTTATCTTTTAATTCACCGAATAGATTACGCAGTGAACGGAACTCCTGCCTTACCTGATCATTATTTTCTGTAAATGTAGCCATACCCATAACTCCGGCAATGATAATGTTTTTCATTGAGGTTAATTCCGGAGAGGTCAATGCTTCGGTCAGTTCATCGTGAGAAAAGCCAAATTTTGTCTCTTCCCTGGCGATATGTATTTGTAAGAGGCAACCTATCATTTTTCCTGTGATCCGCGCCTCACGGTCGACGATCTTTAGGAGTTTAAGGCTGTCAATGGAATGAATTAATGACACATAGGGAACAACCGATTTCACTTTATTGGTTTGCAAATGCCCGATCAAATGCCACCTAATATCCTGTGGCAATTCTTTCTGTTTTCTGAGAAGTTCCTGTACCTTATTTTCGCCGAAATCTCTCTGCCCTGCATTGTACGCTTCGAGAATCTCCTCATTCGTCCGGGTTTTTGAAACTGCAACCAGTCTCACCCCTTGGGGGAGCGATGCGCTTGTTCTCAGCAGGTTTTCCTTTATCAACATATTCCAGAAAAAATAATTAGTAATCATTAAACAGTGCTTTATCCTTTGCCGTCTGCTTCAGCTGAGGCATAATATAAAATAATCAGTAATCAGTGATTTGTGCTTTATCCTTTGCCGTCGGTTTTAATTATCAATTGTCAATTGTCAATTGTCAATTCATTCCCTATCCTTTGCCGTCAGCTTTAGCTGACGGATCACTAAATAATTTCACATCAAAATTAGGAAAAAGAGTTCAGACCTGCGGGCATTCAATCGGTAATCAGTAAACAATGAACATCGTTTTCTTATTCATAATGCCTCTTGCCTATTGCCTATTGCCTTTTTTAATTCGTAATTCGTAATTCGTAATTATAGATTATATTTGCTCTAAGTACTGAATAAACTCATCCTGTGACATTAAAAAATAAATGGCTTCCCCTTGTTTTCCACCAATTTCCTGGGGGTATTCAACAACAATTTTTTCCAGACCATGATTTTCCTTCTTGCCATTCAATGGGTTGCAAAGGGAAGTGAAACATGGATTATACCTCTCGGATCTGGATTGTATGTCGTGTCGTATATTTTCTTTTCGCCTTATGCAGGAAAACTGGCAAAGACCCAGCATAAAAAAATGATCATCGTCGTTTCGAGAATGTTCGAGTTTCTCTTTTTTCTTATCGGGAGCATAGGTTTTTATATTCACAGTGTTTTCATTGTAATGGCCTGTATATTTTTTCTCGGACTGATCAGTACCCTGTTTTCACCTGCCAAATACGGGCTGATCAGGGACATAGGAGGAAATAAAGGAATCTCATTCGGAACAGGGACACTTGAAATGTTTACATTTTTCGGCGCATTGCTTGGGCCCCTGATAGCAACCATCATTTCAGACCATTACAATGTATGGCTTATGTCTGGAATGTATCTTATCGTATCTCTGCTAAGCCTCTTCTCGATCCTGAAGCTGAAAGTAACGGAAAGCGAGCCGATGAAAGATTGCAAAGACACTGTCAATCCAATCCGTTTCGTTGCAGAATCATTCAGATGGGGGAAAACGATTCCCGGTATGAATTACGTTATTGCAGGACTTGCCTCATTCTGGATGATCGGAAGCCTGTTGAGGCTCACCCTGATCAGACACTGCCCCGAGGTTTTGGGAATGACAAATACCCAGATGGGATATGTGCTTTCGGTCTCCGCAATCGGAATAGGATTGGGGAGCTACCTTGCCGGGATCATTTCCAGAGGTAAGGTTGAATTAGGACTAACGCCAATCGGAGGATCAGGCATGACAATTACACTTTTATTTCTGTACTTTCTTCAACCGTCCGATGTGCCATTTACAATTCTGATATTCTTTGCAGCGCTGTTTTGCGGAATATACATGGTACCGCTCAGTGCTTTCGTTCAAAGCAGTGTCGAAGGGAGAAAACAGGGAGATATGATCGCCTATTCAAATTTCGCAATATTCCTTCTTATATTCATTTCATCGGCAGTGTTCGGAGTCATTGTTAAATATTTCAGCACCAATGCAGTCTTTCTTTTTATCGTATGCTATCTTCTTTTTATTCTTTTTGCAATGCTTAAAAACGTCGCCAATATGTTTAAGAGATTGAAAATATTATTCCGAATATGAAAACGCTGATAGCCTTTTATCGATATTTTCTTTCCCTTAGGTACAAGGTTAATATAACAGGAACAGAATTACTCAAAGAGAAAGGAGCCAAATTTATATTGCCTAATCACCAGGCACTGATCGATCCCCAGCTGATATTTACTCATTTTTATAAGTATCTGACAATAGTTCCTGTTGTTACAGAAGGATTTTTTAAGAATCCCGTCCTGAAAGTGTTTTTTGAAGCATTTCATGCAGTCCCTGTAAGCGACCTTTCTGCGGGAAACAGAGACATTAATGTGTTGAATACCATTTTTGTCAATGTCCTCGAAGCACTAAAAAAAGGCGAAAACGTTCTGCTTTATCCTTCCGGGCAAATAGCAGGGCAAGGATATGAAAGGATATTCAACAAACAGAGCGCCTGGGTTATTGTGAACAGTCTTCCCGAAAATACAAGGGTAATCGGAGTCAGAATCAATGGCTTATGGGGAAGTATGTGGTCGAAAGCCTGGACAGGCAAATCACCCGATTTTTTCAGCACATTATTAAAGGGTGTATTCTATACTTTTGCCAATCTGATCTTCTTCGTTCCTAAAAGGAAGGTCAATATAGAAATAGAAGACATAACTGAAGAAATCAGGCTTAAGGCAAAAAAAAGCCGCTCAGTTTTCAATGCGTACCTTGAGCAATTCTATAACAAAAATGGTGAAGAACATGTCCGTTTCATCAAGCATTATTTCTGGTTTCCAAAATCAAAAAGAAAATTACCCGAAAAGATAGCAGGTTCGGCTGAAGAACTTAAAAGTGTTACCCCTTACATCGAAAGTGAAATTCCGGAAGAAATAATTGACCATGTTTCCGAAATTATTGCCCGTGAAGCCGACTTGAATAAAAAAGACATAAAAATCACATCCAATCTCACTCTTGACCTGAATGTCGATTCACTAATGCTGGTCACTATCATCGCCGCTATTGAGAAAGAGTTTGAAGTTATTTCCCAACTCGAACCTGCAATGATAAAAACAGTTGAGGACCTTTGCAGAATAGCAATGGGTTTTGGGGTGATTGATGAGACTCTTAAACCTTCCTGGCTCCATATTCATAAAGCCCCTTTTAAGGATATTTATATCGACAAAACAAGAAATATTGCAGAGTTATTTCTTGAAACTTTCAGCATTCACAGGGACGAGTATTTTGCTTATGACAAAATCATGGGATCCACGACAAGGAAGGAATTCCTGCTTAAAGCAATGGTTCTTTCAAAAATCATCCGAAAGGAAGTAAAAAGTAAGGAAGTGGGAATAATGCTGCCTGCCCTTCAAAGCACTACTCTCCTGGTCATTTCAAGCTATCTTGCCGGAAAAGTTCCGGTTATGCTCAACTGGACTGTCGGGAAAAATGTGCTGGAACATTGCGTGAAAACAGTGAATCTGGAACAAATACTCACCGCCAAAACTTTCTATACCAAAATCGAAAATCTCCTTCCCGGCAGTGTTAAAGAGAAGTGTATTTTCTTTGAACAAAAAATCAGTGAAATTAATCTGACTACAAAACTTTCAGGTCTGATCAGTTATTTTTTAATGTCAAAACCGAAGATTGAAGCCGATGATATAGCAGTTATCCTTTTCACTTCAGGAAGCGAGTCGCTCCCTAAAGCTGTACCCCTCACCCACCGGAACATCGTCTCTGACTTATGGGGGGCTTTCTCAACTGTGAGAATCAAAACAGATATAATGATACTGGCATTTCTTCCGCCTTTTCACAGTTTCGGTTTTACTGTCTTAACTATATTTCCTTTACTTACGGGTGTTAAAACTGCCTGGTCTCCTGATCCCACCGACAGCAGGGAGCTATTGAAAATTCTGAAGCATACGCGGGTAAATACAGTTCTCGGAACACCAACTTTTTTAAAACAATTGATAAACGTCACCTCTCATTCAGAGATGAAACTGATCAAACTGGCGATAAGCGGTGCTGAAAGCATGCCTTCTTCCCTAATAGACAGATTTTATGCCAAATGTCATAAAGGTGCTCTTCTCCTCGAAGGATACGGCATCACGGAATGTTCACCCGTCATAACCATCAATCCTCTCGAAAAGCAAAAAGCAAACAGCGTGGGAGTTTTCATCAATGGTGTAGACCATCTGATTGTCGATATAAATACCGCCAGGCCTTTAGAGCAAGGTAAACAAGGAATGATACTGGTGAAGGGAGAAAATGTCTTCAATGGTTATCCTGACAAAAGCATCAGATCTCCTTTTGTTAAGGTGGGTGAAAACGAATATTATAAAACCGGAGACCTTGGTTATGTTGACGAAGAAGGATATCTCTTTATCACGGGTCGCCTCAAGCGGTTTATCAAAATGGGCGGAGAAATGATCAGCCTGCCTGCCATTGAAAATACTCTACTTGAAAAATATGGGTCCGAAGAACAGACAGTTTTGGCCGTCGAAGGCACTGATTCAGTACAGCCTCCTCAAATCGTTCTGTTTACTGTCATCGACCTTGACCTTAATGAAGTAAATCTTTATCTGAAACAAAGCGGCTTCTCCAATCTTATAAAAATCAACAGGATCATTCAACTTGATGAAATTCCATTGCTGGGAACCGGAAAGACCGATTATAAGGTATTAAAGAATATGATTTGAAGAAGTGTTGGGTTTTGTTAATTTTACAGCCATCAGGATTATTCGCCTGTAATAATGAATTTATGAAGAAAATCCTTTGTATCTTCCTGTTAAGCGCTTATTGTATGACCCTTTCGGCTCAACAAAAAAAATTTAAATATGAATACTATTTAGGAGCAAGGGGCGGAATAACCTCAACCAATGTAAGGTTCTACCCCAATGTACAGACTGAATTTATGCAGGGTAATACAGGCGGATTAATTTTCAGGATGATATCAGAACCCCATATAGGAATCCAGATTGAATTCAATTATATCGAAAAAGGATGGAAAGAAAAACCTTTTACAGGAGAACTCTCCACAACTGAGTATCATCACCGCCTCAACTACATGGACCTCCCTATCTTAACACACGTCAATCTGGGGAAAGGGGCAATGCGATTCATTTTTAATCTGGGACCCGAATTTTCTTATCTGCTCTCAGACAGTCAGGGATTTACACCAGCTGCTGAAATTCCTTCAGATACAGAAGGCTATAAACCCTATTATTTCCAACCGATCGATACATCTTTCGACATACTTTTTACAGGCGGCATAGGATTGGAATATCATCTCAGAGGGGGCAGCGCCATTAGTCTCGAAGGAAGATTCTTCTACAGCCTCCCAAATCTTTATGACGCCAGCAAATACACCTATAAAGCCTCCCAAAGCAATGGATTTCAAGTGAATCTCTCATATCTTTTCCGGCTTAACAGACATTGATTAAAGGCTGAAGGCTGAAATGGAATTACGAATTACGAATGACTGATGACGAATGATGAATTATGAGGTAAAAACTTAGTGATCTTTGTGAAAAATACTTTGTGAACTTTGTGGTAAAAAGAATAAAAATTAACCACAAAGGGCACAAAGAAAGAAGCACAAAGGACACGAATTATGAGTTATGAGTCGTGAGTTATGAGATTCTTCATCTTTCACCTACTTCCTTTAGCCTTTAGCCTTTAGCCTTTTTACTATTCACTAATTAAAACTATTCGAGTTCATGCACCACAAGACCTGAGCGAAGTTTGGGTTCAAACCATGTGGTTTTGGGAGGCATAATGTTACCTGAATCAGCAATATTAATTAATTGCTGCATCGAAACGGGATAAAGGGCAAAGGCAGCTACCATTTCACCTGAATCGACTCTTGATTTCAATTCTCCCAAACCTCGTATCCCACCTACAAAGTCAATCCGTTTATCAGTCCGGAGATCTTTAATTCCAAGGATTTTATTTAATACCAGATTGGAAAGGATTGTTACATCCAGAACCCCGATCGGATCGTTGTCATTATACCTTCCCGGTTTGGCCGTTAGTTTATACCATTGCCCGCCGAGATACATGCTGAATGTGTGAAGATGATCAGGTTTGTAAATTTCAGCACCCATTGATTGTATTTCAAAGTCAGCACTTAATTGTGCGATCAACTCAGACGGTGTCAAACCATTCAGGTCCTTCACCACCCGGTTATAATCAATGATTCTAAGTTGGTTGTCAGGGAAATGAACTGCAAGAAAGTAATTATACTCTTCATTTCCTGTATGGTGAGTATTCATTCTTCTTTTTTCCATTCCCACCAACGCTGCTGCCGCAGTACGATGGTGACCGTCGGCGACATAGGTATAAGGTATTTTTCCAAAAAGATTTACTATTTCATTGATTGTTTTATCGTCCCTGATCACCCAAAAGTAATGTCCGAATCCGTCAGGGGCAATGAAATCGTATTCAGGTGTCTGTGCTGATACAATTCCGGAAACAATTGTATCCAGTTCCTTAACAGCAGGGTAGGCAAAGAAGACGGGTTCCATATTTGCATTGGTATTGCGGACATGCTTCATCCGATCCTCTTCTTTGTCTTTCCTTGTCAATTCATGCTTTTTGATAATTCCGTCAAGATAGTCATCCACGGAAGCACAGCCGACAATACCATATTGTGTGCGCCCCTCCATAGTCTGGGCATAGATATACAGACAATCTTTATCTTCTTTTAAAAGCCATCCTTTTTCTTTAAATAATCCAAAATTTTCAACAGCCTTTGAATACACAGCTTTAGAATGTTCGTCGGTTCCAACAGGAAAATCAATTTCGGGTTTTATAATATGCAAAAGGCTGTAGGGATTGTCTTTTGCTTCTTCACGCGCCTCTTCCGAGTTCAACACATCATAAGGCCTTGAAGCCATTTTAGCGGCTATTTCCTTAGGAGGCCGAAGCCCTTTGAATGGTTTTAATACTGCCATAATTAGTAATCAGTGATCAGTAATCAGTAAAAAGACTAAAGGTTACAGGTTAAATAAGTGTTCTCCGCACTTCTTTATACCTTTTTTAATAATCAGAAATCGGTAAAATATTTTTTGTAGTAGGCAATGCTCTTTGCTCTTTCTTCTTAAGCCCTACGTCTTCAGAATAATAGTCTAATGTTGCGCTTCAAAATCTTTCATTGCCTGTATCAGGACAGCCACACTCTCAATTGGCATAGCATTGTAAATGGATGCCCTGAAGCCGCCAACACTGCGGTGTCCTTCAATTCCCAGAATATTACGTTCTTTGGCAAGAGCCTGGAAAGATTTTTCAAGTTCTTCATAACCCGGTGCCATTACAAATGTTACATTCATTTTCGAACGGTCTTCCGGATCAGGGACTGTTGGAACAAACATCTTGTTCCTGTCAATCTCATCGTATAAAAGACGAGCCTTTGTAATATTCTTTGCCTCCATCGCCTTAATTCCACCATTTTCCTTCAGCCATATAAGCGTTTGAAGGGCTGCAAATACAGCAACACACGGTGGAGTATTAAACATGGATTCTTTATCTATATGGGTCATGTAGTTGATCATTGTCGGGATCGCTCTGCCGGTTTTTCCAAGAGCATCTTTTTTTACAATCACCAGTGTAACACCTGCAGGTGCAAGATTTTTCTGTGCACCGGCATAGATAAGGGCATATTTGGAAACGTCGACAGAACGGCTGAAGATATCGGACGACATATCGGCTACCAGAGGAACAGGAGAATCAATATCCTTATATATCTGAGTTCCAAAGATGGTGTTATTTGATGTTATATGTAAATAATCAATGTCGGCTGGAATAACTACATTTTTTGGAATATAATTGTAGTTTTTATCTTTTGAAGATGCCACTTCAACGACTTCGCCAAAGAATTTTGCCTCTTTAATTGCATTGGAAGCCCAGGAACCAGTATTATAATATCCTGCTTTGGTTTTCATCAGATTGTAAGGAGCCATATAGAACTGAGTGCTTGCTCCTCCCTGTAGAAAAATCACTTCATGCCCTTCAGGAACTTCGAGAAGTTCTTTAACAAGAGATCTTGCCTCATTCATTACCGCAATAAATTCCTTACTCCGGTGAGAAATTTCCATTACCGAAAGGGTTGTTTCTGCGAAGTTGATAAGTGCACCAGCAGTTTTCTGGATCGTGTATTCCGGGAGAATTGAAGGCCCTGCATAAAAGTTGTGTTTTTTCATAATACAAGTTAAATTAAAGTTGAGAATATTTTTAAGATCCTTATTTTAAAAGAATTACCAAACTTCCACTCCAAATGATATTGAACTGAACCTTGTACAAAAATAATATTTTTGCAGAAAGTTCTTTTTATATCAATTGTAATTCCGGCAAATATTTTCTTAAAATTAATATTAGCTCAAATATTAAATAAACGGCATTTTTACAATATTCGCCTTTAACTTCTTGTCACGTACAAGAATGAAGATTTCAGTCCCAAGATTACTGTATTCGCTTCGTATATAACCCATTCCGATTCCCTTATCGAGTACCGGTGACTGAGTACCTGATGTGACATGACCAATGATCTGACCATCCGGGGCGGCGATATCATAACCATGACGCGGAATACCCCTGTCTATCATTTCAAATCCCCTTAATTTAACTGAAACGCCATTTTCCCTTTGTTGAAGTAAACGATCTTTATCAATAAACTCCTTACCAGGTATAAATTTGGTAATCCATCCGAGACCGGCTTCAATGGGAGAGGTTGTTTCATCAATATCATTCCCGTAAAGACAATACCCCATTTCGAGACGTAAAGTATCACGGGCTCCCAAACCTGCCGGCTGAATCCCTTCTCCTTTTCCTGCCTCAAAAACAGCTTCCCATATTTGCTCTGCAAATTCATTATAAAAATACAGCTCAAAGCCCCCTGCACCAGTGTATCCTGTGGCAGAAATAATTACATTATCGATACCTGCCAATTGACCGACCTGAAATGTATAATATTTTATTTCGGAAAGGTCAATAGTTGTGAGTTTCTGCAGAACCTTTAATGCCCGGGGGCCCTGGACAGCCAACAGGCCGATTTTGTCGGATGAATTTTCAATGTCTACTCCTGAATCATTCTGTAAAACCAACCACTCATAATCCTTTTGGATATTGGACGCGTTGACAACCAGAAGATATTTATCATGTTCATAATGATAAACCAGAAGATCGTCAACAATCCCACCCTTCCCATTTGGAAGACAGGAATATTGTGCCTGACCCGGTTTAAGTAAGGATGCGTCATTTGATGATATCTTCTGGATAAAACTCAGCGCATCAGGGCCTTTAATCCATATCTCCCCCATATGCGAGATATCAAATACACCAACCCTCTGGCGTACTGTCATGTGCTCGTTAATAATACCGCTGTATTCTACAGGCATCTCAAACCCGGAAAACTCAACAATTTTTGCATTCAGCCGTCGGTGAATATTATAGAAAGGTGTTCTTTTCAGCATATCCTGTTATTTAGGCAATTAATTTACAAATTTAAGAAATTAAAGACTATTAGAGCTGAAAATGTTTATTCTTATTATTTAAATCAGGTAAAATATATTATTTATATTTTTATCTTTACTGAAAGAAATTTTGGGGCTAATTTGAGAAAAAACATTTCCCTGTTCAATTTTGCAATTGACAATAAATAAATCAATTAACCAATTCCAAACACGATGACTTATATAGATTTAAATTATCTTGAATCCATTTCAGGCGGGGACCCGGAAATAATGCAGGAAATGAAAGATATTTTCATTGCGCAGGTACCTGAATTTATCGAAAATTTAAAAAGATTTCTAAGAGAAGGTCAATATATTGAACTGGGCAAAGAGGCACACAAAGCCAAATCTTCTGTTATGATAATGGGGATGGAAGAACTTGCCCGGGATCTTAAGACTTTGCAGCAAGCCACTATGGCCGGCACAAATGTTGAGTCTTATCCCGAGTTTGTCAGGAAATTCGAAGAACAATGTTTAGGCGCAGTCAAAGAATTAAAAAAAGGAACCCCTTCTTCACTTAAATAGAGAATGGAATACAGGCTTCAATCCCAGAATTTTTTCTGAAAAATTCCATGTGGCCTTTTCAACTTCTCCGACACAATGGGAAGTCAGATTGCTTGCGATTATGTGATCACCGGCATCTGGAAATGAATGTGAAATTTTCATTGAGTCAGGCGTTCCCAGACGATTAAACATGTTGATTTCCGCAGTTACAGACACCAATTTATCCTGGTTTTTTCTGTCTTTGTAATAATAACCAACGAAAACGGGACAGTTCACTTTGTGAAACAATTCCGGTTTCATTTTCGCATCAATCAATTGCTGTAAATAGACAACTCCTTCAGCACGATAACGACAGTACCAGTATTTACAATATTCCCCGTCAGGATGATCCTTTGTTATTCTGAATTTTCCTCCAAAATAAATCCTGGCAATTTGTAATCCCCAGGGTCGGGATAATAAAAATGAAGCTTTTTGTTTAATCCGGATATTGGGAGAATATAAAATTAATCCATAAACCAAATCCGGAAAATCTGAGGCCAGCATTAAGCCTAAAGTACCTCCCGTGGAGGTTCCCATAATAATGACTTTATTGCCCAATTGCCGGGCTATTACAAGTGCTGACTTGGCAGACTCATATAATCTGTCAGGTGTCATATCAATCAAAGGATTCTTGGTAATTAATCCATGTGATGCTAATCGGGCAAAATATGCGTTGCAATTATATCGTTTTGAAAAGTCAGCATTCACAGGATAAGCTTCATGCCAGCTCGCCGAAAATCCAGGAAGATAAAGCAATACATATTCGGTTTTAGCTTTCAGACTATCATTGGCCCAAATAATTTTAGCTTCATTTCCGGGCCGGACTTTTTTGCCCAGTTCTGTACTGTCAATATAATTATCAATATTAAAGGTAACCTTGGGAAGTGTAGAATTAAGTACCGGTTCCGGCATTTTGGGACCAACAAAATAAATCACAACCAAAAACAAGACTAACCCCGATATGGTTTTAATAATTTTCACCAATAATCATTAATATGTTGTTAGGCTTAATTCATAATTCGTAATTCTTTTCCTATTTCATCCTTATTATTGCAGTCCTGCTGTGTCCATCCATTAAAACCTCCAAACCATTTTTAAACCGCACGTGTTTAACATATTTCCCCTGCCATACAGGCTCTTCCCTATCCAAGATTCCCATTTTGACAAATTCAGTGCCATCGATTTGAGGAACAGAAAAATAGCCTACATTCATGGAAGTGACGTTATGAAAAAAGTGTGATCCCAGGGAAGCATCCAGCGGGAAATTGGGCAGACCTATTTCAACTATAACTTTTGCATTGTTAATCTGGGCCCAGTTTACAGGTATACCTGTAAATTCATCACGTGTCCCCCAACGTCCCGGACCGATCAGTACATACTGCTGTTTATTCCTGGAAAATATTCGGTTTACCTCGGCAATTTCATAAGAAATTTCCCGGGTCTTTGTTCTGTCAAATTTATTCACATCTACGAAAACAACATCTTTAATCGTCGTGATCCGCCCATTGCCCATGCCTTTCCTCGAAACAAGCAATAATTTTGAATTGTCAAGGGATCCAAGATCAATTTTGACTTCCATCTCACGCCTTATCAGAGGCTTTAACTGAAGCAGATAAAAAGTCGGCCACCCGTTTTCTCCCCTGCTGAGGTCAAGAGCGAACTCCATTTCAACAGGGGATCCCAACGCCTGTTTGAATAATTTTAACAGTAACACAAGACTATCAGCAAGAGGTGCGTGTTCATATTCCAGGACGTTGGCAAAATTTATTATGCGCTGACCATTGAAAGAGATTCCAGGTACTATATTGTCATTTTCAACAAGATATGTTGATGCACAATGGTCAAGAACCCCGTCTTTCTCAGCCTCAGAGATTCTGTATTTCTTGATTGCAGCCATTTCCCCGTCCAAAGCCAGATTAATATCTTTTTGGTTCATATCAATGGCATAAAAATCCCTTTGAGTATCTCTTACCTGATCTTTAATGGAATTATTATTCAGCCCTGGATATTTAGGACAAAACCGGTAAGCTTTCTCTCCTCCAACTACAGTTTGTCCCAATCCAACAGCAATTACAGCAAAACCATCACCTGGCTCCATATATGAATAAGGATAATAATTATAAGATTGAGCAACACCGCTTACATCAACATAAAATTTACCGTTATGCTCTTGTCCAACAACCGGCTGGATAATTACAGCCATTTTTTCTTCCTCTATTTTATAATTAATAGCTTGAAAATAAGAACGGGCATCTTCTGTAAAGACAGATAAGTAAACCAACTTAACTGCTGTGAGTAATTGCTCAAATCGCACATTTTCATCCGGATGATTATTTGGAATAAGATACGTGGAATAAACCCCTGAAAACGGCCTTACCAATGAATCCTCAAAAAGACCCGAAGAACGAACTGCCAGTGGATGCTTTTGAAGCTGTACATACTGAAACAAACGCTCTTTGACTGTTTCATTTATCTGAGCTGCCAGAAAAGCCTTTTTGATCAAACTGAAATCAGTCTGATGATAGGCGACTTCATATAGATTATTGCTCTCAAGAAAATTATCAAATTCAATAGCTCCGATTATTGAAGTAGCAGGCATCCTTATATTTATCCCGGGAAGCAAGGATTTCATGTCTATATTTTCCATCATGTTACATATAAATGCCAATCCACGGCCTTTGCCTCCCAGTGAACCTCTTCCCATCATTACAACATAACGGTTTCCGGTAAGCATTTGAGGATCGATAATTGATTATTCGCCCACGGTTCCTCTTTTCCCTCACATCTGCAAATATGTTCAGACAGATCTCCCTTATCAATTCAGGATCGGGAAAGTCTTCAATTCTGAACGGGATAAGCCTTTCTGCCATATTAATTTCTCCTCTTGCCGACAACCATGAAGAAAAAGCATTGGTTCTGCCATGGTACAGAAGAGATTCAATTGGCACTTTTGCAAGTATTTGCTCGAATTCATGAAGGTTCTTAGCCATTGCAATAGGATTGCCATTCATGTCTCTAAAAACAAAATCCCCAAAACCAAGATTACTGTTTATGAAGGTATCAAGATCATGCGTGAGACTATCTGAATTTTTGTTGATAAAACCTGCACCAATCTCAGAAGCCCGTTTAATATTAGAAACATCATGTGATTGCAATAACAATGGTATGGGATAACGCAAATTTTCTTTTACAAATTTGAGCAATTCTATCCCTGCATCATCATCATTAATTCCGTTACGCATAAATTTCACATCAGAAATAACGCATATCAGGTAATCCTTAAAATCATTTATTACCTCCAAAGCTTCTTCATAAGTATTTACAAGCAACACCTTAGGTCTTGCCCTGTACTTGAATATCTTGTGCAATTCATCAGTTGACTCATCGGAAACCAGCGCCTGGGTCTGGGACATAACCGTGGCAAAAAGGATAGGCAGGTATCTTGAATAATATTTTATTGAATCCTCTACAAGCAAAATGACCCTAACGCCACCCAAACTTGTATCGCGTGGGGCATTTTTCTTGTCTTCAATATATTTGATCATTGCCAGAAAAACATTGGCATTGCCATTCCAGACAAAAACACGATCTATTGCTGAAATCCTTGAGGCAGCCATTTTAAAAAAGCGTACATCATTATTATTATTGACAAGTAAAAGAATGGGGATCCTTGGTTTAAGTCTATGTACCTCATCAACAACTTTTAAAGGCATCTCCCTGTCTACTCCGGCCATGATAATAACCAGATCAAAGTGTCTTGTGTTGAGGGTTTTTTCAACATCCTCCTCTGTATTAACACTGGTAAATCTCGGAGCTGCATACAGATTAAGCTGAAGATACTCGCCGTAAATCTTATCTGAGAATTGTCCTTCCCGCTCTATTGAATAGGAATCATAAAGAGTGGCGAAAAGCATGACCTCTTTAATTTTTTGAGGCATCAATTCCTGGAAAATATCCCGGTCGGTTTTTCTTCTTTTATAAATTGATGAAATTGAAATATTCTCAAACTTTTCCATATGCGCGAAAAATATTGTTATAAAGCATAAAATTAATCAAAAATCCCTGAAATAAGAAGGGAGGCTCAAGGCCCCCCACTCTTAAATATATTTTTCTTCATTTCATTTCTACAGTCCAGGTATTACCGCTGGATAATAAATCGTCGAGCGTTTTAATTTTAGCTTTGCTCTGAACCTCCTGAATTTGAGCTTTCATCACCTGATCATAGGCAGGAGCTTTAACGGATCGGATTACTCCCATAGCAACCGGCAAATCAGGCAGTTTCATGCTGATCAGCATTTGGTGCAAAAAACCGTTCGGTTCTTCAGCATCATGAACAAGGATATCTTCCATTTTAACACCATTCTCACCAATTTTAACTGCTTTAAAATTACCCTTTTCAAAAATCAATCCCTTGTCCTTCTCATTTCCGAAAATCATTGGTTCCCCGTGTTTCAGAAAGATCTGGCGCTCTTCACGCATTTTGGGATCAGTAATTTCTGAATGAATGCCATCATTAAATATCACACAGTTTTGCAGTACTTCCACTACTGATGTTCCCTCATGTTTTGCAGCTTCAACAAAAATATCCTGCGAATGTTTTATATTGTTGTCTACCACCCTGGCAAAAAAGCTACCTCCTGCACCCAAAACAAGCTGACCCGGAATAAAGGGATTTTCAATTGTTCCGTACGGAGATGTCTTGGTAATAGCACCACGATTCGATGTAGGAGAATACTGACCTTTTGTCAAACCGTATATTTTATTATTGAAAAGCACAATATTGATATCAATATTTCTCCTGATCGTATGAATAAAATGGTTGCCCCCGATAGCCAATGCATCCCCGTCTCCTGTTATCTCCCAAACACTAAGATCGGGATTTGCGCATTTAACACCTGAAGCAATAGCTGCTGCCCTGCCATGAATTGTATGAAAACCATAGGTGCTCATATAATATGGGAAACGTGATGAACATCCTATACCTGAGATCACGGCAAATTCTTCATGTTTTATTCCAAGAGTGGCCATGGCTTTCTGGATTGAGTTTAAAACTGCATGGTCTCCGCAACCGGGACACCAGCGCACTTCATTTTCACTCTTGAAATCTTTCGACGTATATGTTAATGTATCAATCATTTCAAACATTTTATTCCTCCAGTAATTTTTCAAAATTTTCAACTAATTCCTGCACAGTAAAAGGCAGTCCCTGTACTTTGTTGTATTGATTATAAGTGAAACCGGGAACTTTGTCGCGAAGGTAGCTTGCAAACTGACCCAGATTCAACTCACATACAACAATCTTTTTAAACCGGGAAAACACTTCAGCCACATTTGAAGGAAGCGGTTGGATATAATTAAAATGGGCCAGACCGATCTTGTATCCTTTTTCAATCATCTCCCGTACCGAGCTTTCCATGTACCCGTAAGTCCCCCCCCATCCGACTACCAGCAAATCACCCTGTTGTTCACCAAACACTTTAAGATCGGGGACCAATTCAACGATCCTTTTGACCTTTTCATCCCTGATTTCAACCATCTTCTGATGATTTGAAGGATCATGGCTGACGTTACCGAAAATATTCTTTTCCAAACCACCGATTCTGTGCTGAAATCCTGAAACTCCCGGGATTGCCCATTCCCTGACCAATGTATTTTCATCTCTGGCGTATGGCTTATAGGTCTCAGGATTCTTTGCAAATCGTGGAGTAATGGCAGGAAGGTCCTTCAGTGATGGAATTTTCCATGGTTCTGAACCATTCCCCAAAAAACCGTCAGTCAATAATACCACAGGCACCATTCTCTCAAGGGTAATCTTAGCGGCAATATAAGCATAGTGAAAACAATCCGATGGTGTGGATGCGGCAATCACAACTACCGGGCTTTCGCCATTTCTTCCGTACAATGCCTGCAACAGATCTGCCTGTTCGGTTTTGGTCGGAAGACCAGTGGAGGGCCCCCCGCGCTGAACATTCACAACTACCAGCGGCAATTCTGCCATCACGCCAAGCCCAAGCGCCTCAGACTTCAATGCAAAGCCTGGCCCGGATGTAGTAGTTACTGCCAGATCGCCTGCAAATGCAGCGCCGATAGCTGTACAAATTCCTGCTATCTCATCCTCTGCCTGGAAACTTTTAACACCTAAATCTTTACGGGCAGCCAGAGCCTGAAGTATATCAGTGGCAGGAGTAATGGGATACGATCCAATAAAAAGTTCAAGTCCAGCCTTCTGTGCAGCAGCCAACAGTCCCCAGGCCGTGGCCAGGTTTCCGTTAATATTGCGATAAGTACCTTTTTCAATCTCTGCAGGATGCACTATATAACGCGGAGTCATATGCTCAAGGCTCATGCCATAATTCCAGCCTGCCCGAAGAACTCTCATATTTGCCTCTACAACCTTTGGATTTTTGGCAAATTTCGTTTTGATAAATTTCTCAATATAATCAAGCGGCTTACTGAAAATCCAGCATACAAGCCCAAGAGCAAACATGTTTTTGCTTCGCAGGATACTTTTGTTGTCTAATTCAAGATCCACTAAGGCTTCCCGTGTAAGACTGGTTATCGGTACCGGAATCTTGAAGTAGTCCTGAAGGTTGCATTCCTGAAAAGGGTCATCTGTCTTAAACTTAGCCTTCTCGAGATTCTTCTGGTTAAAACTGTCTTCATCATATAAAATTGTCCCTCCCGGCTGCATATAGGAAGCATTAGCCTTAACAGCAGCAGGATTCATCGCCACAAGCACATTGGCATAATCCCCCGGCGTTGAAATCTTTCTTGTTCCAAACTGTACCTGAAATCCGGAAACCCCGCCAACCGTTCCCTGAGGTGCCCTTATTTCGGAGGGATAATCAGGAAAAGTTGAAATATCATTTCCAAATAAAGCGGAAGTGTCCGAAAATAACGAGCCGGTAAGTTGCATCCCGTCCCCTGAATCACCGGAAAAGCGGATCACAACTTCTTCCAATTCAATCACTTTTGTTTCAAATGACATAATTATAAATCGTAAAATATATTTTTAATTCAGCCTGTAAAAATACAATAATAACTAAAACCAAATACTGCAAAAACCAATAAATATGGCATTATTCATATATCTATATATTACCATGTCCAATGACTTAACAAAACTATATTATCATGAAATCATTTAACAAAAGTAACAGCATATTAGTAATTTTGCAGTTTAATAAATTATTAATTGTATGGGTTTAATTAAAACGGTTCTGGGTAAAACACCTTCTATCGGTGAAAACAGTTTCATTGCCGAAAATGCAGTAATCATAGGAGATACCGTAATAGGCGATAATTGCAGCATCTGGTATGGCGCAGTGATCCGGGGCGATGTGAATTTGATCAGAATAGGGAACAATGTTAATATTCAGGATAATGCCGTCATTCACGGAACGTTCAAAAAATCAGCAACCATTATCGGTAATGATGTCTCAATTGCTCACGGGGCCGTTCTTCACGGCTGTACGATTCATGACCATGTATTGATTGGCATTAATGCAGTTGTGCTGGATGATGTGATTGTCGAAACCAATTCCATCATTGCTGCCGGGGCCGTAGTGACCAAAGGTACTGTGGTTGAATCAGGATCAGTTTACGGCGGGTCTCCGGCAAAGAAAATCAAGACAGTAAGTCCTGATCTCCTCCACGGCGAAATAGAACGTATAGCCAATAATTACAGCTTATATTCAAGCTGGTACAAATAAGTAGAGACGCGGCGTGCCTCGTCTCTACTGATTACTGTTTACTGATTACGTTTATTCAGTTGCAGGAATTAAAGCCGTCCTGACCTTATGTCCGCTTAAAGCATAATAAAGTATAAATAAGAAACATGGAAGGGCGATCCAATATGCATTCTGTGCGCCGACCGCATCTTTAACAAATCCGTAAATAGTTGGAATAATAGCTCCCCCGACTATTGCTGTAACAAGCAATGAAGCGCCGGTCTTTGTAAACCTTCCAAGGTCTGCAATTGCAAGGGGCCACAATGCCGGCCACATCAATGAACAACCCAATGCCATTAAGGAAATAAACCAGATTGAAAGCACAGGCGGTGAAAAAACGACAAGCAATGATCCTGATATGGCTAATAAAGAACATACAATCAATGCCGTGGCCTGGTTAATATACTTGGGTATAAGAATAACTCCGCAAATATACCCGACTACCATGCCCACAGGGGCAATCCAGGCATACAGATCAGGATTCGGCAGATTAAGGCTGGAAGCATAATCGACCAATGTTCCCAGTGAAATGGTTTCAACGCCGACGTAAAGAAACAAGGTCAGCACTCCCAATAACAGGTGAGGAAACTCCCAAATCGATTTCTTGTTTGAAGCGTACGGGCAGTCTTCAACACTCCCTTCATCTTCTCCCACCGCTTTAACTTCAGGCAGAGGGGAAATAAAAGCAAGAATTCCCAAAACAATGAAAACTGCGATAATGATCATAAAAGGAATATTGATATCCGTAAGCTGGACCTCCTTAACACTCTTCCCGATGATCAATGAAAGGAATAACGGGGCGATTGGCCAGGCAAACTTATTGAAAATTCCCATTACGCTGATCCGTTTGGCGGCGCTCTCGAGAGGCCCGAGAATAGTGATGTAGGGATTTACCGATGCCTGTAAAAATGCATTCCCCATCCCGCTGATTAAAGAAGCCAGTAAAAATAATGGAAGGCTCTCCAATTTTGCAGATGGAATGAAAAGATAAAATCCTAAAGCAAACATAAGAAACGAAAGCGCCATCGTCCGTTTGTACCCAATCTTCTTAATAACCAGTGACGCCGGATAAGCAAAAATTAAAAAAGCCGAAAAAGTGGCTGCAAGAACCAGATAAGACTTTCCGGATGAGATTTGAAGCGTTTGTTTAAGTAAAGGAATCAGATAACTGTTAATACCTAAAGCAAAGCCAATAGCAAAAAACATGATCCCGACTATGAAAAGCGGAAGCAAATAACTACTTGCCGGTTTAGCAATCGATTTAGCTTGATTCATTTGAATATCAGTTTTATGTAAAAAATTATTAATTTGATCCAAATATAATATTTAATTTTAGTTTCCTTACCCCTTTCCCCAAAATCCTAAAATTCCTAAAGTACTAAACTCATTTTGCAATAAAAAAACTGGAATATTTTGAACATCTCCCTGCCAAGACCATATCAGGACCATACCAAAACTATATTTTCTACACTATATCTGCACTATTTCTGCACTATATCTGCACTAATTAGTGGAAATATAGTGTTTATGTTCTGGATAAATAGTGTTTATAATTTGGACTTGATATGGACCTGGTATGGGCAAGGTACGGCCAGGGAAATTTCATTGCGTAATCATCCTCTCTCCTTCTATGAATTCAACTGTTTTATTGATACTTTTGTTACCCGTTAAACCAGATGACAAATCAAGGAGATAATTTCAGGATAAATTCATGAAACCAACATTGATTATACTTGCTGCAGGAATGGGGAGCCGGTACGGAGGGCTGAAACAATTGGACGAGGTCGGTCCGAACGGAGAAGCGATCATAGATTATTCACTTTATGATGCCATCCAAACAGGCTTCGGGAAGGTGGTTTTTGTTATAAGGACTGATTTCCAGGAAGCCTTTAAAGAGAAATTCGAACCTAAGCTTAAAGGCCGGATCGAAGTTGATTACGTATATCAATCTTTGGATAAAATTCCTTCTGGGATCAGTGTTAACCCTGAAAGAGAAAAACCATGGGGGACAGGTCATGCCTTGCTTATGGCAGAGACTATTGTCAAAGAACCTATGGCAGTCATCAATGCAGATGACTTCTATGGACGGCAAGCTTACAAAGTAATGGCTGATTTTCTGACCAGTTCTAAGGATGAGAACGAATATTCGATGGTTGGGTATAATATTGAAAACACACTGTCGGAATTCGGCACGGTATCAAGGGGTGTATGTGAAACGGATTCAAAGGGAAATCTTTCCTCAATTACTGAAAGGCTTAAGATTAAAAAAGATCAGGAAGGAATATTTGATTATGAAAAAGATGAAAGGTTTCCGATTAAAGAAGGTACTCCTGTCTCAATGAACTTTTGGGGATTTAAACCTTCGGTTTTTGATTACCTGCATAAAGGATTCAGAGAGTTTTTAATTATACACGGAAATAAATTGAAATCCGAGTACTTTATCCCGTTGCTCATCAATGAGAATATCATTTCGGGAAAAATCAGAACCCGCGTATTGGAGTGTGATGCTGTATGGTTCGGTATTACTTACCAGGAAGACAAGCCTTTTGTTCAGCAAAAGATCAAAAGCCTGTTGAAACGCGGAGAGTATCCTGAGAAATTATGGTAAGGAGGATTAAAAGGAATAGCAGTCAATTAAGGAATTTAGCGCCAAACTAATTTTATCATGCAAACATATAACTTATGAACGATCAAACAATAAACCAGCTTATAAATTCCTTTGATGTTAAGGCAGAAGTCCTGAGATGGTCCACTTACGGGAACGGGCATATCAATGATACAATCCTGATTGAGACCACACCCGAAAACCGGAATGATTATATCCTGCAGAGAAAGAATCACGGGATTTTTAAAGATGTTCCGGGAATGCTTGGAAATATTGTAAAAGCGACAAATCATATCCGCGAAAAACTGTCAGCAGAAGGTGTTAAAGATATAGACCGGAGAGTAATGACCTACTATCCGGCTAAAAACGGAGAGATGTTTGCCAGGGATGAGGAGGGCAATTACTGGACTTTGTTTCTTTTTATCCCTGAGAGCCGAACCATTGAAGCCATTGAAAATCCTGAACAGGCTTATATGGCAGCCCGTGCTTTTGGATATTTTCAAAAACAGTTATCCGATCTGCCGGGAGAACAATTGATTGAAACAATTCCCAATTTCCATAACGGGATTTCCAGATTAAAGGATTTCAGGCGTTCCGTAGAAGAAAATAAGGCCGGACGGGTGAGCGAAACGGAGGAATTGATCACAAAAATACTTGACCGTTCCCGGGATATGACATCATTGCAAAAATGGCTTGATGATAAGTCATTGCCTTTAAGGATCACGCATAACGACACGAAGATCAATAATATTCTTTTCGACAACAAGGATAATGCTCTCTGTATTATCGATCTGGATACCGTGATGCCCGGATCAGCATTATATGATTTCGGAGATGCAATCCGTACAATCGGGAATAAAGCGCCGGAGGATGAGCCGGTACTTGGTAAAATACAATTCAATGGTGAGATATTCAAGGCTTTTGCTGAAGGTTATCTTTCGGAAGCCAATTCATTTCTTATTCAAAAAGAAAAGGATAACCTCGCTTTCTCCTGTCTTTATATGGCATGGGAACAAGCCATGCGATTTTTAACCGACTATCTTAACGGGGATGTTTATTACAAAATTTCCTATCCGGAACACAATCTTGTCAGATCAAAAGCACAGGTCAGATATCTTGAAGTTCTTGAAGAAAACAGGGCGGATATGGAGACAATAATTAAGAATTAAGAATTAAGAATTGAATTAACAAATTAAGAATGCTTATGACATGATTTCCATAAAATTAAGTCTGGAACTCAATTATGAAGACATAATTTTTGGGTATAAATTCTCAAGTTCCGTAATTCATCTAATTCGTAATTTACAGGTTGATTTTTTCTGCCTTCAATGGATAACCGATAAAAATACCTGCGCGGGATTCAAAATTCTCTACCGATTCTGTAGTAAAGTAGCGCCTTGATCCTCCTTTCGAACATTTTACTTCCATTTCGGGATGACGGGAAAGATAATCGGCCAGGCTTTCCGCTACTATAGGTCCCTGATCGAGGAGGACAACATGATCAGGCAAGAAACGTGTGATCACATTTATCAGTAAAGGGTAATGGGTACAGCCCAGGATAATGGTATCAATCTTTTCATCCTTACGGAAAAGATTTGTGATATTTTTTTCGACGAAGTATTCTGTTCCCGGATTATTGATTTCATTATTTTCCACCAATGGAACCCACAAAGGACAAGCCTCCTGAACCACCGTAAGAGAATTGACTGCCATCTTAGCTAATTCCAGGGGATAAGACTCCGACTTAATTGTTCCGGCAGTTCCCAATACTCCTACATGACCAGTAGCTGTGACAAGAGGAATTTTCTCAACACTTGGCCTGATAACTCCCAGCACTCTTCTCAGAGGATCGATATGCGGCAGATCATTCTGCTGAATAGTCCGCAAGGCTTTTGCGGAGGCAGTATTGCAAGCCAATATGACCAGATGACATCCCTGTGAAAATAATTTTTTGACCGCCTGAAGGGTATATTCATAAACCACTTCAAATGATCTCGATCCATAAGGGGTACGTGCATTATCACCAAGGTAGATATAATCGTAATGCGGCAACCTGGACAAGATTTCTTTTAATACAGTCAGTCCTCCGTATCCTGAATCAAATATACCGATGGGTTGATAATTATCCGACATTCGATGATAAATTTGAGAACTAAATTAATAAAAGTTTTAATATCACTGATTGTCAAATAAAAAGGGTATCTGATACGACACCCCTGAAGAAAACAAACTTACTATTCTAATTTGATTCCAAGTTTTGCCTTAACCGGTACAAGAAGGTCAATCGACTGATCGGAATGATACAAAAGACTATTGACTTCAAAGACATATAATAAACCCTTTTCTTTGGCGACATCAGAAATTGCCTTTCGTATTTTTTCATATACCGGCTGCATCAGCCTCGCTTCCTCTTTTTGGATATTAGCCTGAGCCTGCTGAGGAAAATTTTGGACCCGTTGGTTCATGCTATTCAACTCATCTTCCTTGGAAGCCCGGATTGCTTCTGTTAATGAGCCCTGTTGAACCAGATATTCTTTGGATTTATCAGTAAGATCTTTTTGCATTTTAGTTAATTCCGCTTGAAGTTCAGTGGTCAATTTTCTCAAAGCGCTATCCGCAGCTACTTTTTCAGGCATAGCCTGTAAAACCTGCTGGAAATCGATATGACCAAACTTTAAAGTCTGTGCTGGCAATTTACCTGCAAACAATGCCAGACAACATAATACTCCAATACAAATATTTCTCATATTATTTTTATTTAAAAGATTATTAGATATTGTTGCCAATTGGTGATCAAAAACAAAGATAAATAAAAAATCGGGTAACATTAAAAAAGAGCATAAAACCAAAAAAAGAGCATCGATTACGACGCCCTTTTCTGATATATGATCATCAATTACTTACTTGATTCCTAATTTTGCTTTAACTAAAGAAAGTATATCTATGGATTGATCAGAGTGATACAAAACGCCGTTCACTTCAAAAACATACAGCAAACCCTGTTCTTTCCCTACATCAGCAATCGCTTTGCGGGCTTTTTCAATAATAGGCTGAAATTGTTTGGCTTCTTCTTTATTATAATTTTCCTGTGCCTGCTGCTGAAAGTTCTGTATTCTAGTTCCAATACTTTGCAACTCATCTTCCTTGGCAGCACGAACGGCATCGCTTAAAGTTTTTTGCTGAGTCTGATATTCTTTATATTTATCCTGATAATCTTTCTGCATAGTTGCCATTTGGGAATCAAGATCTGCCTGAACTTTTGCCATTGCCTTTTGTGCGGCATCTCTTTCGGGCATCAACTGAAGCAACTGTTGGAAATCAATATGACCGAATTTCAGGGTCTGAGCGGATAAGCTGCCTGCAAACAGAAGTATACTGAATAATGCAATCCTGGAAAAACTTTTCATTTCTTTTTCGATTTAAATTTCAATGCAAATATAAATCTTTAATTTTTATATCCAAGTTTTTGCAGGACCTGATCGCTTAAATCGTATTTTGGATTGGTATAGATCAAAGTTAATCCGCCTGCCTTATCGAAGATAATAGAATAACCACCTTGCTCAGCAATTTCCTGAATTGCTTTAAATACATCATCCTGTATCGGTTTAATCAGGGCTTCCCGTTTTTTGAACAGATCACCGTTAGGACCAAAATATTGCTGTTGAAGCTTTTTGTATTCTTTTTCTTTCGTAGCAATTACATCTTCACGACGCCGTTTCATATCATTGGAAAGCAAGACTGCCTCAGACTGAAGATCCTTAAACATTTTGTCAAGTTCTCCGTGAAGAGTCTCAAGTTCTTTCTGATACTGTTGTGACAGTTTATCAAGTTGTTCCTGGGCAGCTTTATACGCAGGTATCTTCCCAAGGATATATTCGGTATCAACATAGGCATATTTCTGTGCAAATCCCATGCCTACCGAACAAATTAATAACGCCGAAATTAAAATTAACTTTTTCATATCCGACCGTTTTAAATTTCATTTAACACGGCAAAAATCAGACCACAAATTTTGCCTTAAAATTGCTGGCCCATAACAAAGTGGAAATGACTTCCGCCTGTACCTTTACTATATCCATCGTCAAAACCATATCCCCAATCAAAGCCCATCTGGCCGAACATTGGGAGGAATATCCTAATGCCAAGACCTGCTGACCGCTTTATGCTAAAAGGATTATATGCTTTAAAGTCATACCAGGAATTACCTCCTTCAAGAAAAGCAAGAGCATAAATTGTGTTTGATTGTGCCAACGAAATGGGATAACGGAGTTCCATAGTAATTTTTTCGTATATATATCCTCCTTGTGGTGGAGTAAGCGAATTATTTTCGTATCCACGTAATCCTATTATATCACTACCGTACATTTCGTAACCGGACATTCCATCACCCCCCAATTTGAAAGTTTCAAAAGGTGACCGAAGATATTTGTTATAATAGCCAAGGAATCCGGTTTCATATTTAGTGCGCAAGATAAATTTTCTATCTAAACGAGACCGGCGTATAGACATCACCTTTGAATACCCACTTGTGATATTCTATGTAACGATACCTGTCTTCTGAGGACAGATTAGGATCGGCATAATTTTTATTCGAGAACAGAGACCAGGGAGGAGTAAATTGTAACATAAAAGAGAAATTGGAACCAGTACGGGTGTAAAGCGGATTATCGGTCGAATTGCGTCCGAAAATAGTTTTAAAACTGATATTATTAGACCGTCCATTCTGAAAAAGGAAATATTTCCAATTGGTCAGGGTGTAAAGCTGATAAGAAAGTTCATGATACATAGTAAAAAAATCGTCCGGCCACTTCAGACGGTATCCCAATCCGGCAGCGGCACCAAAAACTCCCATTTTTTCAGTGATTTCATAATCAAACGGATTATAACCATAATTATAACCAGAATACTGATTATAACCGTAACCGCCATAAGCACCCGCGCCCCCGTAACCATAAGTGCCATAGGGATTATAATCACCATAATCATAATTTTGATTCCCGCTGGTCTGTTTAGCGTAATAGACCGAGATAGTGAACGAATTCGGTTTCTTACCGCCAAGCCAGGGCTCAGTGAAAGAGAAGTTATAAGAATTATAATAGGTACCATTGGTCTGGGCCCTTAAACTGAGAGTCTGTCCATCACCTGTGGGCAAGGGTCTCCAGGCACTTTTATTGAATATATTCCTGACCGAGAAATTTGAAAATTTCAATCCTACTGTACCCACAAACATTCCGGCACCCCAGCCTCCCGAAAGTTCAACCTGGTCATTGGCACGTTCCTCAACCTTATAATTGATATCCACCGTACCGTCTTCCGGGTGCGGGATCACATCGGGTGAAATAGCCTCAGGATTGAAATGTCCCAATTGCTCCTAATTCCCTTACTGAACGAATAATATTTTCCTTACTGAAAAGCTGTCCTGGTCGGGTATAAAGTTCACGACGGGCCACATGTTCGTTTGTTTTGGTGTTTCCGATTATTCCTATATTATTGATAGTAGCCTGAGTTCCCTCAATTATACGCATTTCATAATCGATTGTGTCGTTTTCTACTTTTACCTCAACAGGATTCAGGTTAAAGAACAAATAACCGTTATTGAGGTATTCATTTGAAACGGCATCATCATCTTCAGTTAACCTTTTATCCAGAAGTTTCTGATCGAAAATATCGCCTTTTTTAATTCCGAGTACTCTGTTTAAATAAACGTCAGGATAAATTGTATTGCCAACCCATCGAATATTCCCAAAATAATATCGTCTGCCTTCATCAATCCATAATTTCAATCGAACTGTGTTATTGATTGTATCTTTGAATATTGAATCAGCCACGATCATTGCATCCCGATAACCTTTTTCATTATATTTTTTGATCAGTTTTATTTTGTCCTCTTCATACTTGTCTTCCAGAAATTTTTTAGAATGAAAAATATTCCTCAGTTTTCTTGCTTTTGTTTTTTTCATTGACTTTTCCAGGGTAGAAGGTTTAAGCTGTTTCACTCCAACAAAATCAATTTCACTGATTTTGACCTTCTGTTTTTTATTCACATAAATATCAAGAATTACCTGATTTTCTTTGTGCTGTCATCCCTTTGTACAATATTTACCTCCGTATTATAAAATCCTTTGGAGTGAAAAAGATTTTTAATTTGTCTTTCAGCATTACTTATGAGATTTTCAGTCACTTGTCCGCCTACCAACAGCATCACTTTTTTATCAATATCCTCTTTTTCACTTTTTGATACACCATAAATAATGTTTAGCTGAAAGACGTGGCCTTTCCTGCAAATAAATTTCCAGCCATATTTTGTTTCCGATAATTTTAGTGGCTGAAATTTTAACATCAGAAAAAAGCCCCTGACGCCAATATTTTCTTAACGCAGCCGTTATCTGATCACTTGGGACAGTAATTTCCTCGCCCACATTCAATCCCGAAAGGTTCTTAAGCACTTCAGTATCCAGAAAACGAATTCCAGTTACTTCAAGACCGGCAAGTATATAGGTTTTGGGATTTTCATAATTAATAGAAAAATTAGTACTATCGGATACTACCTGCGAAAAAACATAACGACTTCCAAAAATAGCCAGGAGTATTAACATAATTTTTTTGTACATTTTAATTTCTAAGTTGTTCACTTGTTTTTCCAAATCTTCTTTCTCTGTGCTGGAAATCGATTATTGCTTCGAAAAGATCCTCTTTGCGAAAATCAGGCCATAATTTATCAGTAAAATAAAATTCAGTATAGGCAATCTGCCAAAGCAGAAAATTGCTGATGCGGTATTCTCCGCTTGTTCTGATTAAAAGTTCCGGGTCAGGAATTCCAGCAGTAGAAAGATAACTCCCAAAATAAGTATCATTGATTTGGTTATCCTCTATTCTTTTATTTTCAATATCTTTAAGTATTTTCTTTACAGCTTCTAATATTTCCCATCTTCCGGAGTAACTTAAAGCAAGAACCAAAGTCAGTCCTGTATTGGCGGAAGTTGTTTTTATAGCCCACTGAAGTTTCGACTGTGCTTTAAAAGGTAATGATTCTAAATTCCCAATGGCAAGCATCTTTACATTTTTCTCATTCAGATTATCTGTTTCCCTTATAATAGCATTTACCAAAAGTGACATTAACGCCTTGACCTCTTCTTTTGGCCTTTCCCAGTTTTCAGTTGAGAAAGCATACAGAGTAATGAATTCAATCCCGGCTTCACCTGCTCCTTCTACAACTGAACGTACTGCCTCTACACCATGCTTGTGCCCTTGAATTCTTTCATTACCATGAAGTTCGGCCCACCGGCCATTTCCATCCATAATTATGGCAATATGACGTGGCAAATGATATTTTTTCAGTTCATTAATGACCATTTTCATTTTCTGTCCTTTTCGTAAATAGTGCAATTCCCTCTACTGCTCCATAATTTATAAAGCAATGAAACCGAAAGGGTTGCATACCAGTCATTATTGGACCATGGATTTTTGGCAAATTTAGGGGGATATGTTGTTGAAGTATCGTCAAAGTTTTGAAAACGTTTTGGATCATCAAGATTATCAATATTGTCAATAAATGTTTTTCGCACAATTAATTCAATCACACCTCCCAGACTTTTGGAAATATTGAATTTCAATCCCATTCCGACAGGTATGATAAATGATAAGGCATCACTGTTATTTGTTTTTCTTCCGTTAGCATCCAGATAAGGAGTATATAAACCGCTTCCCGGAAATGTCTCAATCGGATTCAATATAAAAGTGCCCACTCTCGGAGCCCTTGAATAAAATCCACCGATACCCACGGATACAAAAGGTGTAAACATCTCTTTCTTAATACTGCCCATTTTATAATTACGAAAATTAAACTCAAATAATGCCTCAACGGATTGAATAGATCGGCTAAAATTGTACGACTGGGTAGTATCCCGCGCATATTCATCAGTTATATTCCTGCTGCCCGACTGAGCAAGAAAAGAATTACTGAAAAATCCGTCAGCTTTAAGGTTACCTGTAAGTAATTGTCCTCTTATAGCCATTCTCTTATTAAAATTCCACCGCCCCAACACACCAACCACAGGGGTGATCGATTTGGAATAATCTACCTTTTCAATGTCACCCCAATAAGTGGCTGCGCAGAGTTGTACTCCAAGGTCAGCCGTGTGCTGTGACCTGCAATAAAGACCAGTGATCAGAAGCACGAAAACAAATGATAACTTTTTCATAGGAAACAATTTTCAATGAAACAATTAAAAATTATAACCTCAATTTACTGCCTGTTTCACCATTGGTTACAAAAGTAATAGATTAACCCTAAATTCCCTTTCTTCAACAACAATTAACTGCAAAATGGAAAAAAATTAATTTTTTGGAGAGCAGTCAGGTCAATTTCTTTTGTCTAAACCCCACATTAACTTATTTCGTAACGTCCCATAAAAAGTTTGATTCTCAAATTGAACTACATGAATTGAAAATTCAGCTTTGCTCAATTTAATTTCTTTGTTTGATTCGAAAGCTCTGAAACGTGAATCAAGTGAAATGAGATACCTGCCTCCCCTGCCTTCTATCCATAATTTAATCACTTCATTATCTGCAATCACAATAGGTCTGATGGCCAAATTATGGGATGCAATAGGTGCAATAATGAAATTCTCTGCCTGGGGAGTTATGATAGGACCACCAACACTTAAAGAATAAGCAGTCGATCCTGTTGGCGTTGAAACAATTAATCCATCGGCCCAATAGGAATTAAGAAAATCATTCCCGACTTCAACATGAACAGTGATCATTTGAGAAGTATCTTGTTTATGAACTGTGAATTCATTCAGTGCATAGGGGAAATCAAGGAATAGCCCTAAATCGTTATCCAGCCTAATCAAAGAACGTTTTTGCAGACGATATTTCCTGGCAAATAAATTTTCCAAAGCGCTTTCCATTTCATGCTGAGCTGTGTCAGCCAAAAAACCGAGACGCCCGCTGTTAATTCCAACCATTGGAATTTCCGAATCCCGAACTAATGAGACAGCTTCGAGGAATGCTCCATCTCCGCCAATACTGAAAAAGAAATTGACTCCTTCCAATTCATGAGGATATGAAAATTCATCAACTTTTCCAGGATCAAAATTTATCTCAGTCAGCAAATATTCTAAAAAAGGTTTATAGATGATTAACTCTACATGATGTAGATGCAATATTGCTATTAAACGTTTCAAACTTTCGTAAAAAACCGGACTTATAGTTCGGCCAAAAATTGCAATTCGCATAACTTAAGTTGATTATCACAATTAATATCTCCCCCGATAGCTGTGGGGGCTTTATAATTACATATTTAAATATTTCATAAATTGATCATACCGATCATCGTAAAGGTTATTAATTTGTGATTGGTCCATGTAACTTGCTTTAATATTGTAATCATAACGGCTAAATGTCTGAATTATTCCGGACAAATCAACTTTATTAACTTTTATCGTTATATCCAGTTCTTTTGACGACGGGGATGGTTTGTGAATATACAGGCTCAATATTTTAGCATCATTCCCTTCAATAATTTGTGATATTTGTGAGAGGGAATAATTAACATCTGTCATTTCGAGTACAATAATTCCTCCCGGTTCCGCTGCAGAAAAGAGCTCGGTCAACTTAAAAGCCAGATCGGTCCGTGTTATTGACCCAAAGTAGGAATGATCTCTTTCCAGCACCGGCACAATAGAAACATTACAGAGAAGGGCGACACTTGCAGCTTCAAATATGTGCTGATTAACATGTACATGCGGTTGTAAGAGGTTCGTACTGATAAATTTATTTATTTTTTCTTCAAAATTTTCCGAATCAAATATTTCCTTATCCGATATAACTCCGAAATATTCCTTCCGCATCACGACAGGCAGATGGGAAACACGGAATATCTCCATTAAACTCAATACTTTGCTTCCGGTATCTTCTAAAGTCACCGTCGGGATGGAATCTGAAATCAAATTTTTAGCTATCACAATTTTATCGTATTAATTTATTAAACAGGAATCGAATCATTGTTGTAAATTGCACATGTCTTTAATCTAAAGTTTAAAGCCTATGTTATTTCTTAATTCTCATTTTCAAATTTTCAAATTAATTCTTAATTAATCAAAACTATGACTCTATTAAGCGTAAATATAAATAAAATTGCAACATTGCGAAATACACGTGAAGGAAACACTCCAAATGTCACTCTCGCGGCAGTAAATTGCGAAAAATATGGTGCTGATGGAATAACTGTCCATCCAAGACCTGATGAACGACACATAAGATATTCTGACGTTTGGGAGCTTAAAGAGCTTGTAACAACCGAATTCAATATTGAAGGATATCCTTCCGATAAATTTCTTCAATTGGTTCTGGCTGTCAAACCTGACCAGGTCACATTGGTTCCCGATCCCCCGGAAGCTAAGACTTCCAATGCAGGATGGGACACAATAAAGAATAAGAATTTTCTGACCGAAGTAGTAACAACTTTAAATCAGGCAGGAATACGGACCTCACTTTTTGTAGGGACCGATCCGGGAATGATCGAAGCAGCTGCATTGGCCAGTTCAAAAAGAGTGGAGCTTTATACAGAACCTTATGCCCAAAATTTTCCCGGTGATCCTGAAAAAGCCATCAAACCTTTTTTACTTGCAGCAGAAACTGCCATGAAAAACGGTTTGGGCTTAAATGCCGGCCATGATCTGAACCTGGATAATCTGCGGTTCTTTAAGCAATCTATACCCAACCTTTTAGAAGTTTCAATCGGACACGCGCTTATTTCCGACGCATTATACCTTGGACTTGAACAGACGATTAAAAAATACAAAGAACAACTGATTTAATGACAATGACGAATAACTAATGAATGACTATTGAATCCCGAAACTTCGGGATTCAATGATTGAAAATGTACATCTTAAAATTTCTAAATGGTCGCAAAGTACATGCAAAGATCGCATCCCGTACATACAGGATTGCGTGCTTTGCGAGAAACAAAAAAGTTAGTCCCGAACTTGCGGGATTCGTGCGTTTTTATAATATTGAGAAAGTCTCATTACTGCTTACTTTCACTGTTTACTGTTCACTGTTTACTGTTCATCGTTTATTATGGCCGTACCCCTTTATTTCAGAAAAACCGGACAGGGTCCGTTTCTGATTATCCTTCACGGATTTTTAGGATCATCCGACAACTGGTTTTCTTTCGTTAAAAGACTGGAAAGGAAATTTACAGTGATCCTTCCTGATTTGCGCAATCATGGCCAGTCTCCTCATACGTCAACTCACACGTATGAGGATATGGCAGATGACCTGAGACTCTTGTTTGAAAGCCAAAATATAAGTAAGGCATTCGTTATCGGCCACAGCATGGGGGGAAAACTTGCCATGATGTTTTCCGCCTATTACCCTGAGAAAACCGAAAATCTTATCATAGCAGATATTTCGCCTAAAAATTACCTGTCGGAAACAAATCACCTGAAAGAGAGTGAACAAAATAAATTGATCATCCATCTTATGGATGAAATAGATTTAAACAATTTTTCGACCCGGAACGAAATAGACCAGACACTTGCTTCAAAATTAAAGGAAACCGGTATGAGGCAATTTGTACTGAAGAATATCATCAGAGAAAATAATGGCCAGTTCAGGTGGAAAATTAATCTTCCGGTTCTCAGGGATTCAGTGGACACTATTCTCAGCGATGTCAATCAGCAGTGGTTCAGCGGTCTGAAGCCGATCCTGAATTATCGGGTCACCTTTATCCGAGGATTGAATTCCGATTATATAACTGATGAGGACATTTTGTCAATAAGAGATATTTATCCCGAAGCAAAAATCATCGATATTCCAGATTCGGGACATTGGCTGCATATAGATCAGCCTGATTTATTTTACAGGGCAATAATGGAATCGATGCCAGAAAAATACTAAAAAGAATATCAGTATTTAATAATACCAAAGAGCCTAAGAACCAAACTCCTCATCAGGTGTATAGCCAATTGACAGGGTATCGATTTGCAAATAGCGTTCGATGATGTCAAAGCCATTCCTACCGACGGAACGCACCGAATAATAAAGGAAACCGCGCCTTATAATATATTCATTGATAAATGATAGTTTTAATGAACACCGCAAGTCGAGAACCATTCCTCTCAGTTGAATGGAATCAGGAGCCCCTCTAAAAGCTTTATTGCCCTCCGGAGTACGAAAAGAACTTACAATAAGGACAGGAGCATCATTAAATTCACGAATGATCTCAGCAGCCATAATAAGACTTTAATCAAGAAGATGATAATCCCTCTTGAAGTCAACCGACTAACAGAAGAACTCTGATTCCCTGAAATGAGGAGTAAGAAGTTTAGAGGAACCGCGATGAATTTTAATAAAGGGTATGGAAAAGAATTACGAATTATGAGTGATGGGTGATTAGTTATGAGTTATGGTACTAAAAAAGTAATCAGTCATTGGTCATTTATGCTGCGTATGTCATTCAATAGTAATTCGATTGTCAGGTCGGACGATAAATGTTACAGCATTTCATATTTAAGTTTGGAAATTGGTATAAAATTAGTGTATATAATTATAAATTGTTCACATTATCAAGGTTTCTGTTGATATCTTTATGTAAATTTATATATATCCTGCTTATTTGAGTAGTATATTTGCCTTATCATTTCCGTGCAGGAAATCAATGAGACACAGGCTATAGGGTTAAGGAGTAAATTGGGAAGTTACCTAAAAAACCTGAGCCGTGGAATTGAACAAAGGAGAAGGAAAGATCCCCGATTTTTCCAAATTGCTTTTCATCCAACAGTTTGTCGTTTACGGGATGAATTTCGTGACTGCCTTAAGAGTAATCCTTAATACGAAACTCAATCTGCTTCGCACAAGGCGGATTACCGCCATTACCCGCGAATTATAGAGTTATCATCCAATCCACTGTAATTACGTGAATTTAAGCTATTTTAAAAGAATCTAAATGAATGACCGCGAAAAAACCAAAGAAGAGCTCCTGAGTGAATTGATGGATTTAAGACAAACGTTTGATGCTGCGATTGAGTCGCACAAAAAAAAGATGACAGAAATCAAGCGAACGGAGGAGAGACTGAAAGAATCGGAACAAAGATACAGGACCATCTTTGAAAATGCTTTGATCGGAATTTACCGTACAACACCCAATGGCAAAATTCTTCTTGTAAATCCGGCGTTGGTAAGGATGCTGGGATATGATTCCGGGGAAGAACTTTTAAAACGCAATCTTGAAGAATCAGGTTATGAAAAACAATACTTAAGGCAAAATTTTAAGAATAGTGTTGAAAAAGAGGGTAAAATCAGTGGATTTGAATCTGCCTGGATAAGGAAAGACGGTACGCCAGTCCTGGTAAAAGAAAGCGCCAGTGCATATTATGACGGAGACGGTAATGTTGTGTATTATGAGGGTATAGTAGAAGATATTACCGAACACAAAAGAACCCAGGAAAAAATAAAAGAACATGAAGAACGTTTCCGGAAAATATTTGAGGAAGGTCCGTTGGGAATGGTGATCGTTAACCAGGAAATGCATTTTATTAAAGCAAATGCTGCTTTCTGCAAAATGACATCTTATTCAGAAGCAGAGCTTAACAGGATGACATTTAAGGAAATTACCCACCCTGATCATCAAGTAAAAGATGTGGAAAATATTCACAAGCTGCTCAATGGAAAAATACCCTATTACAAGACTGAAAAGCGTTATATCACAAAGGATGACAGGATTATCTGGGCTTCTTTGACATCAACAGTTATCAGGGATTCAAACGGAGAATTTTTGTATTTTCTTTCGATGGTTGAAGATATCACTGAAAGAATAGAGGCTGAAGAAACCATCAAAACACTCGGCAATGCCATTGAACAGGGTCCTTCTTCCATTGTTATTGCCAATGCGGAAGGAAAGATAATTTTTGTCAATAACAGATTTACATCCACCACTCAATATTCCATAGAAGATGTAAGGGGAAAAAATCCGCGCCTATTCAATCCCGGACATCTGTCTGAAAAGGACTTTGAAAACCTCTGGGAAACTTTACGTAACGGAAAGGTCTGGAAGGGAGAATTGCAGAACCGCAGGAAAGACGGATCAAGGTTCTGGGAAGAAATAACGATTTCGGCATTGATGAATCCTTATGGTCATATTACTCATTATATTTTAATTATGAATGATATTACGGAGAAAAAACAAATGTTGAATGACCTGATTGCCGCAAAAGAAAAAGCTGAAGAATCCGACCGTTTGAAATCTACTTTCCTTGCCAATATGAGTCATGAGATACGCACTCCGCTGAATATCATTATGGGATTCGCCGAACAACTGAACGATCCTGATTTGACCTGTGAAGAGAAAGCCGAATATCTCGGCATCATTGAAAAAAGCGGGAGAAGTTTGCTAAATGTCTTTAACGATATCGTCTGCATATCAAAAGTGGAAGCCGGACAAATGCCGATATCAGTCTCAGAGATTAATATAAACGAGATGATCGGAAGTATCATTGCTTCTTTCAGGGAACAAGCTGCACACAGGGAGATAACGATATCATTTAATTACGGATTGATCGGTCGTGAAGCCATTATCCTGACAGATAAGGAGAAAGTTAATACTATTCTGGCCAATCTTGTTAAAAATGCTGTTAAATTCACTCATGAGGGGCAAATTGAAACGGGATGCAAACAAAAAGGAAATTACCTTGAATTTTATGTGAAAGATACCGGAGTGGGAATTCAGCCGGAACTGAAGGGAATCATTTTTGAGCCATTCCGGCAGGGAAGTGAATCACTTCGCCGGAATTATGAAGGAGTAGGATTGGGATTAACCATTTCGAAAGCTTATGTAGAAATGCTGGGCGGAGAAATTCGGGTAGAGAGCCAACCGGGGAATGGTTCGGTATTTTACTTCACTCTTCCCTACAACAGTGAACCAGAAATAAAGCCTATTTCAAAACCGGCTGAATCCGTATATTCAGAAGATATTTGCCGTGATAACCTTAAAATTTTGATTGTCGAGGACAATGAATTTTCGGCTGAACTTCTTGAGAAAATGATCAAGCAAAATTCCAAAGGAATTTTGAAGGCAAAAACAGGAAAAGAAGCTGTTGATATTTGCAAAGCAAATCCTGACGTCGATTTGATACTAATGGATATTAATCTACCTGAGATGAATGGGATTGAAGCCACCAAACAGATTAGAAAATTTAACAAAGACGTGATAATCATTGCTCAAACTGCATTCGTTTATGCTCATAACAGAGAAGAGGCAATAGAGGCAGGATGCAATGACTATATTACAAAACCAATTGACAGGGCTTTGCTGAAGAATTTAATAATAGAATTTTTTGAGAATTAATACATCAGACTTTAAAATTAACATCCTAAGCAATAATGTTGGATTTCCGAGAATCACACATTATAACAAGATAATAAACTTTGGCTGGCTTTTATGTCAATTTTTTCAGTCTTAATTCTTAATTAATATTATCATTGTTCATTAGATTTCTTTTTGTAAAAAGCCCGATTGCTGCGAGGATAATAATTAGGCCGATTACGAAAACAATCCAGTTAAAATTCCCGGGATAATATTTAAAGGATAATTGTGAGAGATCTTCTGGAGTCAGTGAGCGGATAATCCCAAATGAATAGTGAGTGAAAATAAAATGGGTATAATTTGTTGTAAAGGATATCACAATCACTAAGGAGCCGGCTAATAACAGTAAAATCTCACGGGATTTTAACTGAACCTTTCTGTGAAGGGAAGAAAAATAAAGTATCAATAAAGCAAAGAAAATCATGATAAAGGAAAGA
>CAWENX010000020.1:0-62157 GCA_963810555.1 uncultured Bacteroidia bacterium | reverse complement strand
TAGTGCATTATTCACTATCCGGAATAATATGATTCAGACGAAACATTTAATTTCAGTCCTGGAAATATTTAACGGCAGTCTTTCATGTCTGTAAAAATAAGTTTTGTAGGTTTGTAATGATTCATAATTCCTAATTTATAACTGATTTGTGTGACCGGTATTTAAATACAGATGTGAAATGAAACAACTTAATTTCCTGACAATATTTTTATTTGCTGTCATTTGGAGTTTATCTGCTCAGAATAAAACAATGGAGGAAGTCATCGTTCTTGACCAGCCCGGCTTTCCTTTTATTTTTGAATTGAATCAGGGTGAGAGCCTGGCTATATCCAGAAGTTATCAGGGAAAAACCATCAAAAGAACGATTACTTTGGAATCAGTTAAAGCTTTTACCGAATCCAACCTCTGGTTTGATGACGGAGTTACAGATAAAGATTATTACCAGGCAGACTTTGGGCTGAATGTATCCGGCACACGTGTAGTTTTGCATCACAGGCCTTATCAGATGCCTGCAATTGTAAACGGATTAAGAATTAACATAGAGAATGTCAGGGAATGGGATGAACACGGAAAGCTTGGAAGTACCGGGGATATGAAGAAACAGGTAAGAATTGCCGTATGCCTGGAAAATGAACCCTGGGGACCTGAATCAATCGTATTTCCAATTAACAATTATCGCTGGCGTGCCGCTGTTTATAACAACACATGGTCAGGTCTGGTGCCCTTTAATCTGTTATATTATCACCGGGGCGAGGATTTCGGAGCCATACCTGATTTGCTTGATGTGGTTTCCCCGATGGACGGTACGATTATCTCCACCCCTGTTCCCGAAGGCGAAAAAGGATCCAATAGCGTGGTTATTAAAGGGCAGGACGGGATAAGTATTCATATTCGCACATATGAATTATGAAAACCTTGTAAAGCACTATACCTGCGGCACGCAGGTTAAAGCAGGGGATGTGATTGGAAAGACCGGAATGACATGGAACGGGAAAAAAAGCCAGTACAGCGATCCTCATCTGCATGTCGAATTTTTAGTCAATGGGATGCATGTCAACACCTATCCGTGGTTAATGGAGGCTTATTTGCGGAAATATCCAGATCAGGTTGTCGCAGTGGCCGGAGGCTATCGCTTCGCAGTGCCCGGAGAAAAGATCGTATTGGATGCAACCCGTTCCTTTGACAGGAATGGATTGCCGCCTGATAAGGTCACATGGAAATTAAGCGACGGGAGAATCGTCAATACTCCCGTAACTTCAATATTATGCAGTAAACCGGGCATATACAGTGAGGAATTGATTGTCGTAGATAAAGAAGGCCGCCAGGACAGAGATTTTTTATATCTGACCGTTTTTGATCCCGTGAAGAAAAGAAATATGGCCTATGGATGGGCTTATTATTACCCGGTAAGGGGAATAAAACCCGGTGATAAGGTGTTATTCTGGAACCGTAACGGAACATCGGCTGAGACAATGATTGATTATGGCGATGGTTCTCCGGAAGAAATCATTAAAAAAGAAATCAATCACAGCTATGTGAAATCCGGTAGATTTGTTGTGACTTTATCTTCCACGGGGCCCAATAATGAACCCCTGACCTTAAAAATGGAGGTTGTTGTTGAATAATAAAACTGCATTTCATCAGTCAAAATTTAAGTTTCATGATTTATAGATGTATAAGCCTGTCGATCATTTCATTCCTGTTACTTAGCAAATGTGCGGACATTAAAAAACCACCGGAGCTAAAATCCTTCAGCGGGATTTATCCGCAACTGGCTTATTATAACAACGAAGATGAATGCGGAACGGGGGCTGTGGTTCCATGGGCGGGCCGTTTATGGGTGGTAACCTACGGCCCGCATTTCCCGTTTGGCTCATCTGACAAACTATACGAGATTACCCCTGATCTGAAAGAAACCGTCCGCCCTGAAAGCATCGGGGGAACACCTGCAAACCGGATGATCCATAAAGAAAGCAACCAGTTGTTTATCGGCCCGTATGCCATCGACTCAGGCAGAAATGTCAGGACAATACCCTACAGCATTATGCCGGGAAGACCTACCGGAAATGCCCGTCATCTGACTGATCCATCGGGTAAGATTTATTACGCGACCATGGAGGAGGGATTTTATGAAGTGGATGTGAAGACACTTCAGCCGAAAATGATTTATCCTGACGGGAACATCAAAAGGAAACCGGGTGAGATGGATGACACTTCAGATCTCTTGCCGGGAGCGCATGGGAAAGGAGTTTATTCCGGTCAGGGAGTCCTGGTTTACTCAAATAACGGGGAAGCCACTGAGGAGGCGCTGAAGAAATTCGATATCGAATCAGGCGCTCTGGCTGAATGGAACGGGAAAGACTGGAAAGTTATCCGCCGCAACCAGTTTTGTGAAGTCACCGGACCAGGTGGAATATATGGCAATCAAAATCCGGAAACTGACCCAATCTGGACAATCGGTTTCGATTATAAATCTCTGCTGATCGGGGTACGCGGCAACGGAAAATGGAAATTTTTCCGTCTTCCCAAAGCCAGTCACTCGTATGACGGAGCTCACGGCTGGAATACCGAATGGCCCCGGATTCGTGATGTCGGCACCAAAGAAAAACCGGATTATTTAATGACCATGCATGGAATGTTCTGGCATTTCCCCTCAACATTTTCAACAACAAATTCTGCCGGTATCCGGCCCCGCTCTGCCTTTCTGAAGGTAACGGGCGATTTCGCACGATGGAATGACCATATCGTGATCGGATGCGATGATGCCGCTAAAAATGAATTTCTTAATAAGCGTAAAGTTAAAGGCAATATCAGCGGACCCGGTCAATCCAATTCCAATCTGTGGTTTATTTCTCCTGAAACTTTGGATCACCTCGGGCCGGATAATGCGGAAGGCGCTGTCTGGATTTCTGAAAATATTAAGGCCGGTGAAGTTTCTGAACCTTTTCTTTTTGTCGGTTGGGACATCCGGTCGGCCTGGATAAAAAATGAAGGACAGCATCCTGTATCATTTACTTTTGAAGTTGATAAAAAAGGAAATGACACCTGGGAAAGGCTTAAAAAAATCTCCCTTAAAGCTGATGAAGCGGTAAATCTTCCTTTCTCTGCCAGTGAAACAGGCGAATGGATCAGGGTTTCTTCCGATAAAGCCACAACAGCAACGGTTCAATTTTCCTACGCGCAAAAAGAAAACCGTACGCGTATGCCCGATCCGATATTCAAAGGACTGGCGGAAGTTAATAAGTTAAGTGCCGATGGCGGATTGCTCTGGGACCTTGACAGCAACCGCCGCAAACTTGGCGTACTGGCCGGTATTAACGGAAATGAAGGTTTCACTGAAAGCGGTTATTATGAACTCGATTCCCTGATGAACCTTACAAAAGAAGGACGATCCTGCAACTGCAGCTTTTATCCGTGAAAAAATGGCTGTTCCCCGTCAGGTGGTCACGTTTGATAAAGCTTCTGTTCTTATCGTGGATGATTCAGGACGTCGCTGGAGACTGCCAAAAGGCGCTTCTGAATTTGAAGGATTATCTGATCGTGGACTGCTTCGCATTTGCCGTGAAGTCGCCACTGAAAGGGATCTGTTCAACTGTTCAGGCACTTTTTATGAGCTTCCGGCTGAAAATGCCGATGGTTTTGCCAAGATACGCCCCGTGGCTTCGCACAGCTTCCGTATTCACGATTATGCCTCATATCGCGGAATGCTGATCATGACAGGGATTGATCCCGAATTTGCCGGTAGTAATCCTCATATCATACTTTCCCGCGACGGAAAGGCGGCTGTATGGGCCGGTGTGATCGATGATTTATGGAAAATGGGTAAACCTGCCGGTTCAGGTGGACCTTGGAAAGATTCAGAAGTCAAAGAAGGCGAACCTTCCGATCCTTACCTGATCGGTTTCTATGATAAAAGGGAGTTGCAGCTTTCTCACAATTTAAAGAAAACAGTCAGATTTACACTCCAGGCTGATCCTATCGGAGACGGTCAATGGATGAATTACAGGGAATTTTCGGTGGCGCCGGGGGAAACCTTGAAATTTACTTTCCCTGATTCTTTCCAGTCACGATGGATCAGATTCGTAAGTGATAAAGATTGTGTTGCCACTGCCTGGCTGGAATACGATTAAGACTGACAGCCTGAACCCTTGTCAGTTAGACCGATAAATCCGGGATTAGCGCATTCAATCCCAAAGTTTCGGGATTGAATGACGATTTAATGACCTCCGGATGGCGATTTAATAGTTATCCGACAGACACACGCTGTGTTTCTCACCTGCCATTGCACCACGCATTTGCAGCACTACCTTTTTTCCTTCAGACTAAGATTTCCTGATTTGTCCCCCCCCATAAAGAGCTGGAAAAATATGTGTTGTAAATCAGTCAAATAGCATCATAAAAAACTAAATTTGTCGCACTAAGGCGATTTTTATGTTGTATATAAGGGTGGTAAAGACTGCATCCGAATCACAAGCTGTACAAGTTGTTTATTACAGAAACAGAAAACGTATTGTTTATAAGCACATCGGTTCTGGCAAAACCGACAAGGAGATTGCAGATTTAAAATTAGTTGCCCAGGATTTTATTGACAACTATTCACCTGCGTCTTTCACTATTTGAAGAAACCAAATTCAATAACCTGCTTTACCTCGATAAAAGTGAATTCCTGGGTGTTTACTATACGTTTTTCTATGAAATTGTTTGGGGATTGATGAACAAGATGGGCATAACCAGGATAAAAAAACAGTTGCTCCTGGATTTGGTAATTGTCAGGATGATAGAACCGGCTTCCAAACTCCATTCAATAGAACTTTTAGACACCTGTTTTGGCATCACACACCGAAGGCAGAGTTATTATAAGTCTCAATCAAAATGGCTCGAATTAAAATCGGAAATTGAATCGATTGTAGTAAATTTTGCAAAAGAGAACTACTCATTCAATTTTGATTTGTTGTTTTATGATGTAACGACCTTGTATTTTGAAACTTTCGGGGAAGATGGGCTCAGGAAAAACGGTTTTTCCAAAGACAACAAGTCGCAACAGCCACAGATTTTAGTGGCATTGATGGTTACAAAAGAAGGGTTTCCAATTGCTTACGAGGTATTTTCGGGCAATACTTTCGAAGGGCACACGATTATCCCCGTTGTCAATGATTTTATTCGAAAACATTCAGTAAAAGAATTTACGGTAGTGGCTGATGCAGCAATGATTAGCGCTGAAAACATTAAACAGTTGACAGAAAACAATATCAATTACATTGTTGGTGCAAGGTTGGGAAACCTGTCCAATGAACGCATTGAGCAGATTGATAAAAATATCTCTCGCGAAGATGACAAAAGCATCAGGATTAGAACAGATAACGGATTCTTGATTTGCAGTTACTCTTCGGCACGGTATCGAAAAGATAAACACGAAATGGATAAACAAATCGAAAAGGCAAAATACATTGTAGAAAACCCGTCGAAGAATAAAAAATTAAAATTTACCAAATCAAACGGGCAAAACCTTGAGCTCAATCAAAAACTCATTGACAAAACCCGAAAACTACTGGGGATCAAAGGCTATTACACCAATCTGGAAGAAAATGTACTGAGCAATAAAACCGTCATGGAACGCTACCATGAGCTTTACAGAATTGAACAAGCCTTCAGGATTTCCAAGAATGATTTACAGACCAGGCCCATATTCCATTTTAAAGAAGACCCCATCAAACTCCACATTCTAATTTGTTTTATGGCACTGGCAGTGTCAAAGCACATCGAACTTCAGACCAATATATCGATAAAAAAATTTATCACCGAATCAAAAAAAGTTACCGACGCAAGGCTGCTCAACACATTAACCAATAAGGAAATTCAAATAAGAACTAAAATCTCTCCCGATTTTATGAAAATTATTCAAAAACTAAATTTGCCGCACTAAAGGGGACAAGTCAGCAAACCATTATGAACGACTCTTAACTAAACGACATTGATTATAAATTGTCAATTTTCAATTATCTAATGCCCCTTTTGAACCGTATAGCTGAAATTCTGCATTAGTTTTTTATATCCGGCACGTTCAATAGCTGTACTGTGAAATATCTTGTCAAAGGTTTTTTGATCAAGATTATGCCATGCCTGCCTGTCCATCTCAAGCAAACTGGTTAGAGGTTTAAACTCCTTTACTTCAGTTTCTGAATTTTTATGGTTCCAGGGACAAACATCCTGGCAGATATCGCATCCGAATATTCTGTTATTCAGATTTTTATAAACTTCAGGGGAAAACTCTTCTTTATTTTCAATCGTGTGGTAAGCTATGCATTTACGGGCATCAATCACCCGGGGTGAGACAATAGCCTTTGTTGGACAGGATTCAATACATAGTGTACATTTACCGCAGTAATCAGTCACTTTTTCACTTGTATAATCCAGTTCAAGATCAATGATGAGCTCTCCGATAAAGACAAAAGAGCCAAATTCTTTTGAAATCAGCAGTGAATGCTTACCAATCCATCCCAATCCGGCCTCTTTTGCCCATGCTTTTTCAAGAACCGGCGCCGAATCTGTAAAGGCCCTTCCGTTACATGGAGCGATTTCCTTATTAATGAATCTTAAAAGCTGAAGGAGCTTATCTTTTATGACAATATGATAATCCTTCCCGTATGCATACCTTGAAATGATTGGAGCTCCGGGATCAGCTTGTTTTTGAAATGAATAGTAATTAAGTAATACGACGATCACAGATTTAGCGCCTTCCACGAGTTCTGCCGGATTCAGCCTTTTTTCAACATTCCTCTCCATATAATCCATCGAACCATGCATCCCTTTATCAATCCATGATTCCAATGCCTCTCTTTCACTGGTAAGAGGATGTATCGGCACAATCCCGCAGGCAGAAAAACCTATTTCCCTCGATTTAAGCTTTATTAGATTGCTTATGTGTCTTAGATCTTTATTCACTTTTGGATTACAAAAATCCTAAATCCAGTCTTGCCTCCTCCGACAGCATCGATCTGTCCCATGGCGGATCATAAGTGATTTCCACTTTACATGATTCAATCCCCTCAACCTTTTTAGCCATATATTCCACATCCGATACAATAAAATCTGCTGCCGGACAATTGGGAGCCGTAAGGGTCATCACGATCTTTGCCTCATCTCCTTCAACATCCACACTGTAAACCAGTCCCAAATCATAAATATTCACCGGAATTTCCGGATCGTATACCTCTTTAAGGTTTTGTATAATTAAATCTATCCGACCGTCCATTTTCGTTAATTTTTCTCCATGATTTTACTGTATGCAAGGGCATAAAGTTTTATCTGTTTTACCATAGCAGTAAGGCCGTTCGATCTTGTGGGCGAGAGATGCTGACGCAACCCAATGTTTTCGATAAAATGCGGTTCAGTTGAAAGAATTTCCTTCGGCGTCCTTCCTGAATAAAGCCTTATAAGAAGAGCCACCAGCCCGTTTACGATCAAAGCGTCACTCTCCCCTTCAAATAAAATACACCCGTCAACCAGTTCCTGGTGAAACCACACTCTCGACTGACAGCCCCGAATGAGATTATCTTCTGTTTTATACCTGGGATCGATTGGCTTTAACTTATTCCCGAGTTCAATAAGGTAAGCATACTTATCCATCCAGTCCTCGAAAGAGGAAAATTCTTCTGTTATCTCTTGTTGAATTTCTTCTAAAGTCATTCTATATATGTTTCACTAATTTCTTACGAAAATACACGAAAGCTTTTAACAAATATTGCTTTAAAATTGAAATTAACCAATTATTTCAATTGCTGCAAATGCACTTTAGTGTTAATTCGTAAATAATTCGTGTAATTCGTAATTTCTAAAACATTGTTTTTAGTCGGATAAGGGCATTATGGAAAGTATCAATCTCTTCCGATGTATTGTAGAACGCGAATGAAGCCCTCAGCATACTCTCGCAGCCGAAATGATCCATAACCGGATCGGCGCAAAGCCTTCCTGTCCTCACTGCAATTCCCATCTGATCGAGTAAAGTCCCTAGATCAAAAGGATGAATTCCTTCAATGTTAAAACTGATCACTCCTGTCTTATGGGCTGCCTCACCGTAAATCTTTAATCCTTCAATCTGTTTTACCCGCTCGGTAGCATATGTTGACAGTTCATCCTCATATTTGGCAATTTCATTTCTCCCTGTCTTTTCGAGGTAACGAATGGCTTCAGCCATACCTATCGCTCCGATATAATTCGGAGTTCCTGCTTCAAATTTAAAAGGCAGAACATTGTAAGTCGTTTTGGCAAAAGTGACCTTAGAAATCATTTCACCGCCTCCCAGGAAAGGAGGCATCCTGTCGAGCCATTCCCGCTTACCGTACATAACACCGATGCCGGTAGGTCCAAATACCTTATGGCCTGAAAAAGAGTAAAAATCACAATCCAGTGCCTGGACATCAATATTGATATGAGGAGCTCCCTGCGCCCCGTCAATTGAAACAGGAATCCCTCTGCGGTGTGCAATCCTGATAATCTCTCCAATAGGATTAATTGTTCCCAGAACATTCGAGACATGAGCCACTGAGATGATTTTTGTCTTCTCTGTAATCAGATCATTAAGAAGATTAATCTTTAACTCCCCTTTATCGTCAAAAGGAAGTATTTTAATGGAAGCGCCCCGCCTTTCACAGATCATTTGCCAGGGGACGATGTTGGAATGATGTTCCATTTCGGACACAATCACCTCATCGCCTTCAGATAGAAATGCATTACCGAATGATGAGGCAATAAGATTCAGCGATTCAGTGGTACCGTGTGTAAATATGACCTCCGCTGTTTCTCTGGCATTGATAAATTTTCGTACCGTTTCCCTGCTTTCTTCAAACGCTTCTGTCGTTTTATTCGCAAGATAATGGCTGCCGCGATGAATGTTTGAATTTATCTTCACAGAATATTCCCTTATCTTGTCAATCACTGCGTCAGGCCGTTGTGCAGTGGCAGCATTGTCAAAATAAATCAATGGCTTACCATTAACCTTTTGGTTAAGTATTTGAAAATCCTTTCTTATATTGGAGATAGAAATCATTCAATAAATTATTCTTTTATTCCTTAATTCTTTAATCCCTTCATTATCTTATGCAGTCCATAGCGCACAGGTGACATTTGGATACTTCGCCTCTCAGCCTTTTATTTACAAGCCCATCAATTCTTTCGCGCAGGGGCTCCGCTTTTATTTCATTTAGTACTTCATGGGCAAAAGCAAACATCAGCATAAGCCGGGCTTCCCGTTCATTTATCCCTCTTGCCTGGAGATAAAAAAGGGCTTCATCGTTAATACGTCCTACGGTAGCGCCGTGTGTGCACTTTACATCATCATTATCAATGACCAGCTGAGGCCGGGTATTCATTTTAGCCTTATTGGTCAGCAAAACATTGTTATTGCGCTGATAAGCTTCTGTTTTCACAGCTCCCGGTGCCACATAAATTCTGCCGGTAAACCCGCCTGTAGCCAGATCGTCAAGGATCGTTTTGTAAAGCTGGTTACTCCTGCAGTTGGGCTTTGCGTGCTCAATATAGGTAAAATTGTCAACATGCTGATTTTTATCAGATAAAGCAATTCCGCTGAGCTTTGCTTCAGCATGTTCTCCGTTCAGGATAACACTGAGATTATTTCTGATAATCCCTCCGTGAAGAGATATTACATCTGTCCCGAGAACTGAATTCTGATGCTGGTTGATATAAAGACCCGTCAGATTTGCTGACTTATTGTGCTGATTCTGAATCGTGTAAATGTCAATCACGGCATCCTGTCCGATTTCGGTTTCTGTCACACAATTGTCAATAAACATCTGCGGTGTGAGGGTATGATCGCAAAATATAATCGTCGCCTGGCTGTTTTTCCCGGCAATAATCATATTTCTCTGAGTAACATATAGGTCATCCTCACTGCTCAAAAGATTAATAATCTGAACAGGTTTCTTAAGATGAACATTGTCAGGAATATATATAAAAATGCCGTCCTGGGCAAAGGCTGTATTAAGCGCAGTCAATGGATCAGCCTCCGCATCAGCAAACTTCCCGTAATATTTTTCAACGATTTCAGGGTTCTCCTTCACAGCTTTACGGAAACTCTTTACAATCACTCCATCGGGATAAGATACCGGATGCCGGATTGATTCATAATACCAGCCGTTGACCACTAACTCAAGATAAGTATCAAAATGAGGAACATCACAGCTAAACACTTCTGCCAGATCAACCTTAAATTTATCCGGAGTGAATGCTCTTCTGAAGTTCTCATTGTTGAACAGGTTGGTAAGGTCCGTATACTTGTAATTCTCAGTTTTGAAATCAGGTATACCCATCCGAAGAAAAGCCTGCATCGCGGGTATTCTTGAACGGTTAATCACGTCAGTCAAACCTTCGGCAATTACCTTTTCATTTTCCCTGAAAATGTTGTGTAATCTTTCGGTTGATGATATTTTTTCTACTTCAACTGTCATAATTATTCTCCCGTTTCTTTCCTGATCCAGTCATATCCCTTTTCCTCAAGTTCCAGCGCCAGCTCTTTGCCGGCTGACTTCACGATACGTCCGTTATACATCACATGAACATGATCAGGAACAATATAATCGAGCAGCCTCTGATAGTGTGTGACAAGAATTGTTGCGTTATGAGAATTCCTTAAAGCCATTACTCCATTCGCCACAATGCGTAATGCATCAATATCAAGGCCGCTGTCTGTTTCATCCAGTATAGCAAGCTTAGGCTCAAGCATCGCCATCTGGAATATCTCGTTTTTCTTCTTCTCTCCGCCTGAAAATCCTTCATTTACAGAACGGTTGGTCAACTGTGAATCGATCTGCACCATCTGCTTTTTCTCGCGCATCAGCTTAAGAAAATCACTGGCCGACAATTCTTTCAGGTCATGATATTTACGTTGCTCGTTGACGGCCGTTTTCAGAAAGTTGACCATACTCACACCCGGAATCTCAACCGGATACTGGAAACTGAGGAATAGTCCTTCCTTGGCACGTATATCAGGCGCCATCGAAAACAAATCCTTGCCATTGAAAGTGACACTTCCCTTTGTTACCTCATAATTCGAATTTCCAGTAAGAACGTTGGCAAGAGTACTTTTACCCGATCCGTTGGGGCCCATAATCGCATGAATCTCTCCCTCATTCACCTCGAGATCAATCCCGTGCAAAATCTCTTTCCCTTCAATCGAAGCATGTAAATCTTTTATAACCAGCATATATTTTTATATATTCTATGATTCGTAATTCGTAATTCGTAATTATTCATCCGACGCTTCCTTCCAGACTGATCTGAAGCAGTTTTTGCGCTTCTACCGCAAATTCCATAGGAAGCTTGTTGATCACCTCACGGGCATAGCCATTGACGATCATACCGATGGCATCTTCCGTGGAGATTCCCCGCTGATTACAGTAAAATATCTGATCCTCAGCTATCTTAGAGGTTGTTGCCTCATGCTCAACAATTGAAGTGTCATTTCCTACTTCAATGTATGGAAACGTATGGGCGCCGCATTTGTCGCCCAGCAGAAGCGAATCACACTGTGAATAATTACGTGCATTTTCTGCTTTTGCCAGAACCCTTACAAGGCCGCGGAATGAATTCGATCCGTGTCCCCCTGAAATTCCTTTCGAAACGATATGGCTCTTTGTGTTCTTCCCGATATGGATCATTTTGGTCCCCGTATCCGCCTGCTGATAATTGTTCGTCAGGGCAACGGAATTGAACTCCGCCGTTGAATTATCGCCCATCAGGATACAGCCCGGATACTTCCATGTGATCGCCGAGCCTGTCTCCACCTGGTTCCACACAATTCTTGACGAAACTCCCTTGCAAAGCCCTCTCTTTGGTCACGAAATTATAGATTCCTCCTTTACCGTTCTTGTCGCCCGGATACCAATTCTGCACAGTCGAGTATTTGACATCCGCCCTGTTGTAGGCAATGATTTCAACAACCGCGGCATGCAATTGGTTTTCATCCCTCATGGGAGCCGTACAGCCTTCAAGGTAAGAAACATAGCTGTCTTCATCCGCGATAATCAGCGTCCGTTCAAATTGCCCCGTGTTTTGGGCATTGATCCTGAAGTAAGTCGACAGCTCCATCGGACAGCGTGTGCCTTTAGGAATATAGACGAATGATCCGTCAGAGAATACAGCTGAATTAAGTGCCGCAAAGAAATTATCATTATAGGGGACCACCATCCCAAGATACTTTTGTACAAGGTCGGGATGATGTTTTACTGCTTCGCTGAACGAGCAGAAAATGATTCCCTGCTCAGCCAGTATCTCTTTAAAAGTCGTCTTCACCGATACGCTGTCCATCACCGCATCAACCGCCACTCCCGAAAGCATTTTCTGTTCTTCCAGCGGGATGCCGAGTTTCTCAAAGGTTCGCAGCAATTCGGGATCCACTTCGTCAAGGCTTGCCAGTTGCACCTTCCTTTTTGGAGCCGCATAATAAATAATATCCTGGTAATCGATTTCAGGGATTTTCAGCTTCGCCCAACGCGGCATTTTCATCGTAAGCCACCTCCGGTAAGCCTTTAGCCGAAATTCAAGCATGAACTCCGGCTCCTCTTTTTTTGCTGAAATGATCCTTATGGTATCTTCGTTGAGTCCCTTGACGATCTTATCGGTCTCGATATCGGAAACGAATCCAAACCGGTAATCCCTTTGAGTGACCTCATTTATCAATTCATTATGATCCTGCATATTTTCTATCATTCTCAGCCACGCTAACAATCCCCTTTTCAGAAAACCTTAAATAGACTGAATCCAAATTGCAAAGATATAAAATGAACACTACTTTTGCAGAATTATTAATTTTAAATAAATCATAAGGTTTTAATGGCAAATCATAAGGCTCAGAAAACTGAAGTATCCACCCTTGGCGAGTTCGGCCTTATCCGCCGCCTGACTGAAAAGATCGTCCTGAAAAACAGCAGTACCTTCAAAGGAGTGGGTGACGATTGCGCAGTTCTCGATTACGGGGATAAAAAGGTTGTCCTTACAACCGATATGCTGACTGAAGGCGTTCATTTTAATTTAATGTACACCCCTTTAAGGCATCTGGGTTATAAAACGGTAACGGTCAATCTGAGCGATATATATGCCATGAATGCCGTTGCAAGGCAGATCACCGTTTCGATGGCGATTTCTTCAAAGATGTCGGTTGAAGCCCTTGATGAATTGTATTCCGGCATCTATCTTGCATGTGATCATTATGGCGTTGATCTTGTAGGAGGCGATACCACAACCTTACTCACAGGGCTTACACTTTCTGTAACTGCAGTAGGAGAAGCCGATGAAAGCGAACTGATATACCGAAGCGGGGCAAAAAATACCGATCTCTTATGTGTAACGGGGGATCTTGGCGGAGCCTATATGGGATTACAGCTTCTCGAGCGTGAGAATGAAGTGTTTAAGGTCAATCCAAAGATGACCCCGCAGTTTGAGGGATACAATTATATCCTTGAACGTCAGCTAAAACCTGAAGCCCGCCGGGATATGCGAACCGTTTTCAAGGAATTGGGCATTAAACCCACCTCCATGATCGATATCTCCGATGGCCTCTCCTCTGAAATCTTACATATCTGTACCGAATCAGGCGTGGGCTGCAGGATTTATGAAGACCGGATTCCTTATGATGATCAGACCAAAACGCATGGCTTCCGAGCTGAATATCAATCCTTTGGTGGCAGCTCTCAATGGCGGCGAGGATTACGAACTGCTCTTCACCGTCCCCCTCACCGATCACGATAAAATCCGCAATCATCCTGATATAACCATTCTCGGGCATATTACCGAAAAAAGCAACGGCGCCAACCTGATTACTGCCGGCACCGGCCTTGAAATCCCTCTCGAAGCCCAGGGCTGGAATCCATTGAAAAAGTAATAACGCTTTTCCATCATCGAACGCTTAAAATCCCTCTTGATCGAAGCCGGTTTTTCTGGTTTCCCGGTCGCTATTTTCCTCTTACAATCTACGTATCAAAGAGGGGTTTTCTGTACACTTACTGTACTATTACTGTACACTGACTGTACAATTTTAGTACAGTAATAGTACAGACAATATACAATGAGTGTACAGTAAAACCTGAGATGGTATTGTTTATATCGGAGGGAAAAAGGGGAGGAAGAGGATGTGGGGAGGAAATATAATTTATTCAAAATAAATGCTTTTTGTTATATTTTAATTCCGGTTCCTTTAAAAAATGTGTAACAAAATACACTGTAGGGTTCGGCTGTGCGGTATAATTCTTTTATGCCTTTATCGAATGTTGGTTTGTCAGTCAGTGATCTTAATTCTTCGTTTCATTTTCTATGGCTCTTTTTATCGCATTCAGAGTTTTTTGCAGATTTGATTTCAATCAGATTATTATCGCAACAAATAACAGGTTCTTTAACTATTTTCATTTTACCTGAGAATGATTTCATGTTCTGTCCAATACATATTTGATATCTACCTTGTCCAAAAATCTTTCATCTGAAATTCCGGTGCGGTTAAAGAATACAACACTTCCGAGCTCAAGGTCAGGATAAATTCTGATTTCACAGTAGTACCCGCCACCTCCGCCTGCATGGGTAAAGTATTTATTTCCGTTTAATTGTCCGCTAAACCATGATAGGCAAACACCTGTTGCTTTATTGTCTTTTGTGTAGTTCTCAGTGAAGAGCATTTTTTTGTAATAGTCTGATAATAAATTACTATCCGCTTTTAAAAACTCCTGCATATATTTCATAAAAGCGTCAGGTGTTCCGATTAATCCACCATAAGAAGCTCCATTTGCATAATAGCTTTTAAAAGGTTTCCATTGACCTTCCGCTTTATCCATAAATTTTGACTTGTCGATGATGAAGCTTAGAATAAGATTGAGAAAGCTGGGATTTTTCTGATAGCCTTTAGCATGTCTGTTAATATTTTCAATTTCAAATCCCAATTCGGTAGTATTAATTCCAATTCTTTTAATGATATTCTCATTAACGTATTCTTCGTAAGTTATCCCTGAAACGTTTTCAATTATCTGCCCCAGCAAGAAGTAACCAAGATTTGAATAAGAATATTTTCTATTTGGCCTGTATTTGGTTTTAGTGTGCTTAGAGAATACATTTTTGAAGAATTTATTTCTATCGAACAATTTATGTTCGCTTGTCAAATGAATCCATTTCAAGGGGATAGGGTTTGGAATGCCTGCTGAATGGGATAATAGTTGTCGAATTGTTATATCAGTCGGGTAGGGAAAGTCGGGTAAATACTTATTTGCCGGTTGTTCGATGTCTAATTTATTCTGTTCGGCTAACTGCAATATTGACAATGCCGTAAAAGTCTTCGTCACAGAAAATGCATTATAAGTCGTTTTTTCGTTTACTTCTTTATTTGCTTTTATATCTGCAAGTCCGGAATTGTATCTTTTTAATATGCTGTCTTTGTCAAACAATATATATTGAATTGAAGGTGAATTATTTTTTTCAACTTGCTGAGATAATAAGTTCTTCATTTCGTTATAAAATATATTTGTTGTCCACATATTACAAAGACTAAACAAAGCAATGGATATTAACTAATTGTCCTGTAAAATCCTTTTTGCAGTTTCAGTTTTTTTGTAGAGATATTCGGCTAAAAAGCATATCAATATGATGGAAATTGCTAAAATTACTCCGAGGCGATTGGATGCATACTGTTGAGCGATCAGAATTATCAATGCAGCCAGTCCCAGGATAAAGCCAAGCAGAGGAATGATTTTATTTCCGTTTATGTCTTTTGATAATTTCAGGCCGGTATAGTTCACAAAAGAGAAAATCAATATAAAACCAACGCTGCCGGCTGTAGAAATACTTTCGAGATTCACGGTATTTACCATCGTCAATGTCAGGATGGTTGTGATCATTAACCCTACAGGATGATTCCACAACTTGACCCGTTAATTGGTGCGGAAGTTCATCATCTTCAGCAATTTCATAACTAACCCTGCTCCCGCCGTACAAAGAGGCATTGATTGCCGAAAAGGTTGAAATTAAGGCTGCTATCGTAATAATGGTAAAGCCGATTTCTCCAATCATAGGTTTTGCCGCTTCTGCCAAAACGTAATCCCGGGCATTTGCAATTTCTTTAAAGGGTAAAGAACCTACTGTAACGCATGCGATAACAATGTAAAGAAAAATCACGAATATCACTGAGAGATAATAGGCTCTTGGAACATTCTTTTCCGGACTATTCATATCGGGGACTACATTGGCTATTAACTCAAATCCTTCATAGGCCACAAATATTACCATTCCACCTGTAATCAGATGAACAGGACTTTCCCAATGGTGAAAGGATAATTGCTTTAAATCAGGGCTGTGCTGCAAACCGTATATTCCTATTGCTGCAAATGCAAGGAGGATGATTAACTTAATAATCACGGCGTAATCTTCCATTTCCCCGACCACTTTAATGCTGTAATAATTGATCAGGGTTGCAAAAATGACGATCCCGCTTGAATAGATATGAAAATCTAGCTGTTTTACTTCCTGTCAGTTCAAATAAGTTTGGCGCATAAGAACCAAAAGCAGAAGCGTAAAGCGATAACATGATGATATAACTCACCCAGAGCAAATTATTTATTCCTCCGCTGAAAACGGATTTACCAAAACCCTGATTGATAAACTTAACTGTTCCGCCCCTGTCGGGATAAGTCAGCGATAATTTTACATAGCTGTAAGAGGTAATCAGGGCTAAAACTCCTGCAAGAAGAAATGCAATCGGTGTTCCTCCGCTGGCCAATGAAACAGCCAGACCCAGGACGGCAAATATTCCACCACCAACCATCCCTCCGATTCCGACTGCCAGCGCTTCTTTAAGTCCTATTTTTTTATTCATAAGTTTCTTGTCGTCAGATTTGAATAATTTCTGAAAAATTACTACAGGAATTGAATGTTAATTTGAGAAATTAATATCCTTCATGTAAAAAGGAGAATTGATCGCAACTTAAAAATGATCAAACTATCGTAATTCAAATTTATACAAAAAATACTGAAAATCAAATGTATGTCAGGTTGTCATCCACTATTATATCTTCGTTCCGGTTCCTTTAAAAAACGTGTAACTAAAAGACACCATCAGGTTCTGCTGTTCGGTAGAGGTCTTTTATGCCTTTTTCAAATGCTGATTTATCGATCAATCCCTGCTGTACAGCTTTATCGGAAACTCCTTCGATCATGGCTGTAAAGGTGTTTTTAATAAATCCCTCTACGAGGTGCGGACGTGAAGCATCTGCATAGACCATCCGTGGAAAAACTGTAATTTCTGAAAGACCAAGGCATTGAAGCAAAGGATATAGCTCACGTCCGATATTTGAATTGCCTCCGCTTTGTTTTTGAAGCTGAATAAGACATTTGATAGCCAGTTGAGCATATTTGCTGTCGGGATAGAAGTAAGCCGAGCCGTGATCGCCTTCAATGGCAATCAAAGTGCCTCCGGTTTTCAATACTCTCTTTAGTTCCTGAAGAGCTTTTACCGGATTATGAAGATGTTCAAGTACAAAACAAATAATAACACTGTCGAAGGTCTCATCGTCAAATGGCAGATTGTACAAGGTCAGCCTGTCTGAACTCCACATTTTGAATAGCAAGGGATTTTATCAGATTTTGAGCTTCCTTAAGTGAATCTTCTGATATATCAACTGATATAAATCTTGAATCAGGATTCTTTGCAGCAATTATTTTAGTCTGCGCACCGACTCCGCAGCCTGCCTCGAGAACAAGACTGTCCTTAGGGAAGAGGCTATCATAATGAATGATATGATCCAGCGTATCGGCCTGATCGTTAAGCCTCAAAGCTTCTCTGTTGGAATATCCATGAACGTATTCTCTGTTTTTTTCTTTTAAGTCCATTTTTAATTCAGAAGGTAAGTCTTATGAATTTTTATCCGGCACAATAGTTCCGGAATTAGTGTCTCACCAAATGTAAATTGAAAAATATTGCAAAACAAATGTATTGGAGCACCTATTATTACCCATTCCTTATTTTAACCTTATAAATTTTGCTTCAACTGAATAAATCCTTATTCATTAAGTATTGTACCCAGTTTCTACGAATTTGTCCTGTCCTGAATTTATGGGTGACTTGAACAACAGAGCCTAATTCAGTGTTAAATTATCCATGATTCCCGAAGTTTCGGGATTTACTGTTCACTGTTATTATCCATGTTTATTCAGTCAGTTAAATTAAAATGGTCCGAAAATGAATAAGAGTAAAAGTCTGTTATTATTATTAACAGTTTTTGTTTGTTTTTCAGGGACTGCCCAGGAGAAATGGTCTTTGAAGGCTTGTGTCGATACAGCATATAAAAGGAATATTTCCCTTAATCAGGGAAGGGTGACTACCATGATTGACAAATTTACTTTACAGCAGTCAAAAGCGCAGTTATATCCCAGTGCTAATATAAATGAATCGCTTGACCTGACTTTTGGCAAATCATTCGATCCTGCAAAGAACCAATACAATACGTATACCAGTTCAATTGACAGATTGGGATTAAACAGTTCAGTCACACTTTTTAACGGTTATCTTTTGATCAACACAATCAAGCAAAACAGACTTCTTTATGAATCAGGGAATCTGGATGTCGAAACCACAAGGAATAATATTTTGCTCAGCGTCCTTGCAAGTTATATGCAGGTACTGATGGATTATGAAGCAATTGATGTGGCCCAGGCCCAGATCGATGCCACAAATATTCAGGTGGAAGAGACAAAAAAATTTGTTGAATTCGGTAAGGTGGCTGAATTAAATCTTCTGCAGATAGAGTCTCAACTGGCTGCGAATAAACTTACTAAAGTGACTGCAGAAAATCAGGCAGATATGGATAAAGTGACGCTTCTTCAACTTATGCAGGTTCCCTATCAGGCCAATTTTGATATTGAACGCATGGAGCTTAAAGAATTATTCCCTGAAATTCCCATATCGCCCGAAGCAATCGATCAGATTTCAGAGGGTTTTTTACCGGAAATAAAAAGCGCATCGCTGAAAACGAATGCTTCAATTTTCGGACTGAAAATGAGCAAAAGCGGATGGTACCCAAGATTATCATTGGGTATGGGACTTACAACAGGGTATTCCAGTTTTGCGGATATTCAATTATCTAATCAATTGAAAAATAATTTCGGCCAATATCTAAACTTTACGCTGGCCATACCCATCTTCAATAATTCTCAGGTGAGATACAAGGTTGCCATTTCAAAGGCGAATGTGACGAACGCCTTGTTGAATGAAAAATTGACTAAAAACAATCTGAGGCAAAGCATAGAAACGGCATACACCAATCAGGTAACAGCAGGCAGGAAATTGATTTCTGTGCAGGCTCAAATGGAGCTGGAGAAACGTACCTACTCCGACATGGCGGAGAAATATTCTGTTGGGGCGGCTGATATTACCGATTTTCTTGTTGAGAAAAACAATTTTAACAGTGTGTCGATGTCCCTGATCCAGGCAAAATACGATTATGTGCTTAAAGCAAAAATAGTTGACTTTTATTTGGGAAAACCTGTAATAAATCAATAAAATGAAGAAAAGAACGATTATAATTATTTTAGTCCTTGCAGCATTGTTTTTCGTCATAAGAGAAATTGTAAAACGATATGAAAATAAATCTCCTGTCTATTATTGGCGCGTCGTACCTGTTGAAAGGGGAGATATTAAAGTAATCGTAACAGCTACAGGGACCCTCGCCGCAGATACCACTGTGGATGTTGGCGTACAGGTATCGGGAATCATTGCCACAATAAAAGTGGATTTTAACGATTATGTAAAAAAAGGACAGGTAATTGCCGTATTGGATACAACACTCTTTTATGCAGCCAAATTAAACGCTGAGGCAAATTTGAAGAATGCAGAGGCTACAGCAGCAGAAGCAAAGCGAGTGTTTGAAAGGGAAAAAAAATTGTTGGAAAATAAAGTGGCCGCACAAGCTGATTATGATACAGCGTATACCAATTATCAAACTGCCTTAGGTAATTTAACAGCGGCAAAAGCCCAATTAAATACCGCAATAATCAACCTTCGGCATTGTACCATAAGAGCGCCCATAAGCGGTATGATACTTGCAAGAAATGTTCAGGTTGGAAACATGGTTATTGCAAGTTTTAACAGCCCGGTGCTTTTTACAATTATCTACAATCCCAAACAAATGCAGGTTCAGGCAGACGTTGATGAAGCAGATATAGGTCAGGTAAAAGTAGGGCAGAAAGCAATGTTTACTGTCGATGCCTATCCCGATGATGTATTTACCGGCGTTGTGACTCAAGTAAGACACCAACCTGTTACGGTACAGAATGTGGTAAATTACGTTGTGATTATTGAGGTTCCTAATCCTGAACTGAAGCTGATGCCCGGACTAACAGCTACTGTTAATATTTATATACGGGAGAGCAATAATATTCTGAAAGTTTCTTCAATGGCCCTTTCGTTTACGCCGCCTTTGACTTATATTGAGGAGCCTGATGTATTGCCAGACTCCATAAAAAATTTCTGGATTAAAAGGCTCAATCGGCTCAATGAATTGATGCAGCAACAAATTATAGAACCAAGCAGAAAGGCAGGTTACCTGTGGATTTTAAAGGGCGCCGATGTATTTCCTGTCAGGGTGATGAAGGGCATTAGCGACGGGTCCTATACTGAGGTCAATGGGGATATAAAAGCAGGTGATGAAGCGGCAACGGGGATCAATGAAGTTCCGACAGAGTCGGAACTCAAAAGATCTAAAAGTCCTTTCTTACCGAAGTTTCCTTCAAGAAGAAAAAAATAACATGAACGATTCTGAAAATTTAATCGATGTCAGGAATCTGATTAAAATCTATCGCACAGGAACTATAGAGGTTCAGGCATTGCGGGGAGTATCCCTTACGGTTAAGAAAGGAGAGTTCCTTGCTATTTCAGGGGCAAGCGGATCAGGGAAGACGACTTTCATGAATATTCTGGGTTGTCTGGATGTTCCTACAAGCGGAGATTATTTACTGGAGGGAGTCGATGTAACCACCCTCAGCAGTGATCAGCTTGCTGAACTGAGAAACAGTAAATTGGGTTTTGTCTTCCAGTCCTTTAACCTTTTGCCCAGGACTTCTGTCCTTGAAAACGTCGAACTACCCTTGTTGTACAATGACAAAGTTGGGTCAAAAGAGCGAAGGGAAAAAGCCTTTAACTCAATAAAATCTGTTGGACTTGCAAATCGTATCGAAGCAATGCCTAATGAATTGTCAGGCGGTCAGCAGCAACGTGTGGCTATTGCCCGTGCCTTGGTAAATGACCCCGTTTTAATAATGGCTGATGAACCTACCGGTAACCTCGATTCACGTACAAGTTATGAGATCATGGACATATTTCAAAAGTTGAACGACAAGGGAATCACTATTGTGATGGTCACCCATGAACCTGACATAGCTTCTTTTGCTCAATATGATGTAGTTTTTAAAGATGGTCAGATTATAGATAATGAACTGATTAAAGAAAGAAAAGATGCATCAACAGAATTGGCGATTATTGATGCACAATCTGAAGGAAAATCCGCAATTCGTGAAATTCGTCCTAATTCGTGAAATTCGTTACGATGAGAACATTTAATTTATTAAAAGCAGGTTATCGTTCATTGAACAGAAATAAACTCCGGTCATTTCTGACAATGCTGGGTATTATAATTGGCGTGGCTTCAGTGATCGCGATGCTGGCAATTGGTCAAGGTTCAAGCCAAAGCATAAAAGAATCTATGGCAAGTCTTGGGACAAACGCCATTCTTGTTTTCCCAGGCAGTTCAAGACAGGGCGGTGTACAGCAGGGAGCGGGCACTGTACCTACAATTAAAGTCGGGGATGCTGATGCCATCGCTCTTCATTGCCAATTAGTCAATCATGTCTCTCCGGTCGATGAGGAAAGGGTTCAGGTCATCTGGGGTTCACAAAACTGGAATACGACTATAATGGGAGTCCGCAATGCTTATCTTACAATCAGATCACTTAATGTAACCAAAGGAAGTTCCTTTACACCTGAAGATGATCGAATTGCTTCGAAAGTGTGTCTGTTAGGAGTAACGGTTGTTTTAAATTTATTTGGCAATGCCGAAGCAAATCCGGTCGGACAGATCATTCGAATCAATAATATTCCTTTTAAGATTATTGGGGTACTGTCAAAAATGGGGCAAAATACTTTTGGGCGGGATCAGGATGATATTATCCTGGCCCCTTTTTCAACGGTCCAGAAAAGAATGAAGGGTGATTCTCCCAATGTTAATTATATACTCGCTTCCGCAATATCTGAAGACCAGGTAAATGATGCTGTAAATGAAATTTCCGCTTTGTTGCGCCAGAAACACAAGCTTGCCCCTTCGGATGAAGATGACTTTACCGTACGTACTCAATCGGAAATCACAAACATATTTGGATCTGTAGCCAAAGTGATGACAATTCTGCTGGCCAGCATTGCCGGAATTTCGCTTTTGGTCGGAGGGATCGGCATCATGAATATCATGCTGGTTTCTGTTACTGAACGTACGCGTGAAATAGGCACACGGATGGCAGTGGGGGCAAAAAGAAAAGATATTTTATCCCAGTTTATCATTGAATCGATTGTGATTAGTTTTTCAGGAGGACTAATCGGGATTGCTATAGGAATTATCGCTTCTGATATTGTGGCAAGATTCGGGCACTGGCCCATTGTGATTGAATATTCTTCTATTATCCTGGCTTTCCTCTTTTCAGCTGCCGTGGGTCTTTTCTTTGGCATCTATCCCGCAAGAAAAGCTGCCGGCCTTAATCCCATTGAAGCCCTGAGATTTGAATAATGAGGGAAGACATAATAGCCTGATTGAATCAAATGCACAAATGCGTCTTAAACCTGATCCTTTCTTTCTAATCCTTATATCTTTTTACTTTTATCTTTTAATCTTAATCAGGTTTAAAAAAAATGAAGATATCTAAAATGCGTATTTAACAATATCTTCAGAATCCTGTCGCCGTATTAGCTCCGTGTTAAGTCCGTATTAAGTCCGTATTCACCTTAAGAGGACTTTTAATCATAATATAGGAAATTATTAAGTAATTTTTTATGGGAAATCATTATATCAAATTGCGATTTCCGGATTCCTGATCGGGATTCATTTCGTGTATGCAGAAACGCATTTAAAAAAACAATTGTAAATGCAAAATTTTGCATTTCTGTTTTTAAACACCTTCCACTTTATTGATACAAGAAAATCATTGATGAAATATTTTCAATTAAGAATTGTAACATTTTCACTTCTCTTCATCTAAGAATTAAAATCGGTTAATTTTAGGCTATGGAAAAGGACAAACATCTCTTTGAGGATATATTCATGCAGAACAAAGACCGGGTGCACAGGCTTTGTTGTATGTACTCCGGAGATGAGGACCTGAGAAAAGATCTGATGCAGGATATTTTTATCAGGGTATGGGAGAATTTAAATACCTTCAGGGGAGAAGCTGCAATGAGCACCTGGATTTACCGTATCGCCTTGAATACCTGTCTCACTCATGTAAGAACCATAAAGAAGAGTTTAAAGACAGAATCTTTGCACGAAAGATTTGACATCGGGGAGACTGAACCAGACAGCGACAAAGAGCTCAATATCAATTATCTGATTCACTGTGTAAACAAACTGCCGCCATTGGATCGTACCCTTATCTCACTTTATCTTGAAGATCTTCCAGGAAAAGAAATTGCTGAAATTACCGGTTTAAGTGAAGCAAATGTCCGGGTAAAGATTCACCGGATCAAAGAACAATTAAATGAAATGATTAAAGAATTCTCCTTAAAAACAACAAGCTATGAATATTGATGATTTAAAAAGCAGTTATAAATCACTCTCTTATGGAGATGAAGGCTCCGGAACCGGGGAATTGAAAAGAAAGATTGAGAATACTTTGGACGATATAAGAAATGAAGACCGGAAAACAAGGTTTAAATTGATAGCCGCAGTGATCCTTATAGTAGCATTTATAATGATAAACGGTTCAAAAGGAATTTTAAGATATATGGAAAACCCTGAGGGAACTGGATTTATGGGTTATTTTCTCTATGTTTTGGCCCTTCTCGGTATGCTACCTTTCATTATAAGGAAATTTTTGCGGTTCAGCCATATCGATTATGACGTGCCGGTAATCCGGTTTATTGAAAAAGCAGAGAAAAGATATTCATTATTTCATTGGGATCAGCTGAGCCTCATTCCTTTCCTTGTAATTCTTGATTTCTCTGTCATATATATGCTGGCCAAAGATCATCCCCCATCCATCCACATAGTAATTGCTTCACAAATCGTCATCATTATTGCCATTACTATTGGTCTTTTAGTGGCGCTGATTTTCTGGTACAGAAAGTTATATATCCTGAATGAACTGCGCCGAATTAAAGAATCCCTGAAATAGAATCACTTTCAGGGTTTTGGATAAATGATAGTCAGGAATGTCCGTTATCGGACATTCTATGTCAAAATATCGTACACTTTCATACGTGTCTAAACGTTATGGCATCATGATAAAGTACTATTATACTGAATTATAAAAGTAATGGCACAACTATTGAGATTGCAATAGAAAATATTCCCTGAAATAAATGTTTCTGATCAGGATTTAGTTATAAGGCGAGAATAATTCTGATTTAAATGGTTTTAGGTCCTTTTCTGTTGCATAATCTGGAGTAAAATTTAAAAATATGATACGAATCAGCAATCTGCACAAGTCTTACGTGACCGGCAGCAACAGCCTCCATGTTTTGAAAGGGATGGATATGGAGATCGAAGAAGGCGAGTTTGTTTCGATCATGGGTTCCTCGGGATCGGGGAAATCGACTTTATTGAATATTATCGGGATTCTCGATAATTATGATGAGGGAAGTTATTACCTGAACGGTAAATTAATGCAGGATTTAAATGAGACCAAAGCAGCCCGGATCCGCAATGAGATGATCGGGTTCGTCTTCCAGTCCTTCAACCTGATTTCCTTTAAAAATGCCATGGAAAATGTGGCCTTGCCTCTTTATTATAAGGGAATCAGCAGACGAAAGCGTAACCAGCTTGCTATGGAATATCTTGACCGTCTGGGATTAAAAGAATGGGCTCATCACCTGCCCAATGAACTTTCAGGAGGTCAAAAACAGCGTGTAGCCATTGCAAGGGCGCTGATTGCAAAACCTGCTGTACTGCTTGCAGATGAGCCGACAGGAATGTTGGATAGTGCTACTTCATTCGAAGTGATGGATATCCTCAAAGAAATAAACAAGGAAGGAAAGACGGTAATCATCGTAACACATGAACATGATATCGCTTCGATGACAAGGAAAATCATAAGGCTGAGGGACGGTGTGATCGGAGAGGTAATTAAAAACGGGGATCTGCAATCTTACAAAGAGCGCGTTCTCACAGAATAAAATCTGAAACTATGTTTGATACAGATGTTTGGCAGGAAATTTTCGAAACGATCAGGAAAAACAAACTGAGGACATTTCTGACCGGATTTTCAGTAGCCTGGGGAATTTTTATGCTGATGATCCTCCTGGGATCAGGGAACGGTTTTCAGAACTCCGTGCTCTATCAGTTTGAATCGAGCTCCCAAAATCTGATTTGGATCAGTCCGGGAGTAACTTCAATGCCCTGGCACGGACTTAAGGAAGGAAGGCCGATAAAACTTACAAACGATGATTATACCTTTCTCAAGGAGAAGGAGGAGGATATCGAACTTGTTTCCTCACATTATTACATGAAATTGAACGGCCCTATGGTGTGTTCCTATAAAAATGAATCCGGTACGTTTTCAATTTCAAATTGTCACCCTACAATAGAAACGATTGAAAAGAATAAAGTAATAAAAGGCAGGTTTATTAATGATCTGGACATTAAGGAGTATCGTAAGGTCATTGTAATTGGAGACGGAATCAGAAATGTATTGTTTAAGGACGAGGATCCTCTGGATAAGTATGTGAAGTTAAATGACCTGCTTTATAAAGTTGTCGGAGTATTTAAAAATCCTCATGATAATGAAAACAGATCTGCCTATATCCCGTTCAGCACGGCACAGTACCTTTATGGAGGAGATAACAGAGTGGGATCAATGACAGTCACAACAAGGACGGTCAACACCGTTGCAGAGGCGGAAGCAATCAAAGAAAAGCTGAGAAATGAAATGGCAAACCGGCATAGTTTTGATCCGAAAGATACAAGGTCTTTGGCTCTTTATGACCGCTTGTCGGATTACTTAAGAACGATGAAAATATTTCAGGCCATAAAGATTTTTATCTGGATTATAGGAATTGGAACTCTGACTGCCGGGATTGTAGGAGTGAGCAATATCATGCTGATCCTTGTAAAAGAGAGGACACGCGAGATAGGGATCAGAAAAGCACTTGGCGCATCTCCTTCATCTGTAGTGAGACTTGTTTTACTCGAATCAGTATTTATTACAACTATTGCCGGTTATACTGGATTAGTGCTTGGAACAGGACTAATGGAAACGATCAATTGGGGTTTGGAAAAAATGGATGAATCAGGAGGAATACTCTTCTTCCGGAATCCGACTGTTGATTTTAATATTGCAATTGTATCGACACTGTTATTGATTCTGGCCGGTACCTTTGCTGGTTATTTGCCTGCCCGTAAGGCCGCTACCGTTAAACCGGTCGAAGCTTTAAGGGATGAATAGGCGAAGTGAGTAAAGAGTAACATTAAATGGTAATTAGTAATCGGTAAGCAGTAATCAGTAAGCAGTGAAATACTAAATACACTTTTTGGAATAAACCTTATTTTTCAAAATAAACCTTAGTAGAAATGTTTGATCTTGACCGTTGGAACGAAATCTGGAGCGCACTGACAAAAAATAAAGTCAGGAGTTTACTCACGGCATTCGGAGTATTCTGGGGGATTTTCATGCTCATCATAATGGCGGGCTCTGGTAATGGCCTTGAAAATGGGCTCATTGAAGGGGTTGAGAAATTTGCCAAGAATTCTGCCTTTATGTGGGCTGACCGTACCAGTGAACCTTATAAAGGATTTAAAAGGGGCCGGCGATGGAGCATGGAGGCTGAGGATATGGAGTATTTAAAGAATAATATACCTGAATTGGAATACATTACCCCTAAAAATTTTGGAGGGGGTTCGGGCAGCGGTCCAAATGTTATCCGGGGTAGGAAGAATGGTACCTTCAATATCAAAGGGGATTACCCCGATTATGTCAATATCGATCCATGCACGATCCTGAAGGGTCGCTGGATTAATGAAATGGACATCCGGGAAAGACGGAAGGTCTGTGTAATCGGGGAGAAGGTCTTTGAATCACTATTTACCTCCAATGAAAATCCGGTTGGAGAGTACATTAAAATTTCCGGTGTTTACTATCAAATTGTGGGAATGATAAAACCGGAGACGCGGGTAAATATTAACGGAAGAACGGAAGAGTCTGTTTCAATCCCCTTTACAACGATGTTGCAGACTTATAACATGGGTAATCAGATTCATTTTTTAGCTATCACAGCCCAAAAAGGGTGTTCCAGTCAGTGTCGTTGAGGAAAAAATCAAGGATCTGATCAAAAAGCGTCATTCAATTTCACCCACCGATAAACAGGCCATCAATAGTATAAATATTGAAGAACAATTCAAACAGATGAATGGCCTCTTCCTTGGAATTCAAATATTAACATGGATTGTAGGTACAGGAACATTGATTGCCGGAGTGATAGGTGTCAGCAACATCATGCTGGTAATAATCAGGGAAAGGACCAGGGAAATTGGCATTCAAAGGGCCTTAGGGGCAACACCCCGAAAGATAATCTCCCAAATCATGCTCGAGAGTGTTTTATTAACAACAACTGCAGGTTACATCGGTCTCTCACTCGGTGTAGGTTTGCTGGAGTTGGTGAACAAGGTTTTGGAAAGTGCAGGAGCATACAATAGTGACAGGGCTTTTTTCAAACATCCTGAAGTCAGCCTCACTGTAGCCCTTGCATCGCTTGCAGTACTGATTGTAGCCGGAATTTTTGCCGGGATGATCCCTGCATCAAGAGCTATCCGGATCAAACCGATCGACGCATTAAGAGATGAATAGAGAACTGATAATGTAAAGACGCACGGCGTGCGTCTGATACGAAAAATCAAAAAGAATATTAAAATTTAGTAATAATAAAAATCATGAAACGGATCATTAAAATTTTCGGACTTACATTAATGGCAGGTTTATTTATCGGGACATTGGTGTTCCTTTGGAAAAAGGCCCAGGCAAAACCTGTCGTATATGAAACTCAAAAAGCACAAATTACCAATATTGTCAAGAAAACTGTTGCCACAGGATCTGTTGTGCCGAGGAAAGAGATTGAAATTAAACCGCAGGTGTCAGGAATTATCGAAGAGATCTTTATTGAGTCAGGTAAAAAAATCAGGAAGGGTGATGTAATTGCCAGGGTGAAGATAATACCGGATATGGTTAATCTTAATAATGCCGAGTCACGGGTCAATCGTGCAAAGCTGAATCTTGAAGATGCACGTCTTATATTCGACAGGCAGTCGACTCTTTTTGAAAAACAGGTCATTTCAAAAGAGGAATTTCAAAAGGTTAACCTGATGATGAATTCAGCAAAAGAAGAAGCGGAAGCTGCAGAGAACAACCTGGAACTGATTCAGCGGGGAGTAACAAAAAGTTCAGAAACAACAACCAATACTCTTATCAGATCCACTATTGACGGAATGGTGCTCGACGTACCTGTTAAAGAAGGATTTTCCGTTATCCAGGCCAACACTTTTAATGCAGGAACAACGATAGCCATTGTCGCAGATATGAGCGATATGATTTTCCAGGGTAAGGTCGATGAGACCGAAGTAGGAAAGATCAGGGAGGGAATGAAAATGGACCTCACAATCGGGGCCATCGCTGAAGAAAAGTTCATGGCAATATTAAGATATATAGCGCCCAAAGGGATGGTCGAAAATGGGGCAATTCAGTTTGACATTAAAGCAGACGTTAAGTTATTGGAAGGCCAGTTCATCCGTTCAGGTTACAGTGCGAATGCCAATATAGTGCTCGATAAGCGGGACAGTGTGTTGGCTATCCCTGAAGGATTGCTCAAATTTGAAAAAGATTCAGCTTATGTCGAGGTAGAATCTCTGCCACAAACTTTCGAAAAGAGATTTGTTAAAACGGGATTGTCGGATGGAATAAACATTGAAATTGTATCCGGAATCACAAAAGAGGACAAGCTGAAAGGTGCTGTTGTTGACCCCAAGAAAAAGGGAAACGTAAAAAAGTCATAAAAAAATGAAATATAATCAGAAGGTTTAATAATTTTAACGAATCCTCTGACATCTAAAAATATTACCTATGAAGTGTATAAAATTTATCGTCGCCTGCCTTATATCAACTATACCGGTATCAGCAGTTTGGGCTCAGGAAGTCTGGTCTCTTGATAAATGCATTAACTATGCCCTGACGAATAATATCCAGGTAAAACAGGGTGTGATAGCCACACAATATCAGAAAAATCAATTGACCCAGTCGAAACTGGCCCGGTTACCAAATCTAAACGGGCAGGCATCGCAAAACTGGAATTATGGCAAAACTCTGACCTTTCCAAGCAACACATACCAGGATGTTAATTCAGCCGAATCAAATTTTGGCTTTGCAACAAATATCCCAATATTTTCAGGATTTCAGATTTCCAGTACGATCTCCATGACGGACCTGAATCTGAAAGCAAGTATGGAGGACCTGGAAAAGGCAAAAAATGATATTACCATGAATATTGCATCCAGTTATCTGGAAATTCTCTTTGCAAAAGATCTTATAAAAGTTTCCCAGGATCAGCTTGACGTGACCAATCTGCAGATCAAACAGATTAATGCAAAAGTGGAGGCCGGCAGCCTCGCCAGGGGAAGTTTACTCGAGATACAGGCTCAGGCTGCCGGAGAAGAGCTTAATCTTGTTAATGCCCAAAATCAATTGAAACTGGCAAAGCTTCGTTTGACTCAACTTCTTGAAATTGAATTTTCTGAAAATTTCGACATCGAAGTGCCCGTTCTTCCTGAAATACAATCTCAGACATCTGTAATTCAGGCAAATACAGTATACCAGACAGCTCTTTCAGAACGTCCTGAAATTAAAGGTGCTGATTACAGGGTGAAGAGTTCCAGATACCAGCTTAGAACTGCTCAGGGTGTGCTTTATCCAAGTATCTCATTTTATGCTAATTTATATGATGTATATAATAATCGATATACTGACAATGAAGGGAATACGATCGGTTTCAATGATCAGATAAAAAATAATCAGCGCAAAGGGATTGGATTCCAAATGAGTATACCCATTTTTAATCGTTGGCAATACAGGACTCAGGTTGCCAATGCCCGTCTTCAGGTTTCCAAAACCGAATTGGATCTCGAAAATGCAAAGAAAATCTTAAGATCGGATATTGAAACTGCGCAGACCAATGCAGTTGCTGCAATGAATCGATATATCTCGAATCAAAAAGCAGTGACTTCAATGAAGGAAGCTTTCCGTTATGCCCAGGAAAAATTCAATGTGGGAATGGTCAACGCGGTTGATTACAATACCGTAAAGAACAATTTGGCCAAGGCTGAATCCGATTTACTCCAGGCGAAATATGAATTTATTTTTCGTTCGAAAATACTTGATTTTTACAGAGGTATGCCCATTAACCTTTAATCGGAATAAGTCAGTTTTGCAAAAGCAAGGCCGTCAAACAAAAGACGGCCTTTCTTAAAGGTTGCTTTTTCATTTAAATTGCCTTTTATCAAAAATTATTTTGCCGATTTAGATCAGCTTATCCTCGCTTTAACACCTAAATAAGGTCATACCAAATTCATATCAACACAATATCAACTACATATTTTCTACACTATATCTGCACTATTTCTGCACTATATCTGCACTAATTTATGGAGATATAGTGTAGAAATAGTGAATAAATACTGTTAATAATTCAATCTTGATATGGACATGGTAGGGAGATGGTCCGGCGAAGTCCTTTGGGAAGAGGTTTGGGATGCAATATTTACGGATTGAGGAAACAGTTATTTTGAGGTTAAATTGACCTGATTCCCGTTTGAAATAATTCTTATATTTGTACTCTTCAAAAAATGAGGATTTTAAATTTGATATGACCAGTAAATTCAAGGAATATAAAGAATTTGACCTTTCGAAAATAAATAAGGAAGTCCTGAAATTTTGGGATAAGGATGATACTTTTCATAAATCTATATCAACAAGAAAGAACAGTCCGTCATTTGTTTTTTATGAAGGTCCGCCGTCGGCTAACGGAATTCCCGGAATTCATCATGTTGTGTCAAGAACTATAAAAGATATTTTCTGCCGTTATAAAACCCAGAAGGGGTTTCTTGTTAAACGCAAGGCCGGCTGGGATACGCATGGTCTCCCTGTTGAATTGTCTGTTGAAAAGCTGCTGGGCATTACCAAAGAGAACATTGGGAAGACCATATCTGTTGCGGATTATAATGCAACCTGCCGGAAAGAGGTGATGAAATACACCGACAAGTGGGAAGATCTTACCAGGAAAATGGGTTATTGGGTAAATATGGACGATCCGTATATTACTTATGAGAGTTCCTATATTGAATCGCTCTGGTGGCTTCTCAAAGATCTCTATAACAAGAAACTGCTTTACAAGGGATATACAATTCAACCCTATTCGCCCGCTGCCGGGACCGGGCTTAGTTCACATGAATTGAATCAGCCGGGTGCTTACAGGGATGTGAAAGATACTACATGCGTGGCCCAATTCAAGGTCATCAGAAATGAGAAATCAGAATTCCTGTTTAAAAACACGGATACTGATCTGTTTTTTCTTGCATGGACCACCACTCCGTGGACATTACCTTCCAACACGGCTTTGGCAGTCGGGGCAAATATCCGGTATATTAAAGTCCGGACATTTAATCCTTATACGTTTGAACCTGTTACAGTTATTCTTGCCAGGGATCTTTACAGAAGTTATTTCCCGGAAAAGAATGAAGCTCTTGATATTGGTTCCTTTAGCGGTGAAGGTAAAACTATTCCTTATAAATTGGTTGATGAATATTCGGGTGATGAACTTGTCGGCATCCGGTACGAACAATTATTTCCCTGGATAATGCCCATGGGGGATGCTTTCAGGGTTATCCCCGGTGATTTTATCACAACCGAGGAGGGTACAGGTATTGTACATATTGCACCCACATTTGGGGCTGATGATGACCGTGCTGCACGGCAAACAGGTATAGTTCCGTTGCTTCTTATTGACAAAGAAGGAAAAAGGCAGCCGATGGTCGACCGGCAGGGAAGATTTTACCGGCTTGCTGATCTTGATGATGATTTCATCAGGAAATATGTGACTGTTGATCAATATTCAGGGTTTGAGGGGCGTTATGTAAAAAATGCCTACGATGAAACACTTTCTGAAAATGATCCGACACTCGATATCGATCTTGCTGTAAAATTGAAGAAGGAGAACAAGGCTTTCAGGGTTGAGAAGCATGAACACAGCTATCCGCACTGCTGGAGAACCGATAAACCGGTCCTTTATTATCCGCTTGATTCCTGGTTTATACGTACGACTGAAGTCCGTGAAAGACAGCTTATCGAATTGAATAAGACCATTAACTGGAAACCTGCTTCGACAGGAACCGGACGATTTGGGAACTGGCTTGAAAACCTGGTGGACTGGAATCTTTCAGATCAAGATTTTGGGGAACTCCGCTGCCGATCTGGAGAACTGAAGACCGGTCAGAAGAAATCTGCATTGGCTCGGTTGAAGAACTGATAAATGAAATCAACAATTCTGTTGCCGCGGGGATTATGAAGTCAAATCCATTTGAAGGTTTCGTGATTGGGGATTTTTCAGAAGAAAATTATGCAAAAATCGATTTACACAGGCCTTATGTTGATGAGATTGTTCTGATTTCTTCCAAGGGAGAAAAAATGTACAGGGAACCTGATCTGATTGATGTTTGGTTTGATTCAGGAGCTATGCCTTTCGCACAGGTCCATTATCCGTTTGAAAATGCAGACAGGTTCAGTGAGGTCTATCCGGCTGATTTCATCGCTGAAGGTGTTGATCAGACGCGTGGATGGTTTTTTACGCTTCATGCCATATCGACCATGATTAAAGGATCGGTTGCCTTTAAAAATATTATTTCAAACGGTCTGGTCCTTGATGCGAACGGAAATAAAATGTCGAAACGGCTTGAAAATACCGTTGATCCATTTAAGACAATTGAAAAATACGGATCTGATCCCTTACGCTGGTATATGATCACCAATTCCCAGCCCTGGGATAACCTGAAATTTGATATTGCAGGTGTTGATGAGGTCAGGCGAAAATTTTTCGGAACCCTTTATAATACATACAGTTTCTTTGCCCTTTATGCCAACGTGGATGGTTTTACATATAAAGAAGCAGAAATTCCTTATGATCAGAGGCCTGAACTGGACAGATGGATATTATCACTGCTCAATTCACTGATAAAAGATGTTACTGAGTCATATGATAATTACGAACCCACACGTGCCGGAAGGGCCATATCGGAATTTGTTACGGAGAATCTTTCCAACTGGTATGTCAGGCTGAGCCGGAAACGTTTTTGGGGAGGTGAATATGATTACAGACAAAATCTCAGGGTATCAAACTTTGTATACCTGTCTTGAGAAAGTTGCCATGCTGGCTGCTCCGATCGCGCCTTTTTATTCAGACCAATTGTTCAGAGACCTGAATAATATAACCCATCGTGAAGATGTAAGTTCAGTTCATATCGCACAATTCCCGGTTCCTGATAATAGGCTTATTGACAAGTCGATTGAGGAAAGAATGGATATTGCACAGAGGGTATGTTCCATGGTACTTGCCTTGCGCAGGAAAGAAAAGATTAAAGTCCGTCAGCCTCTTGCCAAAATTATTATTCCGATTCTGAATGAAAATTTCAGAAAACAGGTTGAAGCTATTAGAGAATATTATACTTGCTGAAGTTAATATCAAAGAAATTGAATATCTGACCGATGCATCGGGTGATCATTAAAAAAAGGATAAAGGCAAATTTTAAATCCCTGGGCCCAAAATACGGGAAACTGATGAAACAAATTTCGGCATTGATCAGCAATATGGGCCAGTCGGATATTCTCGGAATTTGAACGAAAGGGTTCATTTGAATTCACAATTGAGGGTGAGAATATTATCGTTATCCCTGGAAGATGTTGAAATTCATTCGGAGGAAATTCCCGGATGGCAGGTTGCAAGCGATGGACCGATCACAGTTGCCCTGGATATGAATATTACTCCTGAGCTAAAATCCGAAGGCATTGCAAGGGAATTTATAAACCGGATTCAAAATCTGCGGAAAGAGAAAGATTTTGATGTGACCGACAGGATTGTTCTTCAGGATCGTAAAACATAAGGATCTGGATAATGCAATGCGTCAGTTCAGTGATTATATCAGCAACCAGACCCTTGCTGCAAAACTTGAATTGGTTGACAAACTCCAGGATGGTTCGGGCAAACTGGTTGAACTTGATCCGGGAGTTGAGACCTATATCCAGGTTGAAAAAGCAGCGATATAATTATTTTGAGTGAAACAGGTTAAATAATTTCAATTTTCGGTTACAACAAGTACTAATTTAAAGTATTTTTACGGTAAACAATAAAACTATGAGCGAGAAGACAAGATATTCAGATGAAGAACTGGTGGAATTTAAAGAATTGATTCTATCCAAGCTTGGAGAAGGCAAGGCAGGATTATGCTCTTTATAAAAATGCCATCACACATGGTGACGGGAATGATACAGAAGACACCTCTCCCACTTTTAAAGTATTGGAAGAGGGCGCCGCCACATTATCAAAAGAAGAAGCAGGTAAATTGGCCCAACGGCAACTGAAATTTATCCAGTATCTTGAAGCCGCTCTGGTTCGGATTGAGAATAAAACATATGGCATTTGCCGTGAAACAGGTGACGTTGATTTCAAAAGAACGTCTTCGTGCGGTACCTCATGCCACTCTTTCAATCGAAGCAAAGAATAAGCAGCGGTAGAAGAGGGTCAGCATGGCGGATAACTGCAGAATTAAAATTGGAGAAAAATTGGATTCCGGGTGTGTTGAACACGCCCGGATTTTTAGTGTCCTGAGAATCTGAAAATATCTAAAATGAGTAATAAAACAAAATCTATACTGATTATTGTTTTGGTTTTGCTTGCTGATCAAACACTCAAAATCTGGATTAAAACACACATGATGCTTGGGTGATGAAATCGTTGTTTTCAAAAACTGGTTTATTATTCATTTTGTTGAAAACAATGGAATGGCATTTGGATTCGAATTCGGAAACAGTTCTGGGAAATATTTGCTCAGTATATTCCGCTTTCTGGCATTGGAGCAATTGGATGGTACTTATACCAGTTATGGAAAAAAAAGGTTCCATTTGGTTTAATTGCCAGTTTTTCGCTTATTATGGCAGGAGCAATCGGGAATATTCTTGACAGCGCTTATTTCGGATTAATTTTTGATGAAAGTTACGGTAAGGTTTCTTCGAATTTCCTCCGGGTGGCGGATATGCGCCCTTTTTACAGGGACGGGTTGTGGATATGTTTTATTTCCCTCTGATTTCAGGTCATTATCCATCATGGTTACCTTTTTTCGGGGGTCAGGAATTCATCTTTTTCAGACCTGTTTTTAACCTTGCTGACTCCTCAATTACTATCGGAATATTTATTATCCTTATTTTTTACAGGCATTTTTTTGACAAAAAAGAGACTCAGGAAACGGATAATTCAACTAATGAATTAAAGAATAAGGTATCGATTTAATTATTAAAGTAAAATTTAAAGAATTGAAAGAGAGAATCAGATCCATATGATTTCTTAAATGAATTAACAGTTACAATCCATTAAGGATAATCTGAATGAATTATTATAGATAAGCCCAATCTGAACAAATAAAGATCAATAAACCGGAAATCTGGCGGTTTTAAAAAGAATATCAGGGTATTAAATCGCAATAAATTCTTTTGAGGGGAAATTAATATTCAAACTAATTGTTTTTTACAACAATTGTATTTATTCTTGTTTTTTGAATTGAACTTTAAAAAATATTTATATATTGCCACTTTGTTACAAACGGATAGTGAACATACAAATAAACACAGTTTAATATGAAAGACAATTTTTCCAGGAGAAATTTTTTGCAGACTGCAGCCATTTCAGCTACTGCAGCTATGATTCCCGGTGTTGTAAGTGCGTCGCCTGATTCAAAGGCAGATACCTCAAAAGAGGCTCCCACCGGATTACCTCAGCGCAGGCTGGGACGAACGAACAGAATGGTTTCCAGTATCGGATTTGGCGGAGGATCCCGCTATTGCAACTGGGTTGCTGATGAACAACAACATCAGAGGCTGATTGACTATGCCGTTGAACTCGGCATCACATATTGGGATTCAGCCCGGTCTTATGGGAATGGCGTCTGTGAAGAAAGATACGGGAAATACCTTACCCCAAAACACAGGGATAAAATATTTCTTAACGGCAAATCTGAAGCCCGGGATTATGACGGTGTTATGAAAGATTTTGAGATATCTTTAAAGAATATGAAAACCGATTACCTGGATATGTATTGCATGCACGGGATTGACCATGTACAGCAGGTAGACGCTTTATTGAATCCAAATACGGGAGGGTATAAGGCTTTCCTGAAAATGAAGGAACAAGGTGTCATTAAAAATATAGGCTTTTCATATCATAAATGGAATCCGGCATCCCAGAAGTGTTTCGAGGTGTTTGATGTTGATGCTGTATTGTGCCCTATAAATGCATCTATGTATACCGGTAATGAAGAAAATATGATTCCCATCGCTCAAAAAAGGGATATTGGTATTATTGCCATTAAGGTTCTTGGACAAAATGCACTTATCGGAAATGTAACGGGGGATGATTTGATTCGTTATACTTTGAGTTTGCCTGTTTCTGTTGCAAATATTGGTATTGACGGCTGGCCTGCTTTGGAATCTACAATTGCAGTAGGCGATGAACCGCTGATTACCAAGGAGCAGAGAGAAGCCATAAATCAAAAGCTGGCGTTTGTTCCCGGGAAAGTAAGACTACCTTATTTTACAGGAAACGTTTAATATAACTTGCAGATCATTCCGGACGGGCGCTTTTAAAAACAAATTTTTATGAGTGCCCGTTTGCGTAAATAGTACAAAGACTTACAGATAATAAACTTTCGATTTGAAAATTTCCCTATCATTTAGGTCAGGGGAATCGGATTAAATCTTAGCCTGGAATTATATGAAAAATGAAAATAAATTCTCCCGGCGCAGTTTCATAAAACAATCTTCAATTGGTCTGGGAGCCGGAATAACAGGTGCAACAATGATGTCCCTTAAGCCTGATGGTATTTCTAAGGATGTTAAATTGTCGAGAAATTTGAGTGTGGCAACGATCGATTTAAAGGGATTGTGGCCTGATAATACAAGAGAATCAAGGATCAGAAGGGTTTTGGACAGGATGGGTGAACTCGTTGGCCTTAAACCTGATCTTGTTTGTCTTCCGGAACTTTTTGACAGTATTTGGGTTGCAGAAAAAATTTCTATTAGAGAAAAAGCTGAAGACGAAAAAGTTCCCGGTCCGGTTACAAGCAGAATTGCCGAGTTTGCAAGAAATAACAATTGTTATGTAGTTTGCCCCATCTATACAAAAAATGAGGGACATTATTACAATAGCAGCCTGCTTCTTGACCGAAAGGGTAACATAGCTGGAGCATACCATAAAATGCACCCGACTTCGACAGAAATTCTCAAGAATGGTGTGTTTGGTTCAGGAGTCTCGGCTGGTTCCCTTAATCAACCTGTAATTGAAACCGATTTCGGGAAAGTTGGGATGCAGATTTGTTATGACGCCAACTGGACAGACGGATGGAATAATCTGAAAAAACAGGGGGCAAACATTATCCTCTTTTCTTCCGCCTTCCCCGGCGGAAGGATACTTAATCATTACGCCCTTGAAAACAACTGCTATGTCATTTCAAGTACAGGAGGAGATGCAAGGATAATTGATATTTCAGGGAATGACATCCATTCCAGCAGTACATTTGTCCGATATGCCTGGGCAAATATTAATCTTGAAAAAGTTAATGTGGGCACATGGCCTACAAATGGCGGCTGGCTGATATATTTAAAAAATATGGAAACAAGCTTGAACTCAAGGTATGGGATAACACAGGCGTAATAACCATTGAAAGCCATGATCCTGAACTGAAGGTAAAGGATGTTCTTAAAGGAATTTAAAATTCACGACTACTGAGGAGGAGATACGCAAGAGGACTCAGAGTAAATACAGGTTATAAAGTACAGGCTTAGAAATTGAATGAATTAGCGAATTACGAATTAAGAATTGTAAAATTAAGCAGAATTATCAGGATAAACAAAACAAAATTGCACGGGAAGTCTGGGCGGCGGCAATCAGCCTTAAAGGACTATGGCCCGAACAAACAATCACTAAAAGGATGAAAGATATTGCCAGGAGAATGGAAAGTGTCTATGCCTTTGAACCCGATATTATCTGTCTTCCCGAAACAATGAATATTTCATGGGTGAAGGAAGTCAAAACTCTTGAGGAAATTGCTGAAGACGAATCAAATCCCGGTCCAGTTACAAGTATGATGGCAGAGATTGCCAAGAAACAAAATTGCTATATAACCTGCCCGATTGTCACCAAAACAGGATGGTCATTATTATAACAGTTCGATACTGATCAACCGTCAGGGGAAGATTGACGGTGTTTTTCATAAGATTCACCCTACAATTTCAGAAGTTGAGCCTAAAAATTATTATAAAGGATGGATCGGTAACGCCGGGAACAGTCAAACCTCCGGTATTCAAAACTGATTTCGGAACAATTGGATTACAGATTTGTATGGATGCAAGCTGGTATGATGGGTGGCAGTCTCTTAAAAATGACGGGGCAGAAATAGTAATGTTCTCTTCACAGGCAGGTTATGGCAACATTTTAAATAACCATGCATGGATGAATCATTACAATATTGTATCGAGCACAGGAGAGGATGCCCGGATCATTGATATTGCCGGAGATGTAGTGGCTGGTGACGGAGAATTTGCAAGATGGGTTTGCGCTCCCCTGAATCTTGAAAAAATATTTCTTCATGTATGGCCCCAGGTGAATAAGTTTGATGAAATTCAGAAAAAATACGGGAGAAAGATTGGGATAAAAATTTACCATCCTGAAAACTGGGCCACTATTGAGAGCTTCGATCCTGAAATCAAGGTAAGAGATGTTCTGAAAGAATTCGGTCTTCCCTCATTTGACGAACAGATAGAGGAAGCAACTCTGATTCAGGATAAATACCGAAAATAGAAAAACCGGGAATTAACTAACTAAATACTTCTTTTATGAATTCTGCAGTGAATAAGATCGGACATTATCGGTACAGGATACTTGCGCTTGTATTCATGGCCACAAGTATCAATTATTTCGATCGTACAATATTGGGAGTTCTGGCACCTAAATTGATGGAAATCTTCAATTGGTCTGAAAAAAATTATTCTTCAATCATCATTTCTTTTCAGATTGCTTATGCAATAGGATTGATGGGGCTGGGAGGGATAATTGACCGTATAGGCACTAAAAAGGGATACACAATTTCCATAGCCACATGGAGTCTTTTTGGGATGCTTCATGCTGCTATTCGTCCGGCTTTTAGCCTCATAGGATTTATTGTAGCACGTTTTGGTCTGGGTCTTGGTGAATCAGGGAATTTTCCTTCAGGAATAAAAACCGTTGCTGAATGGTTTCCCAAGAAGGACCGTGCTTTTGCCACAGGTATTTTTGATTCCTCAACAAGTATAGGTGCAATACTTGCACCTTTTATAGTTGGTCTGATTGTAACAAGGGAAGGTCATAACTGGCAGATTCCGTTTCTCATAACAGGATTATTAAGTTCTTTATGGGTACTTTTATGGTGGAGGACCTACCGTAAACCTGAAGAACATCCTAAACTTTCAAAAGCTGAACTGGATTACATTAACAGCGATTCTGAGCCGGAAACAGCAGAAAAGATTCCATGGGCAAAGGTCCTTCCCAAAAGAGAAACCTGGGCATTCGCCATTACAACAATAACTGATGCCGTATGGTGGTTTTACCTATTCTGGGGAGCTAAATTCCTTGCGAAAAATTTTGCTGTTGACATCGACAATATGGGACTTCCGTTCCTGATTATTTTCATTCTTGCCGACGCTGGGAGCCTGATTGGTGGTTATGTTTCAGGTTTACTGATTAAAAAAGGTTGGTCTATTAATAAAGCGCGAAAGATTACCTTATTGGTATCTGCCTGTGTAGTTTTTCCTGTAAGCTTTGTTCCTGTTATAGCAACCAAATGGCTTGCTGTGTTTCTGATTGGATTAGGGGCTGCCGGGCATCAGTCATGGTCGATAAACAGTTATACTCTTGTGCCCGACGTTTTTCCCAAGAAAGCCACCGCTTCTGTGATAGGAATCGGGAAAATGATCGGGGTTATAACTTCTATTATTGCAAGCTATGCACTTGGAATTGTTTTGGATCAGGCAGGCAATTCAGGCTATTTCTGGGCATTTGTATCGGCAGGAAGTTCTTATCTTATCATTATTGGATTTGTGCACCTCCTGATGCCAAAGATGACGCCGTTGGATGACAATCTGAATTATATAGTCAGGTAATTATTTCAATTTGCCAGGTAAGCATAATTGATATTCAATAAATTAATAAAAGAGGCAGGAACCTATTTCTGCCTCTTTTATTATTGTTATGAATCAGAAGCATTTATTCAAATTATACAGGTAAATATTTTCGAAACAATTTTTTCTTAAAATGAAACATATTGATAAGAAACACCGTATTACTTACAAAAGATAAGTGAATTATTCAAAAGATTTTTATAGTAATAATAAATTAAAATTTAAAATCATGAAAACAGGAGTATTAATATTAGGACTACTGGCAGGAGCCTGTTTAGGGGCAGCCGGAGGTATTCTTTTTGCTCCCCGTAAAGGCGCTGTAACCCGTAAAAAAATTGCAAGGAGAGGTGAAGATTATGTTGACGATGTGCAGGAGAAATTTACTGATTTCCTTGATATAATTGATGATAAGATCGATGTTGTCAAGAAAGATATTGCAGGATTTATAAAGGAAAAAGTCAATTCAATTGACTTAAGAAAACACGCCAAGGTCACTTTAAATTAAGTTTACTGTGTCCAGCATTTGGTCTGGCAGGTTAATATGATTCAGGGTTTACAGGTTTAGATTTAATTTGGTTAATTTTTTCGTTTGCCGGTAAATAAGGTGTAGTGGATGTGTTTTAGTTAGATGGCCGGCCCCTAAAAGGGCCGGCTTTTTCTATTGCAATATCTGTGAATTCTTATTTTGCGACTATATTAATAATCTTCCCGGGGACAGTAACAATCTTAGTAATGATCTTGCCTTCAATCCATTTCTTAGTATGCGGGTGATCCAGAACGGCCTTTTCCACCTCAGGCACCGTCAGATTGAGCGGGAGGTTGATTTTGAACCGTACCTTACCATTGAAAGAAACAGGATAATCAAAAACTTCTTCTATAAGATATTTTTCATCAAATAATGGCCATGGTGAAAGGCTTATACTATCATTGTTCCCATAAAACTGCCATAGTTCTTCTGCAAGGTGAGGTGCAAACGGGGCCAGACATTTTAAAAAATCGAGCGCTGTAGCTCGAATGACCTTTCCAGTTTTATAGCAGTGATTGGTAAAGACCATCATTTGTGAGATGGCTGTATTGAATTTCAAACCTTCGATATCGTCGCCCACCTTGCGGATCGTCTGGTGAAGTATCTTCAACGTTTCTTTTGATTCCTCTCCACCGGCGATATTATTCATGTCACCAAAAAAGGCGGTCACCCTCCTGAGGAAATTATAGACTCCCTTTACGCCGTTTTCAGTCCAGGGCTTGGTTGCATCCAGCGGGCCGATAAACATTTCGAACAGGCGCATAGAATCGGCTCCGTAGTTTCTGACAACATCATCGGGATTTACCACATTTTTCAGCGATTTCGACATCTTGGCTACAATCTGTTTCAACTCCTCACCGTTTTCGAGGCTGATGAATTTTCCGTCACGCTCTTCAACCATATCCACCGGGACTTTCCAGCCCGTTTCCGTCTCATAGGCAAAGGCCAGAATCATTCCCTGGTTAAAGAGCTTTTTAAAGGGTTCATCGGTGGATACTATGCCCAGATCAAAAAGAACCTTATGCCAGAAACGGCTGTAGAGCAAATGAAGCACGGCATGCTCAGCGCCTCCTATATAAAGGTCAACCGGCATCCAGTATTTTTCTTTCTCTCTGTCAAAAGGCGCCTTATCGTTTTTCGGATCGGTAAATCTTAAATAATACCAGCAGGAGCCCGCCCACTGGGGCATAGTATTGGTCTCGCGCCTTCCTTTCCGACCATTTTTATCTCTGACATTCAGCCATTCACCAGCATTGGCCAGAGGAGATTCACCTGATTCGCCGGGTTCGTATTTTTCTAACTCAGGCAGCAGGAGGGGAAGTTCGTCGTCTTTAAATACGGTGATCTCGCCATCCTCCCAATGTATGACGGGAAACGGTTCGCCCCAGTAACGCTGACGGCTGAAAAGCCAGTCCCTCAGCTTGTAGTTGACAGCTGCCTTGCCGATGCCCTTTTTTTCAAGCCAGTTGATGACTGTTTTTATCCCTTCTTCTTTCGAGAGGCCGTTAAATCCTAATCCTATGGCCTTATTTTCAGAATTGATATAAGCCCCGTCCTCTGTCCAGTAGGCATCTCCGGCAAGCACTTTTGCCCTGAGTTCCAGGTCTTCCGTTTTGGGATCCATAATGCAGACAATGGGGAGATTGAAGGTCTTTGCAAACTCAAAGTCGCGGGTATCATGTGCAGGAACTGCCATAATGGCCCCTGTCCCGTACCCCGTCAGGACATAATCGGCTACCCATATTTGTATCTTTTCTCCGTTGAGGGGATTGATGGCATATTTGCCGGTGAATACGCCTGTTTTTTCCTTTGCAAGATCAGTGCGGTCAAGGTCGCTTTTCATGGCTGCGTTGCGCACGTATTCCACCACCTCGTCTTTTTGCTCCGCGGTTGTCAGTTCCCCGACCAACTCATGTTCGGGCGCCAGGACCATATAGGTTGCCCCGAAAAGAGTATCGGGCCGGGTCGTATAAACCCGCAGTTTTTTATCAATCCCTTCGATTGCAAAATCAACCTCGGCTCCCGTCGAACGGCCTATCCAGTTGCGCTGCATATCCTTCACGCCCTCGGGCCAGTCAAGATCTTCAAGGCCTTCGAGAAGGCGTTCGGCATAAAGGGGAATCCTAAGCATCCACTGCTTCAGGTAACGCCGTTCTACATTCATTGTGCCGCATTTCTCGTGCGAACCGTCATTCAGTATTTCCTCGTTGGCGCAAACTATTTTACAGGTCCTGCAGTACCACACCTGGGCATTGTCATAATAGGCAAGACGTTTGCTGTCGATATAATTCCTTACAGCTTCTGTTCCCCGGGCCTTTATTTCATCGGGCACCGTCAGTTCACTGACCGGTCTGCCTTTTTTCTGTGCGGGGTCGAACCATGTATTGAAAAGACGGATAAAGATCCATTGCGTCCATTTGTAATAGGACGGATCAGTGGTATTGATCTCTCGGTCCCAGTCGTAGCTCAATCCCAGCGATTGGATCTGGCGCCTGAAAGTGTCGCAGTTCTTTCGGGTGGTTACTGACGGATGGGTACCTGTCTGGATGGCATATTGTTCCGCAGGCAGTCCGAAAGCGTCCCAGCCCATCGGATGAAGTACGTTAAATCCCTTTGCTCTCTTGTAGCGGCACATGATATCGGTGGCCGTATAACCTTCAGGATGCCCTACATGCAATCCCGCCCCGGAGGGATAGGGAAACATGTCAAGACAGTAAAACTTAGGTTTTGAATGATCAACCTCCGTCTTGAATAATTTGTTGTCAGCCCAGTACTTCTGCCATTTTTGTTCAATCTCCCTGAAATTGTAATCCATCAGAATCCGCCGTTAAAACGAAGAAGGGAGACCGGAGACCGGAGACCGGAATGAATAAAGCCGGTTTCCATTATCCTTTCTCGTATCTGCTTCGGTGTTTATTTTGAATAATGCCGCGAAATTAAGACTTTATTTGCACTCCTGCCAATAAAAACGAAAGAAGGTCAGATAATTAATAATTAAGGTAATCAGGCTTTAGGCTTGTAGCAATTAAGGGATTAAAAAATTAAAGAATAAGCACTTTATTCTTCATTTTTTAATTCTTTCTTTATATGAATCCAGACAGTTTATTTATCAACCTAAGTTTATGTGTCTGTTAAGGAGCGGAAGAAGACTCTGCAAGGTATCAATGATCAATCAACCCAAGCCGGTTCCGGATAAGAGATATTCTTTCCTGCCGCCCGACAGAAAATGTTTTCGAGTCCTTTTCAATAAAATCGAGTAAAATCAGCGACTTTTCATAAAACTTTACACTGTCGGCCTTTTTCCCCTGAGCTACTGACAATTCGGCCTGGGCATAAAACAATTCTGATAGTATTTGCAGGTGACCGTTGGTGAAATTGTGTTCAGTAAGGAGGGTGCCGGTCAGCTCTTCCTTCGGGATGCGGTTAAAGAATGCGGCATCCTGCTTCAGAAAATCATAAAATGCATTTTCAATGGCCTGTGTTGCCTGCGGAAAATCGCCTTTTCTGATCAGACGCAGAATAGCGGCAACCAAATCGGCCATCATCTCAATCATGCGAAGGATATAATCTTTCTGATACATCGCGGTTTTTTCTCTGAACGGATATGTTTCACTTACCCGGAAAGGCCGGCAATCATTACTCCCTGGTTTTATTTTCAGTTTCAAAATTAATCAAATCCTGATGTGATTATGCGCTTTTGCACTGAAAGGCTGATCAATTTGAGGTTTTGCAGATTGCCCGTTAAATATGCAATGGTTTATAAATCCAGGGGGATAGGGAGGGGGGTGAGACGAACAGCGTCAATATGGATAGAAAATGTATATATTGTTATATTTATTCAAATTTGAAGATTACTGACAGAAACAGATGTCATTGAATAATAAGATAAAAGATAAAAGTAAAAAGGTAAAAGTAAAAAGATAATAGGGCAGGTATTTTCAATGGCCCTTCCCGATTACAATCCCGAAAATCATAATTGACTTCGTTTATCTTTGATTCAGATGTTACAATATTGTCAAAGTACTTCCCCGCGGATTTCTATATTATGATTACCAAAGCCTCAAAGGGCAACAGGGACTTAACAGGGAGATAGAATTTTGAAGATATTATTAAATACACTCCCCTGATATTTACTATTTTAAACCTGTCAGGTTTAGTGTGAGGGATTTTTAATGATTTTAGTGAGAAAGCTTTTTAGCACGGATGAATCCCATTCGGATTGAGTGGATAATTTATACTTACTTTTCAGATACTTTTTTTACAAATATTATAGCCTTACCAGGCATCTTTGTGATCTCTAAGTTCTCTATTTGAACTCCTTACAACTTATTAATAAATATCAATTGAATGAAGGCGAAGCCAATGACGATTCTTTTAATCCTTAACAAGGCGCAAGGAAAATGCACTTGTTGTGGAATACTGCCCCCTGTAAACAGCCTGGTTATTGCAGGAAAGTTCGTAATAAATGATCCCGTATATTCCGTATGAAGACGACCACCAGCTTCCCGATTTGCCGGCGAAATCAAATCCGCTTAATCCGCCCCGGTTCCCTCCGGGAAGGGCCGTGAATCCCGATTCGTTGGTAGCGCCCATGTTTGGCGGGAACCAGTGTGCCGTGGAGGCTTCTTTCAGCTTCCCTCCGGCAAGATAACTTACAACACTCCATTCACCGGTAAATGTGGCTTTGGAATCAAGGTAATGAACAAGTATCTGCCAATCTTCATCCGTGGGCACATGCCATCCCGCCGGGGCAATATTGTGTTCATTATTCACTGCATACCAATTGTATAATCTGCCGTAAACAGGAGGGTAGATGGTATCTTCCTTATAATTGCAATAAGCCCCTCCGCTGTTATAAAACCACATTTCGTCATCATCGACGCGGGATATGTTCGTCATGTCGCGGTATTTGGTCGTACGCAGATTTTCAGCCATCCAGGTCTGGGAACCTATGGTGACGGTTTTGTAAATGTTTCCTTCCTGGTCGGTCATACTGCCGTAGGAGAGGTGGGGTTTGAATATAATGGGAGATGTGGAGACTGTAAGATCGCCCGTATTCTCCGTTTCAACTAATTCCTTACTGCAGCCATACCCCAGCGCCATAAACACTATGGCAGAATATTTGATAAAGCGGGTAAAACTGTTTTTCATATGGATTTAAGTTTACCTGTGAATGATTCTTTGGATTCAATAAACCTTTCCGGTTCTGCAGAATGATCTCTTTACTGAATATTAAGAATTTATCAAAGATAGGAAATTTATTTATTAATTCTTTCACTACAAAAGGAAGATTAATTATCAGCATAATGAAATATTTATATTTCTGACTATTGACAATCATCGTAATATTCCCTAATTTATATAGATGGTAAAAGAGTATTAAACTAATATCTTGGGAGGGATATATCATGGCAGAACCGCTGGATTCAATAACCGCTGTTCATAATGCCTTCAGGCGGGACATAAGAGAACTGGACGCTGTCGCGCTGGCCACGGCACAGGGAAAACAGGGGCTCAATGGGATGCTCAGTCGATTTAAGTTTTTGAACGAAATACTGGTTTGGCATGCTGACGGGGAGGAACAGGGCATATTCCCCCTGCTCGAAAGTGTCGCACCCATGATCTCAGAAGCTTACGAGAAAGAACACCGGGGACTGGATAAAGCATCCGATTTATTGACCAATGCAATTTCTTCCGGTAACCCGCTGGATATTGCAAGGGCAAGCGCTGCACTAAAATTTCTTCTCGACCTTCACCTGGATACAGAGGACGCTCTCATGTATCCCCTTATCAGGCAGCGTGTGCCTATGCCTGAGCAGGCCAAAGGGGTAGGCATAGTGGCTGCCGCTGTGCCGCAGGATCGGTTCCCGGAAATGGTTAACTGGCTTTATCCCCTTCTGGGCGATGACGACCGCGAGAACATGGTGAGGATCATGCAATCAGTGATGCCTCCGCCGGCATTTGCTTCGACCATCCAGCTTATTGAGAAAGCTGTTGGAAGAGAAGGCTGGGCTGAACTGACAAGAAGAATTCCTTCACTGGTCTGAATTTTCAAGTCTCCGGCAAGGTGTTTTTTTTATCACTGTGTCGACCTTTTAACAGACAGGCTCTGCTGAAGGATACTATTTATTAATTGTGACACTCTGTTTTTCAGCTTGTTTGCCGTTCAGTCATTTGGTTATTGGTCAGGGAAGAAAAGACCGGCTGAACTTCCTTAAAGCGGGATAAAGTGTTTAATAATCAGGAAATCACTTTTTCTTCCAATAATAATTACTGATTCTGTTCAACAATAATCGAATACGTCTCTTTTGCTTCATCTCCATATAAACGCTCTATTGGACCTGTTATCCGGCTGATTATAATCTTATCTTCTGTTGTGAGGCACATTGGGCAGAAGGGATAGAAGAATTTTTTGAAGTAAAAATTATATTGGCATAATATATTTTTATGAAATAAGGAGCCAAAGAAATCTGTAATTTTGACATTTATTTTTTTAGTCAGGAATCCTGTGATTACCTGAACGAGCTAAAGGTTAAACTAAAATTTCAATAGCGATGGATAACGGAATGCTTAAATTTATGGATGAATTGAAAGCCCGTACACCGGGTGAAAACGAGTTTCACCAGGCAGTCCTTGAAGTGGTGGAAACGGTGTGGGATGTTTATAATGCCAATCCGCGTTATAAAAAGGCAAAGATCCTGGAGAGAATGGTTGAACCCGAACGGACAATCATGTTCCGGGTGCCCTGGCTGAACGATTTGGGAGAGGTGGAAGTTAACCGCGGATACAGGGTTGAATTTAACAGCGCACTTGGTCCCTACAAGGGAGGGCTTCGGTTTCACAAAAGCGTGACGCTGAGCATCCTGAAATTCCTCGGTTTTGAACAGACCTTTAAAAACAGCCTGACCACCCTGCCGATGGGAGGAGGCAAGGGAGGATCGGATTTCAGCCCAAAAGGAAGAAGTGAAAATGAGATTATGCGGTTTTGCCAGTCATTTATGACTGAGCTTTGCAGGCATATAGGTCCTGACACGGACGTCCCGGCAGGGGATATCGGTGTTGGAGGTCGTGAAATAGGTTATCTCTTCGGCCAGTACAAACGAATCAGAAACGAATTTACCGGAGTTTTAACCGGGAAAGGCATAGGATGGGGAGGATCGCTTCTCAGACCTGAGGCTACAGGTTACGGGGCCGTTTACTTTGTTCAGCATATGCTCAAGGAGATGGGCCGGGAAATAAAGGGCAAGGTCTTTGCAGTTTCGGGATTTGGAAATGTTGCATGGGGAGCCATCCGAAAGATTGACCAGCTGGGAGGCAAGGTGGTCACCATATCCGGACCTGACGGCTATGTTTATGATGCAGAAGGGATAAGCGGGGACAAAATTGAATATCTTCTTGAACTAAGAGCAAGCAACGATGATATCGTTTCACCTTACGCCGATGAATTTGGGGCTGAATTTTACCCGGATGAAAAGCCGTGGGGCAGGAAAGTCGATATAGCCCTGCCATGTGCTACAGAAAATGAACTTGGACTGGAAGACGCGAGGAAACTTCATGAAAACGGGACTCTTCTCGTGGCAGAAGTTTCCAATATGGGATGCACTGCCGAGGCAGTTAACTATTTTATTGAGAACCACTTTCCATTTGCTCCTGGCAAGGCAGTCAATGCCGGAGGGGTATCGGTGTCGGGACTTGAAATGTCGCAGAACAGCATGCGTTATGACTGGACAGGCAAGGAGGTGGACAAGCGGCTTCACCTGATCATGAAAGAGATACATACCACCTGCAGAAAACACGGAAAGGGAGGGAATTACATCAATTATGTAAAAGGCGCCAATGTAGGCGGTTTTGTCAAAGTCGCAGAAGCTATGCTGGCACAGGGTCTGGTGTAAAATCTCAGCACGTTCATTTTTGATCATAAAGAGATAACATTATCTTAACGATCTGAAAGGAAAGCATTTCTATCTTTGCCGCAAATGTTTTCCGATGTTTATTGATAGTCATTCTCACATTTACAGCGAAGAATTCAGCACTGACAGGGATGAAGTTGTCCTGAGAGCCCGGCAATCGGGCATTGAACGAATTGTACTTCCAAATATCGACAGCTCTTCCATAAAACCAATGCTTGACCTGGCAGATTCAAGCCCGGATTATTTTTTCCCGCTTATCGGGCTTCATCCTACATCAGTCAAGGAAGATTACGGGAAAGAACTTGAAATTATCGAATACTGGCTTTACAAAAGAAAATTTTGGGGAATAGGTGAGATAGGTATCGACCTTTACTGGGATAAAACATTTTTACAGGAACAAACAGAAGCTTTTAAAATTCAGATCAGATGGGCCAAACAACTGAAGATACCTGTCGTTGTTCATGTGAGAGATTCTTTTACCCAGGTGATTGATATTCTCAACCAGGAAAAGGATGATTCGCTTAAAGGAGTTTTTCACAGTTTTACAGGTACGATTGACCAGGCAAGGCAGGTAATTGGTTTGGGATTTAAAATAGGGATCGGGGGAATATGTCACATTTAAGAAATCAGGTCTTGACAGTGTGGTTTCCGGGATAGAGCTTCAAAACATACTTCTCGAAACAGATGCTCCCTGGCTGGCTCCGGTTCCTCACCGCGGTCGGCGCAATGAATGTTCCTACCTGGTCTCAATAGCTTCGAAGGTAGCTCAAATTCACGAGGTGGATGTTGAAGAGGTGGCAAAGATTACTGCCCGCAACGCCTTTGAATTATTTGGATTGAGATGAGGAAACTGAACTTATGAATGACGAGGGATTGGATTGAGGCGAGGGAACAGGCAACAGTCAATCGGATTTATGAATTATGAATATGACTGTCTGATTTGATCAAAGACGTAAAACCATTACCTCCTCGTTGCAAACGAGGGGGAACGGCGCAGGGGTATTTTGTTGGAAGAAAGCAAGGATTTCATGTCCCCACCAGCGGATTATGACCGATGTTCACAGCAAAGAAACGCGCAGTTATAACATGATCCGCATCAAAGGGAAGAATACAAAAAAAATTCTGCAGGGCTTTTCCGGTCTCACAACTGCAGTTCATGGCTTAAGCGTCGCTTAATTGCCATCAGGGGCGACGGGAACCGCGATGTTTCAAACACCCATACCGCCTTTTTTATTAAATGAAATTAATCCCGCTGCGGATGAGTAAGAATTAAGCTAATCAATTACTTCAAAGGATATTTTGCAAGTAACCCGGTATTCAGTGATTTTGTTATCCAGCACAACTGCACTTTGATCCTGTACATAAACAGAACGGATACCTTTAAGTGATTTACCGGCAGTTTTCACTGCATTTTTCACTGCATCTTCCCAACCATCTTTCGAAGACGCCATAATTTCAATAACTTTTAATACATTCATAATATTATATTTTTAGGATTAAAGCATATAAGTTACGATTAAATTTTAGGAATATCCGGATATTTAATGAAAACTTTTATTGCAAATGGCATTATCCAGTTCCCCTTCGTTTGTAACGAAGAGGTTGTGGTTTTACGTCTGTGACGTAAAGGAGGGTGTCAATTTAACTCAATGAAAGGCATGAACTTTTGTTGCCATTTCGACCGGAGTTGCAAACTCTAAACCATTACCCCCTCGTTGCAAACGAGGGGGAACGGCGCAGGGGTATTTTGTTGGAAGAAAGCAAGGATTACATGTCCGCACCAGCGGATTATGACCGATGTTTACAGCAAAGAAACGCGCAGTTATAATATGAGCCGGATCAAAGGTTATTTATGCTCAGTCAAACGGGCACAGAATATTGATCAGCAAGGGCAAGGGGGCAATCCCGATATGAATTTCAGCCGCGAGTTGATAAAGCTGAAAAACCCGGAATTGAAAGGAAAGATTTTTTCTTAAATCTTTAATCCCAGTAGCCTAAAGCCTCGTTTCATTTCTTCATTCCTTCATTCTTTAATTCCTTCATTCTTTTCAGCCATTTTTTAGCTATCTTTGATCAATACAACCGCAATTTAACTGATCAGCCAATGACTCCTCCGAATGCGTTAATTGAAGATTTACACAGCCGTCTGCCCGAAAAAATCAGGACTGAAATCGGCGACCGGGTACAGTTTTTCATACGGTCGCATGCTGATCAGCAAATGCGGATGGTTATCTCTTTAAGTCAGCAGCTTGAATTCGAAAGGCTGAAGAGGGCTTTTCGTCTGGCAATTTACATTGAACCCATCTTTTCATATGTCTACAGGGAAGATAATAACAAGGCTTACTGGCAAAAACAAAAAGATATTGATTCTTCCCTGCTGGTCGATCTGGTTGAGGACCCTGCTGATACCGATGCTGAAGTAAGCCGTTTTCTTACGATGACCGTTTCACCTTTCGAATTCCCGATTGTTAAAGCAAGGGTCATACGAAAAGGGGAGAAGGATATTCTCTGCATCAATATGAATCACACTCCCACAGACGGAGCAGGAATAAAGGAATTCGCGGCTCTTCTTGCCTCCGTGTACAATCAGTTGTCGGTCAATCCGGATTGGGCGGGAACTGCAAACCTTCAGGGCGACAGGAGCATCAGTCAGGTAACAGGCAGATTCACCATTATTCAGAAACTGCGGTTTGTGCGGCAGGGTCTGAAAAAGCCTCCATACATCCCGATATGGTCATTCGGATGGAATAAATCAATTTCCGATGATCAGAAACAGCTTGTCACCGCAAGGATACCTCCTTCGGCTTTCCTTAAAATCAAAGCTTTCGGCAAACAAAATCAGGCAACGGTCAATGATGTGATGCTGACTGCTTTTGTAAGGGCATTTGAGGCAAGTAATCCCGGTAACGAAAATACGGCCAAACCTTTTATTGTGCCGGTCGATTTAAGGAAATACATCAGGCCCGGTCATCATACGGCTATTTGCAGTCTCACGGGCTCTATGGTCTGCCGGCTGGGCAAGGATATTGGCAAATCTTTTGCCGAAACGCTTATAAAAGTACGCAATGAAATGAACCGTAAAAAGCAGATCCATGCAGAAATGAATATGCTCGCTTCCGTATGGTTCCTCTCCGGGATTTTATCCTATTCAAAGCTTAAGAAGTTGATGATGGAGCGTAAAATGCCGCCTGTTCCCCTTGTGACCAATGTGGGCATCATCGATCCGTCATGTGTTGATTTTGGGGACATTCCCGTTGACTATGCTTATATCGCGGGGGCTGTGTTATACGGTGATTATTTCTGCATGGGGTATTCGACATTTAAAGATGAAATTACGCTGAGCATCGGATTTACCGGAAGCGCTTCGCAGGTAATGAAGGCCAGAACTTTCCTGGATAAGATTAAAGACGAGATAGAGACCATTCCTGGATAATAAGCCGGTACTTCGTAAAACCGCTGTAAGCCTTACAGGTAAAGGGTTACATAAGATTTGGCAGGTACCGGACAACATGAATTATTTTTGGAAAATGAATAAAATTGTCTGAATTAGGATTCGAGTTCCAGTTGTAGGATCGTAAGATTTCTGCTTTAATAATCAAATATACGATTCAATGACAAAAATCCTATAACCCATTCATCCTAAAAATCCTAATTCTGACAAAATATCATGGCACTCGGCACAACCGCTGTGAGGAATACGGGCAAAAAGCTATAGAAGATAAACGATCGTCCGTCAGCTCAGGAAAAAGAGATAAGTTTTCCGGGTGACTGGAGAAATGAAATGTTTTGGAAATAATCATCAGCATATCACCACATCTGCATATCACCACATCTGCACATCAGTATCCCGCATGCAGATACGATCCTTCGGGATAAACACATCAATTAATTGTCAACTCTCTTCCCTATCTTTGGGTTATGACCGATGTTCATGACAAAGCGACCCGAAGTTATAATATGAGCCGGATCAAAGGGAAGAATACAAAACCTGAGATGCCGGTAAGGAAATTCTGTTTTCCAATGAAGCCACTTTACTAATCATGGGGCATTTTGGATAACCCTGATTTTTCTCTGCCAAATGATTGAAAAAATTCCATATATTTGATAAAATCGAAAGATGCGATTTTAATTATGGCGAATTTGCCACAATTAAAAGTTAGGCCGGAGTGAACTAAACGAAATAGAACTAATTACATGATTCATTCTAAATAATGAGTTTAAACGGGAAGCCATGGTAAAAGGCAAAACTATAAATGTAAAGGGTACTGAGATTATTCTTTACCATGATAATAAAAACGATTTTATAAGTCTTACTGATATTGCCCGCTACCGCGATAGTGAGCGGAGTGATTACATACTGCAAAACTGGATGCGTAATCGCAGTACAATTGAGTTTATCGGCCTTTGGGAACAATTCAATAATCCTGATTTTAATTCCATCGAATTCGATGGAATTAAAAACATGTCAGGTTCTAACAGCTTTTCGCTTACTCCAAAGCGTTGGATCGAATCAACCAATGCCATTGGTATCGTATCAAGAACAGGGCGGTATGGAGGTACATTTGCTCAAAAAGACATCGCCTTTGAATTGGCGACATGGTTAAGTGCAGAATTTAAATTCTACCTCATCAAAGAATTCCAACGCCTCAAAGAAGATGAGAACGACCGTCTTAAACTCGAATGGAATTTATCGCGGACCCTTGCTAAAATAAACTACCACATCCATACCGATGCCATCAAAGAAAATCTTATTCCTGCAGAACTAACCAAACAACAGATCAGTTTTGTATATGCCCACGAAGCAGATATGCTCAACGTGGCTTTGTTTGGGAAAACTGCGATGGAATGGAGAATTGCAAACCCTGATAAAGAAGGAAACATTCGCGATTATGCCAATATCGAACAACTGGTAGTGCTCTCAAATATGGAAAGTATCAATTCTGTTTTTATCCGGCAAGGATTATCCCAGCCTGACCGTCTTGTACAATTGAACAAGATTGCAATTACTCAAATGACTTCTTTGATTCACAGCAGTCAATTAAAACAATTAAAATAGCCCGACTCTGTCGTCTATTCGTGATCCTTCTTTCTCTTTACCGGCATAGGCTTCATACTCGATTCATGATCTCATATCTTTTTCAGTCTTTTATTACTTTTGCGTTATGACTGATGTTCACGACAAAAAGACCCGAAGTTATAATATGAGCCGGATCAAGGGGAAGAATACAAAACCCGAGATGCTGGTAGGAAGTTTTTGTTTGCCAACGGATTCAGGTACAGGTTGCATGTTAAAAAACTACCCGGAAAACCTGACATTGTCTTACCCAAATACAAAACGGTGATATTTGTTAACGGTTGCTTCTGGCACGGACATGAAGGATGTAAGTATTTCGTGTTACCAAAAACACGCACAGAATAATCATTGCCAGAAGAATCAAAGGAACTATGGGCAGGGATAGAATTGCCGAAATTTCTTTGAATACATTAGGCTGGAAAGTAATTGTAATTTGGGAGTGCCAAATTAAAAAAAATGAATTACCGGCAACTCTGTCGAATCTACTTGGGTGTACGACAAAATTCCCCTAATAAATCCCGAAGGGATGAACTGATTATAGAAAAATGGAGAAAAAATGAAAGAGAACTCCGAAGGATGACATTTTTAGGTTATTATTGAAACATTGGTTGAATGATTATATCACCCTTTCAGGGTTCAGTCCCGGAACTTGTTGATTCATCTATAATCATACCAACCCTTCGGGTTTAAAATCAGTAAAGGGAATTTTGTCGTCCCCAATCTACTTTCGAGTATTTATTAAAATCAATTCCATATAACTTCTTATTGTCACTTTTATTAAAATGTGACTTATAGTCCGTTGACCTATAATCAACATAACGATAGTTTAGTCCATGAATATTAAGCAGAGAATTGGTTTGCGAATCAAGAGTCCAAGCAAAAAGGTATTCCAGGAAGAACTTGCCTTTAAAGCCAGATCAGCCAACATGACCAGTGTTGAAAACGGTAAAAGAAATATATCAATAGTCAACATTGAAAAGATTCTCACAAGAGGTTTAAATATGACACTTCCTGATTTTTTTAACCACGAGATTTTCAATGACACAGATTCCTATTATAGATTTATTTGCAGGACCGGGAGGACTGGGAGAAGGGTTTTCCTCTATTAGGGATTCAAATGGAAATAAAGTTTTTGACATTAAATTATCTATAGAGAAGAATGAGCATGCACATGAAACACTAAGGCTAAGGAGCTTTTACAGACAATTTTCGGAAAATGGTGTTCCTGAATTATACTATGATTATATAAAAGAAAACAACCCAAAGACACAGCGGGAATTATTGAAGAAATTAAAAAAAGATTATAAGGAACAATGGAATAAAGCAGAACTTGAAGCATGGCGGTTTGAACTACCTTTCCCGGAAGAATTTGATAAAGAAGGGAAGAAAAAAGGGGGATATACAACAGCTGAAATTATAGAAAGAAACAAGGAGATAGATGATAGGATTTATAAGGCATTACCAAAAGGAAAGGAATTTTTACTAATTGGAGGTCCGCCTTGTCAGGCATATTCTCTGGTTGGCAGAGCGAGAAATCAGGGGATGTCAAACAGTGATCATAGAGTTCACTTATATAAAGAGTACTTACGAATTATTGCCAAGCATCATCCTGCAATATTTGTTATGGAAAATGTAAAGGGTTTGTTATCTGCAAAAGTGGATGGAAAAAAGGTTTTCGACTTAATTAAGGCAGACTTGAAAAATCCTAAAAATGTGTATCCTGATTATAATTCTCCCAATTACAAAGTCTTTTCTTTTGTTAAAGAGCCTGATGAATTTGATTTGAACGGTTTTCCCATTTATTATAATGATAAAGAATTTCTTATAAAAACAGAAAGATATGGTGTCCCACAAAGAAGACACCGGGTTATTTTATTAGGAATTAGAGAAGATCTTTACTCTGGAAATATTCAACCCTTAATTAAATCCAAAAATGAAACTACCTTAATACAGGTAGTCGGGTCCTTTCCTGAAATACGCAGTGGTATAGGAAGAGAAGTTTGTGGCACAAATGAAAAAGGTAAAAATATATATCGAAATATAAAAAATAGCAATGCAAATTGGACAGATGCGATATTATATTACATAAAAAAACTGGATAGCCAGCTTACTGAGAAATTTGGTGATTTAATGGTATCTAATAATCAAGGAGCCAATTTTTATGAATGTCAGCTAAATGAAAAAAGCAATCCAATTTATGAAGAGTGGTACAAAGATGATCGTTTAAATGGAATATTGAATCATGAGAGCCGAACGCATTTAAGAGAAGATTTAGCACGATATCTATTTTCTTCTCTATATTTAAAGATATAAGTGACTTTCCACAATTGAAAGACTATCCTGAATGGTTATTACCAAATCATAAAAATGCAAAAGGGGATAAATTTGCAGATCGATTTAGAACTCAAAGACCTAATCAGCCAGCAACAACTGTGACCAGTCATATTTCCAAAGATGGTCATTACTTTATTCATTATAATCCTTCACAATGTAGAAGTCTGACTGTTCGGGAAGCTGCTCGTATTCAAACTTTCCCTGATAATTATTATTTTTGTGGAACTAGAACTCATCAGTATCACCAGGTAGGTAATGCAGTGCCTCCATATTTGGCAAAACAATTAGGAGAAATTGTAAAAACGTTTTTTAAAAGAATTATTCGGCAAAAATTATGAATGAAAAAACCGACAATAATGCTATCACAATTTTTGAAACTCCTAGTTTGATTAGAACTTTTTTACAATTAAATATTAAAATACATTGTAATGGCAGAATATAAACCCAACATACCAAAAGCTGAGTTCCTCATGGGAGCAATGAGGTCTATGGGATATTCCTTTGAAGCCGCCATTGCTGATATAATTGACAATAGTATTAGTGCAGAGTGCCAGAAATATTCTTATCAAATTTCCATCAGAACCATTTAATTGTATTGTTTCAATTTTAGATGATGGTATTGGGATGGATAAGGAATCATTATTTCTATGCTATGAAATATGGCAGCAATTCAAGTGAAGAAGAAAGAAATGAGAATGATCTGGGGCGTTTTGGGCTGGGAATGAAAGCTGCATCGCTGTCCCAATGTAAAATTTTAACTGTTGTAAGTAAACAAAATGGAATAATCTCAGCCTATCAATGGAATTATGATCTGATTCTTGAAAAAAAGAATGGTTAGTCATCGAATTAAGTGATACATGAAATTTCACAATTATATGGGATCGAATGGACTAACATTAAATAAATCCGGTACTTTAGTTATATGGGAAAATTTTGATGCTCTTGAAAAATCATATGGAGATATATTTACTACATTGAATGAATATAAGATTAAAATTATCAACTATTTGTCTTTGATCTTTCATAGGTATCTGAATGATGAGAATGAAAAGAAATTACATATCTCAGTCAATAATTTTGAACTTAAAGGGCTTGACCCGTTTTTAGAAAAGCATAAAAAGACGAATTTAAGGCAAGAATTTGAACTAGCTATTAAGGATTCACGAGGCATCGAACGATTTGTGTCAGTGCAACCCTATGTGCTACCCTATCAAAAAGACTTAACAAAAAGTGATTTAGATTCTTTGGGAGGTATCACAAATCTAAGAACCAAGCAGGGATTTTATATTTACAGGAACCGTAGGTTGATAATCTGGGGTACCTGGTTTGGACTTCCAAGAAATGAACTTACAAAAAACGCACGTATACGTGTTGATATTCCTAATACATTGGATGATATCTGGAATATTGACATAAAAAAACAGAATGCTTCAATCCCTAAATCAATAAAGAATAGTCTTACAAATGCAGTAAGAGAGATTATGGAATTTTCAGTAAAAATTCAAAATCACAGAGGAAGAATAGCAAAGATAGAGGATGGTATAGATTATATCTGGAATCGTATTGAAGGACGTGAGCAAAAATTTATGTATACCATCAATCGGGATAGTCGAATATTTGGACTATTTAAAGGATCATGTTGATGATGAATCAATGAGTCGATTTGAAATGGTGCTTGAAGAGATTGAAAGAAGTATTCCATATCAACAAATATATATTGATATTTCTCAAAATATTGTTGATGAAACTGATGATAGCGAACGATTAAAAGATATTGAGAATAAAGGCTTAATGTGGGTTAAACATGTTATTGAGTTTGGAGAACTTAATAAAAGCAAGCAATAGATCAATTGTTTAAATCTGAACCGTTTTGTAAACATCCTGAAATGAAACAAAATTTTTATAAATATTTTTTAAATATGACATTAAATTCAAATAAAATTGAGAGTATTGTACGTATAATTCAGGATATGCGGAGATAGAGGATATTGATATATATGCTATTCCCGAAGAAAATGTGGATGCAATTATTCAAAAGGGATTAAATAGTGCATTGATAAATATTACCGAAGATGATTATCAAAGAATAAAGAAGGAGTTTGAATTCAAATGTCATATTCATCAAAAGGAAGGTGTTAGCATCGTTGATGATTATTATGAGCATCGAGATTGGTATTCAATCAAATGTGAAAAAGAAGATTATAATGAATTTTTCTGGAAAAGATATAGAGATTACTTAATCCGCGAGGATAAAGCTAAATATTAATGTGATAAATAACATGGATAACAGCACATTGAAGGATTTAATGAACTATCTTAGGGGATCCGGGAAGTCCATGCCTCTTTTTTCAGAAGAGGTTTAGTAATTGGAGATGTGCAATCGGGTAAAACTTCCACTTATACAGGATTAATCTGTAAAGCAGCTGATGCAGGATACAAAATTGTAATCTTACTTACTGGTATTACTGAAACATCTGAGGTCCCAAACACAAAAAAGGATTGAATCAGGAATTATCGGAATTAGTATAACAGGATTAAAAGATAAAAATAAAGCCAAGGTTATAAAAAGAGTTGGCGTTGGAAAAGATAACGGCCCAATCAAGGTAACCGCGATGACATCAATTGAATATGATTTTATTGGAAGTAAAGACCAGATTACAACTTCACTTGCGAATCACCAATTAGTAATGTTTATCGTAAAGAAGAATACAAAAGTATTAGATAAACTATCATAATTGGCTATATGAAATGAATGCCGATCCGAATGATAAGAAAATTCATTATCCAATGCTTCTTATTGATGATGAAGCTGATAATGCCTCAATTAATACTAACAAGGATGAAGATGATCCGACAAAAACAAATGAAATAATCCGCAAACTGGCACATGTTTTCACGCAAACAACATATATTGGTTTTACTGCAACTCCATATGCCAACGTATTTATCAATCCGGATACGACGGAAGAAATGCTTAATGATGATCTTTTTCCGAAAAATTTTATTTACGTATTACAGGCACCTTCAAATTATATCGGTGCTTCCCAGATATTTGGGAAAGATGCAAAACATAAGAGATTCTCTTGTATGGATTAAAGATATTCAAGAACCCAAGGAAATCGAAAGAATATGATATTACCAACAATTTCTATTTCAAGCACAAAAAGGAGTGGGACTGGAACTTTACCTGGTAGTTTAAAAACTGCTAGTTTATTGTTTCTTTCTGGCAAATGTAGTAAGAGATTTAAGAGGTGACTCTTTAGAACCGAGCACCATGATGGTAAATATATCACGATTTGTAAAAGTTCAGAAATATATAAAAGATAAATTGGAAACTTTGTTCAATGATGTTTATAATGAAATCAATACAAACTTTTCAAATGATGATGAGAAAAATAAGAGACTGAAATTATACAATGATTTTAAAAAATGTTGGGAACAATATTTCTCAACTGTCGACATTGATTGGAAGGAAATCAGGAAAAAGAGAAACCTATTGCAGGCAATTGACAAAATTGAAGTATTAGTAGTTAACAGTGGTAAGAATTCAGGGAAGCTCGACTATGAGAAAAATCCACATTTGAGAGCAATTGCGATAGGAGGACTTGCCCTATCACGTGGACTTACATTAGAAGGATTGCTTATTAGTTATTTTTATAGAAATACATCTACATTCGATGTGCTTATGCAGATGGGGCGATGGTTTGGCTACAGGAAAAATTATGAGGATCTCTTTAGAATCTGGACCAGTAAAAAGTCTGCTGATTGGTATAATGAAATTGCTGAAAATACTGAAGATTTAAAAAGAGATATTCGTCGGATGAGGGAGGCTAAATTAACTCCTGAAGATTTTGGATTGAAGGTTAGAAATGACAGTGATGAATTAAAAATTACTGCCAATAATAAAATGAGAAATGCGCATGATCATATAGAGCAAATCAGTTATTGGGGTAAAGTATTTGACACTCCGTATCTTGATGATGATTATGATAGAAATCTCAGGAATCTTGAATTCTCTAATACAGCTTATTGACAAGTTATCAAATGAAGGATATCATTTTGCAAGAGAAGAAAATGCTAAAGATTTATATTTCCGTAGGAACATACCTTCAAAATATATTATTGGCTTTTTCAGAGAATTGTCTATTTCAACTCAAAATATTCATTTTGATACAAAACAAATAATTGATTTCCTTGAGAAATGCGAAGAGTCGATTTTAGATAAATGGGATATAGTTATTTTAGAAGGTGATCGTAAGGCAAAACCCTTTAAATTAAATCAGGCAATGTCAGTTGTTCCTGTGGAACGAAGTTTTGATATGTTAAAAAACAGAATAAACATCAGTGGACGGAGCGGAAGGTTAGGCAGTCCTACGGATGCACGTTCAGGCCTTACAAAAGAACAGATTGAATTTGCAAAGAGTAATGCTGAGAAAAATGATGATATGAAAGGCCTGAGCACTGTGAAACAAGAAGTCTGGTTCAAGTATGTCGGGAAAGAAATCCGCTTTTAATGATTTATTTTATAAAACTTAAAAGTGATGAAGATTCATTGCGGGAACAATCATTTATTAATAATCTCAAAGGTTCTCCGGTTATGGGCTTTTCAGTTGGATTCCCTATGAATGAGAATTCCCATGCGGCAGAGTTCCATAAATATAAAGTTAATGTTATCTATAACAGACAGGAAATTGAAGAGAATCTGGCTGAATCAATTGAAGAATAAAATGGAAACCATAAAAGACAGGTTTAAATAATTGAAGGTACAAATCTATTTACACGAATCAGTCCAATACACATTATAGATCTTATATATTGGCATTGATGAACAAGGTAGATATGCCATAAAATACAGAGGAAACTTTACCCCTGAACCCAGGATTAAATCTGTTCAGGCATTGAAATTAATCAATATCAAAATGAAGATTTCAATACACTTCAATTTTCATTGACAGATAACGATAACAAAGAACTATTCTTTACTTTCTGTGAGGATATTATAGAAGCCACAAGAATTAGTTCGATAAAAGACATGCCTATAAAACAATTCTTAACCGATATTATTCCTGGAAAAAAATGTTTTCGGCTCCAAAGAAAATGTTATCCGAATCTGAGATTATGGGATTAATGGGGGAACTCCTCTTTTTACGTGATTTCTTGTTTGAAAAATATGGAAAAGGAGAAGCGCTAAAAAGTTGGAGCGGACAAGAATTAACTCATAAGGACTTCTCATATAACAACAAATGGTATGAAGTTAAAGCTATCCATTCAGGTAAAACTCAGTTAAGATTTCCTCCTTGAACAACTGCAAAGTATTAATGATGGAGAACTTGTGGTTTTTTCTCTGGAAAAAATGAGTTCTTCATATGATGGAATTAAGATTAATGCTTTAGCATTGAATATATTGAACTCTTTGGAATTTGATGCTCAGAAAGACCAGTTTTTAGAATGCCATTTTATCACGAGGGTTTACTTTTGATGATAATTATGACGAATCGGTTTTTGCTGTAATCTCAATGTTAAGTTACTTGGTAAACTCATCTTTTCCAAAACTTATAAGAGATGATGTA
>CAWENX010000019.1:0-151880 GCA_963810555.1 uncultured Bacteroidia bacterium | reverse complement strand
AAAGCGGGTAAGAATTGACAATTGACAATTGACAATAAAATACCGAATAACTTTCAGGTTAAGGCTTACCGCGCAGCGGTTCAGGTATTGTAAAATCGAATGCAAAAAACATCATTTTCCCCGTAGGGGATACGGAAAACCAACAAACAAATAATTGCGCAACACCTACGGTGTAAAAATATGATTGGAAATCTTTTATCTACAATACCTTATGCCCTACAGGTAAATAAATCCCGATAGCTATCGGGGCATATCAGCACATCAGCACATTATTAATTCTTTTTATTATGAAAACTCTTTATATCATTCTCGCTGGCATTTTAGTTTTTCTGTTGTTCTTCGGTGGCTGCATCGTCAACATCATTGGCGATAGCTCTGCCAGTACAGACGCGATTAATCGCGTCTCTGCAGATCCGCCTTCAACTTTAAAACTGATTGCTCTGGCAGCGCTGGCCGTCTACGAAGCTGTCGTCAGGATTGTTCCGTCCGTAGGCGACTATTCCGCCGTCTCCTGGATCATCAAATTCCTGAAAAAGGTCTCCGACACTCTCAATATCAAATCAGGCTAAAGGCTGTAGGCTGAAGGCTGAAGGGTACAGAAAACATTATTCATTTTGTCTCAACCTTAGTAACATGAGAATATCCATACAACGGAACTTATTCGCTTATTAATAAGGTAATAAGGTTAGATTTTTGGGGGAATGCAATTTTCTCTACTGAGGTTTAAAAAATAAAAATAAGGTTTTTATAATCCATGGATTTCAACCCCTTTTTCCTACAGCCTATCCGCACATCAGGACATCTAAAGCCTTATCTATTCATTCTTTCATTTCTTAATTCTTTAATTATCAATTGTCAATTCTTAATTCTCAATTATTATGCGCTCAATCTGGAATCCATCATTTTTAATCGCCGGCTTGAAATACCGGTCCAGCTTATTCCGGCTGTTAAAAATGGAAATCTCTTTCGAAACGGTCGACTCCCGTGACATGGCTAAAATCAAATATGTCAAAACCAACGAATTGACCAATAAGCCTGTCCCTCTTCAATATATCGGCAAAGCCTATAATCATGACGGCTTTATTCAGCTCATTTCCCAGGAGCTTTACGACTCCTGTCTGCCGCCTGTTCCTAACCAGGTCATCTTTGATTATTTTATCCAGGCCTCTGATCTTCCCTTTGCCCATGTCGACTCTTTTTATAACGTCTTGCCTCAGTTCGGCGATCCCGGTAGTTATAGAATTATTCTTACGCATTAAAGATGCTTAAGGATCTGGATGTGATGGGTATTGGTCAGGCCACTTTTATGAACTGCTCCAATGTATTTGCCCTTCATCATAAAGACAATCATCTGGTGGTTTACAAGCTTCGTTTTTGCGAACAGCTCCTGCCTCCCGATCCGGTGACCCTTCCGTCTTTGCCGCCTGATGATGACGTGGTCATGCTGGCTTTAAAAGGCTTTGTCCTGGATAATCTGCTTCCGTTCGACCTTTCAGGATTTAAAGACACGTTTAATGAAAATTTCATCGCAAGCCATCTCCGACACCCTCGATATACGAGAAGCGGAAGACAACGGAGAAGGATTACCGCGCTAGCCGTTCTAACTAAATGTAGCCCTAAATGAACGAACAAATCTCTCAATTCCCTGTAAGGGGATATACAATGACTGTCATGAAATTATATTATCGCCTTCAGGATGCTCACAAATGTAATTGCTTATTACTCAGGTTTCTCTGAAATAGTTTACTGCCGCTTCGGGCATTAAAATAATAGCGCACCCATTTTTCTATTCCCCGTAGGGGATACACAATAACGGTCATTACAATTGTTTAACACCTACGGGTAACAAATGGATTGGAAATCATTTATCTACAATACCTTATGCCCTACAGGCAATGAACCTAATGGCTTCGGGAATCAGCACATCAGTACTCATTCATTCTTAATTCTTTATTCTTAATTCTTAATTATGCTGTTCTTATCCATCCATCGCGGCTCTGACAAACTTCTTTCGCCTCACTTTAAAGAGTACGAATTCTTCAGCAGGTGTCCTGACTATAAAAAGAATGAACATCCTCTGGCTCAGCCTTTGATTAGGGCCGCTGAAATAATCCGGGAATTTATGAATGAACCGGTTTACATTACAAGCACCTGGCGAACGGCAGAATGTAATAAAATCTCCGGCGGCGCTCCCGATTCGTATCATCTGTCCGGCAAAGCGGTTGACCTGGTCTGTCCGTTAAAAATGAAAATATTAAATGATGCTGTGGCACAAAGAGGCTATCTCTATCACCTGTTACGTGTCGCCGGTATCAATGGCTTTGGCTTAAATGACCGCTTTTTACACATCGATTGCCGTTCGTACGGCTATATCTCCGATAAGGACTACGGCTCCTATACCTTGTGGTACTATTGAAGGCTGAAGACTGAAGGCTAAAGGCTAAAGGAAGAATTCTTTGGTGTTTTGGTGTTTTGGTGGCATAATTGACTTCGTCACGGTTATTGGGGATTCATGACATATAAATAAGGTAATAAGGTTGATATGTGCTGCGAAAAATTTTCTACTAAGGTTATAAAATTGAAAATGAGGTTTATAAAGGCAACTTTGTACAATTATTAATTCATTCATCTTTTAATCCTTAAATCTTCCCGATAGCTATCGGGATCCTAATTCAGACAATAAAATGAAAAAACTAAATCAAAGAGCGTTTTCAGAACAAATATCTGAATATTCAGTTAAAGAGCTTGCCTTTTGTTTAGGCCATATCTTTTTGGCTATGGTAAAAAGGAATTCATCTTCTGATAATATCTCTTATTTAAAACATTGGTGCTCTCAAACCATTGATTCAGCTGTTCGGTTTCATAAGAAGAAGCAGAAAAATCAGAAAGCAGCGATCAGTGAACAATGAATCAGACCATAGGGAAAAAAGCAATAAACCTTTTTCCTGCCAGTCTAAAGCCTATAGTCTGATAGCCTGATTATAATCATGGTGTTTCAAAATGGTTAACAAGGCTGACGTATACATTATTAAAGTTAAGAAAAAGGCTGATCAACATCAGAATATTTAATTCTTTTCATAATACTTCAGCCAAAAACATTTAAATAACACGAATAGATCAGGAAAATTGTTTCAATTTTTGGGAGTTCCGGGGAAGCTTGTTAAGAGGAATAGGAAAATTCCCTTATCGGCAATGCACTTGAAGCATTAAATAATTGACAATTGACAATTGACAATCACCTTTAGTCTTTAGTCTATTGTCTTTGTCCTTTGCTCTTTGCCCTTTATGCAGACTTTCAACATCGTAAATTGGCATATGATACCGGTGTCACATCAACCTTTCAGCGCTAAATCAATTTTTCAGATTTAACTGCAATGAATTCAATAGAAAGGCGCCTTTACCTCTTGTTCCAACAACAAGTTTTAAAGTATTTCCCAGGTTGGGTACAAAAAGGATCTTATTTACAGGTACTCCGATTTTGCCGTTGTAGGTTGCAAAGTTTGTTATCAGATTGATTTTTGAATCCAATCCGGCTGTAACATAGGCATCTCTTGTAACATCAACAGATAAAAGCCAATCCGAATAATAATCTTCAACACGTTCAATTTTTATCCGGCTTTTATTGTTAAGATCCCATTTTATCAATCTTGAATCGTCGCCGCATGAAAATAAAAAGGATCCGTTCTCATCGAAGCACAGATCACGGACACTTTTTTTATGCCCTTCGAGGATGGCTATTAATTTCCCTTCGGATGAATCATAAATTCTTATCGTTTTATCCAGTGAGGCTACTGCAAGCAGTTCACCGTGCGGACTAAACTTTACTTTAGTGATATCCGATTTAAAATCGCTGATTGTAAAAACAATTCTTTGTCTGTCAATATCATAAACAACCACTGTTTTATCCGAAGAGCCCGATGCAAGCAGCGGTTTTTGTTTATTCAGGTTGAGAGTCGTGATCACACCATGATGGTAGTTTAATTTGCCGATGATTTCGCCTGAATTGAAGTCGCGGATTAACAGGGTGCTGTCCAGTCCTCCGCTCACAAGAATCCTGCCGTCGGCGGATATGTCAACCGCCAGAATTAAATCGGAATGGCCACTGGTCCATTTATTAATCAATTCCTTTGAATCAATATTATAAAAACAGATGTTATTTGATTCAGGAATTGCCAGAGTCTTGCCTGAAGGAGAAAAACACAGATCAAAAATGATTCCTGAAAAGTTTCCGAATGGCTCACCTGTTTTGGAAGGTTTCATCCTGTTCTGTCCGTAGATCATATGAAGTGAGAAAAAGAACACTGATAAGATGGTCAGAACTTTTTTAATATGATTCATGCGGTTAATATTTATTAGTAGTTCAGCTTATTATTTTTTGACAATGGAATAAATATTCCAAGATTAAAGGAAGAAATGTTCAAATTCTCATATTTCAGGTCACTTTTAAACGAAGTAATAAGCGAGTTGTATGAAAATCTCAATCCGATACTTTGTAAAATATAGTATTCAAGCGTGGGGGTAATTGAAAATCCGAAACCTGTTGCCGGGCTTTTCAGCGATAGTATCACTCCCGATTCAGACTGATTAGTTTCAATGTCCAGCACATTATTGTTTATTGTCACGTTTCGTTCACCCGTATGTATGACCGCAACGGGGGCGAGGCCTATTTGTATCCGGAGTCTATTCCTCCATCCGGTTTGTTTATAAGGAAGAAAAATAGTGGAATTAAATCCGGCGGTAAAGATATTCTCATTTACAGTGCTGATTCTTGCAAAATCTGTACTTCCCTGGCCTTCAGAAGAAGGTATGATATAAGATCCTTCAATCCCGATCTTCATCCACGGGAGAACGGTATGCAAATAATCGGCCCTGAGAGACAGGCTGCCATTGCCCGCATTTTTTGGGAAAAAGATATTGTCTTTCCCTTGAAAAGATACATTCCCGACAGAAAAGCTGATAATATTCCTGACATCGATCATTTGTCCATGTATTCTGCAGGCTGATGAGAAAACCAGGATTAATAGCAAAATATATTTATTAACAATATGATTCATTTATGGATTGAATTTATAAACATAATTCTGATTTATAAAATATACATTGCCCTTTCCGTCGGGGCAGAAATGATAATAAAATTCAAACGCCATTTTATTGGGTGCCAGGGGGTAGAATGAAATTCCGATGAATTAAATTTGAAGAAATTGTACTGATCGGATACCCCGCCTCCCGGTTTTGCGCAGAAATACAATTCGTTATTTAATTCGAAGATGTATCTCAGGTTATAAGGATAGATTCCGGGCATCGTTATCAATCGTTGTACTTTCCAGTCGGATGTAGATACAACGTATGATCTCACCCTTGTAGAAATCGCACAAATAGAGATTTCCATTGATTGAATAAATGTAATGGATAAAGTATAAATCCGATTTAACATTTCCCAAAAGTGTCCATTTCTGATCAAGCTGATAAATATCTCCCTTATCCGATATGGTTAAAAGTCGGTTATTGAAGACTCCTAATCCGAACAGATTAAAATCGACCGGTAAACCATCTGAATTTACAGCATCCCAATCTTCCGTAATTTCGTTAAATAAGGATAAGACACTTCGTCCCAAATCTTCCTTATAAATATTTACGTATATTTTATTATCCAGGAAAACGGGCTGATGATCGTAATTGTAATATCCGTCTTTGACTCTGACATTGCCGGAATTCAAATCAACAATACTCATTCCGCTTTGCTGCGGGATATAGAGGTTATTGTTAACAGTAAATCCACAGCCAATACTCGATAACATAGGAAGCGGATTATTTAATTTGGTTACATAATAGAAATAGTCATTAAGGTTAACCAAACCATTATATTTAAAGGATTTTCCCGATATCTGAATTTCGAGTTCATAATCTCCGGAACCAATGAGGTCTATAGGATCAATTATCTGTACTGTACTGTTTCCATTGCTTTCCCACCAGTTCCGAATCGTGAAGGTCCTTTTGCTTTGCAAATGGGTGAATAAATAATTCGTGTAATTAGGCAGGTACTGGCCAAGAATCTGAAACCTGGTATCCCTGCTGATCGATGAAGAAGAAACAGAGAAGATGGACGGTGTATTAACCGAAAAGGTTTCGATATTTGAAGTCCTGTTTACAGAATATAATTGTATTGTATATTCTCCGGGAGGGATGTCGCTTTCGTAGGAACCGAATCCTTCATAAGTTGAATTGAAGGTTCCGTCAGCAGATTTAATCTTAAATCCCTGATTATCATAATAATTATACATTCCTTTGTAACTCCAGCTTATTACATCATGGTAGCAAAACTCCTTTTTATCAAGAATGAGCAGAATGTCTTTATGAATTATGGTCTTTTGATCAATTGTGATAAATATATTATTATAAGGATCAACCGGATGGAACAGGCCAAATTGAATTTCAATGTTAAACTGTAAAGCATCATATTTGCCTCCCAGGATAAACTCCACACTGTCTTTCCATTTTTTGTTTATAGTCAATGATTGATCGATATTCTTAATTTTTAAAACAACTCCCCTGAAATCAATATTTTTTGCATAAAGCTTGATTGTATCTCCAAGCCATGCAATGTTTTTGGAGAAATTGAGGATAGGTTGGGCATGGTATTGAAAATTGTTTGTTATTGTATAGGGGACATTTGACCTTATCAATTCAATTTTGACTGATTTTTCATCCTTCAGATAAGGAACAATAAAAGAGATACTGTTCTTTGTGACATTGATAATTTCAGCATCCTTTCCTCCAGCTTGGATTGTGGTTCTTTGAGCTGTAAAATTTGCCCCGCTGACTATTACAGTATCCGGAAATTGGCCTTCTGTTTTATTTATTCCCGAAATCACGATCTCTTTCAAATCAATCGAGAATTGTTTTTCAGATACTTTGTTGTTTGTCTTTACTGAAATATTGAATTTATTCAAGACAACAGGGCAATCTGGAATAATTGCGCGAATTGTATCACTATGAGTCCAGGTTTTTGCTTCCACTCCGTTAATAAATACTTTATTTTCTGAACCAAAAAAATCGAAGTATTTCCCGGTTATGGCAATGGTATCTCCCCATGCGGCACTTTGAGGGATTACTTTTGTAATAATGGGTTCAGGTTCTCCTAATCTTGAAGCTTTTGACTGAAAATCAATTGAATTACCAAACACTTTATATTTGTCACTTATCGCCCATGTTCTGACATAATAGGTTACATCAGGTTTTAATGCAGGATAAACAGTAGATTCAAAATTTCCGGGATGATTATCTGTCCCCGATTCAATTTCAACAGGATTTTTAAAAGATCCGTCAAGATCAAGATGAAAACCATACCGGATTGATTTATAAGTACCGGACAGAATAAAATCACCCGATAGGCGAAGCTCATCATCATTATCACCCAGTATGACAGGATTAGTTCGCAGTAGAGGTTTTACCTCAGGAATTGAATCATCATGCTTACATCCCGGGCAACAATAATAAATTAAAAGAACCAGTATTATTTTATAAGAAAATGTAAATTTTATTAACTTCATAATTAATATAACATTGTGATTTTCTTTGCTGATTTCTTATTTGTCAATTGGCTGGAAGGATCAAATTCCCATACTTTATTTGTTGCAGAGTTTTATACGCCCTATCCCGGCATACTTTAAATTTTCCGTTAAACGGAAATTCTATCCGATCTGTACACTAAATATGGGTAATAGCAATTGGCTGAAGGGTAATGAGTAATCCAAACGATTCATCTTCATGGTTTTTGGGTTTTAAATTAGTTAGTTAAATCTGAGTATTAAGTACAAATTTGATAACAAATTTATTAATATAAATTCAATTATCCGATATATTGATTTGTTATTTTATGAAATGAATTCTTTATTACTGTTCACTTTTTTCTCTTACCATAGGCACAAATATCACGGGTAATGTCTCGGTTTCTTTAATTTTGCCATTCTTTTTTTCAAGCAGGTATAGCACCTGGCTGTAATATCCTCCTACTGGGATAACCATTTTGCCTCCTTCGGCTAACTGGTCTTCAAGCGGATGGGGTATATCTTCCGGAGCACACGTAACAATGATTGCATCATAAGGTGCATATTCATTCCATCCCTCATAACCGTCCCCTCTTTTGATCTTTACGTTTTTAAATCCTCCTTCCTCCAGCGCTTTTTTTGCACGTTCGGCAAGGGCTTCTACAATTTCAACAGAATAAACTTCCTTGTACAATTTGGAAAGAATAGCGGCCTGGTATCCTGATCCTGTGCCTATTTCAAGGACTTTCTGAGTGCTTTCGGGCTTCAGTATCTCTGTCATATAGGCTACAATATAAGGCTGCGAAATGGTCTGCTGATGACCAATCGGGAGGGGACGGTCCTCGTAAGCGTAGTCTCGGTAAGACTCAGGCACGAATTTTTCGCGGGGAACATTCATAAAGGCGTCAAGGACCTCTTTACTTTGGATCCTTCTTCCCTTTAACTGTTTTTCTACCATTGCTTTACGCATAAGGGAAAATTTATCTTCTTTTGATGCCTGTTTATTTGAACAGTTCAGCAGAATAAGAATAAAAGCAAGGCAAAAGGCACAGGCAAGGTTTTTTGTTTTCATATTTCTTCAGATTTTTCATGACCATGAACTTTAAATTACATAATAACGAATTACACGAATTACACGAATAGACAAATTACGAAAAATCTTGCTGGAAATCAGTGATAAAATAGAAATTTACTAAATCAAAAATATAATCCTCATATCAGCACATCAGTACATTAGCACATTACCATATCAGCACATCAGTAATTTATGCCTAAAAGCTTTTTAATTCGGTCATTTATTTTTAATTTAGCTTAAATTCTTATTATAGAATCGGGTCTCGATAAACTAACAAGACTGCTGATAAACTGAAATTCGTCCCCGCACATGCGGGATTAGTCGAAAATTCATTTAATTGATTAAAATGAGAAGGTATAAACTGGTCTCTGTTGTTATTTTTTTGATCTTTCTGGTGTCGATAACGGTTCTTAGGTCGAATGCCCAGAATCTTAAGTCAAATCCTGCTCTTGATGCAAAAGTTAAAAAGTTTCTTGATTCTCATGCAGGGCACTGGTATGATATGAACATCCCCTCTATAGATGGTCAGACGCTTTATGATATCATAGTTAAAAATCATTATAAATCAGCACTGGAGATAGGTACATCGACAGGCCATTCGGGAATTTGGATTGCCTGGGCGCTTAGTAAAACAGGAGGTAAGCTGATTACCATTGAAATAGACGAAGAAAGATACAAGACGGCACTTAAAAATTTCAAAGAGGCCGGGCTTTCGGATTACATTAAGGCATACAGGATGGATGCACATGCTCTCGTGAAGAAATTAAAAGGGCCTTTTGATTTTGTTTTTTCAGATGCCGATAAAGCGTGGTATAAAAACTATTTCCTTGATATTGATCCAAAGCTGAAGGTTGGAGGATGTTTTACGGCTCACAATGTAACTGAGCGCAGACCAGGGAGAAGACGTGCTTTTGGCAGCAGCGGACAGGATATTTTTCTTGATTATATTGAAAGTCTTAAGAACTACAAAACCACTGTAAATACTTTAGGTGCGGGTATTTCAATAAGCTATAAACTTTCGGAAAAATAGACGGTTATGAGTTCTGAAAAACTTAAGCGAACGCTCGGGTTTTTTCCTGCGACCAATATTGTCATTGCCAATATGATCGGGGCGGGAATATTTACTACTTCCGGCCTTTTGATAGCAGGACTGAATGATCCTGTGCTGATGCTGGTTTTATGGGGAGTGGGGGGAGTAATTGCCATATGCGGAGCTCTTTCATACGGCGAACTGGGTGCAGCAATGCCAGGTGCCGGGGGCGAATATCTTTTTCTTTCAAAGCTTTACCATCCTCTTATGGGATTTCTGAGCGGATGGGTTTCCTTTATGGTCGGTTTTTCTGCACCGATTGCGGCTTCTGCACTTGGCTTCAGCGAATATTTCACCAGGGCGGTACCCGGTTTTCCAGCTTTTCTCAACAATTCAGGGATCAGTTATGTTGTCACCGGGAAAATGATTGCCGTAAGCATAATCCTGATATTCACTTTCATTCACTACCGCGGCCTAAAATACGGGGCGAGGATACAAAATATTTTGACGCTTCTGAAAGTAGCTCTGATAGTCATCCTTCTTGTGGCTGGCTTTAGTTCCGGTAATGGAGATATAAGTCATTTCAGCGAAGGCAGTAAACTCCCTTCCGGACTGGCAGGATGGAAAACTATAGCGCTTTCCCTGATGTGGATTATGTTTGCTTACAGCGGATGGAATGCTTCAACGTATTTGGGTTCAGAAATAAAGAACCCTTCAAAAAACCTTCCGCGCTCGCTTCTTTATGGTACCGGTATTGTGATCATTCTTTATTTTGGCATCAATATGCTTTATGTTTATGGAATTAATCCGGAAGCTATGAAAGGTGTGATATCGGTCGGCGGCCTTGCAATGGGAAATCTGTTCGGCAGATCTGCAGATGTCCTTTTTTCATTGCTTATAGCTTTTGCTCTTTTTTCCTCTCTAAGCGCATTTATTATTATTGGTCCAAGAGTATATTATTCTATGGCCAAAGATGGTCTGTTTTTTAAATCTGCAGCCCGGATACATAAAAAATTCAAAGTCCCTTCAAATTCTATTTTGTTCCAATGCCTTATCGCAGTAATACTTGTTCTGTCAGGTACTTTTGAGCAGGTACTGACTTACATGGGATTTGCCCTTGGAATATTTCCTGTTCTGACAGTTTTTGGTGTGGTTAAACTTAGAAAAGAGAATCCGAAAGCTTTGAAAATGCCTGGGTATCCTGCAACACAATTTTTATATATCCTTATCGGTTTGCTTATTCTGGGATTGTCTTATCTGGAAAGGCCCATGGAATCCTCAATTGCTGTAATAACTGTACTTGCAGGCATTCCAGCCTATTATGTTTTCAGGAGAAGCAACGGGATTTCTGAGTTGCCGGGAAGGGAAATAATTTTAATGGAGGAGCCTGAACTGGATAGTATAGGCATGGACATGCATAAGGAAGATTGATAACAGAATTTCTTTTGATTTTTTAAATAGGACTTAAAATTTATTAGAATGGATCATTAAATAACTTAAACCTTTGATTATGGAAAATCTGAATTTAAGCCGGTTTTTCAGACTGACGTTTATTGTAATTTTTTTGTCATCTGTATTTGGAAGTGCTTTTGCTCAGAAAGAGCAAACGGATTCAAATTTTGAACCCTATTCAGGACAGGCGGGAAAGGATGTTGTTTGGGTTCCCACACCGCAGGTCCTGGTTGATAAAATGCTGGATATTGCTAAAGTCACTTCAAACGACTTTGTTATTGATCTTGGTTCGGGTGACGGGAGAACCGTTATTACTGCAGCCAAACGGGGTGCAAGGGCAAGAGGTGTGGAATTCAATCCGAAAATGGTTGAATTGTCGAAAAGAAATGCGAAAAAGGAGGGAGTGAGTGATAAAGCGGAATTTGTACAGGGTGACCTTTTCCTGACCGATTTATCCCAGGCTACTGTGATCACCATGTTTTTGCTCACTGATATCAATTTAAAGCTGCGTCCCAGACTACTCGCATTAAAACCAGGTACCCGGATTGTGACCAATACATTCAGGATGGGAGAGTGGGAGCCTGATGAAACTGTTACAGCTGATGACTGCGATTCCTGGTGCGATGCCCTTCTTTGGATTGTTCCTGCAAAAGCAGATGGTGATTGGCAAATGCCTGAAGGGGAATTAAGACTGGAACAGGAATTTCAAAAGCTAAAGGGAACAATCAAAACAAACAAGGGAAGGTCAAGAATATCTGAGGGCAGACTCAATGGAAATCAAATAACTTTTATGGCAGATGATGAAAAATACTCCGGTATTATCAATGGTAACAGCATATCAGGTTCCATTTCCTCAGATGGAAAATCCCGAAAATGGAATGCCGAAAAGAATTAAAGCATAATCAAGAATGAAGGAATTTGTGAGAAAGTAAGAAGATGGGAAAGTGGGAAATTCACACCCTCTCACCTTCACACGCTCACATTTTCTCATATTCACTTTTCTCCCATCAGATTTTCATAACTTATCTCTCATAACTCTTTTCTATTCCCGGTACCCATTTAACAGCATTTTCATAAAAGACTTTATGAAGAACATCTTCCGGAAGAGCAATTCCCTTAATGGAATAGTCTTTTGACCGGATTTCTTTGTCTGTAAAATAGTAAATGAAGTCATTTCTATACCTTTGCAGGAGGTTTTTCTTTTCTTTTGAGATTTCTTCCTTAGTCCATTGCTTCCTGACTTTGGTTATATCTTTCAGGTATTTTGTCGGGATCAAGCCTCCTGATTCATCAAGACCATATATTATTCTGTCCTGGTATTTCAGGAAAAATGACCTTACCTTTTTTCTTGACTGTCCCATAAGATAGGGGACTGTCAGAGAAGTATCCACTGCAAGGTTGGGAAACCTGTCTAAACGTTGTGCCACGAGGTCAACATCATGGGGCATGCTCAGCAAATGGCAGCCTATTATCTTTAGCCCTGGGTGCTTTGCAATCATCCGGTCTCTTGCAAGCATAAGGTTCTCCCAGGAAACTTCTCCCTGGAATTTTCCGATCCTGTTCACGGTAATATCAGCTCCTTCTTTATACCAGAAATGCTGTATTCCATCAGCTCCTGTGTATAACCAGTTATCGACAGGATCACCGATATGAGTAAAAAGAGTTTTTCCTTCATGCTCTGTATAATCGAGGATGGGATCAAACAGAGGATCATCGATCTGGATAAACCCACCATCTGGCTTTTTCACCTGCATTCCGATTTCTTTCCATACTTTTACTGCCAGGGCTCCGTTATCAAAACCGTATTTAAGATATTTCTTTACCCTTTCAGTCCAGTCAGGATCAAACATCCGTTCAAATCCAAAAGTCGTGCACCAGGAATAATAACGAGGATACTTCCTGCAGATTTCAATTGCGGCATCAACCTGTACTTTTAACCGATCGGGCTGAAGTCCAATGTTGCATATTATATTCATCTTCAGGTTCAATTCGTCCATCACTTCCCTCAGGTAAACCGCATCCGAAGAAATATGCATATGAACATCAATCTTTTTGAACTTTTCAATTTCCTGTAAAGTTTTGTCATTTTGCACCGAAGCTCTGGCTGAAAGGTTTGCCACTCCTGCAAGGGATGAAAACACTGTCAGTTTTCTAACAAAATCTCTTCTCGAATTTTTTGTCATGATTTCAATTGTCAGGTCATAAGTTTTTGATTTTTTTTGTTGTGACGAATTTAATAAAAATGAATCACCTGACTTATCATTTCATTCACGAAGAAACTGCACCTGGTTGATAAATCAGTATTTAATTTTTATAAAATTAAATAAATGGATCAGGAAATTAATTAATTAATGTATTGAAAATCAGGAAGAGGTAAAAATAAAAAAATGAAGAAGAATGGATTTCTCAATTAAATACCGTTATTGGTAAGTATCTCCAGCGTGCCATTCTTTGATGATCTGTAAAAACGGTCATTGGCTATTTTGGCATGACGGGAAGCATAATCCAGATCAGTTGCGCCAATAAGAGCGTGATAAAGAGCTCTTTCCATATCCCCTGTCTCTTTATAATCTGCCGCGACTTTATAATGCAATGATGCCCATTCTGCATATTTTGCAGCTTTTAAGATATGTTCTGACCAATCATCATCCATAAATCCCCAATAAATCCTTTATTTTTCACGAGTGCATTTTAATAAAAAAAGATTAAAAATATATTACATAATTTCATTTTATAATTACATAATTCTTATATTATTATGATATTAATGTGTGATTGAAGATCCTTCATCTTTTTTAATTAAAATTTCCAAATTATATGAATATATAAATTCCTGAAGTTTTGTTCCTTCCAGTTCAGAATTACATCAGTTTTTATTTATTCATTGGTATCGCATATCAGCTTTCTAAAGCAATAGTCGTTGGCTTGTTTGGCATGCAGGGATGAACGATCCATGTTAGTTGCCGCTAACAGGGATTGATGAAGAGCCTGTGCAAAATCTCCGGCATCATTAAATTCTGCCGCTTTTTGGAAATGAATTGCCGCCAGTTTGGCAAATGCTGCCGCTTTTAATTCATGTTGCTTCCATAGATTATTCATTTTTTCCTTTTGCGTTATTAATAATAAAATTCATTTATATAAGATACAATAAATGAATGAATTTACCATTACACAGTTTATAAAAACATTTGTAAATTTCTCATCTTATTTTGATTAATTGTTTTAAATATTGCTTCCTATGTAATCTTCCTTATTTGATTCATGGATTTTAAAATGTTATAAAAATTTAATATTAATTGAAAAAGCACCCGGAAATATTACTGTTCCGGGTGCTTTTCTTGATCTTATAAGCTAATGTTCAAATTAGCTGATATTTTGTTTAGGTAATTAAATATCCTGAAATTTACATTTTTATATCATGAATCTCTTTCCCTTCATCTACTTTGCCGTCAGGAATTATAACTCCCACCCATGGCTTCTTTGAATCCGAAACTGTTGCTTCCCAGACAAGCTTCGCAGGTTTGTCGTCAAGCACAACCGAGCGCTGAACCTTTTTTCCCAATTCAATGTTCCATCCCCGCATATCAAACTGAACCTGCCCTTTGCCCTGAGCGGTAATGGTAATGCGGACCTTCCCGCGTCCGGATGATTCCTGTGAAACTGAAAATGCGAAAGGATTATTTAAGTCGAGCACACAATTCTCTCCCGGCAAAAGGGTGAATTCCCTTTCCATGCCGTTAAACTGTGCCGTGTATTTCCCTTCGGGCATTTCGGTTGAGGGGCATTTTTCACCTTTCAGCAAATCAATATCCTTTGACCATCCGGTCGACTTATCCACGACTTTTATTGTCATGTCTTTCTCAATATTTCCTTGAATCTCAAGAGTCGAAGGCAGGGCCACTTCCTCTGAAAGCCACAGCCAGCGGGCATCCGGATTCGACCACACTTCCTTGTAATTATAAAGTATTGAAGCCGGCCAGAAAGGAACATCCTTGTTTTCGTCCGTTTCTATACCTACCGGGAGGCCTCCTACGAGGTTGCCTGAACTTGGTGTATAAAGCGGTGAGAAATCATACCCTTCACCCCACATTGTGCTCTGACAGAAAGGATTCTTGCCGATAATCCATTCCATCTGCTGACGGCTGAGATTGATCCCGTCGAGGTCCTTTCGCATGTGAGAAGCGACCGCTACGGCTTTTGCCTGTGCAAGCATTATCCCAAAATTTCCCCTGTGGCCAAACCAGACCGGGAAAAGACGCAGGTAATTACCATTGCCGAGTTCCATACCGTTCTTAACCTGGTCTTTGAAGGTTCCGTATCTTTCTCCAGCTAAAAGGCTTGATTGCTGAAGCCCGTAAAGGCTCCTTTTTTGTACCTCGTTGATATTATAGATCGAGGCCGGAATCATCCCGTAGGGTTGCGTGTATTTTGCAGCAGCTTTATAATACTCTGCATTTAAAACAAGAGCAGTATACCAGTCTATCCATTTCGGATCGTATGGAAAAGTCTTGCAAAGTTTTTCAAGCGCCATAGCCGGAGCATGTTCCTGTGAAATAGGGTTATACCTTAAAACCTGTATTTTGTCGGGATCCCTGTAAAAGAATCCCACAAAGGGAATTTTCCAGTCAGGATAAACCTGCTGCTGGCTGTTCATCAGCGAGTCTCCTAACTGTTTGGCCTTATCGGCATATTTTGATTCTCCTGTCAATTCATACAGTGCAATTGAGCTCATAATCGCTTCACCGTCTACCTCAACCTCTCCGCGGGTCATTTTTGCAACTGCCGCTTCCCAGTCTTCAGCGGCGGCTTCGATGCACTGGGTGGTTTTAACAGGATCGATACTGCGAAGAGTTTTCCCTGCCCTCGCTATGGTTGTTGAAGAGAGGAAATTCTCAAACGGAGTGTTTTGAGCCCTGAAATGAATATCGTCTGAAGTGCCCATGATCCCGTCGGTATATCTGCCAATGCCTCCGAAGTTGTGACGATAGCCGTTGCTGAAACGGGTTTTGAGCATCCAGTCGAGTCCCCACTTCCCCTCATCGATCAGTTTGTCATAAAGCTCTTTGTCCTTTCCCTTTAGGCGGTCTGCGAGACTGAACATGGCATATACGGCCGGAGCGGTGTTATAGATCATTTGCGTTAGGTCCCCTGCATCATGCCACCCGCTGTTGACAACAATCTTCATTGTATCCTTTGTCGCAACTACATCCCTGTGGCAGGCGTCGTGAATGCCGGGAATCTCAAATCCGCACCGCTGGCAGAACCAGTAATTGAGGTTTTTCCAAACAGACTCCATCCATACGTCCTCACCGATCCTGAACGGGCGTGTGGTTACATCACCCGCTTTGAGAATGAAAGTGCCTTCCTGTCTTACCTCAGAGAAATTGAGCACGTTAAATTTACTGACATAGGTCTGGATTGTCTTAACCGGTTTGGTAAGAACCGTCCTGCCGGTCAGGGCATTGACCAAAGAAAACTCCTTTGCTCCCGTAACATCCATAAAGGCTGTTTTTTCTCCTCCTGTCTGGTAACCGGGTTGGCTGAAAGAGATCATGTCCGGCGCAACGCTCCATCCCTCGTAATAATCAGGATTGACCTTTTGAAGCTCAAGCATATCAAAATCCAGTGTAAGGGTATCGCCTATTCCTGCCCTTGCCTTGCCTTGAAGTATATGAAACATGGAAAAGCTGGTGATCTTATCCCGTGAGAGGTAGGGAATTTCCCAAACGATATGGTTCCATTTGTTCGGTTCGAGAATAACATCATTTCGGCCATTTCTCCCAAAAACATCAGGAACTTTCTTCTCACCCGAATTGTTTAAGGCACAGGCAAGAGTTGACCATGTTGCATTTTTAATTTCCGGATAGACCCAGAAGGATATTCTGTTGTAGTCACTCCAGTCCTCATTATTAAAGCGATGCGAGATACCTCCGGCAGGGTATGAGCCTGAACCTTTCGGAAGGGCAGTGGGAAGCTTTATCCTGACGGATGATTTACCGTCCATTGAGCGTTCTTTAGTCAGGCTCATTTTAGCAAGACCTGACTTTGACCAGGTTGAAAGGTCTTCCATATTATCCAGAAGCTTCGATTCGAGCACCGGTTTGGCAAGCCACGAAGCCTCAATCGAATTATCAGGATTGGCTTTCATCGGCATCTGATGATCATCGCATGTCTGTGCCGAAGATGATGTAACATTGAGAAGGACGAAGCCGGTCATAAGGACAGCGCCTTCGATAAACAATTTTTTTAAAAAATTCATTGTGTTAAGTCTTTTAGAATGATTACTATAGTTATATTTTCGGATTAGTTTAAGGATTATGCTAAGATATGAAATTTCTCTGCCATTCCAAATCATAAACAAATATTATGAACGATTCATTATCAGGAATGGATATTAGGGCAAAACAATATTATATTTAACAATAAATTCAGAATTCTATCTTCAGCTGGTTAAGATTTGCAATCTCAATCACTTAACAAGTGGTTTACAATCACCTTTATTACATGATCCTTAGACGCATGTCATGCCTCTCTGCAAAGTTTGTGTTATTCTATTGATAATTTAATATTTAGCGTTCTTGTAGAGACGCACAGCGTGCGTCTCATATTCAGGAAAATATTCCTATCTGCTCCCTCGCGATGTCATCTCATGCAGAGAAGCGATTAATCGCGCCTTTGCAATTCCAGCAGTAATAATTTTCACCATATTTGTCCACTTTTTAAAAACCTGACAAAGCCCTTTAAACCTGTTATCAAAGCCGTATCTTATTCGTACCTTCTACAGTACTTCTTCAGTACTTCTTCAGTACATTTACAGTTTTTACAATTCAAATACTGTTTAAGTTCAGTTGATGTACTGAATTAGCTTAGGGGATGGTACAGGGAAAATAACAGGTTGGATAAATGCATTTATTTCTCTCCTTAGCCGTAGGAGATTAATATTCAATTCCTAAAAGATTTGAGATTAATTTTGAATGATTTACCCTTCCTTATTGTTTCATTTAATCATTTTTCCTTTAGTCTTCAGTATTTTGGCCTTTAGCCTATTGCAGTGTTAAAACTTTGACGCTTCAAAAACAAAAGTCTCTCCTGTTTGTTAATTTAGTCTAAATTAAACAACAAAAATTATGGCACGAGTAAGCACTTACTTAAATTTTCCCCGCAACACTGAAGAAGCCTTTAATTTTTATAAATCGATCTTTGGCGGCGAGTTCAGCGGTCAGGGGATTATGAGTTTAGGGGACGTTCCTCCACAGGCAGGAATGCCCAAAATTGCCGATGAAGATAAAAATCTCATTATGCACATCGAACTCCCTATCCTCGCCGGACATGTGCTCATGGGTACTGATGCCTCCGAATCTATGGGATTTAAACTGGTTTTTGGCAATAATGTGCATATCAGTCTTGAACCCGATACAAGAGCTGAAACCAAAAGGTTGTTTGATAAATTATCTGATGGCGGCAAAGTCACCATGAAACTTGACGACATGTTCTGGGGAGGCTATTACGGAAGTTGCGTGGATAAATACGGCGTTCAGTGGATGTTTAATTGCTCTGAAAAAAAGGATGATAATTAAGAAAAATGCTATGGAATCAAAAGAAAAGAAAATAACAGTTCAGGCTAAAATAAAGGCCCCTGTAGAGAAAGTATGGAAACTTTGGACCACTCCTGAAGATATTATCAATTGGAATTATGCTTCCGACGATTGGCAGTCCCCGCAGGCAATCAATGACCTGCAGGAGGGCGGCAAATTTAATATCAGGATGGAAGCCAAAGACGGCAGTTCCGGTTTTGATTTCGAAGGTGTGTACGATAAGATAAAAACCAACAGACTTATTGAATACACCATGGGCGATGGCCGAAAAGTTAAGATTGATTTTAGCGGCTCAGGAAAAAAGACGCGAATTGTCGAAACCTTTGAAACCGAAAACGTTCATTCTCCGGATCAGCAGCGAACCGGTTGGCAGTCAATACTGAACAACTTTAAAAAATATGCGGAAACCACATTACATTAATTAAATTCGAAAAATTATGACCGAAAAGATTGTTCCCTGTCTTTGGTTTGACAATCAGGCCGAAGATGCTGCAAGGTATTATATCGCTGTATTCAATAACTCGAAGATTAATAAAATCAGTTATTACGGAAAGGAAGGTTATGATATTCATGGACAGAAAGAAGGCACAGTTCTGACAGTCGATTTCGAAATCAATGGAAATCCTTTTACAGCTTTAAACGGAGGGCCTGTATTTAAGTTCAATGAAGCAGTCTCATTCCAGGTTTTTTGTGATACACAACAGGAGATTGATCATTATTGGAACAAACTTACCAGGGAAGGGGAGGAAGGCCAATGCGGCTGGCTCAAAGACAAATACGGCGTTTCATGGCAGATCGTACCTGCTATCCTGCCTCAACTGATCAGCGATCCCGCAAGATCAGAAAGGGTGATGAAGGTAGTGCTCCAAATGAAAAAGTTCGACATCGAAACACTTTTGGCAGCATAGTTCAATACTGAAGTTTCGGAGTTTCATTCTCCATGCAACTCTGTGATTTTCTTAGTGCTCTGTTTGTAATAATTCTTAAAGTTTCACAGAGTTACACGAAGTTTAACACATAGTACCACAGAGTTGAAACCCTGAAACTAAAAAATGATTTGCTGTTCCTTGCCAAATTTTATACTTACAGGGCCTATTAATCCTGAAGTGAGTAAGGTATCCGTAGCAGAAAAAGCCTGGTAATCACGGTATTTACCTCTATCTGGCAAGAGTCTGACATTGGTATGGGTAAAACGTTTATCTTCAGGTAATGAACAATCACCTATCAATCGGTTTGCCCAGCAGTTTGTAACCTCAATTTCAAGTTCGTTTTCACCTGATTTTCTTGCTGAAGTTACATCAACCGACCAGGGAGCAGTCCAAACCACTCCGAGATCTTTTCCGTTTAGTCTAACCTTTGCTATATCACATACCTTTCCAAGATTGAGAAGACAAGGACCGGTAGTTTGTTCTGGTGTTAACACAAAGGTGGTTTTGTATGTTGCTGTGCCGGAATAATATTTTATGCCCTGATCAGGAGAGGTATTCCAAGGAATCAGTTTTTCAAAACGTACCTTTTGGGGTGCGCCCCATCCCGGAGTGAAGCTTACATTCCAGGGTTTGTCTAAATTAATGGGAGAATTAACCTCAACCTTTACCTCACCTGTTTTCTTAAGAGAGGAAGTAAAGCTGTATTCTCCGCTTTTCCAAAGAACGATATTGATTGTATCACCTTTGTGATCCTTGATTGCCAGACCGTTGTCCGGGCCGCTTAGGGAAGTAATATAATTATTCTCCTTAGTACCACTGAAAACAATAAACATTGATCCGTACTGAGGAAGTGTGATGGGAATAACCGTACGTCCGTCATCCGTAAAATGGTAATTCACAACGTCAGATACGCTCCCATCTACAGGATTCCAGAATTGAGGATTTTTGCCCTTCACTCTGAAAGTGCATTCAGCCTCACCGGTTCCGCAAATAAAATAAATTTCAGCATTATCGCAAGTACGGTGTATATATTCAAACGGTCCCTCGAAGTCCGGTTTGATACCTTTATCATTAAGCACTTTTTCCATTGTGGTTCCAATAATCACTTTGCCGTCTCGCGATTCATTCCATAGTTCATTTGCCATCCGCTTTACTTTCCTGTCTGAATCAGGGTATTTTTTCAAACCCGGTGTACTTTCGGGTTTATTCTGTCCCAATACGATGGTTGCACCGGCTCTTGAAAGTGACAGGATTTTTTGTATGGCATTCTGAGGAATAGTTTTGTCCTCAAGGTCGACTACAAGCACATTATAATTCATCCCATCAGGCAGGACAAGTTTCCCTCCTTTGACTCTCAGGCTGTTGGCCAGTACGTCTGTATTGAGAAGGTCGAATGTATACCCGGGATCGATCTTCAGCGATGATTTATCATTCCAGCTTTTGCCCCGGCCCCATCTTGCATAGTTTTTGTCGCTTGAATAAACACATACATCGGCAACAAAACGTCCCTTTCGCAGTAAATATTGACAACGGCTCAGGTAATCCATAAAATTTCCTGATTCGTTCCACCAGGTCACTCTCGGATTGATATGAGTGCCGGCAAAATACTCAAACCCGGGCTTCCCTATTTCAGGAGGAGAGGCAGTGAAAGTGTGCCAGATAAACATATTTGTTCCGTCGGTAAAATTGTTATCGGCGATTGGTTTGAGAAATGAGGGGTATTTGGACCAGTGAGTTGTCATGTGAGTAAAAGCCTCAACTGCAGCAAGAGGCTTTCCGTAAATATGCGCTGCCATTGCGGTATATCGTGAATTGGTTTTGCTGTCGATATCCTTCAAACTCGCAGCCCAAAATTCCCCTTGAGGGATATCGTTCGATCCCCAGAAAGTCAGCATATCTGCATTCCTAAACATTGCCGCGTTTCGCTGCCATGGTCCTCCATTTTCGGCATGCCATTGGACACCGCGGGCATGACAAAGATCACCGATTGTTTTATAACAATTCTCGACGAAACAATCACTTACCGTTCTGAAATAGTCACGCATAAACCTTTTGCTAATTTCGGGACTATCAACTGTTATTCCAGCCAGTACAGGCATAAAATCATCAATTTTATAACCGCGGAATTTTGAAAATTCCTGCCCAAAATCAACCGTCCAGTTCGGTTCTCCACCTTCCCAGCTTACATTATAAAAGTATTTGAGTGTTTTCCCGGCCAACGGTCCGGCATCGTCAAGCAATACGGTTCCCATCTTGTGAAAATAATCTGTCACAGCTTCTTTATTCAGGATATCGACACTCCCCGGATCAGCAATCACAGTAGATCCAAATCTTATTATTTCCCATTCTCCATCAGGGATATTCCACTGAAACTGACCTCCTTTCAAACGGTTATTCAGGTTTTCAATTTTCCCTGCCAGTGGAGCATTTTCTTTAGGGGTGCTTATATCATTCCATTTGCTGTTCAAATCCCCGGGATTATTTGAGATTTCTCCGGATTCTGACTTTAATCTGACAGCAATAAAATCCACGTCATTGTAATATTTGGTATCCGGAAGAGTTTCAAGCTTAATGTTTATTTTACCTGGTCCTTTTACTTTCGCGGAAGTCCAAATCAGCTTTTTAGGCCCCTCCTTACCAAGATCCCAGGGACCTCTGAGTGATCCGCCCGTATTGGCCAGGTTAATGCTCATCTCAAGTCCGAGCCTCGCGGCTTCCTGCATAGTATATTTTACCATTTCACGCCATTCGGGACTCATGAATTCCATCTTTTCCTTTAAGGGAACAGGAATAATCCCATTGACATAGTCATCATAATAACCTCGTGAATCAAAAAGCAGGAAACCCCCAATCCCTTTCTTTTTCATTTCTGTAAGATCCTGTGTGATAGATTCTTTGGTGACATTCCCTTTTAGCCACCAGTAATAGACCCACACCTTGTCGGAGACAGGTACTGAATGAAATTCTTTTTTGGCATGAGAAAGATTTAATACCATCTCAGAATTATCGGAATTTTTACCGTTGCAACGGATCAGGATTAATAAGATCAATACTGATATAAATAATGTGGAAATACTGTTAATTAACGATAACCCGCCCGACCATATCATACGGGCGGATGGTTTGAGTAAATTCTTCATTTCTTTTAATTTCAGTTAATTATATTGAATGAAAGTATGATTATCTCAGAAGTTAAAGTAATAGGAATTTCTTCCCGTCAGTTAATAAACCACATTTTCTCACAAGTATAGAGCAAGTTGATATACAAAATTAATTAAATTTTGCCAGACTGTTAGACTTTCAGATTATTAGACTGTCAGGAAAAATATATTATTTGGTTTTTACTAATAGTCTGACAAACTTCAGCCTGATAGCCTAAAAAAAATCGAAATCAATTTGTGAAGAAAATTACCATTGCAACCGTCACAGCGATAAGTAAAAATACAGTTGGCAGACTCAAACGAATAAAACAAGACGGACTGAACTTCTTATTGATCCAATGATTCCTGATATTTTTCAGGCTCAGGTATAATCCTGTCAATAAAACAAAAGCTTGCATCCATGGAATATATTGAGGCAGAATTTGGTGCCAGGGTAATCCTGCAGTTCCAAAAAAATCCCATCCCCACCCAAAAGGATCGGATGCGGCTTGAAATATGAAGGTTTTATTTACAAAGAGCATGGGTATCACAAAAGCAATCCACAGCATAAGGCCCAACGGAAGAAAAGCGCCTGATGATACAAGGAAGGTTTCCTTTGTGGTGGCCTTATTTCCGGATAATCTTGAGCTTAAGATCGAGAGAAGGTAAACAATTCCCGGCACAATGACCGTTACAAGAGCCCAAAATGAGACAGAATACATCCCAAAGCGTGCCCAGTTCTGCTTATCAATTAAATTCACCCAATCCCGCACCTCCGGCCAGTGCCCGAGATACAATACAGAGTAAACTATCGCTATTGTGAAAATAGCGAGAATCGACCAGGCTTCACTATAATTCCGAACATGCTGGACCGATTCTGATGCAAACGGCCTTCTATAGAGAGTAACATTATTGTACAAACAGCTTCTTGTGCATTCCAGGCATAATCCGCAATCAGAATTCCCATTCAATTCTCCGACATTCAGGCCATAAGGACATCCCCATCCTTCTTTGCTTCCATGTTCACAAAAATGAGGTTTACATTTGTCACAGACTTTTTGAGATTTATTTCTGAGGGCAAGAAAACTCATCTTTGAATAAGCCCCGAGAATAACACTGACCGGACATAGATAACGGCAAAATGCACGGATTTCCCATATTAAGGCCATCACTGTCGGCAGAATTATAAGCGTGAGCGCAGCAAAAGCGGTTGCTTTGGGGATTGTTACAAGGGTTGTGGAAAAAGTCGCCAGAATCATGAGAAAGAAGAGTCTTGGCCATCCGTTGCTTAACCATGCAGGCCATTTCAATGAAAGCCCGTAAAGGTTTTGGGTATATTTATGTGTCTTTCCTTTTGCCGGAGTAAACAACGATCTCCTTTGCAGTAAGTCCCCGAATAGAGGCAAGGGACAAATCGTACACCAGATTCTTCCGCCCAATGGGGTAAAAACTGCTATCAGCAGAAATAACCATAAAGACCACATCAGCAATACCCCTAAATTTCTTCCTGACACTTTTGTACCAAAAGCTGAAGTGAGAATAACAATATAGATCAGCAACATGGCAAGAATTATCAAAATAATCTGAGGCCATCTTGATTTTATAAACAATCTTGAAATCCTGTTTTTAAGTAAATCCTTGTATTCTGGCCGGGCTGCATCTTTATCAGAAATGCCCCTGTGTGATCTGAAGATCGAAAGAAACCAGAAGAATAAAATTCCTGCTATAATTCCAAGGCTTAAAAACAATAAGGTATTTGGCATAATGATAATCTTACCTTGTTCAAAAGCATGCATTGGTCCACAATAAGTATGACAGCGGAAATTGCTTTTCGAAATAATATATTTAAGTAAACCTTTGTGTTTTGCGATAAGTGTAACCTCTTTAGTCAGAAGTGGAGGGCTTGTCGGATCACTTATCTTAAAAACAGCAACTTCGTTCCTTGCAGGCGATACTTTTACATCTATATCAAATTCTTCAAGGAAGAAAGAATGACCGGTATCGTCTGCCGAAAAAGTAAGATGCAGCGTGTCTCCGCGGTTACATCGGATGATTGAAGGGTCTTTGCCATATCGAAAACTTCGGATATGAATATTTCTTGAAGATGGTTTTTGGACAAAAAACTGGCATATACCGGCTGAGACTAATCCGAAGCCGATAATAATGAAAAAATTGAAATATCTCTTTCCGAATTCATTCATCAGTTTGACAGGTTAAATTGCCTTATCTTTTAGGTCCCCGAATGTATAATTAATTTTTTAAAGAAAACTGATCATTGAAAATTTATACATTTGTAGCACATACTAATTATTCATATGTCTGCTGAAAAAGAAAAAAAAACGAACACCAAAAGTGGTTTAAGGAATATTATTCCTTTTATTGTTATCCTGATTTTAATTATTGGAATTCCATTATGGATTATTAATTATCAATCACGTAAATCCGGTAAAAGTAAAAGTGAAATTATTGGTGGTATATTTGATGGTACTGCAAAAATAAATCCTGAAACTGTCAAACAAGCTGCCGGAACAGGCGGGAAAATAAATTTCCTTAAAGCAAGTCAGATTGGTGCTCCGTTTACCGAACCTCCCATGATATCCAATATTGAGGTCACAGATCTTGATAAGGACGGCTTGCTTGATGTTGTGGTTTGCGATGCAAGAAGCAATACCGTTTCATGGATCCGGCAATCTCCTCCTGGAACATATACTGAAACTGTGCTCGCGCGTGATCTGATTGCTCCTGCTCATGTTCAGGCCATTGATTTTGATAAGGATGGCGATATCGATATAATGGTTGCTGTTCTTGGAATGTTATTTCCAAACAATGATAAAATCGGTTCAGTCGTTATTCTGGAGAATGATGGCCATGGCAATTTCACTAAACATGTAATAGTGAATAATGTCGCCAGGGTCTCTGATGTAAGGGCGGGTGACCTGGATGGGGATGGCGATATGGACCTTGCCGTTGTCCAATTCGGATACGATGACGGGGAAACACGATGGATTGAGAACCTTGGGAACTGGAAGTTTAAAAGCCATATTCTCCAGACTATTTCAGGTGGAATAAATGTCGAAATAACCGATATCGATAAAGACGGCGATCCCGATTTAATTACTCTCATAAGTCAGGAATGGGAGGAAATCTATTGTTTTATAAATGATGGGAAAGGAAATTTTCAGTCCAAACTTCTCTACAAATCCAGTAACGAGGATTTCGGATCAAGCCATATAACCCTATGTGATCTTGATAAAGACGGTGATGAGGATATCCTTTATACCAACGGTGATGCTTTTGATTACATTCCTCCGGTGCCAAGACCCTGGCATGGAATACAATGGCTGGAAAATAAGGGAAACATTAACTTTGAGTACCACAGGATTTGTAATTTTGCCGGTGCTTATGATGTTCGTGCCTGTGATATTGATAAAGACGGAGATCTGGATCTTTTCTCTGTGAGCGGATTCAACTTATGGGATCATCCCGATGCACAAAGTTTTATCTGGCTTGAAAATGATGGAGAACAGCAATTTACAATTCATAATATCGCGAATTCTCCTACTCACTTGCTGACACTCGGACTGGGCGACTTCAACAATGACGGACTTATGGATTTTATAACCGGCGGTATGCATACTTATCCTCCATACGACCGGCTGGGAAGAGTCACACTCTGGACAAATAACGGAGCGCTGAATAACGGAAAATAATAATTGTACACTGAACACTTTACATTAAACAAGGAAACCCGTACACAGGGTGTGTTCGGGTCTCCGAAAAGGTAAAAGGTAACATTATTGGGTTACCACTTCAAATGTATATATAAATACCGGAACTTCAAACATTTTTTCATCATATTTTTAAATTGACTGTTCACTGTTCACTCAAAAATAATCTCCTTACCGGTATAATTGTAAAATACTCCTTTATCGATATCTTTGATGAGACGGGCATAATTTTCGACTCCCGTACAGTGACAGACTCCCAACATATCTGGTTTGGAATTCTTAAGGTACTTCAAAATCCACTTGTATTGTTCTTCTGTGCTGTTCTTCATGTGGAATCCTCCAAGGATCAAATTGATGGGAAGATTGAAATAACCAACAGCAGTATTGCAGATATTTGTAATGCCCCTGTGAGAACATGCTGTAATGATAGAGATCTTTCCATTTTTCCTGACTACTAAAAATAGTTCTTCTGAAAAATCGTCCGGATAAAAGGATTTGCTGATTTCTTTATAAAATTTTTCGAAATGAGTATCCTGGTGATAATCGATTTTGATATTTGGGATAGCAAATACATCTTCATCCAATTTGGTAACAGAATTGATAAATGATACCCGCCGTATAATTGAATCATTTGTTTGAGTACTTATAAAACGATTGTGTCCGCTGTATTTCGGAAGAAAAATCGATTCCCCCGCCAATATTGATGCCTTACTGTTCTTTTCAATAAAATCATTCAATCCTCCGGTGTGGTCATAATGACCATGTGACAACACAAGAATATCAACATCGGCGATATCCAGACCAAGTTGACCGGCGTTTTGGATAAATAATCCCGATTGCCCTGTATCGAATAGAATTTTACTTTTACCGGTATCAATATACAATGATAAACCATGCTCGGCCCTTAAATCATGATTGTATACAAGATTTTCAGCAAGGGTAATTATTTTCATTTTATTAATTTTCAGAATTGATTCCTGCTTTAATGTCATAAATCAGACTTTCAGACTATCAGGCTTTACGATTCGCTGTTCAGTGTTCAGTGTTCATTGATCACTCTAATGGCATCAAGGACGAATTTCGGAGGTGCACAAGGTTTCCAGTTATCCCTCCCGACAAATGCCAGTTCGGTTTCAGCCTCATTAATCAGTTCATTATTTTCATTATACAGTTTATAGGTAAACCATATTCTTACTCCTTTTATCGCCTGAAGGGTTGTTTTTACCGTTAATCTTTCATCGTAATGAGTGGTCTTAAGGAATCTGAAATTCATTCTCGTTACAGGCAGCATATAACCGGCATTTTCTATTGAATGATATGAAATCCCAATGGCACGGAACAATTCCCAACGTGCGGCCTCATAATATTTCACATAATTGGCATGGTGCACTGTCCCCATCTGATCTGTATCAGGGTACATAACCCTGAAAGTATATTCACGTTCAATCATTGAATTTCTTTTTCTCTGTTTCGGGATTATTTTTCGATCATGTTATTTATGCTTTCCATCGGATTCTGCCTGTTTGCATGGTCTTTTACTATAAGGACAGTCACTGGCGCAGCTGATTTCTGATTAAATATCATATCATGGCCGACGCATAGACCCAATGATATATTTAGCTCAGTATTCCTTTCTTTAAGGTATTCTGCCTGACCGGCAGGATTGCACATAATACTGTTGCCTGTCCCGCCCAACATTTCCTGCTTTGTAACTTTTCCGCATTTACAATCGATACTGTAGACATTAAACTCATCTGAAAGAAATTTCTTCACCGCCTCATTTTCTTTTGGGAACGAAACGCATGAAGCAATTCCGATTCGCTTCATTCCCGCTTTACGTGCAAAGTTTTTAATTTCCTCCACACGGCTTACACCACGAACAAAGGCATCTTCTGCCGACTTCATGATTTCAAGAGACCGATTGTCATAGAGTTTTTTAACCTCACTTTTATTTCTTTTATCAACAGAATCTTCCGTCATCTTTTGCATTGGAAATTTTATTAATATTGTTTTTAAACCAGCCTGTTCTGTCTGTATTCCTGACATCAAAAACCGGGATATAAGGTTTCAGATCCAGTATCGGAGTACCATCCAGCATATCAGTATCTTTGATGAACAGAAAGCATCCTTCCGCTCTTTCAAGCTTCACAACTGAAATTCCAATAGGATTGGGACGAGCAGGAGAGCGTGTGGCAAATACTCCGTGTGCTTCAATATCTAAAAAAGGCAAAACGCTTAATTGCGCTTTCTTTATCAGGTGCATATGATAAATTAATATCAGATGTGAAAAGCCTTCAATGTCTTTTAATCCTTCAAAATATTCCGGGTAGATTTCAAGAGTAGAGCTAATGCCAGATCCGCTTATTGTTTGAATAGGTGTTCCTTTCGAATGTTTGTATGGTGAATGTATTATACCGATCGGATGATATAAAATTGCCTTTAATTTATCACTGTAATTCGTCATTTCTTTCGTGATTATTTATTGATATACAAGCTGGTTTTAATTATTTACGTGTTTGATGTATTGTCTGTTTATCTGTAATCACCATTTTGTCTTCCAATTATGAATACCGGCACAAATTTTATTACAAAATTAGAAAATATTTTTGTTTATGAACGTAGGTTCATTATTTTTGCAACAAATCCAGAGTAAAGTGATCTATATAATTTAATAAAAGGGAAATGCCACGCCCGAGTAAAAGCAGAAAGGTCTGCAATCCGCCAATAATGAAGGGTTATAAACCTTTTGGATTGCCTGTATGTGAAGCGGCAGAAGTCAGACTTAAGATCGAGGAATATGAAAGTTTCAAGCTGGTGGATTATGATTTACATTCACAGGATGAGGCGGCCTTACTGATGAATGTCTCGCGTCCGACTTTTACACGCATTTACAACAGGGCGTTAAAGATAATAGCAAATGCTTTTGTCGAGGGCAAATCGATACTGATTGAAGGAGGGAATTACCGGTTTGATAAAGAATGGTTCAGATGCAATAAATGCTACAAATTAATCGAGGGACTTGAAAATCACGTTAAATGTGCTGACTGCAAAAGATTCGGCAAAAATGAATTAGTCTGTCTTAATCAATTAAGTGAAAATCAATAAATACAATTAATATGGAAGTTACTATTGATGGTGGGAAAGTCATAACGGCTCATATCGGCGGGCATACCATTAGAACAGATCAGTCAATCAGCGCGGGCGGACAGAATTCTGCCCCTGCACCCTTTGAATTGTTTTTAGCCTCGATCGGGACATGTGCGGGGATTTACATAAAATCATTTTGTGATCAGCGAAATATCCCGGCAGAAGATATAAAAATCATTCAGACAGCATCCTATGATAAACAAACAGGACTGCCGGTCAACATTCAAATCGAGATTCAATTGCCTGAGGATTTTCCGGATAAATACAGGGATGCGGTCATAAATGCCGCAGCATTATGCAAGGTAAAAAAGACAATTGCAAATCCGCCTGAATTTGAGATAGTTGCTATTAAATAATTTAAAACAGAAATATTAATATCATTTGCCAAACAATTAAAATTTAAATAATTATGAAAATTGCAGTTCCGGTTACAGCGAGTAACCAGGTAGATGGCCACTTTGGTCATTGTGAATTTTACGGGATATATACTGTATCCGAAATAAATGAAATTGAGAAGGTCCAAATTCTGAAATCAGAACAGGGCTGCGGCTGTAAATCGAATATAGCCGGCACTTTAGCTCAGATTGGTGTAACCACAATGCTTGCGGGAGGAATAGGCAACGGTGCAATAAATGTATTGAATAATGCGGGTATTGAAGTTATTCGCGGCTGTTCAGGCATTCCCGAAGAAGTTGTCAGAAACTATCTGGATGGTCTTGTAACCGACAACGGTATAAGCTGCCGTCAGCACGAAGAACATCATGGCAGCGGGCACCAGCATACCTGCAGTCATTAATGAAAAAACAGTAGAGACGCGGCGTGCCACGTCTTTACTGATTACTGAATAAACTATTCTCCGCTGATTTTATCCTTTTTTAAAGATCCAAGGATGCCCAAAACAGTGGCAACCGCTAAAGCTGCTACAAAAAGCCACACCTTGGCATTGAGGCTCCAATAACCTGAAACTGATTTTGCTACGGGCCACATGGAACTAAGAACAACGAATCCCGGTAAATACCATACACTTTGGGAGTTATGTCTGCAGATGAAAAAACTTGGAATAGCCGTGAGGGCAATGAAAAATGCTGAAAAAAGCATCATTCGGAGCAAGGTGCTGTTTGTTGACATATCAAGAGCGGAATCAACAGGCGACAGAAAGAAAAACAACGCCACCATCGGTATGAGCCCTAAAAGTACACTGACTAAATGTTTAATATCATTCTGGGGATTTATCTTTGGATACCTCATATTTCTTTGGTTTAAGTTTCCCGATCTTAAAATTTCTTCTCAAATATCTTGCGTAAGTTAAAGAAATCCTATTGAGAATGTCGTATTTTTAACTGGAAATCTCTTAAAAAGCTGCAAACATACCATTTTGTTAAATGAACTGCCGTCCTGATCAATACAAAGTTAGAGCGATTCAAAAAAAGATAAATCAAATTTAGGCTTTTTATTGCAATAATTATTTGCTGTTAACCTAAACCTGATCTAAATTAAATAATATCCAGAAAAGAACAAAACTTTTACTCAGTTATCATTCCTTCTGGATCATTCACACAATCTTTTATTAACCTTCAAGTAATGACTTTGTTTGGGAATTAATTTTTTGCCATCAGTTCCCGACAGTCTCATTTACTATTTTTCCCTGAACTATGTTGATATCATCTTTGTATCATAAATTGTTCTTTATTCGAATTTAAACAGATATCCTTCGGTTATAACCGAACAAAAACAAAAGTAAAACCGAAGAAGTACTGAACAAGGTATATTTCTGATATAGTTTTGACATTATTCAATCAGGGCGATTGTAGTAATGGGGATCCAATTAATTCCTGCTTTCTGTTTTTTTAATTCTACATCATTCCTGCCTTATTTTTACCATGTTCGGGAGCGTAGTTGTACATATCTTCATTGATCTTTGGGCAAAATGGCCTTTATTGTATCCGGACTTATAAATTTCCATTCTTTTAATCTTTTAATCCTTTAATCAAGTAAATCATGGTAAAGATTTTGATATTATTCAACTATTAACTTAATTCGTATTGGAAAATTCCATGAAACCCGACTAAATCACAGCATCATGAAACGTAAAGACTTTTTGCAGAGAGGATTGGCTACAGGCGCCTTTGTGGGATCTGCCACATGGGCTTCGGCATCATCAGGCAAAGCTCCTCAGGAGGATCGCGATAAAAAAGTTCCATGGGGATATGATGTCGATTATTCAGAGGTTAAAATTGAAAGGCCGGTCAAGGGAAAACCTCATAAAGGAAAGGTGCTTCTGGCCATCCAGCCTCATTCCGACGATATTCCCCTTTCTGCAGGCGGACTTGTCGCGAAGCTGCTGGACGAGGGGTACACAGGATACCTTTGTTCTGTATCGGATGATGCAAGAGGTGCCGGTGAGTATAAACAGCACAGGATCGATAACCAGAACATTGCCGATTTTTACGGGATGAAAGGTTCGTTCGAATTCCTGATGCCTCACCATCAGATGGACAGTATTGGAATACAGGACCTGAAGCAAAGATTTATTTTTCTCTTCAGATTCCTCAAAGTGGATACAATTGTGTGCATGGATCCGTGGGATCACTATGAGGAAAATCCTGATCATTACGTTACAGGAAGGGCTGTTGAGGCTGCAAGGTGGATTGCCGGAATGAATGACTACTCTGAACATTTCGCCGCCGGAATCGGCCCTTATACCCCGAAAGAAAGGTATTATTATTCAAGAAACGGTCAGACAAATAACCTCATCGTAGATATAAGTGATTACATCGATAAGAAAATCGAAGTCAATCTTTTAAATGATGCTAAAGGTCCGGCGGGGAATAACGGAGTCAAGTTGAGAGACCGCCTCGCCAAAGAAGGGAAACGGCTCCCTTTCCTTGAAGGGGACGATCATACTGTAAATTTTAATTATGCCAAAGCTTTTCTCTTTAAACACAATAAGAAACTTGGTGAAAAGTACGGGTTTGAATGGGCGGAAGGATATCACTATATGAATGAAATTCCTTTTGATAATAATGTTTACGATCCCAATTCTCCTATTGAGCAGTATATCAGGAAGAATGCAATACCGAAATAGAGGGTGAAAGCAATATCAAATGACAAATGACTAATTACTAATGACAACTAAATATGAAAGGTATTATAAAACAGATTTTTGAGAAAAACAAGACTCAAGTAGCTGAATCTTCGGATACTGCAACGAAAGCAACCCTTAAGACATCGACCCATGATAACCGCCGTTCCTTCCTGAAGAAAACAATTGGAGGAGGTGTGGCGCTTGGTTCTTTTATGTTAGCACCGATAGAAGATACTATTGCTGAGGCAACCTCAAAGGTCAGTCGTTCTTCAGCACCTTCTGAACTGAAGATCACCGACATGCGTTACTGTGTGCTTGAACTGGCAAAAGATGGATCGCGCAACCCTCTGATAAGGATCGATACAAACCAGGGAATTTATGGATTAGGGGAAGTGAGAGATGCCGCAGACGAACGTTATGCCTTGATGCTCAAGAGCCGTATTCTTGGGGAGAATCCCTGCAATGTGGAGATGTTGTTCAAGATAATCAAGCAGTTTGGGGGTAACGGACGCCAGGGAGGAGGCGTAAGCGCGGTAGAAATGGCCCTTTGGGACCTTACAGGGAAAGCATATGGTGTTCCGGTCTGGCAATTGCTTGGAGGGCGGTACCGCGACAGGGTAAGATTATACTCCTATCTTCCTGTGCATGAATGGCCTGTTAAGGATGAAGCGAAATTCAGGGCAGAAGTGAAGCAGCGGATTGATGATCGCGGATTCACATGGTTTAAATTCTATCCAAGTCTTGAAATGATTGATCGTGTGCCGGGAGTGACGGTTAATTCAAACTTCTGGAAGATCCCACCCTATAATGATATTACTTCCTACAAGCGCACCAAGCAACCTTTTACTCAGCAGCAGATCACGGACAAGGGGCTTACGGAACTTGCAAAGTATGTTGATTTTATCAGGAATGTAGTAGGGTATGATCTTCCTCTTTCAGCAGACGGATTCGGCAATTACGATATCAATAACTGCATCAGGGTGGGCAAAGCCCTTGAACCTTACAGGCTGGCATGGCTTGAAGATATGCTTTCATGGGAGATGACTGATCAGTGGAAGATATTAACCGATGCGATTGAGACACCCACCATCACGGGAGAAGACATTTACCTGAAGGAAGAATTTATGAAGATTTGCAATGTTCATGCTGTGGATCTGATTCATCCTGATCTTGCCACAGCAGGCGGGATCATGGAAACAAAGAAAATAGGCGATTATGCTGAAGATCATGGAATAGCCATGGCAATGCACTGCTCAGGAACACCAGTCGGATTTATGGCAAGCGTTCACTGTGCAGCAGCGACACAAAATTTCCTTGCACTGGAAATGACCACACAGGCGGTCGATAATCCCTGGTGGGAAAATCTTGTGAGGACAACCGATGGACGGAAGCTGGTGGAAAAAGGCTTTGCCGTTGTTCCTGATACAGCTCCGGGATTAGGTGTCGAATTAAATGATGATGAGGTCAAAAAACATCTGTTCCCGACAGACAAGAGTTTCTTTGCTCCGACAAATGAATGGAATGATAAGAGGGCATCGGATCATCTCTGGAGCGGAAGGTTTACGATAGGCCAGACGACGGGAATAATTCATTAAATTACGAATTACGAATTACGAATTATGCGTTATGAATGATGAATTATGAAATATAATTGATCATTTACCAACATCATTATGAATTGAAGTTTGTAACCAAGCTATGAAGAAAGTATATATTACTTTACTGATCATCTCTTTTATTCTGTTTTCAACAGCAATTATTCTGATGGCAAATGGGTCGGCAGGAAATGCAGGACCTTTGCTTATTTCTGGGTTTATTTCTCTTGCCGTTGGAGTACGGGGATTCCAGATTGTAAAAGGTTTTTCATATACCATCTGGATCTTTACTGCAGTGACGGCTTCAATGTTTTATCCGCATTATTTTACCTCAGTTGGCGACTTTCAACTAAAAACGCTTATTGTTCCATTACTGCAGGTGATCATGTTCGGTATGGGATCGCAAATGAGCCTGAACGACTTTACAGGAGTGATAAAGATGCCAAAAGGGGTCATCATAGGCGTGGGATCGCATTATCTTATAATGCCCCTGGTGGGATTCGGAATTGCCAATATCTTCAATTTTCCGGCTGAGATAAAGGCAGGAATCATTCTTATCGGATGCGTTCCCAGCGGACTTGCTTCCAATGTTATGTCATATATTGCAAAGGCTAATCTTGCACTGGCGGTTACAGTTGGAGCTATCTCCACTCTTCTCTCACCTCTGATTACCCCTTCACTGATGAAGTGGCTTGGCGGACAGTATATTGAAGTAAGTTTCTGGAGCATGATGCTGGATATTCTCAATATGATTATTCTTCCCATTGTGGCAGGATTCATTTTCAACCTTTTTTCGAAAGATAATGCACCCAAAAAGGAGAAAATATTTCAGCTTTCTATGTACCTGATTGTCATTCTTCTGACCAATCTTGTTTATATGAAATCGAAGCAAACGGACCTGACCGGATTTTTGATTGCCTTTTTTAAAGTCGATGGGATGGTTTTATTTGCTTCCGATCTCAGGAGCCGTTATCCTTAAACAACTCCTTGAGAAGCAACAGCCATTGGCTTGAAAAAATACTGTCAATGATATCGATGGTTGGAATTGCCTTTATTATCACCATTATCACAGCCACAGGGCGGGACAGCCTGATGGAAGTTGGCGCATTGCTTCTGATCACGAGCATTTTGCATAATCTTTCAGGTTATGCGCTTGGTTATACCATTTCGTGGTTGACAGGAATGCCGGAGAAAGACCGTCGCACCATTGCCTTTGAAGTGGGAATGCAGAACGGCGGGCTGGCATCCGGACTTGCGCTTCAAATGGGAAAGGTGGCTACAGTAGGCCTTGCACCGGCTGTATTCGGGCCGCTCATGAACGTTACCGGTTCGGCGCTTGCCACTTGGTGGAGAAGCAAAGAGCCTGAAGAGGATGAGCAAACTGAGAGTTCCGGAATTCAGGTTGCAGAAGCATCAGGATTATGATCAGCGTTATACCGAAGAGGATACGAGCATGGTACGAGCCAGGTACGAAGAAGGTGGGAGGTAATGGAATTGACTTTATTATTAAATAATGACAAGAGGGTTATTGGATTTTATTTTGCAGGATAAATTAAAAATAAAAAGCCCCTAATCTCAATTGGGGCTTTTTATTTTCGTGATTTTTATTTCACACAATTACATTGATAATCCAAAAGTTATAAGGGTAGTAGGGAAATTTACTGATGCGTCTTTTGTTAAGTTCATTTTACCCGAATCGAATTCAAGACCAACTACAAAGGGTTTATATTTCACATTAAAAAGTATTGCGATTCTTACTAATTGAAATTTTAGAGTTTAATTTACGATCTAATTTGTAATTCTGATTTCGGCAATATACTCTTCCTGGATAATTGATTGTTGAAGATATTTGGAACAGAGCTTCAAACTGAGTAATTCAATCTGAAATCCGGATAGGTTATATCTTTTTGATTGGGAGAAGTTGTGTTGAACGAGAACCCGATTGAATTATCGTCGTCGGTAAAAATAAACCTCACGGCAGTATTACCTGCCCAGAGACATTCAACATCTGTTGAACTACGAGAATCTTCCGTGACAGAATCCGATATGATGCATATTTAGTGCTCATTTTTATTATACGGCTTTTTCTACAATAGACTGAATGACTTATTCAAATTCAGGATATCCCCTTCTTTACTGCAACCCAAAGCAGCAAATATCATTATAATAAATAATGCCATCTTTTTCATATTCGGTTCTTTAGTAAGATATAATAAACATTTTTCAGAGTTGCGTTTGGTTCTTAATTAGGAGCTTTTACTGAAATTGTTTGATAATATTTTTTCGGCTTCCGACTACAAGGTTAAGAATGATTTTTTTATCGGGAAAGTTATTCTGCAAATCAGTTTTTAATTTATCAAACAGCCTTATTGCCGAGGTGTCGATGGGCAAGTTTTCCGGCACGGCAAGAGATAACGCATATCCTTTTTTCGTTTTCTCCACAAACACATATTTGGTATCCGATTCGTTAAAATAGTCAGCATTGATAAAGGCATCGCCAATTTCATCGACTTCGATATCCGAGATTTTTGTTTTATCAAATGCGATTTCGTTGTTTGACGTTCCGTATGTCTTATAGGAAATTGAAGTTTTTACAAAATTATCCAATAAAAGGGAAAGACCGGAAATCAGGATAAAGCTTGCTATCAGTCCAGTAAATGAAACGATGAAAGTTTTTATCCAACTTTGAGCCTCTCTACCCAAACTAATATGATTTCTGATATTTTCTCCCTGATGGCGAACAGTAAGGAACCACACAATTGCAGCGATTATTATTAAAATTATGATTGGATTCACAAAAAGTTCAGGAATAATAAAGAAATAGCAAAGGATGGAAATTATCACTGCAACAGAAATAATCCATGTTTTACGTGCCCTGCCGGATTTGTTGAAGACTTTAAAATTTTCCGCGATAAAATAACCAGCAGCCAAAGGTCCGCCTATTAATGTGCCAAAGCCTATCTCACTTTCTGTATAAATCTTACTATTTTGCGCCTTGTAGTCTGTTCTTTCTTTCATATTATATTTCGTGATATTATATTTTTAATATTAATTGCCTGATATAAATCTGAATTTTAGAGCTATATAAATTTGGAGATATGATTGAATGGTAAAATTTCTTTCTGATTAAATTTCGAGCATACCAAATTTTTACTTAAAATCATCTGTAATATTTTTTATGCTATTTTCTTGTCGTACCCTACTAATTATTATTTATCAGAATTTTTTATTTTGAGTCTTAAATTCCATTGCAGATTCAAAAGTAATATTTTTTAGCTTTTTCAATATTTGTGAGAATTCACTTTTAAGAAGATTTAAAGTATTAATTGCTTTTCCATTTTCTGATCTATTTATAATAAAATCAATAAGCCTTAAATATTAATACTTTATTTTCAAAGTGGTGTATTTATCAGGAATTTGGATTGATTTCGTTATAATATAAACAAAAATGGGAGCAACTATTTATAGTTGTTCCCATTCGTCATCGTCAAATTTTTTGTCTATGACCCCAGGTTAATGTTTATTCCGGCTGGCTGTTTTTGCTATGCGCCTCGCTTCCGTAAAACACGTATGCATTTACAACCTTTCACCTTCCTGCAAAGCCTTTTAAAGCTCTGCTTTCAGGTTATCCATTCGGTATTCTTTGCAGTTTACCTTCCCGGATGAAGTGTTTTAGAGACATATGAGTTAAAGCTTTCTTTTCAGTCTGCCCGGGCTCTATGTGAAACCTTTAACTTTGCAGTATTCAGGTTCCCAGAAAACTCCGAAACTTTCGTTTTCTTAATTTCCTGCCTTACAACTCAGCCATTATAAGAACGTCTGGCGGTTCCTTCCGGCTGATTGAACGAAAAAGATGTATTCTTTTCTGTTCAACCTTCATGTCCCTCGGATGTGCAGGCCCGAAAACCTGTAAGATCCGGTTGTTTGTCCAACTAAGAACACTTTTTCGGATCCACATCTTCAGAACGGCCTTTTATTACTCACCTGGTGACTCAAAAATAATTGAGAGATCATCACTTACCAAATTTATTGGAACTTTTTTATAAACTACGTTTCAACAAGAGTTATTAAAAATTGTTAATAACGTAAGAGTATCTAAGTTAATAACATAACTACCCCAATTGAACAATTCCATCATTTATTGTTGATATCCCAAATATAGTGAGATCATTTTACTTTCTATCAAATGCTTTTTTTGTTCTATCTCCTCATAAAATTGTATTCTTACACAGTAATTACAATTTTTGTAATAAGTAACTTTATTGGGTAGATTTAAGTCAATCTGATAAAATACTTTGTATTCATTTTTGATACCTGAAAATCATTCTTTGGACTTAGAATAAATCTAAATTGACTTTTTAATCAATTTATTAATATTTTACGAGGTAACCTTTAGGAGACAAAACGTATTAATGAATGTAAATTTCCCCAATTTACACCCCTATTATTTCTATATTGAGGTGAAAGCATTGAAAGTGCTTTCACCTCTGTCTTTTAATAAGGAATTGCAGATACAGTTCGAATAATTCCGGTATATAAAAACAAGAATGGGAACAACTTTTACAAGCTGCTCCCATTCGTCTTGGTCAAATTTCTTTTTCCAGGACCCCAGGTTATGTTTATTCTGGCCGGCTGGATTTTGCAAGTCTGCATCACTTTCGCGATACACTGTGCATCTCTCAACCCTGTCGCCTTCCGGCAAGGCCTTTTACAACTTTGCTTTCCGGCTATCCTTTCGGCATTCCTTGCAGTTTACCTTCCGGGACGGAGTGTTTTCAGCATACTGAAACCAGAGAATTTCTTACGATCCGCTCCGGTACAACATGAAACCTTTTACTTTTCAGATCCAAGGTTCGTGGGGATTTTTCGGAAATTTGCATCTCCTTATCTCCCCGCCCTACAACTCAGCCATTAAAAGAACGTCTGGCGTTTTTCTCCGGCTGACTGGATGAAGAAGAACAAGTTCTCTTTCGTTCAACCTCCGGGCTCTTATAATGAGCAGACTTTACAGTCTGAAATGATCCGGTTGTTTGTTCAGCTAAGAACCCTTCACCGGTTCCTCATCTCGGAGCGGCCTTTTATTGCTCGCCTGGTGATTCAAAAATAATCATGGTGCAATCGTTTGCCAAATATTTTCACCTTTTCTTACCAACACTGTATCAACAAAGGTTATAAAGAATTGTTGATAACTCAAATGCAAGTAATTCAAAAGGATGACTACATTAATTCCATTAAATCCGGAAATTTTGTTTATAACTCAAATCCTGTAATTTTTAAATTATCTCTTTTAAGAACTTTCAGATACCAATTTATGACATAAATCAACCTTTGAACCTTACCAGAGCTTCCCAAATTTTCAAATTTTACATGAATTCAAATATTGTAATGAATATTGCATATTAAACTAATTCAGAATTATTTTTACCTGATTTATGATTCGACCAGTGGTAATTAATACAAAAACCGTATAAATATGCAAGAAAAATGCATTTTTATACAGTTATTCAAATGTTCAAATAGCAAACCAAATATGAACCAATTACGAAGAAGATAAGAAGCTAATACGAATGTTTATTTTGCATAAATATGCAAGATTAAGCCAAAGACTGTTTGGATTGAACACCTAACTGATGCATCATTGCTGCTGCATCAAAGTATTCACGTTCCGCATAAATCTTGCCATCGCGTACTTCAACAATATCACAAACCGGCAACTCTATCTTTCGGCCTGTGGGGGCAATATCCATGATTTTACCTTTTTGTGTACCTTGGCAAATGAATTCGGCAACTACTACATTACCAACCGTATAGATATTTTTTACATCAAGTTCTAAGTCAGGAAAAGCATTCATATACATCGTGGCTATGTCAATACCTGCCTGAATCCCTTCCTGCTTTTTACCATCACTACTTGTATAAGAGTATTTGGAATGGAGGAGTTCCCGCACTCTGTTAATGTTGTGTGCCGACATAGCGTCAACATATTGTTGCATAATGGTTTTTGAGTCTTTCATGATAGTTTCTCCTTATTATTTTAAATTGATTATTTTCACTTGTCTATTTTCAAATTTCCAATATTTAGAAAGAAATTCTATTTTAATTGAAACGAAATAAACGGAGAAGTGTTCCAATTTTTGCATTAGATATCGGTCCTTTCACATTTGAGAGGAAAGGATATATAAGCTATATATAAGCTAAAAAATTGAAGGAACTTTCTTTTTTAAATGCTTAAATCATAAAATTCTGTTACTTTTATATTTTGCCTGGATTAAGATATTAAGTATATGAATTTGTAATAATGGGTTGTTTAATGGAAGTTTTATCTTTATATAAAAAGTTGAATATATAATTTTATGGCAGAACATTCAAAAAACAAACTAAGTCATATGGAAAATGAGTTTATTGACTATATGCAACATGGGGATGACTTTTTTAAAATTGAACTTTGGAGACCTGCAAGAAGCTGGTATAAAAAGGCGCTTGCCTTGAATATTGAAACAGAAAGGGTAAAGCATAAAATTGCGGAATGCGATCGAATGCAGGCTTTTGAAGTAAAAGTGATCTTGCGACTCGTCGTGATTGCCGTAATTATATCGTTAGCCTGCTATTTATTATTTTAAAAATTTCTGATGCCCGAATATCTATAAGTTCGTCTAATTCGTCTCCCGATAGCTATCGGGATGCGTGTAATTCGTAAATAATGAAAATTAAAGAAAACTTAAAAATCAGGGAAATAGCCGGAGAAAAAATAGTCTTACTGGAAAGTGCCAAGCAAGTAGAATTTAAGAGAGTCATGGTATTGAATAAAACTTCGGAGTGGCTATGGAATCAACTTACCGGAAAAGAGTTTGATGAAAAAGAGGTGGCCGGATTGCTTAGAAGTAAATACAAGGTGGAAGAATCTCTTGCACTGAACGATTCAAAAAAGTGGATTGAGAAGCTAAAGAACAACGATGCTATTGAAGAGTCATGACCAATTTGTTCAATTCCCTTTCATTAACTCAAAAACGGCTACTAACCCTTGTAAAATACGGTTTGTGGGGTAATTTGAGCGACAAAGAGCTTTTTACCGAATTATCCTCAGCTGAGTGGGAGGAAATTATAGAACTTGCTGCTATCCAAGGTGTTTTGGGAATAGCTCATGACGGGATAAAAGGATTACCCTATAAATACCATCCTCCCAGAGAAATACTTATTCGGTGGACATTAGGAGTAAAAGTAATTGAGGACAGGTATTATGATCAAGTTAAAGAACTTCAATTACTTACAGAGATTTACAGGGCGAATAATATAAAATGCCTTCTTCTTAAAGGCCCCGGAATCGGGCAACTTTATCCTTTTCCTGAACATAGAGAAAGCGGTGATTTGGATGTTTATCTTTTCGGAGATTATGAAAAGGGCAATCATCTGATGGAAGAAAGAGGAATAAAAGTTAATTACGAAGGTGATATACACTCCAAATTTCTCCTTAATGATGTTCCAATTGAGAACCATTTTTCTTTTTTGCAAATAAAAAAAAATAAAGTAAATCAGGAACTTGAACAGATATTATATCGGGAACTATCAAAATCAGAACCACAATTTTCGGGGGTTTTGGGAGCATACATTCCACCCTTATCTTTCAATCTTTTATTTCTTTTTAATCATGCTCTCAGACATTTCCTTCGTTCCGGAATCGTATTGAGGCAAATCTGCGACTGGGCGTTATTACTTCGGGAGAGTAAAGGCAATGATGAATTTCTGATCTTTTATGAAATTGTCCGCAAATTCGATCTGCATAACTATGTTGATGTTTTTAATTTTATAGCTGTTGAATATCTGGGTCTCTCAGAGATCGGGCAAGTTAATTCAAATCATGACCCTTTATTTGCACAAAAAGTGATCACCAATATTTTGAATCTGAAAAAGTTGTATCCGGTTGCTATTCAAAACAGCCACATTGAGGTATTTTGGAGAAAGGTGCATGGGGCTGTTTTTCTGTTCCGAAACCGTTGGAAATACAAGGCAATAAATAATAAAATGTTCCTTTTGGAATTGCAGTTTCGTTTTAGAAATGTTTCTCAAATTTTTAAAAATTAGTTCTGTCAACTAAAGCTGACGGCTAAGGTTAAATCATTATTTACTGTTTATTGATCACTGATTACTATAATGTGGGAGAAAAATTACAGGATTGCAGATTTTGATATTGCGATAAAAGGAGCGAATCGGGAAGGAGTGCATACCTTTCCGACAGGATTCGCACCCTTTGAAAGGAGGAAGGACGAGTCCCGGCAGCCAATTGTTATTCTCGAAACAGGGTTGCCGTGTTTAAATAGTTTAAGCACTGTCCATTATGATTTTAAATTTGAAGAGCTTAATTTAAATTGTGAATTCTCAGCTGAAAAGGAATTTTTTCAATTCCGTATGATCCCAAATTCTCATACATCAGGCTTAATACCGGACGCAAACCTGTTTATCAAATCCAATAAGACATATCCGATTATTCTTAATATGCTAAGGAAGGGGACTAACTACACCACTAATTTGTCTCCGTCTTTTGATTCATTAAGCGAATTCAGCTTCCTCATGTGGAATGCATTTTGTGTAGCCACTGTTCCCTATAATACTTTGGCCATCCATTCTTCTGTAATTATTTATAAAGAAAGAGCCGTCCTTTTTTTGGGTGAATCGGGTACCGGTAAAAGTACACATACTCAACTTTGGATTAAAACAATCAAGGACTGCGAATTGCTTAATGATGACAGTCCCATTGTGCGTATTTTGGAGGGCATTCCGGTCTGTTACGGATCACCGTGGAGCGGAAAGGGAAGATGTTACAGGAATGAATCATATCCTATTGGGGCTATAGTCCGGCTAAAACGATCTCTCAGAAACCATATAAGGCTTCTTAATAAAATTGAAGCATTTTCAGCTTTGTATCCTTCCTGTCCACCTTCATTTTCAATTGATTCAGAGCTAACAGACCAGGTATGCAATACTTTGTCTTTATTAATAGAGAAGGTACCCGTCTATCAGTTGGATTGTCGGCCGGATGCAGAGGCAGCCCAATTATCCTGTTCAACTATTTTTAGTCATTGTGATGTAAATCCGGTTGAATGATATGAATAGAATCAATTCAAAAAAAAGCCAGAATAAAAATGAGTTGGTAATCAGTAACGCTGAAATGCTTGGATTGATTGAAGAATTGCTTGAACAGGGGAAGAAGGTCAGACTGACAATAAAGGGGAATAGCATGAAGCCTCTTTTACGGGATGGCTTGGATCAGGTCGAAATATCGATTCCTGATGAAAGGGAAATCATAAAAGGTGCCATTGTACTTTTCAGGTATGGTAACGATTTTCTGCTTCACAGGGTAATAAGCAGGAAAGAGAATCAAATTTTTTTAAGGGGAGACAATGTTTTCCAATCAATTGAGACAGTCAACACCGAACAGGTAATCGGAATTGTCCGTAAAATAATCTACCTCGGGGGACAGAGAATTAAGAGCAGTACTTTTCGCTGGAAGATTTTAAGCACATGCTGGCTGCTGCTAAAACCTGCTTGCAGACCTTTCATTCACTTCATTAATTGGAAGAGGAGAATTTCAGACAGTCTCAAATAATTAACTTACACTATTATTTACGAGTATTATAATTGAAATTAATTACAAAAAAAGGCTGCGTTTTGCTGACAGCCTCTTTTTATAGGATAAAACCAATCCTTTTTTGCAACGGGAAAATTATTATTCCCAACCACCTGCTCCGGTGGGAATTGCTGTTGTAATGGTGTATACATTCCCTCTCTCAAAATTTATACCGTCTTTTGGAGAGTGTATATTGTGTTATTCTCGTTCTCAAAAGCAATTGTAAAATTATCGGTGCCAGCTGTGATCACCAGGAAGTATCACCATGTATGCAGAAGCAACAGTTGAGGTTATAGACAAATCTGCTGTAAGAGTAACGTTAAGCGGGGTTCCACCTGCAGCTTCTGTTATAGTATATAACGCAGGAACGGGATATGTACTAATATCGATTGTGGATCCTGTATTCAGGGAAAGGTTCGGCGCTGCATCCTTTGTCACGCTTATTTGAGTTAATGTGTGTGCATTAGCACAAGTAATGTCAAACTTCAAAATGGTAAAAACATGATTAAAAGAAAAGTTAATCGTGGGATTACTTCCCGGTACCCCATCATAAGCATTCGGCGTTGCTACAGTAAAGTCGAGAGGCCCTATGTGATCAGTAGTTGCACCGACCTGGGTCTGAGCTGCCGGGAGACTGATTGGAACTGCTGTAAAAGGAAACGTCCCTGACACATACGGGTAATAGGCGCCAAAATCGTGTTCATCGGTAGTACCATTCCAATATATCGGTGATGAACTTGAAAAGTCAGAAGTTGCGCCGCTTGATACAGCAGTATATTCAACATTTGTGGCATAGGGTGTAGTCACATTTATGTTACAGAACACGCCAATATGGTCAGTGCCGGCTTGCCAGTTAACTTCTGGATTAATAAACGCTGTTTTAAGTGTTCCGTCGGACGCATCATGACCGGTTATTTTAAAAGCGATTGAGGGGTTGTTGGCTGCCTCCTTCTGACACGAGATTATCACAAAAGGGAGAAGAAATAAAGCTGATAATATTATGTTTTTCATTACGTATGTTTTAAGTTAAGTAAAATTGTAAGAAATGATAAAAGTTAAAAAGAATAATTCAGAGCATTCTGATTACCAGTTTCCTGAGCCCCAGTCGTCGGTCCCGCTGCCGCCATTATCAACAGTGGATGCTGCAAATCCCTTCTCAACTTTAAGTTCTAAGATCTCCACATTTGGAGCGTAGTACAATTCTTTTGCATTTTCAAAAGAATTTTCATTTTCGATAATAGGGTAATGTGATTCCATAATTTAGTTAATCAGTGAATGTTATAAAAATAAATTTGCTCGCAATAACTATTTGGTTCCATTCAACTCGGAACCCGTCAATAGACTTAATTAGTAAAGTTCAAAGCTATTAAATATTTCCATTTATTAAGAGTTCAAGTCTAATTTTAACATTATTTAACTTTATTTGAGAAGCATCACTTTAAACTTATATCCCCGTAACTAAAAGATTTATAGTTATATTCCTCAAAAAAATTACCACTTATGATATAGTAAATCAATACTTGATAACAATGTCAGGCGATTAGGTTAATTAACTGGACCATATTTCCGATAATTAATTCGTTTATCTTCTTTGAAATAATATACTACAGCAGAATTCACGCAATTATCATTTGCCTGAAATGATTCAAAGCCATTTAATGCGTTGAAGCATTCAATCTTAATTTGACTCAAATTCCCTCCACCAATCCCCCTCTCAAAACAGTACCAAAGCAGGGTTGTCTGTACATTGTCTGTACACTGACTATACTAAAATTGTACAGTCAATGTACAGTAAATGTATAAACAGTGTACAGTAAATATAACGCAAAATATACCCAAATACGGACAATAATTCCGGAAATGTGGGGGATTAGTTTTTATATCCTGTCTATTCAGGATTAATACGCCGGAGGGCGTATAATAATTATGCGGTTCAATTCATTTAAGTGAGAGGCCGGAATCAGAAGATGAGCATGAATATCAGATATCCCCTTATTTTCAGCGAATTTTCTGATTTTCTATTGTCTTTTCAACCCTCTAACGCATTAGTATTTATTTAAAAAGAAACGTGTTGTACGGTTGTGAATAAGATCGGTCATTTGTAATTAAATAGTTCTCTCCAATAAAAGGACATTTCCGTCCGATTTATCTTCAACTTTATTTGAATCCCGAAGTTTCGAAATCCGATGGTGTGCCAACATTATGTTTTCCTCTCAGAATAGACCTGGACTAAAAAAGAAAATATTCTAAAAATGCATTTAACAATATCTTCAAAATCCCCGCTCCGGTTTTGCTCCGTGATTGGTTCGCTTTAAGTCCGCTTTTGCCTAAGGGGCTATTGTAATCATAATATAGGACTCGAAGACAAGATTTATAAACGTATATTAACAGCCGAATCTAAAACTGACATAGCCAATTATGTTTAACAGGACCATGTATAACCTTTCTTTACGGGATTTCAACTTTATAATTCTGTTTTTAACCGCACAATACGTTAAAAAGAAAACAATTATATTTTGATATTCTGTCTTACCACCCATTGGCTCCTCCAACTGGAATATCTGTTGTTATAGTATAAACTTTGCCTCTTTCAAAATTAATTCCGGACTTATAAGCAACATAATGTTTGCCTGACGAGGAAAGAAAGTCAATGCTGAATGTATCCCCGGTTGAATCGTGAGGAAGAATCATTAAATAAGCTGATGAAACGGATGTGGAAATAGGGAGGTTTGTGTATAAAATCATTGTTAGTGGTTCACCACCTCCGGCAACTGAGAATGTGTAAGGCACTCCTGCTGAAGGTGTGGCCTGGGTTATATCGATGCTGGATCCGTTAGGCAATGACATTGGCGGATTAGCACTTTTGTTAAGAGTAATTGAAGTCAAAACATTAGAGGAAAGTGAGGAACAGGTAATATTAAATTTTAAGATTGTAAACAAATGATTAAAACTAAAGTCCGCCGGCGGATTGTTGCCTGGTATGGGATTTAAAGTCAAAGGTGTTGCGACTTCAAAGTCGAGAGCTCCAATTTGAGCTGTGGATTTACCAATCTGAGCCTGAATATAAGGGAGACTTACAGGAATTGCTTTTAAATCCGTATCCTCTGATGAAAAAGGGTAATAAGCATAAAAATTATGAGCATTTGCAGATCCATCCCAATATACAGGTATTTCACTTGTAAATACAGAAATTGGTGAAGTCGTCTGGGCAGTATAAGGCACATTGACAGCATAATTTCCCGGAGCAGTTGTATATGCTCTGTCGCTGAAGACGCCTATCTGATCTGTTCCGGCAAGCCAGTTAACAGATGGATTAATAAATGCTGTTTTAAGAGTTTCATCCGCTGTAAGCTGTGCAACCACTTTAACAGCATCAACATTGTTACTGATTTTCTCTTTCTTACAAGATATGGTTACCAATGAAAGAAAAATTGAAATTGTAAAGATTATTTTTTTCATAGTAGTTATTATATGTTTATATGTGAATAAAATATCCTATATTAAATTAATCTAATGAAAAAATGTCAGGAAAGAAATATGATTTACTGTCATAATGTTCTTCACCCTAATTACCGGCACCTCTTCCTCCATGGCTTACACAAGTTTCAATAAATATCTTCTCAACTTTAACTTCAAAAATCTCCATTTTTCAATGATAAATATAGATTTTCATTGAGCAGTTTTTGATTTCGCTCAAAATACTATTAAATTTGATAGTTTGCTTACTTTTAGCTAATTAGAGTTTGTATATAATATCCATTTAATTTTCTTCAAAATCCAAATACAATTATTTGTAAATGTATTATTTTATTTTATTTTTTTAATATCTTAATATAAAATTATTTTCCCAAACTAATCAAAATTATAAAGTAGACGAGAAGCCTTTTGAATTTGTTTTATGATAAGCTGAATTTAACCGGTCAATATTTATATGCGATTTATTTTATTTTTTCAGTCTTGTAGTAAAGTTTTCTATTTTTTAAAGGTATTTTTACCTTATTAATTCTTGCAAATGATTTTTAACCCATTATTATCAAACAACTTTTCCCATATCAATTTTAATCTTCAGATAAATAAACAAATGAAGTTATTTTGATCATAATATTAAATAATCAATATGAAACGAAGGGACGCAATTAAAAATTTAGCCATCTGGCCGGTAGCGGGTACAATTGCAGGAAGCATACTGCCTGTTGAGGCGACAGAGGCCTTTCCTTCCAAACCGCGGGGAGGGAAGAGAAATCTCTTTAAGGAACTTGGAATCCGCACTTTCATTAATGCTGCAGGAACATATACTATTATGTCAGGCTGCCTGATGAAGGAAGAGGTATTGGATGCCATCAGATCCACTGCCGCTGAATTTGCGATGATTGATGAAGTCCAGGATAAGGTTGGAGAACAAATTGCCCGATTATGTCATGCTGAAGCGGCTACAGTCACGGCCGGATGCTGGTCCGCCCTCGTATTGGGTATGGCCGGCGTGTTGACAGGAAATGATCCAAAAAAGGCTGCACAGTTACCTAATCTGGAGGGATTGAAATCAGAAATTCTTGTGCAAAAGAACCATAATGAGGGATATGTGCATGCTCTTAAAACGACAGGCGTGAAAATTGTTGAAGTGGATACTGCTGATGATGTTGAAAAAGCCATCAATGAAAAGACTGCCATGATGTGGTTTTTAAATTATGCCGGTCCTGATGGAAAGATCCAGGATAGGGAATGGGTGGCATTGGGAAAAAAATTCAGTATTCCCACAATGATTGATATGGCTGCGGACGCCACACCAGTAGAAAATCTGTGGAAATTTAATGACATGGGATTTGATCTTGTCTGTATTTCAGGCGGGAAGGGTTTGCGCGGTCCTCAAAGTGCGGGAATCCTTATGGGGAGAAGGGATCTGATAGCGGCTGCAAGATTGAATGCTCCACCTCGCGGAGGCAATATTGGCCGTGGAATGAAAGTTAACAAGGAAGAAATTCTGGGGATGTATGTGGCTCTTGAACGCTTTATCAATCAGGATCACGTCAGGCAGTGGAAGATATGGGAAGATCGGATTTCAGTCATGGAGAATGCTGCCAAACAGGCTGACGGGGTAAAAACGAGTGTTACAGTTCCTCCGGTAGCTAACCGTACACCTACACTCACCATTTCATGGGATACAAATAAAATCAAGTTATCGCGTAATGAATTCCAGGAAAGACTCCGCAAGGGAGATCCTTCCATTGAGGTGATGGAGGGAAAGGGGACAAGCATCGTTATAACATCGTGGAATCTGAAACCTGGTCAGGAAAAGATAGTTGCACGACGATTGAGAGAGGAATTCACCAAAGCAAGTCTGACTTAATTTATTCTGTTAACTTACAGGGATAATTTTAATACAAACAATCAAATATTCAGAGTTATAAACTGAACTTTAAAATTTAAAATACGTGAGAAGTAAAACTTTATTTATTTTTCTGATTATATCACTGATAACGGGTATGGCAATGGCTCAGCAGTACAGGATAGTCATCAAAGGAGGTCATGTAATTGATCCTAAGAATAATATCGATGAGGTAATGGATATTGCCGTAAACAATGGTAAAATAGCCGCGATAGAAAAAAACATTGACGGGAAAGAAGGGAGACAGGTTGTTGATGCCAGGGGTCTGTATGTAACGCCGGGACTGATCGATATGCATGTTCATGTTTTCCAGGGAACCCAGCTCGATCGTCAATATTCTGATGGCCCGAATTCCGTTATGCCGGATGGATTTACTTTCCGTGTAGGTGTCACAACAGTTGTCGATGCCGGTTGTTCGGGATGGAAGTCATTCCCGATTTTCAAAAAACAGACAATCGACAGATCGCAAACACGTGTACTGGCTTTTCTCAATATTGTTGGTGAAGGTATGAGGGGAAATCCTTATGAACAGAATCTCGAAGACATGAATCCACAGAAGACTGCGGAATTCGCCAAAGAAAATGCCGCCTATATTGTGGGGATAAAGCTTGCCCATTTTGAAGGCCCAAGCTGGACTCCGACCGACAGGGCAGAAGAGGCTGCAAAATTGGCAAATATTCCTCTGATGGTGGATTTCGGTGTAAGCAAACCACCGCTTTCGATTGAAGAATTATTCATGAAACATATTCGTCCGGGCGACATATTTACTCATTGTTTTGCCCAACTGGGTTCGCTCATACCGGCAGGTACAAGGGAAAGTATTGTCGATCCTGAAACAAAACAGGTCAGGCCGTTTGTTTGGGAAGCCCGGAAAAGAGGTATCAATTTTGACCTTGGATACGGCGGTTCGAGTTTTGCATGGTCCCAGGCTATACCGGCACTTAAAAGCGGATTCTATCCCACAACAATCAGCACCGATCTTCATATCGGAAGTATGAATGCTGCAATGAAAGATATGCTTTTGTGTATGACAAAACTTATGGCCATTGGCATGGATATGCAAAGTGTAATAAAGGCAAGCAGCTGGACTCCGGCACAGATTATCCACCGCCCTGAGCTTGGGAACCTGTCGGTCGGCTCACCTGCGGATGTAGCAATACTTGGCATAAGAAAAGGTAAATTCGGATTGTTTGATCTGACAGGTTATAAGGTTGAAACAGATAAAAAATTCGAATGTGAAATGACAATAAAGGGAGGAAGGATTGTGTATGATCTTAACGGAATTGCAGATCCTATATTTCTTAAGGGCAGATAAAACTTCGCCCTTTAATACGCCAGCATTAATATTGTTTTATTTAAACTTTAACTAACTGAAATGAAAACACAAAGAAGAACTTTATTGAAAGGACTGTTTGCTTCATTGATTGGTATAACGGGAGCAGGCATTGCCTCAGGTAGCGAAACAAATACTTCAGAAGGAAGGGTAAACGGAAATGTGACCTCCGTGGATGATGTACCCCTATATTCAGGTTTTACCCGTTTTGTCAATCTTGTATTCATTTCCGGGAAGGGGGCTCATGTGGCTCCTTTTGAGATTAAGGCGCATACTGAAATTGTGCTGCAGGAGCTTGAGAAAGAACTTAAAAATGCGGGATCTTCGATGGATAAAGTGTTGAAGGTAAATGTTTACCTGAATGATATCGCCGATTACAAAGCCATGAACGAAGTATACAAAGGCAGGTTCGGAAAGAATCCTCCTGTCCGTACTACTGTTGCCGTAGCCAAAGGAGGAGTTCCGAATGATTCCCTGGTCGAGATGGATTGTATTGCTTACATTTAGTATTTTTGAATTAATCTATACACTAAACAGATGAAAAAAAAGATATTACTTTTTGCCTTTGCCCTTTGTCTATTGTCCTTTGCCTTTGGCCCTTTGCTCTACGCTCAAAGAGTCGGATCTTCACCTGAGTATATAAAAGCCTTGACTTCCAGCTGGAAAGGCGAACGTTTCCCTGACGGTAGACCGAAAGTGCCTGATAATATTCTGGAAAGGCTTAAGAATATTTCTATCGAAGAAGCCTGGAGCGTGCTTCGGAATAAAGGTTTCCAGAATCAATTTGAGGGTAACTGGATGATTATTAATCCTGACAGTGCTATGACTGGCCGGGTTGTTACTGCACAATATATGCCACTTCGCCCGGATTATCAGAAGCAAATTAAAGATCAGGGAATTTCTGAGAACCGATCATCAAAAGGAGGTACAAATTCATGGCCTATCGATGTTCTGGCTGAAGGAGATGTATATGTTGCAGACGGATACGGCAAAATAGAGGGAGGTACTCTTATCGGTGATAACCTTGCCAATTCGATTTACGCCAAATCAGAAAGAGGGGTTATATTTTACGGAAGTGTCCGTGATCAGGAAGGAATAAGTGAAATCAAAGGATTTAACGGATGGATCAAAGGTGAGGATCCTTCCTATATTGACCAGATGATGTTGACCTCTATCAATGCTCCGATCAGGATAGGCCGGGCAACAGTATTGCCCGGTGATGTGGTGCTGGCTAAAAAATACGGCGTAATATTTATTCCGGCATATTTGGCCAAAGAGGTGGTCATTACATCTGAAGTCACTGCCTTGCGGGATGAGTTTGGTCATCAGCGTCTGCGTGAAGGAAAATATAAACCCGGAGAAATAGACAGTCAATGGTCAGAGCCGATTAAAAAAGATTTCCTGAACTGGCTAAGCAATTATCCCGGAAAATTACCCATGACCAGGCAGGAACTGGATAATTATTTGAAAGAACGCAATTATTAGGTGCTGATGAATGCTGATGTGCTGATGTGCCGATCCTGAAGGATCGGGACAAGTAGTGCTGATGTGATGATATGCTGGGCTAAATTTATTAGTGATTACCTAAAAGTCTAATAGGCTGCATCCTACAGCTTTTTTGAAACTTAGAAACTTCATTTATACCATGAAAAATATTATACAAAAGATTAAAGAGCAGAACAGATTAAGAGAGAAAAGAGAGGCTGAGATTATCCGATCTGAAATCAACAATCCTGAGACAACAAACAATCGCAGAAATTTCCTCAGAAATACACTTGTGGGCGGAATTTCAATCGGGGGATTGATGTCATTGCCGATTGAAGAAACTGTTGCAAGAACTACGGCTAATGTTGGCAGGGCATCAAGTCCTTCTGATCTTAAAATAACAGACCTGCGTTATGCATTAACTAATGTTTCCGGAGGTACAGCCATAATCCGGATTGACACTAACCAGGATATATATGGACTGGGAGAGGTAAGGGATGGCGCCGATGTGAGATATGCTTTAATGCTTAAAAGCCGTATTCTTGGAATGAATCCCTGTAATATAGAGATGATTTTTAAAAAGATCAGGCAGTTTGGAGGTCCCCTCCCGTCAGGCAGGAGGTGTATGCGGAGTCGAAATGGCACTTTGGGATTTGTGCGGTAAGGCTTATGGCGTACCGGCCTGGCAGCTTCTTGGCGGAAGGTATCGCGATAAAGTCAGGCTTTATGCAGATACACCTGTGTCAAGATCTCCTGAAGAACAATTGAAAAGGATAAAGTACCGAACAGAAGAACAGGGATATACCTGGCTGAAAATGGATCTGTCAATTGGTGAATTGAAAGGGATACCCGGCACCCTGGTGAATTCTAAATTCTGGGAAGATTCCAAAGGAAATCTGGCACAATGGGGTGATCAATCCAATTACATGTCCTATGCGGATTCGCAACACCCATTTACTCAGATCCAAATCACCGATAAAGGACTGGAGGAACTGGCAAAAATTGCTGAACATACCCGCAGCCTGGTTGGATATGAAATTCCTTTATCTACTGACCATTATGGTCACTTCGATTTGAATAACGGGATTAGACTGGGCAGAGCGCTCGAAAAATACAGGCTGGCATGGTTGGAAGATATTGTTTCATGGGAATTCACAGATCAGTGGAAAACTCTTCGTGATGCTTTGGAAACGCCCGTGCTTACCGGTGAAGATATTTACCTTCTTAAAAACTTTAAACCTTTGATCGATAACCAGGCTGTTGATATTATCCATCCTGACCTGGCCACTTCGGGCGGACTTCTGGAAACAAAAAGGATCGGGGATTATGCAGAAGAGCATGGGATTGCAATGGCCATGCATAATGCCGGCACGCCGATTTCATTTATGGCATGTGTCCATTGTGCTGCAGCAACTCAAAATGTACTGGTACTGGAACATCATTCAGTAGATGTAACCTGGTGGGAGAGTCTTGTCAAAACAACTGATGGCCGTCAATTGATCACCAAAGGTTTTGCCAATGTACCGGTTTCCGCTCCCGGATTGGGAATTGAATTGAATGAGGAGGCGATTAAGGAGCATTTGAATCCAAGGGATAAAAGTTATTTTGCACCTTCAAACGAGTGGGATGAAAAACATTCGCACGACAGGATTTTCAGTTAAATGATTATAAAAATAAACCGGTTGAGAAAATAAATATGAGACTTTACTTATTCGTTGTTGCAATATTAAGCTTTATTGTCATCGAAGTATCTGCTCAGAATGGTGGACTCAACTGGATTAAGGAAACCCAAAAAGCAAACTGGCCGGCCCGGGATTCACAGGGAGAATTGGTCTATAAAAAGCAAATGTGGATTTTAGGGGGATGGGATACGCCAAAAACTCCAAATCTGCTGGATGTATGGAAGTCAAAAGATGGGAAGGCCTGGACCCGTACAATTGAAACAGCGCCCTGGGTGCAAAGCGATCTTTCAGTGGCTGTGGTATTTAAAAGCAAAATGTGGATGATGGGAGGCAGGAAACTTCCCGGTTCAGAATGCAGCAATAAGGTCTGGTCGTCCACTGATGGCAAGAATTGGTTACTCGTTACGCTCAAATGCCGGATGGAATCCACGACTGGCTCCGGGATTTGCCGTTTTTAAAGGAAGAATGTGGGTACTTGGAGGAACTTCGGATTTTTACCACAATAATGACTCTACACTATTTAACGATGTCTGGTCATCTGCAGATGGCAGGGATTGGAGACTTGAAACAGCTAATGCTCCCTGGACGAAGAGAGCGCATGGTCAGGCTGTGGTGTTTAAAAACAAATTATGGATCATGGGTGGAGGCCAGCGGGCTCCTAAGGCCATCCCAACCAACGATGTTTGGTGTTCGGACGATGGGAAAAACTGGAGTCTGGTAACTGCATCTGCCGAATGGGAACCAAGATTATGGTTTTCAACGGTTATTTATCACGGGCTGTTGTGGGTGATCGGCGGATGGTCTGAGGAAAAACATAACTTTGGAGACGTTTGGTATACAAAAGACGGAAAACATTGGGCGGAACTGAAATCGGATATTATCTGGTCACCTCGCCATGAACATTCGGCCATGGTATTCAAGGACAAAATATGGGTGGCCGGAGGGGCAGCAGGACCTGACTATGAAATAAACAGTGAAGTGTGGAGCCTTAAGATTCCAGGGGAATGGTTCAGAGCCAAATGATATAAAGACCTGCAACAAAGTGAGCACTTTAAATCAGCAAATTTTTAAAAACGCTGATTATTTGAATTTAACGTCTTTAACTACTCTGTGCACCGTTTCTGCAATCCTGTCTTCTACGTTGCCTGCCCATCTCCAGGCCGGATGGCCGTATTCATCGAGGTGAGGACCTCCTTCATATCCACCCTCTTCCCACACACGACGCGAAGGTATATAAGCCACCATGAAACCTGCATAACCACAGACCCATGTACCCTGACCATACTCACGCTTAAAACGCAGTGAATAATCAACCACTGACTCACCACCAATGCTGATTATCAGTAGTTCTTTACCTAATTTCCATGCCTGAACCGGATAGGGTGTAGAATCCGGGAAAACGGCTCCTTGATCGATCAGTTTCAACATTCGTTTTGCCCACCGTTCCTGAACCGATGGTTCTCCTTCGGCAATTGGAACCAGCTTTTCCCGTGTCGCTATCTCCTCATAGGCAAGATCAGCAAACTTAAACGATGTATGAATCCCCGGCGGAACCGGCTTCATTGGACCAACTAAAACTTTCTCAACTGCATCAGATAACATCCTGCCATAGTTCTCACAAAGTTCAATTGTCCTGCGGGGAAGGGGATTCTGGTCAGCTCCGCAGGCATTGAAAAACATCGCGTTAACACCCGGGTGAACTGTTTCAAGGTTTATCTGTGCAAATCCCGGATAATCACCACACCATGAATTGATTGAAAGCGTTGTAGGATGGCAGGCATACCCAAAAAGAACCGCCAAAAGACGGCCCTTTGAACTTTTAACTGCAAGAACCGGAACATAATGATCGACAGCTCCTTTAAATGGTATCCCTGCTTCAATCATTTCAGGGACTTCTGCTTCAGGATTTTCTCTGCGGTTGACGGCAAAAGCACAATTGCCTTCACCCATAAAGAGTTTTGCCGGCTGCCATTTTGCCAGCGCGTCGCCTATTGCATCGATAACCTGGTTTTCCATCCAGTCGGTATATTCGCCGACAGCCTCACGCTGTGCCTCGTCACTGGGGTAATAATCCACAAGATCGTCCCTGAGACAGGGTCCGCAATGGTTGTGCGAAAAGGTAAGCATAAATTCAGGCCGGTTTATTTTAAACCGCTTATGCACTTTTGTATAAATACTCTCATAAACAGTACGTGACATGCCCATATGATCAGTGGTTACCATTACAACAGGCTTACTGTTAGAGCTTTTCAGGGCCATTACTTTTACCCAGAGGTCATGAATTTTGTTTTCGGCAACCCTTTTTTTTCCATAGCCTGCGAGCCAAACATTATTGTTTTGAGGGGTAATAACACGTCGCCCAAAACCAACCTGCCAGCTGCTTTTTACTCTTTCAACCCCAAAAACCTGGATGGATAATACATAGCCTAAGACTATAAGCAGGAGAAATTTAATACTGGTATGTTTATTTAACATTCCGAACCTGTTTTAAACTAAGTTGAATTTTCAAACTTACTAAAAAGGAACTAAACAATAATTGAATAGTTAAAATCCAGTCAGAAATATTACCCTCGTTAAATAAAAAATTATCACATCCTGCTAAGAATTTATCGTCTGTAAAAACCTATTCACTCTGTCTTTAATGCAAAAGAAATAGAATTAATATTTCCTATACTTCCTATACTTCCTATTTCCTGATTTTACTTCTTCATAATTTTGCTACCGCTGCTACCATTGCTACCTTGCTACTTTTACCTTAACGTTGAAACACTTCATTGTCCTGTCCTGAAAATTGGTTTACAAAAAAAGTAAACAAATATCAGGATCAAGAATAAAACTGTAATCAAAGATCAGGACGGGGTCATGGTTCTATGAATGCCCGGAAACAGGATGCGGTTGGTAAAGCTCTTCGAGTTGAGTGATTTCATCCTGTGTTAATTTTACAGACAAGGCAGCCACGGCATCTTCCAGATGTCCTGGTTTGCTTGCCCCTATAATAGGCGCGGTGATGGCAGGTTTGCTCAGCATCCATGCAAGAGCTATCTGTGCATCGGGCAATCCTCTTTTAACTGATACATCAGATAGCCGGTTTACAATATCAAAATCCGAATCTGAATATAATTTCTTGCCGAATTCATCCGTTCTGGCGCGTAAAGTTTCATTTCTTTCTTTGGTTCTTTTCCCCGTTAACATTCCCCGGGCCAGTGGAGACCATGGAATTACCGCGATTTTTTGATCCAGGCACAAGGGTATCATTTCCCGTTCTTCTTCCCGGTAAATCAGATTATAATGGGGCTGCATGGAGACAAACCTGGTCCATCCATGAAGGTCAGAGGTATAGAGTGCTTTTGCAAATTGCCAGCTGTACATCGATGATGCGCCAATATAACGTGCTTTTCCCGATTTAACAACATCATGAAGAGCTTCCATGGTTTCCTCGATTGGTGTATGATAATCCCATCGGTGTATCTGATAAAGATCAACATAATCCGTCTTTAACCGCCTGAGACTGGCATCAATAGCGCTCAGGATGTGTTTGCGCGAAAGCCCTCCGTCATTGGGCATATTGCTCATAGGATTAAATACTTTGGTAGCTATCACCACATCATCGCGCCTGGCAAAATCTTTAAGCGCAGAGCCGACCACTTCCTCACTTGCACCTAATGAGTATACATCTGCTGTATCGAAGAAGTTAATTCCCAGTTCCAGCGCTTTTTGAATAAATGGTCTGCTCTGTTCTTCATTTAATGCCCATTGCCACCGTTCTGTTGGCTTGCCGTAAGTCATTGTACCCAGACATATTCTTGATACTTTCATTCCTGTATTGCCAAATCTTACGTATTCCATATTTAAATTATTTAGTAATTAACTCCCTGTTTTTATTTTAATATAAGGATTTAATCGGAATTATGTTTTAGAGGATAGACGTAAATTTTACTTTCCGGGAAAGATTAAAGTACAAGACAATATTATAAAACAAAATGTAAATCCCATCCAGATACACTTTTGTATAAAAGATGATAAAATATAACAAACCCTTCAACAAATATGTTGAAATAAAATCTTATATTGGTAGACTCTTTTTATATCAGAATAAAGAATAAGACTAAAATATTTACCTGATTAAATAACGGAAATGACAAATAACAGTATTTTGGAACCCTGATCAATTCATAATTCAAATCCTTACAAACCATGAAAAATTCATCAAATCAATTAACTACCAGCCGCCGCGAAGCAATGAAACTTATTGCAGCCGGATCAACAGCCGGTCTTATGTCCCTCTTTAAGAGTCCTTCTGCCAAGGCTGAAAATTATGAAACACCTGCTTATGCAAGAGGCATGGCGCCTGTAAAAATAAGAAGCGTGAAAGCCATTGCCACTGCTCCTGAGGGTCTGAACCTTGTAGTAGTAAAAGTTGAAACTACTGAACCCGGCTTATATGGTCTCGGATGTGCAACTTTCACTCAACGTGCTGAGGCGGTAGTAACTGCAATTAACAGTTACCTGAATGACTTTTGTGCCGGAAAGAATGCTGACAATATTGAAGATATCTGGCAGTCAGCTTATGTAAGCTCATACTGGCGTAATGGCCCTGTCTTGAACAATGCGCTCAGCGGACTGGATGAGGCTTTATGGGATATTAAGGGCAAGAGAGCCGGCATGCCTGTTTATCAGCTGCTTGGAGGAAAAGCGAGGTTTGCGGTCCCGTGTTACACTCATGCAACAGGAATAACTCCTGAAGAAGTAGCCTCAAATGTTCAGAAGTTTATGGAGCAGGGATATAGGCATGTCCGTATTCAGCAGGGAGGTTATGGTGCTGTTGAAACTTCGGGGAAGCCTGATTACAGGGAAGCCGGATTTGGCACCGATACCGATATGTTCATGGATCAGCGGGCATATCTGAAATCCGTTCCCAAATTGTTCGAAGTGGTACGTAAAGTCTGTGGAGATGATATCCAATTGCTTCACGACATCCATGAACGAGTTGAACCGATCGATGCAATAAACCTTATAAAAAGTGTGGAAGAATATCGTCCGTTTTACATTGAGGATCCCTTGTCTCCCGAGAATATGGAATGGTTTAAGCAGCTGAGAGAGAGCACCTCAGTTCCGATTGCAATGGGCGAATTGTTTAACAACATCAACGAGTTTAAGATGCCGATGGTCAACCAATGGTTCGATTTCATTCGTGTCCACATTTCTCAGATCGGGGGAATAACACCTGCCATGAAGATCGCCCGTCTTGGCGAATGGTTTAATATCAGGACAGCATGGCACGGCCCGACTGATGTATCTCCTGTGGGTCATGCAGCAAACGGTCATATTGACCTTGCCATCTGGAATTTCGGAATCCAGGAAATGATGACCTCTTTTTCTGAAAAGATGCAATCTGTCTTTCCGGGCTGTCCCACAATGAACAAAGGGTATATGTCGGTGAACGAGGCGCCGGGGCTTGGGGTGGATATCAATGAAAAAGAAGCCGCAAAATATCCCATCAGTACCAAATCCAACTGGCAGGTAAGAAAGAGCGACGGAACTATCATCAGGCCCTGATGAATTATTGTAGTACATTAAAATTATTGCATACATTGATAACTGATTACTTTTTATTCTTTAATTAAAAATAGTATTGTTATAAAAAAAGATAATTTTTAACATATTAGGCATCTAATCAGGTCCTTAATTTTTAGATAAATCTGCATCAAATAAGAATCTCTAATTTCTTGTTCAACTCGTTTTCTATGGCTTGGAGTGCAAGTGGATATGGTTTATGATCTTTTAATCAGGGTTGACAAACTGACTTCCCAGGTGCAAGGGCTTAAGAAGAAGTTCAAAGACTCAAGACACCTAAATACAGTGGCAGCAGTTCTCTTCCTCCTTCTCATGACTTATTCCGGTTCAAGAATCAAAGCCTGCGTGAAAAAGGAGATAAGAAATCAGGTGGGCAACCCGGACACAAAGGAGAAACGCTTCTGATGTCACCTAACCCTGACAAAATAATAAAACATCGGCCAAATTAAATATGCCCCCAAAGCAGGAAAATTCATACGGGTGAACATTCTCAAATAATTACGAAAAGACAAGTTATAGATATTCCTGCTATTAAAGCCTTCGTCGCAGAGCATCAGATTATCCGATCCATCTGCACTTGTGGTTACGTCAGTTGCGGGAATTACCCTGCAGGTGTTTCTGCACCCGTGCAATACGGGAACAATTTGATTGCCCTCACTGCTTATCTTAGTTCACGACAGTATGTTCTGTATTCGCGTTTATCAGAACTGGTAATGAGCATCACAAATATCTCAATGAGCGAGGGTGCGATATTTGACCTGCTTAACAAAGCAGCCAATATCGTATTGCCCATCTGCCAGGGTATAAAAGAAGAGATTGCGAAAACAACTACTGTAGGGGGCTATGAATCACGCGTTAAAGTTAAAAACGAAACTTTTTGGTCATGGACCTGGCAAACGTTGCTTGCCACTTATATCGTAATATCAAAGAGCCGGGGTTTTGTAACAGTTGAAAAGACATTTCCCAATGGCTTTCCACATGCAACTTACGTAAGTGATTCACTCAGCGCACAATTAAAAACAATTGCCCGCAGGCATCAATTATGTCTTGCACACCTGCTGCGGGAACTGAATTATTTCGAAGAGCTGCTCCACCACAAATGGGTAATTGACATGAAGTCCTTACTCAAGATGGCAATAGAGTTAAAAAATATAATGACCCCGCAGCAGTACGATAAACCCTTGGATGAGAGAACCACGATACTAAAAGAATTTGAAATTCTCATCAATCAAGAGCTGCCGGATAAAGTTTCAGAACTATTCCCGTTCCAAAAAAGATTAAGAAAACGCAACCACCATGTATTCAACTTTCTCTTTTATCAGGATGTGCCTTATGACAATAATGGCTCCGAACGGGCAATCCGCAATGTAAAAGTTAAGCAGAAAGTTTCAGGAAGTTTTCGTTCCCAACTCGGTTCAGAGATATTTGCAATATTGCGCTCAGTATTAGATACCTCAATCAAAAAAGGAGGAAATACATTTTGAAACTATCCTTTTTGCAGTAAATCCCGCTGCCTGTACAAATGAGTTCCAGATCAATTCCAAAAGATAAAAAATCCTTGATTACACCAAAAGTGGTCATAAGTATATGACTAAATTTATCCAGTCATATGATTAACCATATTTGTCGTCAATATATTGTCAAGATTAAAATAATAGACCTGAGTTGTTACCACAAAGTTCTGGATACTGATTACTGTTTTATGATTACGGTTCACCCATATCTTAGCCCCGTGCCCTTAGCCCTGTGCTCTAAGCTCCTATCATTCTACTTTTATTTTAAAAAGAAAACCCGGCGATTACTCGCTGGGTTTACCAATGAAATAGAGAAAGAGTATAAATAAACGCAACTTTAATACACTGCCATTTCTTGACTGTTATTCTGATGATTTAATGCTAAATCGGGAATCTTGACATCATTTGAAACAACGCCGTAGTTGAAATTATCTGTAAAAGAAGATGATCCATTATATGCAATGTCTGATTTGTCTTTTCTTTTATTCTCTTTCTTCCTGTGATGCACTGCCAAATCAGACTTTTTCTCCTTCTTCGTATTATTCCAGGCTAAATAGGACTGGTCTTTCCTTTGATGATTATACCAGGCTAATTCAGATTCATCGGTTCGATAGGCAACTATACCTTTATCAAATTGGTTTGCAATAGCGTTGCTTTCTGCCATGGCGATTCCCAGACGGTTCTTCTCCCATTGTGTTTTTGCCCAGTTTTCCTGTAACGAATAACCTGCAACAGGGAAGGTGAATCCGACAGCATTGGCTCCTGATCTCCATTGGGTAGTAATTTTAATTTGAGCATCACTTCCTTTCTCTTCAATTACAAAGGCCATTCTTTGAAGGGTCGAATGACCCACGTCTTTGGTATCGGTCAGAACAATGTGTTTTTCTCTGTCAGTAACCAAAGTCAGGTGATTACTCATTGCCAGGATATTGAGCAATTCATCAAAAGCTTGATCTGCAGAAACGTCCTGCATCGTAACATATATCCTATTGGACAGGTGTGGAATCTTTCTTGAGATTTCTGCTTTCAAACTACCCGGATGTGCAACTCTGGAAGTTGTCTGGCATCCTGTCATCAATAAAGCAGAAAGAATTAATACGATAAATGCGTTTTTCTTTTTCATTGGATCGGGTTTTAATTAATTAAAATTGTAATTAACGATACAAATATAAGTAAACATTTTTACAAATGTATAAAAAGTAAAGTAATATTTTACTTTGGATTAAATTATTATACAATTAATTATGCTCTAATAAATCATTATTTGATCACAAGAGACTATATAACAATTAAATAAACCTTAAAAGGCTTGACTGAAAAATTTCAATAAAACTGCAATTTAGAATCGATCTAAGATGGAAATAAAAGAAAATTCGGATTTTGATGGGGAATCAAGCGTTGGAATAGTGATATTGACCGTTTGGAACATCATTTTCTTGATATTTTTTCAGGTAAAGCTGCAATTTAAAAGAATGAAAATTTCCTCAACGATAAATTATTTTACTTTGGATAACGGGTAACAGAGAAGTGTTTACTGATTACTGTTTACTTTTCCTCGGCGGTACAGGATCATAGCCGTGCCCTCCCCAGGGATTGCACCGCAGGATACGCCACGCTGCCAAAATAAACCCCTTAAACGGGCCATGAATCTTCAAGGCCTCAACCGCATATTGCGAACAGGTGGGCGTATAACGGCAGGATGCCGGCAGTACAGGTGAAATCACATACTTGTACATATAGATCGGCGTCAGTAATATCCATGTCAATATTAACCGGATTGCTTTATTTACCTTCTGCATCCTCTGCCCTGTCCTTTCTATTTTAATACGAAGATAGCCAAAAAAGGCGGAAGCAGCTAAGTATTCTGATTAATACAACAGGGGGATCTTTTTCTCCATTCCAAAACCTCCTGCGTAAAAATTCGTTAAACTGTTGAAAGAGAAAGAAAATACGATGGAACCTCCTTATGTTGAACGTGAACTCTTTCCGGTTGCGATTACCGATAACCAGGAAATCTGTCCCGGAGTTTTCTTCCTTTCGTGGAAACGCAATAAGCCCTTTATTCCCGGGCAGGTCATAAAAATTGCTCTCGATCTTAAGATACCGCCCCGTATTTACAGTCTTTGCAGCGGGAATCAGGATAAAAACATGAGTATCATCTTTGACATCAATCCTGATGGTCTTCTTTCTCCGAAACTGGCTGCGGCACGACCCGGCACAATAATTTATGTTTCCGAACCCTATGGTAGTTTTACCTGCGACTTATCCCCGGCCTGCTGGATTGCCACAGGAACCGGCATTGCCCCGTTTTATGCCATGTTACGCTCAGGATTGGGAGCCAATAAGATATTGATTCACGGCGCCCGTCATATCAATCGATTCTGTTTTGAAGAAGAGTTTCTTAGGGCTTTAGGGAAAGATTATATACGTTGCTGCTCGGCGGAGAAAGCTCCGCATGTATTTCACGGAAGGATTACCGAATACATTTCAAAGACAGATGATCTGCCCCGCGATTTTAAGTATTACCTTTGCGGCGGGGCTAAGATGGTGGTCGAGGTACGGGATATTTTAATTGATCAGGGAATACCTTTTGAGAATATTCTCTCGGAAATTTATTTTTAAGCATGAAAGATCAGTTATTCGGGAAATCGTTGGATGAACTGCAGGAGATCAGCCTCTCGCTGGGACTCCCGAAGTTTGGGGGTAAGCAGATTGCTGACTGGCTCTATAAGAAAGAAATATCCACCATCGATGAAATGACCAATCTTTCAAAGAAGGCACGTGAATTGATCAGTGAACATTTCGAATTCGGCCTTATACCCCCTTCACGTGTTCAGACAAGCAAAGACGGCACAAGAAAGTACCTCTTTCCCACCATCCACAATAAGTTTATTGAAACGGCCATGATCCCCGAAGAGGAGCGTATAACCGTTTGTCTGTCTACACAGGTAGGGTGCAAAATGGGATGCCTTTTCTGTATGACAGGAAAACAGGGATTCCAGGGACAGCTTACTGCAGGTGAGATCGTTAACCAGGTAAGGAGTATTGAGGAACATAACTCGGTTACCAATATCGTTTATATGGGAATGGGCGAACCCTTTGATAACCTTGAAGAAGTGTTCAAAAGTATTCAGATTTTTACCTCTGATTGGGGATACGCCATGAGCCCAAGGCGTATCACGGTTTCCTCCATCGGCATTATACCTGCCATGCTTCGTTTTCTTAACGAAAGCGAAGCGCACCTTGCCATCAGCCTCCACTCACCGTTTGATGAGGAGAGGAGAAAAATGATGCCTGTTCAGATTGCTTATCCGATTTCGGAAGTCATACGTGAAATTAAAAACTGGGATTTTGGCAGGCAGCGGAGAATCTCATTCGAATACATTCTGTTTAAAGGACTGAACGATTCTCCATATCATGTAAAAGAACTCTCCAGGCTTCTTAATGGAATCAAATGCCGTATCAATCTGATCCGTTTCCATCCCATCCCGGGAACCCCTTTTGTCAGCCCTGACGATGAGGCCATTAACCGTTTCAAAGATATGCTTAACGATAAAGGCATCCTCACAACCATCCGTGCCTCGCGAGGACAGGATATTTATGCCGCATGCGGACTGCTATCTACAAAGGAGATTTTAAAACAAACGTAAGGGCGGGGGTAAACCTAGCCCCTTCCAGTTGGAATGATTGTGGGAAATGATATTAAGTGAAATATCCCTTATGGAATAAGATACTCTCCCTTCTGATTTTTTGGCCTGATCGATCCCGGATTATCCTTCATAATGAAATTCGGCCCGTGTCCGCCAAGATCGACAATCAATTTCTTTAAAGCGCCGTGAAACAATGTATTGTCCTTAATCACAGAATCATCCAGATCTTTTACCACAATCCCGTAATCAGGCGAGAATGTCCCTCCCCTGTCGTCGCGTCCTGTGTAAAGGCAATTTCCTGTAAAAACAATTCCTCTTGCTTTTTCAAACCGAACCTGCGCATTATCGTACTCATCCTTATAACCCCACTCAGGTCTCCCTGATCTGTAAATGATATTTCCGGTGATCGCAATGTTCATATTTAAAAAATTCTCTTTCGGGTAAATCCCTATGCCGCAGCCTCCCGAGCGGTCGATATAATTTCCTGTAAACTGCCAGTTGTTCCCTCCGTAAATGGCGATCCCGCCTTTGGCATTCCATTCAATCCTGTTGCCTGTGACGGTAAAGGAAGCATTGGCTTCGTAAGCCCCGATCCCCGCTTCGCCGTTGCCCGAAAACCAGTTATCGAGGACGAACCCGTCCCAGCCCTGGACTCTCATGCCGCATCCCGCATTGTGATAACTGTGGCTCTGCCTGATCGAATAACACCATACGTGATCAAAACGAAAGCCGTCACCTGAAAAGTTCTCTGCCCTGCAGCCTGTAATCTGAAAACCGTCTTCCTCCTTCCAATCCGTATTGGCGAGATAAATACCATGAATAACTTTCCCTTTCCTGAACAGCGACCCATCGACACAAATTCCCGTCAACCGGCATCCCTGACATTCGGTAATGTTGATCAGGCATTTTGCGTCCCCATTGTTCAAACGAAGAATTGTGCCTCCCGCCTTGCTGTAACCCCATTTGGCCTCGCCCGTTAGTCCTGTATACCGGTGCATCTGAATTTCGCCGCACATATACACACCGACAGGAACATATGCGTCTCCCTGTACAAGCGATGCCGCGTCAATTGCCGCCTGTATGGCTTTAGTATCATCTGTCTTTCCGTCGCCTTTCGCGCCAAAGTCCTTTACGTTAAAAGTCTTAGCTGCCGGTGTTTGATCAACCGCTCCAAATAATCCCCCTGTCGCTCCGGTTGTCGCAATTGCCGCCGGAAAACCGTTTCTGAAAAAGCCTCTTCTGTCCATCACACGTAATTTTGAATATTTAATGAGGTTCAGTTTAAAATCAAAGATATCAGTTTTATAACATTAATTCAAATCAAATTTAAAAGCGCTTTCCACTATGGCTTCATCACATCCTCACTCCTTTTTTGGCTCACCATGATAGTACCAGTGTCCTACCAACGCTATACCAAAACCATATTTTCTACACTATATCTGCACTATTTCTGCACTATATCTACACTAATTAGTGTAAAAATAGTGTTTAAATAGTGACTAAATAGTGTTTTTATTATGACCTTGGTATCGCTTTGAATGGGTGATGGTGCGGCTTTGGAATTTCGATACCATATTATTTTTGCCTGGAAATTTCATAAACAAAGGATACAGATCAATGGCTGCGGGAGAAATCAAACCAATTTATTTTACCGGAATTATAAATCTTTAAGTTAGATTTGACAAACTAATTAATTCCTGTATGAGGAGGCTTATATTGCTGATAATTGTTGGTTTTTTAGTGTCTTTGCTTAGAGCGGAGGCTCAAAAAACCGAGGTTTTCGGCAAAATCACCGAATCGGATACCGGCGATCCCGTTCCTTATGCAAGAATTAGTTTTAAGGACACTTTCATCGGCACCATGTCCGATCTGAACGGGAACTATAACCTTAGCAGTGCAAAGGCAACTACCACTGTTATTATTTTTGCTCTTGGTTACAAGAGCCAGACATTCCAGATAAAACTGAATAAATCGAATAAAATTGATGTTGTCCTGACTAAAGAATACATCAATCTGAATGAAATAACTGTCAAACCGGGCGTGAATCCGGCCATTGCCCTGTTTCATAAAATCATTGAGCATAAGAAAGAAAATAATCCTGCCGATTTCCCTTCGTGGCAATGCCGACTTTATTCAAAGACTGAGGTTGATGTAAAGAATATTAAGGAGATTTGGAAGAGAAAGAAAATATTCTCTCAATTCGGTTTTATTTTCAATTACATCGATTCGCTCAGCGAACAAGGGAAAACTTTTCTGCCCGTATTTTTTACAGAGACCCTTTCAAATTACTACCATAACAGCGAATTGAACAGCAACCGTGAAGATATCATTGCCAGTAAAGCATCGGGAATGACGTCCGACATGATTACCCAGTTTACGGGTAAAATGTTTGAGGGGATCAATCCTTATGACAATTATATTAATCTGTTTGACCTTGGTCTTATATCTCCTTTAAATACACTGGGCCTGGATTATTATAAATTTTACCTGCGGGACAGCAGTATGGTCAATAACCGGAAAATATATGAGATGTCCTTTCATCCCAGACTTCGCCAGGAACCTGTCTTTGACGGAAAGCTTTGGGTTGAGGATGGCACTTTTGCACTCACAAAGCTGTCAATGGTACTTTCGGGGAAAGTCAATATCAATTTCCTGCACAACCTGCAGTATTCCGTTGAATATCAGAAATCAGGAGACAAATGGGCGCCTAAAATAGAAGAATTGGTTGGCGATTTCGATATTGTAAAGAATAAAAAATCAGATATGCTTGGCATTATGGGCCGTAAGACAAACGTTTACGAGAATTTTAAATTTACTCCTGTCCCGGAAGATAAAACGCGCGGAAAAATACAGATTTATGTCGACAAGGATGCGGTTAAAAAAAGTGATTCGTTCTGGCAGAAAGAACGTCCGATAGAACTTCAGAAGAGGGAACTCGGCATATACAAGATGGTCGATTCGATAAAAAATGTCCCTTTGTATAAGACCGTTACGGAATATATCTATATGTTTTTTTACGGTTACCGCGACCTGGGCAAAATCGAGCTGGGACCTTACTATTACTTCTACAGCCATAATGAAGTTGAAGGCAGCAGATTCAGAGTAGGCGGGAGAACTACAGCCAAGTTCAATCCCAAACTGCGCCTGAACGGATATACAGCTTATGGATTTGGCGACCATGATTTCAAGTACGGCGGTGGTTTTGAATATTTCTTTTCAGTTGACCCGCTAAGGAAGATCGGACTCCAGGGGCAGCATGATTATGAATTGCTCGGCAAGAGCGAAAACGCATTTATGGAAGATAACATTCTGACAACAGTCCTTGCCAAATATCCGTTTACAAAACTCAATATGATTGATAGGGTCACAGCGACTGCCGATTACGAATGGTTCAAGGGATTTTCGAACCGGCTGGATATAAGCGCTCAGAAAATTTCTTCAGGTCCTTTCGTCCCTTTTATTGATCAGCAGGGCAATATCGTACCCTTTATCCGGACAGGTGAAATCAAACTGAGTACACATTTTGCGCCACACCAATATGTCATTGTGAATGATTTTGAGAGAACCACATTCGGCGCTTACAAACCGGAATTTAATTTAGGAATCACTTCGGGGATCAAGGGTTTTCTCGGAGGCCAGTATAATTATTTACGGCTTAATTTAAATATTTCACAAAAGGTTTTGCTCAATCCGTTCGGGTACACTGATTATTTTTTACAAGGCGGTAAAATATGGGGTGACGTACCCTTTCCGCTGATGAAAATCCATGAAGGGAATGAGACCTATGCCTTCGATTATACTGCTTTTAACCTGATGAATTACCAGGAATTTGTGAGCGATACCTATGCCAGCCTTATGCTGGAGCATCATTTCCAGGGATTTTTCCTGAATAAGATTCCTTTGTTCAGGCGATTGAAATGGCGTGAAATCGTGGGTGTAAGAACTTTGGTCGGGAGTTACGATATGAATCAGCATAAAGAACTTGTATTCCCAAATGGGATGAAGGGATTGGATCACAGGCCTTATACGGAATTTTCAGTGGGATTGGAGAATATTCTGAAGGTTATCAGGGTTGATGCTGTCTGGCGGTATAATTACAATGAAAATGCCAAAACAAATCTTGGAATATTTTTTTCGCTTCAGCTGATACTTTAAACCTTATCGTCTCATTTCAAAAAAATCCTTCATCAAGGCGGCACATTCCGTCTGAAGAATACCGCTTACAACTTCTGATTTAGGGTGAAGGGCAGCAGGCGCATATTTTTGAAAACCGCGTTTTTCATCATCTGCCCCGTAAACAATACGATCAATCTGCGACCACCCCAAAGCTCCGGCACACATGACGCAGGGCTCTATGGTGACATACATCGTGCATCCAGTCAGATACTTACCTCCCAGAAGATTTGAAGCAGCAGTTATGGCTTGCATCTCGGCGTGAGCGGTGACATCATTCAGCAATTCGGTAAGATTATGAGCACGGGCGATTATTTTATTCTGACAAACTATAACGCAGCCTATCGGGACTTCACCCTTTTTGAAGGCCTGTTCTGCCTCGTTTAGAGCACGTTTCATAAAATATTCGTCACTAAAGATTTCCATCATGGATAGGGATTAAAACGCTGTACAACTCCGTTTTTACTCTGGATTACTCTGTGCAACTTTATTAAATTCAAACTATTACACAAAGTCTCACAAAATTTCACAAAGTTTGTTACTGGATAAAAATGTATACTATATGATATAACTTAGAGATTAAACGCCCTAAATTACGAAAAGGCATGTTTATTTCAGATATTTTTTGTGTTTGTTTTGTTTAAAGAAAAATGATTTTATTGAATGGCCCATCAAAAATGCGGGATCAGTAAAACGGATATGATACATATTTTTTCTTAACCTTTTAAGTAGTAGTTTTGTGACTCATTTCGTTAAACAATATAAAGCGATCATCTATGTACAGAAATCACACTTGCGGCGAGCTTCGCATTAAAAATGCAGGAGAAGAGCCTGTTCTTGCCGGATGGGTACAGCGTGTGCGCAACCTTGGGGGAATGACATTCATTGATCTGAGGGATCGCTATGGGATCACCCAGCTGGTAGTTGACCAAAACACTCCTTCTGAGGTAAAGGATCTGGCAGGAAAGCTCGGACGGGAATTTGTAATCCAGGCAAAAGGTGTGGTGCGTGAGCGGTCAAATAAGAATTCCAAACTGCCTACAGGAGACATTGAAATATTGCTCAAAGAGATAGTTATATTGAATAAGGCTGAAGTCCCGCCCTTTACAATTCAGGATGATACTGACGGAGGCGACGAACTAAGGATGAAGTTCCGTTATCTTGATCTGAGACGGGATGCAGTGAGAAAAAACCTTGAATTGAGGGCGAGGATGGCCCATGTGGTCCGGAGTTTTTTAAACAGCAAGGATTTCATTGAAACTGAGACTCCTGTACTGATCAAATCGACACCTGAAGGGGCGCGCGATTTTGTTGTTCCTTCGAGAATGAATCCCAACCAGTTTTATGCCCTCCCGCAATCGCCGCAAATATTGAAACAACTCTTGATGGTGGCTGGTTTTGATCGTTACTACCAGATTGTTAAATGTTTCCGTGACGAGGATCTCAGGGCAGATCGTCAGCCAGAATTTACGCAGATCGACTGTGAAATGTCGTTCGTGTACCAGGATGATGTTCTGAATATGTTTGAAGAGATGACCCGTCATTTGTTCAGAGAAGTAAAAGGAACTGATCCGGGTGTTTTTCCAAGAATGTCGTTTACCGATGCCATGGAGAATTACGGATCAGATAAACCTGATATCCGTTTTGGTATGAAAATCAAGAATCTGACCGATCTTGTGAAGGGGAAAGGATTTAAAGTTTTCGATGAGGCTGAATATACAGGAGGAATTTGTGCCTCAGGATGCGGAGATTACAGCAGGAAACAGCTTGATGCTTTAACCGAATTCGTGAAACGTTCTCAGATTGGGGCAAAAGGTCTTGTTTACGTAAAAATTGATGCTGACGGTGTTGTCAAATCATCAGTGGATAAATTTTACTCTCAGGAAGAGCTGTTAAAATGGGCCAAAGTATTTGAAGCTAAACCAGGTGATCTTTTACTTATCCTTTCGGGAGAAAAAGTTAAGATGCTTACAGCACTATCTTCACTACGTCTTGAAATGGCCCGTCAAATGGGTTTGCTCAACAAGGAAGAGTACAAACCACTTTGGGTGGTTGATTTTCCTCTTTTGGAATGGGATGAGGAAACACAGAGATTCCATGCCATGCACCATCCTTTCACCTCGCCAAAACCAGAAGATGTTCCTTTACTGGAAAGCGATCCCGGAAGGGTGAGGGCAAACGCCTATGATCTTGTAATTAACGGAGTGGAAATAGGCGGGGGATCGGTGAGAATATATGACAGCGGGCTTCAGGCAAAAATGTTTAAGGTTTTGGGATTCACCAAAAAAGAAGCAGAGAATCAATTTGGCTTCCTGATGGAAGCTTTTAAATATGGTGCTCCGCCTCATGCGGGCATTGCTTTTGGGTTTGACCGGCTTGTTTCGATGTTTGCCGGTCTTGACTCTATACGTGATGTGATTGCATTTCCAAAAAATAACTCGGGAAGGGATGTGATGAATGATTGTCCTTCGGAAATTTCACAAATCCAGCTTGATGAACTCTATCTGAAGTTGGTTCCTTACCAGAAGCGTTAAAGAACTGATTTTTCAAGTGGTGATTTCCTTAAATCCAAAAATCATCAGGGAAAGTACTTAAAATCATAAGAGGACAGATCCGGGCGGATCCATCCTCTTACTAAAACTCACCAAACTAACTAACCAAACTAAACCTAAACTTATGAAAAAAAATACAAATATAAGTTACGGAATAATCATCCTGATTACAACTTAATAATGTTAAAAAAACTTAAATATATTTGTAATTGTTTGAAATATAGTAAAATTAAGGCCTTCAGGAGATTTCCATTTTCTGGAAATTAAAAAGTAAATTAGATCCGGACAATAAAAGGTACCAATTTCTTTTCTCTGTTTCCAAAGACAGAATATTTTTCTTAATTCATATTTGTGTAACCATTTTAGAGGGGAAGGCGTCCAATGTATCAAATGTAAACGAGAATTCATCATGAACGCAAGAAACCACTCCCTGACTTTACTCATCAGTCTTATTGTAATCCTCCCATTGATTAATTCCTGTTTTTACGGGATAAGGGGTAATGGTAAAACAGTCAAAACAGAAAGAGAAGCTCAAAATTTCAATTCCATTAAAATCAGCGATGGATTAAATTTGATTCTCACTCAGGATACAACTGAAAAAGTGTTGGTTAAGGCTGATGAGAATCTTCAGAAGATAATTAAGACTGATGTATCAAACGGAGAATTAAAGATTTATTCTACAGAACATATTTTTAATCCTTCAAGTGTGAAAGTATATGTAACTGTAAAAAATCTTAAAGAGATTACATCCTCTTCCGGTTCAGATGTGGAGAGTCCTTCGGTGCTCAATTCCAGTGATTTTAAAGTTCTTTCCTCAAGCGGTTCTGATGTTGTATTAAAACTTTCGTGCAGCGAATTGGAAGTTAACAGCAGCAGCGGCAGTGATGTAACTCTATCCGGTAAAACGGGGAAATTAATCATTGTAAGTTCCAGCGGATCGGACACAAATGCTGAAAAAATGAGTTCAGATACCTGTACAGTATCAGCCTCGAGCGGATCAGATGTACGGGTTACTGTCAGCGGCAGAATTGAAGTTCATGCCAGCAGCGGAGCAGATATAACCGTACATGGCAATCCCATTGAACGAGATGTTGAGAAATCAAGCGGAGGAAGTGTATCAATCAGATAAAAGAACAAACCAAAATCAGTAATTAGTGAACGGTGAGGAGTAGCCAGTATTCAGTAATCGATTTTCTGAATTAGTTAAAATCAGGATTCTGACATTGTGTCTATTTATTCAAATTTACGGACAAGAAAAAGAAAATTAGTCAGAAGCCAATTCATAAGATTAATCGCGTTTCATAATCCCGTAACAAATAATCTTAACGATCGCATCAACCGTTTTTCCAAGATCATTTGAACGATAAGGTCCTGCAGCAAGAGGCATTTCCAAGCCACGTATGGCTGTGGTAATTCCAATGGCAACAAGGGAAAAATCTTTTATCACGAACTTCCGTTTGCGGGCGCCGTCAAGCAGAATGCGCTTCATCATGCGTATTTCTTCCTGGTCGTATTGTGATTTTATTTTTTCAATAAAAGCCACTGCTGCGGTATCGTTTTCTATTGCATTGTAAAAATTTGCCAACTGTCTGTAGGTTGTTATTTTGGTCATAACATAGTCTCTTAGTTTATCAGCCGGATCGATATCTTTCTGGAGAACTTTGGCCAGTTCTTCGCGTAAAATATCTGCTTCCTTCTGAATCACTTCCTGAAACAGATCCTCTTTACTGCTAAAATAGTAGTATAGTGAACTCTTACCTTTTCTTACTGCATTTGCAATATCGTCAAGGGTGGTCTTCCTGTAACCGTATTTACTAAAGATTTCCTGGGCAATAGTAAGGATATTTTCCCGCACAGCGTCACGCTTTGTGCTGCCATTTTCATTATTCATGTGATAAAGTTAAAAACGATTGGGTCAAATATAATTAATTTCCTTAATTGTTAAAACTTTATCAATGTTAATGATTATCTATTAAAATCCGGCTCCTATGCGAATACCAGCAGGACCAGGGAATGTAATGAATCCGTGAATTCCAGGACGCAGATAAAAATTGTCCCTTCTGTAGCACCAGGCGCCGTTTATCCAGACACGGCTAAATCCGCGTGGTACCTCATCAAAAACATATCCGGAGGGAATTTCGATAATAAGATATCCCCTGTTCGGGTAATACTGATAATAATGACCTCCGTAATAATAAATTCGATGGTGATCGTGATATAAAATAATTGGCCGGCGCATTCCCCAGGGAGCTCTTGTATAATATCTGTGTCCTTGAAAATCCCTGTATCTTCCATGGGGTTCGACACGGTATTCTCCCTGTCTGTTTCCTCTTCCGTGAGGGTCAACACGATATTCCACATGTTTTCTTCCTCTCCCCCTGTCATCTCTATCCCTGTGCTGAGCCTGCACAGATATTGTTCCTGTCAGAATGATCAGACAAAGAGTGGAAAGTCTCAATATCTTTCTTACTTTGTTACTTGTTTTCATGACATTTCGGTTTAAATTTGTTATTACATTAGAATATTTCTACTAAGAAATCCTTGTATTCAATCACATATTACTATAAAACTGCTTACAAACGATATGCCAAAAAATCAAGATTTACCTCAATTGTTTACGTTTGATGATTTTTGCGAATGCGGCATGATTTAAACTTAATTTAGAAATTAATTCATCTAAAACTTAGATTGGTTAGGGGAAGGAACCCTTAAAATCCATTATCTTTGCAAATTATGAATAATGAATAAGATGGGAAGGATTTTAGCCATCGATTACGGCAAGAAAAGGGTTGGACTGGCAGTAAGTGATCCGCTGAAAATAATTGCCACTCGCCTGACTACTGTTTCATCAGAAGAAATCTGGAACTTTTTAGAGGATTATTTGGTAAAAGAGGATGTTGAGATGGTTCTTATAGGATATCCCATGCAATTAAATAATAAACCTTCTGATGCAGTTCAATACGTTAATCCGTTTATTAAGAAATTTCAATCGAGGTATAGACAATTACCAGTAAGGCTTGCAGATGAGAGATTTACTTCAAAGATGGCATTTCAGGCGATGATCGATGCAGGTTTAAAAAGGAAGGAAAGAAGGAATAAAGGGTTGGTTGATGGAGTAAGTGCAACAATTATCCTCCAATCTTATTTGGAGGAATTAAAATATTTAAAGTAGAGAATAATGATATATCCCATAACAGTTTACGGAGATCCGGTTTTGAGAAAAAAAACTTCTGATATTGAACGAAATTATGAAGGTATCGAAAAATTGGTTGAGGATATGTTTGAAACGATGCATAATGCGGAGGGTGTTGGACTTGCTGCTCCACAGATAGGTTTATCCATCCGTGTATTTGTAGTTGATCTTTCCCCAATGAGCAGGGAATATCCTGAACTGAAGGATTTTAAGAAAGCATTTATCAATGCCCATGTTATTGAGAAGGATGGTGAAGAAGAGTTAATGAACGAAGGATGCCTCAGTATTCCGGGAATTCATGAGGATATTCTGAGGAAAGGAAGGATAAAGATAAAATATCTCGATACTGAGTGGAATGAACATGAGGAGGTTTACACCGGTTATCAGGCAAGAGTAATAGAACACGAATATGACCATCTTGATGGCATCCTCTTTATTGATCATTGCTCACCGCTTAAAAGAAGATTACTCAAAGGAAAACTAACCGATATAAGCAAAGGCAAAGTGTCCATTTCTTACCGCATAAAAATTCCCAAAAACAAAAAATAATTTTAACAGGGTATAAAAGTATCGCGGAGATTGCCGTAAATTTAGATTAATATAATTTACACATTAAATGGGCGGTCTTGGCGACAGATTGCATAGTGCCCCATTCGTAAGGCTTCTTATTCCATTTATTTGCGGGATAATTCTGTCAGAATGGATTTTGCCCCCAAAGAGCCTCTTATATTATTTAATACCTGTTGCTTTTACCCTTCTGCTTTTTTTATACAGACACACTACTTATAAAAATGATTTTGTAACCGGCCTCTGCATCGCGCTAATTTTTATTTCTTTGGGGTTTTCCATTTCTTTGAATAACAGGTATATACCAAATAAATTAAGCTCAGGTAGATACTATGCGGTTCTTGATGAATACCCTATAGAAAAGGGGAAATCCTACAGAGCAGAGATAAGGTTAGTCGATTCTAAAATTAAAATACTTGCCTATTTCGAAAAATCGAATGAAATAATTTCCGCTGAACCAGGCACATTGCTTTTTTTTGAAGGATGTCCTGAATTGATTGTCAATCAAGGAAACCCCTTCGAATTTGATTATAAGGCCTTTTCACTAAGAAAAAGAATCGGACACCGCATTTATCTTAATAGAGATGCATATAGTTTATTCAAAAAAATAAAAATGCCGAGCCTTCAAAACAGGGCTTTACTATTAAGGGAAAAACTGCTCAGAATATTATCTGATCATGGAGTCCGGGGGGAAACATTTCGTGTAATTTCTGCCATTACACTTGGAGCCCGTGAAAACCTCGATCCTGAAACAACTCAAAGCTTTACACGTACCGGAACTCTTCATGTTCTGGCAGTCTCCGGAGGTAACGTCGCGGTAATTTTCCTCATGTTAAATTTCTTATTTAAATACTTGAAAAGGAACAAATATGGCATTATTCTGCATACTTTAATCATTTTATCAGGCATATGGGGCTATGCGTTGATTACGGGATTATCTCCATCTGTTTTGAGGGCCGCAATGATGTTCACTTTTGTGGTGATAGGGAATAATTCTACTTCCAAAGCAAACATTTACAACAGCCTTGCTGCTTCTGCCTTTATCCTGATGTGTTTTAATCCTTCACTTCTGTTTGATGTGGGATTTCAATTGTCGTATGCGGCTGTTGCCGCAATCGTATTTCTGCATCCCTATTTCTATAAAGCCTTTTATTTCAGGTTTTTTATCTTTAACTGGCTGTGGCTTTTATTCTCCGTATCTCTGGCGGCGCAGATTGGAACATTGCCTTTTTCCCTTTTGTATTTTCATCAATTTCCAAGCTATTTCTGGCTTTCAAATATGATTGTGGTTCCATTGGTGTCAGTTCTGATTTACCTAACCGTTCTGGTAATTGTCCTTGTGCCTTTTTTTCCAGTCATAGGAACATTAACCTCCCATTTATTAAGCTGGATTGGTAATCAGATGATGATTTTCCTTCAGCATGTCGAAAAATTGCCTTTTGCAGTTTTTGAAAATATTTATCCTACTGTTCCACAAATAATACTTACAATCTTAATTGTAATTACAGCAAGCCTGTTTTTCAGGAATAAAAAAACCGTTTATGCCCTCATTTCTATATCCATCCTTCTTTTAGTACTATTGCTTAACACCATTTCCTTAAATACAAAACTCTCAAGAAAAGAAATTTTAGTATTCAACATTCCAGGCAAAACTCTCCTTGCATTTACTACGGGAAGTGAAACTATTTGGATGACAGGTGAAAAGCCCGAAGATTTAAAGAAATTGGACTATTTTATCAAACCCTATACCGGTAACCGGAGAATTAAAAATCATCGTGAAATTTACCTTTCTGATACTGCAAACTATTCGGATGTCAATCTTGTTAAGGTGAAAAACTTCATTAATTATCAGGGTCTTAAAATATTCATAAAAGACAAGAATTCCCTTAATCCTGATTCTTTGGAAATATTCCCTAAAACTGACATTGTATTAATTATCGAAAAAGACGATAAAAATTCTGATGATCTTCGGGATAAATTTCCTGAAGTATTAAAAATCAGTACTCAGCCGCCTTTTATCCACGAAACAGGTAAAATATACTGGAATAATTTAACAAGGCAGGCAGGACATTATAAATCAATGCATTCCGGTGCAATAATGGTCACTATTTTGAAGAATCGGGGGAAAAACAAATTATTGTTTCGTACAAATTATTTTCAGGACAGCAATTTTGTTTTGGATCGAATAACACAATAAACCCAGACAATCAAAGAAAATCTATGCCTGGGTATATTTGAGTACCGGATATATAAAATCCTTTAAATACCGTGTTATACTGTATTTATCACTTTACCGTTATGATGTGCGTTAATAAGTTAAATCGTTGATTTATTGTATTCCTCTTCTGTTTTTGTCAATCCTTTCTTGATCATATTTTTCACTTCATCCTTGAGTCCGTCAATTTTGTGATTAACGTCATCAAGGCTTTCAGAAAGCAATTCTTTTATCTCTCCAATATAAACATTCCCTTTCTGAGCAACAAACCTGCGGGTAACTTCCCCTTTTTTGGGCGCAAACATAATACCTAATAAAGCTCCTGCTGTTAAACCTATTAAGGTTCCTGCTATTAAACTTCCTGTTTTCATTGTGTCTGTTTTTTTAATGATTAATATATAAATGCAATTTTATTATTAACATCTTTACTTTCGGGTTTACCCCAATATGAAGCAAAGTGTACATTCCGTATTCATAAGTAAACATTAAGATTTAACATTATAGAAATATTTTTAGTCATTTTAACCTTATTCAAGATTCCGTAATAATTTTCTTGTTTCTTACGATTAGTTATTCATAATCTCAACATATTAATAACGGATTTCCAAGGGAAAGGTTTACATTTTTATGATGATTTATTAAGGAATCCTTCTTTAATTTTATTATAGTCAAAAACAGACCTGTTAAAAACATTAACTATTTTATTTAACGACTACTTGAAAAGAAACCATAATGAATCAGGTTAATTTGAATAGGCAATTTTATATCAGTAAGTAAGATAAAGCACTTAGTGTTCGGATGATAAATAAAAAAATTATATAACGGTTTAAAAATCAATACATAAGCTCCCTGAATTACTCGGACGAAATCTTATTTCAAAATAAAGGTTACGTTATATCGAAATTGTTTAATCAATAATTGTCCCAATATCAGAAACAACTTTGTTTATATCTTAATTAACTGAATAATTTGAAATTTATTACAACTGATTGTTCAGATAATTTTCGATTCCCATCTGATCTATCTGCGCTGTCTGCTCTTCCGCCCAATTGACATGATCTTCCTCCATTTTAATGATTTTAGTGAGAAGATCCACAGTTCCCTGATCGCCAACTTCACGGGCCATACTTATTGCATTATTATACGACTTGACTGCATCCAGTTCAGCCTCATAATCATTCCTGATTATTTCATTGACAATTTTGCCAATCCGGATCGGGTTAAGATTTGAAACGATCGGGTTTTCATCGAAAAAAATGATTCTTTCGATAAGCCACTCAGCGTGTTTCATTTCATCAAAAGCCTGTTTACGAATGGCTTCGTGCAGTTTACCATATCCCCAGTTTTCGCACATTTCGGAATGAACCATGTATTGGTTTACAGCTGTGAGTTCATCTTTCAGCAATGAATTCAGAACAGTGATTAACTTTAAATTACCTTTCATAACTTTATTATTTAATAAGCACTTTACTGAAATTTATTTCCGTTTATTCAGGATTCGGGCAAATCACCTGTCATGTTTTTAAAATAATATTCATTTGCCTGCTGGCTATGCTGAGAAGAATAGTCAATTTGTGTTATTGCAAGAAGAGCATGATGAATCGCCTTTTGGGGATTACCGGCTTTGTAATAATCAGCTGCCTTCCTGTAATGCATTGCAGCCCATTCAGCATGTTTGGCTGCTTTTTCATGATGTTCAGACCAGATGTTCTTCACAGCAGTATTAATATTTTAATTGTTAATTTAATCGCATTAATGAGATATAATCACAATTCCTTTGAATAAGTTAAATAATTTTTTTGAGAATTGCATAATTCTCAAATGATTTTCATCAATAGAATTAATATCTGGCTTCCAGTAAACTTAAATCCAGAGAATTATCTTTTGCGATTAGTTCTGGAATTTTATTCCTTAGTTTAATTATAAACCGGATTCATTACAGCAAGTGTCTGGAATCGGCTATCATGTAAATGATGTCAGCTATTTCTTCAGAAGAAAGGTGCTTACAATTGAAAGTCATATCGAAGCAATTATCATCATTGTTTTTACCCCTGAAATGATCTCTGAAATTATATCTTTGTTTATCCACCTCCAACACATGTTTACGGGCGGCAGCAAGTGACATTCCGTTCTTTTGACTGATTTTCGCTGCCTTCCAGCTAAGAGGAGCTTCAAGATTAATATGCAGTGATTTTTGAATATCCCTTGCAATGGCACAGCTTCCACGGCCAACTATTATAGTATATCCGCCAACAGCAATTTTCCTGATGACATCACCAATCACCTTTTTAACCATTTCATTTTGGCCATAATAAGACTCAGTAAAAGAAGACACAATTTCCTCAAAATAATTCTTTTCATAAGCCTGAGAGAGATACTTAATTTTTTCGGGCTGCATACGGAGTTCATGTGAGGCCAGACTTAATATTTCTTTGCCGATCCATTTCCATTCCTGGTTTTTCCCTTGTTCCTTATATTTCTTGTTGATTTTTTCAGTCAGGATTTTTGCAACTAATCTTCCGGCACAGCCACATTCCCTTGAAATTGTAATAACAGGTCCTGGGACTGTGGGTTTAATCGATTTCGGATCTAACCTCATATTCAAATATTCCAACAACATGTTATGCATAAAAATCTTTTCTTATCATTCAACATACAACTCCTAATATAAGAAAAAATATTCAGAATTATAATAAATTGAACAGAAAAACCTCTTTATTATTCTTAATTTTTATGTAATACGATCGGTGCCTATTGGATTTTATAAAAGGAAATTGTATAATTGGAAAAATATACAGTTTGAAAGTAAAAAAATATTTTTCAAAATCAATTTTATTTATGCATATGGACTGAGATTATAAATCTTAATGTATCTTTGTTGTTCGATTAATCATCATAAGATGGTTAATCATGATGAGAACATGATGTTAAGCTATCAATACAGTAAATAGCCAACTGAACATACCGATGGAAAAAATATTAATCATTGACGACAACATTTTAATAAGAAAACTTCTTAGAGGAATGCTCCAAAAGTTGGGCTATTCCACAATGGAAGCTGAAGACGGCGAATCTGGTCTGGCCTTGGTGAGAAAAGAACATCCTGATTTGGTCATTACAGATTTTCAAATGCCCGGGATTGACGGATTGGAAGTGCTCTCAGAAATCCGAAAGATGAAAATAAATTTGCCTGTCGTTTTACTTACAGCTTTCGGAGATGTTGTACTCACCATTAAATCTATTCAATTAGGAGCTTTTGATTATCTCGAAAAACCAATTGATCCGGAACAACTCAAAATAACGATTGAAACAGCGCTGAAATCAGTGAAATTGAGTAACAGCCTGGAAAAAGAGATATATGAAGATGTCTCAAGCGAAAATATGCTTGAAGACAACATTCTGGTTGGGAAAACACCCAAGATGAAAGAAATCTTCAAAAACATCGGACGAATTTCTCTTAACAAAGTCAATGTTCTTATTCAGGGTGAAACAGGTACAGGTAAGGAGCTTATTGCAAAACTTATTCATTATTCAGGTGTTACACGCGATAAACCTCTTGTTGTAGTTAACTGCAGCGCCTTAACAGAAACCTTGCTTGAAAGTGAACTTTTTGGTCATGTCAAGGGATCATTTACAGGATCTATCAGAGATAAAAAAGGCAAATTTGAGTTGGCAGGTGAGGGATCTATTTTTCTTGATGAAATTTCTGAAGTCTCGCTCAACACCCAGGTAAAATTGCTTCGCGTCTTACAGGAACTCGAATTTGAAAGAGTGGGAGGTGAAGAAACCATCCCGATGAAAGCAAGGATTATAACTGCCACTAATCGTAATCTTGAACAATTAATCAAAGAGGGGAAATTTCAGGGAAGACCTTTATTACAGGCTGAAAGTATTTACAATCGATTTACCTCCTTTAAGGGAACGCAAAGACGATATAAGAGATCTCGTAATTCATTTTCTCCATAAATTAAACAAACGTTTCAATAAAAATGTAGTTAAGATCGGTGACGGAGTAATACAGATGTTACAGAACCATGACTGGAAAGGAAACGTTCGTGAACTTGAAAATACTGTATTGCAGGCTATTGTGATGTCGAAAAGTGATGTTCTTGAAAAGGAATACATTACACTTAATCAGCGACAACCGACTGTAACTACTGAATTTTCGGAGATATTAAAGTTAAGGTCTCTTGCCGATGTTGAAAAATACCATATTAAACGCATCCTTGACGAGGTAAACTGGAATAAAGTTGAAGCTTCTCATATACTCGAAATTACGAGACCTACACTCAATGCCAAGATTGAGAAATATAATCTTAAGCATTAGTAAAGAATCAGGAATTAATTTATTGGAACCTCAACTTGGGATTTTCCTGTTTATCAGCCAGTTCTTCAAGGTAAGATGAAACATGACGGTCCACCTTTGTATCATAAATATCTTCGATATTAATCATAATCCCGGTTTCCTCCACATCTCCAAACTCATCACTTATTACGGTTCCGAATGTGCGCATTGTGGGGCTTAAGCTCATGTAAGCATTGATCAGTGGAGGAATATTTTCACCTAATTTCCGGACCTCCTGTGAAAGAATCTTATAAGCTTCTTCATAATCTCTATCCTTAAATAACTCTTCGTAATGTTCAGTATCGGGTGAATAAGGCATAGGTTTTTTAGGAATTACAAGGCCTTCGGGATCGGAGAAATATTTACCGAAGAAATGAAGGATCAAGTCGCGTGCTCTTTGATTATACCGGGTATACATCGTAACCTTTCCAAAGAAGTATTTAATGTCAGGATAGTCTATCACAAGGGCGCCGAGACCGTCCCAAAGGTTATCGAGTGCAAAAAGAGCCTTCGAACCCGATTTGCTTGACTGATATTCAGGCTGAACAAATGAACGTCCCAGCTCTATTACATAAGGAAGATACTCATCAACAAACTTATCAGAAAAACTAAAGAGATGAGAAGTTGCCAAAGGTAATTCTCCGTTATTATCTCTTGGCAGGCCCGCACAATGAATAAAACGGTAACCGCCAAGTATCTCTTTTCGTGAAGGATCCCATACGATCAACTGCTTATAAGGATAATTATCGGTGATATCATATTGGTCTAAATCCAACTCTTCCCCAACCCCTCCGCCGGCTGCCCTGAAGGTCAATTCTCTTAACCGGCCTATTTCTCTCATGATATTTGGTGAATCATGATAAGTGAGAATATATATCTCGTTATCCGCTTTATTGGTTTTCCGCTGAAATTTATCTGGAGTAAGTTCTGATTCTATAAGTTCTCTGGGAACCGGAGGAATTATTTCCTTCATTCTTTTTAATACAAAATTTGACCGCTCAAAATTAGTAATTATTGGAAGGAATCTTTTAACAGTGAATTATTTTTTAGGTTGATCCTGATCCTCTTGTCAAAGTCTTTTAATCCTATAAATCCTTAGATCATTTAATCCTAATCCAATTTATAAACAACTCTCTTAACAAAATCTGCCCATTCAGCCGGTGTTTTCGAATGATCAAACGTTTGCCAGTCTATCGGCCTACCGAAAGTAATGGTGAAAGTTTTTCCGCGATGTTTGAATAATTCATCCGGAAGGAGAAACATCTCTATATTCGTTTTGATGCCTGTAAACTTCCTGAAATTAGCCAGCCAATAAAAGAAATCCGAGTTTTTCCCTTCAATATGTACCGGAATTACATCCCTGTGATATCCAATTGATTTTTGAATGAAGTGTTTCTGCCATTCAAGATCAAAAATTTGTCCTTTTATTTTTCGTGAGGCAAGTCCTGCAGGGAAAATCAGTATTTGTGAATCAGATATATATGCCTCATTAATTAAAGTAGCTGACCGGTGCTGACTTCCAAATTTGTTGATGGGGATGAATAATTCTTTTAAAGGAGCAATCTTCGTGAGTTCATCCCTTACCAGGAATAAAGATTTCCCCAAATGTTTTGTAACACCGGTGATAAGCAGCAATCCGTCAAATCCCCCGAGAGGATGATTAGAAGCAAAAATATATCTGCCTTCTTTCGGCAAGCTTTCAATCCCTTTATAAATGCATTTAATGTCAAAATATCTGATGACTGCCTCAACAAAAGGAATACCGCTGAGATGTCCATATTTGCTAATGATCTCATTTACTTCCCTGATATGAAGTATTCTATTGAAAATCCGGTATATAAATCCTGGTAATTTATGAGCCAGTGACGGATTTTTTTCGGCTATCAAATCCTTTAAAACGATTGGTTTAATAACCTGAACGGGATTGCTATTATCCATTTTAAACTTATCCTGAAAAATCAAACAAAGTAAAATAAAATTAAAGTATTACCAGTTATAGATTTTTAAAATAGAAATTACCCCACCCTTTACCTTGTTAAGCCGTTTGTTGAGCCATTTTTACCAGATTCGTTAAGCAATGATTTCCCTTTGTCAAGGTCTCCTAAACGTTATACCAAAGAGGGGTTTTCTGTACACTTTCTGTACACTGTCTGTACACTGACTGTACATTGACTGTACAAAAATAGTACAGTCAATGTACAATCAATGTACAGACATTAAGAAGGATATATAGTCCTGTTACTGACAAGGTCAAATAAAAAGGTTTAGAAGGATTACTTACTTAATAACTTGTCGGGGATGATTTTCAGGGATAATTATCAACAGGAAAAGTTCAATTTTATGAGAAATCAGGATCAGGATTTTATTGTGGGAAAGAGGTGTCACGACATTTTTCAATCTCCGGCAACTTTTTTAATACGTTTTCAACCGTACAACGCCTTAAAATAAAATTTCTACATTATGACAAATGAAGGAATTGCAATATTTAATAATTCCTTAAAAACAGTAGTCTTGCATATTGTTACTTTTGCAAGGGAAGGAAAGATATGAACAATTATTTCAAGTTATCAACAATTGTTTGAATAGTTATTAACAATCTGTTGAGAAATAATTTAGTGTAATAAAGTGTCATGTTTTGTCATGAAGTGGAATAATCGTATTTTTACATAGAATATTCATTAATCATTTCGATGATATCGTTTTCAAACATATATCCTGTTTCAATCGACGATAAAGGTCGTGTTGTTGTTCCTTCAGCCTTTAAAAAGGAGATGGGAGAAGCCATTGAAACGGTATATGTGGTTGAAAAAGATGTTTACGACCAGTGTCTGAATATTTATCCTTATTCGACCTGGCAGATTAAAGTGGAGCGTTTACGGAACAGGCTGAATATGGATAATCCTGTTCACAGCCAAATGTTGTCAAGGTATTACGAGGAAATTGTAAAGGTAGGCATGGCTGAAAACGGACGATTAAATATCCCCGGTGAAATGCTTGATTATGCAGGTATTAAGAAGGAGGCAGTCTTTACAGGGCAGGGATCAAGGATGAGATTATGGGAACCCGGCCGGCATAAAGCGTCCAGGCTCAGTGATGAAGATTATGCACGAATATATAAAGAGCTTCTCGGAGGTCCGATGGAAAATTATTAAAGGTTAAAACATTTATCATATGGATGGTTATCATGAACCGGTATTGCTTGAAGAGAGTATTCAAGGGTTAAATATCCGGGCTGGTGGCACCTATGTTGATGTTACTTATGGGGGGGGAGGTCATTCACAAAGGATACTTGAAAAACTTGGAAACGGCAGATTGGTGGCTTTTGACCAGGATGAAGATGCAGTTAAAAATCTTATTGAGGATGAGCGGCTCATTTTCGTCAGGCATAATTTCAGGTATCTAAGAAACTTTCTGAAATATTACGGGATTGAGAAAGTTGACGGTATCCTTGCGGATCTGGGTGTTTCCTCGCATGATTTTGATGTGGCAGAGAGGGGATTTTCATTCCGGTTTGAAGGCAGGCTTGATATGCGGATGAACAGGGCCGGAGCGCTGGATGCCGCAAAAGTAGTCAATGACTATGATCAGTCAAAGCTGGGAGAAATATTCAGGGAATACGGTGAAATTAAGAACTGGCGTCTTTTGGCCAAAACAATTATTTCAGGTCGTTCCAATGGATATATTGATTCTGTAAGTCAATTTCTAAAAGTCATCGAACCATGTATTCTTAAGAAAATTGAAAAAAAATACCTGGCACAGGTATTTCAGGCTTTACGGATTGAGGTAAATAATGAAATCGGTGTGCTAAATGAATTCCTGGAAAGCACGATTGATTTATTGAAGAGCGGCGGACGTCTTGTGGTCATATCTTATCATTCACTTGAAGACAGACTGGTGAAAAATTATATGCGTTCCGGCACGGCAGATGGAAAGGTAAAACAGGATTTCTACGGGAATACCGTTTCACCTTTTAAACTGATAAACAGGAATATTATTTGTCCCACAGAGGATGAGATTAATCGAAATCCAAGGGGGAGAAGCGCTAAACTGAGAATAGCTGAAAGGATCTGAAATGGCAAAAGAAGGGAAAAAGAAAAAAGTTTCCGTCAGGGAGGTTCTGAATGGAAGAATTTTGGAAAGCGATTGGCTAAGGCGCAACAGGATTCTTTTGTTTGTCATTTTTCTTATGCTTTTGACTAACATATCGGTAAGGTATAAATCGGAGAAAGTTATCCGGGAAATGACGGCACTGGAAGATAGTCTGAAAGAATTGCGTTCAGAATCGATCACATTGGCAGCCGAATTGATGAAATTAAGCCGTCCTTCCCAGATTATGGATCAGGTTCAAAAGAGCGGAATTCAGTTGGAAACGTCAAAAGAACCCCCCAGGAAATTATATGTTAAGAAAGAGAAATAATGGAAATCAGAAAAGCCATATTGACAAAATTCAGCCTGATGTATGGACTTATTTTTATTTTTTCCATTTATATCATTGCCCGGATTATTATCATTCAACATACATCGGGTTGGGGTGAAAAGGCTGAAAGGATGGAGGTTAAGGAAGTTCTGCTTTCTCCGCGAAGGGGAGATATTTGTGCCGCCGACGGGAGCCCGCTTGCTGCATCTTACCCTTATTACGAATTAAGGATGGATTTAAGAGCGCCCGGAGTTGCCAAAGTATTCAATAAAGAAGTTGATTCTCTTGCTTTATCTCTTTCGGGATTTTTTCATGACAGATCACCCCGGTCCTATGCTTCAGCTCTTCGGAGGGCATATGCAGCCAAAGAGAGGTATTACCTTATCACGCCGCATAAAATCAGTTACATGGAACTGAAAAAGGTCGAGAAATTTCCAATATTCAGGAGAGGCAGAAACAGAGGCGGGCTAATTCCGGAGCAGGAAAATATAAGGATTTATCCTTTCGGGGACCTTGCCATTCGTACACTTGGAAAATTAGGTAAAGGAATTGTTGATGGGGATAATAAAAGCGCCGGCGCTTTTGGATTGGAGGAGGCATTTGAGGACGAGCTGCGTGGTGAGGACGGAATGGCGATAAAACAAAATATGTCCGGCAGATGGTTAATTATCAGCAAGGATGATCCCACAGACGGAAATAATATTATCACAACCCTTGATGTTCAAATGCAGGATCAGTTGACTTACCTGCTAAAGAAACAAATGGAAAGAACACGGGCAGAGTACGGCGCTGCCATCTTAATGGAAGTTGGAACCGGGGACATTAAAGCCATTTCAAATTTTGGCAGGAATGGCAGAGGAGAATTAATAGGGGGTTATCAAAATTATGCCATTGGAAATGCAGGGTGTTCTGAACCCGGTTCAACTTTCAAGCTTGCTTCACTTATGGCGGCGATGGAGGACGGAAAAATCGACACATCAACAATTGTTGATACCGGGAATGGATTATGGATTTACAAAAGGCAGACTGTTCGGGACAGCGATTATAAAAACGGCGGCCATGGAAAAATTACGGCCAAGGGTGCTTTCGAATTATCTTCCAATGTAGGAGTTGCCAAACTTATTACTCAAAGTTATGGCGATGATGAAGAAGCATTCGTGAAGAGATTATTGAAGCTGGGGGTAGATGAAAAACTTGATCTTGGCATCAAGGGGATGGGAGAACCATACATCAGAAAGCCGGGTGATAAGTTTTGGTCCGGCGTTACCCTGGCATGGATGTCTTTTGGGTATGAAGTGAAATTGACTCCTTTGCAGACGCTCACCTTTTATAATGCGGTTGCTAATGGCGGCTGTATGATGAAACCACGGCTTGTTAAAGCAATCACTGAAAACGGGCATGTCAGTAAAACATTTGGAACCGAAAGGCTTATCTGGTCAATTTGTTCGGCAAAAACAATCCGGAAAGCCCATGATATGCTTGAAGGAGTAGTTGAAAAAGGGACAGGGAAAGCATTAAAAACAGGATCATATAAAATAGCGGGGAAAACAGGTACCGCACAGGTGGCAAACAGAAAAGAGGGTTACAATCATGGAGGGAGAAAAGTTTATCAATCTTCATTTGTAGGATATTTTCCTGCAGATGATCCGAAATATTCATGCATTGTTGTTATAAACGGCCCCAAAGGCGGTGATTATTATGGTGCTTCGGTTGCTGGTCCTGTATTCAGACAGATGGCAGATTATGTGGTGGCATATGATTTAGGCTTAAAGGGCAAAATAGAGATGGCCGAATCAGATAATCAACATGAAATACCAGGTTTGACGGCGGGCAGGAAGAAAGATATTGCCAATGTTTTGGATGAATTGGATATCCTGAATGGATTTGCATTCAATAAATCGGAATGGGTTGAAGCTGATCCGGATGAAGATGGCCTTTCTTTAAAAAATCGTGAAATTCAGGTGGGATTAGTACCGGATGTAAAGGGTATGGGCGCTACAGATGCAGTCTATTTGCTTGAAAACAGCGGATTAAGGGTTACGATCAACGGGAGAGGAAAAGTGAGATTTCAGTCTATTAAAGCAGGGACCAAATTTCAGAGGGGACAGAATATTGTCATCAGGTTAAGTTGAAATGTTATGAAGCTATCAGAATTAATAAATAAAATAGAGGGAATAACCATAAAAGGCAATACAGACCTTAAAATTGAAGGAATTGCTTTCGACTCCAGAAAGATAAGCAAAGGTTATCTTTTTGCAGCCATTCCCGGAACCAATGCCGATGGCCATAAGTTTATCCCTTCTGCTATTGAAAATGGCGCCGGAGTCATTTTATGCGAGCACCTTCCCGATAATCCTGATTCCGATTTAACATGGATAATCTGTAATAATTCATCACAAATATTAGGGCAAATTGCATCGGGATATTACCATAATCCCTCCGAAAAAATGAAGGTAATCGGAGTCACAGGGACCAACGGGAAGACAACAACCGCCACTCTGTTATACAGGTTATTCAGAGAACTAGGGCATAAAGCAGGATTAATCTCCACAGTTTGTAATTATGTGGACAATCAACCATTTCCTGCAACTCATACAACTCCTGATCCATTGCAAATACAGGAGCTTATGTCAAAGATGGTTAATGAAGGCTGCGAATATTGTTTTATGGAGGTCAGTTCACACGCTATAGCGCAGGACAGAATTTCGGGAATAAGGTTTTGGGGAGGAGTGTTTACTAATCTCACGCATGATCATCTTGATTATCACAAAACATTCAGTGCCTACAGGGATGCGAAGAAGAAATTTTTCGATCAACTGTCTGATTCTGCATTTGCTTTGACCAATGTTGACGATAAGAACGGGATGATAATGCTTCAAAATACTGCAGCGCAGAAATATAGTTATTCGTCAAAATCTCTGGCCGATTTTAAGGTAAAAGTACTTGAAAGTCATCTCGATGGAATGCTGATCAACATTAACGGCTCAGAGGTCTGGACTCACTTTGTGGGGAATTTCAATGCCTATAATCTTGTTGCTGTGTATGGAGCATCGGTATTAACAGGTGCTGATAAAGAGGAAGCGCTCAGAATCCTGAGTTTGTTGAAACCTGTTGACGGGAGATTTGAAGTTTTCAGATCGCCCATGGGAGTTTTTGCTATTGTTGATTATGCTCACACGCCCGATGCAATTAAAAATGTATTATCAGGAATAAACGAAGTCAGAACCGGGAATGAGACGCTTATTACAATTATCGGGGCAGGAGGAGACAGGGACAGGACAAAAAGACCTGAGATGGCCCTGGAAGCCGTTTTGGCAAGCGACAGGGTAATCCTTACATCGGATAATCCGCGATCTGAAGATCCCGATTCTATCATAGAAGAGATGTATAAAGGTGTTCCTATTGAAAAACAATCAAAAGTGATTTCAATTACTAATCGTAAAGAGGCAATAAGGACGGCCTGTTTAATGGCAAAACCAGGTGATATAATCTTAATTGCAGGGAAAGGCCATGAAAATTATCAGGAAATAAAAGGAATTAAATATCATTTTGATGATAGGGAGATAGTAAGCGAAATATTCAACCAGATGAAAGAAAATTAAATGAAATGCTGATTTATCTTTTTAAATATTTGCAGTCCCTGGATTTTCCCGGAGCGCGATTGTTTGATTACATCTCATTCAGGTCGTCTCTGGCAGTGGTAACAGCCTTACTGTTTTCAACGCTAATCGGGAAAAAAGTAATCCGTATGTTGCAACTTCAGCAAATCGGCGAGGAGATCCGGGATTTAGGTCTTGAGGGGCAGCTTCAGAAAAAAGGGACACCGACAATGGGAGGATTAATCATCATCTCCTCTATTTTACTGCCCACACTGCTCTTTGCACAACTTGACAATATTTATATAATCATCATGATTATTACAACAGTATGGCTGGGGATGATTGGCTTTGCTGATGATTATATTAAAGTATTCCTGAAGAACAAGAAGGGACTTGCAGGCAAATTTAAAATACTGGGTCAGGTGCTTCTCGGATTGGTTATAGCAACGATCATTTATGTCAATAAAGACATTTACATAAGAGAAAAGGTATATGATTCTGAGGGCAAGACCAAAACTGAATTTAAACTGAATCCTGAAACGGGACAAATTGAGGTTCAACAGATGACGAGGGAAATAAAATCTACCAAGACAACAATTCCTTTTGTCAAGAATCATGAATTTGATTATAAATGGTTACTCTGGTTTCTTGGCAAGGCTGCTGATAAATGGGTATGGCTGCTATATGCTGCAGTCATTATTTTTATTATTACAGCCGTTTCAAACGGCGCTAATCTTACGGATGGCTTGGATGGCCTTGCGACGGGGGCTTCGGCCATCAGCGGGGCCACGCTTGGCGTCTTCGCTTATTTGGGTGGCAACATCATCTATGCTGATTATCTGAATATCATGTATATACCAAACAGCGGTGAGCTGACAGTGTTCATGTCAGCGTTTATCGGAGCTGCAATTGGTTTTCTTTGGTACAATTCGTACCCTGCCCAGGTATTTATGGGAGATACCGGAAGTTTAACCCTGGGAGGTATTCTGGCGGTATTTGCCATCATTATCCGCAAAGAGATTCTTATCCCGTTGTTATGCGGAATATTTTTAGTCGAGAGCCTTTCAGTAATGATTCAGGTGTCATGGTTTAAATACACAAAAAAGAAATATGGAGAAGGAAGAAGGGTTTTTTTAATGGCTCCTCTTCATCATCATTATCAGAAAAAGGGTTATGCAGAAGCAAAAATTGTAACACGATTCTGGATAGTCGGTATCATACTTGCGGTCCTGACAATTGCTACTCTTAAAATGCGGTAAAAATGGGCAAAAGTAAACTTGTTGTGCTTGGAGGAGGCGAAAGCGGAGTGGGCGCTGCTATATTGGGATTAAAGCAAGGCTTCGAAGTTTTTGTGTCGGACAATGGTACAATCAAGAATGAATATAAATCCGTTCTGACACAAAGAGGAATAACCTTTGAAGAAAATATTCACAGTGAAAATAAAATCCTTTCAGCTGATTTGGTGATTAAAAGTCCGGGCATTCCGGAAAAAGCGCCGATTATTTCAAAACTTAAGGAAAATAAAACTCCTGTCATTTCGGACATTGAATTTGCAGGCCGCTATACAACTGCAAAAACAATTTGTATAACAGGCAGTAACGGGAAGACTACCACTACCTTACTGATTTATGACATGTTAAAACGCGCTGGTTTAAATGTGGGCCTTGCAGGTAATGTCGGCAAGAGCTTTGCGCTGGCAGGTAGCAGAAAATAATTTTGATTTTTATGTAATTGAACTTTCAAGTTTTCAACTTGACCGGATGTTCAGTTTTAGGGCAGATATAGCTGTTTTGCTGAACATTACACCTGACCACCTTGACCGTTATGATTATAAAATGCAAAATTATGTGGATTCAAAATTCAGGATTATACAAAATCAGAGTACCTATGATTGGTTTGTCTTTTGTGCTGACGATCCTGTAATCGAGAATGAACTGAAAAAAAGGAAAATAATCTCAAATAAAGCCCCTTTCTCCATCAATAAAATTCTGGACAAAGGGGGATGGATTGAAAATGATACAATAAAATTAAATGTAAACAATAATAGTTTCGCTATGACAATATTCGATTTATCGTTACAAGGGAAGCACAACCTTTACAACTCGATGGCTGCAGGAATCTCAGGAAGTATTCTTCAACTGCGAAAAGAGGATATCCGGGAATGTCTTTCTGATTTTCAAGGTGTTGAACATCGACTGGAACGTTTTCTACGTGTCCACAATATTGAATTCATTAATGATTCAAAAGCTACTAATGTTAACTCTGTGTGGTATGCGCTGGAGAGTATGACCACTCCGGTGGTATGGATAGTAGGCGGAGTTGATAAAGGGAATGATTATTCCATGCTTTTCGATCTGGTCAAAGAAAAAGTAAGAGCAATAGTCTGTCTTGGTAAAGATAACAGCAAGATTATCGAAGCATTCAGAGAGAAAGTCAAAGATATTGTCGACACCAGGAGTATGGAAGAAGCTGTAAGGGCAGCCTATTTTCTTGCAAAAAAAGGAGATACAGTATTATTGTCACCTGCCTGCGCAAGTTTCGACTTGTTTAATAATTATGAAGACAGGGGTCATCAATTTAAAGAATCAGTCAGAAATCTTTAACCCGATTATTGAAGAATGAACACCGCTGAATATAGAAAATATTTTAAAGGTGACCGGATTATCTGGATTGTGCTTATTGCACTGTCATGTTTGTCATTGCTGATTGTTTACAGTTCGACGGGAGCACTGGCCTATCGCCAGGCCGGCGGAAATACGACCTACTATATTTTGCGTCAATTGATTTATCAGGGAATGGGATACACGGCGATAATTATCATGTTAAATTATATCCCTGTTAAATTTTATAATAAGATTGCCAATTTTGGTTTGCTGGTTGCCCTTGCTTTTGTTATGCTTGGACTGGTTATCGGCAGATCGGGTGAAGGGACAGGGCGAACGCTTCCTTTGGGATTTATCAGTTTTCAGCCTGCAGAGCTGGCTAAAGTTGCATTGGTCATATGGGTGGCCAGGATGTTGGCCAATAATCAGAGAGATAATGTTCAATTACGGTTTGCATTTATTAAAATAATTATCGGAGTTGGTATACTTTGTTTATTGATTTCATTTGCCAATTTTTCTTCAGCAGTGCTTTTGATGGGCACTGCCATTGTTATGATGTACGTTGGCAGGGTTCCACTAAAATACCTTGGACTGGTTTTTGCTGCCGGGATTGGACTGATCATGATCATTTATTTTGCCGCTCCTCTTCTTCCTGCTGAAGGAAAATTTGGAAGGATTCAAACAGTACGGGCACGGATTGAACGACATATCCATGGGGATAAGGCTTCTGAAGAGGGTTTGACACAGGCAGATTTTGCGAAAATAGCTATTTATCGGGGCGGAATTACAGGCGTGGGGGCAGGTAAAAGCAGGGTAAGCAATTTCATGAGTGCAGCTTACAACGATTTTATCTATTCCATAATTGTCGAGGAATATGGATTGATAGGCGGAATTGTAGTAGCATTACTTTACATGATTTTTCTCACAAGGGGGGGGATAATAATTCGAAAATGTACACGAACGTATCCGGCATTTCTGGCAACAGGTGCAGTATCCATCATTATTTTTCAGGCGATGATCAATATGGGGGTATCATCAGGGGCCCTTCCAGTAACCGGTCAGCCTTTACCATGGGTGAGTTGGGGAGGGACTTCTCAGATTTTTACAGCCATTACATTTGGATTGATATTAAGTGTAAGTTCAGAAACCGATCAATCGGCCAAGCAGGAAGTGGAAGAAAATTTTCATCCTGAAGCTGCATTGCCTGATGAAGATATATTATTGAAAAATGAACGTATTTAAATTCATAATAAGCGGGGGCGGTACCGGAGGACACATCTTTCCGGCATTGTCAATTGCTAACGGTCTTAAGGTTCGTTATCCCGGATGCGACATTCTTTTTGTCGGCGCTGAGGGCAAGATGGAGATGGAACGAGTCCCCGTATCGGGGTATAAAATCATCGGATTGCCAGTAGCTGGTTTATATCGTGGTGAGTTATGGAGAAATATCATGTTTTTGCCTAAACTAATCAATTCATTGCTGAGAGCTAAAAAAGTGGTAAAAGGATTTAGCCCCGATGTTGTAATAGGTGTAGGAGGTTATGCGAGCGCTCCCGTTTTAACTGCAGCAATCCGGGCGGGAATTCCCACGGTTATTCAGGAACAGAACTCTTTTGCCGGGATAACCAATAAATTACTTGGACGAAGGGCAGACAAAATTTGTGTTGCTTATGATAAGATGGAACGGTATTTTCCTTCAAAAAAGATAATATTCACTGGTAATCCTGTTCGAAAAGAGTTGCAATTGATAAATCCTAAATCGGAAGAGGCAAGGAGATATTTTGAATACAGTTCTGACTGCCCTGTTATTTTGGTCATTGGGGGCAGTCTTGGGGCACGGACTATAAATCAGAGTTTACTTGCGGGTATGGATAAGATCCGAAAAACCGATGTGATGGTGATCTGGCAAACGGGTAAATATTATTATAAAGAGATCAAAGCCAGAATAGAAACGGAAGCTGTTGAGAACATCAGGTTACTGGAATTTATTCCACGTATGGACCTGGCATACAGTGTCGCCGATATTGTGATATCAAGGGCGGGAGCAGGGACCATTTCAGAGCTTTGTCTCGTTGGGAAGCCGGCCATTCTTGTCCCGTCTCCCAATGTTGCTGAAGATCATCAGACACACAATGCCATGTCTCTGGTGGATAAAGAAGCGGCTGTTTTGGTAAAGGATTCTGATGCACGCGCAAATCTTATAGAAACTGCTTTGGATTTGGTCAATAATAAAAAGCTTTGTGAAAAACTTTCAAACAATATCAGGAAATTGGCCACACCGAAGGCAACGGAAGATATTGTGGAAGTCATTTCGTCATTAATTGAAAAGTGAAATGATTGGAATTGAAAAAATAGAAAAGGTTTATTTACTTGGAATCGGCGGAATTGGGATGAGCGCCCTTGCCCGCTATTTCAGATTTCTTGGCAAAAGGGTCGAAGGCTATGACAGAACACAGTCCTCTCTTACCGATAATCTGTCGAGCGAAGGAATCATTATACATTTTAATGCAGATCTGACTCAAGTCCCCTCACCGGCGGAGAATTCATCTGTCCTGGTAATATATACTCCTGCCATTGAAGAGTCATTCCCTGAGTTACAGTATTTTCGTAATCACAATTTTCATATATTAAAAAGATCACAGGTTCTTGGCATGATTGCATCCGGGAAAAGATGCATTGCTGTGGCAGGTACACATGGAAAAACTTCGGTGACAACTATTACAGCGCATTTAATGAAACAATCCTCAATTGATTGCCTGGCCTTTATGGGAGGAATATCCAAAAATTACGGCACCAATCTTTTACTTCCATCTGAAAAAAGCGATTTTATTGTAGCCGAAGCGGACGAGTACGATCGTTCATTCCTTCAGTTTCATCCCGAAAATGCTGTGATTACCTGGATGGATCCGGATCATCTTGATATCTATGGTAATCATCAAAATGTAATAAAAGCATTCAACGAATTTGTTTCACAAATCATACCCGGCGGATCGCTGGTTTACCGGAGCGGATTACATATCGATAATTCCCGTAATCCTTCTATTCGGTATTACACATATTCAATAGATCATACAGCTGATTTCACTGCTATAAATATTCATGCCGAAAACGGCTCATATCATTTTGATTTGAAGACTCCTTTTGGAGAGATCAATGGATTAACACTTTCTTATCCTGGTCTGATGAATGTTGAGAACTCAGTTGTCGCTTGTGCGGTTGCCCTGATCAGTGGAGTAAAGGCTGACGAAATTCGCCGGGCGCTTCCTCTGTACAAGGGGGTTGTGCGCCGTTTTGATATCCGTTATTCAGGTAAAAATACAGTTTATATAGATGATTATGCTCATCACCCAAGGGAACTGGAAAGTACGATAAAATCGGTCAGGAACTTATATCCCGGGAAAAAGATTACAGGTATTTTCCAGCCGCATCTCTATACGCGCTACAAGAGATTTTGCTGATGAATTTGCTGCCAGCCTCGATTTGCTGGATGAAGCCTTGCTGATGGAAATCTATCCTGCCCGTGAGCAACCTATTAAAGGTGTAGATACAGGAATGATATTGAAAAAGATGAAACTGAAGCAAAAGATAAGGTGCGATCAAAGCGACTTTCCTGCAATTCTTGATAATTACTGTCCTGAGGTATTGCTGACTATGGGAGCTGGTGATATTGACAGATTAGCTGATCCTATTATATCCTGGATAAGGAACAAAGAGAATGATTAAAAAGATTGTCCATATTTTCCTTTGGCTGACAGCAATTGCCTTAATTGCCGTCTCGTTTGGATTTTCAGTGAAGGAGAGCCATAAACTCGTTTGTCAGGATGTTAAAGTGGACATAAAGGATTCTTCTGTGATAAGGTTCATCAGAAGTAATGATATTAAGAACTGGATTAAACTATATCACAGTGAAATTTTTGGCCGTCAGATAACTCCTTTTAAGATCAGGAATATTGAGGAAGGTTTGCAAAAACTTCAGGCTGTCGAGAAGGTTTCTGTTTTTATGAATTATTACAATAACGGAGTAAAGAATTCCCAGATCCTTGTTGTAAGTATTAAGCAGAGAGAACCGGTTTTCAGGGTGACAGCTTCGGAAAGCAACTTTTATGTTGACAGGTTTGGTAAGTATATCAGATGGTCAGCCCATTTTACTCCACGGGTGATGATAGTCGGCGGGGATTTCTCAGCCAAATACGCGGCAGAACGGCTGCTTCCACTGATTGAATTTATCAATAACGATTCCTTTTGGCGCTCTCAGATCGATCAGATCTATGTTGACAGTGACGGTGAATTGTCAATGATCCCGAGGGTGGGTGATCAGGTTATTTATTTTGGTTTTCCTGAAGATTACATGATCAAATTCCGGAATCTGAAAGCATTGTATACAGAAGGATTTAAATCATGCGGGTGGGACCGTTACTCATCAATAAATGTAAAATTTTTAAACCAGATAGTTTGTACTAAAAAACAATAACTATGAACCTAACAAGAGAATTGGCAGCGGCGATCGATATAGGATCATTCAGGAACAGGGCAGCAGTCGGCAGGTTTACGCCTGAGGGTAAACTTGAAATTCTCGCTTACGCTGAATCGCTCTCCCAGGGGATCCGCAACGGCGTGGTGGTGAACATCGATGAATCGGCCGAGTCAATAAGGACAGTCATAAATTCTATGGAACGTGAACTGAACCTGAAAGTAAAAAAGATATACGCCGGGATTTCAGGACAGAAAATTTTCAACCGTCAGGCCTCTGGTTACCGTATGACTGAAAACATGGAGGTCACCAAGAATCTTATAGATTCCTTGTTTGACGAAGCCCGGCGATATTCAACGGGAAACGGTGAACAGATTTACCACATTATTCCCCAGGAATACCATGTCGATGGTGAAAAAGGCATCCTGAATCCCGTCGGAATGGCCGGACGAAGGATTGAAGCTTCGTTTAATGTAGTATCAGCATCTGACATGTACGAACAAAATCTCAGGCGCAGTATTGAAAAAGCCGGCTACGAGTTGAGCGCAGCATTTGTCAATCCGTTTGTCCAGGGAACCGGATTCCTTTCACGCGATGAAAAGGAAGCAGGTGTCATTGTTCTTGATTTTGGTGCAGGGACGACCGGATTTTCATTGTATTACGGTAATAAGCTGCGTCTGGCATCCGAGCTCCCCTTTGGCGGGAATGTCATATCAAACGACATAAAGGAAGGCTGCAATATTATACCCCGTTTCGCTGAAATGCTAAAGGTCCAGTGCGGATATGCCTTTTCTGACCTTGTACCTGATAACAAATTTGCACAGATTCCTGAAGTCGAGGGATGGCAGGCCAGGGAAATCAGCTTCCGTAATCTTTCGGGAATTATCCAGGCACGGCTTGAAGAGATCATTGAAGGAGTTATATATCAATTGGAATCAACCGGTTTGCTCTCAAAACTCGGTGCGGGCGTTGTTCTTACGGGTGGAGGTTCAAAAATGAGAGGTATTGATAAACTGGTGAGCTATATGACGGGTCTGGATGTGCGATTTGGAAGGCCCGTCGTACCGTTAAAAGAACAGTTATTCCTTGAAAGGATTATGAATCCCGAGACAGCCAATATATTGGGATTGCTCATTAACGGACTTTATATGTCAAAGAGTCAGAATTATCCTTCGGGTATGATTATTTCTGATGCTGACGAGGGAATGAAAAGAAAACGTTCCGGCAAACCTCAGGCATCAGGTCTTAAAAATATGGTATCCGATTTATTCGGAAAAGCAAAAGACGGACTGAATGGTCTGTTAGCTGATGATGATACTTCGTTAAATTAATTTCAACTAAAATGGAAAATTCAACGGAAGATTTATTAAGCTTTGGTTTTAAATATAACTACCAGTCGATCATTAAAGTGATTGGAGTTGGAGGCGGCGGGGGAAATGCCGTAAATCATATGTATCGTAAGGGAATTGCAGGTGTTGATTTCCTTGTCTGCAACACCGATGCCCAGGCTTTGGTCAACAGCCCGGTACCGGTAAAAGTTCAGCTTGGCGTCTCGCTCACTGAGGGCAGGGGAGCCGGTAACAAGCCCAAACTTGGAGAACAGGCCGCTATTGAAAACCTGGCTGAGATAAGGGAGGTACTTGAAACAGGTACCCGCATGGTCTTTATCACGGCAGGAATGGGCGGAGGTACCGGTACGGGCGCTGCTCCGGTCATTGCCCAGCTTGCGAGAGAAATGGATATTCTGACCATCGCGGTCGTTACGCTTCCTTCAATTAAGGAAGGCCGTTTGAGGTATGAACAGGCTATAGAAGGTATAAATAAATTACAGTGCTATGTCGATAGTCTCCTTGTTATCAGTAACGAAAACCTTCATAAGGTATATGGCGACCTGCCTGCACGGGAAGCCTTTGCCCAGGCTGACAATATTGTGGCTACCGCTGTAAAGGGTTGTGCTGAGATCATTACCCTTCACGGGAATATCAACATCGACTTTGCCGATGTGAACACGGTCATGCGTGAAAGCGGTGTTTTTATCATGGGAACGGGATTTGCTGAAGGGGAAAACCGTGCCATGCGTGCTGTCGAAGAAGCATTAAAGTCCCCGCTGCTCGACAGCAATGACATCTATGGCACTGAAAATATCCTCCTGAATATCACTTCCGGGCGATGATGAAGTCCGTATGGGTGAGATCGGCGATATCATCGATTATTTGCAGAATGCAGCCGGCGACAATGCAAATATTATCTGGGGCAATGGTTATGATCCCTGACTGGGCAATAAGATCAGTGTTACCATCATTGCAACAGGATTTGAAATAAATCCCAACCGGATTCTTCGCCATGAGCCTGAAAAGGAAACTGTGGTAATTCCTGTCGGAGAGCAGGCAACTAAGTCAGAAGAGTCTGTTAAAGTTGAAGTAAAAGAACCACAGCCGGCAGAACAGGTTAAGGCGGATCCTTTTATGATGGATATCGACCCCTCTGAAAGCTTCACGGTTCGGAAAGATGAAAAAACCCGCGAAACCGAACGCCTCGAAAGGTCTCCAAAATTGGAGGGTAAGCGTCCCAGGCCTAAAACAACCGATGGTTCAGAGTCCATCAGCAATTGGTTTACCCGCCAGTTTAATACCCTTTTCAGTGAAAGCGATTCTGAAATTGACCAATAGCAGTAATCAGTGAATAGTAATAGGTTATTTAGTAAAGAATAACAATAACTAACAAAAACAAAAATAAAATGGCTGAACTCATAGATTTTGACTTACCCGTGTGCAGCGAGAAGATTATAAAGGTCATTGGCGTTGGCGGTGGCGGAGGCAATGCGGTAAACCACATGTTCCGTCAAGGCATAAAAGATGTTGAATTCGCGGTCTGCAATACCGATGCCCAGGCCCTGATGAACAGTCCCGTACCCGTGAAAGTTCAGCTGGGCTCTGAACTCACTGAAGGCCGCGGGGCAGGTAACAAGCCTCATATAGGCCGGCAATCCGCCTTCGAAAATATCGAGGACATTGAAAAACTCTTCACCCGAAATACAAAGATGGTTTTTATCACAGCCGGGATGGGAGGGGGCACAGGCACGGGCGCAGCTCCTGTCATCGCACAGCTCGCCCGTGATAAAAAGATACTCACCATTGGTATCGTTACCATCCCCTTCCGAAACGAAGGACGTCTGCGTATTCAGCAGGCCATCGAAGGCATCCGTGAAATGGAAAACCATGTCGATTCTTTGCTGGTTATAAACAATGAGCGTATCCGGGAAATATACGGCGATTTTCCTATCTCAAAGGCTTTCTCCAAAGCCGATGATGTCCTGGCTATTGCTGCCCGGGGAATTGCAGAGATTATTACCTATTCCGGTTTTATCAATGTCGACTTCGAAGACGTCCGCACCGTCATGCAGAATTCGGGTGTCGCTGTGATGGGCTCCTATTGTGTGAACGGAGAAAACCGTGCGCTGAAAGCCGTGGAAGGGGCGCTGAACTCTCCGCTCCTGAACAACAATGACATCCGGGGAGCGAAAAATATTCTTGTCAATATCACCTCGGGCGAAAAGCAGGAGGTCACCATGTCCGAAACCAACCTCATCAACGAATACGTCCAGGAGATGGCGGGAAACAGGGCCGATCTGATATTTGGAGTCGCTGTCGATCCCTCCCTCGAAGATCAGCTCAGCGTTACGGTTATCGCTACAGGATTCAAAACCAGTTCTATCCCCGGTCTGAACAATGACAAACAGACTGACAGGGAAAAAGTATCCATTGTCGACGATCCCAATTCCATTCCTTTGGGATTTATGGGAGAGTTTATCGTACAGAATTCTGCCAAACGGCCTGTCTACGCAGAACCACCTGCCGATAAAAAGGACGAGATCATCCGTCAGCTCTTACCCTCCCCTGCCGAACGATCCCTTTAATGATCCAAAGTCTGAAAATCCGCAGAAAGCCATGCGCGTAAACTTCTTTAATGAATCGGATGAATACATCGAAGAACTCTCAAAAAAGCCGGCGTATGAAAGGAGAAAAATGAAGGAGTGTAAAGATCAGGGACGTTCTCAACGGGAGATATCGCGCTATACCCTTTCCCACGACTCTGATGAGGGACCCAGACTGAAGAAAAACAACTCTTTTCTTCATGACAAAGCGGACTGAGCTAATTACGAATGGAGAAAGGAGACGGGAGACCGGAGAATGGAGAACAAGGCGATGTTATTGTTTTTCCGTTCACTTTATCTTTTTGACACTTTCATTATTCCGCTATCTGTGAAAATTCGTCCTAAATTTGTGAAATAATTTTATTGAAACATTTATATCATGAACCTATTCGATCAGATCTCCAACGACATCAAATCAGCGATGCTGGCGCGTGATAAAGTACGCCTCGAAGCTTTGCGCAATATCAAAAAAGTCCTTATTGAAGCCAAAACCTCACAGATCCACCTCGATGAGCTTCCTGATGATATCTCTGTTAAAGCTATCATCAAGCTCACAAAGCAGGGCCGCGACTCTGCAGATATTTACAAACAGCAGAACCGTATTGATCTTTATGAGGCCGAAATGGCCCAGGTTAACGTTTACGAAGAATACCTGCCAAAGCAGATGACCGATGAAGAGCTCACAGCGGCTGTAAAATCGATCATTGAGAAGATCGGCGCTTCATCCATAAAGGACATGGGCAAGGTTATGGGCATCGCCTCAAAGGAGTTCTCCGGCAAAGCCGACGGCAAAATCCTTGCCGATAAAGTAAAATCTTTACTGTCTTAGCTTTTTAAATAAATTAAAGTTATTTATACATAATATAAATCAAAATATACAGGTATAGGGTATCTTAAAAACCCTCTTCATTGGCAAGATTTCAAATTCTCCTGAGAAATCATCTTATGTTTTTGAAGAATTAGTCTAAAAATCTCATTTTGAAATAGATAAATAAAACCATCGAAAAAAATACTGGTTTAAACTCCCGGCGGCTAAGAAAGATTGAAGGTCGATTTATTGCTTCTGTTGAGCGACAGAATCAGTATTTATTGTTCTGATGATGAAATATGCTTTGATGCGATGATATATAGATCAATAAGAATTTGCACCAGGATCGCAAAATACTGGAGAAGATCAGATTGAAAAGTGAATAGTCATCATTGATCAGTGTTGTTTTGTTGATAAGTGAACTGCTGATAAGTGAATCAGGCAATTTTTCCTGACAAGGCCATCTGATATTCCCAAAATTGGCATTATTTTTTTTAAGCTTTCCCGCTCCTTCCTTGCTTTTTTAGACATACTATGTCTAATCTTTATTCGTAGATTATTCGTACATTATTCGTAGACTATTCGTATATTATACGAATAATCTAGAATAATGTACGAATAATCTACGAATAACACTGGGACTGTTATTAGTCATTTATGTAAAAGAAGAGAGGAAACTGTTATTGGTAAAATGGATTTGTTCAGGCTGGGGATTATCAATTTTGGTACTGTCTGCTTTTATACTTCTCTCCTTAAGAATTATCTATACTGTCTTTAACCGGATCTTCAACCGATTCGAAATAAACTTCCTTAGTAATATCTGCCTTAATAATCCGGCCTGCTTTTTGTTTCATCGCAGCCTCGCGCAATGGGGCCCTGTTCCATAAGCAGAAAGCGTACACCCTTAATGAGTGATTCAGTTATAGTTACAACATCATGGCAGCCGGAACATTCATTACTATAAATAAGTTTAATCATATATAAAACCGTCAACCTCCCCTTTGAAACAATTTTTAGGTTGACAGTTTATATCGCACTCACTTTAATATACTTAAAGATATCTTTATTTAGATCCCTGTAAATTTATGTAATGTTGATTCATCAGGCAAGATATCTTCTTTCCACCTCATCCCAGTTGATGATTTTCCAGAAGGCCTCAACATATTCGGCCCTTCTGTTCTGGTATTTCAGATAATAGGCATGTTCCCAGACATCGATTCCCAATATGGGCGTTCCCTGTACTTCGGCCACATCCATCAGCGGATTATCCTGGTTCGGCGTTGAGGTCACCACAAGCGAATTGCCCCTCTTTACCAGCCATGCCCATCCTGATCCGAAACGCCCCATTGCAGCCTTGGAAAAAGTATTTTTAAAGCATCAACGGAACCGAAATTCTGGTTAAGTGCTTCGAGTATTTTTCCCTTTGGTGCAGAATTTTTAAAAGGCGCCATGATTTCCCAGAAAAGACTATGGTTGTAATAACCTCCCCCGTTGTTTCGTATCGCCGGGATAAGCCTTGAAACATGGGCAAGAAGATCCTCGATTGTATGTTCAAGGAATGTCCCACCCTCAAGGGCAGCATTAAGGTTATTGGTATATCCTGCATGGTGCTTGGTATAATGGATTTCCATTGTCTTTGCATCGATATAGGGTTCAAGAGCTGAATAATCGTAATTTAGTTTCGGAAGTGTGAAACTCAATGTTGTCGTTGTTTCCATAGCATATTATTTAAATTCATTCTAAACTTTATAACGAAAAATCGTTTCAAAATGTTTAGAATTATTCAAAATAAGGCTGCTGACCTGGACGATAACTATTGAATTGATCGACTTATGAATTTCTTAACCGATCTATGACCAATGATTGATAACCATTAATATTCAAAGCTGCTGCCGCCTAAAAATTCCCTCAGAACAGATGTGGGAGGGATTTCCTCTTCCGGGATGGCGTCAAAGTAGGAGTTGAATATCAGCAGCCTCACGGCCTCGGCATATTCCCTGGTGTTTTCTTTGACCTGTTTTAATAAAGGATCGGCATATTTCCTTAACACGGCAAGTTCATATATGAGGGCTGAATTGAACATGATATCCGCATTTTCCTGGTAAGTGAAAATGTGTTTATCTTCGCCTCTACGCACAGAGGGCCAACGTTGTATGGTTGTTTTTGCATCATAACCGCGGTATTTGCTGTCGCGTACAATCCTTCGCAGCAAACGGTTGTCAGTGGTGGAGATATAGGTATGTTCGTCAATGGAGATTTGAGTGAGCGCCGAAACAAAAATGCGGAAGGTCTTTTCAGGATGTATCCTCGGTGTTAATGCCGGATTCAGGCCGTGAATTCCTTCAATGATGATGATATTGTCTTTTTTCATTCTTATTTTTTTACCCGTAAAAATACGGTGCCCCAGGTGAAAATCAAACCTTGGGGCTTCAACCTCCTCGCCTGACATTAATCTTAGAAGGAATTCATTGAAATATTCAATATCTATGGCTTCGAGAGATTCAAAATCAAACTCCCCGTTTTCATCCCGGGGAGTATGTTCACGATCTTTGAAAAAATCATCTATGGATATTTCAATAGAGTGCAGTCCGTTAACGGCCAGCTGAATGCTCAATCTTTTGCTGAATGTTGTTTTGCCTGAACTCGAGGGACCAGCGATCAGGATAATGTTTGTCCCGTTGCCTTTTTCAGAAATCCTGGAAGCAATCTCAACAATTTTTTTCTCATGAAGCGCTTCCGAAATTTTTATAATTTTCCCGTACTCATTCAAGAGGGTAATCTTGTTCAGGTGCGATATATCGCTGATACCCAGTATTTCGGCCCAGTTTTTGTGTTCCCTGAAAATACCGAAAAGCTTATCCTGCCTGATTATAGGTTCAAGTTCTTCCATTTTGCCCGGAACAGGAAAACGAAGAAGAAGTCCGTCGTAATATTTTTCAATTCCCCAGTTGGTTATGCATCCTGTGGATGGAAGCATATGACCATAAAAAAAGTTGGCATGACCATTGATCGCAAAGGTCGGAGCATACAATCTTCCATATTCCCGGAAAAGTTCTGCTTTGCTGAACAGACCCTCTTTTTTGTAAAGACTAATTGCATTCTTTGTCAATAGTGTTTTTCGCTCGATATGGATGTCCCTGTCAATGATCGATTGCATTTCCTTTCTCAGCATCCGAAGCTCTTCGTCTGTCAGCGGCTTGTTCATTCCTTCAATTTCACAGTAATATCCTTTTGAAATGCCATGATCAATCTTAAGATTTGCCTCAGGCCAGAGATTCCTCACTGCTGCGTAAAGCACAAAAGAAAGCGTACGGTTATACATACGCTGGCCATCGCGGTTGGAATAATCGAAAAACTCCACCTGCCGTGGTTTTACCAGCTCATAATCGATCGGCTTGACACGGTTGTTTACATAGGCCCCTATAATCGGATAATTGCTCTGCACCTTCATAATCCGGGCAATCTCACCCGGCGTGGTCCCCATTGGAAACTCTTGCGCCTCGCCTGTATTCAGGTTTTGTATTTCAATATTCCTCATAGTATTTTGTTTGATTTCTTCACATAAAGAAAGCACAAGTTAACGGTTTTTTTGATCAAAAATGCAGAAAAGGATTTATCTTATGCTTTAATTCTTCATTCTTCATTTTTCATTCTTAATTATAAATAGTTTCTATCTTTGAGTTCCATTTAATGCAGATAAATAATGAAACGGTTAATAAAATATATCACTTTAATTACGGCATCAGGACTTTTCCTTGCCAACAACATCGGCCTCGCGCAGAATAGCCCCTTTACAGGGACGATTGTTTATGATTTGAAACCCGGTGAGAATCTTCCCGAGATGACTAAATCCATGGCTCCTAAGACGATGACATACAAGTTCTCCAGGGACAAAGAATCCATGAAATTGTCTTTTCCGATGATGGAACAGGTGACCATCTATGATCCGGCTACAAAAGTTGCAAGAATTCTGATGGATATATTCGGACAGAAAATTGTCATCAATCAGTCGGCAGCCGAAATCGAAGAATTAAAAAAGCAGCAGGGTGAGTTGACCGGGATGAAAGAAACCAGCGAGACCAAAACAATTGCCGGTTATCCATGTAAAAAAACGGTCATTACAAGGAAGACTGCCGATGGCAAAGAAATAACCTCCACTGTTTATTATACTGATGCCATCGATGTCTCAAAATTCAGCTTATTCAGTAGTTTCCCTGAAATTAAAGGAATTCCGCTCGAGTTTTCAATGAAAACCGGCCAATTGGATTTCTTGGTCATTGCCCGAAGCGTTACTAAGGAAGATATACCTCCGGCCGAATTTGTAGTTGGTCCCGATTACCGCCAGGTCACGGTTGAAGAATTAAAGAAAATGTTCGGATCCAATCCTTTTCCGGCAAAATAGCTTTAGTTGAGTGGGCTGATGGGCTGATTACCGGGCTAATTACTGATCACAGTTTTCCTTTAATCTGAAACGCGAAATCTAAAGTATGCAGCTTTATTCTTAAATTCCTTAATTCTTTAATTCTTTCATAGCGGACCCATTCAATTCATCCTTCAGATATTTAGCAGTATAGGAATCTTTGTACTTTATGATCTCTTCAGGTGAACCTGCACAAAGAACCGATCCGCCCTCTTTGCCTCCTTCAGGACCCAGATCGATAATATGGTCAGCCATTTTTATCACCTCCATATTGTGTTCTATTACTATGACGGTATTACCCTTGTCCACCAGTTTGTTCAGGACATCCAGAAGTACCCTTATGTCTTCAAAATGAAGCCCGGTAGTCGGCTCATCAAGTATATAAAGCGTTTTCCCTGTGTCGCGTTTGCTCAATTCAGTAGCCAGCTTGACCCGTTGAGATTCTCCGCCCGAAAGTGTGGTAGAGGATTGCCCAAGAGTAATATATCCAAGCCCCACATCTTCTATTGTTTTCAGTTTATGGTGGATGGAAGGGATATTTTCAAAAAAATCGACAGCCTGGCTGATTGTCATATCCAGCACATCGCTGATCGATTTGCCTTTGTACCTGATTTCAAGGGTTTCGCGGTTGTATCGTTTACCGTTGCACTTATCGCAATTGACATATACATCGGGGAGAAAATTCATTTCGATCACTTTCATACCCCCGCCCTGGCATTCTTCACATCTTCCCCCTTTCACATTAAATGAAAATCTGCCCGGTTTGTATCCCCTGATCTTTGATTCAGGCAGCAAGGTAAAGAGGTTGCGGATATCTGAAAAAACGCCGGTATAGGTTACCGGATTCGACCTTGGAGTCCGGCCGATTGGTGATTGATCCACTTCGACAACTTTATCAACATTCTCAATCCCCCGGATGGAATTGTAAGTGAGTGGATCGGTCAGTGATTTATAGAAATGCTGGCTCAGGATAGGCTGGAGGGTTTCGTTGACCAGCGTTGATTTGCCGCTTCCCGATACTCCTGTTATACAGATAAATTTCCCCAATGGGAACTCTACGGTGATGTTTTTCAGGTTATTACCCGTTGCTCCTTCAAGAATGATCGATTTGCCGTTGCCGGGTCGTCTTAAGGGCGGCACATCAATTTTTTTTAATCCGTTAAGGTATTTTGAAGTAAGAGTGTTTTTTTTCAAAACATACGAAGGTACACCATCGGCTACTATTTCGCCACCGTGAACGCCTGCAAACGGACCCATATCAATGAGGTAATCCGCATTAAGCATCATATCCCGGTCATGTTCAACAACAATAACTGAGTTGCCTGTGTCTCTCAATTGCTGCAAGGAGTTGATAAGCCTGAGATTATCCCTGTGATGCAGGCCGATGCTGGGTTCATCAAGAATATAGAGCACATTTACAAGCTGTGAGCCGATCTGCGTGGCAAGCCTGATTCTCTGCGACTCTCCGCCTGAAAGGGTACCGGCAGGCCGGTCAAGCGAAAGGTAGGTTAATCCAACGTCAATCATAAACTGAAGACGCGTCCTTATTTCTTTGATTACCTCTCTCGCTATCTGAAGCTGCCGCTTGCTCAACCGTTCTTCAATGTTTTCAAAAAATCCGGCCAGTTCGCTGATATCCATCCTGGAAAGCTCAGCAATATTTTTACCATCAATCAAAAAGTGGAGAGGTTCCTTTTGAAGGCGCTGACCATGGCATTCGGGACAGGGGCCTGTCTTATGAAACTGATCGGCCCATTTCTGTGCAGCTTTTGAAGGATTATCCGACTTCTGGTTTACAATGTATTTTACAATCCCTTCATAGCTCATCATATAATCGATCGAAGTGCCAAGCGGGGAATTTCTCAGTTGAATGCGTTCCCCGGTGCCATAAAGGATGGCGTTAACCAGATCATCCGGCAATTCAGCAATTGGAGTGCGTAAATTGAATCCGTATTTCTGCACCAGGGCTTCAATCTGCCAGAATATCAATGTGTTTTTATGTGATCCGAGAGGAGCAATCCCGCCGCGTGCTATCGAAAGAGCCGGATCGGGGATGAGTTTATCGTTATCGATTTCAGTGATCTCTCCCAATCCGTTGCACTTTGGACAGGCTCCCTGGGGAGAATTGAACGAAAAGCTGTGAGGCGCGGGATCATTATAAGAGATCCCTGTCGTAGGGCACATCAGGTGACGCGAATAGAATCTTACATTTGCTGATTCAACATCCAGGATCATAATGATTCCCTGGCCGTGTTTCATCGCAATATCAACAGAATCACGCAGTCTCTTTCTGTCCTGCTCTCCGATGACCAGCTTGTCAATGACGATTTCGATGTTATGATTCTTATACCGGTCCACTTTGAAGCCATGAGTTAGCTCGCTGATTTCACCGTCTACCCTTGCATAGAGGAATCCCTTTTTCTTGATCTGTTCAAACAATTCGCGGTAATGGCCTTTTCTTCCCTTTACGACAGGCGCCAGAATCATCGTCCGTTTCCCTGTAAAATTCTCAAGAATAAGGTGAATAATCTGCTCATCAGTGTATCTCACCATCTTCTCCCCTGTGTTATAGGAAATGGCTTCCCCCGCACGAGCAAACAACAGTCTCATGAAATCATAGATTTCCGTCACCGTGCCGACTGTTGATCTTGGATTTTTATTGGTTGTTTTTTGTTCAATTGAGATGACCGGGCTTAGACCAGTAATCTCATCAACATCAGGACGTTCCATATTCCCGAGGAAACTTCTGGCATAAGCTGAGAAAGTTTCTATATATCTCCGCTGCCCTTCGGCATAAATGGTATCAAAGGCAAGCGACGACTTTCCGCTTCCGCTCAATCCCGTTATTACTGTCAATTTATTTCTGGGAATATCAACACTAATATTCTTAAGGTTATGGACCCTGGCGCCCCTTACCGCAATCTTTTCTTCTCCATCCATCTGATCATTCTTCTCCTTGCCTTGTAAGGCTGTCATTTTTTACCACCGGCTGATCCGGTAAATCAAATTTGCGTAATCCCGGTTCAGGGATCCTGATGATGTATGTTCTTCCGTAGGGATTTTTCAGCCAGGGCTGCCGCAACCATGGATTGAAGTATTTTAGTATTTTATAATTTATATCATGCGAATGAGCAAAATCAACCATATCGGGAATACTCCCGCTTACTTTTACCTCCTTTGTCGGCAGGATCGGATATTTATCTTTTTCTTCCACCCTAAATCCGTATCTCTCAGGATCGGTCATTACAAGTTTCAGCGCCAGTATACGAAACAGATATCTTGCAGTTTCCTCGTTCAGCAATAAATCGTAATAATTTTTGCTGTCCTGGATTTCAATTTGTTTGTCAATCCCATTTAATCCTGCATTATAAGAAGCTGCAACCATTGTCCAATTGCCGTACCTTAGGTATGAATCATTAAGATAATCACATGCCGCCTGTGTTGCTTTCTCAATATTATATCGTTCATCCACTTCATTATTCACCTCTAATCCATAGCCCTGGGCCGAAGATTTCATAAATTGCCAGATTCCTATTGCTCCTGCAGGAGAGACCGCTTTGTCAAGAAAACCACTTTCGGCAAGGGCTAAAAACTTGAAATCATCAGGAATCTTGTTCTTTTTAAGAATAGGTTCTATGATATGAAAATAACGGGGCAGCTTTTTAAGAAAAAGAAGGGTTTGCGAATGAAAATAGGCACAACTCAGCAGCTCCCGGTCAAGTGCTTCACTGACATCAAAATTCTCCAGCGGTACCGGCTCCCCGGCAAAATCCAGATTTTCAGGCACTTCTGTCGGAGTATAATAGAACCCGGATCCTGCCGACAAAGTGTTACCTCTCTTCTGAGACATTTCATCAGTTTGCGAACTGAAAAATAATCCGCCGGTTATAAAGCAAAAAACCAAAATACCGATAAACAGAACAATCCTGAAAGAATTAATATTACTGAAATGCAGGTCGTTGTTGATGATTTTCATATAGGGGCAGATTAACCGACAAAAGTAATATTTTTCAGAGCTAATTGAAATGAAAAGATCATTCAAAAATGAAAAATCCTATACAAATTGAAAAGACTGTATTGAAATAATTCTGCTTTAGTCTTTTTCTTCAGATAAACGTCCCGAAAATAAATAAAGCTGGTCTAATCCGATTTAATTGAAAGAGTATGTAATACCGGTCATTATATCGATCTGGTAAGGCTTAAAATCAATATCCTTATTTGAGCTTAATGAGTTTAAAAAACGTTTGATCCGTGGTTCGACATTTAGTGTGACCTTGCTATTCAGATCATATCCGAATTCCAGGCCTACCGCGCCCGAGTAAGTTATATCCCTCAGGTTAGCAGTCTGTCCGTTATTAATCTGCTCGCCGTTTTCAAAATAGCCCGCCCTGTTCCCGACAAGGATATTCGAACTTATTCCGCCTGTAATCCCAAGGTTGATCTTATGGTCAATCAATTTGTAGACCATTTGGAACGGTATCTCAATATAGCGGAATTCCTGCTTCAGTTCAGGCAGGCTCACCGATTGGGGTAAATTCTCTGCTGAATACAAGGCTTCAGTTTGCCGGGCAGCAGTTCTGTCCAGGTTTACGTTTCCTGATGTTGTGCCAATGTTGGCTGTTTTAAACGGTGTCATTTCTGAGGCATATGCCTGAGGATAACTGGCGATCCTTGTTGTCTGCTTTAACTGGCTGAGTATGACCCCCGATTTAAATACAACTTTCTTCCCGATTTTGTATCCGGCAAGAACACTCCCTGAAACCGAATTTTCATATGAAGTTTGCTGACCCAATATCGAACTGCCCCCCGGCCTTTGCGTAAGTGATACTGGTGACACTTGAGCACTGAGAGTCCATCTGCCCTCTCTGTTGCTCATTGATTGTTTGTAGTTATCGGAATGAAAAACCTGATAATTATTTGCACTGAATTGCCGGTTCGACTTAATAACAGGAATTTTGTAACGAGTGGTATCGGCGGGTTTATTAGGATCGAATGATTTAACCCAAGTAGTAAGCTGGTGAATTAGCCTCACGTCATTATGAAAATGTGAAAGAAATTCCTTTTCTATATCAAAAAGAGCAGGTTCATTATTTTTTGCCGCTAAAGATTCAGACATTTTTGTTAAGTCTAATCCTGGAGCAAATGTAGCCAGTGAAGTGATTGAAGATTTAATTTGTCGTTCAGTACTCTTTGTAATTCCAGCTTCTGAACGATGTGAGGAACTTCTGTCAGATTTGGATAATTGAAGCGGTGCGGAATGCGTTTGTTTAATATCAGTGGAATTGGAAGGATTTGATTTGGGAACAACTTACCGTGTTGATAACATTTTGAAGTTTTTCGGTTGTATCCTTCATATCAGTCAACCACCAACCGGCAAGGATAGCAGACAGAATAGCCGCAGCCATGCCTGTCCTTTTCAAAAACAGAATCTTCCGCGCCTTCCCGCGCAGACTTAATTCATTCTCAATGCGGTTCCAGATCGACGGGTGGAGGTTCTACCTCAAGATCCCTGAGCTTCTTGCTGAAAAATTGATCTATATTTTTCCTGTCAGTTAACATAGTATTGTCGAAACAGTATTTTTTTCCAATCCGAATTCTTCAATAACCTTTTTCTGAAGGATCACCCTTGCCCGTGAAAGGTTCGACTTTGAAGTCCCTTCGGATATATTCATTAGTTTCCCGATTTCCTGATGTGAATAACCTTCTATAGCATATAAATTAAAAACCATCCTGTAACGGGGCGGCAATTTTTGGACGATTTTTAACAAATCCCCTGCTGAAATTCCGGAAATAGTATCCTCTGTAAACGAATTTCCTTCATAAATCCCCATATCTTCGACCGGATTCAAATGACTGTTTTTCCTGTATTTTTCCAGGGAAGTATTCACCATGATTCGACGCATCCATCCCTCGAATGAACCTTTAAATCCAAACTGGTCAATTTTTGTGAATATCCTTACAAATCCTTCCTGCAGATTGTCTTCCGCTTCAGTAATATCTCTCGAATAGCGCAGACATACCCCGAACATCCTGGCGGAAAAATGATTATATAAAGCCGTCTGTGCCTTACGATCACCGGAGGAACATTTATGTATGCAGTCTTCGAGGTTAGTCACTATTTTTACTTTAGTTAATTTACAGCAAAAATCACGCCCGAATTAACCACAAAATCCGGATTCATATGTTTAAAATATGTTAATGAACGTAAAAGAAACTTACTCATAACTCCCAGCCTCTTCCTAATGGGATATTTATTCTCATTAATAAGCATTTACAACAGAGTTTGAAAAGTAACTCAGAATTGATTTATTTTCATAAGAAAGACATAATATCTTTTAAATAGGTTGCGTTTTCCAAAAATATTTGGCAACTTTTTATTCATTTTTAGCATCTTAGGTTTATAATCACGAAATTTTTAATCCATGAAAACAGAATTCTTGACTCTTTTGCTGATTCCCGCCTTCTCATTCAATGGATGCAGCAGTAGTAACGGACCTGTCGGGGATAACGCTGGCATAGTTCTGACGGGAAAATCTGTACAGTTGATAAAATCGGATAATACTTTCAGCTTTAACCTTTTTTCAAAAATTCCGGAGGACCATCAGCATAATGTCATGATCTCACCGTTAAGTGTTTCACTTGCCCTCTCAATGACGCTTAACGGAGCTGAAGGCACAACCAAAACCGCCATGCAAAATACCCTTGGATTCCAGGGATTTACTCTGGATGAAATCAACCAGATTTACTTCGATCTTATAAATGCCTTGAAAAAGACTGATCCGAAAGTTGTATTAAATATTGCCAACTCAATCTGGATCAGAAAAGATTTCCCTGTTGAGCAGAGTTTTACAGATGTCAACAAACAATATTTTAATGCAACGGTCTCAAACCTGGATTTTGATCAGGCCGCAGTAAATACAATAAATAACTGGGTGAATACCAACACCAACGGCAAGATTCCCACGATTCTTAATTCAATCTCTCCTGAAGAGATTATGTTTTTAATCAACGCCATCTATTTTAACGGCAAATGGCTCTATCAGTTTGATCCGGCTAAAACTGCCAACACCCAATTTACACTTGCCAGTGGACAGCAGATTTCTGTCCCTATGATGAAGATCAAAGAGGAATTTGGTTATTCTGTACAATCAGGATATAAAGCATTAAAAATGCCATACGGCAGAGGTAAATTCCAGATGATTATTCTTTTACCGGATGAGGGAATTTCACCTTCTCAGATTAGCGAACAACTTAATCCGGCCATGTGGGAAACTCTCAATTCTTCACTCAGTGAACCGGTGGAAATAGATGTTTGGATACCTAAATTTCAGTATTCCTGGGAAATCCAATTGAACCAGGTACTTTCAGACCTTGGAATGGGTGAGGCGTTTGAACCCAATTCCGCTGATTTTGCAAAGATTAATCCCGACTACCAGCTCTATATTACAAAAGTAAAACACAAGACCTTCATCAAGGTGGACGAAGAAGGGACCGAAGCTGCCGCAGTAACCTCTGTCGGAGTTGGTGTGACCAGTTTTCCCGCTAATCCTCTTGAATTTCATGCAACCAGGCCTTTCATTTATCTAATTACAGAACAGGATACCGGCGCCATACTTTTCATGGGAAAGGTAGAAAATCCCTTGTTAGAGGAATAGGTGCGTCCTCTTTAACATTTTATATTTCAATATTGATTGCCAGTTGATTAAACAAATTCAGATATAAACTGTTAAGATAGTTAACAAAACATTTAGTAGTTTTAGTAATTAGTTTTGTAACCATGGGAGGTTATATTGTTTATTCAGTATAGCCTCCTTTTTTATTCTTCCCGGCTTAAATTCAACTTGCCTTGGTCACCATAATTATTTGCCGTATTTTTATCACCCGTAAGTTTTTTTGAAAACATACAATATCGGTCATAATGACCAATGATACGAAGCTGATGAAAATTAAAAGGCCAGATGGCTGTCAAATGACTATTGAATACACTGTTGTTATAATTCTATGAGTGCAATTTTTCATAAAATTATTGAATGGTACATGCTTCATGTTACTTATTGGACAATAGCCTTAATGATGTCTATTGAAAGCACTTTTCTTCCCCTTCCTTCAGAAATTGTGATACCTCCTGCAGCCTATAAAGCTGCCGGCGGCGAGCTCAATATCATACTTGTGGTCATTTCAGGAACAATTGGTGCCGTAACAGGCGCCCTGTTTAACTATTATTTTGCAAAATTGCTGGGCAACAAACTCCTGACTCAATTCGCAAAAACACGCTTTGCAAGGATGATGATGGTCACTCCGGCCAACATTGAAAAATCAGAACGCTACTTTAACAAACACGGTAAAATATCCACCCTGATAGGTCGTCTCGTGCCGGGAATCCGACATTTGATTTCACTTCCTGCAGGTCTGGCCAATATGAAACTTCGCGATTTTATACTCTATACTGCTTTAGGATCAGGATGCTGGAACATTATCCTCGCCGTGATCGGGTACTTCTTTTATACCCAAAAGGAACTGCTCAACAAATATTTCAATCATATTTCCATTGGCCTGCTTGTTTTAGGCTGTTCATATGTCCTGTATCTTGTTTACAAAGGTTTAAGAAAGATAGGAGACCGGAGACCGGAGAATGGAACGCGGAATGATGTTCTGATACGATGATGTGATGATATGATGATTACTATCCACTAATTACTGATCACTTTTTTCCTTTAGTCTATAACCTATAACCTTCTGCCTAAATCTGATTTTCCAGTCGATCCACGAATTATTAATCCGCCTGCTCCAGATATAACAGAGAATTGTTATCGGTACGGCAATCAGAGCTCCCCCTAATATATCAGCCGGGAAATGGGCAGAAAGGTAGACGCGGGAATAGCATACCAACAGAGCCACAAGGAACAGGATAAATTTAATGTATCGGTTTCTGATCAAAAAAGAGAGGTATAATCCTACGCTGAAAATTGTTGCCGCATGGCCTGAAGGGAATGTACAAAGTCCGGGAGGGGAATATCCTTTTACAAGTCTTAATTTTATCGAATAACGAAAATATTCCGCAGGACGGTCAAGTTCAGGGAAGACATAATTTTTCAATACCGTCACAATAATGGCAAGCAAAATAGTTATGATTAAAAGTGCAAGAGCTTCACGGGCAGAATACCACAACAGGATAATTATAAGCGCTATAGCGACCAGTGCATTTCCTAAATTTGTAATGAATAGAAAAAAAGAGTCTGCAAACACAGAATAGTGGCTGTTTACATAGAGGAATAAACGGTGGTTTCCCATAACTGCCAAAAGAATTGATAATAAAGCAGAAAACAATACAAAAGGAATAAAAAATGCCTTATTGTCAGATATTACCTCTCTAAATAGATATAATTTCATGAAATTCAGATTAATCGATAAAAATGACAGGACAAAGATAACATCCCTGGAAAAATTGCCTTAAAAAAAAGAATCAAAATTTTAACTGAATTTAAACTTAAAATCAGTACAGATACTTATAATCGCACCTTAACTTATTTATGTCAAAAAGTTTTGAAGTCAATTGTCCGCTTGTCTTTTGTAATATTCTAAATCTCAACTAAAGAAAGATTTTTAACGACAAAACTTTGATGAATTCTTCGCGGATGGGATAAAATTAATCACGGGCATTAAAAAATATGAAAATCAGGTCTTGTCGTGATTGTTTTGAGGATTTTGTGTTTTTATAACCAGAAGTGAAAAGCAATCTGACAAGAAATTCCTTAGCCTTACCATCCCCCTGTCAAAGTAATACCAAAGCCGTATTTAATTCACTATTTTTTCACTGCATAAACATATTATTTCCACTAATTAGTGGAGATATAGTGCAGATATAGTGCAGATATAGTGGACGAAATATGGCGTTAATATATCGTTGATACGGCGTTGGAATGGCCAGGGTAGTGAACAAAAATGGATTTGCAGAAGATGAGCAGGGTAGAAAACCGGTTTTTAAAATACTGTTATTAGCAAAGTAAGGGGTTAACTGTCAGATTCTTAAATGCCGCATCCTGATTTCGAACCCGGGATATCACTTAAACACTACGCAAGCTTAGGGAAAATACTGTGATATTTATGTCTGTGACAATATTTAAGTATATATAATACTGTAATTGGCCTTAAGACTTGAGGCTATATATAAATTTCTCATTATAAACTATAATTATTTGTGACAACCAAACTATTTGAATAATTATTTCCGGGAATTAGAAAATCCTATCCTGAATAAATGACAAATTTGATGAGGAAATTAAAAAACATCTCCATCCAGCAAACTGTCTTTTTCAAATCCAAATGACTGGTTTCTGAGATCGGGATGCGGAAAGGGGAATTCATCATTCATTTTTGAACTGTAAATGGCCTCTTTCTTTCGGGCGCCAAATTCATCAGGGAGACCGGGCAAAGACACATCTTCGAGATTGCTGAATCGGGCCAGGCCTGATTTAAATGCAAGCTGTACTTCGCCGACAGATCCGTTACGATGTTTGGCGATAATAATTTCGGCAAGGCCGATAAGGGAATTGCCATCCGCATCCTGCGTAATTCCATAATATTCAGGACGATGGATGAACATTACGATATCGGCATCCTGTTCGATGGCTCCTGATTCACGCAAATCCGAGAGCTGAGGGCGCCTGCTTTCGCGTGATTCGACTGAACGGTTTAACTGGGAAAGGGCGATGATCGGGATATCCACTTCTTTGGCAATTGCCTTCAAATTCCTTGAAATCATGCTTACTTCCTGCTCCCGGTTTCCTTTTATATCATTTCCGGCTGTCATCAACTGGAGATAATCGACAATTACGATTCCAATGTCATGCTGCATTTTCAGGCGGCGGCATTTTGCCCTGAATTCAAAAATCGAAAGGGCCGGAGTATCGTCAATGAAAAGAGTTGCATTTTCAAGGGTTTTCAGCCTTCGGTTAAATAATTCCCATTCCCAGTCTTCAAGACGTCCGCTTTTTATCTTTTCAGAACCTAATTCGGTTTCCGAAGCGATTAAACGGTTAACAAGCTGACCTGATGACATTTCGAGGGAGAATACTGCTACAGGTATTTTTCTTGTGACAGCAATATTCCGCGCCATTGACAGGACAAAAGCTGTTTTACCCATTGCGGGACGGGCTGCAATAATAATGAGATCGGAATTTTGCCATCCCGATGTTATTTTATCCAGTTTTGAGAAACCTGAAGGAACACCGCTTAAGCCTTCAGGTTTTTTTGAATTGGCTTCAATCCTTTCAATAGCTTCATGCAGAAGTGGTTTAATAGGCTGGGACTCCCTTGAAATACTTCCTTCGGTAACCCCAAAGAGCGAAGATTCGGCATAATCGATGAGATCGTCAAGTTCAAGGGTATCATCATATGATTTTACCTGAATTTCAGAGGAAATACGGATAAGTTCACGCTGGATGTATTTTTGGGCAATAATCCGTGCATGAAAATCGATATGAGCGGCTGAAGCGACCCTGCTGGTTAATTGTGTGATATATGCAGGTCCGCCAACCTCATCGAGCTGCTGACGGTTTTTCAATTCCTGTGTCACCATTAAAAGGTCTACCGGTTTTTCGTTGGCAACCAGATCCTGGATCACTGTAAATATTTTCTGATGTTCTTCTTTGTAAAAACTCTCAGCCTTCAGGATATCGGCAACAAGAATGTAAGTGCTTTTCTCAAGCATCAAAGCGCCAAGAACGGCTTCCTCGACTTCAACAGCCTGTGGGGGAATCTTTCCATATTGGGCATTGAGTTGTTCAAGAGTCATTTTAGTTTGGTTCCCCTTGCGGAAAGTATTGGTTTGGCCAGCCATAATAATCAGGATTATAAGCAGATATTAAATAGTTAATGAGTACCTCAAAAATAATATAAGTGATCAGAAATGGAAAAGGAAATCCATTCTTTTATAAGTTACATATAGTATCAATACTGTCAGATGGTTATCCCACATTAAAGAGTCTATTAACGAGGTTATCAACAGGGTTGTGAACAATTTGTGTAAAAAATTATTTAATTAAAGAGAATGCGATATTAACATTCTCTATACCTGATCATTAATAATTTCTGTCAACAGACTGGTCAGATTCAGCCCCAGTGCTTTTATCTGCTGGGGGATAAAGCTTGTTTCCGTCATGCCGGGTGTTGTATTTACTTCAAGGAAATAGAAGGTATTGTCTTTCAGAATGTAATCAATTCGGACAATGCCGCGGCAGCTGCACAAATCATAAATTCGTGAAGAGAGAGATTGAATTTTATCCGTAAGTTCCTTTGAAATTCTTGCGGGGGTATATTCATCAGCCATACCAGGCTGATATTTTGCCTCGTAATCGAAGAATTCATTTCGAGGGATTACTTCCGTAACAGGAAGAACAATTTTTCTTTTTTTTGTTCTGACGACTCCGCAGGAGAATTCATTGCCTTCAATAAATTGTTCTATGATCACTTCGGGGCTTTCATTCATTGCCTTTTGAATTGCTTCGTCCAGTTCACTTTCCAGTTTAACTTTTGTAACACCGAAACTTGAGCCTCCTGCACTGGGCTTGACAAACAACGGAAGCCCTAATTCTTTGATTATCTGGACTACTTCATATTTTTCGCCTTTGATCGCCCTGGCGGATTTAGAAATGGGAATGCCGAAACTTTTAAGATAGTTGTTACAGAAATATTTATTAAAGGTTAAGGCTGAGGATTGAACGCCACAGGTGGAATAAGGAATTCCAAGTAATTCAAAATAGCCCTGAAGAATGCCGTCCTCACCCGGAGTGCCGTGAATAATGATATAAGCATAATCGGGTTTGATCTTCTTGCCTTCAATCAGGAATGAAAAATCGGATTTAACAACTTCTGCAATTTTATTCTCATAGTCGTCCAATACAATCCATTCATTTCCGCGGATACGGATCAGGAAAGGATTAAATAAATTGCGGTCGATGGCTTTAAAAACATTGGCTCCGCTGCGAACTGAAACCACGTATTCTGAAGAGTCCCCGCCTGTTATGACGGCTATATTTTTTTTATTCATTGGATTAAGCTTTAATTTAGACTTACAAATTTATCTCAAATTAACTTGTCTTTTGTAGTTAGATTGAAGTAAATTTCATTCAAATTCCCTGGCAGAAATATAGTTTCTCCATTTTTCGATCACCTGCTTCATATCTGAAGGTAATTCAGAGTCGAAGAGCATCTGCTTGTGAGTCACAGGATGCATAAATCCAAGTACTTTGGCATGAAGAGCCTGCCTTGGTAAGATAGAGAAACAATTTTCGACAAATTGTTTATACTTACTAAAAGTGGCTCCTTTGAGGATTTTATCACCGCCATAAACTTCGTCATTGAAAAGAGGGTGGCCGATATATTTCATATGAACCCTTATCTGATGTGTACGGCCGGTTTCAAGGACACACTCCACAAGGTTCACATATCCAAGCCTTTCAATTACTTTATAATGTGTGACAGCACTCTTACCCTGGTCTCCTTTTGGGAATACCGTAAAAGTCTGCCTGTTTTTTGGATTACGACCAATGTTTCCTTCGATGGTTCCTTCATTTTCCTTCAGGTTACCCCAAACGAGTGCGACATAGGTGCGTTTGGTTGTTTTGTTAAAAAACTGCATAGCCAGATTCAGCTTGGCCACATCGGTTTTGGCGATCAGGATCAATCCAGAAGTATTTTTGTCAATTCGGTGAACGAGCCCTGGTCTTGGATCTTCTTCCGAATATAATGGCAAATCTTTATATCTGTATGCCAGGCCGTTAACGAGGGTGCCTGTATAATTGCCGTGCCCCGGATGTACGACAAGCCCGGCAGGTTTATTGATTACAGCAAGATATTCATCTTCATAAACAACATCAAGAGGAATATCCTCAGGAATAACTTTGAATTCATGGCGGGGATAATCCATCATGATGGTGACTTCATCAAGAGGTTTTACCCTGTAATTTGACTTAACGGATTTTCCGTTCACATGAATACACCCGGCTTCCGCAGCAAGCTGGATGCGGTTTCGGGAAGTCCCTTCAATCCGGTTGTAGATAAATTTGTCTACACGGAGTAGCCCCTGACCAGGATCTGCTTTGAAGCGATAATGTTCAAACTTTTCGATTTCTTCGGATAAATCCTCCGGTTCTTCAATATATTCCTCTTCATCAGCCATTGTTTTGCAGGTGCTTCATAGTCAGATTACTGAATTGTATCGTTTCTTCCAGATCCCAGCCATAAGTCGATTGATAAACCTGCATTGACCTGTTTTGTTGAATCAGGAGAAGGTATCTGCTTCCAAACCAATGCTTTTAACGTGTCCTCTGAAGACAGCACAGTATTATCAAAAATTACGGCTCCGGGTGTCAAAAGACGGGTAACAAGGGTATCTTTTGCTTCTGACAGAGTTAAACCAATCAGATCAGGAACTGTCGTCTCACCGGAGATATTCTTGCTCCCGACAACAAGGTCTATAGCAGAACCGTTATCGATCCTTGTCCCCTGAGGAATTGAGACGCCATTGAACTTCTGGTCGAGCACGAGTCCATCAAATTCAGAAGGACGGAATTCGATTTTACCTAATGAGAATCCTTTTGATTCAAGCAAAACTCTTGCCTGACGATAAGATATATCAGTCAATTTAGGCACCTCTGCTTTCTCTGACAATGTTGACGTGACAGTCAGGTAGATAACGCGCCCCGGTTTGATGGCATGTGCAGGTAACGGGTTTTGAAGCAGGACAGTTCCGGGTTTAATATTTAACCGGTATATGGAATCCCTGACTTCAATCCGGCAGCCTTTAATATCTGCAATTTTCTTTACCTCATCGATATTTAATCCGATAAAATAGGGTGTTGAGATGTTTTCTCCCTTGTTTGTATACCTTGCGAGGGAAAGTAAGGTTATCCAAATTAACCCAATCGTTATAAGGAGAGCAAGTCCCAGATTTTTGAAAAAAATTGTTGAGGTTAAAAATTTCTTGAAACTCATTGTATTTTAATAAAATAACATCAGACAATTCGAATGGAACAAATAAATTCCAAAACAAACAACTACAAAACTAACTATAAATCCGAACAGTGTTATACAATGTATCTCTTTCCACCGGGATGCGGTCTGCTCCCTTAATCATAGCTATTAACTCCGAAGTAGAAGCAGAAGGATTTTGATCTGCCGAACCGGCCATTGAATATATTTTTGTTGTGTCATCGATGGTCCCGTCAAGATCGTCAACACCGAATGCCAGCGCCATCTGGGCTACCTTTTTACCTATCATTGGCCAGTAGGCTTTTAGGTGCGGGATATTATCAAGGAATATACGTGAAACAGCATAATTTTTAAGATCTTCTAAAGTAGTTGTCTCATGTATGTAAGAAAATGAATTATTTTCATGGCGGAACTTCAAAGGTATAAATGCATTGAACCCTTTTGTTTCATCCTGCAGTTCCCTTAACCTGTTCATATGATATATGCGGTGTTCGTACTTTTCTATTAACCCATAAAGCATGGTAGCATTCGTAGGAATGTCCAATTGATGGGCTGTGCGATGAATATTAAGCCACTCCGCAGAGGATGTTTTATCGGGGCAAATTTTTTTGCGGATTTGTTCATCGAAAATTTCAGCCCCGCCGCCAGGCATAGAATCAAGGCCTGCTTCTTTCAACAGCTTTAATCCCTGTCCGACAGTGATTCCAGATAAGCGGCACATTGCATCGATTTCGATTGCTGTAAAGGCTTTTATCTGAACTGAGGGCAGTATTTTTTTAAACTCCTTAAGCATTTCCTTGTAAAAATGGATATTCCGGTCTGGATGGACGCCTCCTACTATATGTACCTCTGTTATTCCTGTATTTATATAGGATTCAGCTATTTGCCTTATATCGCCAATGCTGTATTCCCAATATCCATCTTCTCCTTTTTTTCTACGAAAGGAACAGAAAGCACAATGATTAATACATATATTGGTTGGTTCAACATGAAAATTGCGGTTAAAATAAACATGATTTTGGTTATGCCGGCGGCAGACTGAATCCGCAAGGAGGGAAAGATAAGGCAGGTCGTCTGATTTATAAAGAATAATACCTTCCTTAACGGAAATTCTCTCGCCGGAAAACACTTTTTCAGCAATCTGAAGGAGATCAGATGATCGAGGGGCCAATTTAATCAACGATAAAAAGGATTTATCCATTTAAGCGGGATTATCGGTGTAAATATATTAATTAAATCACTTGAGCCAGAAAGTGGAGGGAATTGTATATTTATACAAAAAGACTGAATAAATATACAGAATTTCAACATTTAAATGTTATTTTCAATACCGAGCCAATCACGAGCCAAACACGAAGGAAATACGGCCTTGACATAGACTTGATCAGGATGAATAATTATACAATTTTAATGAGACGTAACATGATACGTCTGTATGATAAATGTAAAAAATAGCAAACAATCATTATCAGGTGATTCCGAAAAATCTTTATAAAAATAAAGTCAGGGTATTTGGCTTTTAAATACAAAAGGTAAAGAATTTGAGTCCTTTACCTTTTGTGTAAAAATCAGTGGATTACAATCCCTTATCTTTTGTGCAGGGTTTCGTCAGATACAGTAAGTTTATATCGTCCTTTTGCACGACGTGCTTTTAATACTTTACGTCCGTTAGCAGTCGACATTCTTTCACGGAAACCATGTTTGTTTCTTCTTTTCCTGTTTGAAGGCTGAAATGTTCTTTTCATTGTTACGAATTACAAGAATTTTTTACGAATTACACGAATTTATCCTGCTTTTTTAAATCTTCGAATAATTCGGAGTGCAAAATTAATGTTTTTTTCATTTATGCAAAATATATTAGAGTTATAAAAAGACATTATTTTGAGTTATTGTTATGAATGGGCAAAAAAATCATCTTTTTAGTGCTGAAGAATGGTTCATTGAAAAACTCTGAAATTTCAAAGGTTTTAATCTCATTGGCAAATCCTTTTATTTCTTTGCTGAAGTCGCCTCCTTTTAAGTAAAAAATCCCATTGGGGTAAGAATTTAGCTGAACCGGCGAAATATTTTTCCTGACAAGTTTCACGAATAAAGGGAAAGAGGTCACAGCTCTGCTGACTACAAAATCAAACTGGTCCTTTAAACTTTCAACGCGTTGATTTAGAGTAGTTACATTATTTAATCCAAGGTTATCAGAAATATCCTGAACAACTTTTATTTTTTTCCCGACAGAATCAATCAGAACAAATTCACATTTCGGGAAAAGAACAGCCAGGGGGAGGCCGGGAAAACCTCCTCCGGTGCCCACATCGAGAATCCTGCTGTGAGGTTGAAAGTTGATGATTTTTGCAATTGCCAGGGAATGTAAGATATGCCGTTCATAGAGAAAATCAATGTCATTACGGGATATGAGATTGATTTTTTCATTCCAACTGCGATAGAGCATCCCCATTTTCCCAAAACGGTTAATTTGTCTGGAAGTTAGTGAAGGGAAGTATTTTAAAATATCCTGCATTTATTCGCCCAGTTCAGTATCCTTTAAAAGTTCGAAGAGCATTTCCCGGGAACGGAAGAGTTGAACTTTAACAGTCCCAAGCGGTAAATTCAGTTCTTTTGCGATTTCTTCATAGGAATACTCCTTGAAATAACGCAACTCAAGCAAAGTACGATATCGTGGTTTAAGTTTTGCGACTATTTTTCTCAGGATTTTGGCTTTTTGTCCCTTAATAAATGATTCCTCCGGTGTATCATTATCTCCGCTTAGATTGATGTTACGTTCAAGAATATGGTTTTTATCTGTTGGATTTGATGTTTCCAACGGTACAGTCAATGCCCTTTTTTTCCGCATGAAATCAATGGCATTATTGGAAGCAATTCTGAAAAGCCAGGTACTGAATGCAAACTGGGGAGCGTATTGATGAATGTTGGTAAATGCTTTTCCAAATGCTTCGATTGTGAGATCTTCCGCATCGGTTTTGTTGTTAACCATTTTCAGGAGCATGAAATATATAGTATCCTTGTAACGACGCATCAGGGAAACAAATGCTTTTTCATCGCCATCCCTGGCAGCCATAACCAATTCCACATCATGTCTTGCATTTCCCGATAAATTGGGATTTATTTCCATTTTCGCCTGTTGCCAATAAATAGTTGGTTTAAAAAAACCATACTGTTGAACACAGGCGAGACTGACTTATAAAGATAGGCTCCCGGGAGAAGTTTTTTCTCTCCAAGATTTCTCATTCCAATAATTCCAAAAATCATTTCCAGTCCATTTTTGAATAACCATATACACGCTATCCATAATCTCCATGGAGAGAGGATAACAATGATTATCATCAATAAATCAAATACAAGCCTGCTGTTAGCGTTTAACCATAAATAATAACGCTGACCAACAGTAAACTTTTGTTTTAGTAACAACTGTTTCTTTTTAAAGTTCATTAGCTCATGCCAGTTTGCTTCATCAGAATAACCAACTGATGCAGATTTGTTCATGATATAGGTTGAATTTCTGCGGGTTGAAATTTTATTCATATAAAGTTCATTCTCTCTGAACGGAGATTCGAGTACTGCTGCAAATCCACGTCTTTTAAGAAAGTTTTCACGTTTGTAGGCTATATTTACATCAAGCAATGGCATGGGTATTCCAAGGTAACGAGCAGAACCGCGAAGAAAATAATTGTCGAAAATTTCGTAACGGAATAAATTACATATCGTTCCTTTACATCCGGAAAAATTTACATAGCCGTAAATAACCTCTTTTCCGGGCAAAAGTTCTTTTGAATAAGATTTCAACCAGTTCTTATCCGGAATTAAGCACAACGGATTCAGGAAAATCAGCCATTCTTTTGATGCTGCCCTTATTCCTACAGTTATTGCTAAAGCATTGGGAAAATCAGTCTCCTGAATAATTCGTGTAGTTTTCAGGTGCGGGAACTGTATTTTCAGACCGGAAAGATACCACTCTGTATCATCGGAAGAGCAGTCATCAACTACAACTATCTGATAATCCGGATAATCCTGTTCCAGTAGCACAGGTAAAACTTCCTTTAAATGATCTTCGAAATTTCTTGAAGTAATAATGACAGAAATTGAGGGAGAATGATTTGAAGTTATTTCTGTTTTTTTATTAAGAATGAAAATTGCAGTTAAAAAGAGATAGAAAAACTGAATCAGCAGTGCCAACAAATAAAGTGATAAGAGAATAATATCCCGGATACTAAAAGCGACACCGAAAAATTCAATCATATATTCAAAAATATGGCCCAAAATTATGCATTTAACAGCTAATTATAATGATTATTACAAAGATTTTTTCAAATGAATTCTCCGTAAGAATTTCTGTCTAATATATTTATCTTTGCATCACGAAATTTTGAGAATGAAGTTTGACTTGTTTTGCACGGCCCGATTATCAAAAGCAAGGGCCGGAAAAATATATACCAGTCATGGTGAAATAGAAACTCCTGTTTTTATGCCTGTTGGCACAGCGGGTACTGTGAAGGGGGTTCAGTTCAGGGATTTAAAGGAAGATATTAAAGCGCAGATTATTCTTGGGAATACTTACCATTTATATTTAAGGCCTGGAATTGAAATCATAGAACAGGCGGGAGGAATACACCGGTTCATCGGATGGAACGGACCAATTCTAACGGACAGCGGAGGATTCCAGGTTTTTTCGCTTGGCGACATCAGGAAAATTTCAGAAGCGGGTGCGGAATTCCAATCGCACATTGATGGTTCAAGACATATTTTTACTCCTGAAAATGTCATTGACGTACAGCGTTCGATAGGGGCGGATATTATTATGGCATTTGATGAATGTACGCCGGGGAATGCAAATTATGAATATGCCAGAAAATCACTTGAATTAACCAATCGATGGTTAGAAAGATGTATTTCACGATTTAATGAAACAGTTCCGAAATATGAATATGAACAATTCCTGTTTCCCATTGTGCAGGGTTGTGTTTATGCTGATCTCAGGATTAAAGCTGCAGAGAAAACGGCATCTTTAGATTTGGATGGCTGTGCAATTGGCGGTCTTTCGGTGGGAGAAGAGGAAGATGTTATGTATAAAATGATTGAAGTTGTCAACAATATTCTTCCGCAAAACAAACCAAGATATTTGATGGGGGTTGGGACCCCTGTGAATATTCTGGAGGCAATAGACCGGGGTGTTGATATGTTCGATTGTGTCCTGCCGACAAGAAATGGCAGAAACGGGATGCTTTTTACGAAGAATGGGATTATCAACATCAGAAACAACAAATGGAGCAAAGATTTTTCACCAATTGACGAAGAAGGAACCTCAATTGTGGATACTTCTTATTCAAAAGCTTATCTTCGTCATTTATTCAAATCAAAAGAAATGTTGGGTCCCCAACTTGCCAGCATTCATAACCTTACATTCTTTCTTTGGCTTACAAGTGAGGCAAGGGAACAGATCGTGAACGGGAATTTCAGGAAGTGGAAAGATAAAATGGTATTACAATTGGGTAAACGGCTTTAAGACTTTTAGCATCATATTACTAAGGGAATATTAAGAAAAAATGATAAACAGATATATTAAGACAATTGATTGGTATATAATCAGGAAATACCTTGGTACTTTTTTCCTGGCTATTACATTGATTGTCAGTATATCGATAATTTTTGATATTTCAGAGAACATAGACGATTTTATAAGTAAAAAAGCCCCCATACATGCCATTATTTTTGAGTATTACCTCAATTTTATACCCTATTTTGCCAATCTGTTCAGTGCACTTTTCACATTTATAGCGGTCATTTATTTTACCGCCAAAATGGCCTACAATTCAGAGATTATTGCCATTCTCTCAAGTGGTATTACGTATAAAAGACTCATGAGGCCCTATCTTGTCGCTTCTGGAATCATTGCGAGCATATCATGGATATTGGGAAATTTTGTAATTCCGCAGGCTACGGAGTCAAGAGTAAATTTTCGCAATACCTATATAAAGAATGAATATGTCAATACGGATGAAAATATTCATCGTCAATTGGAACCGGGTATATACATATACATGTACAGATATAACTCCAGACAGGATGTTGGTTATCAGTTTTCAATTGAAAAGTTTGTTAACCAGCGCTTAGTCTCAAAGTTAATTGCCGACAATATCAAGTGGGACAGGGAGAAAAAGAAATGGGAGGTCAGGAATTATTATATAAGGGATTTCAGAGGTCCGAAAGAAATTGTCACCACCGGCACTGCAATGGATACTACATTAAGGATGTCACCGGCAGATTTTGGACAGCAAAGCGACAAACAGGAAACCATGGATTACTGGGAGCTTAACAAATATATTAAGGATCTCAAGCTCAGGGGAGTTGACAGTGTGGAACGATATGAGAAAGAAAAGTACCAGCGAACGGCAGGTCCGATAAGTACATTTATCCTTGCAATAATAGGAGTCTCTCTTGCTTCACGTAAAATGCGGGGAGGAATGGGTTTGCATCTTGGGTTGGGACTTTTTCTGAGTTTTTCTTACATTATGTTTATGCAGGTTTCAACTATTTTTGCTTATAAGGCAGGATTTAATACACTGCTTGCAGTATGGCTGCCCAATATGGTTTATGCTGTGATCGCTGTATTTCTTTATCTGTGGGCTGCGAAATAAGAGAAATGAGCGATGTGAGATAAGTTATGAGATATGAGATATTCTCAACATTCATCAAACATATCTCATATCTCATCACTAAATATAGTACTTTTGTACCCGGAATTTTGGAGATTATATCTTGTTTGTATCTTAAGGAATAAACGGAATTTTAATCATTTATAAATCATTATGTCATATAAAAGAAACATACTCGATCTTAGGAAAAGGAAAAATGAAGCCCAGCAGGGAGGCGGCGAGGTTGCTATCGGTAAACAGGCAGCTATGGGCAAAAAAACAGCCCGGGAGAGGATAAAAGCCATTCTTGACGACAATTCTTTTCATGAATATGACCTTTTTGTTGAACATGGAGGCCGTGATTTTGATATGGAAAAGAAGGTTTTACACGGCGACGGTGTTATTACCGGTACCGGAACCATGTATAATCAGCCTGTAGCTATTTATGCCCAGGATTTTACCGTAGCAGGGGGTTCATTGGGACTGATGCATGCCCGTAAGATTACAAAAATCATGGAGCACGCCTTGAAAATGCGTGTGCCGCTTATTGGTATTAATGATTCAGGAGGTGCCCGAATTCAGGAGGGCGTAAATTCTCTTGCAGGATACGGAGAAATATTTTATCGTAACACTCTTTGTTCCGGCGTGATTCCTCAGATATCCGTCATTCTTGGCCCCTGTGCCGGTGGTGCTGTATACTCACCTGCACTGACTGATTTCGTGTTTGTTGTTGACAAAATCTCCAAAATGTTTATTACAGGTCCCGGGGTTATCAAAACCGTTCTTGGAGAGGAGATTTCAATGGAAGAATTGGGTGGTGCAATTGTCCAAAGTGAAATTACCGGGAATGCTCACTTCTATGCTAAGAGTGAGGATGAGTGTTTTGAACAGGTCAAGAAACTCATTACATTTATTCCCTGGCACAATTCTCAAAAGGCGCTCAAATTCCCGCCACAGGAACCTACTTATAAAAAGAGCATTGAGGAAATCGTTCCGATAGAGCCGCATTTACCTTATGATATAAGAGATATTATTAAATCTGTCACGGATGGATCTGATTTCTTCGAAATCCAGGAATATTTTGCAAGAAATATAGTAATTGGATTTGGCCGTATCAAAGGCAACACTGTCGGATTCGTTGCAAACCAACCACTGTATTTAGCAGGAGTACTCGACTGTGATAGTTCTGACAAAGCTGCAAGATTTGTTCGTTACTGTGATGCCTTTAATATTCCGATAGTTACGTTGGAAGATTTGCCCGGATATTTGCCGGGTGTCGATCAGGAACATTCCGGAGTTATTCGTCATGGTGCAAAATTGTTGTATGCCTATAGCGAAGCAACTGTGCCAAAGGTAACGGTGATTATCCGTAAAGCTTATGGGGGCGGTTATATCGCCATGAACTCAAGGCATCTTGGCGCTGATTTTGTCTTTGCCTGGCCTACAGCAGAAATTGCTGTAATGGGACCGGAAGGGGCTGCTAACATAGTGTTTAAGAAAGAAATTGAAGAATCAGATAACCCTGTCGAAACACGCAGGCAAAAAATACAGGAATATAAGGAAAAGTTCGCCAATCCGTTTGTTGCAGCTTCAAAAGGGTATATTGATGAGGTGATTGAGCCGTCAGAAACCCGCGCAAGATTAATTCATTCACTTGATATCTCTGCAAATAAAGCAGATTACCGCCCAAAGAAAAAACATGGAGTTCCACCTTTCTGATTTTAGGGGAACTAATTTTAAAAGAAAACATTATGGAAGACAATAATCCAGATTATCATTTATTTATAGTTAATAGCGCCAGGTATCAGACATTGTATACAAAGAAATTTGAGAATCGTAAAAAATGGCAAAGTGCGGATCCCAAAAAAATTCTTTCATTTATTCCCGGATCAATAATTGATATATATGCAAAGCCCGGGAAAAAAATGAAAGCCGGTGATGTGCTTCTGATCCTGGAGGCCATGAAAATGTACAACAAAGTTGAAATGCCATTCGACGGTGTTATCAAAGAGATTTTGGTCAAAAAAGGCGATCGTGTTCCTAAGAACATGTTGATGATCACTTTAGAATAAACAAGTAAGGGAGGTTGATTTAACCTCCCTTGCTTTTTTATTTTATTTGAATGATATTCCTGACAACATGGGGTCTGCATAAATCTTCACTTTGAACATTTTCCTTATTGTGGATGTGGGTTCAAATCTGATAAATGTTTATCGGTGGGAATGAATGTTACAGCCACCATAACATATAACCTTCGCACGCATCATTCTCTATCACGATCCCCTTTCCGCTTATACTTCCTGAACGGCTTTGTGAGGATAATTGTTCTTTGCCGATTAGTTTTTTACACATAACAAAGCCCTGCCATGTCCGTACCAAATCCATAGTATCTACACTATATCTGCACTATTTCTGCACTATATCTACACTAAATAGTGTTAAAATAGTGTAGAAATTGTGAATATATAGTGTTTATATTTTGGACATGATACGGGCATGGTAATTGGAACTACTGACAAAGACTTTTAGAAATCAGGAATAGGAATCGAAGATTTGGCCGGATGAACCCTTTGGACGGTACAGCGAAGACGATTATTATTTCGGGATTTAAAACCGGGATTCTTTTTCGGAGCTACATATTTTTTGTTCCGGCCCCAGGTTAATAATTGAAATTTTGAGGAGAAATATAATAAACTCACTTATTTAACCGATTCTTTTGTCTAAATCCCTGAAGAGTCCGAGAATTTGAATCGGATTGGCATCTTCAGGAATTTCAATTCCTTTGGCTTTTAACAACCTGCAGGATTCATCATAAAGTTCAGCGCGCCTGAAATATCTGCCATAAACAAAATTCAAATACTTCAAAATCCAGAAAGCATTGATGAAGTGAAAAAATCGTTTGGTAAAAATTAATGGTGTGGAGCAATTGGCCTGTAATTCCAAAATGGCTCTAAGGGTGCTTGATACTTTAAGATATGATTTCAATGCCTCAGGGTAATTATTGAATATCTCCTCCGTCTCTTCCTCGGTTAATCCTGATAACCTTCCCGGATTTTCAAAGAATGGTTTCAGTGAAAGAAAAGAATCAAATGAATAGGTGGTCATGAGTTCGTTATTCCCTTCTGTCCATTTTTTCATGGCAGCGCCTGTTCCGAAGGGTACCCTGTCTGAAATTCTGGATGCCGGGTAAACGGTCGTTGAGTTGATATTCCCGTAAGGCCCGAGCATTACTAACTTATGGAGAAAATAGAAATCCTCTCCGGCTTTTCTCCGGTTCATTCCCCCTTGTTTGACGTAGGCTGAAGCCTTTACTGCGAAACTTGATCCTAAAGTATGTATTGCATGAGGGTAACCGCAATATTCCATTGCATTTCGATAATATCTCATATGGAGTTCATAGCGAATAATCCCCTCCCTTTCAAAATGCGACATTTTTTTTTCTTCAATCGGGTGAGAGAAATCAATTGTGTAAAAGTTATGCTTTTCATTTTTTTCAAATGATGTCTCAATAGCTCTGAGATAATTCGGAGAAACAGTGCAATCTGCATCGAGTGAAACAATTATTCCTTCTTTTTGTCCTGTCCTGTCCAATTGGTTAATCACTTCATCCATCCCGATCTTTCTGGCTAATCCAACTCCGGCAAATTTGCGGGGGAGGTTGACGACGTTCAGTTGATGGATATTCAGAAATGTTTCTTTATTCTCTTGTTTCCATTGTTCAATGGCCGAAAGGGTTAAATGATTCTGCTCCCTGACATAATCATGAGAATCTTCTGAACAATTTACCACGATGAGTACAGCAACTTCTGAAGCGGGAGGATCACATTGCGATAAGGATTGAATTGTTGAAATAATATCCGGTTCATTGTAACAGGGTATGACTATAAATACTGAAGCCTTTATTTCAGGTAATTCAATTTTTAAGGGATAATTTTTATTTTGCTTTTCAATATAGCGTCTGAAAATATCCATTAATATAATTAAGAATTAAGAATGAAAGAATGAAAGAATGAATAAAACCTCTGCTTATACCTTCATTCTTTAATTCCTTAATTATTAATGACTAAAGCCTTATTTCCTTGATGATGATTTATACCTCGCGTTCAATCCCTGTAATACTTCTTTTGTAATGTTGAACCGGGGAGATCCTTCAAGCATGGTGGCGCTGTTAAAGATGAAATCATAATGCTTCGTTGCATTATAGCCTTTTAAGAATGATCCGATACTGTCACTAATCTGCTGATTAATAGCTGACTGCATCTCCGATAGTTTTTGAGTAAGGTCGTAATCCAGCTTCTCTATATCCTGTTTCACACCCAATAACCTCTCCTGTTCCTGTTTGGCATGATCTTCGGTAAGAAATCCGCCATGCTGTAATTTCTCCTGGAAAGCAGCCGCCTCATTTTCAAACTTTATTCTTTTATCCGCGTACTCTTTCTTATAAGCCTCCTGTTTCTCGCTGAATTCTGCATTTAATTTCTTTGCCAGCTCATAGCTGAAAAGCATAGAATCCATTTTTACGTAAGCTATGCTTAAAGTTTTGGATGGACTTTCGGATTGAATTGGCTGGGATGTCTTATTCTTGTTGGTGTTTAAAAAATGGAGAGTATATAACACTACAATTGCCAGGGCGGTAATGATGTTGAAGATTGTCGATTTTTTCATAACATCTGTTAATGTTTAGCTCAATGATTTTTTAATAAGACAAATCTAACCATTATTAATGTAATTCGTAATAAATTAGAATGGTAAAACTATCCAAATTTTCATTTCCAGCCAAAATAATTAATTTTAAAAATCACTGTAAATAGTTAAAATTATTGACGAAAATTTAAGACCTTTATAAGTTACGAGTCATGAGATATAAGACATAAGATATAAGATATGAATTATGAGTGTTTATTTGCCAATCAGCGCTCATCTCTTATATCTCATCTCTCATCATTCATAATTCCTAATTAGATATATATGATAAACAGATTTATTGCAAAATTGCTTCCTTTTTTGCCGAAACCCCTGGTTTGGACTATATCGAGGAAATATATTGCCGGCGTAAATATCAATGACGCATTGAAAGTAGCAAGGGAAATAAATCAGAACGGCATGATGGTTACGGTCGACCTTCTTGGAGAAAACATTGCCAATCTTTCTGAAGCCGGAAAACACAAGCTGGAATATATCGAATTGATAAAACGTTTTACTTCAGAAAAGATCGATGGCAATTTTTCTGTTAAACCTTCAATGTTTGGACTTCAGCTTGATTTTGAAACAGGTTACCAAAATCTTCGTGAGATTGTGAATACTGCCCGCCTTTGCAATTCTTTTATCCGCATTGATATGGAAGATTCTTCCTGTACTTCAGATGAAATAAGGCTTTTCAGAAGGTTGAAGAATGAATTTCCCCTGAGTGTTGGTCTCGTTTTGCAGGCTTATCTTAAGCGTACATCAAATGATATAAAGGAATTACTGGATCTGCACAAAAAAGATTCACCCTTAAATATCAGACTGTGTAAAGGAATTTATATTGAGAGTGAACACATTAGCTTCAAAGATCCCAATATTATCCGCGAGCATTTTATTGAAGATCTAAATACTTTATTTCAGAATGGAGTTTATGTCGGGATCGCCACCCACGACAATTATCTGGTCAGAAAAGCCTATGAATTAATTGATCAATATCAAATCCCGGTTACAAATTATGAATTTCAAATGCTCTATGGTGTTACTCCCAATTTAGGCCGTTCAATCCTGGCGAAGGGGAAAAGGATGAGGATTTATGTTCCTTTTGGGAAGGAGTGGTTCAATTATTCCATCCGTAGGTTAAATGAAAATCCGAAAATAGTTGGCCATATCATTAAAGCCTTGTTTTTCAGGAATTAATTAGTTGCAATCATTGGATGAAATGAAACATTTCTGTTTTATTTATGGATAATTTTTCTTAAATTTGAACAAGATCATATATTAACTGGGAAAGTTGTTTATAAAAATTGAATAATAATCTGTAAAATTTTAAAATCATGGATTCAGGAAAAGTATTTTTAGGTTTACTGGCAGGCCTTGCCGCAGGCGCAGTTCTCGGAATTTTATTTGCGCCCGAAAAAGGATCGGTTACACGTAAAAAAATCTCCGAAAAAGGTGATGAATATGCAGAAAATCTGAAAGAAAAGTTCAGTGATCTGGTCGATGACATGACAAAGAAAATTGAAGAAATTTTGGAAACACATAAGGAAGAAGAACAAAAGCCTGTTTCCGAAGCATAATATTCGTGAAATTCGTTTTAATTCGTAATTCCTAATTCGTAATTCGTAATTCGTAATTAATTTAATTATGGAGGATAAAGAATCATCTTTAGACACCCTGATTGAACGTACAGAAAATTTTATTAAGACCAGCAAAGAATTATACAGACTTAGGGCTATTGATAAAACCTCGGAAATTATTTCCGGTATGGCTTCCTGGCTGGTTATCGTAATTATTTTTGCTTTGTTTTTTATGATCCTGAACATTGGTCTTGCATTGTGGTTAAATGAAATTCTTGGAAAGCCATATTATGGATTTTTCGTTTTGTCGGGTTTATATGCTGTACTGACTCTGATAATATTGATTTTCAACAAACGCTGGATAAAGAGACCTATCCGTAACTCAATTATTTCACAATTGATAAATAATAGTGATGGGAAATAAAAAAGATGCATCAACTTCATTAAAAGAAGCCATATCAGCTTTGGAAATAAGGCAGGCTGAGGAGATTAAGCTGTTGAAAGATGAATTGGTTGATATACACGAAAAACTGAAGCCGATTAATCTGGTGAAAGATGCGTTTGAAGAAGTAGCCTACTTTATCGAACACAGAAAAGGTTTGATGAAAAGCCTGATCGGAGTTTTTACTGGCTTTCTGACCCAACGGATTGTCATCGGATCAAAACCGGGTTTATTTAAAAAACTGGCAGGTGTTCTTTTAAATTATGGCATTGCCGCTTTGATATCCAAATATGCCGAAACAATTAAAATCTTAGGATTACAGTTGTTAAATCAGTTGGTTGGTGAAAAGAAAATTGAAAATCCTGAACCTGCTCAGAATGGAATGGAATAAATTTAATAAAATGTTTAATTTGTTCTTATAAATCATTATAATTTAACAATAAATATTTATTCCTTCCTCCGTGTTTGCCTCGCTTTTGGTTCGCTTTTGGTCCGCTTTCGGGTTTTAGTGCTTATTGTTCATAATATTAAGACAAAATTTCATATGTTATGATAAGTTTATTGTAGGGATGCAACATTTTGTGTCTCTGGTGTATTATTTTAGTGAAACCTCCACTTTGAATTGAGGAATCCAAAGTTCTTCAGGCAAATTGCGCAAATCAGCCGTCGAAACGTTGACTGAACTTTGAGGAATCCCTTCCCTCTCAATCAAAAATTCATTGACTTCTCTGTTCCTGTTCGCCATTATATCTTGAAAACGGGCTTCAATTTTACTTTCGCCAATCTTTTTCACGCAGGCCTGCTCAAACCCGATGGAATCAACATCTGGTACTGATTTCCTGATGAATGACAATAATCCCGGATCCTTATCGCTCAAATTGACTGATGTTGGTTTTGCCGCCGTGGAGTCTTGTGCAGGTTGGGAAAGATATTCATTCTTAGTCAATTCTATAGCAATTTGTTTCTTTTCTTCTTCAGGATCAGTCGTTTGTGTAAGATTAATAATCAGTTCCGGTTTCTTTTTCAAAACTTCGGCAAGTTTGGTTAAATCAACGCGTTGTTTATTGTCAAGCGAATCCTGTGTAAATGTAAAAGGAAGTTTTTCAAGTGATTCAGGATTTGTTCCTGCCAATCCAGCCAATAATTTGAAAGGAGAAACAGCAACTTTCACCATAAGATTGACGAAAGTTTTCCAGATAATTTTCCCCAGCCTAAATTTTGGATCCGAGGGATTGCCTTCAACAGGTAAATCAAAAGATATATTTCCATTCACATCCTTCATAATATAGAGTCCCAATCTCACAGGTGCCTTTACAGCCGTGGCATCCTTTGTGCGTTTCCCGAAATCAAGTTCCTCAATTTTGACATTGTTTTGATTCGAAAGTCTCGTCCTTGCCATTTTCAGCCCGAGTTCATAATTAAGCCATCCCTGCGTAATCGGCGAAGCAATATAATATTCTGAATAAGGTGAAAAACCGACCAGGTCCATCCGTTTAATCTTTGCCTTCATCTCAACATTAAAATAGTCTTTCATGCTCCATACCGTTTCACCTGTCAATTCTCCTCTGTTATTTAGTTTTGTGCTGTATGATACAGGAATACGATCAGCGCTTTCACTCAATCCGGTCATAGAGGCATTAAGATCATTTAATTCATATTTGAATGGCCGGTTCAATGTATTGTCAGAAATGGAAACCAATCCCTTATTGATTTTTAAGGTATCAAGATTGTAGGTAACCGGTGTTTCATTTGCGGTAGAAGCGGCTGAAGCTGAACTGATCGAATCACTCCGGAAATAGGGCAGCAGCACCCTTTCAAGATTGGTCATGTCTTTATCTCGCACCAGTATCATAACAGGTTCGTCGAGTTCTATTTTACCGAAACCAAAATGGTATTTTTTGAAATTGATATCACTGAGAGTAGCGCTTGCTTCCGGTGAAGTCAGAATCTTTTCTGCACGGCTGTCTGTTATTGAAAGATTTGATAATGAACCCTTCCCGGTCAGTGAAATATTCATGACATCATTCATGTCGCCTGTAATTTTAAGGCTCGAAGTCACCAATCCGCTTACCGATTTTACATCAAGCCAATCTTTCAGATATCCGGTAAATGGCTGTATTTCAACGTCATTAGTGCTTAAATCGATCTGATAATTTTTCTTTATAATATCGGCAGTTGCCTGAACATTGACATGGCCTTTTTCGCCCATCTGGAAATCAACTCCCATATTTGATTTCTCATTGTCCCATGCAATCAAAGGTATGTTCAGGTTAAGCTTAACCATTTCCAAGACATTGTTTTTTTGTACATCCTGATATTTAACTTTCCCGTCTTTAAGTTGAATATTTCGGATCAGATACTTGATCAGCTTTTTCTGTTCTGTGGTATCTTTCTTTTTAAGTGTGTCTTCCTTTGGAAGCAGGCTGTCAAAATTAAATTTATCTCCATTTTGTATAACCTCAATATATGGTTGGGCCAGCCTTAATTCAGAAACCGAATATTCTCTGAAAGGCAGCCTCCAGGGATTAATATTGATATAAAATTCACTGAATGAGACAAAAGTGTCGATCTTATTCTCTTCATATAAAACGAGGTTCTTTACTTGCATCGCAGTTCTTAAGTAATTGAAATGCATCTCGCCGATTTCAACTTTTCGGCCGATCATCTTCTCGCTGTGGCTGACAAGATAATTTTTTATGATCGTCGACAGGAAAAATAGAATTGAAAAAATTAAAAGTATCAGCACATACAGAATGATGTATCTTTTCTTTAATATCCGCATGGCAAATGGCATTTTAATTTGGTTGAATGTCTTAATGCAATTTAAACATTTGCTTCCAAATATTTATCTTTTCTTTCGTGGACACATCAAAATTGTTTTAAAAATCAATTATTTCATTAATAATTATCAGACTAAATTTTATCTTTATCGTGTCCTAAACCACATTATGGAATTAAATGAATGTTGATTTTCAATTTGGTCATGAAGTAATCTCTCTGCATGTCCCTGAAGATTCAATTGTTTACAGGTCTAAATACAACAAATCGGGCCGGTCAGCTTCTGATTTGCTCAATGAATCTATCGCTAAGCCATTCAATAGTAAGGATTTAAATTATTTGTTGAAAAAGCGGCGACCGGGCAATGTCGTTATCGTAGTTTCCGATATAACAAGACCGATTCCTTACAGCGAATTTCTTCCTCAGTTGATTGAACGGATATTACAAAATGGTATTCCTAAATCCGAAATCACAATCCTGATTGCAACCGGGATGCATCGTGCTTCAACATCTGCCGAACGTCTTGAAATGTTTGGCGAATACATTGTAAACAATTTCCGGATCATCGATCACGATTGTGAAAATGAAGACGAGCTTGAAAAACTGGAAGGCCTCAGTTGGTCAGGATCTGAAATCAGACTCAACAAACATTATGTCAGGGCAGGTTTTCGCATCATCACAGGATTGGTTGAACCTCATTTCATGGCTGGTTTTTCGGGAGGAAGAAAAGCAATTTGTCCCGGACTTGTATCACTCGATACAATAAAAAAATTTCATGGTTATGACTTTTTAAGTCATCCCAATGCCGCCAGCGGAATATTGAAGAATAATCCGTGTCACCTTGAAAATACTTCAATTGCCAAATTATGTCCTCCTGATTTTACCATCAACATTGTGTTGGACGGCAAGAAAAAAGTAAATGCAGTGATGTCGGGAGAAATTTCCGCCTCGTATCAAAAAGCAGTTGATTACGTTAAATCTGCCTGCTGTCCTGTTGTTGATAAGGAAGCGGATATGGCAATTACATCATGCGGCGGATACCCTTTGGATGCCACCTTTTATCAGTGCGTGAAAGGCTTTGTGAATTGCCTGCCTTCTGTTAAGCATGAAGGAGAAATTATATCTTTCGGAAGTTGTATCGATGGAATTGGAAGCCCTGAGTACACAGAAACAATGAAAAAATATTCAGGAAAAGAAGGGCAATTCATAGAGGATATTAAAGATTCCGCTTCTTTTATAAAAGACCAGTGGGAATTTCAAATGCATATCCGTGCTTTGGATAAAGTTGGAAAAAATAATTTGCATTTTTATACTTCAAAAATATCGCAGTCAGAATTGGTTTTACTTTCAGTTCAGCCGCATTCTCTGCCCTTGAATCAGATAAAAAGTTCAATTCAGGAGCAGATCGATAAAGCTTCAAAAGGAAAAAAGCAGATCGCCGTTTTTCCTGAAGGGCCTTATTGCTCTCCTGTGATTTGAAAAAGTTTAAACAATTAAAATAATCGGGAAATGAAAAAATTCAAAATTGTTATCCTGCTTTCAGCAATGTTGCAAATCGCGGCATTCATTCCAGGATGTATAGCTCAAAATCAGTTACTCCGGGCGGGTATCGCAAAAGTGGATATCACGCCGACAGAAAATCTCTATATGGGAGGTTATGATGCTTCATGCCGTGCTGGTAAATCCGACGGAGTCGATGGGAAAATTTACATTCGTGCTCTTGTTTTCGATAGTCCCGATAGCTATCGGGACACCAGGGTGGCTTTTATAGAGGCTGATGTTGTAAGCCTCCCTCCGGCAGATTATACCCCTATCCGTAAACAGATTTCATCTGAAACCGGAATCCCTTTTGAAAATATTATGCTGGGATGTGTCCACAATCATGCAGCCCCGGTTCCAGGTGGAGAAAATAAAGATTCTCAATGGTCAAAACAATTGAGTTCCAAATTCGTCATGGCAGTTCAAAATGCAATTGCAGACCTTGAACCTGTAAAAATTGGCGGTGGAATCGGTAAATCGAACATTGCTATGAACAGGAGAAAAATAATGCAGGACACGATATCTTTCACAACTTTTGATGAAAACAATTCCAGTCAGTCCTACGGGAAGTATAAGACCGATAAACCTGTTCTGATACATGAAATGGAAGGAGTCTGTCGATTGGGCAATAATCCTCAGGGGGCCATTGATGATGCCGTTGGTATATTACGGATCGATAAAATTTCAGGAAAACCTAAAGCAGTTATGGTCAATTATGCTTGTCATGGAACTTCTCTCGGTGGCCGGAACAACAAGATCAGCCCGGAATGGTGTGGTGACATGCTGAATTGCATTGAAGAAAATGTTCCCGGTGTAACAGGTATTTTCATTCAGGGTGCTGCCGGCGATATCAACCCCCGTTTCGTGGGAGGATTGGATGGCGCTGTGGATGATTTGTTAAAAACAAAACAATTGGGATATGAAATAGGAAATGAGGTCGTCCATGATTATTTAAACATTCAGACGGTTTTGCCGCTTTCATCTCAGATAGAGGTTGTCCATAAGTGATATTATCTGCCCAAGGAAATATGACGCAGTTGTCGAGCCAATTTCAGAAACACAACCCTTCATGTAACAACAACGGCTGTAAAAATTGGTCAGTTCGAGTGGGTAACTTTCCCCGGAGAACTCTTCCATGAAATCGGCCAGAACATCAAAGCCATGACCCATTCATCTTACCCGTTTTTCATGGGCTACTGCAACGGTTCATTAGGTTACCTCCCAACCCGCACGGCATACAGTGAAGGAGGGTATGAACCCTGGTCATCAAAATTTGATCCCGCTGCTGAAAAAATCTATACAAAGGGAGTTCAGAAATTATTGCAGACTTTATATTGATTTTAGGCTATTAGACTGAAGACTATTAGGCTTTTAGGTTTAAAGTTCGTAATTCGTAATTCGTAATTCGTAATTAAAATAAAGATGATTTGGAAACAAGTTACTGATCCGTTTAATAACATTACCTTATCGGCACTGGTTGCGATTATTCCTGTGCTGGTCATTTTTTGGGCATTGATCATTAAAAAAATGAGCGGTTACAAGGCCTGCCTCTTGGCAACACTTGTCGCTGTGGTCATTGCTATTTCAGTTTACGGCATGCCGGTTAACCTTGCGCTTTTATCAACAGCAAATGGAGCTTTGTATGGTTTATTCCCTATATGCTGGATTATTATTGCGGCAGTTTTCCTGTTTAATCTGACTGTGAAAAGCGGTCAGTTTGAGATCATCAAGCATTTCATGGCCTCTATTTCATCCGACAGAAGGATTCAGGCCCTCCTGATTGCGTTTTCTTTTGGAGCCTTTCTGGAAGGGACTGCAGGCTTTGGTGCCCCGGTGGCAATAACCGCTGCCATGCTTGTCGGTTTAGGCTTTAATCCCTTATATGCCGCCGGCATCTGTCTGATCGCAAATACTGCACCTGTGGCATTCGGTTCGATCGGAATTCCTATTACGGTTGCTTCGCAGGTATCTTCGTTGCCGGAAATGGCTATTTCTCAAATGCTCGGAAGAACCCTCCCTTTTCTGTCGCTTCTGCTTCCTTTTTATCTTGTCATGCTGATGTCCGGATTCAGGAAGACAATTGATGTTTTACCCGCTGTTCTCGTTTCAGGGGGCTCATTTGCATTGCTTCAATGGTACTCTTCCAATTTTTTAGGGCCCGCATTGCCTGATGTCCTGGCAGGAATCGGGTCCATCATTTGCCTTGTTATTTTCATGAAGTTCTGGAAGCCACGCTCAATCTGGAGATTTCCCAACGAACCTGAGCAAACCATTAACACAAATGCCCGTTATTCTACTGGGGAAATTATCAGGGCATTATCGCCGTTCATTTTGATGGCTGTTATGATTATTGCATGGGGAACACAGCCTATCAAGCAGTTATTTAATTCAGCAGGTCTATTGCAATTTGAATTTCCATTCCTTCACAACAGTATTATGGATAAGTCGGGAAATTTAATCCCTCATCTCTTTAAGTTCAATTACTTGTCTGCCGCCGGTACATCTGTTTTTTTATCTGCCCTCCTGGCAATACCTCTGGTTGGATTAAAATTTGGCGAAGGAATGATAGTCTTTTGGGAAACACTTAAACAACTTAAGTTCCCTATTGTTTCAGTAGCTTCAGTACTTGGATTTGCTTATGCTCTTAACGATTCAGGAATCACCATTACACTGGCAGAGGAATTGGCAAATACAGGAGTTCTTTTCCCGTTCTTTGCACCGGTTCTTGGTTGGCTGGGAGTCTTTATTACCGGTTCCGATACCTCTTCGAATGCCTTGTTTGGCAAACTTCAATATGCAACTGCCAGGTCTATCGGTGTTGATCCGGTTGTAACCGTCTCAGCAAATGCAGCCGGAGGTGTGGTTGGCAAGATGATCTCCCCTCAGTCAATTGCCGTTGCAGCAGGTGCCGGAAACCTTGTCGGACATGAGTCAGACCTTTTCCGTTTTACGCTGAAACACAGTTTTATCATGCTAGGTTTCATCTGTTTCCTTGTCTTAGCCCAGGCTTATATTGTCAGCAGTATCATTCCAAAGTATCAGATACTTTCATCCAGAACGATTTCAGGCAGTATTGAATCACTTACAGGCTATATTTACCTCATTATTTTGGTCGGGGTAATAGCTTTGTTGGCCTTTCTTATTTGGATTTTAAACAGGAAAAGGTTTGAAAAACCACAGGAGATTTCCATCCCGGTGAAATAAATCCCGAATACTCGGGATTCCTTTTACGAATTACACAAAGGCAAAGAGCTGAATGCATAGAGCTGAGAATAAAAGGCTGAGAGTAAAGAACCCTCAGCCTTATTCTCTTTACTCTATGCCCTTTCCCCTTTGCTTTTCATCTTCCTGTCTCCTGTCTCCGTTCTCCCGTCTCCCTTTTCCCTTATGTGTTTAATATTCAGCAAATAATAAATTTTATTCATTCTGAATAAAAATTAATTCCTATTTTATGTAACACGAATTAGAGTTTACCGTATGATTAAACAAATGACAAAAAAGATCATTGAACAAGTTTGTTAAATTTAAATTTTTGTAGCCATGAAAAAATCAATGCTTTTTGTAAGTTTATTTGTGCTGGCTTTATTTCCCGGATTGACATATGCTCAGGATATGGGAGAAGTAATTCCTCAGGAATATACGCTGCCAGCAGTTAAAATACAAGCAAGTCAAAGTTTACTTCCTGCGGTAGTAAAGGATGCCGCTATTAAAGATTTCGGTCCTGGAACCAAACCTATTGCGTTTGTTAATGGCAGTACCGATTTCAGTACTTGGAATTGGGCCAATGTCGAGGATCCAAGATTAATGAACGTTTATTATTACCAATTATCAACAAAAACCAGTAATGGCAGCACATTGGATGCCAACTATTTGGCGGATGGCAAACTGCTTAATTCAAAGGAGTATGTGAAGAATTTCAAACCCTCTTTAAAAATTATGTTGGCTTTGCAAAATACGCAGTATAAAGATTGGGGAATTAAAAAGGACGTTGGTATAATCAAACGTTATTACAATGGTACCGAACAAGAACATTATGCTTTTGTGATGGTAAAGGGAAACCAAAAAAGAACCATTCGTCTTAACCAAAACGGTGAAATGCTGGCTGATTTGCCTGGAACACATTTGCAATTAGCCGATTTGACTTATTAAGTTCATTGAACTTAATCATACACAAGAAGCCAGTGGAGATCAAAAACCACTGGCTTTTTTATGACTGTTAACTTGGAATTCATTATTGCTTTAACTAAATTTAAATCCTTCAAAATAGCATTGTATTTTTAGGGCAAAGGGCTGAGAGTAAATAGCCCCATGCCCTTTGTTCTTTGCTCTTTATTAAACTTTATTTGTATAACTTACTAATGCCTTAATGTCATGAATTTAAGTAACAAATCAAAGATTGTTGATCCTAAAGACACTTCCAGGAGAAAGTTCATTTCCACTTGTGCCGCATGTGCGGCTTGTATGTCATTCGTCCCCCTTTCCTCTGTTACGATGTCATCCTGTTCTTCAGGGAAAAAGCTGCGTATTCGGGTTATTTATGCTCTTCATGCTGTTGTCCAGCCGAAACCCGACTGGCCAAATATAGGGTATGATTTCGGGCCCGATTTGGGACGCTTCAGTACAATGCTTACCAAGGAGTTCCCGGATTATGAATTTATTCCCACCATGACAGCCGATAAAGCTGCAGCAGAGAAGATTCTGACAGAAGATAAGACACAAAATATAGATGGTTACATTTTATTTCAGATGAATGTAGCCAATTCTGTAGCCGATCCTTTTGCGGCGTCAGGGAAACCAGTGCTTTACGTCGATTTCCTTTTCGGGGGCAGCGGAAGGTTCCTGATCAATAATTCCAATTATATAAAAGCCGGAAATCAGAATATAGCTTTTATCGCCTCCTCACGCAGTTCTGACCTGATTGCTGCAGTCAAATGTTTTGATATTATAAGCAAGGGAGGCACGAATGCTGAATTTGCTTCTGCGGTTACTCAATCAAGGATCCAACTTACAGCCATACCCGGCGATCTCACCTGTAAGAAAGATAACATGGAAACCCTGTCAACAGAGGAATGTTTAAAAAGAATGAAAGAATCGAAAATTCTTGCCGTACCGAGCAATAAACCTCAGCCTGCTAAGCCTATGATGGGTGTCCCGGTCGAAAATATAAGTTTTTCTGAGGTCAACAAGGCATGGGAAGACGCAGATAAAGATCAGGCTCGGGAAATAGTTCAGAAATGGAGTGAAACAGCGGTGCGGATTGTAGATATATCGTTTGACACTCTCCTTTCATCGGCAGCCTTTTACATCGGGATGAAATCAGTGCTGAAAAAACATAATGCCAACGCCATCACCATCAATTGCCTCGGAGGATTTTACGGCAATTTTATTCATGCCTATCCTTGTCTTGGTTTTCATGAATTAAACAATGAGGGACTCGTGGGTGGCTGTGAATGTGATGTACGATCCACTGCCGTTATGACAGCAATCGGAGCCATGACCAAAGGAAGGCCGGGAATGATCTCCGATCCTGTTCTGGATACGGCAAAGAGGCAGATTACCTATGCTCATTGCGTGGCATCGAATAAAGTTTTCGGACCTGATGGACCGGCTAATCCCTTTATGATCATGACCCATTCCGAGGACAGACAGGGCGCTTCAGTACACTCGATCATGCCCACTGAGTACCTGACAACAACGCTTGAAATTGTTCCGGAACGTAATGAAATCCTTTTCCACCAGGCCAAGGCGGTCGATAATGATCCCGAAGACAAAGCCTGCCGCACCAAACTTGTGGCAGAACCTATAGGGGATATGGAGAAACTTTTTCGTTACTGGGACCGCGGTTGGCACCGCGTTACCTTTTATGGTGATCTTAAACAACCGGTTTATGCCCTTGCCGATGCAATGGGCTGGAAGGTGGTTGAAGAGGCATAAATATTTCAAGACATGGTTTAAAATACTTCGTGATTATCATTGCCCCGAAAGGATTCAGTCATTAAGCTGTAGAAAATTTTCCTTTGCTCAACCCTTTTGGGAATTTTGACAACACTGGTATTAAAAATAATGAGTTTTAATCTCTAAACTATTTTTACTCCTCATTTGTAATTAAGGGAGAACAGGGTACTGACTATGAAATATATTGCGTACCATGAAGAATAATTTACCCGGATCACCCTCTTTGACCGTGCTGAAAATCGCTGCTTTTATAATCATCATTGCAGCAATGATTCAGGCAAAATCAATATTAAATCCATTTTTTATTGCCCTGTTTATAAGTATAATCTGTGCACAACCCATCTATTGGCTTGAAAAAAAGAAAGTTCCGAGGGGACTTTCTATTATAATTGTTGTGATCGGAATTCTTGCCATATTTTTTGGATTTGGATATTTAATCGGAGGTCAGGTAGCTTCTTTTACAGCAAATAAACCAAAGTTTGAAACCAGTTTGAAAGAAATCAGCGATTCTTTTATTCAGTTTCTCAATTCACACGGCATTAAGATTACACACAGCCAATTCTGGAAACTCATAGAACCTTCGAGTATACTTAAATTTACCGCAACGGCAGTAAATGAAGTAGTTAAAGTGCTAAGCAATTCTTTCCTGATCATGCTCACGATTTTATTTATGTTGTTAGAACTCAAAAGCTTTCCTGATAAAATGAGAATCGTGTTTAAGGGAAAATCTGTATTTACCACATATTTTCAAAAGATCATCGACAGTTTACGTCAATATCTTGCCATAAAAACAGTCATCTGTATTGTGATCGGTATTTTGACCTATGTTGTGCTGGCAATTATCGGTCTCGATAATGCCTTACTATGGGGTTTCATTGCTGGCCTTTTGTATTATATTCCCTATATTGGATCTTTAATTGCCATAATTCCTCCTATATTGCAGGCTCTCGTCCAGTTTGGGATCGGGGGCGCTTTATGGACCCTGCTTTCGATTTTAGTCACACATAATATTATTGCAAATTTTTTTGAACCTAAAATCATGGGTAAAGGATTGGGCCTGTCAACTCTGGTTGTATTCATGTCTCTTATTTTCTGGGGTTTTATATTTGGAATAGTTGGGATGTTTATTTCGGTTCCCCTCACCATAACTTTAAAATTAATTTTTGAACAAAATGAAAAGACCAAATGGATTGCCATAATGCTCGGCACACCAAAAGATGCAAGGATTCACCTTGAGAATCGGGATAAAGAAAATCTGAATGATAAAGACAAAGCCCCTTAAATCCGCTTCCCCTGATTTACACAGATAAAATTATTACATTAGCGTGATGAGTGAATGCTTTTAACAGAAATGAACGAATAAATCAGACATAAGATAAACTTAATGAAAATGACTTCTAAAATGAAATTCATCACTGGAAGTTTAGCTCTGCTCCTTTTTTCCGGTTTTACGGGAGAAGCACAATATTATCCGCCGCCGGATTCTTTGGGAGGATGGCGCACTCTCACAGGCTCTGTTGAAATCAAAGAAAAGGCAGGTATGGATCTGACAAAACTGGATACTGCCTTTGAATACATCAAAAAAAGTTCGAAAAACGGAGGATTACTTGTGCTGCGCAATGGCTGGCTCGTCTACGAAAGATATTTCGGGAAAGGGCACAGGGAAGCTTTGCCTAATCTGGGTTCCTGCGGAAAATCCTTTACAGGCATCGCTGTCGGCATTCTGATGTCAGAGCGGAGCGATTTGTTTCCCGATGGGCTGGATCAAAAAATCTTTACACCCGCGTATTTCCCAAATTGGGTATTTCCTTTGTCCGATCCCCGGAAGTCGGAGATCAGGCTTGGACAACTGCTGACATTTACAGCTGGGATCAGGGGAAACAATCCTGTTTATGTTAATGGAAAACAGGGTACCATCGATCCTGTCGGTCCGGATGGATACCAGGCTATGGAGGATTCATTTGCCATGGGTATCACAGAAGGAAAAACCGGGAATATCCCATTTTCAGCAAAAACGCTCTGGTGTGATCCCGGTAAAGGGTATTCCTATGCTACAGCTTCAATTCATATTGCCTCCATTATGCTTCGGCACATCGCTGGAATGGAATTACAGGAATATATTGATCAGCATATTGGAAAAGTTCTGGGATGGGGGCGCTGGGGTTACGGTTATAAAAACCAGGGAATAACGGAACATACCCCCGGAGGAGGAGGTATTGCCCTGCGGTCGACGGATATGCTCCGATTCGGCTATCTCCTGCTTAACAAAGGAAGATGGGAAAATAAGCAGGTTGTTCCCGAAAAGTATGTAGATATCTGTTCACATGTTTCCCCCTATAATCCACATTATCCTTTCAGTCTGCAATTTAAGGTCAATACAAACGGTTACTGGCCCACTCTTCCAAAGGATGCTTTCTGGAAAGCAGGCTCCGGTAATCATTGCCTTTATATCGTCCCTTCGCTGAATTTGGTCGTTTGGAAATTAGGCGGACGTGACGGACAATATGATCCGAAGGAAACGGGCATTCCTCCTGATCCTGATGCAATTAAATCATCAGATGAGCGAAAAGGATGGAAAATGACTGTCAATGAGGAGGAGGATTATATCAAAACACTGGAACTGGTCATTGAAAGCATAGAAAAATATTAAGTTACGCAAAGAATATTGATAAGTTTGAAGCCGATGTGTTTTATTACAATTCGGACAATTTTTCACAATTTGGTGTTCTGAACCTGAAAAAAGACCATTAAAACATGAAAAAAATCTTTGTTCTGTTGATTGTTTCCCTGATCTGTATATACAATCAACATTCAATTAATGCTTCTGCAGAAACAGTTCTTCCTGATCATCAGGAGTTTGTTAAAACAACAATGACAACCTTAAATACACCTTCACCGGACGGACATTTTCCCGCTTCAGATAGTGTATCGGCATCGACAGAAGAAAAAGATCTGCGTTCCACCTTCTTGTTATTGTGTGATTCGATTTTGGAAAGAATAAATGATCCGAAAAGCAAGGAGGCTTATTTCATCGACTCCTACGGGGTTCGTGTCTTGTGTGTCGCTTACGATATGACGAAGAAACAAAAATATCTGGATGCCTCTGTTTCCTGGTCAAAACGGATGGCGGAATATCAGGAAAAAATGATCCCTGCCGGAGTTTACTATATGAATTATGAACGCAAGCCCGGAGAAGAAAAAGGGGACTGGTTTATAGCTGACTGCTCATGTATCGCAATGGGAGTATTGACTACTGCAGTACGATGCCAGGGATCGGATAAAAACTACCTTATGCAATCTGTTGAGAAGTATGCAAAAATAGTGATGGATAATTACATCGGCCCCTCAGGCGGCATTATCAACGGCGGATGGTCAGACTTTAAGGGAGAATGGTGGTGCAGTTCGGGGCTTTTTGGTTCACTGACCTTTATGCTTTTTCAAGCCACAGGAAATCAGAAATATCTTGAAGCCGGACTTAACGACATTGATTGGATGAACAAAGAGGACTTAACCAAAACCAGGCCGTTCCCTTTATCTGAACAGGGACCTTCGATGCCCATGTATTTTCTTGAGGCTTATACCGCAGGATGGCATTTCCTGATTAAAGATACGGAGAGAAAGAACGGTGCTGTGAAAAAAGTGGAATGGTGCCTGGATTGGATAAAAGATCAGCAGATGATTCCTGTAAAAGAGAGAAAATGGCCGCCCACAGAATGGTGGGGATCGAAGTTTGGAGGATTGCCGTTTTATGAGTTTGTCTTTTCAAAATATATCCCTGAAAAGGATGATTTAATTAAAGAAGGTGATTGGGAGCTGGAAAAACTTACGGAAATCGTTTTGTCTAAAAAGCTTTATACTTCTCAGCTTACGATGTTTATGCTGTTGTCTTATGCTGAACGTGTATCGCCCGGTGATCTCTACCGAATGAAGAACAGAAGTAAAATTAAAGGATGACAGGGTTCCCCCTCGTTTGTAACGAGGGGGTAATGGTATTTCGTCTCTGACGTAGTCTGAAAATTTATGTTATTAAAATAATCAATCGATTCTGCATTAAATGGAATTCAAACTAAGAAACTGGACGATAAACGATCTGGACAGCGTATATAAACACGCAAATAACCCGAATATTACCCGCTTCATGTCTGACGCATTTCCTGACAGCAAGGATAAATGGAAATCCTTTATTGAACTTCGCTTCAAATAATGAAACGCGTCTTTACCTGGCCATTGAAATCAATGAAGAAGCTGCCGGGGGAATCGGAGTGACTCCTCAAAAAGATTACCTGAGAAAAAATGCGGAGCTTGGATACTGGTTAAGTGAAGATTATTGGGGGCAGGGAATTATGTCGAAAGCCATCAATGAAATTGTACAGATGTCTTTTGACCGATTTGATATTGCCAGAATTTTCGCTGTTCCCTTTGAGACAAATTATGCGTCACACAAGGTTCTTGAAAAGTCGGGTTTTAAACTTGAAACTCGGTTTAAGAAGATCGTGATGAAAAATGGGGAGCTTTTGGATGAATTGGTCTATGCCATCAGGAGAGATGAAATAATAAATGAACAACTTAATAATATCTTTCATCAGTTAATTAATTAAATTTGTATCTTTGATTTTCCACAATAAGAAATGGATCAGGACCTTATAAATAGAATTGGAAAAAGTATTCATGAAAAAGATCCCAACGCTGAGGCCTATCTTTTCGGCTCTCGTGCCAGAGGTGATTTTCATCCCTATTCGGACTGGGATATCCTGATATTGGTTGATAATCATAAAGTTACAAACGACATAGAAGACAAGTTCAGGGAAGAACTATATAACATTGAGTTAGAGTCAGGACAGATAATTTCATCCTTTATTTATCCAAAAGATTTTTGGAAAAATAGCTTGATCTATTCCCCTCTATATAAAGCAGTAAATAAGGAAGGAATTCTTTTATGATAATAAGGAATCTGTGTTACCCTGCGTTTGTAACAAAGGAGGAATAGTACAGAGTCTCTGACGTTTAAATTATTTACCTTTATAAACAATATCACTAACGAATTTTGTGATTTAATAAAACCTGATTCTATGAAGAAAATATACAGCCATCTTATATTTATTTGTTTAATTGTATTATCATTCTCCGGATGTGTAATAAAAAATCAAAAATTCTTCTCCACTGTTGACCCATCTTTAGATCCAACTTATGGTTATACAGCTGAAAATCCTGTTACGATTAAAAACGCGGATTTAGGTAGCAGCATTGAGTCGTCCTATTATTTTTTGTCGAGGTTAAGAACGAGTGAGGGGAATAAGCTAAAACTGATAATAAGGTATTCGATAGGCAATCCAAATTATAAAAAGCCGCCAATTGCATTAGTTAACAGATTTACAGGAGAACCATTGAATTACGGGACAGGACCTTTACTTGACAAGTACATTCTAAAACCAGAAAATGAATTGGATACGATCAAAATATATATCAATCCATACTTAAAGGGCATAGTGAAGATTCCAAAGGGTTTAAAATTTGAAAAAGAATAATCAATTTTATAACATTATTAATCTCCTTCAACAGTAAAGAAGGTGAACAATAGAAATTTCTTTTGTAGAAACGCGATTAATCGCGTCTCTGCAATTTATTGTATTTCATATTTGATTTTACTAAATTTAAATCCAGTAAAACGCATTGCTTTTGAGTGTGTTTAGTGACAGTATTAAACTTATTTAAAACAACTTACTAATACCTTCCAACCATGAATTCAAAAAACAACTCCAGGATTTTTGTTCCGGGTAACCAATCCCGCAGAAGATTTATTTCCAACTGCGCTGCCTGTGCAGCCTGTATGTCATTTGTTCCTGTGTCATCTCTCACGATGACCTCCTGTTCTTCAGCCAAAAAGATGCGTATCAGGGTCATTTATGCTCTTCATGCCGTTGTTCAACCTAAGCCCGACTGGCCGAATGTCGGGTTTGATTTCGGCCTCGTGATGGGAAATATCAATACCATGCTCATCAGGCAATTCCCTGAATTTGAATTTATATCTACTCAAGCTATTGGTAAAGCCGAAGCTGAGAAAATCCTTACTGAGGATAAAACTCAGAATATCGACGGCTATATCATTTACCAGATGAACTGCTGGAACCCTGTTATGCAGACCATAGCAACTTCAGGAAAACCTGTCCTTTATGTTGATTTCCAGTTCGGTGGAAGTGGAGGGTTCCTGGTGTATACTTCAGACAACCTGAAAAATCATATTTCGAATGTAGGTTTCGTAGCTTCATCACGCACCTCTGATTTGATTTCAGCGGTCAAATGTTTTGATATCGTCCGGAAAGGAGGTACTTCTGCCCAATTTGCTGAAGCAGTTTCAAATTCAAGGTGGTCCCTTACACCGGCACAGGGAGATATGACGTGTAAACAAGACAATCTGCAAACGCTGTCAATAGATGAATGCAGACAGCGGATGAAAGCGTCGAAAATCCTTGCTGTGCTGGATGAAAATCAGCGTAAAGCAGAGCCTTTAATGGAAATTCCACTCGAATATATCGGGTTTGCCGAAGTCAACAAGGCGTGGGAGAATGCCAATAAAGATGAGGCCCGTACCATTGTAAAGCGCTGGCAGAAAACGGCCACGCAGATTATCGATATTCCGGTAGAAACCCTTCAATCCTCGGCAGAGATGTACCTTGGCATGAAATCGGTGCTGAAAGCTCACGATGCCAACGCCATCACGATCAACTGTCTCGGTGGATTTTACGGAAATCATATCCATGCCTATCCATGCCTTGGGTTCCATGAACTGAACAACGAGGGGCTTGTAGGCGGTTGCGAATGCGACATAAGATCGGCTGCGACAATGACGGCATTCGGGGCACTGACCAAAGGAAGGCCCGGTATGATCTCTGATCCCGTGATCGATACCTCAAAACGTCAGATCATTTATGCCCATTGCGTGGCCTCTAACAGGGTATTCGGGCCTCAGGGTCCAGTCAATCCTTTCACCATCATGACCCACTCTGAGGACAGGCAGGGCGCATCAGTTCGTTCCATTATGCCAACGGATTATATGACAACTACGCTCCAGATCGATCAGAACAGAAAGGAAATACTGTTTCACCAGGCCAAGGCAATCGGCAACGATCCGGACGACCGTGCCTGCCGAACCAAGCTCTGCGCCGAACCAAAGGGAGATATTGAAAAGCTCTTCACTCACTGGGACTGGGGATGGCACCGCGTCACTTTCTACGGCGATCTGAAGGAACCTGTTTATGCGTTAGCCGACGCAATTGGTTGGAAAGTCGTCGAAGAGGCGTAAAATCAATTGAGAATTACGAATGAAGAATGAAGAATTGGAGATCAGCCAAGCCAATTAGAAATTAAGAATGAGGAATTGATGCTGTTTAGTTAGTCGAACGTGAGAAAT
>CAWENX010000018.1:0-189505 GCA_963810555.1 uncultured Bacteroidia bacterium | reverse complement strand
TAGACTAAAGGCTAAAGAAAAGCGGCAGTAAAGACGCACGGTGTGCGTCTGTCTGATTATTATTTCACGCAAAGGTCGCAAAGTAAGACGCAGAGATCGCAAAGGCTTGGCGTTTATTGCGTTTTCTCTTTGAAGCCAGTTCGTGAAACAAATTTTTATATCAGATGAATATCTCTTCACACCGCGCTCTTATCTGAAATAATTTTTACAACTTTGATTTTGGAAAAAGTCTGTAGGCTGGAGGCAACAGGCACCAATTAACTGACTTAAATTAAATTCATGAAAAGAATTGTTTTTATCCTTTTGGCGGGGGCGGCAGCATTAAGTGCATGCAAAAAAGAGAACAACGGCAACGATAACTCTACGCATCCCGATGTCTATGTTGCCGGATGGGAAAGAGGTTCATCCTACCAAACGGTTGCCAGATACTGGAAAAATGGTGTGGCAGTGAGCCTTTCCGATGAAACTGAATTTGCTGGCGCCAATTCAATTGTCGTGAATGGAAATGATGTCTATGTTGCAGGATATCAATCGAATACAGTAGAGTCATTGGTAACCTTTGTCGCCACCTACTGGAAAAACGGTGAGGCAGTATATCTTACTGACGGTACACGCGATGCTTTTGTCAGTTCTGTTGCCGTTGACGGTAATGATGCCTATGTTTCCGGGTATGTGACCACTCCGGCGGGACCATCTGCTGTCAAATACTGGAAAAACGATGTCGCAGTCGATCTTACAGATGGAGTACTATTCGCGTATGCCAATTCTGTAACCATAAACGGCGGCGATGTTTATGTTGCCGGAGAAGAGCAATGGTATCCCTATTCGACAACAATTGCCAAATACTGGAAAAACGGTGCAGCAGTCAATCTTACCGATGGAGAACGGAATGCCAATGCTTACTCTATAGTTGTCAACGGTAGTGATATTTATGTTGCCGGAGATGAGAGAAATTTATCATTTGTGTCTGTTGCCAAATACTGGAAAAATGGTGAGGCAGTCAATCTTACCGATGGAACACACGATGCATTTGCCAAATCTGTTGCCGTAAACGGCAGTGATATCTATGTGGCCGGATATGAGCACAAATCAACTGAGATAGCTGTTGCCAAATACTGGAAAAATGGTTCAGCGGTGGATCTTAGCGATGGTACAAAGGATGCCCGTGCGTTTTCTGTTGTTGTTAATGGCGGCGATGTTTATGTTGCCGGATGTGAAAAAAATTCATGGGGCGCATATATTGCCAAATACTGGAAAAACGGTGTGGCGGTAAATCTTACCGATGGAACGCATGAGGCATTTGCTTTCTCGATTTTTGTGAAATAAGTCAGGAAACGGGCATTAAGCAATTACGCTTTAGTAGGAGAAGGGCAGCTTGGGGTAACTCTTTTACTTCAACACTGTTCAACCAATTCTCACTTGCCAATTTTACGCCTCATCCGCTATTCTGATTTTAAATAATTTTTGCACCTTTGATTCTGAAAAACAACCGTATGTAACAAAAAAGAGAAATATGAAAAAATCAACAGGCTCCAGAAGAGATTTTGTAAAAACAACCGTTTCAACCGCTGCCGGATTCACCATTGTGCCCAATATTGCTGTCAGCGGTCTGGGTCATAAAGCTCCCAGTGACAAGATGAACATTGCCGGTGTAGGTATCGGTGGTAAAGGACATCCCAACCTGGTGGGTATGTCGAAAGAGAATATTGTCGGCCTGTGTGATGTGGACTGGAAATATGCCGATAAATGCTTTAAAGAGTTCCCGAATGCCAAACGCTATTGGGACTGGCGGAAGATGTTCGACGAAATGGGAAAATCTATTGACGGGGTAATGGTTGCAACAGCTGATCACTCTCATGGTATCGTTGCAGCTACCGCAATTACGATGGGTAAACATGTATACTGCCAGAAACCCCTTACTCATTCCATCTATGAATCAAGGTTGCTGACCAGGCTTGCCGCAAAATACAAAGTAGCCACCCAAATGGGTAACCAGGGAAATTCGGGTGATGGTGTACGCCAGCTATGTGAATGGATCTGGAGTGGGGAAATAGGGGAAGTGAAGGAAGTTCACGCTTGGACTGACCGGCCTATATGGCCCCAGGGGCTTCAGCGGCCTAAAGAGGTTATGACTCCTCCCGGGACTCTGAACTGGGATCTCTTTATCGGCCCTGCTCCGATGCGTCCTTACAATGAGATTTATACGCCCTGGAACTGGAGGGGATGGTGGGATTTCGGCACGGGAGCCTTCGGGGATATGGCCTGCCATGTTCTTGATCCTATCTATCAGTCGCTTAAGCTGGGGTACCCCGAAAAGGTAAGGGGTAGTTCAACGGCTATCAATACGGAATCCGCTCCCCAGGCAGAAACAGTTGAGTTCTCATTCCCGGCACGTCCCAAAATGGCAAAGGTGGGAATGCCTGCCGTTAAGGTTTACTGGTACGATGGAGGTTTGTATCCCAATAAATCGGATTTGCTGCCTGAAGGTGAAAACCTTATGGCAGACGGGCTTGGCGGATGTATTTTTGTTGGTTCGAAAGACACCCTGATATGTGGCTGCGGAGGTTTTAACAGCCGGCTTTATTCAGGGAGAGTTCCCAATGTGACGCCTTATCTCAGACGCATTCCCGGGGCTGTCGGTTATGTTGACGGACCGCATGAAAAGGACTGGATACGTGCATGTAAAGAATCGCCTGAAAGCAGGGTGGAGGGAACATCTAATTTTGCCTATTCGGGACCGTTCAATGAGATGGTATTGCTGGGTGTGCTTGCCGTCCGTTTGCAGGGATTGAACAAATCGCTGAAATGGGATGCAGAAAAAATGCAGGTTGCCAATATTTCACCCTCGGAAGAATTAAATATCATCACTTCCAACGAGTTCAAGGTGATTGACGGCCATCCTCATTTTAATACGAAATACGAGAAATTCAATGCTCTTGAAAGATCAAATGAATATATCAGGCATACCTACAGGGAAGGATGGCAGCTGCCTGAGATGCCTGTTTAGGCTATAGACCGTAGGCTAAAGACTAAAGGATTCAGGTGAGGGGCTTACGGCTTTCTGCAACGTGAATTTATTAAGTGATCAGACATCTTCGATATAAGAATTGTTAACGAGGAAAATAACTATTGTTTCACGCAAAGGCCACAAAGGAGAAGACAAAAGATCGCGAAGTCTTGGCGAGTTTTGCCTGAAATGTTAAGCGGTTTATTATCGAGGGTGTAAATTTTAATTAAATGAAAAACTGATTAAATGATGGGAGTTGAAAACAGATCATCTTATCTTTATTTTATCTGTGCCGTTGCCACACTCGGGGGACTCATGTTCGGGTTCGATATTGCCATTATCTCAGGGGCGGTGCCTTTTATTCAACCCTATTTCGGGTGGAATGAACTGGAACTGGGGTGGGGGGTAAGCTCGCTTCTTGTCGGAGCCATAATCGGGGCATTTGGTTCGGGAGCCCTTACTGACAAATACGGAAGGCAAACGATTCTGGTCATTGTAGCATTGTTCTTTGCAGTTTCCTGTGCCGCAACTGCCTTGGCCACCTCATCGGTATTTTTTATTTGTGCAAGGCTTACGGGAGGGCTGGCAGTCGGAGCGGCGTCAGTGCTTTCACCGATGTATGTGGCTGAAGTGGCTCCCGCGAAGAACAGGGGAACGCTGGTTTCGATTTATCAGCTTACTATTGTGCTTGGAATACTGATCTCCTATACCATCAATTACGGACTTCATGATATTGAGAATAACTGGCGCTGGATGTTTGCAACCGGCGTGGTCCCCTCCGTGCTATTTTTTACTGGCCTGTTGTTTATTCCCGAAAGCCCCCGATGGCTTTTTAAGGCAGGAAGGGAAGACGGAGGCGCTGGCTGTGCTGACAAGAATCAGCGGAAGTCATACAGCAAAAGCAGAGATGGCAGAAATTGCGGAATCCCTGAAAGTTCATACCTCCTCCTCTGCAAAGCTTGCAGAATTGTTCGGTAAATCATCATTTAAGGTAGTGGCGGTCGGATTTGTTCTTGCCGTTCTTGTCCAGGTTAGTGGAATCAATACTGTTATTGATTATGCCCCGAAGATATTGCTGAAGGCAGGTGTAGAGATCAAAAACGCCCTTCTGCAGACTTCCCTGATAGGACTTATCAACGGAGTGTTCACCTTTGTGGCTATCTTCCTGATTGATAAAGCCGGCAGGCGGATGCTTTACCTGATTGGATCACTCGGCATGACAATTACCCTTATTCTCCTTGCGCTGTCTTTTTACTTTGGAATGAGCGGAATCTTCACTTTAATATGCATCCTCCTGTTTATTGCCTTTTTTGCTTCCTGTATAGGTCCGGCATTCTGGACTCTTGTTTCCGAGATGTTTCCCAACAGGATACGGGGTAAGGCAGTCGCTTTTGCATCATTTACACAATGGATTTTTAACTTTCTTGTGGTGCTTCTTTTTCCACATTTTCTTGCTTCGGTGGGAGGTGCGGCGACGTTCCTCTTCCTGGCGGCCATGTCCTTTCTTCAATGGCTTTTTTGCTATCTTTACCTGCCGGAGACCAAGGGAAAATCACTGGAGGAAATTGAACTTCTCTGGAAATAAGCAATTTATAAAACAGATTGAATGAGTAAAGAAATATCAGTCGGGGTGATTGCCAAAATGATCGATCACTCCTTACTGCATCCGACAATGACAGACAAACAGATACGTGAAGGTTGTGAACTCGCTGCGCAATACCAGGTAGCAACGGCCTGTGTAAAACCTTACTCTGTACCGTTGGCGAAGGAAATACTGAACGGTTCCGGTGTGGGAATCTGCTCGGTAATTGGTTTCCCTCACGGCAACAATCAGACTTTGATAAAAGTAAAGGAAACGGAACTGGCAATTTCTGAAGGGTGCCACTGAAATTGACATGGTGATCAATATCGGCAAGGCACTTGGAGAAGAATGGGATTATGTCGCAAAAGAAATTAAAGTGGTCAATGAAGCCTGTGTGAATAACGGGGCTATCTTAAAAGTGATATTTGAAAACGATTATCTGCAGGATTCCCATATTATTTCACTCTGTGAGATTTGTTCTTCCTTGTCGGTTGCTTTTGTAAAAACGTCAACAGGATATGGTTTTGTCAAACAGCCCAATGGGTTTTATAATTACAAAGGGGCGACTGAACACCACCTCAAATTGATGAGAAAACATTGCTCTTCAAATGTCCAGATTAAGGCTGCCGGCGGTATCCGTACTCTGGATGATACCCTGGGTGTTCGTTCATTGGGAGTTACCCGGATAGGCGCAACTGCAACCAAAGAGATTATTGAAGAAGCGAGAAGGCGGGAGGCTGCCGTAAAAGAGGGAGAGCATTTCCGGAACATTAAGAATACCGTAATTCACAATTATTGAAAAACATAAAAATATAGCAACACTGAGAATGTTATAACCATTTTACTCAATTACTCTATATTAATATTCTAATCCTGAATTATATGACAGCTACAATTATTCTCTTAATTATCCTGTCAATACGGTGGCTGCCACCTTTATCCTGGTAATAGTGTTCCGGCCCAAGGGGAACAGGGATCAGCAGGAAATCTTTTATAAAATCGGAGGTATACAGGATTCGCTGCTGCGGATTGAGAATAACCTGAAGGAAGATTTTAAGGCCAACCGGGAAGAAAATGCCGCCCTTGCAAAAGATAACCGGACAGAACTTAACGAGGCCTTAAAAGAGATGAACAAAACACTGGCGGAAAAACTGGATGCTCTGCAGGCTAAAGTGGAAACGAAGCTCACAGCTCTTGCCGAACAGGATAAGACAGACAATTTCCGGATGAGGGAATCACTGGATAAAGCATTTAATGATTTTCGGGAAGCCTTTGAAAAGAATGTCAGATCGTTCAATGAATTGCAGAGGGAGAAATTCGGACAGCTGGAAATACAGGCAGAATGAGATGGTGAAAAGCACGGAAACCAAACTGGAAACGATCCGCGTGACAGTAGAGGAAAAACTGGAAAAAACCTTATCGGACAGGCTGGGGCAGAGCTTTGAAACTGTCGGCAAACAGCTGATTGAAGTGCAGAAGGGACTTGGGTGAGATGCAGACCCTTGCGCAGGATGTGGGAGGACTTAAAAAGGTGCTGAGTAACGTGAAGATGAGGGGAGGAATAGGAGAGGTGCAGTTGGCTATGCTTCTTGAACAGATCCTTGCTCCCGATCAGTATGAAGCCAATGTCAAGACCAAAGCCAACAGCAATGACCTGGTTGAATTTGCCATTAAGCTTCCCGGAAGGGATGACAACAATGCACAGGTATGGCTGCCTGTCGATGCCAAATTCCCGAAAGATGTTTATGAGCAGTTGCAAACGGCTTATGATATAGGCGATCTAATCAGATTGAGTACTGCACAGAAACTTCTTGAAACGACGATTAAAAAGAATGGCAAAGGATATCAGCGATAAATATATAGATCCGCCTTTTACAACCGATTTCGGGATCATGTTCCTGCCTTTCGAAGGTATCTATGCCGAGGTGGTTCGTAAAGCCAGCCTGCTTGAGGATTTGCAGCGCAATTTCAAGATTATCGTCACAGGGCCTACCACACTGGCCGCCATCTTGAACAGCCTCCAGATGGGCTTTAAAACACTGGCAATTCAGAAGCGGAGCAGCGAGGTATGGCAGATTCTTGGAGCTGTGAAGAAGGAGTTCGAGAATTTCGGCGGAATGATGCAGAAGGCACAGAACAATATCCAGACCGGTCTTAATCAGTTGGATGATGTGATGGGCAAACGTACGAAAGCCATACAGCGCAAGCTCCGAAGTGTTGAAGCATTGAATGAAACTGAAGCGAGGATGGTTCTTCCTGAACTCTCTGAAAACGAAGCGCTTGAAGATGAATCAGAGAATTACGGTGGTAAATAGAGACAATTTATATTCCCAACAGATAGTACTGTTCAGTCAATGACATCGGCTTTAGTCAGGAAATCTGTTATAAATCTGATTGCGATGCAGGAAGCGAATAAATTGAACAGTACGGTTTTCAAATATAAAACCGATTCTATAGTCACCTATTCGGATGCGATAGGCATTTTTACTACCTTTCAATTTTTTACAATTGGTTATGTCAGAAAGTTTGGTCTTATTCTGAACTTTTTTTATGCAGTCAACAATGGATTTAAGCAGCTTTTTATCAGTAATTTTGTCGGTGTCTTTTTCGAAAGACTCATCAATCAAAATCTTCATTTACTGAGTTTTTCAACGAATTGATCAGTATCAATAAATTTTCCTGTCCGTCCTTCTTTGATCGCGAGCGCCATTCCAATATCTTCTTTTTCCTCATCAGTCAGGTATTTAACTGTGACGCCTATTTTTCTGGCTAATTCAGTTATCAGTTTCATATTTTCCCTGGAATTGCTATGCAATATAACGGTTTCCATATATTGAATTAATTAATCTAAATTGATAAAAGTACTAAATAAATCGGAATGATGTTTCTTCCTTCAGATTTCGGCGCACTTTTGGTACATATCTATTCACTGTAATTCAGACTATTATAACAGGATTGAGTTTTCACTTTCATTTATACATTTTCTGTCAGGAGTCTAAATTTTATGGGTAATGTATACGATACCGTCACTGTTTTTCCTACCTGTTTGCCTGGTATCCAGTTTGGCATTAGTTTTATAACCCTTATCGCCTCTAAGCTCAATGATTCATCAGGATTCCTTACAATTTTAGGATTCCTGATCTTTCCTTCTCTGTCAATCAAGAAATTGACAATGACCGTCGCCTGTCTTATATTCTTTTTTTTGGCTTCTTCAGGAAATCGAAGGTTTTTTCGAATAAATTCAAGCATCGCCTTTTCACCACCCGGAAACCGGGGCATCTGCTCAACGACAACAAATGGCTGTTCTTCTTCACTTAGGGGGCTTTTCAATGGAGGTGCGAAATTATAAGGGTGGTCACCCTTTTTCTGAACTCCTGTGCCTACCCAACTGATCCTGGCAAGTTTTGATTCAGTATCGCCGTCATTCTTTCCTGAAGTTACCAAAATGGCCCCGTTTTCCCCTTTATCGCCAAACATCTTAATGGCAAGTCGATCCTGCAGAACCGTTATTTCCTCAATAACAGAAGGTTGTTGCTCCGCTAATTTTCTCATCTCCTGCAAACTGGATTCATTATCATCATAAATGCATAAAGGATTTCCTCCTGATTCGACAATTTGAGAGAAATAGATAGCCGGATCGACTGTTGAATTCTGTAAATCAGATGATGCCGGCTTTTCCATCCCAAATCCCACCACCACAACTTCAGGAAAATCACCTTTTAAAAAAGAACGATGGTCATATGATTGTTGTGAATCCAGTTGAAGTACAAACCGGATGGGAATTGTGCAGGCAACCTCCACAGTTTTTCCTCCCTGCTTACCTGGAGTCCAGTCCGGCATTTTTTTTATAACCCTGAGAGCCTCTGAGCTTAATAAAGGATCAACGTCACTTGTAACTGACGCATTCGCCACTTTTCCGTTTTTGTCAATAATAAAAAGGACAAGTGCGGAACCGGTAATTCCTCTTGCCTGAGCAGTAACAGGATATTTGAGGTTAGACCGGATAAAATTCATCATATCAGTTTCGCCGCCGGGAAATTGAGGCAATTTTTCGGTCTGACGATATAGAACCGGAGCATATTGGGAATGCACACCACTTAATTGTGTCTGTAAATCTCTTATTTGTTTTTGAAGTCCGGCTATTTGCTTCCGGCGTTCGGCAATCTGCTTACGATACTCAGATGTCTGATCACGTGAAAAAGTTATAGTACTATGCAGATCAGACAATTGTTTGAGATTATCGGACACTTTTCTCTGAAGATCAGCCATTTGTTTTTTCAAATCTGCCATTTGATTTTGAGAGACAGCTTTAAGTTTTTGCAATTCTGCTATCTGATTATGATTATCCGTCATCAGTTCCTGCAGGTCTGTCATTTGATTTTGCAGCTCTTCCAATTCCGATAATGCGGCATCTGAGGTATCCTTTTTTGAATTTTGAAGCTTAAATTCAAGAGGAACCGAATAACTGACATCCACAGGAATGCCGTTTTGTTTGCCAGGTATCCAAAAGGGCATGGTACTTAAGACTTTTACGGCTTCGGCATCAAGGACAGGATCAATGCTTTTCATAACCTTGACATTTTCAACTTTTCCTGTTTTGCTGACTGTAAAATTTACAACAACTGTCCCCTCAATTTTATTCGCTTTTGCCTGCGGAGGATACTTTGTATATTCCGAAAGATAATAGGCCAGTCTTTTCTCACCGCCCGGGAACTGCGGCATCTGCTCGACAATGGTGACATCCTGTTTCTTTTCTTTACGTTTTTCGTCAGATGGGATCTGTATGCCTCCTAAACCTAAAGAAGGTGCAACAGGAATGCTTATTTTTGAAGTAATCAGGATAACACCGTTTTTCCCTTTTTCACCGTATTTTGCAACCGCAGAATCGCCTTTGAGTACAGAAACTGCCCCTATTTTGTTGGCGTCCAGCTTGTTGAAATCGCTTCTCGGAATCTCCTTCCCGTCAAGTACATACAAAGGAGGATTATTCTCATTGATACCTTTAATTCGGATGCCAAATTCATCATTTATAACGGAAAGAGGTTCGCTCTCCGGGGTAGGATTCACCTTGACCGCCTTAAGATCAACAACTTCAACTCCCAGTATAATATTCAGGGATTGATCAAAATCCGGTTTAACCTGTGTAGTTTTTAATCCGACATAGGAAATCGCAAGTTCGGCATCAGCAGGAACCTTTTTCAAGGTGAAGTTTCCCTCTTCATCAGTTACTGTCCCAACAGTTGTACCCTTGATAACGACAGCTGCACCTTGCAAAGGCCTGCCGTCTTCAGTTGTTACTTTGCCTTTAACTGTTCCCTTCTTTTCCGCAGAACTGATATTTTCAGTTTGTGAAACAGAAGGTTCGATATATTTCGGTTCCGCAAAGGCATTGAAAATAAGGGCCATCGGCGGCAGAACCAACAGGAGTTTAAGTTTACGGAGTGGAAAATCTATTTTCTTTTTCATTGTTGTGAGATTTTTCAATTGAAATGATTGACAGGATAAAATATTAGTTTCATTTGTTCAAGCTATACTAACTAAATTTCAATTATCACATTTCAGTTAGCTATCTATTTTGAAACATACCAAATATAATAAAAAATCTCAACAATATTCTTGCATATGTTTTCGTTAAAGGTCGGTTAAAAAAAACGGCTAAAGATTTTCCGATCAAATTTTGTCACTAAATGCCAATAGAAATAAACTACCTGATAAGCATTTCGTAACGTGAGGAAAAGATTGTTTTTAGAAGCGTAATTAGAAGGTCTGTTTCCAGATAAAAGAGCAAAGGAGAATGAATCCCAAAACAATATTAAACAAAAATGCCGTCTCAAACAGAGTGAAACGGCATCTTTGCGCTTAGCTCTTGAATCAATTGAGTTTAAATTCTATGGGAATCGAATAATAAACATCAACAGGATCTCCGTTTTGTTTGCCTGGAATCCAGTCGGGCATTTTGTTGACCACCCTCATAGCCTCGGCCTCAAGTGCCGGATTAGCACTTTTAACAACTTTCACATTTTCAATTTTACCAGTACTGCTGACCAGAAAATTAACGACAACTGTTCCTGTTTTTTTCTCCTCCTGTGCCTGAACGGGATATTTCAGGTTATTTTTGATAAACCTCATCAGTTCCTGTTGTCCTCCGGGGAATTGGGGCATCTGTTCAACCACCCTGAATGCTTTATCCTCGCCGGAAGAGGGTGGAGGTAGATTATTAAAGCCTACTACTACAACCTTTCCAAGGCCAACAGTTTCAATAGCCATTTTCACTGTTATGGGTTTATTAAAGTCAGGTTTCATCTCTTCGCTCTTCATTCCGACATACGAAATAATAAGTTTTGCATCTGCTTTGACGTCTACCAATTTGAAGTTTCCGTCAGCATCAGTAACCGTCCCTATTGTTGTGCCTTTTACAAGGACTACAGCATTTTGTAACGGTTTTCCGTTTACGGTTGTCACCTTACCATTAACTTCTTTTCCTACGTTTACAGCACTTACATTTTCAATTGGTAATGCCGGGCGGATGTATTCCGGTTTTGCAAAGGCATAGAAAACTAATGCAATCAATGGTAGTACCATTAACATTTTAAGTTTTCTAAAAGGGGAATCTATTTTCTTTTTCATCATTTTAAATCTTTTTTTGTTTAGTGAATAACTGAATGAATTGGCGAGACTGATTACAGGCACGCCAAGCATCTGGTTCAGGAGCGCTGCACGATAGATTGCCGGGTCTGAACTTCGTTGAAGCGCCATTTCGTCGGCCAGGTATTCATGATTCTGGCGGACAAGATGTGCGTAAATCCATACGAAAGGATTGAACCACTGCATTATGCGCAGCAATTCAATCATCAGCAGGTCGAACCAGTGCCGTTTCTGAATATGCCCGCTCTCATGATTCAGGATCTCTTCCATCTCAATATCAGACGTTGAAGGATTGACAAAAACGAAAGAGAAGAATGAAAACGAAGCGGAATATTCGGGAGTACGGACCAGTTTTGCAGGCCCGTTTTTAACATACCCGTTCCTGCGCAGTATACCGATTACCTTTGCGGTCTGCCAGATCATCCGAACAGCGAGAAAGGCGATTCCGACGATGTAAAGCCACCAGTAGAAAGGGATACCCGGTGATTCAGGGATTACTTCAGTAACCACTGACGGATCGGACAGTTCAGGAATTGAAATTTCAGCAGCGGGCAGTGAAGGCAACATCACAGCATAATGCCAGGTATAAAAAGGAAAGATTATCGAGGCAAAAATTCCCGAAAGTAAGAATATACGGTTGAGCAGGAAATATCGCTCATTCCGTAAAAACAATAAGAAAACAATGGCAAACCCTGTCAGCCATATGGCCGATTTTAAAAGGTACAATCCAAAAGCTTGCATTTTAGTCAGTTTTTTTACGTTTCGAAAGTTCCTTTTTTGTCTCCTCAAGCAGTCGTTCAAGTTCTTTTATTGAAAGGTCATTTTCGCGCGCAAAGAATGTTGCCATCGCAGGGAATGAATTGTTGAAATAATCCTTCAACAGGCCGAAAAGCTGGCCTTTTGAATATTCGCTTTTATTCACCAGCGGATAATAAACATATACCTTGCCGAAATCCCTGTGTCCGACAAAACCTTTTTTCTCAAGAACCCTTATAACAGTAGAAACGGTATTGCGGGCGGGTTTGGGATCGTCAAACCGGTCAAGGACATCTTTAACCAATCCTTCTCCCATTTCCCATAAATACTGCATCACCTGTTCTTCTGCTTTTGTTAAGTGCATAGCTGTAAATTTTAATGTCAATCCTTCGTTACAAAGATATAACTATATTCATAGTCATGCAAATCTTTTAAGGAAAAAATGACTATTTTTATAGTCATTTTAAGGCATTGAAATACAGTATATTAACAAATATACATAACAAAGTTACGAAATATTTAATAAAGAAATTGGAATTTAGATCTAAATTTTAGATCATTTCGTTGCGTAAAAATCGGGACACAAAGTTTCACTAAGTTAAAAGAAGTTCCACAAAGTTGTAAGATGTTTTTTCGTGGTGAAACTTTATGTCTTACTTTGTGAAACTTTGTGTTTTTCTTTGTGGAACTTTGTGTTCAACTTTGTGAGACTTTGTGTAACATTATTTGTAACTGACTAAAATTCAACCATCACCTCGCCATTTGCTTTGGTCAGATCTACTTCTTTTGTTTGCCCGTTCACCGTCACTTTATATTTTCCAAAGAATGCCGGTGTCGAATATTCCCCTTTTTGATTGGTTTTTCCTTTAACATTCGTCCACCATTCCTTAAAGATAAGGTTTTTATATGCTGTTGCTGCCGGGGTAGGGGTCCAGTCGCGTTTATACATCGATGATTGAGGAAGCCAGTTTGCCCCTTCCCAGAATCCCCACATCAATATACCTTCGACAGCAGGATGGGCAAAACAGATTTTATAATAATCCACCAGTTCTTTTGCTTTTAATTCTTCTTCTTCGGGAGTCATTTGCATCTTCCTGTCTTTCTCATATTTAGACCGCTGCCCCGGCATATTGAATTCGGTAACTCGTATCGGCAAATGAAACTGAGCCAGAGAATCGAGGGCGTTTTTCAATTGTGCCCTGTCAAATGTTTCTCCGTGAAGGTGCCCCTGAACACCAATCCCGCCAATAGGGACACCTTGATTAAGTAATAGTCGTATATGCGCCATATATTGAGGAAGTTTATTCCCCGTAAGAATATCATAGTCGTTTAGAAAAAGTATTGCATCAGGATCTCCGGTATGAGCCCATCCAGCCATTTTTTTCGTAATGTCAGGCCCTAATCGGTCTTCGTAATAATTGCCGTGGATCATTTCATTGTTAAGGTCGTACTCGGCAAACCTGCCTCTGTACTTTGCAGTTATAGTTTCTGCCCTGTTTTTTAGTGTCTGTTCCAGTTCCTCGTTTGAGAGTTCCTTAACCCATGGCTGAATGAATTGCGGGATTCCCCAGAAAATATTGTGTCCCCTGCACGGGATTTGATTAGCCTCAGTCCATTCGAGAATGGCATCGATAAGCGAATAGTCCGGTTCCCCTTTTCGTTTCTCCATATTGCCCCATTTGAGGGCATTCTCGGTAACCCCCGCATTAAAATTCTCAAGAAATTTTTCTTTGTATTTATTCCGGTCAGCTTCGGGAACCGAAGGGCTGAATGCATAATTGCTGATGGCACACCCAAACCAGAATTCATGCTTTAACTGTTCAACACTCACCTGGGCTCCCGGTTTAGCCTTAACTGTAATTTCTCCCTTGCGGTAACGGTCAATCGAATTTTCAATAGAATAATTTTGTGCATTCGTTTGAACTCCCGCCAGGAGAAGAAAAAAAGTAACCGACAGAAATGCCGGATTCAATGTTTTAAAAAAAGAATTTACTGATTTCATATTTCAGGCCTGAAAAGTTTGTGAACCAAATTTAGCAATAATTCAATAATTCACTAATCCAGGTCTGACACTAATTGTTTATTTATTCAGATTCAGGGATACAGAATCTCCAGTTCTTTTATTTTGGCAAGAAATGTATCGATTTTGGCTTTTCCTATTCCAGAAGATTCTGTATCATCAAACTGCTCAAGAAGTCTTGTTTGTTCTTTATCCGTCAACACCTGGTCGGCCATCCTGAAAAGTATATTGTTTTCCTTTAAAATATGATTACGAAGCAAATTGATATACCCTTTCATGTTAGCATAAATCGATTGAAGGGCATCCTTATTCCCTGACTTATAGAGCGACAGGTTATCTGCCATGCCTTTAACGAAATTCCGGCCTTCCTCATGTTCTCTTAACATCATCCCCACCGGCCCGAATTCATTTGGGATGCCTTTCTCGACAAGTTTAGGAAACAATAATCCTTCTTCCTTGGCGTGGTGGAAACCATCGGCATATTCCCTTATAAAGCTGACGATAAATTCGAGATGTTCTGCTTCAGGGTCTTTAACTTTCGTTACACGTTCCATTACATCTATAACCTTTTGGATGATGAGGTGATTGTCGATTAAATCTTCAGTTGCTCTTTTCATTTGACTAATTATTATTCTGCGTTACTCTTAAAAGCGCTTTTGGGTAAAGGATATTATTTTCAAGATGAACATGACGGTGAAGATCATCCTCAAACTGCGACAGCATTTTGAACGTTAAATGATAAGTATTGCATCCGTCAGCAGGTACTGTATAATTTCCTGTGATCATGCTGATTCTGTCCATTGCCTCTCCCGCCACTTCGTGCTCTGCAGTCATCCTTTCAACTTCCGGGATAATGATATTCCTTTTATCCTTAAGACTTCCGTTCGGGTCATTGAATGCTGCCTTTATGCCGGGAAATAATATTTGCTCTTCTTTGTCAAGGTGTTGAAGCAAATCTTCATTGATCATTTCAAAAAGACCGGCAACTTCATCCAATTCAGGATGATTCTTACCGTGGACTGCAGCAATTTTCTGAGTATAATATAACAGTTCAGGCAGGGTTTTACGCACATATCGGTGATGGGTATTTACAATGTAATCACACAGAAATCCCGGCTCCCAGTTGGTGAAATCCAGTGCAGGTTCAAGAGGAGTCATTCCTGCTTTTTTAAGCTCCCTTTCAAGTTCTAATCTGTCTATATTTTTTTGTGCACAAGCTTCCCCTACAGTGACTTTCCCTCCGCAGCAGAAATCAATGCCGAATTTTTTGAAAACTTCTGCTTTTCTGAAATCGGAAGCCACAATTTCACCGATGGTAGGTTCTTCAACAACTTGTTTCCCGATTTTAACTTCCCAGAGATCAGGGCCGTTTATAAGATATTCCCATGTCACTGCCTCGCCCCATTGTTCCCTCATTTCATAGTACAATGGTTTTGGATTGTGATCGTTACTGATCCGGAAACTTTCCCCTGCCGCGAGGTTTTCAAAAGTGCCCAGTAAAAGGCTATGCCTGTTTTTTGGAGCAATCTGCGTTACATCAATTACTTTACTTGTATCCATTTTGTGTTTATTTTAGTCATTAATTACTATTTTTGCAGAGACGCACGCCGTGCGTCTCATTACTGTATTTCCTGCGTCTCTTTAAGGTATTCCATTCTACTCTTAAATTGTATTCCGTTCTTCTCTTTACTATTCATTCACTCCAACAAAGAATGGTTTGACGGGACAAATATAAGGTTTTTTTAAATAAAAGACAAAAAGGTCTTTTAATATTTTAAAAAAATGTTTATTTTTGTGGAGTAATCATTTGGCATTTATTTACAGATTTATATGTTTAATAAAGAGACGGAATATGCATTACGGGGCCTTGTATATATACAGCTTCAGAATGCAAAGGGCCTTAAACCCGGAATTGCTGAAATAGCAAAAGAGGTTGATACACCTCACTTTTTCATGGCCAAGATTCTGCAACGCCTGGCAAAACAGGGATTAGTGCAGTCGGCAAAGGGGAAGGGCGGAGGATTTTATTTCGATCAGAACAAACCCGATCTTTCTTTGGAGGAGGTGATCCGATTTACCGAAGGGACTGATTTTTTCACTTCCTGCGCCTTTGGTTTTAAGAAATGCAGCGACGAAAATCCCTGTCCAATGCACAACCGCTATGCTCAGATCCGCGAAAGTATAACTCAAATGGTAACCCAGGAAAGTATTCAATCTTTTGCTGATAAAATACTTAAAGGGCATGCTTCAATTAGCGGTGTTATAAATTCAATTTAAACTATTGTTTGTAAATGAATTTAATCAATAATAAAAAGACCTTGTTACTCCCTGCAGGGGTCTTTATTTTTGTATTCATCATTCTTGGCATTATCCAGATTAAGCTAACAAATCCGATGATCCTGCTCGAACGGTTTGTCAAAGGAGGCGGATGGTTTGAGATCGCTTTGATAGCCTTTTACGCCGCTTTTGTTGCCCGTAAAATGCAGAATCCCGTTAATGTGCCACGTTGGAGAAAATTAACCTGGACCATCTTTTCCACAGTATTCTTTATGCAATTGATTCTTGGTCTGTCCGGTTTCGAAAAATTCCTGATGACCGGCAAACTTCATCTCCCGGTGCCGTTGATGATACTCAGTGGTCCTGTTTATAGGGAGCATATTTCTTTTATGACTATCCTGTTCTTAAGCACCGTTTTTATTTCCGGTCCCGCCTGGTGCAGCCTGCTTTGCTATTTTGGCGCTTTTGACCGATTCGCCTCTTCAGGCAGAACGAAACGTGGAAAGATCAAAAACAAGCTTGCCATCAAATCAACCATATTCTTTTTAGCCATTACTGTAACAATCTTATTGCGTTGGTTCAACGTCTCTTTACTCTGGGCCACTTTGCTTGGACTGGCATTTGGACTAATAGGCATTGGAATAATGATCGTCTTTTCACGAAAACAGGGAAGGATGATCCATTGCACACTTTATTGCCCTGTAGGATCTGTGGTAAACGTCTTAAAGTACGCCAATCCCTTCCGGATGTATATAGACGACAAATGCAACCTCTGTATGAAATGTGCAAGCTATTGTAAATATGATGCCCTCAGCCTGCAGGATATTAAAAACAAGAAGCCTTCTTACTCCTGTACCCTTTGTGGGGACTGCCTTGCCGGATGTAAGGACAGTTCCATCAAATACAAATATTTAAAACTTAATCCTGTCGCTTCCAGGAATCTTTATTTGTTCCTTACAATCTCCCTGCATGCTATATTTCTGGCACTGGCAAGAATATAGTATTACCTTAAAACTATTTTTAACTTGAATATGATAACAGAAAGAAAATAAATATGAATGAAATACTGAACAATCCCGAAAGAAGAAAGGAACTTCTGAAACACATGATTTTACAGCTTCATCGGGGCGAGGCTCCCAACCTTGTGAAGAAAAGGCTGGCTGAAACACTCAAATCGATACCTTATGATGAAGTCGTTGAAGTGGAGCAGGAACTGATCTGGGAAGGTTTGCCCGAAGATGAGGTTCTGGCCTTCTGCGATATTCATACTATGGTCCTCGAAGGTCATATTGATCAGGAAGGCGCTCAGCCAATCCCGCCAGGGCATCCAGTGGATACCTTTAAAAAGGAAAATATTGAATTAGCAAAGGTGACCGATGAAATAGGAATACTCTTTGAACAGGCTCCCAACATTGAACAGGATGAAGTAAAAAATCATCTCACAAAACTTCTCAGTCGGTTCAATAAACTGATGGATGTTGACAAACATTACAAACGCAAGGAATATCTCGTATTTCCCTTCCTGGAAAAGTACGAAATTACAGGCCCGCCCAAGGTGATGTGGGGCAAGCATGACCAGGAGCGCGAGTTGTTAAAAGCCTCCCTTGAAGCGCTTCATGTTGAAGGTGATGTGAACCCTGAAGAAGTCTCTTCGATGATCGAACTTGTATTAAGGCCTGCAGTAACAGGCATACTGGATATGATCATGAAGGAAGAAGAAATTCTCCTCCCCATGTGTATGGATAAGCTTACGGAAAATGACTGGTACCAGGTTTACCAGCAGACTATGGATTTCGGATTATGCCTTTTCGATCCCACGGAAGAATGGGAGCCCTCAGGAGTTGAACGTGTTGAATTGTCTGCATTAGAGGGTAAAAAGATAAAACTGCCCACAGGAACCTTTGATGTCAATGAACTGATATCACTCTTCTCTTCATTGCCTGTTGACATCACTTTTGTCGACAGTGATGATAAGGTGAAATTTTTCTCTCTTGGTCCTGACAGAATCTTTCCACGTAACCGGGCTGTCCTTGGCCGCGATGTAAGGTTATGCCATCCGCCTTCAAGTGTTCACGTGGTTGAGCAAATCCTGAATGATTTCAAAAGCGGCAAGGAGAACAGTGCAAAATTCTGGATCAATCTTCACGAAAGATTTATTTCCTGTTTTCCGCACTTTTTCGGGACACCTTCTACAACCCTTGTAAATATTGGAAAGTTTTTTTAATTTGGGTGTCCCGAAAGAAAGAAGCATGTTTATAAGAAAAAAGCCCAACTCTTCAGGAAGCCGGTCCATACAGGTGATACAGAAGATTAGTGGTAGGTATAAGGTGTTAAAAACACTTGGTTCTGCCACCACGCAGCACGAAATTGAGAGATTGGTAAACCAAGCCAAACAGGAGATTGAACGATTAACCGCCCAGCGCAAGTTATTCGTCAGTGAACATGATGCAGCCATTGAACAAGCCTTTGCAATATTGAACAATTCAAGCCTCCGGACTTTAGGACCGGAAATCATTTTTGGCAAGATCTATGATCATATTGGTTTTGGTCTCATTAAAGAACCGTTGTTCCGGCATTTGGTTATAGCTCGCCTGGCATTCCCGTTAAGCAGGCTTAAAACTGTGGAATACCTTTATCGTTATCAAGGAACGAACCTTGATATAGATGCTGTTTACCGGTTTTTAGATAAACTCAACAACAAGCTAAAGCCACAGGTAGAGCAAATTGCTTTTTCGCACACAAAGAAAGTATTAGGTGGCAATATCAGTGTTGTATTTTACGATATGACTACCCTATACTTTGAGGCCAGCGATGAGGATGATCTGAGAAAAACAGGGTTTAGCAAAGACGGGAAACATCAATGCCCTCAGATTTATATTGGCCTGCTGGTTGGACTTGGAGGTTATGTAATCGGGTATGATATTTTTGAAGGCAATACCTATGAAGGGCATACTCTGATTCCATTTCTTGAAAAAATGGGGCAAAAATTTGGTTTGGGAAAGCCAGTTGTCATCGCCGATGCAGGTTTGCTTTCCAACGACAATATAAAGGCATTAGAAAGCGCCGGGTATGAGTATATTCTTGGTGGAAGAATAAAAAATGAAGCGGAATCACTAAAAAAGCAACTATTATCAGTCAGTTATCGAGATGGAATGATCCATAGTTATCCCAAAAGTCAGAATACAAAACTAATTGTAAACTATTCCAGCAGCAGGGCAAAAAAAGATGCCAATAACCGTAAACGTGGGTTAATCCGACTGGAAAACCAAATCAGAAGAGGTCGGCTCACAAAAGCAAGTATTAACAACAGAGGTTACAACAAATATCTGAAACTCACCGGTGAAGTAGTCATTGAAATTGATTATGAGAAATTCAACAAGGATAAAATATGGGATGGACTAAAGAGCTATATAACAAACACAAAGCTCAGCGATGAGGATGTCGTGGAAAACTATAAAAACTTATGGCACATTGAGAAAGCCTTCCGAATGTCAAAAACAGACCTAAATCATATTTATATAGTATAAAAATAAAAATTATGATATGGCTATGATATGACTATGGTAGGATGAAGGTCTGGTGAAGGCTTTCGAGGATAAGGTAAAGGAACAGAAGACTTGTCCGATTGTGGCTTGCCCTGTTACTTGCCGGACAGATCGGCAAAGCCAATTATACTTCCGGGAGTTTAGAGCTGATTCTTTGTGGAGTTATAAATTTGTAATCCCGAACTCAGGTTGACAATATCTTGTCAGCATCGCTATGATGATTAAATAAATCGATATACTTCCGCAACTGTTTTGTTTTCATTAGATAATCCTCTTGTAAACCCGGACTGTTTGGTTATTTCTTATTCCGGGGGCATAATTTCACGGAGATGCAAATTAGCCAGAGAAATTGAGATATCCTGACGGAAGGGAGGGAAAAGTTATGGACAGGGGAAAGTATGAAATGGAAGTTGTGAGGTAGATAGGAGGATGCATGAACGGATCATAAGGGTGCAAATCTAGATGAGAAATGTTTGTTCTTATTTTAATAATCTATCTATTTGTTTTTCTATCTCTTTCAAACTAATATCAATCTCATCCATCATTCTATTGTTTAATTTACTCATTAATTCTAAGTCCTTTTTTGCTTTAAGATTATCATTTTTTTTTTTTCGCTGTTTAGATAACCAAATATATTCGTTTATTCTTTTGGGCATCTCTAAAAACCTATTGTTGATATATAACTCTGATTGTTAGTAATATGTGATTGTTTTTGTTGAATATTTTTATAATTTAGCAAGAAAAAGGACTGACATGAAAAATGTAAATGATATAGGACTCTTTGACGATCATTTTTTATTGGAAACTCTCAGTAAACTTGGAGATCCTCTACAAAAACTTAATGAGTATATTGACTGGAATATATTTAAATTTCCATTAGATCAGTCTTTTATAAATGAGGCGAAAGATTTACTGAAAGGAGGAAGACCTGTTTACAAATTCTGTCAGGTTCAAAGAATTGCCGGGTTTCAGTCGATTTATATTAAGAATACCAATATTATATGGAGAATTGGAAAATAATTCGTAATTTGACCTCGATAGGCGATATGCTGTGGTTAATTAAGAATTAAAAAATAAAGAATTACTAATTAAGTCAGTTTATAGAAAAAGGTAAATAGACTACAAAGTGTATTTTTCATTTTAATTTTGATCTAAACAGGAAATCCGATGAAAAAGAGCAAAAAGTTAATCATCACTATAGTTGTCATTATAGCGGCATTGTATTTATTTAACCTTTTCCTGAAGTATTACGGGGACTGGTTGTGGTTTGATAATCTTGGCTACGGATCGGTATTTGATACCATGATCATTGCCAGGGCTGTTTCATTTACCGTTTTTTTCCTTGTTTTTGCCCTGTTTTTCAGCCTTCACATACGGATTGCGCAAAAGAGAGGAGCTTCCACACGGGGAACTGTATATTATGCTGAAGAGGATCCCCGGCAAATGATTTCGCAGATTTACAAGGGGAAGGCTGTGTTCTGGCTGTGGGCAATACTAATTTTGTTACTCAGTATTTTTATGGGTAATTATGCCATCGATCAGTGGAATATATTCCTGCAATTTATCCATTCTTCTTCATTTGGCCTTCAGGAGCCGATTTTTGGCAAGGATGCGGGATTTTACGTATTTAAACTTCCGGTCTACCAGTTTATTACCGGTTGGTACATTTTAATGGTGGTTCTCACTTTTATCGGAGTAGTTATTTCCTATTATCTTGATAATGCATTTACCGGGACCGGGAAATATTTCCAAAACTCCAACCGGGTGATGAGACACCTGATCAATCTGGCAGGGTTTTTTGCGCTCGGCATAACGGTATCCTATATACTGAAACTTTATAATGTCTTATATTCCTCACACGGAGTTGCCTACGGTCCGTCTTACATGGATGTTCATGCCAAGATTCCGGCTTACTGGACAATTTTCTTTGTGAGCATTGCTATCACCATCCTTTTATTCGTATCTCCGGTTTTCAGGAAAAAGAGAATTATATTATATGGCGTCGGAGTATGGTTTTTGGTACTGATTGGTTTTGTCGGGATTTATCCCAGCATCATTGAACAATATGTTGTAAAGCCCAATGAACTGCAAAAAGAAACACCTTATATTTTGAACAATATTAAATTTACACGGGAAGCCTTTGGTTTAAATAAGATTAAGAATGAAGCTTTCCCTGTCGAACAAAACATTACTTATAACGACATCCAGGAAAATGATAATACGATAAGGAACATTCGGCTATGGGACCGCAGGCCTTTGATTGAAACTTATAAGCAATTGCAGGAAATCCGACTTTATTATGACTTTAACAGCGTCCAGGTTGATCGCTATCAGTTTAACAAATATACAGAAGTGGCGCTTGCTGCGCGAGAATTGCCGGTTTCGCAAATACCTTACCGAGCTCAAACATGGGTTAACAAACATTTGATTTTCACACATGGTTATGGCGTGGTTATGAACCCGGTTAATGAGATATTGCCTAACGGTATGCCCGATTTAATTGTCAAGGACATCCCTCCGGTAACCACGGTACCTCTTAATTTGAAACAAATGGGTATTTATTATGGTGAAGAGACCGATCAGTATGTAATGGTAAATACAACAACCAAAGAATTTGATTACCCCAAAGGAGAAGATAATGTCTATACGAATTATGCCGGGGAGGGGGGTGTACGTATTTCCAATATGTTTAAGCGCTTCGTTTATGCCTGGAAATTTTCCGATATTAAAATTCTTCTGACGGATTATCTGACCCAACAAAGCCGTATCATGTTCTACCGGAATAATTCACAGCGCGATCAAACGATTGCCCCTTTTCTTTCCTATGACAGCCAGCCTTATCTTGTGGTTGGGCAGGATGGACAACTGTATTGGATTCATGATGCCTATACTACCAGCAATATGTTTCCGTACTCGGAGCCTGTATCACAAAACCTGAGTGTGCAGGGTTTCAATTACATCAACAACTCGGTTAAAGTGGTGATAAATGCCTATAACGGAGATGTTTCCTATTATGTGATCAATCCCAAAGACCCGATTATTCAAACATATCAGAAAATATATCCCAAACTTTTCAAATCCTTCAGCGAAATGCCTGAGTTTTTGAAAATCCATATACGGTATCCCACCGACCTGTTTAACATTCAGATCCAGATGTATAATGTTTATCATATGACTGATCCTAAAGTATTTTATAATCAGGAAGACTATTGGGCTGTCCCCAACGAAAGTTACAACAACAGCCAGCAGTTAATGTTTCCTTATTATATTATTATGCGTTTGCCCGGAACCAAAGAAGAAGAATATATTCTGATGCTTCCCCTTACGCCATCCGGAAAGGATAATATGATTGCATGGATGTGTGCCCGCTGCGATGCACCCAATTACGGTGATCTGATTGTCTATTCCCTTCCCAAGGATAAGCTGATATACGGGCCAATGCAGGTTGAAGCAAGGATTAATCAGCAGCCGGACATTTCTTCCGAACTCACTCTTTGGGGTCAGCAAGGATCCCAGGTTTTCAAGGGAAACCAGCTTATCATCCCAATAAAAAATTCCTTCCTTTATGTTGAGCCTGTTTACCTGCAATCAGAGCAGGGAAAAATTCCTGAATTGAAAAGGGTTATTGTAGCCTATAACGATCAGATTGAAATGAAAAACACACTGGAAGAGTCCCTTCAGGCTATTTTCAACCCTTCGGGACTGCAGGCTGTCGCCACTATCCCGGAAGTGACGAACATCGAAAAAATCGTGAAAAGTACTCTTTCGGCTAAAGCACAGGAGGCGCTTAACCATTATAATAAAGCACTTGACTATCTGAAACAAAACGACTGGGCTGGCTACGGAAAGGAACTGCAGGCCATGAAAGATGTTTTATCGGGAATGACCACAGAGAGCGGAACAGTTCAGGGAACAAATAAGCAACCAATGAAGTAACACCGGCCAAACAAAAGAGTTCTTTATCTATCGATTCCCTGATTTTTATAAATTTGACTTTGTGTAAAGGGGAAAAGAATTATGAGTTATGAGTTTTTCTAAACATTCATAATTCATAATTCTTTACATTTTGTAACTATGATGAAAAAACTAACTAATGATATCTGTTAAAATTTGAAAACCAGTTATCTTATTAAATTTCTTTCCGGGTCAATAGTGTCCTTTTTTATATTATTTGTCAGCGCCGGACGGTTGGATTATTGGCAGGGATGGATTTATGTGGGAATCGGCCTTATGATGCTTTTACTTAATTATACTGTTCTGCGGTTGGATACTGAACTGATGGAGGAACGGTCAAAACCGGGGGAGGGAGGGAAGAAATGGGATAAAGCGATACTGGGATTGTCTTTATTATTTTCAATTGCTATGTTTATAACAGCCGGACTTGATTCGGGACGATATAATTGGTCGCCAGAATTTCACTGGAGCATTATACTAACCGGCATTATCCTTACCATATCGGGACAGTTGCTTTTTCTTATTGCACAAAAGCAAAACCGGTTTTTCTCAAGCACTGTACGAATACAGAATGACAGAGGACAGACGGTTTGCGATACAGGAGTGTATAAATTAGTAAGGCATCCTGCCTATATGGGATCAGTTTTCCAATTGATTGGATTTCCATTATTATTTGGATCTGTGTGGAGCATTTTGCCTGCAAGTATTTTAATAATCATTACTTTGATTAGAACTTATCTGGAAGATAATACCTTGAAAAATGAATTGAACGGATATTCTGAATACTCCCAAAAAATCCGGTTTCGAATTATTCCGTATATTTGGTAAAGAACGATCAAATTATAGTCTATAGGTTATTCAATATTCACAGAACAAGGCATTGAGGCTAAAGCCCGTATGCTATACATAATGGCTCCCGTGAATTTTAAAATTAATACTTGAATGAATAAACATGATTGGAATCCTGACCTGTATTTGAAATTCGGTAAAGAACGGATTCAGCCCTCAATAGACCTGGTTGAAAGGATTGTATGTGAGAATCCGAAAAATATTATAGATATTGGATGTGGTCCCGGGAACAGCACTCAGATTTTAGTCAACAGGTGGCCTGATTCCAATATTATCGGCGCTGATAAATCAGCTGCAATGATTAAAAAAGCTTCTGAGGATTATCCTGATCAAAAATGGATATTATTTGATGCAAGCCGGGATAACATCGACAATAAATTTGACATTGTTTTTTCAAATGCAGCAATTCAGTGGATACCCGACCATCGTAATTTAATCAGGCGTTTTGCTGATTTATTAATTAATAACGGTATACTGGCAATACAATTACCTTTATTTTTAGATATGCCAATAGGGAAATCTATTACCGGGATTGCCAAACAAGATAGGTGGAGCAATGTCACGAGGGGAGTTGACGATTTATTTGAAATAAACAACCCATCATATTATTACGATCAATTAAGCCAATATTTTAAACTAATTGATGTCTGGGTAACGGATTATTTTCATATTATGGATTCTCATTTATCAATTTTGGATATGATGCGCTCTACAGGATTGAAGCCATACAAGGAGAGAATTAACGAAACTGAATATAGAGAGGGGTTTGAAAAGCAGGTTTTTGAAAGTATAAAGAGGGATTATCCTCTGCAAAGCAATGGTAAAGTTCTTTTTCCGTTCAAACGATTATTTTTTATTGCAAAAAAGTAAATGAACCAACAAAGGTAAGGTTGTTTAATTCAGATTTTTTGGTGTAAAATGGATAAAAAGATAATATTACTCTTCGATGCATTTATAAACTTAATCCTGGGGGTTTTGTTATTGGCATTCTCACCCAAGGTTGTGAATTTTTTAGGATTGCCCTCTTCAGAAAGTTATTTTTATCCCAATATTTTAGGAGCAGTTTTGTTGGGTATCACTTTTGCTTTGATTATTGAAGCTTTTCGTAAAAATGCAGTGAAATATACGGGACTCGGATTGTTTGGTGCAATAAGTATAAATATATGCGGAGGAATTGTGCTATTACTTTGGCTGTTATTCGGAGAATTAAATTTGCCGGACAAAGGAATAATACTTCTATGGACATTGGATATCCTGTTAATCGTAATAAGCATTACAGAACTTTTTATTCATCTAAAGGATAGAAAATAATAACACTATAATAAAAAAACCAGGTAATTGACAATTTACAACTAACTGGTTTTCGGGGTGGGAACTGATGGATTCGAACCATCGACCCCCTGCTTGTAAGGCAGGTGCTCTGAACCAGCTGAGCTAAGCTCCCGTTAAGATTATGAAAATTTAGTTTCCTTTTTTAAAAAGTGGTGCAAATATAGTTGTTTATTTTATCCTGTCAAACATTTCCGTATAATTAAAGAACAAAATTTAAAGAATGAAATAAGGCTTAAGGCTAAAGAATATAAGCTTTAGATAATTTTCTGTAAGTTGTTTACTGTTCACTTCCTATAATCTAAAGTCTAACAGCCTATAAAGTCGGCTCCCATCCTTTTTCGTATTCCCTGCTCCAGAATTTCTCTGCATCCTTGTCATTGATAATATGACCATTTTCAGGATTAATATTAAGGGTTTTGCCAGAACGCAAGGCAATATTTCCGAGCTGACAGAGCAAAGTGCTCTTGTATCCGTCATGAATTTCCGCATGCAGTTTCTCACCCTTTTTAATGGCATTAATGAAATTCTGTATGTGCAAAGGATCAAGATTTGCAGAAGGGCTTGTATGATTGGCTTCATTGGCCTGCATCTCAGCCTTTACCTCCTTGATCACCTTGTTTTTCATATCAAATATCTTGTAGGAGTTGTCAAAGATTCCCAACGAACCGGTCTCTCCGTAAAACATTACACCGACATACATCCCTTCTTCCCACTTCGGATTACAGCTTCGTCCTTCCCAGACCATGGTGGTGCGGTTAGGGAAGTCAATAGATATAACCTGTGTGTCAGGCGTTTCCCAGTCATCTTCAAAACAATATCTTCCTCCCGTAGATGCTACTTTTACAGGAAAATTAACATCAAGTCCCCAGCGCATAAGGTCAACCATATGGGTTCCGTTATTCAAAGCTTCACCGGTTCCCCAATTCCAGCGCCAGTGCCAGTTGTAATGGACCAGGTTATCGATAAACGGCCTGCGCGGTGCAGGTCCCTGCCATAATTCATAATCAAGCCAGGAAGGAACTTCTGCCGGTTTTCCATGACCTATTGTTCCGCGGCTGTCGCTGTACCATCCTTTTGCAAAATAAGGCCGTCCGATAGCGCCATTTCTGAGTTCTTCAATTGCGGTTATTACATTGGGAAAAGACCGACGCTGGCTCCCCATCTGGATCACGTTCTTATATTTTTCCTGAACCTTTGTCAGCAATTCGCCTTCATGCGGATTATGGCTGCACGGTTTTTCGACATAAACATTCTTTCCGGCTTTTGAGGCTAAAATTGCAGCCGGCGCATGCCAATGATCGGGAGCGGCTATAACCAATGCATCAATCTGTTTGTCTTCAAGAGCTTTCCTGAAATCCGGCAATCCTTTTGGGCGCTTATTCTGCATCGGTTCAACAGTGTTTATGCATTTGTCAATGGCCCGTGAGTCGACATCGCAGATATAAACCACTTCGCTGTCAGGCAGTTTGGCATAATAAGATGATAAAGCCAGCCCCCTTGAATTTACTCCCATCACGGCAACGAGAACCTTTTCATTGGCTCCGATAATACTGCCGTAACTTTTGGCATTGAAACCGGGTAATACTCCGCCTATCGAAAGAGCTGCGGTTCCTGTTGCAGTCTTTCTGATAAAATCTCTTCTTTTTGTCATATTGATATAATTAAGAATTAGGAATTATTTGTTTAATATATCTGAATAAAATTTAGCCACATCTTCATTCATTGCCTCATTCATCCGGTTTATTTCCAAAGGTCTCTGGAAGATAAGCCTGTCTTTTTTACCATACATTTCATAGACATTTTCAACGGACTTCATTGTACTTTGAACTGCATCCTGATCGGCATAACGATCGAGGGTTGGTGCTATGACCAATAAAGGCCTTGGTGCAATGCACGACATTATTTCACCAAAATCAACCGGTGCATCCTGCGGATGATTTGCAAAGAAACCCAATTTTGGGATAAAACCATGCTGATGGGAATAGGTTCTGAGGCTTTCATATCTTGAATTGCTTGTTCTCCATGGCGTAACTGCCGAAACGACTGCTACTCCTGCAATTCTTTGATCCCGTGCAGCGGCCATCAACGCTACACTTCCCCCTATAGTGTTTCCCAGGAGGAAGATATGTTTATTGGTCAATATAGTCAAATGACTCCAGTCCATCAATCCAACCTTCTACATCATTTACCATCATTCCCATCTTTGACCATTGAGGGAAGCGGTCGTAGAAATAAGTCCCTTCTTTAAGACGGGTACCGAAACCGACCATATCAAAGGCAAGAACAGCAAATCCCTTATCGATCATGGCCTGGAACAAAGCTTCATTACCTCTGCCGCCGTGATTATTATATCCTCTTGCAAATCCTCCTCCATAGGCATACTGATGCAGAAAGATCACAACAGGAATTTTCCGTCCTGAAGAATCAAACCCCGAAAGGGTTCCAACCCCTTTCGGGGTTAAAGGAACATAAAGGATGCCTCTCAGGTGGTCACCCATGGCACTGTAAGGGCCAAGATTTATAACTTTTGCTCTTTTTATAACCGGCCTTCCTGTTATGTTGTCAATCCAGTCTGCTCCCCTGATTGGAGCTATATCTGTAGCTTTTACGCCTGAAGGTTCTTTTCCCAAAAGCCATTGGAGGTTATCAAGAATTTTACTCTTTTGAGTTTCAAACCCCGAAAGGGTTTCAATCCCTTTCGGGGTTATCGGCAGAACTACCGGTTTTATTTTACCCGCTTCAATTTTATCCTGAATATGGCTCTTTTCCCATGAATCAAAGGTGTAATTGAAATATTCTGTTTTCTCCCAGGGGATTTGTTTTCTTTTAAACTTGATATCAAGATAGTCAATGCAGCGTTCCAGATCTCTGGCTGAAACCGGATGTTCACCATACCTTGGCAATATATTTATATTATCAGGTGCACCTAAAAATTGATATACCCTTTTTACAGACTGGTAATTCTGTTCATTGGCCCATGGATTCATCGCCGACTCCATTACTGAATAATTGAACAGTAATATCCTTGGAGCTATCAGTGAAATCAGCAAATTCTGGTCAACAGGCAATTTATCTTCCCTTCCAAAGAAGAAACGAAGTCGTGGATGAAACCAGTGCGGCTGATTTGCACATACCCAGTCAAGGCTTTCACTGGCGTATTGAGGATCGCTGTACCTCCATGGTGTTATTTCTCCAGTTCCTCCGCTGCTCCCTATCACTGCAGCAATACGATCATCAAAAGCCGCTGCCCAGATTGAAAGCTTTCCGTTCCTTGAATGGCCTGTCAGTGCAATCTGGCTCTTATTGACTTCCTTACGCGTGAGAAGGTAATCAACCACTCTTGAAGTCCCGTATGCTCTTCTCATAAGGGCTGTAAAATCATAATCGGGATAGAGATCCTGGTAGGCCTGAGTGTCGTCATCACCATCGGCGGCTGCATATACACATCCGATATAACCTCTTCGGACAGCCAGTTGAGCCCAGCCTCTGTGGTAACCTTGTGTCATATATACCGGGAAAGGTCCTTTTCCGAAAGTTGTCGGAATCATAAGCTCAAATCTCATCCTGGCTTTGTTCTCTGGACCAAAACGCATTTCTATCCTTTGAATATGGGTTCCGTCTTCCATTGTGTCTGATAGAATGGTTGACTCAAAACTTTTCGGTGGGGGAGGAACAGTGCCTGAAATCCAGTGCTGAAATTCCTTTTTGATCCATTCTCTCTTTTCCTGCCATTGTTCTTTCGTGGTAATGGGGATATCTTTTCCGTCCTTATTCAAAACAAGAGGATCAGGAAGGAAGGGTATGGATTTCATCTTATCAAAATCAGGAGGCAGTTCACCGCTGTGATGCAGCCAGTCCATCCAGGTTGTATCTCTTCGGTTAATGGGTTGTGCGGCCCTGTCGACCGGCTTATAATTAACATTGATTTTTAAGATATAATCAAGATACTTCTTCCTGATAGCAATATCATCCTGGGCATGAAGAGGTATCAGGTAAAAGACAACAGGGAATAGTCCAAGAATACGGATTAGTTTCTTCATTTAATTAATATTTAAATGGCTCAGGAAAAAATCGACGGTCTCAGAAATCATCTCATTGTTCAACCTGTTTATTTCCAACGGCTGCTGAAAGTCTAACTGATTTTCTTTTCCATACAGTTTATAGACATTTTGGACATTATTCATTACGTTTTCTACTGCTGTCTTATCTGCATAGCGGTCAAGCGAAGGAGCAATAACCAAAACAGGCCGCGGCGCTATACAGGAAATAATTTCTGCAAAATCCACGGGAGTATCCTGCGGATGCTTTGCATAAAAACCTAATCGGGGAGTAAATAAATGCTGTTGGGAATAAGTTCTTATACTCTCGTATGTGGAGTTGCTTGTTCTCCAGGGTGTAACTGACGAAAGAACCGCTAATCCTGCAATCCTTTCATCCTCCGCCGCAGCCATAAATCCTACACTTCCCCCGATCGTATTTCCTAAAATGAAGATATTCCTGTTATCAATAAAATTGAAGGTATTTAAAGCATCCACACATGCTTTGACATCGCTTACCATCATACCCATTTTTGACCATGTCGGGAAACGATCATAGAAAAAACGTCCTTCATCAAGGCGGGTTCCAAAACCGCACATATCGATCGCCATCACCGCAAAACCTTTATCGATAAGTGCCTGGAACAAAGAGCCGTTTTGAGGATTACCGTTTGCCGGGAGGCGGTAGCCTTTTGCAAAACCATGATTGTACGCATATTGATGCAGATATATAACCACAGGCATTTTTCCGTTAGCCGGCAATTTTCTGTTTCCTTTTTCATCAACAGGGTAGTAAATCATTCCCCTGAGATAATCTCCCATCGCATTGTATGGTGAAATATACTGGTATTTAGCGCCTTTAACCTGAGGATGGCCTGTAATCTGGTTGATCCAGTCACTTTGGCCCGATAATACAATTCTGCCCGGTTTTACTCCCGAAGGTTCTTCTCCCAATATCCATTGCAGGTTATTCAGAATTTCCTTTTTGATTGAAAGAAACCCCGAAAGGGTTCCAAACCCTTTCGGGGTTATCGTCACCGGTTTTATATTCTTTGCTTCAATACTGTCAGCTTTATGACTTTTCGCCCATTGATTATAGGAATAATCAAAATAATGCTTTTCTGCCCATGGGATATGTGCCCGTTTGAAATGATTATCGAGATAATCGATACAGCGTTCCACATCACGCGTAGATAACTCATGCTCACCTGGCCTCGGTAATATGCCGACATTTTGTTCCGCGCCTAAAAAGGAATAAACCTTCTTTACAGATTGATAACACTGCTCATTTGCCCAGGGATTCAATTCAAGTTCCATTACCGAATAATGAAGCAGAAGAATCCGCGGAGCAATCAACGAAATCAGCAGATTCTGGTCGATTGGCAATTTGTCTTCTCTTCCGAAGAAAAATCTCAGGCGGGGATGAAACCATTGCGGATTAAAAGCACAAATGGCATCGAGAGTGCCGCTGGTATACTGAGGATCACTGTATCGCCACGGAGTGATTGCCCCTGTGCCGCCGCTGGCTGAAACAACAGCCGAGATACGATCATCAAAAGCGGCAGCCCAGAGTGACTGTTTCCCGTTCCGTGAATGACCTGTAATGGCAATCTGATTTTTATTCACTTCCTTTCTCGTCATAAGATAATCCACCACTCTTGAGGCACCCCATGCCCGGCGCATCAAATGACTGAAGTCATAGTCCGGATACAAAGACTGGTAAGCCTGTGTATCGTCTTTATTATCAGCGGCTGCATATACACATCCGATATAACCTCTTCTGACGGCAAGCTGTACCCAGTCCCTTTGGCTCCATTGGCTCATATAAACCGGAAACGGGCCTTTTCCCTCAGGTATCATCAGCTCGATTGTCATCCTGGCTTTGTTTTCCGGGCCGAACTGCATTTCAATCATCTGAATATGCGTTCCCTCTTCCGTCCTGTCTGAGAGAATCTTTGATTCAAAGCTTTTAGGCGCAGGAGGCACAGTCCCCGAGACCCAGTGCTGAAATTCTTTTTTTATCCACTCACGTTTTTCCTGCCACTGTTCTTTGGTTTTGATGGGAATATCTTGTCCCCCTTTATTTATAACAAGCGGTTCGGGAAGAAATGGCATAGAGCGCATCTGGCTGAAATCAGGCGGCAGTTCACCGCTCCGGTGAAGCCAATCCAGCCAGGTGCTGTCCTGATATGTAACACGCCTCGCTGTTGAATATCCGTGCTGTTTAAGGTCTATAACCTTTAATATCTCTTCAAGATAAGCTTTTTGTCTGTTTACATCTGGCTGGCCTCCCTGTGATCCGTAAGAATAGCTGAAAATAAAACAACAAAAAGTCACAACTAACCAAAAATTCCGGTTCATATATGTATCCTTTAAATGTTTAGGTTCTGTTAAAATGTTGTAAGATCAAAAGTTATCTGTAATGATATTGATTTGCAGCCAGCAACATTTTAACCAATGATTTGCAATTATAAAACTAAATAAATTTCTTGACTTTAAACATACGGGAAATCGAACATAAATGGATTCCTCTCTGTTAATCTGTTTCAGATACTACAGAAATACATTTTTATGAAAACCAGGGAAGTGAATATTTTCATAATTTTTCTCTTTATAATCTCACTGAATGCCAGGCATATTGATGCTCAGGAGATTTTTACACCTCCCGTTAAACCAAATACTGCCTTTAAGACAGGGGAAAATCTGACTTATCATATCCACTATGGTTTTCTGTTAGCCGGAATTACCACCCTCTCGCTTACCGATTCAGTTTACGAAAGGAAAAAGGTCTTTCATGCTTCATTAACAGGACAAACTGTCGGAATAGCCAATATAATTTATAGAGTAAAAGATATTTATGAAAGCTGGTTCGATAAAGAAACAAATTTGCCCTACAAACAGGTGCGCAATGTCAGGGAAGGCCATTATAAGAGGTTCAATGAGGTTACTTATAACCGGAAAAACAATACTGTTGAATCGAAACTTTCCGAAGTGCATAGTGTCCCGGAAAAAATTCTCGATTTAACTTCAACTATCTATTATTTAAGACGAATCGATTTTTCGAGGATGAATGAAGGAGATGTGATTTTTGTAAACATCTGGTTTTCAGACGAAATATTTCCTTTTCGCCTCGTATATGTGGGAAAAGATACCATCAAAACAAAATTTGGAAGAATCAGATGCCTCAAAATAAACCCGGTAGTTGAAGTGGGGCGTATTTTTAAAAGACCGGACGATCTGACCCTTTGGTTCACAGATGATAACAACTGCCTGCCTGTTTTGGCCCGGATGGATATCCGCAACATTGGCATCGTTAGGTTAGAACTCGATAAATATGAGAACATTGTTGATTCTTTGATCATTCAGAAATAAGGTCCTGAGAAATACATTATTTCGATTAAAATTATTTGCCCAACATAGGGATTTAATCCGTATTTTATAACCCCTCGCTGTCGTACGATTGTGTTGCGTGGCATGATTTAAGAATAATAATTTCGGGTAAAACATTTGACCATTTCACGCAAGCAAAACTTACAAATTAAATATCTTCCGGCTGATGAAATTTATAATTGCAGTTCCTTTGATAAATTTAATAAACTGCTTTAAATACCAGGCGATAAAATCGTGAGGTGGCAAAGGCAATGGGAGGGCTTTTTAGCAAAAAAGTTTATATGGAGCACTGAACATTCTGTAACCACAAAAGTGCCGTAGAATCAAGTCATCCCGCCTATTGCAAATGTGTTGTCAGTGGCTGGATTAAATTCGTAATTCCTTCAACAGCTATTTGTAACCCTACGCAAAAAATTAAAAAAGCCATTATGCTGTTCACTATTTTCTCACGATGAGAACCCAAATAGTTGATTAGCATATTTGCATTGACATAACAAATAAAAACCAGGATGCATATTCCGATAACAGCAATTATTATAGCACCTGTGTTTATTAGATATTGCTCCATATTCTTATTCGATCCGTGTGCACTTAAAGTAAAGAGAACTGATATTGTGCCAGCCCCGGTGGTTATGGGAAAGGTAATAGGATAAAACAGTTTATTTTCAAGTGCCATTTCCGGACCTAAACCCTTTTCTTCGCTTGCTAAATTTGCTTCAGGTTCTGTTTTTGCCGGAGTTAGAAAATCCCATCCTATTTTACAAATCATTATCCCGCCTGCAAGTTGAACAATCGGAATGGACAATCCAAACAATTGCAGAATCCAATGCCCGGCCAACAAGGTAAACACACAAATACCCAACGCATAAAAAGCAATTCGTTTTACTGCTCTTATTCTTTCCTTGTTGGATAACTCAGAAAAATATGGGCTTACAATAAAAGCAGTCCCAAACGGATTAACAACTGGAAACAAAGCCACCAATCCTATAAAGACATAATGTAGAAATGTGTAAAAATCAAATGTCATATTTGTATTGTTTTTTCTGCTATTTACAGATATTTCTATTTTTCGTTATTATGTTATCTTACCGCCAACGCTTGTATATACACATAGAGCGTATATTTCGCATACATGTGGTTAATACTTACTCGTTAATTATTCAACTAAGATAAAGAATATTTATAAATTCAAGGATCAATGGCTTAATTTATATTCAAAAAAGTTTTTAAATCCCAAAATACGTATCCGGCAAATAAAGTTTTCTTTTATCCGAGCCAAAAAAGAGATAAATGCCGTTTATTATTCCTGTTACTGAAAGAAGCTGAACAACAGCCGATTCCTGTTTTCTTAATGCTCCGGTTTTGATCGGACCGGTAAATTTGGCATCATTTGAGGCCATCATCATCAGCTCATCGTGCGGGCCTTAGAAAAGCAGTTTTGTAACTGCACATGAGACGTTACATCCTATTACCATACCTATGATCTCTTTATTCTTAAAATTGTATTTTAACAGAGTAAAGATAGTATTTGAATTATTATAACTGAACAAGTACTAAAGAAGAACTGAATAAGCACTGAAGAAGGTACGAATATAGTACGGGCATGTTTTAATGCTGATAAAGGGAAAATAGCGATAAAACAAAAGCGGAGGAGGGGAAAATTCTTTTTTAATCTTTGGGCTAAAATTGTCAGGGAAAGGATTTTCGATTATGAATGGAGGGTGTCCAAAAAGTCAGAAAAAATTAACCGCAAATGCCGCGAAGATATTTTGCCAAGATCGCAAAGATAAGAAGGTGAGTAAGTGAAAGGGCGAGAGGGTGAGGGAGTAAGGTATTCTCATCTTCACATCTTCACACATTCTCATATTCTTATCTTAGCGTGTTTTGCGTCTGCTTCGTGGGCTTTGCGGTTAAAAGGAAATAAAATATGCCACAAAAGCACCAAAACTCCAAATTACGCCAAATATTTTTTTGTGTTTCATTTGTGTTTTGTGTTTTGGTGGCAGAACTTCCAATATTAAAAGTTCACAAAGCAGTTATCATGCCCGGGAACGATAATATCTGCAAGAGAATTGATCTTTTCCATGGTTCGCTTTGACTCTTCAACGTCCAGGGCATTGTAATAAGGACGCCTCTCATTCCAGAAATCCTTTGTAGCCACTGAATCCCCGGCTATGACAATTGAAAAGCCGTTATGATCGAAGCGAAGGCACTGATGGTCAGTAGTATGGCCCGGAGTCGGTATAAGTTCAATGGCGCCGAAAAGATTACTCCCTGCCGGTTCTATTTTCTTTTCAAAATTTCCCGTCTTATTGAGGATGCCGGCAGTTTCAGATCCTGCAGCCCATTTAGCCTTCTGAAAGTGCCTGATTCCCGCGAAATGATCGCCATGCTGATGGGTGATGAAAACCAGTTCAATATCGTCCGGTTTAAGTCCTGTCCGGCGGTCAAGCTCGGTTTTCATAAGGCTTTCATCAGCAATCGAAGGATCGACAAGTACATGAAAATTCTTTCCGGAGATCACCGTACAGGTGCAAATTACGCTGTGAATCGCCTTTTCATCACTGTCGCCCCAATACCTGTTTCGCGACAGACTGCCGATAGTGATCACATCCCAATGCGTAACAGGGGAGTCCTGACGGCCTTTTAAACGGATTGTATTCTCCTTGCTTTCAGGGTTATTCGTGCCTGAGTAACCGGCAAACGGCAATCCAAGCAAGCCTGTGCCCCCCAATATTGTCCCTACGAATTTACGGCGTTCAATCTCCTTCACACCAGCATGTTTTCAATTTCAATCTGCTCATTCCTTGTGAGAGGCTTCATTTCGGCAGCTGCTATAAGGTTTGATTCCAATTCTTTCAACGACTTCATGCCTACCACCGCACAGGATACTGGCAATCCCAGCACATAACGGACCAATGTTTTGGAATCGAATTGTTTGTTGGCCTCATCCCAGTACCAGTTCTTCTTTTCATTGTGTATCGCATTGCCAATTGCAAGAGCGCCCTCACCGCCACCCATTACTTTCATGGCAATGATGCCCATGTTCTTTTTAAGCGCTATGGGAAGCAAATTTTCCCTGAACGGCAGGCGCCGCGGCACCGCATTGAAGGTGGTCAATATGGTGTCGAATTCATACATCTCTATTGCACGAATCATTACATCTGCATCTTCGTGACCCGTGACGCCGATAAACCTTGTTACTTTCTCATCCTTTAATTTAAGCAATGCTTTCATTGCCCCGTCAGGCTTGCCCCAGAGTGTAATATCTTCTTTAGCCCCGACTCCATGAATCTGGTAAAGGTCAAGATGATCAGTCTGCAGGCGTTTCAGGCTTGCTTCAACATCCTTCATCACTCCGTCATAAGTTCGGCTGCTGCATTTTGTTGCCAAAAATACTTCCTTCCTTCGCTTGGCAAGTACCACGCCGTAATTGATCTCCGACTGCCCGCCCTCATAATCATTCGAAGTGTCGAAGTAATTGATTCCGGCATCCAGGGCAGCATTGGCAAGATCTGAAGGATTAAATTCGGCAGTCGGCTTCTGCATCATCCCTGAAACACCTCCAATTATAAGCGCTGTTACTTCAACTCCCGTTTTCCCAAGTACACGCTTAGGTAGATCGAATTTCCTTATCCCTGATTTTCTTTCAGCACCTTCGGTAAAACCAAACTGGATTCCTGCTGCTCCGGCAAACGATGCCGTTGCCAGTGTTCCTACAAATTTGCGTCTGTCCATGGTATTAAAGCTTTAAAAATCTCTTTGCATTTCCCCACCTGAGCAATTCTTTTGTCGCTTTGTCAGCTTCCTCTTCCCTGAGCGATTCGATCCTTAACAGGCCCGTCATGTCATCCAGGACAGGGGAGTGGGTTCCATAGGCCATCTTATCTTTTCCGAAAGTTTTGAACATCTCTGCAGGATTGGTGATCGAACGGCCTGAAGTGTCTATAAGGAAATCGACCTTTTTCAACAGCTCCGATTCTTCATTATCAAGCTTATAGCTGTTGGCCAAATTGAGTATAAGGTATTTTGCATCAGGGACTTCCTTTATGACCGGCATCACCGATTTTAAGGTCCATTCTTCTGAAATATCCATCCATGAGCGCTGCCTTGAATCGACCATTCTGAGCGTAAACGCAACAGGTAAACCATAATCACGTGCCGTCTTTACAAGTTCAATACATGATGGATCATTTATTCCGTAATCATGATAAAGAGGGTAGAGGCGGATCCCTTTCATTCCCATCTTCTTCACGCATTGATCAATATCCTCTTTCCATCCGGCATAAATGGGATTGATGATGGCAAAAGGAATAAATCTTTCTTTGAATTTCCTGTTTGACTTTAACTCTTCGAAGAGTTCTTCGTTAGCGCATTGGGTGTTTTTATAAAATATTCCATTCAGATTACTGATCACAGACATATCCACCCCAAAGCGGTTCATTCTGTCCAGGAGGGAAGAACAGGTATTGTATTTCAGCTGCTTGAAAGGCCAGTGGCCTACATTGGCATTGACATCAATTAACATCATGCCCTCCTTTCTTCAATATTTTGGCGTAATTGTCAAAGAACAGCTTTTTCTTCTGAACATCAGTAAGATTGGATGCGAATATCTTTCCCGACTCCCTGATAGAAGCTGTTGTCGGAGGCAAAAAATAACCTGTCCTCACCAAGATGCTGAAGCGCAAAATCAATCATATTCTCTTCATTGTTGCTGCCTGAAGTATCGACATAGATATTCGGATAGTCCTTAATCATCTTGCATTCATATTCCCAGTCTCCTCCGCCTCCGATATGGGCAAACTGGAACATGGCTTCAGGATAGCGTTTTGCGGCTTCAACAAAATCTTCAGGAGTGGAGGCATTGGGACGCGCCTTCTGATCATATTTCATTCGGTATCCGGCAACGCCCAACTGACATTCAGCATGCATCAGGATCATCATTTTCAGGTCAATCAGCTTCTCAATGATCGGGTACAGTATCGGATCATTTAATTTCGCCTGGTGATAAAGCTTTAGGCCCACCATCCCCTGATCAATGCATCGTTTTATCTCTTCAAGCGACTCTTTCGGATACCTTGGATTGACGAAGACCTGACCCAAAACACGCTTGGGATATTTCTTCATCATGCTGATAACCATGTTGTTATATTCAATAACCTGTTCCGGATTTGCTTCTCCTTCTGTTATTGGTCTTGAGAGAACAATTTTATCAATTCCCAATCGATCTGCATATTCCATTAACTGATTCTCAGAACTCGTCCCATAAAGGTTTATATGGATGTGGCAGTCAATTTTCCGATATTTTTTGACTTCCTCCATCAGATCATAATGTGCTGATAAGTTGCTACTGTAAGTTGCAGCGGCAGCAGCAGTGGCAGTTGTTGCCCCTACACTGTTACCAAGCATAAGCCCGGCAGCAGTAAGAGCTGTGCCTTTAAAAAATTCTCGTCGGTTGGTTTTGGTTGTCATCTGATCTTATGAATTACGAATTATGAATTAAGAATCAATATTGTTAAGTTAAGAAATATCGTCCGAATTAAGGATTCCTCATTCCGCTTCGCTTCATTACCAATGACAAATTTTTTAGAAATACCTGTTGATCTCGCTGGAGGAGATGCCTCACTTTGTGTAAGCATGACACTTTTATTTGAAGGACAGGGGTAATCAGGGGCGGCGGAGCCGCCCCTGATTACCCCGACTCGCCCTGCCCAGATGTCATTCCGAACGCAGCGAAGCGGAGTGAGGAATCTCTGCTATTTATCTTTTAAAGTACTCCCTGTCATTAATGCATCACGCTCCATCTTTTTGGAGTAGTCATTCCGAACGAAGTGAGGAATCTATTATAATATTCTATCATTCTATCATTTCTATATTCCCTATTTTTTATTTCATTTTTGTAATACGTTCTCATAAAAGTCGGCTACTTCCTTGTTCATGGCTTCAGTCATCCTATTGATTTCAAGAGGCGTTTTAAAAATAAGGTTGTCCTTTTTTCCCCACAATCTGTATACAACATCCACCGAATTCATAATATTTTTTACTGCTGCAGGATCGGCATAACGGTCGAGAGTAGGGGCGATCACCATCAGAGGTCGAGGTGCAATGCATGAAATGATTTCCCCGAAATCGACCGGTACATCCTGCGGGTGATCTGCATAGAGACCTAATCTTGGGATGAAGAGGTGCTTATCGGCATAAGTTCTGATGCTTTCATACCTCGAATTGCTTGTACGCCAGGGATCTATGGCCGATACAACTGCGACTCCGGCAATTCTCTCATCCTGAGCTGCTGCCATCAGGGCCACGCTTCCTCCTATAGTATTTCCGAGTAAAAAGATATGCTTGTTGTCGATAAAATCAAATTCTTTCATTGCATCCACGCACGATTTAACGTCACTGACCATATTCCCCATCTTTGACCATTGAGGATAGCGGTCATAGAAATAAGTTCCCTCTTCGAGCTGGGTGCCAAATCCGCACATATCGAAAGCCAGCACAGCAAACCCTTTATCAATCATGGTCTGGAATAATTTTGAGTTTCCATCCCAGCCCGTGGCGCTGTAACCTATTGCAAAGCCATGATTGTAAGCATATTGGTGCAGGAAAATGACTACCGGCATTTTGCCGTTTGAATTCAGACGCTTATTTCCTGATGGGTCAGCCGGACAGTAAAGCATTCCTTGAAGATTGACACCGATGGAGTTATATGGGCCGATATTAATTACCGTTGCATTTTTTACAGTGGGCCTTCCTGTAATAAAATTCCACCAGTCCTGTGCCTTGCTGTTTGTGAATTTTTCAGATTCAACTCTTGCAGGCTCTTTCCCTAATAGCCATTGAAGGTTTTCCTGAATTAATTTTTTCTGTGACTCAAACCCTGAAAGGGTTTCAACCCCTTTCAGGGTTACCGGTTTAATATTTTGAGATTCAGTCTTATCTGAAGTATGGCCAGAGATCCATTTATCGTAAGTATAGGGAAAGAAAAACTGATTTTCCCAGGGTATATCCTTACGATTGAACTTTAAATCCAGGTAATCAATGATTTTTTCCACATCACGCGTTTCAAGCGGATGTTCCCCATAACGTGTGAAGATGTTTGCATTGTCAACGGCTCCAAGAAAATCATAGACCTTTTTGACAGAATTAAAGCACTGTTCATTGGACCATGGATTGTGTTCCTGTTCCATGACTGAATACTGGACCAGTAAATATCTTGGGGCAATTAAGGAAATCAGCAGGTTGTTGTCAATGGGGAGTTTATCTTCACGCCCCCAGAAAAACCTCAGCCGTGGATTAAACCAGTCAGGGAAATTGGTACAAATGGCATCCAGTGTTTCGTTACAGTACTGAGGATCGCTGTAACGCCATGGAGTAATGCTGCCTGTTCCGCAGCTGCAGGGAATAGAAGCTGCAAACCTGTCGTCAAAGGCTGCCGCCCAGATCGATTGTTTGCCGTTCCTTGAATGGCCGGTTATGGCAATCTGGGACTTATTGACCTCACTGCGGGTGAAAAGGTAATCCACCACTCTTGAGGCTCCCCAGGCCCGGCGCATCAGTCTTGAAAAATCATATTGAGGATACAGGGCCATATAATCTTCTGTATCATCATTCCCGTCTGATGCCTGGTATATGCATCCTATATAACCACGCCTGACTGCGATTTGTGCCCAGTTTCTGTAATTCCATTGGGTCATATAGACCGGAAAAGGACCTGGTCCGGCAGTTGTCGGGATCATTAGTTCAAGGGTCATATGAGCTTTGTTCTGAGGCCCGAAGGTGAGTTCAATCACTTGAAGACGAGCGCCATTCTCCTTTTTATCCGAAAGTATTTCAGCTTTAAGGTTTGTGGGAGCCGGAGGAATAGTGCCCGTTACCCAGTGCTGAAATTCCTTTTTTATCCACTCTCTTTTTTCCTGCCACTGTTCTATGGTTTTTATTGGAATTTCCTTTCCGTCTTTATTTAAAACGAGCGGATCAGGAAGAAAGGGCATCGAAACCATTTTGTCAAAATCAGGAGGCAGTTCCCCTGTTCGTTTCTGCCAATCCAGCCATGTACTGTCTTTTACGGTGATTGCAGCATTGTAAGCCTTTTTATTGGCCCGTTTATTCATGATCTGCAATAATTCCTGAAGATATTTTTGCCTTTTTGCAATATCTGTTTGGGCTGTTGTCTGAGACGAAGAAAACACCAGGAGAGAAAATAGATTTATTGATAAAAATAATTTCAGATACATAGTTATTATTGATTATTCATGATTTGATTGTAAAAGTCTGCCACCTCTTTATTCATTTCACCGGTCATTCTGTTGATCTCCATCGGAGTCTGAATCAGAAGATTATTTTGCTTTCCATATAAAGCATATATTTTTGATACATTATTCAATGTGTTTTTTACCGCTTTAGTATCTGCATACCGGTCAAGTGTGGGGGCGATGACCATCAAAGGCCGCGGTGCAATGCAGGACATTATTTCACCGAAATCGACGGGAGTGTCCTGTGGATGATCTGCAAAAAATCCCAACCGGGGAATGAACCCATGCTGGTGAGAATAGGTGCGAAGGCTTTCATATTGAGAATTGCTTGTCCTCCAGGGAGTAACAGCAGAAACAACCGCCACACCGGCAATTCGAGGATCCTGGGCTGCTGTCATCAAGGCGACGCTTCCTCCGATTGTATTTCCCAGCAAAAAGATATGTTTGGTATCAATGAAATCAAAGCTGCTGCACGCATCCACGCAGGATTTGGCATCGTTTACCATCATCCCCATTTTTGACCATGTGGGGAAACGATCGTAAAAATAAGTTCCTTCTTCAAGACGAGTACCAAAACCTACCATGTCAATGGCCAGAACAGCAAATCCTTTGTCAACCAAAGTCTGGAATAAAATGTCATTCCCGACATATCCATTTGGCATATAACCAACTGCAAATCCATGATTATAGGCATATTGATGAAGGAAAATCACAACCGGCATTTTCCCTTCATCATTCATTCTTTTATTCCCTGACTGATCCATAGGATAGTAAAGTATTCCTCTTAAATGATCACCCGGTGCGCTGTAAGGGCCAAGGTTATATATGCCCGCATTTTTCACTATAGGTCTCCCTGTAATATTATCTTTCCAGTCGCTTCCTCTGATCGGAGCAATGTGATTTGGTTTTACTCCTGAAGGTTCTTTTCCCAGAATCCATTGCAGGTTATTCAGAATTAATTTCTTCATTGCCTCAAACCCCGAAAGGGTTTCAAAGCCTTTCGGGGTTATCGTTACCATCTTTATTTTCTGTGCCTCTTCTTTATCGGCCTGATGTTTCGCAGCCCATGAATTCCAGGAATAATTAAAATATTGAATTTTTTCCCATGGAATCTGTTTTCTTTTAAATTTGATGTCAAGATAATCAATGCATGTTTCCAGATCTCTTGTGGAAACCGGATGCTCCCCGTAGCGGGGAAAAATATTCACATTGTTCTCAGCTCCCAGGAATTTATAAACCTTTCTAATGGATTGATAATCCTGTTCATTTGCCCAGCAATTGTGTTCAGTTTCCATAACGGAATAATGGAAAAGCAGCGGCCTTGGAGCAACTAATGATGCCAGCAGATTTTGCTCTACAGGCAGCTTATCTTCCCTTCCAAAGAAAAAACGAAGACGCGGGTGAAACCAATCAGGGAAAGCGGTGCAGATTGCATCAATCGTTTCATTGCAATACTGCGGATCGCTGTAACGCCAGGGAGTGATCTCTCCGGTACCGCCGCTGCTGCATATTGCAGCGCTGATGCGGTCATCAAAAGCAGCCGCCCAGAGAGTCAGCTTACCATTTCGGGAATGTCCCGTAAGAGCGATCTCTGACTTATTTACCTCTTTACGGGTATACAGATAATCCACAACCCGTGATGTTCCCCAGGCTCTGCGCATCAGTCTTGAGAAATCATAATCAGGATACAAAGTCATGTATTCTTCCGTATCGTCATTATTATCCGCAGCAGCATACACACATCCGATATATCCTCTTCTTACAGCAAGCTGTGCCCATCCCCTGTGATACCCCTGTGTCATATAAACCGGGAAAGGTCCCTCTCCCTCAGGTATCATTAATTCCAGAGTCATGCGGGCTTTCCCTCCCGGGCCGAAATGAAGAACGGCCATTTGGAGACGGGTTCCGTCTTCTGTCTTATCTGAGATTATTTCAGATTTTATATTATCAGGCGGAGGAGGAACAGTACCTGAAACCCAGTGCTGGAATTCCTTTTTAATCTGTTCTCTTTTTTCCTGCCATTGCTCTTTTGTTGTGATGGGAATATCCTTGCCGTTTTTATTTAATACAAGAGGATCAGGCAAAAAGGGAATTGATTTCATTTTATCGAAATCAGGCGGGAGTTCACCTGTCCTTTGCTGCCATTCTGTCCAGGAGCTGTCCTTTACTGTAATGGCGCTGTTATAACCCTTGCGATTGGTCTTAGGGCTGTTGATCTTCAGGATTTCCCGGAGGAATTTCTGTCGTTTTGCAAGATCTGATTGACCAAATAGCAGTGATGGATTTGTAAAATATATTATAAGGCCTGCGCAAAGGACTCCAAACCATATTTTCTTCATAACAAAATGTATTTAGTTGAGACAAACCAAAAAAGAGGACCTGAATATCTCCTAAGGCTGTCAGGTGGTATATTTGGATTTGATAAGCAAAACTATATTTTTTCTTCGGATAAATTCAATAATTCCATGGTTTATGATGGGATAAAAGGGTAAATAAATATATTTACAACATGAAATTCCGGAAAAATAATTTTTGAAAATGAAAAAAAGATATCCAATGCTTGTTTTAATGTTGATCTCAGGAACAATAGCAGGGCAATCGCCTTCCTTAAATGAGAGGATCAGCAAAATTGCTGAAGATGAGGTTTCACAGTTTAAAAACCTGTACATTGACCTGCATCAGCATCCTGAATTGTCCCACTTTGAATTCAATACTTCAAAGAAGATGGCCGATGAATTGAAATCTCTCGGATTTGAAGTTACCACAAAATTTGGCGGAAACGGTGTTGTCGGTGTCTATAAAAACGGTAGGGGAAAAGTCATCATGCTGCGCACAGATATGGATGCCCTTCCGGTTAAGGAAAATACGGGTCTCCCGTTTTCAAGTCAGGTGATCATGAAAGATTCAGAAGGAAATGAATCTCCGGTGATGCATGCCTGTGGTCATGATCTGCATATGTCAGTCTGGCTTGGAACACTTAAAACACTTATAAATCTTAAGAACGAATGGCAGGGTACCATTGTCGCCATTGCCCAGCCCGAAGAAGAAGTCTCCGGAGGTTCAGCAAAAATGATCGCAGAGGGACTGTTCAAAAGGTTTCCGAAACCTGATGCGGCTCTGGCTTATCATGTCAATCCCGAACTCCCTGTGGGGACGGTAGGATATTATCCGGGAGCCATCTTTGCAGGAGTCAATGCAGCCAATATAACTGTTTACGGAAGGGGAGGGCATGGCGCTTTACCACACATGACCATAGATCCTATTGTGCTTTCTGCAAGGATAATTTTGGATATCCAGACTATCGTAAGCCGCGAGATAAATCCTGTAAAACCGGCTGTTGTTACCGTCGGAGCCATTCATGGCGGCACAAAGCACAATATCATTCCCGATGAAGTAAAAATGATGCTGACTTTGAGGTTCTTTGAAGATGGCGTTTATAAACAAATCCAGGATGGTCTTGCAAGGATCACACGCGGAGATGCTATTGCTGCAGGCCTTCCAGAAAATAAGATGCCGTTGATTGAATATGCAAAGGAATTCTCACCACCTGTGGCTAATGATCCCAAATTGGTTATGACTGTAGTAGATTATATGAAAAATATCCTGGGAGATAAAAATGTTGTTCAGGTTGAACCCGCTACAGTAGCGGAGGATTTTGGGAAATATGGCCGTACAGAAGAAAAGATACCGATAGCCCTGTTCTGGCTGGGAGGCGTAAACAAAGAAAAATATGAGGATCATATTAAAAACGGCACCTTTCTGCCTCCTCTTCACAATGCAGCTTTTGCACCTGATTTTGAACCTGCCTTCAAAACAGGTGTTACCGCAATGACGAAAACAATGATAGATTTATTTGGTAAATGAATGCTGTAGAGACGCGATTAATCGCGTCTCTACAAGTCTAACGATCTAAAATATGACCTCTAAAGAACGTATCCTTGCAGCTATCAATGCTCAGCCAACCGACCATATTCCGTTGACTACCTGGTGCTTTGGCTTTGAGCCTCCGAAGCATCTCCGCTGGAATACAAACGGTGCTGATAGTAAAATACTGGTATACCAAACGTCTCGAGCATATCCATACCCTCCCGCAGAAGTGGAACCTTGAGGATGATTTTAAGCGTGTGCTGGCCTGGTTCTCTTTAGAAGTTGATGATATTCTCGATGTTTCTGTTCCCTGGGCCGTTCATCCGGAAGTCAGTTTTAAGGAATGGATCATTCCCGCAGGTGGTGAAGGCGGCGACAGCTATTATCCTGTTCTTGCAAGAGATTACAACACTCCTGAAGGCATTTTGCAGCACAGGGTAAAAAAGACCGGTGATGAAGGGAAAGGTTGGCCCATCCAGCCTTCCATATTGCCTGCTTTCGAAGATTACAATGTTGCCCGCGGAGTAAAGCATCTGGTCACGCAATCTGAAGATATTGAAAAAGTTAAATACCTTTTTCTTCCGCCTGACGAGGAGCAAAAAGAATGGTTTCAGAAAAGAATGGAAGAAGTAAGTCAGTTTGCCGGTCAGCATGGAGTGTTTGTTCAGGCATGGTCTGCTTTCGGTATGGATGCCGCGATCTGGCTTGCAGGAGTTGAGAATGCACTTACAATATCAATGACCGATCCCGATTCATTCCATAAGCTGATAAATCTGATTGCAGAGACCGATTATGCCCGCACAGAATTGGCTGTAAAGCATCCCGGCATTGATATGGTCAGCCAGCGGGGGTGGTATTCTTCAACTGACTTCTGGTCCCCTGAATTATTTGATGAATTTATATATCCTCATTTGTGCCGCCTGACGAAACTTGCTCACAATCATGGCAAGAAATTTGCCTATGTCATGTCCACCGGCGTTGAAATTCTCGGTCCCCGCCTTGCCGATGCAGGCGTTGATCTGCTTTATTTTATCGATCCTTTGATGGACAGCATCACTCTTGAAAAAACGGCTGAATTGTTTGGAAACCGCATGACTGTTGCCGGAGGGATCAGTGTTATTTCACTGAATGAGGAGAAGGAACAGATACGTAAGAATGTTAAAAAGGCCATTGAAATTCTTGGCCCCACCAACCGCTTTATCCTTCATCCCGTCGATTCACTTTTTCCTGATACTTCATGGCAGGGCGTTGAAACACTGATCGATGCATGGAAAGAGTTCAGATAATCCTGAAAGTCTGTTGCAATGGGATGTTATGATTTGTCAATTACATCATTATAGTCTATTGTGATTCCCGTTTTCTTTGTAACAAGTTCTCTGATGTTCTTTGCTGTTATTAAGGCTGCTTCAACTTTTTCATTTGAAAGAAAAACTTCTTCATTGGGGTATCTGATTTCCAAAGCATAACCCTGCAATTCGGAAACCGGATCATAATAGCTGTAAAATTCCTTATCATTTTGTGTGATCAAATCCAACAGATAAACCAAATCATGGGAAAACCTGAATGGCGTTGATTGATAAATCAGGTAAGCTTTTAAATATTTTTCTACAGCCTGCTGACAATGGAAAGTTACAGTGTCAAGATATTCAGGAATATACAAATAAGTGATCTTTGCTGTACCCAAATCATGGTCGCCCTTGATGATCCATTGCTCTGTTTCACTTGCCTGCCTTTTCATATAAGGTCTTTCCGTTGCTTAATACTTCATGAACAAAACTGAACGCTCTTGCCCTTGATTCTTCTATTTCCTGCGGCGTATATACAATTAAATCAATGGGGATCATTGAGCCAAAAAGCATCTTCCTGACTTGCACTGTTCTTTGGGGACGGGGTAAATCGGAGTCTTTAATGACCATCAAATCAAGGTCGCTGTTATCATTTGGATTCCCTGCAGCGTAAGAACCGAAAAGTATAATCTTCTCGGGATTATATCCCAAAGCAATTTTTGTAACAATTTCAGCTATTTTATCACTGCCAATCATCGCTTTATTTTTTGCTAATATACATATTTTTCAGAATATTCTATGAATGATGGAAAGGAGCAGATACGTTTGCGTGTGAAATGTGCCATTGAAATTCCTGGCCACGCTAATCGCTTTATACTTCATCCTGTCGATTCCCTTTTCCCGGACACTTCGTGGCAAGGTGTTGAGGCATTGATCGATGCATGGAAAGAGTTCAGATAACAGATAGGATTGCAGATCCGAAGTTAAACAGATTCTAATATCACAGCAGCAAAGAGTTAAGGCAGGTACTATTTAATCAGGTTCTTCAAATAAGGATCGTTATACTTTTTGGCCCAATCCATCAACTGGCTCCTGCAATTTTCCAGATCATTTTTATATTTCGGATCATCGGCAAGATTCATCGTTTCACCGGGATCGTTTTGAAGATCAAACAAAGATTCTCGCTTTTCACCCTGGTCATAAATCCAGTACTTGAATCGTTTGTTTCTCAGCATCCTGCCTTCCGGTTCCGGTTTATATCCATCAACAGGAGCTCCTTCAATCATTTTACAGGCTACAACAACATAACCCCTTTTGAATGAAGAAGAACCTTTTTCTATGATTTGTTTAAGGCTTAATCCCGGAGCTTTTACGGGAGGTTGAATTCCTGCAAAATCACAAAGACTTGGCATCAGATCGATTCCGGTATTTACAGCCAATTCTGAACGTCTGGCTTTTAATCCCTTATAACTTACAATAAACGGAACCTTTACAGATTCCTCATAAAAAACACTCTTCTGATTCCAAAGATGGGCTCCCTGACAATCACCATGATCACTTAAAAAAACGATAATTGTATTATTATTTAAATCAGTTTGCCGTATATAGTCAATTATCTTCCCGATTTCCCCATCAACCTTCTCAATCATCCTGTAATAAGCCCATTCATATTGTCTCCATTTCTCATCGTTAAATACTGAAACGGGAAACGTTCTGCTTGCCTGGTAAGATCTTCTCATAAGCTGCATAATATCAGTTTCATTTTCAGGAGGCAGATGATTGGCTCTTAAAGGCGGGCACATTTCTCCCGGAGGAGCTTGACCGACAGCTCCGTCAGGCAGTTTATCCCCCCGGGCCCACTCACAGATATTGTGCGGATTGCAAAATGAAACAACAGCCAAAAAGGGATGGCTGCGTTGGACTTCCAGAAACTTTATTGCTGCACCAGGAAGAAGGTTGTCAACGCCGAGATGTTTGAGCAGATCCATTTTAAGAAAACCATGGGCTTCTGTATCCTTCTCATTGTAAGGCAAATGCCATTTTCCAAAATATCCTGTTTCATAACCGGCATTCCTGAATAAAGTTCCCAGCGTAGGAAAATCAGCAGGATTGACATTATCTCCCTTATCACCGGTTATATTCAACTCATGAGGATACCTTCCCGTAAACATTGAACTGCGCGAAGGAAGGCATATAGGATCGGCGCAATAAGCATTTGTAAATGATACGCCATGTTCAGCCAGCCAATCCATGTTTGGTGTATTCAGATACTTATGCCCAAGGTTATAACTGAACGTCCCGGCAGTCTGCTGGTCAGTCATAATGACCAGTATATTGGGTTTAACCGGCGGTTTTTGCGCATACGCCCCAACCGACATCATAAGCGCCATCACTGAACATCCAATGGACTCTTTGTTTGACAAAACTTTCATGATTTGGTTATAAGAACACTTTTTTGACACTGAATTTATACATATCCTAAAGAGCACCCGCTATTTTTTATAGCTTTTGTTTGCTGTAGCCCTTTCTTATTTTTCATCTTTATATTTTCGTCTATGATAAATCACTTGAGAAAGGTAAAACAAGGCTCCAAGATAAGCAATTGCAATCATTCCATAATTTGGTGTTTTTCTTGTTGGGAGCATAAATAGTATTATTGGAATAGCAATTAACATTAAAATTGCGAATCCCGCTAATATTAAACCTCCAAATGATTCATAAATAGTTTTACCCCTCTTAATATCATTAGATTTATCTTGGTCTGAATTAATTTCTTTTACTTTTTTATCAAAGTCATTGAGAAATATTAAAAATTCATCTTTCTCATTATAATCATTATTGTGAAAGAATCTAAATCTTTCACCATCTTTTAATGTTATTTTGAACTTATCGAATTGTCTGTCTGGTTCATATACATAATCTTTTATTTCAGCCCATTTAATATCAATATCAGGTCGGTTATGAAATAGAAACTGTTTAAGCCATTTTTTCCTTATTCCAATATCGTCTATGGTCAATTCAATGTCTACCGTTGCTGTATAACGTGGAATTTTAAATGCAGCTATTATAATTGATCCAAAAATAATTGCAAATGACCATATTTCCATTTTAGGAATAATTCGATTTGATACAAAAACAAGAAAAATTCCCATACCAACGAAGATTGTAAGGATGAATGAAATAATCCAAAGCGTCGGAGAAGATTGCCTAATTTTATAAGTTTTCATAAGGTTAGTATTTGCACTAAGTACCTATCCTTATAACAAATAGATTAATTCCACGAGTTGATACTACTTAACCATTATTAGTTCAACCAAGATAAAGATTATTTTAATCTGTTTAACGATAAAATCTTAATTTATTTTCACCAACGATTTAAATCCCAAGATACATATCCGGCGAATAAAGCTTCCTTTTCTACGATCCGAAAAAAAGATAAATCCCTTTAATGGTTCCAATTCCCGAAGGTGGCTGAACCACAGCCGATTCATGTTTTCTTACAGCGCTGGTTTTGATCAGCAGGTTAAACTTATCATCGTTTGAGATCATCTTCGGCAGCTCGTCATACGAGCTTGCAATCAAGTTTCTGCTGTTCTTCGAAATAAGCGAAGTGTAAATTAGTTATGCCGACATTAACCGGCTGCCTGAATTCAAGCTTAAGGATTGAATCTTTTTAAATGCTTTTTCATTCAATCTGTTTTCTTCTTCAATGTCATAATCGTCCTGCAATCCAAGCCAGAATTTGGCTGAATTGCCGAAATAAGAACTCAATCTTAAGGCTGTATCTGCAGTGATTCTCCTTTTACCTTTAATTATTTGAGAAATCCTTGTTTGCGGTATGTCTAAATCCTTTGATAATCGATATGCTGTAATCTCAAGTGGTACAAGAAACTCCTCATTCAGCACCTCCCCGGGATGTATATTTGCCAACTTTTTCATAACTTGTTTTTTATTGATGATAATCAATTATTTCAACCTCAAATGCGTGATTGTTTTCCCATTTAAAAATTATTCTCCATCGATCGTTAATTCTTATACTGTAAAAATCCTTCAGGTTTCCTGAAAGTTTCTCGAGTTTGTTTGATGGCGGAATAGTAAGATCCTTTAAGTTCTGGGAGTTATTGAGCATTCTTAATTTTCTTCTCCCAACTTGTTGAATTTCACCCGGAATTTTCTTAATCTTTTCTCCACCCCATATCTTTTCAGTATCCTTTGAACCAAACGAAACAATCATACTGACTTATCACATTACTAACGTCAAAGATAACTATTATTTTTTAAATCCCAAAGTACATATCCGGCGAATAAAGTTTCCTTTTCTCCGATCCGAAAAAGAGATAGATGCCGTTAATTGTTCCTATACCCGTTGGAAGCTGAATCACTGCCGTTTCCTGCCTTCTGAGAGCTTCTGAAACAAGCATTGAAATTAAGGGAAACGTTTATAAATTTCCTTTCGGTGGGCGAATGCGACGAAAATAATTGTGTTTCTTTCTATAATAACTCCTATTCGGTAATCACCAATTCTGATTCGATATGCAGATTTGTATCCCGTAAGTTTCTTTAGATTAGGTATTTCTTGCTGGTTGGAAGCTTCAGATACTTGCTTAATTATCAGGGAAATTGAACTTGCCAATTCTTTGCTTTTAAGTTTTCTGAAATCCCTGGCAAAAGCTTTTTCAATTTCAAAATTCATTTAAATCATTTTTTGAAGGTCTTCCAGAAATTTTGATTTTTCTGCCTCGTTGAGTAATTCTTTTTTGTGGTTGCGCTTTATTTTGGCGATCAGAACAGCGTTCTCATTTGTTATCTCAATCCCTTTATTTTTCTCCGCCATAATACGTGCCGTTTCCAAAAGCGCTTTCCCTGCTTTGGTTCGCTCATTGATTTCTATTGTTACCATAGCATAATTCATTTATCCAATTATCACAAAGGTAGAGAATTTTCCTTTTATAATAATCCTTTTCTTGAGTATATATGATAAAGCCTGCAGCCCCTCTTTCGGAATTACAATCTATACTATTACCACTTGATTTGTAATCTCAATACACAAAAGATTTCTCATTTTAATTTTAAATCCCAAAATACATATCCGGCGAATAAAGCTTTCTTTTGTCCGATCCAAAAAAGAGATAAATGCCTTTTATTGTTCCTGTTACCGCAGGAAGCTGAATCACTGCCGATTCCTGTTTTCTTAAAGCGCCGGTTTTAATTGGCCCTGTAAACTGATCATCGTTTGAGACCATCATCATCAGCTCGTCACGCGAGCTTGCAAGTCCTTCATCCTCATCATACTGCCAGGTCACTTCAACCTTACTGGAATCGCCGGGCACACGATTTGCAGTAAGTAAGTGGGGCAGAGGCAGTTTGCCGGCCGAAAAATGAAGCCGCTCCCTGTCAAGCAAGGTTCCGTCAGGCCCGAAGGCAGGAGAATTGGCGCTGATAAACAAATTATGTCCTCTTTTCCCTTCTTCTGCAACCCTCCAGATCTGCTCAACCATCGTACCACTGAACTGCATCCAGAAATCAGTTAATGCCCTGAACCGCTTCCTGTTCTCCACCTGTTTGTCGCTCCACGATTTTTTCGACCTTTTCCTGATTGCCGTCCGAACGTAGTTCTTGCCGTTATAGCTGTAAAATATCAGGTTTCCTACCGCACCTTTGATGTTACTTCCTATTATCTTCCCCATATCAAATTCGTATTATTAAATTAATATTAACATACTACAAATATAGTATTAATATTAATAATCGCAAATGAATCGCAGATGGTACGCAGATGGATCGCAAATGATTTGAAGATAGTATAGTGATGGTAAGGTGATTGAATGGAGGAAAAAACGGGAAAGATGATTATGGTTTCAGGGAAAATTCCTTTTTAATTTTTATCTTTAAGACGTCGAAACAAATGGATTTTCTATATTTCCGTTGGCGATAACGACTGATTAACTTACTGATAAATAATCAAATATTATGAGATTTAAAATTGTTTTACTGGGTCTGGCTGTTCTGTTATTTAACGGATTAGTTACTGCCGTGTCAGCCGGAAGGGTTGATAAGGGCAGGAATTATAATGTTGACATCTGCATTTACGGCGGGACGTCGGGAGGGGTGATCGCGGCTTATACGGCTAAAAAATGCGGTAAGAGCGTTTTGCTGATCGAACCGGGAAGGATGATCGGCGGGATGACTACCGGCGGGCTGGGACAGACGGATATCGGTAACAAACAGGCGATTACGGGCCTGGCACGCGAGTTCTATAAGAAGATAGGGAAGGAGTATGGCGTAGCGGAGCAGTGGGTTTTTGAACCGAGCGTTGCCCTGAAGGTGATGCAGGATTTTGTCAATAAAGGAGGATTCGAAGTGATTTATCAAAGCCTGCTGAAAAAGGTCAGGAAAAAGGGGAATGTCATTCAGTCCATCGTTCTTCAGAACAGCAATTAAGGTTACTTTCACCGTCACCGCGAAACAGTTTATCGACTGCACCTATGAAGGCGACCTGATGGCGATGGCAGGTGTAAGCTATACGGTCGGAAGGGAGGACAACAAGCAATATAACGAGACACTTGACGGAGTTCAGCCTGCTGAATACCATAAACGGTCGGGAATGCACCAGTTTCCCGATGGTGTTGACCCTTACAGGATTCCCGGCGATCCTTCGAGCGGTTTGGTATGGGGCATAAGCAAAGATAAGTTACAGCCCACCGGATCGGGCGATAAGGAAGTTCAGGCCTATAATTTCCGTATCTGCCTTACCGACAGCGCTGAAAACAGGATTCCTATTACCCGGCCTGGAGATTACGATTCTTCAAAGTATGAATTGATGGTCAGGCTTTTTGCGGCCCAGCCGGAAATGAGAAAGATCAGCGATTATTTTATCTGGAGCCGGATGCCGCACCATAAAACGGATATCAATAACCGCGGGGGCTTCTCGACCGATATGATCGGGATGAATTATGACTATCCTGACGGCAGCTATAAAAAGAGGCAGAAGATTTTTAATGAGCACTTGTCCTATACCAAAGGATTACTTTATTTTATGAGAAGTGATCCAAGGGTGCCGGAGGTTTTGCGAAACTTTGTTGCAGACTGGGGCTATTGCAAAGATGAGTTTAAGGATTTCGGATATTTTACTCCGCAGTTGTACATTCGTGAAGCCCGCCGCATGATTGGCGAATATGTGATGACGGAACACAACTGCAGGGGAGAGGAAAAAGTTGAGGACGGGATAGGAATGGCGGCCTATACGATGGACAGCCATAACTGCCAGCGTATTGTGGTCAACGGAATGGTGAAAAATGAAGGAAATGTAGAAGTGGGAGGATTTACGCCCTACCCGGTTTCGTACAGGTCGCTGACGCCTAAAAAGGCTGAATGTCAGAACCTTCTTGTGCCGGTATGCCTTTCAGCCAGCTCATATTGCTTACGGATCGATACGGATGGAGCCGGTTTTTATGGTATTGGGCGAGTCGTCAGCGCTTGCCTCTTCGATGGCGATTGATCAGAAAGTGGCGGTTCAGAATATCGATGTGAAGAAATTGCAGGAGACGTTAAAGGATGATCCGTTTGTGGAATAATAATAATCGAGGATTTATTTGATCCATTATTCTGGTCGATATTAAATTCCACTATTAAAATAAAATTAAATTAACCGCAATGGGCGCAGAGTTTTATCGCCAAGATCGCAAAGTGCTGAAATGTAGCTTTTTATCTTTGTGGGCTTCGCGCCTTCTTTGTGTGCTTTGTGGTTAGAAGGTTTTATCGAACACCCATTGATATGCCATGTCAATTTGAAAAAATCCCTTATTTAATCTTCTTCTCAATTTCGTCGATAAATTTCTTTTCTTTTTCAGTAAGTAAAATTTTATCCATTGCCAGGTTCGGGTCAGGCATATACCATTCAAATTGATTGAAATACTTTAAGATGTCTTTGTTCTGAAACTGATAACCATGTTGAGCATAAACGGCATTTTTTAAGATCAGAAGATCTTCTTTCGTAAAACTGATTTCGGGACCATACTTTAAATTAGTTGTCATATAACTCAGGGGAGTGTAAATAGCACTGGAAACCCGGTCTTTGTCAAGCAGGTAACATATAAAGCTGTTATCGTTTATTATCCCAAATTCAAAGTTTTCAGTTGGTTTATAATTTTTGACGTTAATCTCAAGGTGACCTGAGAGAATTCGTACCATTCTGTTGGTGTGAGTAAAAGCATTGAAAGATTTATCTGTCACTTTCCCGGTTCCGATTATCATCCATTTGGCAGAATTATCAAAAACATCGCTTACATAGAAATAGGAGTTTTTGCTCATATCTATCTGAACAGTAAAGTCTCTTATCGAACCGGTTGCCCATTTACTGCCCGTTTTGAGAATATATTCATAAACCTGATCATAAGTAACGTTACTACTCGCAGGAAAATCGTAACTATGATTAATTATATTTTTACCGGGTTTAAAGACAACTTCAAAAAGATAAACGAAATAGCCCTTGCGCTCTTCCTGATTCTGAAATACCAATGTATCCTTTAGTTCACAATCTTCACATTTGGCATATTTGATTTTATAGGGAAGTATTACATCATCTTTGATAACCCGGAAGTTGCTGATTAATTTCTCTGAAGATAAAGGCAAACTATTATCGCCTGAAGGGTATGGCGCCTGGAAACCTACAAGTACTTTTCGTTCGGTTTGCTCAGGATTATAAAACTCAAAACAGATGTTAACCTGAGAAACCTTGTCAATAACCTTAAAAGACAAAATCTCTTTTTCGAGAGATATTTTTGTCTCCTTAACCGGGGAGATTACTCCTCCATAGGATCGATATGAACCGTCATTTGCCTTAACTGTAATGCAAACAATAAGCATTATCACCGTCAATTTTATCCGGGTTGCCATAGTTTTGACTGTTTTTGATTAAAGTTTTAGTAATTTAAATTTCCTCAGGAAACGCACTAATTTCTTAACTAAAATATAAATTATTTGAATAACATGGTACCTGTTCAAATAAAATATTTTGATAGGTAGGGGAGAAAGCCGATTGTGTTACCGAAATTTTATTAGTTGAAATAACGGGTGGGTAATTATTTTTTGAAAATTTTATACATTTGGGCAAATACAATTTTTTTCCTTCGATTGTAATTAAAACCATTATCATGATGAAAAACTTATTTTCGCTATTGCTTCTACTTTTCCTGACTATCAATTCAACCTTTGCACAAAAACTTCCCCTCGATAAATGGAAGTATATTGAGGTGGACAGTACCCGCCAGAAATGGGGAGACTGGGGAAAGCCGGAATGGCTTCGTTATTTCGGGCTGGATTTCAAAGATGTCAATCATGACGGGTATAAGGATATTGTTTCGGGGCGTTATTTCTACCTTAATCCGGGTGGGAACATGGAAGGGAAATGGACCCGGTATGATTTGGGTATGAATGTCGACGGATATCTTTTTGCTGATGTGGACGGAGATGAATATGCCGATGTGATTGCTGAAGCCTTGCCTGATGTTTACTGGTTTGAAGCGGATAACTGGGAAGGATCTTCATGGACGTTGCCGGAAAATAGGCGAAATTCCCAAAACGGATCATGTGAACGGGCAGGGCGGGAGAATCGCTCAATTGATTGCCGGAGGTAAGAAAGAGATAATTCTTGGCTGCAGAAGGAGGCGTATATGCTGCTAAAATTCCTGACGATCCGGAAAAGTTATCCAATTGGAAATTTAACAGGATAGCCAAAACATCTTCGTCCGAAGGAATTGCTGTCGGCGATATCGATGGTGACGGTGATCTTGATCTTGTAGCAGGAGATATGCCGGAAGGGGAGAAGGAGATACCAAGAGATGTTTACTGGTATGAAAATCCCGGATCAATTGATAAGGAATGGAACAGACATAAACTGGGTGAGGTAATTAATTCAGTCGACAGGGTTGAAGTTGCGGACTTAAACGGGGATGGCAAGGCTGATGTGGCCATTTCTGAAGAGATGTATCCCGGACTGGAGCCCAATGCCAATATCTTTGTCTTTTTCAATCCGGGCAACGGAGGACAGGGAAAATGGGAAAGGGAGAAAATTTACACAGGGTATTCGGTCAATAATCTTGATGCCGGAGACCTTGATCATGACGGTGATATTGACCTTATATCCAATGAGCATAAAGGAAAAGAACATCCGCTGCTTTTGTTCGAAAATGACGGTAAAGGCCATTTCACCACATTGGTTGCCGACAAGGGCCATGAGAGTCATCTGGGTACCCAGCTTGTGGATCTTGATTCGGACGGGGACCTGGATGTTATGAGTATTGCCTGGGATAATTACAAATACTTGCATGTATGGCGGAACGATGCCATTAAGAAAGAGTTTAAATGGAAACATTTATCGACAACAACAGGTGATCTGCCGCCGACCAACGGGGGAAACCAGCAAACCTCCTGCCTTGTAGCGGATGTGGATAAAGATGGAATCAATGAATTTTTTATCACCGACCGCAGTGTGACTCCTTCAGTGATTATGTATAAATACAATAAGGGGAAGTGGGACCGTTATATTATTGACAATTCACCCTTGAGAATTGAAGCCAATAATGCTGCTCTCGATGTTGACAATGACGGAGATACGGATATCATATTCGGCGGCGATGCAGGGAGTAATGAAATATGGTGGTGGGAAAATCCTTATCCCAACTATGATCCGGGGAAACCATGGAAAAGATATACCATAAAAAAATCAGGAGGGAACAAGCATCATGATATTATAACCGGTGATTTCTACGGTGATGGCAAGACGGAACTTGTATACTGGAATCAGGGGGCAAAGACCCTCTTTATTTCGGATATTCCCAAGGACCCGAAAAAGGTGTCAGAATGGCCGAGAAAGGCTGTTTATACTTATTCGGATGACAGTGAGATGCTGCCAAAATTTGGAATGGATGCTTATCCTATCTGGCGATTCAGGAATGAACACGAAGGACTTGCGAAAGCTGATATCGATGGGGACGGTATCATGGATATCGTAGGAGGTGGAAGATGGTTCAAATACCTTGGAAACGGGAAATTCAGAGAAAATATTGTGGATGCTTCCAATTCATTTTCAAGATCAGCGGCGGGACAACTTATTGAAGGCGGACGGCCTGAAATTGTCCTCGCCCCGGGAGATGGAACAGGTCCGCTGTATATGTATGAATGGAAGGAGAGAATGAGTGTAAAAGACAATAAAGGTTTGGGAGAAGGTACGTGGGTTCCTATAAAATTGATCGATAAGTTATACGACGGACATTCGTTGGCACTGCTTGATTTTAATGGTGACGGACACCTGGATATCTTTTCGGCTGAAATGAGGCTTGATCCAAAGAATCCGGGATCAATCAGAATCCTGCTTGGAGATGGTAAAGGAAATTTTGTTACCCATATCGTTGCCAGTGATATTGGTTGTCATGAAGGAAAAATTGCAGATCTGGACGGTGACGGGGATTATGATATTCTCTCAAAACCCTATAATTGGGAAACGCCGAGACTGGATTTGTTTATTAATGAAACGAAGAAATAAGGCAAAAAGGAATTGCCAATTAAGAATTAAGAAATAGTATCCGTTGTGATGAAGAAAACATACCTTTTGATTTTAGTTAGTATTTTTCCCTTTATTTCAGGCTTTTCTCAGGGAATTAAATTTGAAAAAGTCATCGTTTCAAATTCGGTGGCTCTTCATCCTCAGATTTTTGATGTGAACAAGGATGGGAAGAATGATATTGTTGTGGTGGACAATTATATCGACGGAAAAGGGAATGACGGAGAGAATATTAAAACAATCTGCTGGATTTCAACCGATGGTTTTGTGAAACATCCGATTTATCAGATAAATTACCGCGCGTGTGACCTTGCCCATGCAGATATCGACGGCGATGGTTATACTGACCTTATAGGCCGTTATGACACCGACGATGATGATATGAATAATACAGGAAATATTTTTTGGCTTAGAAATCCTTACGGGGATAAGAACTATGACGGCAAGCCTTGGGTAAAGACAGATATCGGTTTTTCAACGTACGCCAAAGATATCCTGACTGCTGATTTTAACGGTGATGGAAAACTGGATGTCGTTGTCCGGGCTGTGGACCATAAGCTGAATGTTTATGTCCAGATTACTCCTCAGAAATGGGATATACTGAAAATTGAAGTCCCGGCTCACGACGGAACGGATGTGGCTGATCTGAACAATGACGGCATCCCCGATATAGCTATTAACGGGATGTGGTTTGAAACGACAAGGGACATAAGGAAAACCGGCTGGATCAGACATGACTATGCACCTGAATGGTATACACAGAAAACCGGTGAAAAGGGGATGTGGTTTGACAATAACACCAAAGTTAAGATCAGCGACATGGACGGGGACGGATGGAAGGATATTGTTATATCGGATGCTGAGAATACAGGCTATCCTATGTATTGGTATCACAATCCGGGCGGAGATCCAGATCAGAAATGGGAAAAGCACCTGGTGGGATACATGAATTACTGCCATACTCTCCAGGTAGCCGATATGGATAATGACGGGGACAAGGATATCGTTTGCGGAGAGCTGATTACAGGGAACTCACCCAATCCGGAAGGATATCATCCTGTGGTGGTTTTTATTAATAAGGGTAACAGCCTGGAATGGAAGAAACAGGTTATTGCTGAGAAAGCCTGTTACGGAGGGAAAATCGGGGATATTGACAATGACGGGGATCTGGACATTGTGGCTCCGCGCAATTGGAATAAAAGCCCTCTCTATTTATGGCGAAATCTCACGAATGAGAAGTATAAGCCTTCCGATGTAAAAATCAGCGAAACGGTGGAGCAGGGAATCCCTTCACTTAAGATTGAAACTCCCTCTGCAACTTATATCTATGATAAGGCGGGAGGCGGATTCATCAGCATGATTGATAAGGATGGTCAAGACTGGATCAGTTTTAAAAATGTTGATGCTGCGCCTCCCTCCAACAATGCGGTTTCGAAATACAGGGGGATACCGAATCTTGGGATTGAGGGTGACGACCAAGATGCGGGACATCCCGGATTTGACAGATGTGAAACGAAAATGATTGCTTCAAATTTAATTGAGACCATATCAAAAACAGGCAGCTGGAAATTCCGCTGGTCATTTTACGATCATTATGCAAAATTCACAATGGTTAAAACTGTGCCCGGTATTCCTTACTGGTTTTTGTATGAAGGTACTCCGGCAGGAAAATATGATCCGGCAAAAATGTACTGGGGAAATAACCTGGACGGCAGAATGAATACCTGTCCCGATCTGCTTCAAAATACCGGTACATATAATAACTGGAGTTGGGTTTATACAGGACAAAAAGACTACTCCAGGATTTTATTTTTAAAGCAATTAAATCCGGATGAAAATCCTGATCTATTTTCCTACATGTCCGGTACCGTGGGGATTGAAGCTGGAAAAGCACCGGATGGAATGGTCTGCTTTGGTTTTGGAAGGGCCCAACATACTTTACCTGTTCTGCAAGACCAGAACAATGAATTTGTAATCGGATTTTTTGACAAGGAAATTAAAAACAGGGATGACAACCAATTGGTTATGAAATATCTTGAAGAAATTAAATAATTGATTTTCTATTATTCAACCTATGAAAAAATTGTCAATATGTCGACAAATCTTCTTTTATAACTTTTATTTTGTTTTCCTGATATTCTTCAATATTAATCCCCTGTGGTCACAGGAGAATGGATTGAAACCGGGAAGCATCTTTAAGGAATATTCCTTTAAAAAAGTTCTAACACCTTATAAAGGCGAGTTTGCTTATTATGATTCTTTTTATGTGGATTTAAATATAGATGACCTGGATAAGGCCATTGGTGCGGAAATCGCTTTGAAGTTTTGGGGAGGACACAGCGGAACGAGTGATCAGACATTTAAGATCAATGGCAGCCGGAAATTCAGTTTTCCTCAGCCCAAGACACCAGGTAATCCTTATTGTTATTATCGTACCGTTCTTGGAAATCCTCCCGTTGAGGTACCTGTCACTCTTTTCAGGGAGGGTGATAATAGATTTACTTTCTTTTGCGGTCCTCAAATCTGTTATAATTTCAATTGGCCGCATTATTGGTTATATTCATTTACTGCAAGAATTTATTATGATGACTCAAAAGATTGTGTTAAGGGAATGATAAGTAAAGGGCTGCCAAAAGATACTGCCTATAATCTTGTCGGATTGAAAACTGAAGTGAACAATCCAGAGATGGTGGAATCGGTGGAATATATAGGATTTTATAAAGATTATGATCTTGACGGTGATGGCAGTGAGGCAGGATGGCATTATACTATTGATAATGGCAATTGGGAGGATATTATTGATAAGAAATATCTTCCACCCTATAATGGGGCATGGAATAATCTCTGGGTTCCTGAGCAAAACGGGCCGATTAAAATTATTGCAAAGATTAATTCAAAAAACGGCTTAAGTTATTTAACTCAGCCGGTCGAATACATAGGGCTCAGACAAAAAGGCACTGTTGTGAAAATGTACAATACAGACCGGTTGGATGAAAATTTTGGGGTAAGAATCGGACAGCGAAAAGAATGCTCAATCCCTGTCGGTGATGACCTTACAAAAGCTGTGTCAGCTTATCTTATTCTTTCAACCTGGTCAGCAGCACCCGAGGATGGAGCAATACATGAGCTGGGAATAAACGGCAGGGTTTTAGCCGACAGTCCTGGCATACTGCACGATTATGCTTTCCTGAAAATAGCGGTTCCTGTTGAATACCTGAAAAAAGGGAATAACACCTTTTTTATTTATTCCGAAACTAAGGGCCATGCCTTTGAAATTAATTATCCAGGCCCTTCTTTGCTGATCAGGTATAGAGAATAATGAAAGAATAACGATTTACGAATTTATAAATCCTATTTGTTGACTCATGGTTTGAAAATGGGAGGGGCAAAATTTTTCTTCTTTGGTTTTTGTTTGGTTATTTTATTCTCATGCTCGGAAAGCGGGCAGTGGGGTAAAGTAAGCGTTGGGAAAGACGAACAGGGCAATTTAGAGGCCAGTCTTGAGAATGAGGTAATAAAAGTGCGTTATGGTTACGGGATGGGACAGGATGCTCCTGAATCCTGTATCAGGGAAGTGATTTTGAAGAAGCATCCTGATCACAATCTGGCAGGATCTTTAATCGATGGAGCTGCACATCGGGGATTACTTACCAGGGCTGAAGTCATAAAAGATACACCTAAAGAAAAGACCATTTCACTTGTATGGGAGCCTGTTCCCAATATGAAGGAGCAATTCCCCGGACCGGCAAGAAGTGAGATATCTATTTTTAAAAACAGTCCGTTTCTGAAAATCAGATATATCGACTTTTGTTTTCCGCATATTTGTGATATAGGACTTGATAAAAAGCATGTGTTGGATAAAAACTGGGGAGGCATTACCAGGATTTACGGCTTTGACAAAGATTCGATCCCTCAGTATGAAGATTGCCTTTACTGGCGAAAATACGGAATCTTTGGATGTGACAGCCTGCATACAAAAAATGGCCTTGAAGGAGATCCCGGTCAATTGTCTTATAAAGGACAAATGATTATGGGTGTTTACAGTAAAAATGACAATATCGGATTCGGAAGGGTTCTTCCTGCCGAGATTATAAAGTGTATAAAGATATTGTGGAATAAAGGATTTGAAATATTTCCTGAGAGGGCCGAATTTACTGGTTATCTTTACTTTTTTGACAGGGGAGAAGAGGATGCTCTATCGTTGGGGGAAAAAATAGCAGATGAAATAAGAAAAAAGTAAACAATGAAAGAATCCATAACTTTAACGGTCTTGTTTTGTTCATCTAATCTGGTGTAAAACTGACTGTAAAATATATTACCACACAATTAAAAAATATCTTATTTATAACAATCAGATAATAAGTTAATTAATTTGTTTTAATTAATTATTTATAAAATTATTTGCATTTACGGAAAAAAATATTTACTTTCGGGAGATTTATTCAGGAATTATCCAATGATCTGCAGAATCAATTTAATTGGTTTATAATAACTGCCTAATTAACTTAACAAAGTATGCGTCAGATAGCCATTATTTCGGAAAATCTCATTTTTTCCAAACTTCTTGACTCCTATTTACAAAGAAAAGTGCCTGAGTGTATGATTATTCGATTTTCTTCCTTTTCTTCCATTAAAGAAAAAATTCACAGGGGAGATTTTGAACTGATTATGGTTGATGGAATCATTTCAGGTATGGCCAGTTTTGAAATTATAAATTATCTGAGACACAGAAAAAGAATTAATTGTCCGATCTGTTTTTTCAGTGATGCTTACAATGACTATTTTAAGATTAAATCTCATAAGAACGGTGTAAACTATCACTACAGAAAACCATTTGATGCTCACACTGTGACAAACGAAATCGCCTCTTTTCTGACGCAAAGTTATAATTAGTCTGCCTAACTCTTCTTATTATTTTATTCTAACTCTTCTTATTATTTTATTGATGAAAGAAGGTGGAAATTTCTGTTATATGAATTTTTATTGATGACCATTCTCTTCCCCTTAACCTCGCTGTAAAGGAGATGAAGATAAATCATTACAATGATATCGTGTCAATCAGAAAACCTGTTTTGATTCAAATTCCTTACATTCTATGATCCAATAAATACTTTCCTTGCGAAAGCGAACAGGATATAAGAATCCGCGATTAAAAACAAACCTATCCATGTATAAGGATTGACTTCATGGATAACTCCTGTTGCAATCAGGATACACCCTGTGATGATCACTACGTATTTTATTAATTTAAACGCCAAAAGTAATAAAGCACTCATATTATTAAATTTTTCTTATTCTGCCCGGCTTTCAGCCCTTTTCCCGGACTTTCAGGTTAATCAATCTCCCCGAAATGCTATTAAACATGCTGGGATCTTTACGAGACATCGAAACTATGGACAGAATAAATTGTTTTTCATTTCCTACAACTTTGTTTCTTCAATTTCAATGGGAACAATCTTTTTCCCGTAATGTTGTACGGAAAAATGTAATAGTTGTTAATTGAGGGAAATGAAAATAAAGGAACAGGAATTTATATCCCTGTCTGAAAGGTGCTAAGAAAAATTATGCATCAAATTTTATAAATCAAAATACGAGTTTTATGTTTGTATGCTTCACAAAACAATTTTTAGATTTTCCAAAGCTTTTAAATCTTTTCTGATTAACTATATATTCAAAATATTCGGCTCGTATTTGCTCCGTGTTTGGTTCGCTTTTGGTTCGTGTTTGAAAAAAGCCTCTATCTCTAATAATACTTCTTTTGTTAATTAATAACTTATCTCAAATTTACTGTACATTTAAAACATTGAATTGCGAATCTTCCGTAAGAGCTGAACATTGGACATTGGTCATTGAACATTAATCTCTTACCACTTCCCCATCGGGAAGATTGCTTGTTTTATTGTTTGTGAATTGTACAGGATCTCCGTTTTTTGTATAATGTATGGCGGCTTTGGTAAAATTACCTTTTGTATTGCCGATTGTATTTCCTTCAATAACAATGTTCTCTGCCGGGCTGTCGAAGGTAAAGCCGTAACCTCCCTCTTTCCATCCGTTGTTCTCTATAACATTGTTTCTGAATATGTTCCTGTGAGGTGCATTGGCTTTGGTTTCATACCTGAAAAGAACTCCGTCCCGGGCATTATCGGATATGATGTTGTTTTCAAACAGCATATCCGTATCCATATGCCCTGTGGAAAGTCCATAACCGTTATTATGAACAAACCTGTTATTGCGCACCACTCCATCTCTTACCCTCCAGCAGACAAACAGTCCGTAATGATCGTTGTCATGGCTGTAATTGTTTTCGATGGTGGTCCTTGGTGAACCTGTTCCCGGGTGCAAGCCAGCGTTGGCACAACCGGAAATTTCACAATTCCTGACGGTTACATCTTCGGTGATCTGCCAGCTTATACCATCTGAGGTAAAGTTTTTTACATTTACCCTCTCAACGAGAGCTTTTTTTACTTTATGCAGATAAACAGCTCCTCCGCGGCATCCGTCCATTGCTTCATTCTCAGCCCTGTCACCATCAACGGAAAGATCTGAAATAGTTATATTTTTAGCCTCTACAGCCGATATAACGGGACAAGCATTTGAAACCATGCCCCCATCAGCTGTTGAATAATCTCGGACAGTGTAGTTGTCAAAATAGATAGTATTGCCTTTAATATCAGTAATAACAGCAGTTGTTGCATCCCATCCTCCTTTTTGCTTTTCATCATGTATCTGGATACCCATTCCCGGAGCAAAAACTGAAGCATCTTCAAGAGTTGCCTGGAGCTCTCCGTAACCCACATCAATAATCATTTTAGACTGAACACCTTTTATTTTTTTCAATACGGTTGAAGGTCCTGAACCTACAAGTTCCATGTTGCTGTAAAGCTTAACAGGAGCGCTGATGGCATAATTTCCCGGAAGGATTTTTACTGTTCCTCCACCCATATTATGAATTGCTTCAACGGCAGTTTGAATAGCTTTCGATGTAAATCCCCTTATATCTGCATTCTCACCTCCGACAGTGAGTATTTGCTTTTCCTTAGTTATAGTGACGACAGTAATTTTACCATTCTTTTGGTTTTCATCCTTTGCAGTCGTAAGTGATTGACTCGCTCGTGCAATATTACCGTTCTCGATTTTTTTACTGACATTTTCACAACTGATTATACCCAGAATCACTAAAATTAAACAGATTGTTTTCATGTTGACAATTGTATTTCGATTTATTAATAATTCAGAAAGCGTTTCAGGTTCAGGTTCTTTGAATCAGATTCAGACTGACAGATTATTTCTTTCACAGCAAAGATATACTTTCGGGGGATATTAGCAAAAGTAACGGAGATGTTCAAAATTACTTATAAAAATTATCATCAATAAATTTGAATATCTTCGATATAAGTGTAATATTTGTTCCGACAATCAAATAATACAACACTATACATTTACTCATTAATTTAAAGAGACCGAAAATGACGAAAAGGAGAGATTTTATTAAAAAGAGTGTAGCGGGAACAAGCGCCATTGCCATTGGTGGAATGGGTTTTAGTTCAAAATCCTACGCTTCCATTATTGGTGCAAATGACCGGATCATGTTAGGACAAATAGGTGTCCGTAATCAGGGAACTGTTCATCTCAACAGCTGGTGTGGTTTGAAAGACTCACACAATGTGAGAGTCAAAACAATTTGTGATGTCGATGAGGAACTTTGGCCCCATGCTGTGAAACTCGTTACCGACAAGACCGGGCAAAAACCGCTGACCGAATGGGATATGCTCAAGGTATTTGAAGATAAGGAAATTGATGCTGTATCAATTGTTATTCCCAATCACTGGCATGCCCTTGCAACAATATGGGCCCTTCAGGCTGGTAAACATGTGTATGTTGAAAAGCCTTGTTCTCATGAAATATGGGAAGGAAGGAAAATGGTCGAGGCAGCCCGCAAATATGACAAGAGAGTACAGTGCGGATTGAATAACCGTTCATCCAGCAATGTAAGAGAAGCCATTAAGTTCATTCATGACGGCGGTATTGGTGATGTATTTATGGCCAGGGCACTTTGCTTCAAGGCACGCGATTCTTACGGATATGCGAAAGACAGTGTTCCACCCGCAACCTTCCATTATGACCGCTGGTTAGGCCCTGCTCCCTGGCGCCCATACAATGTGAAACGGAGTCATTACTGCTGGCACTGGTACTGGGATACAGGCAACGGCGATTCAGGCAATACTGGTCCTCATCAGCTTGATCTCGCACGCTGGGGCATGAGTAAAAATGAACATCCGGTATCAGTTTATTCTACGGGTGGCCTTTACGGATTAAAAAAGGAACCAAGTGAGGCAGACAACAAACCTTATAAAGTATATGGCGATGTTATGGCTTACGGTGATGGTATGACCACACAGGAAACTCCAAATACGCAAACAGTTGCCTTTAAATATGAAGACGGGAAGATGCTTGAGTTTGAAGTCCGCGGCAGATATACCAATCACGAAGGAAACGACGGTAAAGAAGTTGGCAATCTTTTCTATGGCACCGAAGGGTGGCTTCAAATTGCAAATGATACCTGGAGAGCTTTCCGCCAACGTGAGAGAACGCCATTCGCGACGTCAAAAGATAAACAAGGCCCGGATTTTTATGGCGGCAATCACTGGGCCAACTTTGTTGACGCTTTACGCTCTAATAAGAACGAAGATCTTCACGGTGAAATATATGAAGGCTTTATGTCGACCTGCCTGCCTCTGCTGGCCAATATTTCTTATCGTGTGGGACGTGAGCTGAAATTTATGGGCGCTTATGAGAAATTTGTGGATGATCCCGAGGCTGATATGTTGCTTAGAAGGGAGTACCGCAAACCTTATGTTGTACCGGATGAAGTATAAAAGGATACGCTGAACCAAAAATCCGGACTTAACTCTGGTACTTTGTTGATTGAAAGATGAATGATCTGTTGATTGTTCATCTTTCTTTTTATATTTTCGGGAGATTTTGAATAAATGATTTAACTTCGGTGATTGAACCTGGAAAGACAAACATCGAGATATATTCTCCTGATTAGAAAATGAATATAAACAAAGCCGACTTTTTAATACTTGGTTCTTTGTTAATATACAATAAAAACTGATACCTATGAACAGAATCATCTTAATCGTACTTTTGATACATTGGGCTATACCTATAGTATTTGCCCAGGATAAAACCTTTGCTAAAGGTGATTCAGACTATAAGACTGATTTTAACATCCTTTATCGTGACAAAGCAAAGGAAAATCATTCTGACTATATGGAAAGCCGCTGCAGACTGGATGTCTATTACCCGTCAAACAAAAAGGATTTTCCGACAGTTGTATGGTTTCATGGAGGCGGATTGCTTGAGGGTGAACGGTTTATTCCTGAAAATCTTAAAAATCATGGTATTGCAGTGGTTCCTGTAAATTATCGTCTGAGTCCAAAAGTCAATTGTCCGGCTTATATTGATGATGCCGCGGCTGCTGTTGCCTGGGTATTTAAAAATATTGGGAAATATGGAGGTAATCCGGACAAGATATATGTTTCGGGTCATTCAGCCGGTGGGTATCTCACTTTAATGGTGGGCCTGGATAAGAAATGGTTAAATCGTTATGGTATCGATGCCAATAAAATTGCCGGATTATTTCCTTTCAGCGGACAAACAGTAACACATTCAACCATTAGAAGGGAAAGAAAGGTTTCTGAAATAATTCCTCAAATTGACGAATTTGCACCTTTATCTCATGCACGGCAGGATGCTCCGCCGCTTTTTCTGATTACCGGGGATAAAGATCTTGATATGCCGGCACGATATGCTGAAAATGCCTGGCTTCTTGAGATCATGAAAGCTGTCGGAAATAAAAAGACCACTTTGTTTCAGTTAGAAGGATTTGATCACAGCGAAATGATCAATCCGGCATGCTATATTGTTCTGAAGTATTGCAGACAATAGGCCAGGGGCAGAGAGTAAAGGGCAAAGGGCAAAGCTGCAACTTTAAAACTCTATAGTCTACAATCTAAAACCTACAGCCTTTATTTTGCTGGGGTAAAAGTCATGACCGAATTCCCCTTTAAAGCAGGTTTGATAAACTCCATCACCACACGAGTTACACCGTTGGGCCAGAAACGATTAAGACTTGCATCTTTTACCTCGTAAAACTCAATTCTGGGCTTTAAAAGCCGGACATCGTAAGTCATATTTAGATTAAAATCCTCTCCTTCAAACTGTAGAAGACCCGGAGATAACTCTTTTACCTTGCAATACGTCATCAGATTTGAACTTGTGATCCCCTCTTTCTTCGCTATTAATTCGTACTTGTCTCTGACGGCAAAGCTTTTTCCCCGGACAAGTGTATAAGTTCGTGTCCAGTTTTTTACCTGTGCTTCCGATGGATAAGCTCCTGAAATTTCAGTGGAAAAGATGACCTTCTTTTTATCTGCATTGAAAACAGAATTTTTCGCTTTAAACTTTCCGCCTTCCTTTTGAGCCACTCCGTTTATAACGGGTACATTGTGGTAATTCGACTGCATGGTCCAGATTTCATAACGGTGAGGACTGAAGGTTTTAGCCGTATAGGCTTCACGTCCCAGGTCGATGAGGCAGGGTTTTCCGTTAAAATACATCACCACTGAGCCCACATCATTGTGATTATGGCTTTCGGCATTATTTCCGCCTTTGGCGCCAAAGTAAAAACCTTTGTAACTTCCCTCAGCATCGCGGCCCCCGGCTACCTGGGTATCCGAAAGCCAGAAATCAGCGGGAAGGGCCTCTTTTGCTTCAGCAGATTGAATCTCGTTTAATTTATTCAGCTGATCGATCTGTTTGACGATCTGGCCTGAAAAACCGCGTGTTCCCCATTTATCCAATTTGGCCAGATAAGCCCCGAATTGCTGCATCTGCGTATCTTTGATTGCCTTACCATATTCATAAACCTCGAAAGGGCTTCCGCTACCCCTGGCATCGGCATCGGCAAAATCAAGAAAATAGGGGGCATGAATATTGGCCTTGCAAATATAAGTGCCTATATTTTTGATCAGGGGATTATCGAACACGTCAAATTTACCTCCGGTTACATTTTTAAGTAATTTAAGGTTTTGAAACAGCCTGGCTCCTGCAGCTCCCCAATACATCGGCCCTTCGCTGCAACCTCCGTCGTCCGGGTAGCTGTTTGGGAAGCTATCAAGGCAGCGGATCACTTTTTCGACTCCGGCGAGTTTTTTAGCCGGATCGCTTTCGAGCAACAGGATAACGTTCAGCATGTTGTAATTTACCCACGGATCCCAGTTGTTAACGCCGCTGCCGGTAATCTTTGCCGAAACAAGAAGATTAGGATTAAGGTCATTTTTATAATTGAACCAGGGATTGGACGGTTTGTTGACGCTGTAACCCTCTTTCCTGTAACCCATCCACCAGAAATCATCACGTGTGTAGTAGGGGATCAACACCTTTTTAGTCAGTTCGTCCTTTAAACGGATTGAAATGAGGGGATGAACCTTATCGAATTCATCTTTGAACAGGAACCACGTCCAGGCGAGGTTATTTGCCGTTTCGCCTACCCCCAGATCGATGGTCGGCTCATTTACATCCGGCAGTCCGTTGGGGGCCTGCTGAAGGTAGAAATGGGCCGACCATCCCCACCAGGTCTGCTCGCAGAAGTACCATACCCCATTGATTATCTGATCTAAAAATCGCCCTTTCCCCTCAACCAGTTCTCCCATGACCAGGGAGGTGAGGGCATTAAGGTTTGAATTCTGCACTTTTTCACGCCGTTCTCCCGAGCGGATTATTTCCAAAAAGTCGGTCGCTTTCATGGTCGGCCAATTGTAATCCAGAAGAGATTCAGCTTTTGAGATATAGGATTGGCGGATACCTGCGGGCAGGCTTTCCCAGAACTGCCTGTCTTTGTACGAGGGCAATTTAATCCAAGAGTTATCGGTTATCAGGCAACCGGGAAGATCAATTTTCCGGGCTTCGTCAGCCAGGATATTTCTTTGTTTCAGGGAATACTGAGCTGAAGCCGAATGAGAATGGGAGAGAGCCAGGAGCAAGGAGCAGAGGGCAAAGAGAAGAGAATTAAATGTTTTCACCGGTAATAAAATTTAAAATAATTAAAACGTCCCGAATTCCCGGGGTAAAGTTATTGGATATCTTTCTTTAAGTGCAACTTCCAAAAATAACAAAATTACCTGAGTTCGAAATGAAAAATGCGTGACTCCCTAAAGAATCACAGGCTATTCCATTCCTTTATCTTTTCCCCAAAAACCTTCATCGGACCTTCCCTGTATCATCGCACCAAAAGGTCTATAGTTTAAATACAGCTCAAATACCAATTAATATTTAAGCAGTAAGGTCCTGTGTGCTTTGAAACTCAGCTGAGATCAAGTAATAAATAATACTGATCTTTAAATCACTGAAAAATAAGGTAGAACCTGATAATCAAAATATTATTTGATTCTGCCTGTTGATTTAAGTAAATTGATTCCCTTTAACAATTATCCTGATTTTTCAAAGCAAATATACTTAAACTGACGATTTAAAGTTAAACTTTGAAAAGTATTTCCTGTGTTGCGCAATACACAAAAGTATTTATTTAATTAAATGATATTCAATGTAATAATTTTATTTTTGGGTATTGTAAGTTTCATGTTATGTGCATCAGCGAAGGTAAAAAAACAGGTCCGGGACAGTTAGCATTCAGATAATCTCAAAACACAATAGCAGGTACAAAGTTGTTAATAGTATTGGATATGGACGCCCCATGCCTGAAATTGACGTTTTGCATAAAAAAGCATGTTTGGAGATATCAAATATTGAGAAGCAGCCAAGTCTATTTGTCTCCAGGGAAGGTTTTATTCCTTCCCGGCCCTTCTCAGCCGGTTAACTTATTAAGACTTTTTGAACACCCTCATGTAAATAATGAATAAATTAATCGTAGGGGTTGCCCTTGCGGCCGCCCATTTTTTCACATTCACAACAAAACCAGATATGTTTCGGAAATCTGTCTGGTTTAAAAAAAGATATTTAACAATATATACAAAATTCTGCCGTCGTGTTAGGCTCGTGTTCGGCTCGTGTTAAGTCCGTATTTCCCTCGGGAGCTCTTCTGATCATAATATCAAAATTCCTGGACAACTGATTTAAGTTTATTCTTACCATCTTGGATCTGATATTTTCACTTTTTAACCTGTGATTTTTAATTTTTCTTAGTCTCGCGAAAATGATTTAATAAATCTTCGTAATTATCCGTATTTTTTTGCAAGTAAATCACCATCTTTAAGTTATATCTTCTTTCGAATCAATAAATGACATTACCAGAAATTTATGCAAATTCTAATCTGATTAACTTAATTTTACGGAAGAATTTTCCATTTTCCCGTTAGTTTTACCAGCTTCTGATTTCATTTTTGATAAGGTAAACTGTATTTTTAAATATAGCGACTCTCTTTTTGAAGAGAGCTTATCCTTAATCGCCCTGATTTCTTCGGATTCATCGCCGGATATTTTTCCCTCTTTTTCTGCCTGTTCAATTCGTTTGAGGTTAACCTGGCAATCGTGCCACTCGCCCAATAAATGCGACACTCCCTTTATCCCGGAAGATATATAAGGTCTATGGGTTGTGTTGACGCATTTCAGGATATGATTAACCCGTTTAATGCTCTTTCTTAATTTGTGAAACTTGTCTCGCGAGAGGTTATTTTTATTCAACAGGCTATTGGCATGCTTTGCACAGATATTAAGGTAATGATTTGCAGACTCAGGATCAATTTGTTCTGATAGAAGTAAAAGTTTATGCTGCATTTTATCGATACGTCGGCGCTGTTTACAAACCATAGTAAAATAAGCTTTCCTGTATTTTAATCTAAGTACATCCAGATTTTTCTTATAATTCCTGATGTTTTCAACTGAGGACTCTTCTACAAGCATGTCTTCTTCAATCTGAACTTCCCTTAACTTCCCGGCATTGCGGAAAACACGTCGGTAGGGTTTGAGTATTTTTTCCCTTTTAAAACCTTTGATGCAATAACTCAGTAAATGGACAAAATCATTGATCTTTTTAATCTCAACCCGGAGTTTATGATAAGTTTGTGTATCGTATGCTTCTTTGGGTATGTCAAGATAAAAATCAACAGCCTTTCGCCTTTTTTTTATGTACTTCCCGAACGGATTCATTGTTTAATAGTCAATTCCCTATGAATCGGGATTATTCAATAGTCATTCATTTTGTTTATAATCACTTTACATGGATTATTTTATTGTTTACGATTATATCCGCACAAAGTTTTTGATCCTCATTATTTCTTTATAATATACGAAATAAATGGTACATATTTCATTTAGCAATAATAAATAATTGTAACATTATTAAAACAGAAGCCTTCTGCTTTTTATTGCCCATTCTGCTAATTATAATGTAATGAAAAACAAGGGTTTTTAGGTGCATGTTTGCCCTGAATTGACCGGATTCAGGTCGTTCCTTTGACTATAAAGACCGGAATATTTACCCTATGCCTGACTGTATCTACCGTGGTGCCGAAGATGATGTCCTTTATTCCTTTATGGCCGTGGGCTCCCATTACAAGAATATCTGCACCGAAATCATTGACAATTTTCGGAACGATTTTCCTGGGATTCCCGAAACCCAGCTCAATGTCTGCATCAAAGCCATTCTGTTTCAGAAATGCAGAATAACTTTCAAGCAGGGCTTTGTCGTCGTGTGTTTCAAAATCATTTATCTCGTTGCCGATAATAATGGCTCCTGCTGTTTCAACCACATGAATGATAAGAATCTTGCTTTCGGCGTGGGCAAGGGAAAGGGCATGACGGATCACTGAATTGTCGTTGGGGCTGAAATCAATCGCAATGGCAATATGCGAATAGACCGGCTTTGTTGCAATGTCAGACAATACCGCAGCCGTGTGGGGTGTACGGATAGTTCTCATAAAGAATCTTTTAATGAATGGTTGTAAAGTGATGTTCAAAAGAAGGATTCCTGCACCAACAGCAACAGGAATCACGATCAGTATAAGAATTGTCCTGGCTGTGCCGGTGTTCCACCAGGTGACAATTTCATTCACAATAAGTTTTGCATTTAAGACAATAATCACCAGGGCAATAATCCATGCAATGATTTTTATTCCCCTGCCTATTGCAAAACTTCCCATTTTTTCTTTGTCGCTTACAAAATGGATCAGCGGAACGACCGCAAATCCCAACTGCAGGCTGAGAATGACCTGGCTAAGAATCAGCAATCTGCCTGTTGATTGCGGCCCAAAGATGAGAATGGTAATGACTGCAGGGATAATGGCAAGGAGCCGTGTAATCATTCTCCTTATCCAGGGCTGTATTCTTATATTCATATATCCTTCCATCACAATCTGGCCTGCAAGGGTCCCTGTCAGTGTGGAGCTTTGTCCCGAGGCTATCAGTGCCACGGCAAATAATACAGGAGCCAGTTGGGTGCCTAACAGGGGCTGGAGAAAACGATGTGCATCCTGGATTTCCGACACATTGAACATCCCGGCTTTATAAAAAGTGGCTGCCGAAAGGATAAGGATAGCGGCATTGACAAAAAAAGCCAAATTCAAAGCAATGACTGAATCCATAAAATTATAGCGGATCGCTTCCTTTTTCTCTTCGTGGCTCTCGCCCAATCTCCTGCTCTGTACAAGCGAGGAGTGCAGGTAAAGGTTATGCGGCATAACCGTGGCCCCTATGATACCTATGGCAATATATAAAGCCGCGCTGTTGGGAAGGGTCGGAATAAAACCCGTGAGAAGACTTCCCGCATCCGGTTTGGCAAAAAAAACTTCAACCATAAATGCCATGCCGATAATGCTAATCAATCCAAGGATAAAGGCTTCCATTACCCTCATTCCCCGATTGATAAGGAAAAGAAGCAGAAAGGTATCCGTAAAGGTGAGGCACACTCCCCATAAAATCGGGAGATGAAACAACAGGTTAAGACCGATGGCCATTCCCAGGACCTCTGCAAGGTCGGTGGCTGCAATGGCTATCTCTGCAAGAATATACAGAACGGCATTTGTAAAGGATGAGTAAGTTTCCTTTGAAGCCTGGGCGAGGTCTCTTCTCCTCACAATACCCAACCTGGTGCTGAGGCTTTGAAGCAGGACAGCCATAATGTTCGACATAAGCAGCACCCAGATCAGCTTATATCCGAACTGGCTGCCTCCGGCAATATCGGTGGCCCAGTTGCCGGGATCCATATAACCCACACTGACCAGGTAAGCTGGCCCGAAAAAGGCAAGCATCTTTTTCCATAAGCCAGGTCCGCCCGGTATCCGGACGGTGGAATGTACTTCGGAAAGCGATTCCTTCGATAGGTCAAATTTCTTCTTTGATGTTTCCTTATGCATTTCTTCCATAAGATTATTCTCAATACTGTTTAACAATTTAAACCTCATAATTGTTAACAAAACATAGGATCGGTGTTGGATTTATCATAATTTATTTGATTTTACCGTACTGAACCGGAATGAAAAACCCGCTGCAATATAAAAAGCAGGTGATTCCCTGCTCAGTCCCAGTCCACCGGAAAGGTCCGTCTGGATGTTCTTGCTAATAAGGTAGGATACTCCCGTGTCAAACCGATGGTCAGGTATAGATCTGTAAGGGAAGTAACCGTATATTTCCGTGTATCCGCTGAGGTTCCTGATAATGGCAAATCCGATGGATAGGCTGTAGAGAAAAGAGGGATCAGACGTTTCCCCGTTCCATTGAGCGCCCAGGTTATAACCGATCGTCATCTGGTCGGAAAGGTCGTTCTCCATGGCAAATTTAAAGGAAGGAGAATAGTGGGTTGTCCGGAACTCTTTGCTGCCGAGGCCGGAAGTGGTCAGTAGACCTAAAAAGGAGGTTGCCGGAATAACTCCCCGGCTCTTAAACAAATTCAATTTAAATCCAACGGTCAGGGGATTTAATCCCGATATTTTCCGATCCTCCGTTTTCAAGGTGAGCAGTTCTGTAACCAGCCGAAATTCCAGTCTATTGCTAATCCCGTATCTCCAGAGAACGGAGGGCCAGTAAACCGATTGTAAGCTGCCGTTTGTCTTCTCGAATGAAAATCCGTACTCAGCCTGGAGATAGTATTTCGGAACGGTAAAAGGGCTTTCAGTCTGGTCAGGACGGTCGGTCTGAATGGGTTCAGGGGGCTGTGCAAAAGAAAGATTGCACAGCATCAATGATAATAAAAGAGTTAAAAGCCTACAGGTGATTCGGGCTATTTTTTTAAGGTTTATCCGGATCGCCTGCAACGAATGTTCCATTTATCTGTTTTTAAAGGATAGGATTTTTAGCAATATAAGGCTTCTGCGACAGATATACAAAGATCAGGAGAGAAGATACCTGCATAGGAGTAAAGCTGATAATGCTCTTTTCTTGTAATCATAAGTAAGTTATGCATAGCCATAAAAGTCGGTATTTTCGATTTGGTAACTGAAATATTTTTTAGTATATTTCCGATGTTTTCATACGCATTGGTTATTTGATTATGACCAGGCAACTGAGCCCCCTGTGTACACGGTATGCAGGGGGTATTTGTATGATAAAACCATCCTTTATTGGTTGAAGTGATAAGAAGGTGAGAGAGTGATAAGGTGAGATACACACATTTTCCCAATTTTTCATTTTCATTTTCATTCCTTACAGCTTCACTACACAAATAATATATGAAAATTAAACATTTCCAAAAAAAAAACGTTAAATAAATTATATGAAGTTATTTTTCAGTAACTTTATATATGTAACGGTTTTATTTGAATTTACATAAGAAACTGAAAAATTGTAGAAATGCATATCAATTGAGAATTTTTTACTGAAAATATTAACAGTTGCACAATATTTGCTATAATGATTATATGTTTTACTGATTAAAATGGTTTAGCGAAAGAATCAGAGTAAAAAAGTAAAGCTGAAATTGAAAAAGAGAATGAAATAAGTGAATAATTTAATGGCAAGAAAAAACGACATATATTCCGATGAATGGTGTGATCTGATATTCGAGGGAAAGAACAAAGAATATGGCGCTTACAAAAACAGGAAAGGGTCATACGCAAGACATTTCTGGGCATTAATTGTAGCGGCAGCCATTTTTGTCTTTGCATCTTTTGCTGAGGATATAGTACATAAGATCGTACCGCAACAAAAAGAACTGGAGGTAAGTGTGAGAACCTTATCTAATATCAATATCCCCAAACCCAAAGAACAACCATTAAATGTTGTTCCAAAAATACCACCGCCACCTAAAATCAGAAATACCATCAAGTTCACTCCTCCTGTGATTAAACCTGATGTAGAGGTAAATCAGGAAGAAGAACCCAAAATGCAGAAGGAAATTGTTGAATCAAAGTCGGCAATAGGTGCGGTTAATTTTAATAAGGGGACAAATGATGTTAATGCTCCAATTGCCACACAGAATGAAAAAATTGCCGGTGAAGGTGAAGAGGAAAAACCTTTCTTAGTGGCGCAGGTTGAACCTCAGTTCCCAGGCGGTGAAACAGAATTGATGAAATTTCTGCAGCAAAACCTGAAATATCCGCAAAAAGCTGTAGAAGCGGGTGTACAAGGAAAGGTAATCGTGAATTTCGTCGTTGGGAAAGATGGTTCAATTTCACATATTAAGGTTATTCGTGGAATTGGATTTGGATGCGATGAGGAGGCTATAAGGGTGCTTAAAAAAATGCCGCCGTGGGATCCTGGTTTAATGGGTGGAAAACCGGTTCCGGTATATTATACTTTCCCTATCAACTTTCAGTTGAAATAAGGCTAAAGACTAAAGTCTGGTGTCTCAGGAAAATTAAAGAATTAAAGAATAACCATCAGTACATTAGCATAACATCGTCACGTTTATTCTTTCATTCTTTAATTCATTTTGATCCATTCATATAGTACCGCAAATTTTCAAATAATAAGATATCTTTGCCCAATTAAATAAAACCATACTATACCATGAATAGAGAATTTTCACTGATTGGAACCATTATTTTGTTTTTGTTTTTAAGTCCGGTTTATGCTCAAACAAATATCTCTGATGAAAACAGTTTACAAAAAATAAACTGGACTTTTTTCAGGGGTTCAGATCTTAACGGATTATCTTCGAATAAAGGGCTTCCCTTAACCTGGACTGAAAATGAGAACATTACATGGAAAACACCTATTCATGGTATTGGCGCTTCCTCCCCGGTTGTTTTTGGTGATCAGGTTTGGCTGACTACAGCAGATTCGACCGGGAAAAGATTATTTGCAGTCTGTGCCAATCTGAAAACCGGAAAGATTATTCATAACATTGAAGTATTTGATCCCGACAGTGTGCCTCCGCTTCACACATTAAATACATTTGCTACACCGACTCCTGCAATTGAAGACGGATATGCGTATGTCCATTTTGGTTCAATGGGGACTGCATGTATCGAGACCTCTTCCGGCAAAATCGTCTGGACCCGTAAAGACCTGAAGTGCGATTATGTTCAGGGACCTGCTTCCTCCCCAATAATTTACAAGGATTTACTGATCCTTCATTTTGAAGGTGTCGATATTCAGTTCCTTATCGCGCTGAATAAAAAAACCGGTCAGACGGTTTGGAAATCTGTCCGTCCTCAGGAATACTATGTAAATCAACCGGCAATTGCCAGGAAAGCTTTTATTACGCCGATTATTATTAACTTGAATGGCAAAGACTTATTGATCAGTAACGGGGCTGAAGTCTGTATCGCTTATAATCCGATGACCGGAGAAGAGATATGGAGAATTCCTTATGTGTCTGACACGACTATATCGATGCCGATGTTCAGCAATGGATTAGTCATTTTCACCACAGGACTGATGGAGCCTATAAAGCTAATGGGAGTCAAACCTGACGGCAAAGGGGATATTTCAAACACTAATGTTGTCTGGACCTTTACTGATAAAAATATTCCTGCAATTACTTCACCTGTAATAAAAGATGGTCTGCTATATATGATTCATGAACGCGGAACTCTGACCTGCCTTGAAGCAGAAACCGGAAAAGTTGTTTATACAAATAAACTGAAGGGGGAATTTTACTCATCACCTGTTTGTGCAGACGGCAAAATCTATTTCTTTTCAAAAAGAGGGATTGTATATGTGCTTCAGGAAGGCAGAGAATTTAAAATGCTGGCTCAAAACCAGATGGAGGGAGAATTTAAGGCCACACCTGCCATTTCAGATAAAGCTCTTATTGTGAGAAACAGCAAGGCACTTTATCGTATTGAAAAGTAGAGACGCGATTAATCGTATTTGTACAAATCTGTCTGTTTTGTTATGGATTTAGCCACTCCTGCCTTTACTTCCGTTAACTTCCTGCAACAGACTTGTCAACAAACATAGAAAGAAATTCTTACTCTAAACTGTTAACTCTTCATTGACCATTCTTAACTTATTAATCATGTCACCCCCTTTGAGATTTTAACCGGTTTATTATTTCCGGTCTTCTAATATAATATTAACCCTTCGGGTGAATTGTTCACTGTTTACTGATTACTTTAAAGAGCTATCCCACAAATTGTAATTCACTCAATTTACGGTAGATGCCGTCATCCATCTGAATTAATTGATCATGGGTGCCTTTTTCAACAATGCGTCCTTTATCAAGCACGAGAATCATATCTGCGTTCCTGACTGTTGCCAATCGATGTGCAATGACAATGGAAGTCCTGTGAGCCATGAGATTTTCTAATGCATCCTGAACCAGTCGTTCCGATTCGGAATCCAGAGAAGATGTGGCTTCATCGAGAATCAGTATTCTGGGATCCTTTAACACTGCCCTTGCAATGGCAATTCTTTGACGTTGTCCGCCGGAAAGCTGAGTACCTCGTTCTCCCACAATCGTCTCAAATTTTTCGGGAAAACTGAGGATAAAATCCAAAGCATTGGCTTTTAATGAGGCATCATAAATTTCCTCATCTGTCGCATTCGTCTTACCATAAGCAATATTTTCACGGATTGAGCCTCCGAACAGAAAGATATCCTGTGGAACGAGTGCAATCTGGTTTCTTAAAACAGAAAGGGGAAATGTCAAACTGTCTCTGCCGTCAAATAAAATCTTTCCTCCCGTAGGAAAATACAGTTGCAAAATGAGAGAAGCCAGAGTCGATTTCCCTGCTCCGCTGGGCCCAACCAAAGCAATGAGTTGATTTGGTTCAATGACTAAATTTATATCTTTCAAAACTTCCTCTTCAGTCCGGGTTGGATAGTGAAACGACAGCTTACTGAAAATGATCTGTCCTTTCAATTCATCTTTTTTGTCAAGGATTTTCGGTTCTATCAAAGTCTCTTCATCCACTTTATACAACTCAAAAAGGTTATCCGTAGCACCGATAAATTTCTGAATATTTGCAAATACACCAGCAAGTCCCCCGATATTTCCCCCGACAAATGCAGAATAGATCACAAATGAAAATAGATCTCCTGCCGCCATATGTCCGCCTGCCATCAGTGTTGACCCTTTCCAGATAACAGCAACCATGGCTCCCCACATTCCCAGAATGATAAAGAAAGAAAAAGCTCCGCGATACCTTCCGCTTTTCATTCCAAGCGATGCTATAGAATTTGTCTTTTCCCTGTATCGTCCGATTTCAAATAATTCATTGGTAAATACTTTCACACTTTGAATTCCCTGCAAAGTTTCTTCTACGACGGTATTAGATTCCGCCACCCGGTTTTGAACCTCTTTTGAAAAACGGCGAATATAACGGCCAAAAAAGCGAGCCATTATCATGATCGGCGGAAGAACCGCCAGCATAAAAAGAGTCAGTTTTATAGAGATGATGGCAAGTAAAGTTATCCCACCAGTGATAATAATCATCTGACGTAGAAATTCGGCAAGCGTATCAGTTAATGTTTCCTGCAAAAGTGTCACATCAGATGATATCCGGCTGTTTAATTCACCTACCCTGCGCTTTTCAAAAAATTTCAAAGGCAGTTTTATCAGATGATTGTAAGTTTCCTGGCGCAGCAACGCGAGTGATTTTTGGGTGACATTTACAAACAGGACAACCCGGAAATAAGAAAATGTGGCCTGAATAATCAAAACGGCTCCAAGGGTTAGAGCTATCCTTGTCATTTCACTCCCGATACCGCTTTTGTTCCCTGAATTAACAAGCTCTCCCAAAAGTTTTGGAAATGCTAAACTCGCAAGACTTGAACCCAAAAGAAAAAACAATCCCAGCGCATATTCAGCCTGAAAAGGTTTGATGAAGCGATATAATTTAAAAGCATTGCGCAAACCGGAAATTGTCACTTTTTTCTTAACAGATTCACTCATATGGTATTTATATTACCTTATCTCTATTAATTATACAATTTATTTATGATATAAAAATGATACTGCTTATCATTCTATTTCCACCGAATTTGAACCACGAATTTAATTCATCTCAACTAATTTAAAGGCAGATTAAATTATACAGAATTAATCCACTTAATGTTTCTTTCTAAATCCGACGAAAATACCGTATCTGAAAAATAATGAAAAGATTTTGAGCTTAATAACAAATGATATACTGACAAAATGACAGGATTCTCTTGATCCTACCCCGGATTTTTTCCACTCTTTATCTCATCCTCATTCGTAAAAATACAAATTAAGAGCAGATAAAGATCAATATAAGACAGGAGATGATGCAAGTCATAATGAGGCTTTGTGTTGCCGAATTTTATTCTCTCCCGAAAACTTACCGAATTTTTATTTTCTATCCGTCTTATAATCATTGGATTCTTGAGATGAATTGGAAAAGAAGAAAAAGCATTATAGTTTCTATTCAAGCAGTGGACATAAACGGTGTAAAGATTGAAAAAGCTCTGTGAAATACCTGCATCCGGTTCAGTCAAGAAACATCAGGATGAGCTTTGGAGACTTTGTATATATATGTATTGGTCAGCTTTATTCAAGGAGAACGATCTTTTAACATCAGGCTTATTATATATTGAAGAAAATAATTCTTTTAGCGTAAAAGTCACGAAAGGAAGCGATGATAATGAATAAAAATATTACTATCTTTGAGTATGTTTTTAATCTTCTTAGTTCTGGTTTATTATAATCCATCCGGTTGAACCGGTTCATTTGAATGATTGATTAATAACTATTTACCTATGAAAAGAATTTTCGTATCCTTTGCTGCATTACTTGCTGTTTTTTGTGTGGCTCTTATTAACGGGTGCACAAAAGATTCGGGAGGCAATGATTCAAACAACGTCACCGATCTTACCGCTCCCATCGTTTTTAAACAGGGGCTTACTTACGGCACGATGACCGACCAGGAAGGCAACACGTATAAGACCATCACGATCGGCACCCAGACCTGGATGGCTGAAAACCTGCGAACGACCAAATACCGCAACATGTCTGATATAACTCATGTCGCCGATGATGAGATTTGGTCTTATGTTAGCTACGAAGCCTATTGTGACTACGAGGAAGACAGCAGCTATCCGCCAATTTATGGCCGGCTCTATAACTGGCTTGCTGTGACCAGTCCAAACAATATCGCTCCCACAGGCTGGCATGTGCCTGCAGACGAAGAATGGCGGATACTGATCCAATATCTTGATGCCGGCTCAGTTTTTAATGAAGACTGGGGAGTGGTAAGCAATATTGCCGGAGGAAAACTAAAAGAAGAAGGAAAGATACACTGGTTCTCTCCCAATACCGGGGCTACTAACGTATCAGGATTCACCGCCCTCCCGGGAGGTGTCCGCAGCAGTTTCAGCGGATTTGACCTTGCCGGTAAATCGGGTGCCTGGTGGTCAGCCTCTTCGGGGCTTTACGGGTCTGTCTATTACGAATTGTCCAATAACAACTCCGCCGTTTACCGCGGACAATACTTATTCACAAACGGATTTTCAGTGCGTCTTGTAAAAGATTAAGGAAATATCCTTTATTACGCATTCAGTAAGAAGATTTTCTTATTTCCCGTATTAAAATACAGAGGATTACGAGGAGTTATTTTTAAGCAATCAAATTTCGAGGAAAGATATGTAATATGCTCAAATTCAAAAATTACCGACTAAAATTTTTTAATCTGAGTTAAAAAAGATGTGACTATCCATAGAACTTCTGTATAAACTCCTGGAAATGTAATTTATTTACATGATCCCTGAAGACCTTCGCATTACCTTCCTCGTAACATGTCCGTACCAAGGCAATATCATTAACACTATTTTTATACTGCATAAACACTGTTTCTCCACTAATTAGTGGAGGAATAGTGGATAAATAGTGGAGAAACAGTGAACAAAATACGGATTTGGTACAACTTTGGTAAAGTGTTGAAAGGAGTAAAGCAATTTCCGGAAGAAAACAAATATAATTAAAAGGCAATCCCAGGATAACAGGCTGGAAGTGGACTGGAGTTTTGATTAACTTGAGTGTGTATTCAAATTCACGGCAGCAGTAACATTCATTACAGCAGTTAAACATTAATCCGATTCTAAACCAGGCCTGCAATACAATACTTGTTCAAAGTAGCGGTTTATGTTGAAAGATTTCACGAATCAGGACGAATTGACACGAAGACTTTAGATTGTATGCTGTAGGAGATTAGGTTAGTAATACTTTAGGTTACAAAGATCTTATTTCGGTTTTTTAACCTACTTATATAAAAATGGGGATTCCCTTCTTCCCTTAGCAGCCTTGAATTACATCAAACATATTACCTCTTATGTAACTTATATTAAAAATCAGGATTCCCTTATTTCCTAAGTAGCATAGAATTGCGATAGAACATTTTCCCTTATTCGCTTATTAATAAGGGAATAAGGATCCGTTACTCTGTTTGGACTGTATCTCAGGATATGGTGGGACTTATTAATAAAAGAATAAGGTGAGGGGTGAAGCAGTATTTTCCGTTTACACTCCCTTATTTTGTGTAAATCAATGAATGAAAGGAAGTAAGAAAGCAAGCAAGCTATAAAAGACATCTTAGTGATCTGTGGCAATTATAATTTTTTCCAGTTCTTTCATTGGCTAACGACCTTTGGTCTTTAAGCTTTAGGCTTAAAACTTCAAATGATATCGGGGAAATTGTTACTTTTGTATTCAATATAACAGGCAATTCGTCCCGCAAGTGCGGGATTCGTCATTAATTCGTGAAATTCGTTATAAATGGAATTGGAAAATCTGACTGCTATTTCACCTGTGGATGGGCGATATCGTGATAAAGTATCGGAGCTCGGTGATTATTTTTCTGAATTTGCACTGATAAAATACCGGGTATTTGTTGAGATTGAATATTTTATTGCACTGACCGAGATCCCTCTGCCCCAGCTAAAGGATTATGATCCCGAGCTAAACATTGAACTAAGAGATATTTATAATTCATTTAGTCTTGATGACGCCCGCCGGATAAAGGATATCGAAAAGATAACAAATCATGATGTCAAAGCGGTAGAATATTTTATTAAAGAAAAGTTCGATTCATTGGGATTGAGTAAGTTCAAAGAGTTCATTCATTTCGGATTAACTTCCCAGGATATTAATAATACTGCTGTGCCTTGCTCGCTAAGGGATGCAATACAAAATGTATATACTCCTTTAATTGATGAACTGATTTTAAAGTTGGAGGAGATGGCTTATGCATGGGAGGATGTTTCCATGTTAGCCAAGACACACGGACAGCCTGCATCCCCGACCCGGCTTGGCAAGGAAATGAAGGTTTTTATTGAACGGCTTAATGTACAGCTTGAATTGTTGAAAGGAATTCCCTGTTATGCAAAATTCGGCGGAGCAACAGGTAATTTTAATGCACATCATGTGGCTTATCCGGATATTGACTGGGTTGACTTTGCCAATAAGTTTGTGAGAAATGCTTTACAGCTTGAACGTTCTCAGGTTACTACTCAAATTGCTCATTATGACAATTACGGGGCGATTTTTGACAACATGAAACGCATCAACACCATCCTTATTGATTTTAACAGGGATTGCTGGACCTATATTTCCATGAATTATTTCAAGCAAAAAATTACCAAAGGCGAGGTCGGTTCATCAGCAATGCCCCATAAAGTCAATCCCATCGATTTTGAGAATTCGGAAGGAAATCTTGGAATAGCAAATGCTGTATTTGAACATCTTTCAGGCAAATTGCCAATATCCAGACTCCAGAGAGATCTCACCGATTCGACGGTTTTAAGGAATATTGGTGTGCCCATTGCCCATACTCTGATTGCCATTAAATCAACCTTAAAAGGGTTAGGTAAATTGTTGCTGAATACTGAAGCCATAAATCGTGACCTTGAAGAAAACTGGGTTGTGGTAGCTGAGGCGATTCAAACAATCTTACGAAGGGAAGGTTATCCTGACGCTTATGAAACACTAAAGGACCTGACGCGTGTTAACAGAAAAATTGACCGTGAGGTGATTCATGAATTCATAGATAATCTTTCAGTAAACGAGGATGTTAAAAAAGAATTAATGCAGATTACCCCACAAAATTATACAGGTGTCTCTATTTAATCAGTAATTAGTAAAGAGTGAACATTTTTTAGGAACATGAGAATATGTGAAAATGAGAAAATTTCACACTCTTTCAATCACACATTCTTATCTTCTAATAAATTGAATATTAAACAAAAGACTAATAAAAATTAGTGTCATTCGTCAATAATTCGTGTAATTAGTTACTATGAAAGGTCTTTACCTTCTTTTAAAACGTTTTATACCTCCTTATAAAGGCTATGTTATATTAAATATTCTATTTAATCTTCTTGGTCAAATCTTCGGAGCGTTTCAATTACTTGCCCTTATACCTGTGCTTCAGGTTCTGTTCGGCACCATGAAAGTGGTTGAAACTAAACCTGCTCAACTGCTTTTTACAAAGAGCAGCATTGAAGAAAATGTATTATATGAAATAAGCAAGATTATTCATGAACATGGCAGTCAGGTCACTCTCATTTATATTGGGATCTTCCTTGTCATTATGGTTTTGTTAAAAGTGGGGTTTACCTATTTGGGCAGTTGTATGATGGTCCCTTTGCGAAATGGGGTTGTGCGTGATATACGTAATCAGATATACAGAAAAATCTTAATCCTGCCGCTTGGATTTTTTTCTGAAGAACGAAAGGGAGATATCATTGCCAGAATGACCGGCGACGTTCAGGAGATTGATAATTCAATCATGAATTCTCTTGAGATGCTGTTTAAAGATCCGATGACCATTATCATATCGCTTATAGTTATGATTTACATGTCATGGTCTTTGACCTTATTTGTTTTTCTTTTATTGCCGGTTGTAGGTTATCTGATAGGTAAAGTCGGGAAAAGTCTTAAAAAGCCTTCCATGCGCGGACAGAATAAAATGGGGGAGTTGCTTTCAACAATCGAAGAATCTCTCACAGGATTACGAGTCATAAAGGCTTTCAATGCCGAAGAAAAAGTGAAAGCTCATTTTGGAAGACAGAATACTGAATACTATCACATTATGAACAATCTGATGTGGAGACGGTATCTTGCTCATCCGATGAGTGAATTTTTAGGAACTGCTGTAATAGTGATCGTTCTGTGGTATGGAGGTACTCTTGTGTTAAGCAATCACAGCACAATATCCGCTGCTGTATTTATTACTTACCTGGCTTTTTTCTATACGATTATCAATCCCGCCAAGTCATTTACAACTGCCTTGTATTCCGTACAAAAAGGATTGGCCTCAATGGACCGGATTGACAAGGTGATGTTAGCTGACAACAATATCGTTGAGAGAGAGAATCCAATACCTGTTAACAAATTCACAAGGGAAATAGCATATAAAAATGTTACTTTCAGGTACCAGGAAGATAACGTGCTTAAGAATGTAAATCTTACTGTTCCGTTGGGTAAGACTGTTGCATTGGTTGGGCAATCCGGATCAGGCAAGTCTACCTTTGTTGATTTGCTTCCTCGGTTTTATGATGTATCCGAAGGTCAGATCATGGTAGACGGCATCGATATCAGGGATTACAAAATAGCAGACTTGAGAGGATTGATGGGTAATGTGAACCAGGAACCGATACTTTTTAATGATACTTTCTTTAATAATATTTCCTTTGGCGTTGAAAATGCCACATTTGAGCAGGTAGAAAATGCCGCTAAGGTTGCCAATGCCCATGATTTTATTATTGCTACTTCTGACGGCTATCAAACGAATATCGGCGACAGGGGAGGAAAGCTATCAGGTGGTCAGCGTCAGCGGATTTCAATTGCCCGTGCTGTTTTGAAGAATCCGCCCATACTCATTCTTGATGAAGCCACTTCAGCTCTCGATACTGAATCAGAGAAACTTGTACAGGAAGCTCTTGAGAATTTGATGAAAAACCGTACTTCCATAGTCATTGCCCACCGTTTATCTACCATTAAAAATGCAGATTTAATATGCGTATTCCATGAAGGTGAAATTGTTGAAAGGGGAAATCATGAGGAATTATTGGAGGCAGATGGCATTTATAAAAAGCTTCATGCTATGCAAAACTTTTAGATCGGAGTCTTTCAGGACGATAGCCTGAGTGATATTTAAAAGTACTTTATTCGCAATTATTTCGCTCTTAAGCGCAGGAACAGCGTTCAAAGAGCGCACAAAGAGGGGAGAAAACGCAAATTTATCTCAAACCTGGTGACATGACAGAGATATTAAGGCAGAGATTTAGAGGAGGAGATATCAAAAGAAAAGGGGTTTTTAAACCCCTTTTACTTTTGAATGTTTTACTGTACATCAGCCGTTAATTCGCTGCCGGCTTTGAATTTTACAACTTTTTTCTTTGCAATTTTGATTTTTGCGCCAGTTTGGGGGTTACGGCCCTGACGGGCGGGACGTTCTGTAACTGAGAAAGTTCCGAATCCGATAAGAGCAATACGATCGCCTTGTTTCAACTGTTCGCTTGTTGTTTTTACAAAAGCATCTAATGCTTTTTTGGCGTCTACTTTTGTCATTCCTGCTTCTGCAGAAATAGCATCGATTAATTGAGCTTTGTTCATAGTACAAAAAAGTTAATTAAAATAGTTAATAATCACTCAGATTTCCCGAAAGATAAGGCATCTCACTTAATTATGCAACATTTACAAGGCAAAATTTTTGTTTAGTACAACAAATCCGACAGGAAATCATAAATTTTCTTTTTTAGTTAGTTTTTCAGCCAAATGAATTGGCATTGGCTAAGGTCTGTAAAAATATTGGATTAAACAAAATTCTTAATGAATTATTTTCACATAAATACCATTTTTTTTGAATAAAATGTTGATATTGATTTCTAATACCTTGTCTCACAATACAAATCTTTTTATCAGGATTTAATTTAATGAATAAGAAGATATCAATTACCGGTGGTCGTCACTGATTATGAGTTTTCCTCAGACAAAATAACTAATTTTACAGACGTTTAACTTACCGCCTTATATCTGTGAAAACCATCGGACAGCTTAAAAGAGAAAAAGAAATAGGGGTATGTCAGCAAGGAAAAGAAATACTTTGGGTCGAAAAAGAAAGAGGACGAGCCTTCCACAAAAATCATTGATTTCCAAGGGCCATTTTCCTATCAGAACTTTAATATTCTGGGGAATTAAATTAGGTTTGTTTGGATTTTTTCTTCTGATAATATTATTTGCATTAGTTTATGCAGGTACTTTCGGACAATTGCCGGATTCAGCAGCGCTGATTAAAATAAAAGAACCTGTTGCATCGGAAGTATATTCTAAAGATAATAAATTATTGGGCCGTTACTATGTTGAAAACAGGAGCAATGTAAAGTTTAAGGAAATTTCCCCGAATGTGATCAATGCACTCGTTGCCACAGAGGACGTCCGATTTTATGAACATCGGGGAATTGATGAATGGGCGCTGCTTCGGGTGGTGGTCAAGACTATCTTTATGGTTGACCGCAGTGCCGGCGGGGGATCGACCCTTTCGCAACAAGTAGTTAAAAATATATTTGGAAGGAAAAATTACGGACCCCTGACAATACCGATAAGTAAAATAAGGGAATCGATCATAGCCTACCGGCTTGAAAAGCTCTATTCGAAAGAAGAAATCCTCACCCTTTACTTAAATACAGTTCCATTTGGCGAAAATACCTATGGTATTGAGACGGCAGCCGAAAGGTTTTTTAGTACCACTCCGGCCAAACTGACAGTATCTCAGGCGGCTACATTGGTAGGTTTATTGAAAGCCAATAATTATTATAATCCGCACAAGAATCCTGAGAGGTCGTTGCAAAGAAGGAATGTTGTTATAAGCCAAATGCTTAAATATAAATATATTACTTCTCAACAGGCGGCAAAGTACATGAAAGAACCGCTTGGTCTGAAATACAATTATCTTGTATATAACACTGGATTGGCAGCCTATTTCAGAGAACTTATCCGCCCTCAGTTGGAAGAATGGTGTTTGGGTAACAATAAACCTGATGGAACACCTTATAATTTGTACACTGACGGACTGAAAATAATTACAACAATTGATTCCCGGATGCAGAAGTATGCCGAATTGTCAATGCAGGAAAGGATGAAAGAATTACAGGCAACCTTTGAAAAACACTGGCAAGGCAAATATCCATGGGGGAAAAATACCCAAATCCTTGAAAGGGCAATGAAAAGATCAGACCGTTATAAAAGAATGAAAGAGGCAGGTAAATCTCAGACCGAAATAGCCGAGGCATTCAGGAAGCCCTTAAGTATGAAACTATTTTCCTGGACAGGAGAAAAAAGTGTGAACATTTCTCCGATGGATTCTATTAAATATATGCTGACTTTACTTCATTGCGGTTTTATAGCCATTGAACCGGAAACAGGAGACATAAAAGCATGGATTGGCGGTGACGATTTCCGCTATTTCCAGTATGATCATGTATTAAGCCGGCGGCAAGTTGGATCTGCATTTAAACCAATTGTATATGCCTCGGCTCTTGAACAGGGACTGCCACCTGATAAATACTATGCAAATCAGAAGATCACCTACCCGGAATACCAGAATTGGTCACCTTCCAATTCGGATGACCAGTATGGCGGTTATTATTCCCTCGAAGGAGCGCTGTGTAAATCTGTAAATACTGTTTCTGTCCAGGTGCTTGTAGAATCAGGGATCCCGGAAGCGGTCCGCCTGGCAAAAGCAATGGGAATTGATGCAGATTTACCGGAAGTTCCTTCTCTTGCATTGGGTGTTGCGGATATCTCTTTGCTTGATATGGCCAAAGCATATTGTTGCCTGGACAATCAGGGCAAAATTGTTGCACCAAATTATATCCTGAGAATTGAAGATGGCAATGGTAAAATATTGAAAAAATTTGTTCCGTCTGATGATCAGAAGGAAGTCCTTTCTCCTGAAAATGCCAGGATTATTACCCATTTTCTTAAATCTGTCGTTAACGAGGGAACGGGATCTGAGATCAGAAGCTTATACAAAGTACAAGGAGATTTTGCAGGAAAAACTGGTACTACACAGAATTATGCTGACGGTTGGTTTATGGGGTACACTCCCGATCTGGTAACAGGGTGCTGGGTCGGAGGTGAGGAGCCTTCCATACATTTCAGAAATATTGCCCTGGGACGCGGAGGTTATACAGCCTTGCCAATTGTCGGGAAATTTTTCAACAAATTATACCGTGATCCCGGATTCCGGGATTATCAATTCCATACTTTCCCGGAACCGGATGAGAGAGCGCTGGCTATGCTTGATACTCCTCATTATAAAGAAGTCCTTAGGGAAAAAGGAATATTTAATTTATGGGGGCTTTTTAATTCAAAGCAAAAAGAAAAAAGTGAACGAAATACGGATCAATCAAAAGTACAGCAGAAAAAAGCTCCGGTAAGTCCGGATGTAAATAAGGAAGAAAAGAATAAACCCACTATTTGGCAGAAAATCAGGGATGCTTTGAGAAAAAGATAATAATTTGCACTGTTAAAATACTTCTTTTATGAAAAAAACAATTTCTTTCATATTCCTGTTGTTTGTTATAAACTACGGAATGATAAGTATTATCGATGCTCAGCCTAAGGGTGAACAGTCCATTCAGCATTTTTTAATAGGAACCTATACCGATAAAGGCAGTGAAGGAATATACCGTGCCGGATTGGATATTAATTCCGGCAAACTTACCAAACCGGAACTGGTTGCTCAATCAGAGAATCCCTCTTTTCTGGCATTGACCAAAGATGGACGGTATCTGCTTGCCGTTAATGAGACGACTGATTCAAAAGGAAACAAAACGGGATATATTGAATCATTTTCAGTTTCAGAGGGCAATAAGAATTACCCTTTGATTAATAAGGTTTCAAGCGGCGGCGCTCATCCGTGCTATGTATCTGTTAATTCAGATGGTTTTGTATTGGCAGCAAACTACACAGGAGGGAGTGTGGCGCTTTTTAAGTTGGGGAAAACAGGAACAATCACTCCGCCGCTTGATGTCAAACAGCATTATGGAAGCGGTCCTGTTAAGGGAAGGCAGGAAAGCCCACACGTTCACAGCGCTTTCTTTGAACCCGGAACAGACAGAATTTTCGTGGCTGACCTTGGAACAGATGCCGTATCAGTTTATCATCTTGATAAGAAAAATTCAAAGCTTGTTCCTGCTTCAAATCCTGAAATCAAACTGAATCCGGGAACTGGACCGCGTCATTTGGCTTTTCACCCCGATAAAAAGTTTCTCTATATTGCCGATGAACTTTCAAGTACAGTTACGGCCTGCTCTCTAAATAAGGATGGGAGTTACACCATCCTCGAAACAGTTCCTTCGACCCCCGCGGATTATAAAAAAGCGAATTATCCTGCCGATATTCATATTACCAAAGATGGACGTTTCCTCTATGTTTCCAACAGGGGATACAATTCAATTGCCATATTTGCCGTTAATGAAGCAAGCGGGAAGTTAAATATAATCGGGCAGGAACCTGTCAGGGGTGAAACCCCCAGGAATTTTACCCTCTCTCCGGATGAAGATTATTTATTGGTAGCCAATCAAAACTCACAAAATATAGTCGCTTTCAGGAGAAACAAATCAACCGGATTATTGACCTTTACGGATCAGATTCAGGCCTATACGCCGGTTTGTCTTTTGTTTCAAAAGTAGACTGTTAGGTTGTCAGACTATCAGGCTTTAGGGAAAGTGGCAGTTGCACTTGCCGGAGGCGGTCGGAACCTGCGAATGCCGGACTGCTGCTGCTGCTGCTGCTGCTGCTGAAAAACTGAAACCTATACAATTAACTAATGGTCAATGCCTAAAACTGCTCCATTTCTGAGAAGAAAAATGACCCTTCGCGTACAGCATTCTCGTCACTGTCAGCGCCATGGATGGCATTGGCAGTCAGCGATTCAGCAAATAATTTTCTGATTGTTCCTTCAGCGGCTTTCTCCGGATTGGTGTTCCCGATTAATTCCCTGAAATCTTCAACAGCGTTCTCTTTTTCCAGGATGGCGGCTATAACCGGCCCGGAAGACATATATTCCACCAATCCTTCAAAAAAAGGCTTCCCTTTATGAATAGCATAGAAGGCTTCAGCCCGTTCCCGGGTAAGACGGACCATTTTTATGGCCTTTATCCGGAAGCCTTTGTCATTGATCATTTTTAAAATCGGACCTGAGAAATTGCTTTTAACCGCTGAGGGTTTTATCATCGTGAATGTAATATTTTCTGCCATATTAAAGAATTATGAATTATAAATTAAAAAAGGCCACAGACTTTAGGCTGCAGGCTTTAGGTAAAACCGTTCTGAATAATCCCAACAGGTTAATCATGTTCTCTTTTTTTAGTCAAATTAAATAAAAATAAATGATAAAAAGATGTGAATTATGAATTATAATATATGAATTATGAATTAAAAAAGGCTATAGACTTTAGGCTGCATGTGCAGGCTTTATAGTTTCAGAGTTTTAATATTTAGTGATCACTGATTACTGATCTCAACCAGTTAAACAAAGTTCTACAGAGTTTTACACAAAATCTCACGAAGTTAGGGTTTCTGTTCACTGTTCACTCCCCAAAGCCTAAAGTCTATAATCTACTATTAATTCTTAATTTGATTAGTTTCGGTCATACAACCAATTATAATATCTTTGCATCTAAATTTAAAAGCTTTGGGTTGAGTAGATTTGATCCTATAATATGTAAGAATTTTTCGGATTGGATATTTACAGAAGCAAAACGATCTGTGATTATTCCGCATATCAATCCGGACGGCGATGCCCTGGGGTCAGCAATTGCATTGAATAGAATTATGATGAATGCAGGTATTCAGTCTGTTGTGATTTCGCCGGATAACTATCCCAATTATCTGGATTGGTTGTGCAGGGATGATAATATCCTGATCTATGAAAAGGATTCTGCTCTCTGTAATACACTTATTCAAAACACCGATATCCTCTGTTTTCTTGATTTCAACGATATTAAGCGACTTGGGAAATTAGCCGATCATATCGCAAAAATCTCAAAACCCATTGTCCTGATTGATCACCACCCTGATCCTGAAATAAAAGCTGACTGGCTCTTCTCAGATGTTGATTCGAGTTCTACTGCTGAATTAGTCTATAATGTCCTGGAAGAAACCCGTCTGATCACTTTTCTTGACAGGGAAAGTTCGGAATCGCTTCTTACAGGTATTATGGCCGATACCGGATCATTCAGTCATAATGCATCTCATCCTGAAATGTACAGAATAGTAGGTAAACTCATTAAGATGGGTGCAAATATGGAAAGAATCAACACCCTTTTATTCAATAATTTCTCTGAAAAGCGTATGAGATTGTTGGGCCATTGCTTATCGAAAAAGATGGAGATTTTCCCGTCCTGTCATACTGCTTTAATATGGCTTTCCAAAGAGGAACTAAAAGAATATGAATATCGCCAGGGTGATACGGAAGGTTTTGTCAATTATCCGTTATCAATTCAGGGAATCGTATTTACCGCCTTCTTTATGGAAATGTCTGATTATATAAAGATTTCATTTCGTTCCAAAGGGAACTTTCCTGCAAATGAGTTTTCTGCCCGATATTTTTTTGGAGGGGGACACAAAAATGCTGCCGGAGGTGAAATAAAACTTCCGATACAGAAAGCTTTAAAACTTTTTCGGGAAGTGCTTCCTGAGTACGAAGAACAGTTAACCAGAGAAAGTAAATACCTGTCATGAAAATTCATTGGTATCATTCGTGTAATTCGTCATCCGATAGCTATCGGATTCGTGCAATTCGTAATATGTAATTCGTTATAAAATGAAAATAAAAACATTTGGTATATTAATAATATTCGCAATAACAGGAATCTTAATTTTTTCCTGCAAAAAGACAACAAATCAAATTTTACGCGACCAGGAAATCGATTACATATCAAGGTTTGTTGCAAAATATCTTCCCGGAATTAAACCTGATTCCGCAGGAGTTTATTACCAGGAGATCAAAGCTGGTATTGATACTGCCCAAAATATAGGAACAGGGGATGTCGTTAAACTCTTTTATAAGGGTTATTTAATCCAGGATACAGTCAGTTTAGGCATTAAGACAGGGACAATGTTTGACACTTCAGGCGATTACGAACCTTTCACATTCAAGGTGGGAACAGGTGCAGTCATAGCCGGATGGGATGAAGCAATAAAGTCAATGAAAGAAGGGGGTGAAGCCATTTGGGTCATACCTTCCAGACTTGCCTATTCATCTCAACGCCAGACTACGATACCGGCGTATTCCCCCCTGGTATTTCATGTCTGGATTTCGAGTGTTTACAAATCTTCTTATGTGCCGCCTGTTATTGAAAAATTAAATATTAATCAGTGATCAGTTAACTGTCATTTATCATTTGCCGTCTCCCGGATATGCGGGATCAGCTGACAGAACAAAAAGGAATCAGTGAACTCTGAAACTCTGATCCCGCACATGCGGGACTGTTTTTTTAAAACATCAATTCTGTATCATTCATGTAATTCTTCTCCGGTCCCGATAGCTATCGGGATCGGAATCGTGTAATTCGCAATAATCTGTAATTGAAGCAAATCGAATTATTAAAGAAACTTTTACCGGGCTTTATCCCCTTGTTCATATTTATCATCGCTGATGAGATATGGGGGATGAAAGTCGGTTTAGTCGTTGCCCTGGGTACCGGTGTCGGCGAAATGGGACTGACCTGGATCAGGGAGAAAAAACTTGACCGGTTTGTTTTGCTTGATACTGGTTTATTGGTTGCTTTATCCGGTCTTTCTATACTGCTTGAAAACGACCTTTTTTTTAAACTTAAACCGGCGCTTATTGAACTGATCCTCGCAGCCATAATAGGCCTGTCTGTTTTTTCACCGGTCAATATCATCGGATCAATGACTAAGAAATACATGAAGGGCATTGAGATGACCGGAAGCCAGGAAAGATTGTTTATAAAAAACCTGCGCAATCTTTTTTATATTATTCTGGCACATATAGCCCTGGTTGTTTATTCTGCTTTTTATATGAGTTCTGAAGCCTGGGCTTTTATAAGCGGAGGGCTGTTTTATATAGTTTTTGGATTGTATTTTGTATTTGAGTTTATTAAAAACAAGCTTCATTCAAAACCACAGATCATCCCGGCATATGATGATGAAGAATGGCTTCCCGTTGTCGAAGAAGATGGAAAGGTTATTGGTAAAGCTCCCCGTTCAATTTGTCATAATGGAGAAAAAATACTCCATCCGGTCGTTCATCTTCATGTTATGAATTCAAAAGGTTATATCTATCTGCAAAAGCGGCCAAAAGACAAACTGATCCAGCCGGACAAATGGGATACTTCAGTCGGAGGTCATATTTCATTCGGGGAAGATATTGAGACGGCCTTAAAACGTGAGGCTTATGAAGAAATCGGATTGAAGGATTTTACCGTCCGATTTGTGGAAAAGTACCGATGGGATACCGAAGTGGAATCAGAACTGGTATATAGTTTTATATCCTATGATTATCAGAAAATCAGATTGCACTCCGAAGAGGTGTCGGAAGGGAAATTCTGGAGTCCTGCCCAGATTGAAAGAGAGTTAAATAAGGGAGTTTTTACACCAAACTTTGAGTACGAATACAATCTCCTGAAATTGGGGAAATAGGCTGTAGACTGTTAGGGAGCAAAAGGGCTCTCAACTCCGGACTCTTAGCTCTTTGCTCTCTGCCCTATGCTCTCTATCAGGAAGATGGCCGGTCGTTTGTTAATATCGGGAATTTCTTTTTTCCAGGTAGCGACAGTCTTTGTTTGGATGGATTCTGTTTCGAGAGTTAAATCCACGGCAATACATAGCCTCGTATGATCATTCAAGGTTGTTGTCAGATCATTAATAAGCTGTGTATTTCTATAGGGCGCCTCAATGAATATCTGTGTCTGTTTTTCAGCTGCCGAACGCTTTTCAATCTCACGGATGGCTTTGATCCTTTCATTTCGCTTTACAGGAAGATATCCGATAAAAGCAAAATTCTGACCATTCATTCCTGATGCCATTAAAGATAAAAGAATGGAAGAAGGGCCCACCAAAGGAATCACTCTTATATTTTTATCATGCGCCAGCCTGACGATCTCTGCACCAGGATCAGCAACGCCGGGGCATCCTGCTTCAGAAATTATTCCTATATCAAAACCCATATCTATAGGATGCAGTAATTCCTCCAATCCCTCTTTGCGGGTATGCTCATTCAATTCCCGAAAATTCAGTTCGTCTATAATGATATTTTGATCGGTCCTTTTAAGAAAACGCCTTGCTGTCCTGATATTTTCAACAATAAAATATTTAATATTTTTGATAATCAAAGAATTAACATCCGGTATTACAGATTCGATTTTTTGATCTCCTAAAGTTGTTGGAATAAGATAAAGACTTGCCATAATCAAAATTTTAACAAAGTTAAGGAAATCTCCCGTTCTAAATTAAATGAAGAATTTTGTTAACAAAAAAGTGATGACGCTGTTGAACCTTTATTGGAACCAATCGTTTATTAAAATGCAAGAGTCATAAAATACCAAAAATTTATCTGATTACCGGTAAATGGTTTATTGCTTCGATCTCTGCATTATTTATCAAAACCGAATCCGATAGCTATCGGATCAATAATTAACAAAAACTTTAACAGAATGGAAAACAACTCTAATAACAATAGCAAGGACTCATTTTCAGTTTCAACTCAACAACACAATGTTGGAGGCGGCGGAACAAGAAATCCTTATTGGTGGCCCAATCAGTTAAATTTAAGCATTCTGCGTCAACAATCTTCCATATCCAATCCAATGGGTGAAGATTTTAATTATGCGAAGGAATTCAACAGCCTTGACTTAAATGCTGTGAAAAAAGATCTGCAATGCTTTGATGACCAACTCACAGGACTGGTGGCCGGCAGATTTTGGTCATTATGGACCTCTATTTATTCGAATGGCATGGCACAGTGCCGGCACGTACCGCACAGGCGACGGTCGCGGAGGCGCGGGAGCCGGACAACAGCGCTTTGCTCCTCTCAACAGTTGGCCGGATAATGCCAACCTCGATAAGGCTCGCAGGCTGCTTTGGCCAATCAAACAAAAATACGGACGAAAAATTTCATGGGCTGACCTTATGATTCTTGCGGGTAATGTGGCCACTGGAATCAATGGGATTTAAAACTTTTGGATTTGGAGGCGGACGGGAAGATGTCTGGGAACCAGATGAGGATGTTTACTGGGGATCTGAAACCAAATGGTTGGATGACAAACGTTATTCCGGGGAGCGCGATCTTGAAAATCCGCTTGCAGCCGTTCAGATGGGACTTATCTATGTTAATCCGGAAGGTCCGAACGGAAATCCCGATCCGATCGCAGCAGCCAAAGATATCCGGGAAACTTTTGCCCGTATGGCCATGAATGATGAAGAAACGGTGGCGTTAATTGCCGGTGGTCATACCTTTGGAAAAACCCATGGCGCCGGAGATGCCGGCACTTGTTGGGCCTGAACCCGAAGCTGCCGGTATTGAAGAACAGGGTCTTGGCTGGAAAAGCAATTTTGGAACAGGAAAAGGAGGCGATACAATTACCGGCGGACCTGAAGTTACATGGACAAAAACTCCTACCAGATGGAGCAATAACTTCTTCGAAAATCTGTTTGGATACGAATGGGAACTAACAAAAAGCCCGGCAGGAGCCTATCAGTGGGTGGCAAAAAATGGCTGAGAAGGTACAATTCCTGATGCTCATGATCCGTCAAAAAAACATGCACCAACAATGCTTACCACCGACCTTTCTTTGAGGTTTGATCCGGCTTATGAAAAAATTTCAAGACGATTCTATGAAAATCCGGATCAGTTTGCCGATGCATTTGCCCGTGCATGGTTTAAACTGACTCATCGGGATATGGGGCCACGCACACGTTATTTAGGGCCTGAAGTACCCAAAGAAGAACTGATCTGGCAGGATCCCATTCCGGCAGTTGATCATCAATTGATTGATGAAAAAGATATTGCCGCATTGAAAGCTAAAATATTGAATTCTGGGCTTTCTGTTTCTCAATTGGTATCAACTGCCTGGGCTTCAGCCTCCACTTTCCGTGGTTCCGATAAACGCGGTGGCGCAAATGGTGCACGTATTCGTCTCGCTCCTCAAAAAGACTGGGAAGTTAATAATCCTGCTCAACTGAAGAAAGTATCTGGATACGCTTGAAGGTATTCAGAAAGAATTTAACAGTGCCCAATCCGGATGGGAAAAAGGTTTCTCTTGCTGATCTTATTGTATTGGCAGGTTGTGCAGGTGTGGAGAAAGCTGCAAAAAATGCAGGTTATAATGTAACAGTTCCTTTTACTCCCGGTCGTATGGATGCATCGCAAGAGCAAACTGATGTTGACTCTTTCGCAGTGCTGGAACCTGTTGCCGATGGTTTTCGAAACTATCTGAAAACGAAATATACTATATCGGCAGAAGAGTTGCTGGTTGATAAAGCACAACTGCTTACATTAACTGCACCGGAGATGACAGTTCTTGTGGGCGGTATGCGTGTATTGAATACGAACTATGATAATTCAAAACATGGTGTATTTACTAATCGTCCGGAAGCGCTTACCAACGATTTCTTTGTGAACCTGCTTGATATGGGTACAACATGGAAGCCAACCTCTGAATCCAAAGAAGAGTTTGAAGGGCGTGATCGTGCAACAGGCGAACTAAAATGGACGGCGACCCGTGTGGATCTTATTTTTGGTTCAAATTCAGAGCTTAGGGCGATTGCTGAAGTTTATGGAAGCTTCAGACGGCCAGGAAAAATTTGTGAAGGATTTTGTGGCAGCATGGAATAAAGTAATGAACCTTGACCGGTTTGATCTGAATTGATTTTTGCAACCGGCGATTTCTAATATAAAAAATCGTTACACATTATAAAAAAGAAAGTGGCCAAAAAATAGAGACGCAAAATTTTGCATCTCTACAATCATATTTCATATCCTTATCACAATCTTTAAAATGAAAAATCTATGTCAATTGACCTAAAAAATTATTTAATAATTTTTCATATTATGATCATAAGATGCCTTTAGGAAAATACGGACTTAAAGCGGACCAAAAGCGGAGCAAACATAGAGTTGGAATTTTAAAGTTATTGTTAAATGAGTTTCCTGATTATCTATTTTTAAAACCTGACTAGTTTGAGAGTTTTGCATTAAGGATTTTTTAATGTAAGTTTGATTCGTATGCAAAACCGGAAAATGAAAATCACTCTTCTTGGAACTGGCACATCGCAGGGTATACCTGTTATTTCATGCAAATGTGATGTTTGCCGTTCATCTGATTCAAGGGATAAGCGATTAAGAAGCGCCATCATGATTGAAAACAGCGCTACACGTATCGTGGTGGATGCCGGGCCGGATTTTCGCCAGCAGATGCTTCAGAATGATGTGGACTATCTTGATGCCGTTCTTTTAACTCATGAACATGCCGACCATATTTTTGGACTGGATGATATCCGGAGCTTTAACTGGTCAAGCAAATCAGCCATGGATGTTTATTGCGAAGTACGGGTGCAACAGAACCTGAAAAAAATCTTTAATTATGTGTTCGCATTAGATAAATATCCGGGTATTCCAAGGATTGATTTAAAAACTATTGATAATAAGCCGTTTAAAATAGGAAAAATAGACATTGTACCTATACGGTTGCACCATTATAAGTTACCTGTATATGGATTCAGGTTTGGGAATTTTGCATACCTTACAGATTTTAGCAGCATCGATCAGGCTGAATTAGAGAAACTGCAGGGAATAAAATCGCTCGTCATTTGCGCATTACGAAAACAACCACATATTTCGCACCTGAATCTCAAAAGTGCCCTTGAAATAATTCATATACTCTCCCCTGAAAAAGCCTGGCTGACACATATGAGCCATGATATAGGGAAACATGCAAATCTGCTTGCAGAATTACCTGCAAATGTCGAACCGGGATATGACGGCCTGGTGATTGAATCCTGATAGGGAGAACGGAGACCGGAGACAGGAGACCGGAAACAGGAAACCGGAACACGGAACACGGAACACGGAACACGGAATGATTCCAACTGGTCTTCCTTCTCTTTTCCCCTTACTTTGGTTTCCCTTCTCCGGTCTCCGGTTTCCGGTTTTTTATTCCAGTTTCTTAAATTGTCCTTTACTTGCTCCGCAGATGGGGCATACCCAGTCTTCAGGTAAATCCTCAAATCTTGTCCAGGGGGGAATATCCGAAATAGGATCACCTCTTTCTTCTTCATATTCATAATGACAATTCTGGCATTGCCATATTTCAGGTTTATGATTATCCATAATTGAATTATTAATCACAATATTTTCAGAAACTTAGTGATTGAAGAAATCCTGAACTATTAATTCTTGAAACATAATTATTTCAAATTAAAACATTTTTTCACGGATTTTACAATGATAATCAGAAAAGATCATTATTTTTCAGGTCTGTTTAATCAAGTCAGTTTAAAAATTATTATTGACCATTAGTTATAAATTTAAGAGTAAGAAAATGTCAGACAGAAGATCATTTGTAAAGAAGAGCACGGTCGGTGCAATCGGCTTAACCCTTGGCGGTGCATCATTTAGTCCGAAAAGCTATGCCAGGATAATCGGCGCTAACGACAGGCTGAATGTGGCTTTTATTGGTCTGGGACGTCGGGTTCCGGCCTATTATGATGCAATATCGGATAAAGCCAACAACGTTGAATTATTGTATTTATGTGATGTTAAGAAGAGCCAGCGCGATAGATGCGCTAAAGAACTCTCCACAAAAATTGAAAATACTCCTAAACTTGAGAATGATATAAGAAAGGTTCTCGAAGATAAAGATGTGGATGCCATATTCAATGCAACTCCTGATCACTGGCATACTTACGGGACTTATCTTGGCCTTGAAGCGGGTAAACACGTTTATGTAGAAAAACCCTGCAGCCATGATCCGAGAGAAGGAGAATTGCTTACCGGCTTCATGAAAAAATACAGTAATAAGATCATTCAGATGGGCAATCAGCAACGTTCCATGCCCGAGTCGATAGAAATAATAGGTGAAATTCATAATGGAATTATTGGAACTCCTTACAAAGCACTCGCCTTCTATACTGCCAGCCGCGGTGAAGTGCCCGTAGCAACAAAAGCTCCAGTGCCTGAAGGCCTTGACTGGAATTTATTCCAGGGTCCGGCACCAAGGGTGGACTATAAATACAATACATGGGATTACAACTGGCACTGGTACGGATGGCACTGGGGAACCGCTGAAACAGGGAACAATGCTACACATGAGCTTGATGTGGCAAGATGGGCTTTACAGGTTGATCTCCCTGAATTTGTTTTTGTTGAAGCCGCCAAACGTCATTTTATTAATGATGGATGGACAATGTATGATACTATGGAAGCCACATTCCGCTTTCCTGGAAACAAAATTATTGTTTGGGACGGTAAAAGCCGCGAAGGTTATAAAACATACGGATCAGACAGGGGAACCATCATATTTGGCTCTGAAGGGACTGTTTATGTTAACAGGGGAGGATATAAACTTGTGGACCGGATGGGGAAAGTAACCAAATCGGTAGTAGCTCCTCCGGAAGGTGTCATGGCAACTCTTCATGTTGTTAACTTTCTTGATGCGATTCGCGGTAAGGCAAAACAGCATTCACCCATTGATGAAGGAGCAAAAAGTACTTTGCTCTGTCACCTTGCAAATATGTCTTCAAGAGTTGGGAAATCTTTTGATATCAATACACAAAACGGCAATCCGAAAGACAAGGATGCCATGAAGCTTTGGAGCCGTGAATATGAACCCGGCTGGGAACCAAAATTGTAGGCTTATAGCAATTAAGAAGTAGAAGCTTCAGAGTTTCAGTGTTTCAGAGCAGTCTGAAACTCTGAAACTCTATAATCAGCACTCTTCACATTTAATCTTTCATTCTTTAATTTCTTAAAGGTCTACAGCATACGATCTAAAGTCTTATTCGTGTATTTCGTTAAAAATTCGTGTAATTTATATTTGTAATCATTTCAATTCAATTGTCCTTTTCAAGCTGTGACTCTCCAGGCAGGCTTCGAGAATCTGAATTGTTAAAAGCCCTTCTTCGGGCCGCACCAGGAGTTCATCACCCTCCCTGATTACATGATAAAGGTTTTCGTAAAACCAGACCAGGTTACCGGGAATTGTTTCTATTTTCCCGTGAAAATGAAGGCCACCGACCATTGTATTCAATGTTCCCCATTCGCTTTCAGGTTCTTTTCCCCAATTGGGTTCATCAGGCAGATGATGGGCAGTGAGCATTTCTTCCTGGATATCTCTTCCGCTTTTTGTGAACGAACCTTCCGTTCCATGAATTATATATTGAGGTCCCATTTCACGGACAAGATATGAGGAGCGTAAATAGGTATTGAAATTATTATAGTGAAAACGTATATCGAAATTATCTGTTGTCCGTCCGCCGGTACGCAAAACAGCAAGATGGGCGGTTACTGCACGGGGTTTGCCAAATAGAACAACTGTCTGATCTACAAGGTGTGAACCCAGATTAAACAGTACTCCTGTCCGTTCATCTCCATCCTCCTTCCATGATCCTTCACGAATAAAGTTACGGTAACGGTCGTAATGGGCTTCAAATTCAACCAAACGTCCAAGAAGACCCTCTTCAATAACCTTTTTAACAGTCAAAAAACCTCCGTCAAGCCTGCGGTTCTGATATACGGTTAAAATTACACCGAATCTTTTTGCAAGGTTAATCAGCTCCAGTGCATCCCGGGAGGTTTTTGTAAAAGGTTTTTCGACAACTACATGTTTGCCCGCTTCAATGGCCTGTTTTGCCATGTCAAAATGAAGAGAATCGGGTGTATTAACGATTACAAGTTCAATATCACGGTCGTTTATAATTTCGTCAAAGGATCGAACGATGGTCGATTTGGGATACCTTGAAGCCGAAATGTTTTTGGTCCTTTCCAGTATCTTATGAATTTTAAACTGTGGCAGAACTTTAAGAGAAGGGCCGTGAAAAACATGCCCTGACATGCCGAATGAGCTGATTGCAGTAATAATTGGCCGATCCATAGTAATTAAGAATTATTAATTAAAGATTACAAATTTAACCCTAAAAGCCCAACAGCCTTCAACCTGATAGCCTGATTTTGTAATTTACAACCATTTATTTTTTCTGAAATAATACAACATTACGAGAGCTGCAACAATACAAATGCCCCAGAATGTAAAATAGCCATATTTCCAATCCAGTTCAGGGAAATGTTTAAAATTCATTCCGTAAACTCCTGCCAGAAATGTTAAGGGGATAAAAAGTGTAGCAAATATTGTAAGTACCTTCATAATCTCGTTCATACGATTGCTGACAGATGAAAGATAAAGATCCATCAAGCCGGCCATAATATCCCGCAGGCTTTCAATCGTTTCGATCACCTGAACTGTATGGTCATAGACGTTGCTGAAATAGATTTTTGTGGCATCATTTATCAGGATATGATCCGAACGCTGAAGTGAATTCAGCACCTCGCGTGCAGGCCAGATACTTTTTTTCACATAGATCAATCTTCTCTTTAACTTGTAAATTGCTTCCTGGTTTGAGCCTGATGGAGATGTTACGAGTTCATCTTCAATATCTTCCACAGATTCACCGATATCCTCAAGGAGAAGGAAATACTGGTCGATAATGATATCCGTAAGAGAAAAGACCAGGTAATCGCACTGTGATTTACGTAAATTTCCCTTGCTTGTAAGTATTCTGTTATACAATGATTTAAATACAACAGGCGAAGTTTCATGAAAAGTGATCACATAATCCTTCCCCTGAATGATAGCAATCTGTTCGTTGATAAGATCATGAGTTTTCGGATCGATTTGAAGAAGGACAAATTCCAGGAAAATATAGTTATCCCGTTCCTCTAATCCCGGACGCTGGGTCGTATTGGCAATATCTTCAATATCAATAGAATTAATCTGAAAAATTTCTCCAATTTCGGCAAGAATTTTTGCATCATGAACTCCGGTCACACGAATCCATTTTTTCATAGGACTCTTAAGATATTCTTTCAAAATCTTTACTGAGGCGATTTCAGTTTCATTCACATTTGATTCGTCATATTCAAGAAGATCGATTTTTATTTGGCCTTCCCTCGGTTTACCGATGTATTCAACAGCACCATGCACAGTTCCCTGATGAAGAGTTTTCGGAACCAGTTTATGAAGATCAATCTTTTTCAGCTTTCTTTTGTGCTTCATTATTAGATTATTAGGCTATAGACTATTAGACAATTAAAGTTTTAGTGATTCAGTGTTTCAAGGTTTCAGTGTTAATGATGATTTCCTGATTATTGCACCAAATTAACCATAAAACTGAATTTATCAAATTCAGACTATCAGGTTAAAGGTTATTAGACTATTATTTAAAAATCAATAGACTATCGTAGTGAATAATAACAAATAAAAAGAAAGAACAAAGTGAAAGTTTATTAGATTTGCAACTCAGGCGTATTGATTTGTAACCAAATCTTTTAACAATGAGCAATAAATTGACTTTGATCTTTCTTTTGTGTGTATCAGGCCTATACCTTTCCGGTTGTAAACAACAAGCCTCCCGGGATTCACAAAACGATAAATTTTCAGGAGCCAAATGGATCAGGGCTGAATCGGAGGATGAGATTCCCGACAGCCTTCGCTTTCTCGATCATCCGGCACCCTTGTTCCGAAAGATGTTTAAGGTGAACGGAGAAGTGGCAAAGGCGACTTTAACAATTACGGCTGCCGGTTATTACGAAGCTCAACTTAACGGGAACAAGATAGGGGATCGTTTGCTCAGCCCTACATGGACTAATTATGCAAAGAGGATTTATTATGATACTTATGACCTGACAAAAAGTATAAACAGTGCTGAAAACTGCCTTGCCGTTGAACTGGGAAATGGTTTTTACAATCCCCTGCCGCAATGGATGTGGGGAAACCTGAACCTTCGCCAGCACCTTCCTGTCGGTACACCTTCTTTTATTGCCAAACTCACTGTACTGTATAAGAACGGGCAAAAAACTGAAATCCTTTCAGACAGATCGTGGAAATATGCATACGGCCCGATCACCAGAAACAATGTATACCGCGGGGAATATTACGATGCCCGGAAAGAGATTACAGGATGGAATAAGCTTGATTTCAATGACAGTCAATGGAAACGGGCAGAAATTGCCAAAAATCCGGGTGGAGAACTGAAACCCATATTCTTTCCACCGGTAAGGATAATTGAAAAAGTTACTCCTGTGAATATTACTGAACCTGAAAAGGGAGTCTATATTTTTGATATGGGGAAAAACTTTACCGGTCTTTTTGATGCTAAAGTGTCAGGGAATGAGGGAGACAGCATATTCTTCACCTTCGGTGAAAGGATTTATGATGACGGGAGGCTGAATCCCATGACAGCCGTCTGCGGACAAATTAAAAACAACAAGAAGTTTCTGAACCTCGGAGATGTACGCATTGCAAAGCAACAACACTGCTATGTCATCGGCAAAGAAGGGGAAGGGGAGTATTTACCTAAATTTTCATTTCAAACTTACAGGTATGCCGAAGTAAGAGGACTTAAATATAAACCTCAGATAAGCGACTTTACAGGGCTTTTGTTACATACAGATGTGTCAAGTGCAGGTGAGTTTTCTTCATCAAACGAATTGCTGAATAAAATTCAGGAAATAACGCGCAGAACATTCATGGATAATCTTATTCATGTTCAGTCGGATTGCCCGGCGCGCGAGAAGTTTGGTTACGGGGGAGATCTTGCGGTAACGAATGAATCGTTTATCAGCAATTATGACATGCACGCTTTTTACAAAAAGACCGTTTATGACTGGATCGATGCGATGAATGACAGTGTTTTTATCGATACGGCGCCTTTTGTGGGGATCATTTATTGCGGATTAAGCTGGGAATATGCTTTTCTTCTTCTTCAGAACAACCTGTTAGCCTATTACGGTGATTCGGCTCTTGTTAAGGAACTGTACAATTATGACCTGGGATGGATGGAAAAGGCCAAAAGAATTCATCCGACCGGCTTGGTTGACAAGACACTCGGAGACCATGAATCGCTTGGTGTAAAGACGACGACACTGATCGGGACGGCTAATTATTATGAAGCCGCACGGATTATGGAAAGATTTGCAAAGATGATGGGGGATAAAGCCAACGAAGAGAGATTCAACACTCTTGCGGAGCAGATAAGAGGCGTCATTATCGATAATTTCTGGAAACAGCCTGCCAAAACGAACAGACAGGCCCATTTTGCCACTATATTGTATTATGACATTCTGAGTCCGCAGGAGAAGAAAGAGGCCTTAGATTCGCTTCTAAAGGCTGTTAAAGAGGGAATTAACGGACACTTTACCACAGGAATTTTCGGTACGAAATATATCCTTGAAACCCTGTCGCAGAACGGTTATGCAGATAAGGTGTACGATATTGTGAACAGTACCGAATTCCCCGGTTGGGGATACATGATCAGCAGGGGAGCAACAACGGTTTGGGAAACATGGAAAGAGAGCGACAATGTTTATTCCAACTGCCACCCGATGTTCGGCACCGTTACGGAATGGTTTTACCGCTGGCTTGGCGGAATCCGCATCAATAAGGATGTGCCGGGTTTTTCGAGGTTTACTATAGGTCCAAACTTTCCAAACGGGTTAAATTCAGTCAATTGTTCCTACAACACGCCGCACGGAAAGATTGTGTCACAATGGGAGAGGAGCGGCAGTAAGGTAGAACTCAATATTGAAATTCCGAAAGACTGTGAAGCTGACCTTGTTCTACCAAAGGGAAACATCGTGAAAATTACTTTGGGAGATAAGGAATACAATCTCAGCAACGGGAATCTTGTGCCGGGGGTTTATAAGGTTGAATTTACGGTTGCAGGAAAATAGGTGATATTCGGAGATCAGGATCAGACAAAAGATTTATTCTGCTATGGCTGACCATAAGGGGCCAATCCATGAAAGGGGGAGCCACCCATGATGTGCAGACTTCAGGTGGTATTTGTATCGTTTCCATCAGATAACCATCGGACTTGCGTATAAGGAGTCTTTTTTCTTTTAAAGATGAAGCGGTAAAATAACCCAGCGCCTTTCGTGTATTGTTACAGCAGGTGATGTTTCCATATAACGGTATGGGGATTTTGCTGTATATTCCTCCAGGGGTCTCATTGAAATCCCGTAATTTAATCAGGTAATTATATAGATCAGCGTCAATTGAGTACTGTTTTACAAGAATGCTGTACCTGACACGAAGCTGGGGATTGTAGGGTCCAATTGACCGAACAATAAAACCTGTTAATTCATCCGCGGGCTTTTCGGTTGTGCTTGTCACTATGATTGAAGCAGAAGGTACGTCAGTGACCCAGCATGTCAGATTGGGACCTACATAGACACCGTATGTCTCCTCGTACTCCCACCGCCAGTATTTGGTAATGCCGGAGGGATCATGCGCATCGATAAGAATATTAACCCAGTTTTCCTCCTGGGGTAGGCCTTCTTTAGTAATCCAGGAATGTTTAACCTGTTCAAAATAAACAGAATCAATATCAGGTACCTGCTGCATCAGAACAGGAGTGGATGTATACTGCAAACCATCGTCCATAGTAGTTATAATCAGGGTATACCTGTTACCGGGGATTCCTTTCAAATTACTTTCCAGTGTCCGATAAATGCCTCGTCCTCTGATGCTTAAATCGTAACTATGTCCCTGGTCATCAATAATTTTCACATCAGCATTATCAACAGGCAGCGGATTGTCGGCGTCAGATACCGGTGAAGTCCAGGTCAGTTTTACCTTGAAGGGCCCTTCCTGATCTGTAATTTGTCCCTCGACAACGAGTATAGGCCTGGAATCATCTGCATTCAGTTTCGGAATAACAGGGGTTACACAGGAATCCATTGCCAGTAAAATAGCAGCTCCTAACGCAAGACAGATAATTATACTCTTTTTATTCATCAGAATATAAGTTAAAGGTCAGGGAGACTGATTACCACCAGAAAGGAGGCGGCATGTATGATGTACAGATACCATTAAAAGTACCGCTATCTATCTGATAGTTATCAGATCGTTTGATATTAAATCTTCTTTCTTTCACGGATGAGGCAGTAAAATAGCCCAGCGCTTTTCGCGTGCTGTCACAGCAGGTAATGTTCCCGTACACCGGTATCGGTATTTTGCTGTAAATTCCTCCCGGAGTTTCATTGATGTCCTTTAATTTCGCCAGGTAATTGTAAAGATCAGCATTGATTGAGTATTGTTTTATGAGGATGCTGTAACCCACATTGAGTTGGTAACTTCCGGGTCCAAATGAACGAATAATAAAACCTTTTAATTCATTCAGGGGTTTACCGGCTGTGCTCGCCACCAGGATTGAATTTGAAGAAGCATTTGCCCAGCATGTGATTAAATTACCCGGTGGCGGAGGTGCTGGTATAGCAACTCCAAATGTCTCCACATAATCCCATCGCCAGTATTGGGTCTTTCCGATGGAATCATGCACATCTATGAGAACATTCACCCAATTCTCCGTATAGGCTTTGCCTTCTGTAATTCTGAAATGCTGAACCTGCTGAAAATAAACAGAATCAATATCAGGTACATTTTGCATCAGAACAGGAGTGGATGTATACTGCAAACCATCGTCCATGGTAGTGATAATCAGGGTATACCTGTTGCCGGGTATCGCTTTCCCGTACATTCCCCATGTTGAATATATACCGCTTCCATAACCGTCAAGGTCGTACGAGTGGCCCTGATCATCAATGATTTTCACATCAGCATTATCAACAGGCAGCGGATTGTCGGCGTCAGATACCGGTGAAGACCAGGTCAGCTTTACCTTGAAGGGCTCTTCCTGATCCGTTATTCGCCCCTCGACAACGAGCACAGGCTTTGCATCTTCCTCATTCAGTTTCGGGGTAACAGGAGTTACGCAGGATCCAACCGACAGGAATAAAAGTGCTCCTAACGCAGAACAGATAACTTTGTTCTTCCCAATCATAAGAATCAGATTAAAGGCCGGGCGGATTGGACAATTCCGGATATTAATTACTGCTGTTTTAAAGCTTTTCCCGGTCTTTGTCAAATACTTTTTAAATATACAAATTTACGATCAGATTTTATTTATATATCATATTTTAATTGATTTTTTTATTATCTATTTATTGATGAAGATATTCCGGGGACAATTATGATCTTCTTATTCATAAACCAAGATATAACTATCTATAATAAAATCTGTTAAGAAGATGTTTCTTCTCCCAGATTATACGCAAAATTTATGATTCTCAGATTCATTTTACACAATTAGATGGATGAAATGGGAGGGTATTTACTCTATTTAAATATACAATCACTATTAATATATAATTCTATAAATCAATTTATTAATAAATATTTTAATAAAATAAATATACAAATATTGTACTGCGTCAATATCAATAATCATTAATTCTTAATTGAATATAATGTATACCATAAACAGGCCTAAATCACCCCTATATTTTCTCCGTACCTTCCTCGTACCAACTCCTATATTAATTTTCAATACCTTGTTTAACGTAATATCAGAAAATCAAACCAATAAAATGATAAATGAAAAATGTCTCATTTAAAATTCGCGAAAACGTCTCAATGCAGTCGGTGATAGTTAATGAATCGTACACTTACTTGTTTTAAGAAAATGTACAATTAATGTATATTTATACCGGGACAAATCATTGTTAATACATTAATATACAATTATATAAGAATTATTTTTAGTGTATATTTAAGAAATAGTGCATCCCTTGGAATTTTAATGCCTCAATGCCTGATGAATATTCGTATATTTAAATACAATTAAAATACGTTTAATATATTTATAAACAGCTAATTAATGTCCATTTTATATGTATATTTAAGGATATAATATTCCCCTCCACATTTCCCCGCAATCCCTGTACAATTACTGTATAATTAGCAGTTATCCTTTCATTCTTTATAACGGTCGAGCACATGATATATTGCTGACCTTGTAACTTGGAACATTTTTGCAATGCGTTCTATTTCAGTAGTCTTGGAAAGATCCATTATATCCTCAGCAAATTCATTCAGATCCCTTCTGCCGCGATGTCCTTCATTGGACTCCGCAATTTCCTGCCAGAAGAAGGGGAGCTGTATTGTTTTGATTTTCTGCATTTTTTGAAATGTAAAACCAAGTCCCACGACAGAATGCTCCCCCCGCGTAAAAACCGGTACTTTTTTATCTGCATAAAGTTCCTTGTGCTTTGTTTTGGAATGGCAGAGGAAAAATTTTCCGTCTTTGGTTTTGTCAAGGAACGAGACTTCAGAAAAGAAATTCTGGATCATGCTGCTGCCAAAATAATCGGTCGGCTGTATGGCATATTGCGGATTCCCTTTCGTTGTATGACCTATCACCAGAAATGCCGCTCCCGTCCTCTGCCTGATCCTGTTAATGGCAGATACCACCTTGGTAACGGTTTCAGGCTTCAGAGAGTCAGGTAAAAGCCTGCTGATGTTGTCGATGATCACAAGCTGGGCAGAGTGCCTGACAGTTGCTTCTTCGATTATTTCAAGAAGAGGGAGTCCCAGGATAATCATATTTCCCAGTTTCTCGTGGAGATAGATAAGGTTTCCATTGCACTCGGGGGGTATGTTATTTAAGGCAGTTCCATGCCTCTCCCAGAGAGTGCGCTCATCGAGTTCAAGATCAACAACTAATGTTTTCATCGGCGGGCAATCGTTTTGAAGTGCCTCGCAGGGAGCAAAACTTGTCCCTGTAGCTGCCGCGTAGGCAAACTGGAACACGAGCAGTGATTTACCATAATTTGTCCGTGAAAAGAGGTAGGTGGAAGTACCGTTATAAAGGAAGGCACCTCCTATTTTTCTTATTTTCTCGGCCGCTTGACCTTCAAGAAGCACCTCTTCAAAGTTTCTTCCCAGAAAATAATCATTTTCATTCATATCATTATAAATTAAGTTATTAATAATTAACCAATAATCCTTGATAATGGGAAATTCACCATTGATCATTGATCTTATTCGGTTAACACTAAAATATTTTTGATTTGTATAAGCTTGGAAGGGGCGGAACCGGTGAAAGATTACGCTGATTCAGACTTCACTATAAAGATAATAAAAATAGTCGTAATTGTAACAAGTGAAAGACAAAATCCATTCAGTGTACGACAAAATCCACTTTCCTGATTTTAACGCTTGTTCATCTCCCGAAGGGAGTAAATTTGAATAACCATGGGTGCAAAACCCACGGTGCAGAGACGCTCCTAACTGCGTCCCCGGAGGGGGCGAATCGAAGATCGGCGAAGCCAATTATTGTCATAATCCGGATGTTGTGCAATTTAACAGAGTTCGACCCCATTCGGGGCCGGGACTCACGGTTTTCGCTTACCTTGGGTTTGCACCCACGGTTATTCATGATAATCCCCTTCGGGGATTTATGCCATTATTCACCCTTAAAAAAAGTGGATTTTGTCGTACACCCCTATTCGGAAATCGCCTTTAAAATCATTTCGGTCAGAGCCGGAACATTTTTGTTGTAATGGTGATCTCCGGGAAGAAGGTAAATTTTCACTCCGGTTTCCCTGAATGCCTGAATATCAACAGCATCCTCATCCTGCCCAAAAATACAAGCTACCCTTTGGTTTGTAATACTTTTAACCTCGTTCACAATATTGTACCTTCTCTTTGCGATGCCAAGGCTTAACATATCCGTCAGGTGAATCTCAAAGTCGCCGTACCTGTCGGGGGATAACAAAAGAATGAGTTTAACCTTGCTTTTCAGTGAATCAGGAAGCCTGTTGGCTATAAAAGGCACCAAATCGGCGCCGAAAGAATACCCTGCCAATACAATACCGGGGCTGTTCCATTGTTTTGAATACTTGTCGATGACAGATGCCCAGGCCAGGGTCGTCTCTTCAGGAGTTTTGGCTTTCCAGAAATATTCTCTTGCGTTGAGACCGACTACCGGTACACCCTTTTTAGCCAATGCTTCACAAAAGGAATTGTCAAAGTTCGTCCAACCCCCGTCGCCTGAGATAAAAAAGAAAGCCGGCTCATTACTTTTTCCTTCTGCAGGGATAACGGTCAACTGCATCTCCTTTTCTTTGGTCAAATCTCCGGTATTTTTATTATCAGGCTCCTTTGCCTGCATTGTGAAAATTGTAAAGAATGAAAGTAATGCAGTTAACAGGAATAGATTTCTGTTCATCATATTGAATATCAGGTTTTAATGACTTTATTTAAAGCGCCGGGTATCTGTAAAAGATCATAATCATGATCGTAAACGAGGTATTTATTGTACCATTGGGTAACAAACTTTTCCTTGTACTCACGAAGACCTTTGTACTGAGAAAATCCACTTATTTTTTCATAGGCAAACTTCACTGACCTTTCGGGGAAAGTTTGCGGATCGTCAAGTCCTGACATCGGCGCAAATCCAAGATTAACAGATGAGTAGTTCTGTGATTTCAGATAACTGAACAATTCAATCAGGATGAAATCCATAACCCCGTTGGGAGCATCTGCAGTCTTGCGCAGCAGATCATATGTACCTTCACCTTTAACATAGGATGGAATGATATTCAGGAATGCGACAATTTTTTCTTCAGCATTTTCAACTGTAATCAGGGTTTGCTGTTTCAGTTCTTCCCATATGAACATACCTTGTGAAAAGACGATCTCACTTCGATCGTTATAATCCAGCCATTCATCAGAGACAGATTTGATTTTCTGGATCAAACCGTCTTTTATCGGAGGGAAATGAATATGAGATGTGTAACCGCGGTCTTTGACCTTTGATAGGGCATTGCGGATGGATTTTTTGGCGCCGCCTTCCAATGAGAAAAGGTTCAGGCCCACTATGCCCTCCTGACCGATAAACATGACCTTTTTCTTAAGGTTTTTGTAAACCGGAAGGCTTTCTTCCGGGACCCTGTAATAAAAGCTCTTGAATCCTGTTTCATAGCAGAACCTGTCAAACATTTGGATGCATTGGATCATCTGGTCTTCATTCTCCGCTACCGGATTTTCGAGAACTACCGCAAAATTTCCTGCAGTCCGGTAAGAAATAAAGGCATTAATTCCTTCAGGTTCGTAAATCATTTTATCATGATAGGTTTTGAAATAATCCATACTTGACTTTCCAAATTCACTAACCAGTTTTTTTGGACGTTCAAGTTCTTCCGGGGTAGCAGTGCTCTTAAAGAAATAGGGCCGAATCAGCGTATAAACCAAAAATGCAAGCGACAACGATCCGCTGATATTGATGGAAAGGAGAAACCTGGAGGCGAAACGGTCGACCGGCACAAGGTTGTTGCTGCCGATGAGAAAATAATTCTCAAGGGCATATTTGACAGACTGCCAGAAGCTGAAATCAATGTCGAAATGACGCTTATCGAGGTAATAGAAACCTACAATGCTGTATATCAATACGGCCGCAATGCTCAATAGAGCAGTTTGTATACCAACCAACCTCAGCTTTGGATTATTTTGCACATAATAATCCTTTTTTGTAATAATGAGTACGATAATTACAAAAAGCGCTAAAGATGCTTCCTCGTAGTCAGCGGCTTTAGTAAGATTTCCAATCAGAGAAACGATAGAAAGAAAAAAAGCAAACCACCAGGCCATCTTCAGTCCCTTGAGCATAAAGGAAGCTGTAACAAGCAGGAATAATCCGAGCACCAGCACAAAATAATTGGATACTAAAATCGCATCAGTCGGAAGAAAATGTCTCAGCCAGTGCAGACGTTCGGAAATGGCTGGTGTAAGTACAGATATGATATTAACGATCCCCAGTGCAAAAAGAAGCACGGCCGGGACCAAACGCATCAGGAGTTTATTGATTCGTATGCCAAAACTGATGACACCTGCAACAAGTGGAAGCCAGAATTCAAAAAAACGGTAAAGCAGAGTTACAGAAACGGCCATCACGTTTAGAAAAACCTAACCGGATCAATAAAAATGACATGGAAACTTCTATAGCTCCGAGGCCCCGTAAAAACGGGGAAACGATAAGGAATACCACTGAAACGATATAACCCAGGAATGCGGCGAAAAGGGAAGGTTCGAGGTGGAGCGCCATCATGGCCACGTATAAATGAGCAATTCCGGCAAACTCAATCAGCACCGAATAAAATACGGTGATCAGAAAATGTTTGTTTTCGATCTTGTTGTTCCGTATATCCTCCAGCATGACCTCAAAAGATGGGAAAAAGCGTATGATCAGTTTGTAGATAAATCCCTCTTTAAGAATGGAATGATAAACAAGATAAAAGAGGATAATCAGTAAAATTACGGAAGAAAGAGCCAACCATTCGCTGCTTCCGAGATTCCCTGAAAAAAGAGCATAGATAAAAACCGGAATTGCAACAAGGATAACAGAGAGAATACCTACAAATCCATATAAGGAGGATGCAAAGTTGATCTGTGATTTTTTAATTCCCCTTTCTTCAAGCTCCCCGGTAAAGAATGCAAGGGAGGATACACCGCCGGCCGGTAAAAAAACGCTGATCAGATTTCTTTTTAAAAAGAGGATAATGGCGCTCCAGAGCGGGATTCTGTGTCGTATGGAAGCAAAGGATGCAACATACATCAATCCCTGTAAAACGATATAAGTTAACGTTATGCCGATGCCGACTAAAACAAGTTCCCATTGCGCTGATACCAGAACGTTCTTTATATCAGCAACTTCATGACGTTCGTTTTTAATAAACCAGATACCGACACCAATGGCAAGGAGAGTAATGATGGACTGTAAGATTAATTTGCTGTTTTCCAGTAAAAAAGTGAGACTTCTCTCCTTAAAGAACAGAATAATGGGGGCCGCCAGGTTGATTACTTTCCTTCGAAACATATCCTGAAAAATTGTTTACTATGAGCTGAATTCAGATCTGTGCGAAATTAGCTGTAATAAGCAATTATATTACAACGCAAGTTAATAAAATACATTGAATTCTTTGCTAATTATAGTAAATCAGGTTTACTTTTTCCTGTTCTGCCGGTTGTTCAGATGTTTACGGTACAGGTCTCATAAAAAAGAATGTTGAGAAATATACCAACCTGAATTTTGTTTAAACTTAATCCGCATTTTGTGCGCTCTTTGAACGCTCTATGCGCGCTCCTTCAGCGCTCCTAAAGCGTTCAGAATAAGAAGGAGGTGCGGATTGTCAGTTTTTGAAGACCAAAGGGGGATAAGGGAGATCTAAATTAGGAGAGTTAAGAATTTAAATCCGGACTGGGATAACCTTTACAACAATGGCTAAATAAGAAATATTGCCCATTCTCCCGCACATACGGGACTTAATTCGTAATGACTGACCGGTTGTGTATTTGGGGTGGTACTTTCTCATAACAAAAGATTCCTCATTCCGCTTCATTCTGAATGACAGAACGTTGTAACAATCGGATGGAGATTCCTCATTCCGCTTCGCTCCATTACCAATGACAGATTTTTTAGAAATATCCATTGATCTCGCTTCATGAGATGCCTCACTTCGTGTCGGCATGACACTTTTGTTCTGAGGGCTGGGGGTGAAAAGGGGCGGCGGAGCCGCCCCTTTTCACCCCCATTGTTACGTCCAGGTGTCATTCTGATACGTAGCGAAGCGAAGTGAGGAATCTCAGATATTTATCCCTTGAAGTACTTCCTGTCATCATTGCATCATGCCCCATTTTTTTGGGGTAAGTTCTCGGAATGACAGCTCGTTGTATTATAAGGGGTGGAGAGGGTGCGGCACAGCCGCACCCTCTCCACCCCTTACCAAAAGCATAATTGTCAATCCGAACGAAGAGAGGAATCTACGCCCTAATTCCTTACTCAACAAAATGGAATGGGTACGAAGTGAAGAATCTCTCTCCTTTTTTATAACTTTGTATTTCATCAAACGAAATGTCAAATTAAATTAAATTATAGTGAAACAAATAACTGTTCTGCTGATCACCATTTGCCTTGCGGCAGTCTCTTGTAATCAGGAAAATAAAAAGACGAATATGAATACATTTTTTGGCGAATACAAAACACCATTTCAGGTCCCTCCTTTTGATAAAATTCACAACAGGGATTACCTTCCGGCCTTTGAAGAGGGTATAAAAGAGCACAATGCAGAGATTACTGCAATTACGGACAATCCGGAAGCTCCGTCATTTGCCAATACCATCGAAGCCCTTGACCGTAGCGGCCATCTTCTGGACAGGGTGGATAAAGTATTTTACAATCTGAGGGATGCCAATACCAACGATTCGATCCAGAAAATTGCCCAGACAACGGCTCCGATGCTTGCCAAGCACGAGGATGCCGTCAGTATGAACGAAAAACTGTTTGAAAGGGTTAAAGCTGTTTACGATCAGAAGGATAAGCTGAATCTGACACAGGAGCAGAGCAGGCTTCTTGAGGAGATTTACAAAAGGTTTGTTCGGGGCGGGGCCAACCTGCCGCCTGAGAAAAAGGAACAACTGAAAAAGATTAATGAAGAGCTTTCTTTGCTCGATCTTAAATTCGGCGACAATATGCTGGCAGAGACCAATGCCTATAAGCTGGTCATTGACAAGAAGGAAGATCTTGCCGGACTGCCTGAATCCGTTATCACTGCCGCTGCCGAAGAAGCAAAGACGGACAGCTTAGAAGGGAAATGGGTTTTTACGCTTCAGAAGCCGAGCTGGATTCCCTTCCTCACTTATTCCGAAAAACGCGATCTGCGCGAGAAGCTTTACAAGGCGATGTATATGCGCGGGAATAATAATAATGAGCATGATAATAAAGCAGTGATCAGCAAAATGGTCAATCTCCGTTTGCAGAAGGCCAATCTTTTGGGTTATGACAGTTGGTCGTCTTATGTGCTTGACGACTGTATGGCAAAGAAGCCGGAAAATGTTTACAAGCTGCTTGATGAAATCTGGACTCCTGCCATCAAAAGGGCTAAGGAGGAGAGGGCTGATATGCAGAAAATGATCGATAAGGAAGGCGGCAACTTCAAACTGCAGAGCTGGGACTGGTGGTATTATTCCGAAAAGGTGCGCAAGGCCAAATATGACGTTGATGAGGAGCAGACACGCCCTTATTTTGAGCTGAACAATGTCCGCGACGGTATCTTTTATGTTGCCAACAGGCTTTACGGACTGACTTTCGAACGTTTAAAGGATATGCCGGTCTACCATCCCGACTGCGAGGTTTATGAGGTGAAGGACCGCGACGGTTCGGAACTTGGCATATTGTATATGGATTTCTATCCGAGGGCATCGAAAAGGGGAGGGGCGTGGATGACCAATTACCGTGATCAGTATTATGACGCGAAAGGAAACGATATCCGTCCCGTTATTTCGGTGACCACCAATGTTTCAAAACCCACAGGGGATAAACCTGCACTGCTGAGTTACGATGAGGTGGAGACCATTTTCCATGAGTTCGGCCATGCCCTCCACGGATTTCTTTCCAAATGCCATTACCAGACGATTTCCGGAACAAATGTCGCAAGAGATTTTGTGGAATGTCCTTCCCAGTTTATGGAACATTATGCTGCTGAACCCGAAGTGCTTAAAGTTTATGCAAAGAATTACAAGACCGGTGAGGTGATCCCGCAGGCTCTTGTGGATAAGATCGTTAAGTCGGGCAAGTTCAACCAGGGATTTGCAACAACCGAATACCTTGCTGCATCGGTGCTCGATATGGATTACCACACTATCACCAAAGGGGGCGATATCGATGTGAACGCGTTTGAGAAAGCCTCGATGGATAAGCTGGGACTGATCCCTGAGATCATTCCGAGATACAAATCAACTTATTTTGCCCATATTTTTGCAGGGAACGGCGAATACTCGAGCGGCTATTACAGCTATATCTGGGCCGAAGTGTTTGAATGCGACGCTTTTGAAGCCTTTAAGGAGACAGGCGATATTTTTAATCAGAAGGTTGCTGAGTCGTTCCGCAAGAACATTCTCGAAAAGGGCGGCACTGAAGAGGCCATGAAGCTCTATCTAAATTTCCGAGGCAAAGAGCCGGGGATAGGGCCGCTGCTGAGAAATAGGGGGTTGAGTAAATAATTGGGGAATTAATAAAATTGTTTGTAATTAATTAACTAAATAAAAAATGCTATGAAAAAACAAATTTTAATGGTTATGATGATAATAATTTCAATGACTGCTTTAAGTCAAACAAAACCTGAAGATTTAATAAATAATTTTTTCAAAAATTATATAGTAAATCCAAGTAAATCAATTGATGACTTGTATGCTACAAACCCATGGTCTGTGAGGATAAAAGATGGCATTGAAAATATTAAAAAAGAAGTTAATGGTTATACTGTTGATTATGTGGGGAAGTACTATGGTTATGAACTTATTACGAAAAAACAATTTTCTGAAAGTTTTATTCTCTATTCTTATATGGTTAAATATGACAGGCAACCTTTAAGATTCATTTTTAAACTATATAAACCAAAAGACAAATGGACTTTATATTCATTTAAAATTGACTCTGAACTTGATGATGAAATTGAACAATCCGCAAAGTTATATTATCTTGATCTTAAATAACGACAAAAATTAAATATTAGGTGGTCATTGAGCAACAAATAGACGTTCACCTTATTATGAACTCAATATCAATCAGAAAAGATTTATTGCTCTTAAAATATGTAAAAATTAAAGAACCATGAAAGCAGAAGTAATAATTTCCTGTATTAGCCTGATTTCTACTATTATAATTGGTATAATCCAAATTAAGATGGCTAAAAATCAGAAATCCATTAAAGAAAAGATAGCTCGTATTGAAATCATAAACACAAAAATACAAGGATATAGCCATTCAATAGTTGGCAATTCAAATAATGGTGATATCCGTAATAATGTACTTTAAATTTCAATATAAATAGCCTCTCTAAATTTCTTCATTATGTTTAGATAAAGGCTTAAGTCAAACATGAACTTGATACGGCGTTGGTACGGAGCAAACACGGAGCAGGGTTTTTGGATATATTGTTAAATTGACAATTGACAGTTGACAATTGACAATTAGGTTAAAACGTAAGGCTTCTTTAAAATCAATTTATTAGCAGGAGATGTGAAAATTTATTAACTTTACCTTTATAAAACAAAGAACCCGGCTTCATCACCGGCAAAAAACCGGGAGAGGAATAACCGGGACTACAGTGCAAAGATAATGCTTTTATGGGAAATAATGCAATAATCGAGCGAATTATTTCAAATGAAAGACTGGAGCCTTATTTGAGACATCACAATAATGATTATGAAAAGGCGCTATCACACTATAAAAGCAATATTCTTATTTCTGAGGCCTTTTACCCGGTACTTTCAATTCTGGAGGTTGGATTGAGAAATTCAATTAATCTTCAGCTATCTAAGCTGTTCATTGATAAGCGTTGGTACGAAAATACTGAATTTTTAAAAATTGCTTCTCGTTTCCAGATAGATAAAATCGCAGAGGCGAAGTCAAATATTTTATCAGAAAAGAAAGAAATTACTTCAGGCAGGATTATTTCAGAATTGGCATTTGGATTCTGGACTTCGTTTTTCGATCAAAGATTTGAAATGGAATTATGGAAAAGTTTACGATTGGTTTTTCCTAACTGCCCTAAACAAATCAGAAAACGTAAAACCATGAGTTCAAAATTTAATGGAATAAGGAGGCTAAGAAACCGCATATTTCATCATGAACCAATTACCTGGAATTTAGATGTATTAAACTCTTATCGGGAGGATATCCTTAAAGGGATTGATTGGCTCAATGATGGATTAATAGAGTGGATTGCAGAATTGAACCATCTTAAGGAAACGATAGAAAGATATAGTATAACAATAGAATAATTATCATAGCAAGAACAAACCTTTAAAATGACCAGTATTTTTGAAACTGAAATCAATGTTCCCCAGGCAAAACTTGCTGAGTTTTATGCCAAGCCCGAAAACAGTATAAGTTGGAGGAAAGGTCTGATAAAGTTTGAACCTTTAAACGGGGAGCAAGGGAAGCCCGGCTCCAGGTATCGTCTTATTCCCAAAAAAGGAAATATGATCTTCACTGCCACTGTAATTTCGATAGATTTACCTAATGAAACAAGTGTAGTTTATGAATCTTTAAAAGTAAGCATTGCTGTAACCCGTAAATTTATTGCACTCTCACCGGAAAAGACAAAATTCATTTCAATAGAGGTATTTACATTTAAAGGATTGTTTAATAAGGTTTTAGGCTTTTTTACACGGCAAGCGATAAAAAAGGCACATTATAAACATATGAATGACTTTAAGAGGGTGGCGGAAGTGGAATTAGGCAACAGGCAATAGAGGAAAGTTAGGCAACAGGCAATAGAGGAAAGTTATGAGAGATGAGTTATGAGATATGAATTATAAATGATGAGTGAGCTCATATAACCGCAAAGTTCACGAAGTAGGCGCAAAGTAATGAATTGCAGCTTCTTATATCGGCGTCCCCCATGTGCGGGATTGCGCTTGCTTCGCCGACTTTATAGTTATATGAGCCGGTTACAAATTGTAACCAACTGAAAATGGCATCGGTGAGTTGTTATTCTTTCAATTTATCAGGGTTTTGCCTGCTGTTAAAGAAGGCCAAAAGGTATAATTTCTTATTTTTGGTGTCTGTCCTGTAAATCAGTAAGTTGTTCTTATCTATGACCGCTTTTCTCATTTCTTTTTCCGAGACGGGAAATATTTGTGGATTTTTCTTTATTGCCTTGATAATGTTCCCAGTATTCTGAAAGAATTGGGTAATCTCCTTTTGTGTCCATTTTTCATTCAGATAATCCAGAATTCAATAAAAAGTGATCTTTGCTTTTGCTGTCCAGATTACTTTCATTTTAGTCCGTATTTCTTTCTGGCTTCCTCCATTACCTCCTCATGTGGGTAAACCCTTCCTTCTTCGATATCGCGGAGCCCTTCGTCTATTGCTTCCTTAGCGTCTTTTGGCAGATCGTCCCACCAATCCTTATCTCCATTTTCCTGAATGATTTTATCGATTTCAAGAAGAAGATCCTCATTTTGGGTGGTTAATATCTTTGTTGCCAGATTGATTTTTAATGTTTGAATATCCATAATATACAATAATTTAGAAACCTACGTAAAGTTATAAATTAAATTCCTTGAATTAAAATCAAATAAATAATATCTTAGTCTTTTAAACCATTTCAGGGTTAGCTATGATTACTGATTTTATCCTGATTCAGTTTCGTTTTTCAAATTTCATTGCTATAGACAACCGGTATCTTTGAAACTGAAATCGATGTTCCCGAAGCGAAGCTTGTTGAAAATTCGAATGAATTAAAGTATTGTATTATATTATATATCGAAAGATGTCTTTAGCCATATTAAACAGGCAAGAATCAGATCCTGACAAAACGGGGTATAAAATAACATCGAGGATTGATCATTTCGCGGGAAGGATGTGAATTGTTATCGGCCGGTGACACAATTCTCTTTAATATGCCCTTATTTTCGATTCTAAGGCCGTTTTAAGGCATTAAAAGCAAAGGCCGTCTCTCACATTTAAAAAATACAAAAATCGATTACAGATGCTTTAAAATCGATTTAAAGGCATAGCTTATTTTTGGGAAGAGAATCTGAGGAAGATTGTTGTTGCGGCTTACAATCAATTGTTAAATGTTTATATGGAACATAATGTAACTAAACATAACACATACTGAGCTCATTTCTGTGTGGAACACTTAAAGCACCACGTATATATATTATATTGTATTTATTACTAACTATTTACATTGAAAAAATGACAATTTGTGCACCACGTAAAGCACCATTATTGCACCACTTTATTTTACAATTTATCCTTTTTATGTTTTATTTAGTGGTGCGTTATTGGTGCTTTATTCTGATAATTATCGCTCTAATTGCTTATATATTATTGTATTAACTTATATATGTTGTGTTGCACCTCAAAAAGCCTCGCGTACGCTCGTGAACGTTATGTTTAATATTTAATGACGGTTTGACAAGCCAAAGGAGAAGGGTATCTTTCAGCCGCCGAAAATTGTCAACAATATGTTAATGCAAGGCATTTTTGAGGATACAATGAGGTATAAATCAGGCAGCAATGAATCCTAAATCAGGTATTAAGATGATATTGTTAAGTAAGACCGCGCTGAGAAATTGACAATTGACAATTGATAATTGACAATTGACAATGAGGGGATTTCACTATCCCGATAATTATCGGGAGACGAATTGACACGAATGGTTTGGATGTGCTTATTTTGGATCCAGACTTGATGAACCTGAAGGTATTACTTCGGATGCACTTCTGTTAAAATATTGAACTTTTAATCATAAGGACTTGAAAATCTGTATATTTTTTTGCCGGCAATTCCTTTATAAAAAATCGAACATAAATAGAATGAATAATAATATTATGTATCAAACATGGTTTTCAGGTCAAGAACAAGGTGTTTGATTAATTCCCGATTTAAAAAAGAAATTACTTTTATTCTAAGGTATTCATTTTTAGACTTATACAACTTTGTGTAATTTCTTTATTTCCAGAATTCGAAAATATTAAAAGTTACACAGAGTAACACAAAGGAATCACAAAGTATCACAGCGAAAGAGAATAAATGTGATGTGCTCATGTGTTCATGCTATCTTTTATTTGAAATGATTTTGCTTATTTAACAATATGAGCGTAATAGCTTCTTCGTGTTTCCTTCGTGTTTGTTTCGTAACTGGTTCGTAATTGATTCGGAAGTCGATTGATCATAATAGCAGAAAAAAATCTCTGTTCAATTTTCATTATCAGGGAAACTCTTGCAGAGTTGAGAAATAGGGTTTCCGGAATTCCTCCTGTTGAAACCGAAGGTTAATTGCGGTGAACTCCCGGGGAGTTTATTTTCATCCATTTTTAGTAGTTTTGAATGCTAAACCGCTAACGGTTTTGAAAAAAGCGAGCCAAATGAAAGTTTTGAACGATTTACTGCTGTTGGGAAACCCTCTTCTTTATGAAGTGTCGGAGCCGGTAAAGGAATCTGAATTGGATTTGGTAAAAGGATGGATTGAGGATCTTCACCATGTGATGGAAGAGATCAGGGCGAAGTATCATTTCGGCAGGGCGATTGCGGCGTCTCAGTTAGGTATAATGAAGAGGCTGATCTACGTGAATATTGACAGGCCTGTTGTGCTGATCAATCCTGAATTTACTTATTTAAGTAACGAAACGTTTGAACTCTGGGATGACTGCATGAGCCTTCCCAACCTTCTTGTCAAAGTAAGAAGGAACAGGGAAGCCGTTATCCGTTATCTTGACAGAAAATGGCAAACAGTTGAATGGAAATTAAAGGATGACCTGTCGGAGCTGCTTCAGCATGAATACGACCATCTGGACGGCATTCTCTGTACGATGAGGGCCATCGACAATAAATCGTTCAAATGGAGGCCATGAGCAGAAACGGCATCGACTATTTTATCAACCGGCCGGACAACCGGATTCTTCATAACCAGACGACTGAAATACTCAGGGAAAGCAAAGCCATTGAATATCACCGGACCCTGCCTTTTTACAAGCCTACGCCGCTGATCAGCCTTCCAAATCTTGCCGGCAAATACGGCGTCGGGAAAATTTACGTGAAAGATGAGTCGTTCCGTTTCGGACTGAATGCCTTTAAAGGGCTTGGCGCCTCTTTTGCCCTTCATCGGCTGGTCCAAAAACAGAACAAAATTACGACATTCTGCACTGCTACAGACGGTAATCACGGAAGGGCTGTGGCGTGGGCGTCACGGCTTGCCGGAAGAGAGTCCGTTATATTTGTCCCGAAAGGTACAGCACGAAGAAGAATTGAAGCTATTGAAGGCGAAGGCGGCAGAGTGATCAAAACGGATCAAAATTATGATGAGACGGTTGAAATTGCAGCTGAGGCTTGCAGAAATGAGGGCTGGCAGCTTGTACAGGACACTTCATGGGTAGGGTATGAAGAAATTCCTGCATTCATTATGGCGGGATATTTAACTCTTTTGGAAGAAACGGAGGGAGAATTACAGGCGCTTTCAGAGCAAAAGCCCGATATGGTATTTCTTCAGGCAGGGGCGGGAAGCTGGGCAGGCGCCGCAATATGGCATTACCTTAACCGGTATGGGGAAAACAGGCCGAAAATCGTTGTTGTAGAACCTTATGAGGCTGACGGCATTCTTGAATCATTCAAAGGAGGGAAGAGGACCAGCCCGAAAGGGAATTACGAGACTATTATGGCGGGATTGAACTGCGGCATTCCTTCACTGAGGGCATGGGATATCGTTAAAAGCGGAACTGATATATCGATGCGGATCGAGGATGATTATGCCGAAAGTGCGATACGGGAATTTTATTATCCAGAGGAAGATGATCAAAGAATTATTGCAGGAGAATCAGGGGCGGCAGGATTGGCCGGGTTTATGGCCTTACAGAGCAAACCGGAAATTAAAACAATAAAGGAAAAATTGCAGATAAATGAAAAATCGGTTATCTTATGCATTAATACTGAGGGCGCCACAGATCCGGACAATTTCGAGAGGATCGTCAATGATAAAAACGTATGAGCTTCCTGAAACCGGCACTGATTATTCTTCTGGTACTGGCAGGACAATCGGTTTTTTGCCAGGAAGACAGTATAAAGAACATTACTGAAAGATCATCCAACCTGAAGGCCGGTTTCAACAGTTCACTTATTTATCCGGGTGCAACAGCGGGGATTGAATTGCCGGTTGCTGAAACCTATCTCACCAAATTATCAGGAAGCGGAGTGAGAAAGCGAATTGTAAAAAACCAGTTCGCAACCGCTGATCTGTCGTGGTACCACCATCCCAGTTTTCATGACAACTTATACATCACCTTCGGGTGGACGAACCGAAGAACAGGAACAAAAGGTCTTGTAACAGATTTCTCTCCCGGAATAGGTTACAGCCGGACTTTTTTTGGGGGCACCACTTACAGGGTAAATGATGATGGGGAAGCAATAATAAAAAAGTCTGCAGGTTACAGCTATGCCCTTTTCAGGGTTGGAGGAGGGATCGGGTATGATTTCTCAGCAGTCAAATCAAAACCTTTCCTTCTTATATACAAACTGAACCTTCTGGCTATGTTTCCTTACAACAGTACCATTTATTTAAGGCCTGCAATGGAATTGGATCTGATATATAAACCGGCGCATTTTCTGCCTGTTAAAATCAAAAGCAAAAGAATAAGCAGATGAAGCAGTACATCCTGATAATAGTTGTTCTCATTTTCAGCATTTCCTGCCAGAAAGAAAGGATTTCGACCGGCACAAGTGTTTCGGATACTTTTTACCTCGAAAATGCAGGTGCTTCGATGCGAATTACTGTCGAAGGAAATACATTGAGCAAGGTCTTTCTTATCATTGTCCACGGAGGGCCGGGAGAAAGCTCATATTTCTATAAATCAGATTATATCAGTGAGCATACAGGAAGCAAATATGCCATTGTTTACTGGGATCAGAGAAATGCCGGAGCTACCCAGGGAAACTCGAACGGGAACCATTTAAACCTTCCTCAAATGACGGATGATTTAAAAAAAGTCATTCAACTTATTAAGGCAAGGTATGGGGAGGATTCTCCAGTATTCATTTTAGGACACAGTTTTGGAGGATTGCTTACATCTTCTTTTATGACAACGGGCAATAATCAAAGTTTGGTAAAAGGATGGATCGTAGTAGACGGATCGCATAACTATCCGTTAAATGATACGCTTACCCGTCAGATGCTGCTGAATTTGGGGCAACAGCAGATTCTATTAAACAGAAATACAGAAGAATGGAACGAAATTGTTTCCTGGTGCAATGCCCACGCGGTTCCTTTTAACTATGAAGAATCCGGAAAACTTGAATCCTTTGCAGAAAGTGCTGAAACATATATTCCCGGAGTAAAAAAATTTGATATGCTGGCAATAATCAAAGAGAATGCACTGAAAGACCATTGGCCCCTGACTTCCATATTATTCAATTATCTGTATTCCGCAAATGCTGCATTCAATCAGGAACTCCATCATACAGAATTTTCAACTGCCCTTTACAAAGTTACCACTCCCACATTGCTGCTTTACGGACAATATGATTTTGTCTGTCCTGCCGGATTAGGCACAGATATTATGAACCGGATCAGTTCAACTGACAAAAAAATGGTCATTTCTCCCATCAGCGGGCATAATCTGATGTACCAGGATGAAGAATTATTCTGCCGTGAAGCGAATGAGTTTATTGAACTTCACAGATAAACTGCTTTCATACAAACTATTAGTCAATTTGAAAATTAAATAATCTGAATATTTGAAGATAAATTTAAATACTCTGATTTTCAAATCTTCAAATCTTGATGATGCCGATTGTTAATATTTTGTAATTATTTAAAGTTTACAATGTAAACTATTTTTCAAAATCATTACATTTGCCAGCCTTCAATAAGATGAATAGCGAATCTATAACATATTCCGAGCTGCCATTGGGTAAACTTCTTTCGGGGATAGGAAGGTCAATCTTTTCTCAATTGAATTGCAGGCTAAATCACCTGGATATAAAAAGATATTTCTTTGCCTTAAGTCTGATAGGAGAGGGAAATGGAGTAATCACACCCCAGGATCTGGCAGTTTTGCTCAACAGTGATAAAGTAACTGTGGTCAGAGTTACTGATTATTTGAAAGAGCAGGGATACATTAAGAAGATGAAAGATCCCATTGATAAAAGAAAATACAGACTTTCACTGACAGAGAAAGCGGCGACAGAACTTCCCCTTATCAGAAAAACCATTACTGAAGTTAATCAAAATGCACTGAAGGGACTGTCGAAAGAGAAAATTGAGGCCTTTTTTGAGACTTTGAATATTATCAGAAATAATGTGAATCTAATGAATCCCAACATATGATTAATAAACTTTATTTATTTATAATTCTTCTTTTTGCATCAGGTTTATTTTCCTGCAGCAGGAAACAAACCAGATCACGGGATAAATCCTCCGCCCCGGTTGTGGATGTTATCATTGCTAAAAAGGTTAATGTGCCCGTGACCATTGAGGTGAATGGTTCAGCTCTTTCGGAAGAGATGATTGAACTGCATCCTGAGGTGAACGGCAGATTGGTTTATCTTAATATTCCTGACGGCGCTTCCGTAACTGCCGGCACTGTTTTGGCTAAAATCAATGATGCTGACCTTCAGGCTGAACTGGAACAACAAAAAGTTCAGCTTGAGCTGGCAGTCAAAACAGAACACAGGCTGAAGCAGTTACTGGCAGTAAATGGAGTTAATCAGTCTGATTATGATGCCGCTATAAGCCAGCTCAATTCCATTCAGGCCAATATTAAAGTTCTGGAAGCACAAATTGACAAAACGGTTATCAAAGCCCCTTTTAACGGCAGACTCGGACTACGCCTTGTCAGCCCCGGCGCCTATGTAACTCCTCAGACAATTCTGGGCACGCTTCAGGAAGTTGACAGGATAAAGATCGATTTTACTGTTCCGGAAACCTATTCAAATCTGGTAAAAGTCGGCAAAAAGGTAACAATCCGGACAAATGAATCAAAGACTAAAGAAACTGCTGTTATTAGTGCTATCGAACCTCAGATCGATGTTAACACCCGAAATCTGAAAGTCAGGGCAAGGCTGGAAAGCGACAATATCCGTCCGGGCTCTTTTGTTAAAGTCATATTTGATAAAAATGCAGAAGGTATTGTTGTCCCATCCAATGCGATCATTCCTGAAGCCAGTTCCAATCAGGTTGTGGTTATAAAAAGCGGGAAAGCTGTATTTACCAATGTTGAAACAGGATTGAGGACTGCCGATATTGTTGAACTTACAAGTGGTGTTATTCCCGGAGATTCAATTGTTGTTACCGGAGTTCTGTTTGTAAGGCCTGAAGCTTCAGTGAGTATCCGAAAAGTAATAACGGATCAGTTTACGGATAATCAGGATGCTGAAAATTAATGTAAGATGAATATTTCGGAACTCTGTTTAAAAAGGCCGGTACTTGCGACAGTAATGAATGTGTTTATTGTCCTTTTTGGCATTATAGGCTATTATTTCCTTGGCGTACGTGAATATCCTGCTATAGACCCTCCACTCATATCAGTTACAACATCATATGTAGGGGCCAACTCCGATATTATTGAAAGCCAGATTACGGAACCGCTTGAAAAAGCCATTAACGGCATTCCCGGCATTCGCACAATTTCTTCGTCCAGCGCTGTGGGCAGCAGCAGAATCTCTGTGGAATTTGACCTTAATACAGACCTTGAAACTGCTGCAAATGATGTAAGGGATAAAGTCAGCCAGGCCGCACGCTATTTACCGCAGGATATCGATGCCCCCCCCGTTGTCAGCAAAGCCGACGCCAATAATGAATACATTATCATCATGGCAGTGCAGAGCCGCACTAAAGGTTTGGTTGAATTAAGTGATTATGCAGAAAATGTGTTGCAGAATAAATTCCAGACCATCCCGGAAGTAAGTGCCGTTAACGTGATCGGCGAAAAAAGACCTGCCATGCGTTTATGGATTGATCCGGATAAAATGGATTCTTATGGTATTGCTTTCAACGATGTCACCAATGTATTGAGAAGTGAAAATCTTGAGATCCCCTCCGGAAAATTATACGGCAATCAAACTGAGTTAACGATAAAGACTTTAGGCAGGCTAACCACAGAAAAGGATTTCAGGGATTTAATAATCCGTGAAGATTCCAGGGGAATCATCAGGCTGGGCGATGTGGCAAAGGTTGAGCTTGGGCCTGAAGAATATGAAAAGAGCTGGCGGTTGAACGGAGTAAGCGCCGTGGGGATTTCGATCATTCCTCAACCGGGAGCCAATTATATAAATATTTCGGATGAGTTCAACAAGAGACTGGATGAAATTAAAAAATCCCAGCAGGGAAGTGATATTGTTTTTACTACCCTTATCGATGTGACACAAAATGTCCGCAAATCTCTGACTGAAGTAAAGGAAACCCTTCTGATCGCATTGACGCTGGTGATTCTGGTTATCTTCCTGTTTTTCAGAAGCTGGCTTATTGCCATACGTCCGCTGATTGATATTCCTATATCACTGGTATCGACTTTCTTTATCATGTATTTAGCCGGATATTCCATAAATATCCTCACTTTGCTTGCTATTGTACTTGCTACCGGTCTTGTAGTGGACGACGGGATAGTCGTCACTGAAAATATTTACCGGAGATTTGAAAGGGGAATGCCGATCCATAAAGCAGCTCTTGAAGGCAGCAAAGAGATATTTTTTGCTGTTGTTTCCACATCGATTACCCTGGCGATCGTGTTTCTTCCTGTCGTATTCCTCCGCGGATTTGTCGGAAGTTTGTTCCGCGAATTTGGAATTGTTGTGGCAGGTGCAGTGCTTGTTTCCGCATTTGTATCGCTGACCATTACGCCCGTGCTGAATGTGGTATTAAGCAGAAAAAAAGCAAAGCATGGATGGTTTTATTTGAAAACCGAACCTTTCTTTAACGGTCTTGAAAAAGGTTATAAAAATCTTCTGGAACGATTTGTCAGAAGAAGATGGATGGCCTGGGGGATTGTCATGATTTGTCTTGTTATCGTATTTATCATCGGAAAATCGCTGCAAAGGGAACTTGCACCTATGGAAGACAAGAGCATGATGCGCATTCAGGTGACCGGACCTGAAGGAGCAAGTTATGATTATATGATGAAAGAAACCGAACTGCTTCAGGACTATCTCCTCGATTCAATTCCTGAAAGGGATTTTACCTTTTTCTCTGTACCGGGATACAGCAGTACAGGTATGAACAGTGCAATGGGAAGGTTAGGCCTGGTTCCTGCAGCAGACCGTATCCGCACCCAAAGTGAAATTGCCAATGATCTCCCGAAACGACTGGCCCGATTTAATAATATACGCATCTTTCCAGTCGAGGAACAGACAATTGCAGTGGGTTTAGGCTCCAAAGGAGCATTACCGGTGCAATTTGTCATACAGAATCTGGATTTTGACAAATTAAAAGAGGTAATTCCTAAATTCCTGGATGCGGCCAGAAATGACAAGACCTTCCAGAATGTGGACGTCAATCTGAAATTCAACAAACCCGAGGCTGATATTATAATTGACAGAATCAAGGCACGGGAACTCGGGCTGACTGTTTCGGATATATCGGATGTTCTTCAAAGTGCCTTCAGCGGTCGGCGTCTGGACTATTTCTATATGAACGGAAGACAATATCAGGTTATTACCCAGGTTAAACTGCATGACCGTCAGGAACCCGCCGATATTATGAGATTATACGTTCGTAACAATAAAGGAGACTTTATTTCACTTGCCTCTGTACTGAGCGTGATTCACTATGCGATGCCTCCCACCTTGTTTCATTACAACCGTTATAAGGCAGCCACTTTTTCGGCTTCGCTTTCTGAGGGTAAAACCATTGGAGACGGAGTACAGGCCATGGAAAAGATAGCCAAAAACCTGCTCGATGATAGTTTCCAGACTTCATTGTCAGGGCCTTCACGGGATTATTCCGAAAGTTCTTCAAACACAGCCTTTGCTTTTATTCTGGCGCTTATCCTGATTTATCTTGTCCTGGCGGCCCAGTTTGAAAGCTTCAAGGATCCTTTTACGATTATGCTCACCGTACCGCTTGCTGTCGCCGGGGCGCTTCTTTCGTTGTGGATATTCGGACAAACTATCAACATTTTCTCGGAAATAGGAATGATAATGCTGATCGGACTTGTGACAAAGAACGGTATCCTTATCGTTGAATTTGCCAATCAAAAACGTGAAAAGGGATTGTCAAAACATCAGGCAGTGATTGATGCTGCTACACAGAGATTGCGTCCCATTCTGATGACAAGCCTTGCGACTTCATTGGGAGCATTGCCTATTGCCCTGAGCATAGGTTCAGCAGCAACAAGCCGTATACCCTTAGGTATAGTGGTAATCGGCGGAATTCTTTTCTCTCTGATATTGACCCTGTTCGTTATACCTTCGGTTTACACTTATATTTCAGGTAAACGCCATGTCAGCACCGAGGAGGGTCAAAAGATTATATCCTGATCAGTAAAGCAAAACCGATATGAAAAAGATTTTAATCATTGCAATACTATTGTTCCCATATTTTACATGGGCACAAATGCCCCTTACGCTTATCAGTGCAATTGATACGGCTCTGAGAAATAATTACGATATTCAGATTGCGAGGAATAATACTGAAATAGACCGGGTAAACAACACATTCGGCGTTGCCGGAGGTTTACCGACTGTAAACGGGGCAATCAACGGAAATAATTCTAACGTCAATCTCAACCAGAGATTAAGCAACGGTACAAATACAGTAAGAAACGGGGTATCCAATAAATCCTACAGTGGAAATGTAACGGCAAGTATGGTCCTTTTCAACGGATTTCTGGTCACATCTACTAAAAAACAACTGGATTATTTGCAGCAGCAGGGAGAATTACAGCTCAATCTTAAGATACAGAATACAATTGCTTCGGTAATGGCCATGTATTATGATATTCTCAGGCAGCAGAGCTATCTTAATATTATTAAGAGTTCCATCGATGTTTCTTCCAAAAAGCTTGAAATTGTCAAAAACAGGTATGATGTGGGAATGGCCAATGAAGCTGATCTTCTGCAGGCCCAGATGGATCTTAATGCTGCCGAACAGGATTTAAAAGGCCAGCAATTGGTCATCGACAATACCAAAACGAGCCTCCTTCAATTGCTTGGAGTAAAATCTTACTATCCTTTTACTGTCAGCGATTCGATAATTGTGGATAAAAATATTCGGAAGGCGGCAATCATCTCATATCTTGAAAATAATCCCGAATATCTTTCGGCTGTTGAGCAGATTAAAATAAACGAGCAGATCGTAAAAGAAAAAAGGGCCCTGCGATACCCTTCCATTCGGATCAACACAGCTTATAATTACTCTTACAACAGCAGTTCAGCAGGTTTTAACCTTTTCACCAAGAATTTCGGTCCGGCAATCGGTGCAAGTATGCAGATTCCGATATTTAACGGAACCATATCAAGAACACAACAAAAAGTAGCTCAATTCAATGTGCAGAATGCAGAAATTGAAAAGGAAAACGTACTGAATGCCCTTAAAGCCGACGCAATTAAAACCTACGATTCTTATGAAAGCACACTTCAGCAGATCATAACACAGCAGGCCAGTTATGAAAACGCAGTTAAACTGGTAAATATTGTGGTCCAGCGTTTCCAATTAAACCAGGCAACCATTCTGGACGTTAAGGCTGCTCAATCCAGCTTCGAAGCTGCCGGCAATACTTTGGTCAACCTCCGGTATTCAGCTAAAATTGCAGAGATCGAGCTGAAAAGGCTCACATCCTCATTGAATAACGAGGGAACCTAAAGATTTCAGGATCATAATGGATTTGATATGGCAAATTCATATCTTTGAGTATTCGAAATTGCATAATATAAATCCTGTCTATGAAATATTTATTTCTTTTCTCTCTCCTTGTCCTTTTCAATATGGCAATATTTGCCCAGTCAAAGAGCGTTTCTGTGTCAACCGAATCAGATATGATATTAAAAACATCTGCCGGGAATATTTACGGCACTCTTGCCATCCCTAAAAATATAAATCATTTTCCTGTCGTTCTTATCATTGCCGGATCAGGACCCACAGACAGAAATTGCAACTCGCCGGCAGGTATTCAGACAAATGCCTATAAAATGCTTGCAGAGGGCCTGGCTGAAAACGGCGTAGCCTCGGTAAGATTTGATAAGCGCGGTATCGGAGAAAGCAAGTATGCTATGACTCGTGAAGCGGATATCAAATTTGAAACCTATATCGGTGATGTTGTACAATGGATTTCATTTTTAAAAACAGATAAACGATTTTCCCGGATCATACTGCTTGGGCACAGTGAAGGTTCACTGATCGGGATGATTGCCGCTGAAAAGGCTAATGTGTCTGCTTTCATCTCAATTGCAGGAGTCGGCAGGCCGGCGGATAAAGTTATAGAGGCGCAATTGCAGAATAGGCTGCCTCCCAATCTTATAAGGGAGTCAGACCGGATTCTTGACAGCCTGAGATCAGGTAAAACAGTATCGAAAGTCGATCCGAATCTTTTGTCCCTCTACCGGCCAAGTGTTCAGCCTTATATGATTTCGTGGATTAAATATGATCCTTCAAAAGAGATATCTAAACTGAAAGTGCCTGTATTAATCATCCAGGGCACTACCGATTTACAGGTAACAACAGATGATGCAAGATTGCTCGCCGCTTCCATGTCCGGGGCGAAAGTAAAAATCATTGATAACATGAATCATGTGATGAAAGAATGTGGCAGTAATGTTGAAATCAATATGGCTTCTTATAACAATCCAAACTTACCCTTAAAACCCGGATTGATGGAAGAGATCGTTAAATTCATAAAAACCGTCAACTGATCATTAATTCTTCTGAACAGGCTGGATGTTGATACCCATCTTATTCAGGTGGTCCATCAATAAAACTCTGAGACTGTCAGCTTTGCTTTTGTCCGCAGGATCATTGATTTTGTTGACAGTTTCTCCCGGATCAGATTTCAGGTCAACAAACATTTCCCTTACTTTACCTCTGTCGTTCAGTTCATATTTATATCGGTCTGTACGGATGAGGAATCCGATCTCATTTTCCTCGAATATATGAGTCGGCCAGCTGATATTTTTATCCTCTCTTGTCAATGGGGCAACCGAATGCCCTGTGATGTCAGACGGAGGCTGAATTCCTGCAAAATCACAAAGTGTGGGGAGAAGGTCCAATCCGTTGTTTATCAGATGTGTTGAATCGACAACACCTTTTTCCTTCATCCATGGATAGGAAACAAGGAAGGGAATATTTGTCGATTCCTCATAAAAAAAGGTTTTGTGCTCCAGTTTATGCGAAGCATCATTATCACCGTGATCGGAAGTGAAGATCACGATGGTGTTTTTATCCAGTCCCGATTTTTTTAAGGCATCCATCACAATTCCTATCTGGGCGTCAACTCTTTCGGTCAGCCTTGCATAAGCCCAGCGATGCAGTCTCCAGTCCTCATCCGTCCATTTGTCGCGCACGATTCCTCTGAATGTCCTTAATCTTATCAAACTGTCCACTCCGCTTGTTTCGCCGATCATCGGCATATGATTTGCGGGCAGGGGAGGGCAGTATTTTGCAAAGAATTCTTCTTTTGAAACACCCTCCGGCAATTTTAAAGCAGTGTCAATCTCTGCGGGTTTTGTTTTAACAAGAGGATTATCAGGTGTTGCCCAGCAGATGGCATCATAACAGATATCATGCGGATTGATAAACGAGGCAAAAAGCAGAAACGGTTTTCCTGATTTTTTGCGATGCAGCAGGAAATCGGCACAAACTGTTGCAAGACTGTCCCTTTCATTGTAAGTCAGTACATCATAACCCCACGTGCCGATTTTCCAGTTAGTATCAGGCAGATGTACTTTTCCTCCCCAAAAAGTTTCATAACCTGCATTGCGGAAAAGATTACCGATTGAATTCGGATGCATGCTCAGGGCTTTTGCTTTATCGGCTACTCTCGTGTTATTATCCCTCAATCCGATTTCAGACGGATAGTGGCCTGTCTGGAGTGAAAATCTCGCAGGAATACAAACGGGATTGGTCGAATAGGCGCATGTAAACCTTACTCCATTAGCCGCTATTCCATCCAGCGCCGGGGTTTTCAGCCACCTGTTCCCGGTGCACGACATCATCGATGCGTTTTGCTGATCCGTCATAATATACAGTATATTAGGATGTTCTGGAATCCGATTTGCCGGATTTGTACATGAACCCAGACCAGCCAGTAAGGGAAGTAACAAAGCAGGTCCGATAGTTGATTTTAAGTTCGGTCTTTCCATTTTTTATATTCAGGATTAATTTTTTATTTTCTTCTGCTGAGTTATTAAAGTTCAGGGTAAAATGGGACAATCTGTTATCAAAATACAAATCTAATCAAAGAAATAATAAACATCAAAACTTTGCAGAGTTTAAAATCCGATGCTGAATTACATAATTTAAACTGATTCTTAATATTTTTCTGTTTAATATTGTGACACGAATTTTTAATAAGTAACACAATGGCAATTGCAAGGTTTGGAGTAAGTCTGGAAGAAGGTATATTGGAAGCCCTGGACAATTTTGTCGTTGAAAACAGTCTGCCCAATCGCTCACAAGCCATCCGCACTTTAATCGAAAGAAATCTTGTCGAAAAAAAATGGCAATGCAATAATGTCGTGGCGGGAGCCGTTATTCTGCTTTATGATCATCATAAAGGGGACGTATCGGTTAAATTAAATGATATTCAGCATCATTACCATGACGTAGTCCTTTCGTCTCAGCATTTTCATCTCGAAAACGACCATTGTCTTGAAATTGTCGCGGTAAAGGGTATTGCCAATAAGTTAACCGAATTATCAGATAAACTGGTTGGCCTGAAGGGCGTTATCCATGGTAAACTGGTGATGAGCAGGGCCGAGTAATTTTTTTGACCTTTTGGTAACACGAAATATATAAACGTAACACTATTTATCGACCGATAAAAAGACATTACCGGTCAGATCATTAAATAGTTTTTATATAATAAATTTATGAAAAACAAAAGATTTCTTCTTGCTATTTTACTCACTTTTCTATTATTGCATGCATCATCTCAGGAAACGGTAAAAGACACCTTAAAATTTGATGAAGTTGTAATTACCGGGACACCGGTCAGGGTAAACAAAAATAATGTGCCGATGTCGGTTTCCGTAGTTTCACGTAATCAGATAGCCGAAAGCAACGAATCGGCTCTGCTTCCTGTTTTGAATGGCCGTGTTCCCGGATTATTTGTCACTGAGAGAGGAATTACAGGATTTGGTGTCTCGTCCGGTGGAGCAGGTCAGATAACCATACGCGGAATTGGAGAAAACCCCGTAACAGGCGTTCTGATCCTGATAGACGGACACCCTCAGTTTATGGGTATTTTCGGCCATCCCCTGCCCGATTCCTATATAGCTTCTGATGTGGAAAGGGTGGAAGTCATCCGCGGGCCGGCCTCAATTCTTTACGGTTCCAATGCAATGGGCGGAGTGATCAACATCATTACCCGAAAGCAAAACCGCAAAGGATTTCACGGGGACGCCCGTCTCATGTACGGATCTTTCAATACGCAGAAATATATGGCCTCAGGAGGGTATAAAAAAGAGATTTTCAGCGTGTTCGCATCAGTGAATCACGATCAGACGGACGGCCATCGTCCGCACTCCGATTTTAATATCACCAACGGATATCTTAAAATGGGATATAAAATCAACAATCATATGATAGCCGCCACAGATTTTAGTCTGGCAAAATTCAAAGCCACTGATCCCGGTCCGGATACGCTCAATGCCGTTCCGGGCGCAATACAGAACATTAAACGGGGATACTGGTCATTTACACTGGATAATGACTATCAGAAATATTCAGGGACCTTTAAGGCCTTTTATAATTTCGGCAAACATGATTTCTCGGACGGATTTAAGTCAAACGATGCGAATTACGGACTGAACATCAACGAATCTTTCAAATTGTTCAAGGGCAACAGTGTGACTCTTGGCGGCGATTATCTGAACTACGGGGGAAAAGCCACACAGGATACCGGAGAAGGAAACATCGTGAATTATGTTGACACCACAGTTTATGATATAGGTGTTTACGCTTTTATTCAGCAGACCTTGTTTGAGAAACTCACACTGAATGCGGGATTTCGTTTGCAGGACAACAAAGTTTTCGGTACGGAAGGAATCCCCTCGGGAGGTTTTGCATACCGCCTGTCCGATGCAACCACCTGGAAAGCTTCTGCCGGAAAGGGTTTTCGCAGCCCGACACTGCGCGAACTGTTTATGTGGAATCACAACTCCAATATAAGCCCCGAAACGATCATGAATTATGAAACGGGCATTCTGCAATCCCTTTTCAGTAAGAAACTGAGTCTCGAGCTTACCGGTTATATTGTAAAAGGAGACAATCTGATTGTTACGGGAAATTTAGGGCAATTATACAACGGAGGCGAAATCGATAACATGGGAATTGAATTTGCTGCTAAGGCTGTTCCCGTTAAAGATTTGTTTCTCAACTTTACCTGGAGTTATATCAATATGAAAAAGCCTGTTTATGCGACTCCACGAAACCATCTCTTTCTGAGCGGCAGCTACAAATGGAACAAATTCCTGATCACGGCAAGCATCAGCAAGGTGAATCATCTGAATACGGTTGCCAATCCAGCCTCACAACCTTATTTTCAGGATTACACTTTGTTGAATTCAAGGATTTCATACGAGATCGGGAAATATGCCGAACTGTTTGTGAACGGGGACAACCTGCTTGATCAGAAGTATGAAACCAACCGGTATTACACCATGCCGGGAATTACTTTCTTTGGAGGTGTAAACTTTAGATTTTAATTATATAATTAATACAACAACTTGAATTTCTGTAAAATGAAAAAGCTCTGTTTTTTGGTCATCCTGTTACTTATTACAGGTCTGGCATGGTCAAAGCCAATGCATCTGAAGACCAGCCACACTGTAATTATCGATACCGATTGTGCTGTCGATGATATGCGTGCAATAAGTCTTCTGCTTTCAAGACCTGAAATAACTGTAAAAGCGATCCTCTTATCGGATGGCGCTTTATCTCCTGATGAAGGTTATGAAAAAGTAAAAGAACTGCTGCACGAATTCGGCAGGGATACAATTCCGGTTTATTTGGGACAGGCGCTGAAAGGTATCAATCCGCCCTGGAGAGAATTCAACAGGCAGGTAAGCTGGGGAAGTATAAAAGTGAAATTATCTCCTGAGAAAATTGAAAGCATTGGACTGGATAAAGTTCCCGGCATAATGGATAAGGAAATTTCGTTTATATGCCTCGGCCCGTTAACCAATATAGCCTTTCTTATAAAGAAGGATACATCGTTTGTATCTAAAACGGAACAGATAATCTGGTACAATGAATCTGTGAATCCTTTGGCTGGTTTCAACTACGATTGCGATAAAAGCGCCGCCGAATTCGTCCTTAATTCAGGGATAAGGATCGACGTTATATCAAACCTGCAGAAAGAGGGAGCGGTGTTTGATGTACCCCTTTATAACCTTTGCAAAGAGTCGAAAAATCTTCCGGGGAAGGTTTTAAACTATGTTTACAGCCAGCCGGCCGTTCTTGAAAAATTAAAACAGCAGCATTTTCTTCTTTGGGATGATCTGGCAGCCATGTATATAACGAATCCCGAACTATTTGATATCTCCCCGTTAAAGAAGAACAACAGGATTCGGTTCGCAATGGATTATAATCTTCCGGCCATCAGGGAAGCTTACAGCGATATGATTACGGGAAAATATTCGGTATGCGAAAATGTGGTTTTCAATCACTTCCCCGCCGACCGTGAAATGTTTGCCTATGATGTCCGCCAGATCATGGATTCAGCCATTGCCCGATACGGTTACGACGAATGGAAAGCAAATGTAATGACCGATGAGTTTCACGGGCATTTGGGCGTTTTCTCCATCGTTGGAGCAAAAATGGGCATCAGGGCGCGCGAATACTTCGGTGTGGGGCCCGATGTGCTTGAAGTGGTTTCGTATGCGGGGAGCAAACCTCCTTTCAGTTGCATGAATGACGGAATCCAGGTGAGTACAGGCGCCACACTTGGAATGGGAACTATCACCCTCGCCAAAGATACAGTCCCGGAACCAACGGCTCTCTTCGATTACAAAGGCCGACGCATACAGATCAGCCTGAAAAAGGAATATCTTGAAGAAGTAAAAAAGAACATCAAAGAAGGCCTTGATAATTTCGGCCTATCGGATGAAGATTACTGGGAACATATCCGTCATAATTCTATTACATACTGGCTCGAATGGGACAGAAACAAGATTTTTGATATAACCGAAATAAAAAAGCCTGCCAATTGATCGGATACCTTCACAGGAACAAACTTTTATTCTGTTCACAATTGACGGAATGAACCATTGATATCAAAAGCCGGATTTATCCTGTTCAGGCTGATACCAACACGGTACCAAGCCCGGTTCATGCTCGTATTATCAACAATATTTTATCATATCATATTCGTATTTTATTCGATAATGATCGAACAAAGATCGAATAAGTATCGAACAAGCATCGAACAAGGTACGAAGATGGTATAGCGATGATATGGCTTTGGTATAGCATTGAATGGTTATTCCCACCTGTCAGAACAGATGAAATGAAGAATTATTTTTAAGCAGGTTGGTCGAGATGGAACAGTTTTACGGAAGTTCTGACGCACCGTATCAGAAACTCTGAGTCTGGTTGCCATCTGCAGCCTTAAATCCAGTAAAACCGTAACTGTTGTTTGTGCCTTTTGGTGCGTTGCTGCCGGCCCAGTCGAAATTGAAGCCAATGCCCGGATTGCCTGATTTATAAGTAGTATCTACTGCCTGTGCCACCTGAACTCCGTTAATGTAAGCTGTAAGCGTATATCCGATCATCGTGGCTTTTACCACATCGCCGTTTTGCACTCCGTATTGCAGGCCGAAGGGCTGTTTGAGAACTGTGAAATCACCGACAGGGCCGTTCCACCTGACCAGCATTACGTAAGCTTTTGAGGTTTTGCCTGCGGCGCTGAAAGCAATCTCATATCCTGTGCATTTATGAGGAGAAAGGGAACTTCTCAGTCTTAATTCCACCTCAGGGTAATCTTCCGGCCAGGTTTTACCGCATAAAACAGTTGCTTCAGCCATCTGATTATTTCCCCATTTTCCTGTTAAAAGAGCTGTTGCGTCTTTATAATGAACATCTCCTTTTTGATGACCAATTGCCTTTCCGTTTTGGGTGGAAATATCGCTCCAGTCCAGTCCGTTTGTTTTGCCGTTGATCCAGTTGCCGTTTTCTGAAATGGGATTTTCGTTAGCTGAAAACTTTGTTGTATAGGTGCGGGTAGGGATTTTTTGAGATGTGTTAAAATGGTTTGGGGGATTATAACTGCCTGAAAAAAATAGTAATGCCGATATAGACAGTATTATACACGAAAGGACCGGTTTTATATTCGTTAGTAGCATGTAATCTGACAATTAAATGAAATAATGTTTTGGAAAATTAAACAAATACTTTCTTTAATTGATCGTCGGAGAAACAATTGTAATTATAAACGCTGTGATTGCGACAATTTCGTTATTATTCATCCGTGTTTATTCATTTGAAAACTTAATTTGAGGTACATTAAAAATGCCACCCCTTCGGGGTTTTAAGAATAGCGGGGAAACATTAATCTACAATCATTGCATCCCTTCGGGATTCCACATTCCGGCAATATCCGCTCTGTTTATTATTGGATATTATCAATTCATTTTCATCATTTTATCATCTCTTCACTGATTCTTAATTCAAACCCGAAGGGTTGTGATGATTATAGAATGTTAATTTAAGAGGAAGCCGAAACCCCGAAGGGGGTGACAGGATATAAATACAGGGCGGAGCCGGATTTTAAGAAATGCTGATTGAAGTTTGGTTTAATATTGTTTCAGTGCATTCCTTAATCCTGATTTCAAATCAATGATCAGGCTTTGAGGCTGAATTACTTTCACATGTTCACCATAGGAAAGGATTTCCATCAGAAAGTCGAATGTAAGATATTGGGTAAGCTTTATTATCAACTCCTTGTTGTTATCTTTTAAGATTTCCTGCGATTCATGGAGAGGCATGGATTTGATGTATTTTCCCTGGAATGGATCAAAACTCAAAATAACCTCCTCCACCTGCTGGCCTTCATCGGGGCTGATGATGCCGAAACAATTTCTGTAATAATCGTTTACGTTGAAGCTCTTCGGAAATGTGAAATGTTTCCTGGTGATTTCAAACTCACTTATTCTGTCCAAAGCAAAGCTCTTTATTTTGCTGTCTTTTAAATCTTTAGAAAGAACATACCAGCGGTTTTTAAATTCTTTCAATGCTAAAGGCTCGACAGTTCTGGAAGTTGGCTGATCTTCCCAATACTTGTGATAAATGAAGTGAATTTGCAGACAATTTTTGATGGCATGGAGAAGACCGAACAGATGCTCCGTTCCCTGGGGCCGGCGCTTCTCGAAATGAATTGATTTTGAAGTATTTTCACCGATCTTTAATGCATTGAAAGTATCGAAAGCCTCCATCCGCCGCCGGCTTATTTCGGAATATTCCTCTTCGTTAATTGAATACACCTGCCTGCTGAAATCGTAATTGATTTCAATCTCAAAGATTGACTCAATGTCTTTCAAGTCCCGCTGGAACTGACGTTTGGAGACATTGAATTTATAATCCTGCCTTTCTGACTGCTCCGACAGATAATTATCGATCTCCTCAAAAGACGCAGGGGCCTTGCGCAGCTTATTGAGGATATGGATATAACGAAGGAGAGATTCGCGTTTGGACATAAATCAGAAAGTGTTAAAGTGCTGAATTATTACTTCTTGTAAAAAATTACTTATTCCAAAATATCCATCATTTTATTTAATATTCCACGGAAATAGTTTTTGAACTCTCCTTCAAAAATTTTTAGATATATATTACGGTTCCAACGTTTGTACTCATTATTAATTTCAATAAAGATTCCATTTCCTGTCTCCCCATATTTACCATAACTATTGAAGGTCTCTTGAAATTTAGTTTTAAGTTCAGGTGAAATAGATTTAATGGATTGATTTATGTATTTTAAACCAAAATAAAAATCTTTATCAATATTTCCATCAAACTCAAATAGTATGATTAAATTGGCCTTTGTCAATTTTTCAGATTGTATTCTAATACTAGGGTAATTATCAGGCTCTTCTAGTAAATGAAATCCTATTGAAATATCTTCCCATTCTTCTTCAATCAAGCTATTTAAATCTTCTCCTAATTTCTCTAATATAGCATTACGTACTTTCTTTTCTGAATTAAGTAATTCAAAATATGCTTTTAAATTGTCACTGTCCCTTGTTGTAATTTTAACTATTTCTTGTTCCATATTTTTATTTAGATTTTGATTGGTTAAATATTTTATTAAATAAATGTATTGTGTAATTGATTCTCTTAAAATTGGTTGATTTACTGCTTCTTTTTTACAAAGTTCTAACCAAGCTATAATATCTTTTTCATATGAGAGACAGGAGTAATCGGATTCTAACAACTCATTTCCTAAACTAAAATCAGAAGGTTGTCTTCCGTCAAGAGTCAGGTAAAATAATTTAGCATTTTTAGAGTAATTACTTAGTCTAAGCATTTGATTTTCCTGGTCACGAGCATATATTTTATTCTCTATTAAGATCATATTATTTGCATTATCAGCAATAACAATATCGACTCTTCCCCCATGTTTTTGAGACTTCGGTCCGACAAACATTTCGGTTTCGACCCTGCTGTACTTTGCATTGAGATAATTGCTCAAATTAACTTGCTCAAGAAATAAATCTAAGAAACGCTCTCCTCTTTGATGGCTTCCTTTTGGATTTAGAAGCTCAGAAAGTAATGATGAATGAGTTTCAACTTCTCTGTTTTCAATATGTAAAATTCTGAAGATATTAAAATCCTCTCCTGTTGCAGAACTTACCGCTTTGTATTTATCATTTAGTGAAACAATGTTTTGTAATAAATATTCAATAATTCTTACTTCATCCATAGCAAATCGTTCATAAGTTATTAATTTAATATAATAAATATTTTACATATTTTAACAAAAACTTTTTATCATTCAAAAATATATAAAGTATAAAAAAATAAAATGTGAGATGATAAAAAATAATCATTATGCTTTAAATCCAATTGCATGATACCTTTTAGATTGCTGAAAGTTCCTTTCATCCTGGTTATAGATTGCTGTCAGGGTCATCGGGGAATTGATATTATCACTAAACCCCAACTTCGCAGAAAGAGATTTTGCTTTCGGGACTTCCAGCTCTTTGAATTCATAATTAGCAATAAGACGTCCTTTGCGCATCAGAGCGCTGTCAACTTTGGAGATATCGGTGTTGAATGAACAAATGATCTGGATATTAAGGCAGTCTGAAAGAAGTCCGTCCGAGATATTAAGCAATGAAGTTACAGGCGAACGGCCCTCCTTTTCACGGTCTACAACGATATTTTCAGCGTCTTCAATTACAAAGATGGAATTGGGGCTGTCAATCAGGATCGAGATAAGATCGGGATTGGTAATCGCACCTGCCATTGCCGGGGGCAGAAAAATCACGTCTTTTTTGACCATTGAAACCAGATACCTGATATAGGATGTTTTGCCGGTGCCGGGTTTGCCATGAAGAAGAACAAGTCCCTTATCATTTTTCTTTGATAACCTCTTAAGAATGACCTGATGTACTTCCCTGAAATCATCATTGTAGTTTTCTTCTATGCTCAGCCTTGGTTTCGCAATTTCAAGCGATTTGGTTGAGAGACCGTTGGTTGTAAAGACCAATAAAGAAATTTCAGGCTTTACTTTAGACTTTCTTGCCCTGAATTTTTTAATCCCGTTAATCGTTTCTTCCACTTTTTTAACAGGGGTTTTTCTGAAAAGAAACCTGACGACAGAATTGTTGGTATCAAAATCGACCATCAGATCATCATAAATGAAATAAAAAATATCGTCGTACTGAGCAGATTTATGATTATCAAAATATCTTTTGCTGTAATAATAATCCTTGATATCTGATTTATACCTTTCAAGGAACCAACTGTTTGCCTTTTTACAATTGATATTGATTTCATTGATAAAATTGGGAATTGCATTGAAATGAGCAATATAGAGATTAAACTCATTCAGATAACAACCTGTCCTCATTGAAAAAACCTTTGATAGATTGACTCTTTGGGAAGTTTTATCAAGATCAAATGAACCTGATTGGATATAGGCAGGAGAAACAAATTTTGATTTCATAAGATATCCATTTATTGAATTGCGGGTAAAAGTATATTCTGATAACGACAAGATATGACGTAGTCAGAATAATTAAAATTTTTCGATTATCAGGCATTTTTTGCGATCCTAAGTCATATTTTGTCTTAAGCCGATCTGACTTTTGATGAAATTTAAATACTATTCATCATGGAAAGAAGGATAATGATTAAAGGCCTTTTGGCAGTCGGGGCAACGGCTTTTTTACAGGGTTTCAGAACTGAGGGGAGTGAGGGAAATAAAAGGTTTCATTATGTGGGTTTGGGTTCTGCGGGGACAACTGCGCTGATACAGTGTAAAAGGGCGGGCTTTAAAGGAAGTTATTCCGGTATAACAGGACCTTATGTTTCGTATCTCACCAAAGATATACAGCATTGTTTTTTTGTCCCGGCACAGGAAATGAGGCGCTCACTTTATTACTCTAAGAATTTTGACAATAGAATAACATTAACACCGGAAATGAGATCTGTTTTTTCGGGCAATGATATCTATCTCATCTTTACCGGATTAGGCTCCTGCACAGGAACCGGATTGATTAGCGGCGTTCTGGAAATGCTTGCTGAAGAGGAGAAAAACTATGTGGCAATTTGCAGTATGCCTTTTATAAATGAGGGAAGGGTACGAAATGAATACGCTTTACGGAAAAAAGCGGAGCTTGAAAAAATCAGAAACATTTTCTTCTTTGATCATAACCGGATAAATGAAAAATATGGCAATCTGCCTGTACGCGAATTATTTGCAATGGGAGACAAAATGTTTTGCTCTGTTTTCATCAATCAGGCTTTACCGATAATTGACCGGATGTAAATAATTCACAGAGCAAGAGTAGCAAAGGTAGCAAGAGTAGCAAAGTGGGGGGTATAGGAAGTTTAGGAATTGTAGTAAAAAATAGCAGACAGGAAAACAGGGAATTGGGGAAAATTAACTGTATTAATCAGTTTGATTTAAAATGTAAAGAGTATAACGAACAGGAATTTTGTTATTTCTGAACATTCCAAACTCTAAACAAGATACGTTACAACTTTCGGCGTCTTCTCAAGGATTATTGATTTTTGCTGATTGACCAAATAATCTATCACAATTTTTGGGAAAGATCGGAGTTTGCCGAATACCACTCTCAGGTCCCTAAAATTTGTCCGTCTGATAATATTTTTGTTTATTCACTTTCTTTAAACAGGCTTCTTTTGAAAGTATCATGTTTTAGAGAACTATAACATATTTATGGTAAGTATGGACAGAAGGGAAACGATAAAGTATTTGTCAGCAGGTTGTTTGGTTTCAGTTTTAGATCCTTTGAGCGTGAAAGGGATCATCAATATGGCCGGGAGCCGGAAGTTAAAATATCATGTTCCCCTTGTTGCAGATTTAATTCATCCCTTCAAAGTGCCAGATGGTTCAAGGATACCCTTCGATTGGGATTTTTTTGCTGTCGGGTATAGTACAAAGTGCGCCTATCTCAAGATAAATGGTATAGTTCCTAAAAAATACGATCGGATAAAAATCCGTTTGACCACTGCGATTAAAATTGATGATGAGCGGCAAATTGAAATAAGTGTCCCGACCGAAGAAATCGTTTTGGGGATTATGGATTTGAAGTATTCTCCGGTTTTGCAGATTACGGAGCTGGACATCGATAAGAAAATTTTACCGTCTGTCGTAAGATATGGTATTCGCTTGAAACAATTGGGCGGAGAACAGCCTGTTTATTTTTTTTCCGGAGTTAATTCCAAGCGACAGATTTTGCTGCCACATTTATTTTTCGATGAAGAAAGATCAGAAGAACCTATAAAACAATTTATTGATCAATTATATTCTATTAATTCCATCCAGGAATTTGGGTGGATGGAAGGCTGCGTACTGGATGGTTTATGGCAAATCCACACCCAAAAGAAATCGGGGGCAGCGCTTGACGCCATTAAAACGCATCTCAGATTGTTCTTTGGAGAGGATTTTGAATCCGGGGAAGTGAAACTACCTGAAAGGGAGAGGAATTACAGGATTTCCAGTATTGAATCAACTTTACCTTTTGCGGTCATTGCAAGTTTGTATCCGGATCATCCGGTTATTAAAGAGGCGGAAGATTTTTGGCACAGCAGGATGAAATCACACGGAGGTATTGTCGACTATTCGATTACCGCTGAGGGATGTTACACAGTTGCTTATCCAATGGCTGTATTCTCCAGGGTACTAAAAAAGCCTGATTTTGCGCTAATGTCATTACAGCAACTGAGGATAAGAACAAAACTTGTCGATTCAGGGAATAATTACCTGCGCTATTATCCGGATAAAAATGAGCGGACGTACAAAAATTGGGCAAGGGGAATAGCGTGGTATATGTTGGGAATTATTCGCACGATTTCTATTTTAAAAGATACAAATGAAACAGATGATCTTAGAGATGAGTTTATCCGCGTCAGCAATTTCGTACTGGACTATCAAAAATCAAATGGTTTATGGAATTGTTTCATTGATGACGATTCTACCATACCTGATACATCAGGCTCTGCAGGGATTGCTGCTGCAATTGCAACAGGAATCAGTGAAGGGGTATTAGATGGCTATCTAAAGAACAGGTTTTTACAAACCTGGCATGGAATAAATTCTTTTCTTACCCGGGATGGTTTGCTTTCAGGTGTTGCTCAAAGCAATAGTGGAGGTGAAAAACTCCAACGAAGTGACTACCGGGTAATTTCACAAATGGGGATGGGATTGATGGGACAATTATATGCCTGCATTTAATATTTTGTTCCTTCGTTTTCTTCAGATCAGCGATCAATCAGGAACGGGAATTTTACTATTTTTGAACATTCCAAACTCTAAACATGATAAGTTATAATTACCGCTACCTTCTCAGCATTTCATTTGCTACGGCGCTGGGAGGACTTCTTTTTGGATTTGATATTTCGGTTATTTCAGGGACGATACCTTTTTTGCAGAAATATTTTGTGTTAAGCGAAAGCGCCAAAGGGTGGGTTGTCAGCGCGGCATTGCTTGGCTGTGTAGTGGGTGCAACGGCAAGCGGAAGGTTGGGAGATAGGTTCGGGAGGAGAATTATACTCCAGGTTTGTGCCATCTTTTTTGCTGTATCGGCAGTCGGATCAGGACTTGCTCATACCATAACAGGATTTGTTCTTTATCGCATGATGGGAGGACTGGCTGTGGGAGGTGCATCTGTTTTAGCGCCAATGTATATTGCTGAAGTTTCTCCTGCGCACATAAGAGGGAGGATGGTATCGATCAATCAATTGGCCATTGTCTGCGGGATATCGCTTGCTTATTATTCCAATTATTTTCTGCTTAAAATAGGCGATGAAAGCTGGCGGTGGATGCTTGCTTCGGGAGCTATACCTTCGGTGATCTTTCTGATCTCGATTTTTTTTGTTCCTGAAAGTCCAAGGTGGCTTGTGAAAAGAAACCAACCTGAAAAGGCAGCTAATATATTAAACAAGATCGGCAATGATGTTTATGCCGGAGAAGAATTGAAAGCGATTGAAGGATCATTGAAAGAAGAAGTGAGGCAGGGGAGACTGAGGGATTTGATCAAACCGGAGATGCGTTTTGTACTTCTGCTGGGTATCTTCCTTGCAATGTTTCAGCAATGGTGCGGCATCAATGTGATCTTTTTCTATGCTCCCGATATTTTTGCCAAATCGAATATAGGTCTTGATTCAGCCCTGTTTCAGACTACTCTGATCGGGCTGACCAATGTTATTTTTACGTTTGTGGCGATGTGGGCAATTGACAAGATTGGCCGTAAGACACTTATACTGATCGGATCTTCAGGAATGGCGTTAAGTTATCTCGTTGTGGGTTACTTAATGAAGACAGGCAATACATCGGGCTGGATGATGATGTTTTTCATTCTGTTATCCATCGCTCTGTATGCCAGTTCATTAGGACCTGTGGTATGGGTGATCATGGCAGAAATATTTCCAAACAGGCTGAGGGGTACAGGAATGGCTGTTGCCACCTTTTTCCTTTGGATATCCTGTTACACACTTACATTGACGTTCCCGATGATCATGTCAGCGATAGGCGGCAACGGGGCATTTATTACTTACTCCTTGATTTGTATTGCAGGAGCATTAATAACGTATAGGTTTCTTCCGGAGACAAAGGGGAAGTCGTTAGAGAATTTAGAGTTGGAACTTATAAGAACTCCGGAGAAAATTGTTAAGGCATTTGAAGCAGTGAATAGTGAGAACTAATCAGTAATCAGTGATCAGTAAACAGTAATTGCATAAAAAAGGGAATAATTCTATGAATTCAAGAGAAAATTTAAAAAAGACACTAAATCATCAGCAGCCCAATAGATTGGTGGTTGATTTCGGAGGAACGGCAGTGACGGGTATTCATGTGCTTTCGGTGAAGAAGCTTCGTAAATATTACGGGTTGAAGGATATACCTATTAAGGTTTGTGAGCCTTTTCAGATGCTCGGAGAGATCGATGACGAGCTGATGGAAAAGATGGGCATTGATGTTCTTGGAGCTTATGGCAGGAACAATATTTTCGGATTCCCCAATCTTGAATGTGACTGGAAACCTTTTAAGGCATGGTGGGGGCAGGAATTGCTTGTGCCTATGGATTTTATCTATGACAGGGACAGTGACGGAAGCCTTTTGATTTATCCTGCAGGCGATCATTCAGTAAAACCGACAGCGCGGATGCCGGCTGCGGGTTATTTCTTTGATGCCATCATCCGCCAGGAGCCGATTGACGATAACAACCTTAATGTAGAAGATAATCTTGAGGAATTTGAACCGGTAAGCGATGAAACACTTGCTTACTGGAAAAGGATTGTTGATCAGCTGGCTGAGACAGGTAAAGGGATCATTGCCAGTCTCGGAGGAACAGCGCTCGGCGATATTGCGCTTGTTCCGGGAATGAATCTCAGAAGGCCAAAAGGGATAAGAGATGTGGCGGAATGGTATATGAGCACGGTGATGAGGACGGATTATGTACATGAAATATTTGAAAGAGAGACTGAAATTGCCTTGAAGAATTTTAACAAGATATACCAAACCATTGGCAATAAGATAGATGCAGTATTTATCTGCGGAACTGATTTTGGTACACAGACATCGACATTCTGTTCTCCTGATCAGTTTAGGGAGCTTTACCTGCCTTATTACAAACGAATTAATGATTGGGTGCATCAGCATACGGAATGGAAAACATTCAAGCATTCATGCGGGGCGGTTGAGACTTTTATGCCGTTATTTATTGAGGCTGGCTTTGATATTATCAATCCTGTCCAGATAAATGCCGTGGGAATGGATCCGCATCATCTGAAGAATACTTACGGCAAAGATCTTGTGTTCTGGGGCGGAGGTGTGGATACCCAGAAAATGCTGTCGTTCGGTACACCGGAAGATGTGAAAAAACAGGTACTGGATAATTGTGAAATCTTTGCGAAGGACGGAGGATTTGTTTTTAATACGGTTCATAATGTACAGGCCAATGTTCCGGCTGAGAATCTTGCGGCAATGATGGAGGCGATAAAAGAGTTTAACGGGAATTAAGGATTTCGTTATGATGAGGATACTCAGCAATAATAAATTTAGGCAGTGTATATTTTGCTGGTTACTGCTTCTTGTTTCTTTTTCGGTCGCCGGTCAGGGATTACCCGTTACATCTCCTGAAGAGGTTGGACTTTCTTCAGTGAGATTAAACCGTATAACGAATGCCATGAATGACTGGACAAGTGAAGGAAAAATGCCCGGAATGGTGACTCTTGGTGGCCCGGCATGGGAAAGTTGCCTATTATAAATCCTTTGGCATGATGAATATTGAGGAACAAAAACACATGACGACTGACGCGCTTTTTCGGATTGCCTCCATGTCCAAGGCCATAACAACGGTTGCAGCGATGATTTTATATGAAGAGGGAAAGTTTTTATTGTCCGATCCGGTTTCCAAATATATTCCCGGGTTCAAAAATCCCAAAGTACTTGTAAAATCGGTCGACTCAGAAAGTGTAAAACTTGTTCCGGCTAAAAGTGAGATTACTATCAGGGAACTGATGAATCATACTTCGGGAATTACGTATGGCAGCGGATTACAGGCCAAATATTACAAGGAAGCGGGTATAGAATCAGGAATAGATCCGGCTCCCGGAACTATTGGCGAAATGGTAAAGAAACTGGGAACTTTGCCGCTGATCTCTCAACCGGGTGAAGAATTTAACTACGGATTGTCAATCGATGTTTTGGGATATCTGGTTGAGGTATTAAGCAATAAGCCGCTGGACGTATTTCTGAAGGAACGTATTTTTGAACCCTTAAAAATGAAGGATACCTATTTCAGCATTCCTGCAGATAAATTTGACCGTCTGGCTGGTTTGTACAAGAGGGATGGGAACGAAAAATTGATTAAATCACCAAGAAACCTTTCTCATCCTGTTAATCAGACTTATTTCTCAGGGGGAGCCGGACTATGTTCAACCGCTTCGGATTACATAAGATTTGCCCAAATGCTGTTGAATAAAGGAGAACTTGACGGAGTAAGGATTTTAAGCCGTAAGACGGTAGAAATGATGACTTCCAATTCGATCGGTGATTTATACCTATCAAATTCATTGAGATATACCAGCGGGGATAAATTCGGGTATGGGTTCGGGATTCGTACCGAAAGAAGCTCCTTCAGTGAAAATGAGTCAATCGGTTCATTCGGTTGGGACGGGGCATTATATACACGTTTCTGGGTTGATCCTAAAGAAGACCTGATAGGAATATTTATGTCGCAGATGGATGGTTTCTGGAGTGAAAATTATATTAATAAATATAAGGTGCTTGTTTATCAATCTATTGAGGATTAATAAAAAATATTTCTCTAATGCAGAGAATGGTACATTCCGATGATCAGGCAACAAAATTTAATTCGGATAGAATGAAAGGTATAAAAATTGTTTTATTGATTATTATGGTGTTCGTAGCCTCACAACTGCCGGCTAAAGAATATCATGTATCAGTAAAAGGAAGCGATCAAAATGATGGTTCTTCTTCTAAACCTTTCAGAACAATAAATTTTGCTGCCCAACTGGCTGAGCCGGGGGATGTGATTACAGTACAAGAAGGAACATATCGTGAATGGATTAATCCCGCAAAGGGAGGAGTGAGTGATGCAAAACGGATAATTTATCAGGCTGCAGCAGGAGAAAAGGTTGAAATCAAAGGATCGGAAGTCATTAAAGGCTGGGTAAACGAAAAAGAGGGAGTATGGAAAGTCATTATTCCAAACTCTTTCTTCGGCGATTATAATCCATACAGGGATTCGATTTATGGTGACTGGTTTTCAGGTCATGGAAGAATTCATCATACCGGTGAAGTTTTTCTGAACGGGAAGTCATTGTACGAGAAAGAGAATATTGAAAAGGTACTTAATCCTGTTCCCGATACATCGATTAAAGATCCTGAAGGATCAACCTATACATGGTATTGTGAAAGCAATGATAAGAATACAACGATATGGGCTAATTTTCATCAGTCTGATCCCAATAAAAATCTTGTTGAGATAAGCGTTAGAAGGACCTGCTTTTATCCCTCCAAAGAAGGAATTAATTATATTACGATCCGCGGTTTTCGTTTCAGCCAGGCAGCAACCCAATGGGCAGCCCCTACTGCTGAACAGATCGGTATGATTGCCACACACTGGAATAAGGGGTGGATCATCGAAAACAATATTATCTGTGATTCAAAATGTTCAGGGATTACATTGGGAAAGGAAAGAAGCACAGGTCAAAACGTCTGGTCAGCGGATAAGAGCCTTGACGGGTCGATTCACTATATTGAGGTAGTCTTTAGAACTTTAAGACACGGATGGAACAAAGAAAATATTGGTTCGCATTTTATAAGAAACAATGAAATATTCAATTGTGAGCAGACAGGGATATGCGGGAGCATGGGTGCCGCATTCAGCCTCATTGAAAATAACCATATTCATGATATATGGACAAAAAGGCAGTTCAGCGGTGCTGAGATAGGAGGTGTTAAATTTCATGGGGCTATCGACACCAGGATTTTGAAAAACCGGATTCACAACTGCGGAAGGGGAGTATGGTTGGATTGGATGGCACAGGGGACCCGCGTTTCGGGTAATCTGCTGTATGATAATGATCTTGAGGATTTATTTATGGAGGTTAATCACGGGCCGACACTTGTTGATAATAATCTATTACTTTCTGTATTAAGTATAAGAACGCAATCGGAAGGTTCGGCAGTTGTTCATAATCTTATTGCCGGTCAGATTGCCATGTATCCGGAGCCTAACCGCTTCACTCCTTATCATTTGCCTCATTCTACCGAAGTGGCGGGACTTTCAACCATCGTTTCCGGTGATGACCGTTATTACAATAATATTTTTCCTGGAATAGGACCGGATTTAAATGATAAGGATTCAAGATATAATTATGGATTGGTCGGTTACAAAAATGCGAAACTTCCTGTTTGGATAGATGGGAATGTATATTACAACAAAGCTGTACCTTATAATTCAGAGGTCAACAAAATAGTAGATAACTCTTTTAAAGCGGATTATAGCATGACAGAAGAGGGTAATCAGGTATATCTAACTATAAATCTTGATGATGGCAATAAAGGCCTAAAAACCCACTTAATTACGACTTCACTGCTGGGTAAAGCGAAGATGGCGAAAGAGGCTTATGAAAATCCTGATGGAACAGCGATAAAAATTGACAGGGATTATTTCGGGAAAAAACGTTCTGAATTAAATCCATCGGCGGGACCATTTGAAAATCCAGGGAAAGGAAGGCTTAGGTTCAAAGTGTGGTAGTACTATCCTTGATGTTGTTTTTGTATGCTGATCTGTTTATTATTAATGGTTTTCTGTGAATTAGTTACTGAAAAGAATGAATTTATTGATATTTTTGGAAATTAATTTGAGAATATATATGGTTTACCTTCAATAATTAAAAAACATAAGAAATGGAAGAACTGCTTGAAAAACTGGCCTATTGTGTTGAATTTGGAAAAATAAATCTTGCATCCCCTTATCCTCCCGATATGAGAGGACAGGAAGGTGCAGATGAACTGACTAAGAAAGCCCTCGATATGGGTATTTCACCTAATGACGTTCTGAATAAGGGATTAGTAGTTGGGATGGGCAAAGTGGGCGTTAAATTTCGCGAGAATAAAGTGTTTGTGCCCCAGGTATTGATGAGCGCCAAGGCAATGAGCTTTGGGATGGCACATTTGAAACCCTATTTTAACGATGGGTCAGTTGTCCGCAAAGGAAAGATGGTAATCGGAACCGTTGAGGGAGATCTTCACGACATTGGTAAAAACCTTGTTGCAATGATGGTTGAAGGCAGCGGCTGGGAAGTGATTGATCTTGGAACCGACGTAAAAGCTGATCGTTTTGTTGAAGCAGTTAAAGCAAATCCGGGAGCAGTAGTCGGATTGTCGGCACTTCTTACTACTACTATGGTCAATATGGAGAGAATAGTAAAAGCAGTTAAGGAAGCAGTTCCGGGAACGATTGTAGCAATTGGCGGAGCGCCTGTGACTCAGAATTTCAGCGATAAAATCGGCGCAGATGTTTATTCACCGGACCCCCAGGGAATTATTGATTATCTCAAAAAGGTTTAAAAGAATAGTTTCAGGGTTTAGCTTCGCTGATATTCAATTCAGAGTTTCATATTCGGCGGACAGAAAGTTCATTTAGCTGACTTTGCAGGGAATGAGAAGTCAGGAATTGCTTTCGTTTAATGCATTTTAATCAATAATTTAATGACAGGAAAAGAGAGGATTCAAAAAGCTTTTAAACTTGAGAAGACTGATACCATACCATGGGTGCCTTTTGTCGGAGTCCACGGAGGCAGTTTGATTGGTGTGAACGCTAAAGATTATCTTCATTCATCCGATCATATTGTCAATGGGATATCGAAAGCAGTTGAATTGTATGATCCTGACGGTGTTCCGGTTATGTTTGATCTTCAGCTTGAAGCCGAATTGCTCGGATGTGAATTAAGCTGGTCCGATCACAATCCTCCGGCTGTTGTGTCACATCCGCTTCTGGACGGGGTGAAAATTGAAGATCTAACTATTCCTGAAATCTCGGACGGGCGTTTGCCTGTTGCTATGAATGCCACAAGACGGTTGAAGGGAAAATTTCCTGATCTCGCTCTTTACGGATTAATTACAGGTCCTTTCACACTTGCGCTGCATCTACTGGGTACCGATATTTTTACAAAACTCTTTGAGGATTCTGCTTATTCAGAAAAGCTTTTTGCCTTTTGTAAAAATGTGGCAAAAAAGATGGTGGATTATTACACGGAATCAGGCTGCGATGTCATTGCAGTTGTTGATCCGATGACCAGCCAAATTGATCCTACCACTTTTGAAATGTTTGTCAGTCCTATGATGTCGGATATTTTCGAGTATATCCGAAAGAAAGGTGCATTAAGTTCTTTTTTTGTATGCGGTCATGCTCAGCAGAATATTGAAGTGATGTGTAAATGCCGGCCCGATAATATCAGCATCGACGAAAATATACCGCTTGATTTTGTTAAGGAAATTGCTTTAAATCATGGGGTAAGTTTTGGGGGGAATCTTCAACTGACGGTCGTTTTACTGATGGGAACCGAGGAAGAGGTAAAATTCAATGCCCTCGATTGCATTGATCTTGGAGGAGAACAGGGATTTATACTCGCTCCCGGATGTGATCTTCCAATGGCAACTCCTCCTGAGAATCTTATTGCGGTTGCAAAACTGGCAAGGGATCCTTACGAAAGGGAGGTTGTAAGGGCAATGACTCGTCAGAACGATGGACTGAGCCTGTTAAATATGAAGGATTACGGTCAGAGCGATAAAGTAATCGTGGACATTATCACCCTTGATTCCGAATCCTGTGCCCCATGTCAGTATATGGTTGAGGCTGTTAAGAAAATTGCACCTCATTTTGAGGGAATTGTTGAATGGCGCGAGCATACCATTAAGCAAATGTCAGGAGTTACTTTTATGGCTTCACTTATGGTAAAGAATATTCCGACAATTTGTATTGACGGCAAAATATCTTTTGTCAGCCAGATACCTCCTAAAAATGAATTGATTGCCGCTATTCAGAAAAGGATAAATGAAAAGCTGCGCCTCAAAATTCAATCGAAAAGGGGTGAATTCATTGTATTTGGCAAAGATGAACAGGAAATAAGAGAGTTGAAAACCCAGATTAAAACAGCCTTTTTGCAAACAGGGAAGAGTATTGAAGTGAAATACATTCTGGGCACGGATAAGCTGGCAGAATTCGGTATAAGTGCCACTCCTTCTATTGTCCTTCAAATGTACTCCGTTAAATCGCAGGGGAAAATTCCTTCTGTAGATGTGATAACGGAATGGCTGAAAGGAGTTTAAAATAATTATCGATGCCACGGGTAGAGACGCGATTTATCGCGTCTCAAAAAGAATGAAAGAATTAATGAATAATCCAGGATTGCCATAGAATATAAGATGAAGAAGATTACGGAAAGGATTAAAAAAGGAGAGATACTTGTTTCTGACGGGGCATGGGGAACATTCCTGCATGCCAAAGGTTTAGGCCCTTCTGAATGTCCCGAAATCTGGAATATCAATCACACTGAGGAAGTCAGAGATATTCCTGAAAGTTATTTAAATGCCGGAGCTGATTTGGTGGAAACTAACAGTTTCGGCGCAAATAGTTTTAAACTCAGCCATTACGGACTTTCTGACAGAGTTATTGAGATGAATGAAACTGCCGCCAGAATTTCACGTCAGGCTGTTGGAAAAGAAGGGATTGTAATGGGATCAATAGGTCCTACCGGGAAAATTCTAATGATGGGCGATGTTGCACCTGAAGAAATATATGATGCTTATAAAGAACAGGTCATAGCGCTTGAGAGAGGAGGCGTTGATGCAATCATTATTGAAACAATGTCTGATCTTGATGAAGCGAAACTGGCCATTAAGGCTGCAAAGGAAAATACGTCCTGTGAAGTCATCTGCACAATGACATTTGAGCGCACGGTAAATGGCGAGTATCGGACAATGATGGGAGTCTCTCCGACTGAAATGGTGCAGGAACTTGTTCCGGAAGGAGTGGATATTATCGGTGCGAATTGCGGGAACGGAATCGAAGGAATGGTTGATATTGTCAAGGAAATCAGGCAGGCTGACAAGGATATTCCTATTCTTGTTCATGCCAATGCCGGGATGCCGGTATATCAGGACGGAGAAACAATATTTCCTGAAACACCCCAACAAACGGCTGGTTTTGTTAAGGAAATTGTCAAAGCAGGAGTTAATATCATTGGCGGATGCTGTGGAACGACTCCTGAGCATATAAGGCAGATTGCAAGAGTGGTTTCAGAATTGTAATCCTATCGCGAATGGCAAAAATTCCTTTTTATCTTGTAACCGGATTTTTAGGCAGCGGCAAGACGACCTTGCTTAAAAGATTTCTGAATAACTATTCAGCCAAGAAAAATATTGCCATTATTCAAAATGAATTTGCAGAAGTTAATGTCGACAGCAGAGAATTGCGTCAGACAGGAAAATCGTTTGAATTGCTTGAAATGAATAACGGATCAGTTTTCTGCGTATGCCTTTTGGGCGATTTTGTCAATTCGCTCAGCGATTTTATTCTGCAGCACAATCCCGATATGGTCGTTTTGGAGGCTTCCGGGCTTTCTGATCCCATCAGCATCAGCCAGGTGCTGGCTTCACCGAAACTTAAAAATCTGCTCTGGCTCGCTCATGTTTATACCATAGTGGATGCGATGAATTTTCAGAAGACTCTTGAAAGGGTCGTGCGTAATGCTCATCAGATCCGCGTTGCCGATACCGTCATCCTCAATAAGTGCGATCTGCTCAGCAGTTCAACTCAAGATACTGAAAAACGTATTCAATCGCTTAATCCTTTTGCAAAAATCATTAAAACATCATGGTGCGATATTGATTTTAAAGAAGATATATTATTTCGTCCTCCTGTTGGTATGTTGAGAGATAATAAAAATGAGCCTGCCGGAAGACCTGATATTGAATCGCAGGTCATAAAAACCACGAAGCGCATCTCCTCTCAAAATCTTCGCTCACTCGTAAATAAATGGAGCCAATCGGCATACAGGATTAAGGGCTATGTTCAGACCGACGACGGAGCTGTTGCCATTCAAACCAGCTTTGAGCAGGTCGATTTGCTTCCTGCTCCCGGTTATAATGATCCGACAGAAGTTATCTTTCTTGGTCCAAAGATGAACGGCACATCCGTACAATATGAATTTGAAAGTGTATGTATCCGGAAATAAGAAATTATGAGTTCTCATTTGAGGAATTAAATGTTACTGCAGCTCTTGTTGAGGAAGTGATGGGTTATTCTCCAGGCAATGCTCCTGATCCATTTCCTGAGATGATTGCATCAGCAATGAAGCTGGGCCCTGAAATATTTACGATTCGGGGGAGTGTTGCCATTTCTGAAAGTTTTACTGTCGATCATGCACAGGGCTTCTTTACTTTCGACGATACCACATTCGATGTTTCCAAAAAGATTACGGCTCCGCTAAAACACTCTGAAGGAGGAATTATTTTTATCTGCACAGCCGGACCTGATCTCGATGTAAAATGCAGGGAATTAATGGCGGGTGGAGAATTTATGGGGGGCTATATTCTCGATGTCCTTGGAACGGTTACAGTTGAATGTGCGATCGATACAATCCAGGACAGACTTGCATCGGAACTTGAGAAGCAAGGCATTAAGATCACAAACCGTTACAGCCCCGGTTACTGCGGATGGGCATTGTCAGAACAACGAAAGCTGTTTACATTGTTTCCTGACGGCCATTGCGGCATAAAATTAACAGACTCCTTCCTGATGGAGCCTATAAAATCGGTCAGCGGAGTGATCGGATTCGGCGTCAATGTGAGACAACACGTATACGATTGCCAGATATGCGAACTGGAAAACTGCTATTACCGCAAGATCCGCATGGCGCATAAGAAGGCTATAGACTGAAGACTAAAGCTTTAAGAGAAAGAAATATTTGGAGTGGAATGATTATTGGTTACTCTATCTGACCATGAAAAACAAATTCTATACAGATGAAAACAGAAAAACTTTATTTACTGCTCCTGTTCGCAGCTATGGTTATGCTGACTGCTTCATGCCATAAAAAGCCCTACGTTCTTAAAGATGGTTATATGTATATTCAAAAAGAAGAACGCCGCAATGAATCCGCTAAATGGCAGCTGGTGTGGGAAGATGATTTTAACAAAGGCTCTCTTGATACAAATACATGGAGACGTATAGGTCTTTTCGAATCTCCGAAATGGAAAGTTCCTGTTGATAAGTGGAGAACCGTAAAAAACTGTTTCAGGTATATTACTGCCACAGATCCGCGCGTGGTTCAGTTTGATCAAAGCAACATTCACCTGATGGGTATCGTTAATCCTGATTCACTTACCGGTGATCCGCGTCCCTACCTGACCGGAGGAATCTATTCCTGGCAAAAGTTCGCTTTTCAATATGGCCGCATAGAGATCAAAGCGAAACTCGATCAGGCATATGGAATGTGGCCTGCAATATGGATGATGTCAGAAAAGGAGATATACCCGAATCAGCACAACGGGGAGATGGACATAATGGAAAAGCTGAATCATGACGACTTTGCCTATCAGACTACTCATAATCATTACACAATCAAACTAAAACAGACTGAACCCAAAAAATCTGCAACTGCCAAAATTGATACAACTGGTTACAATATCTATAGTGTGAGCTGGTATCCCGATAAGCTGGTTTACGCCATTAATGGCGTGAAGTCATATGAGTACCCAAAGGTGCCTGGAGCAGGAACCTTCCAATGGCCGTTTGATCAGCCGTTTTATCTGATCGTCGATCAGCAGATGGAACATGAATGGCCGGGAAAGATAACACATCCGGAAGAACTTCCAATCAGTATGACAGTCGATTGGGTAAGACTGTATCAATGAAGTAAGATAAGACAATTGACAATTAAATGATGTGCTGATATGCTAATGTGCTGATGTTCCGATGTTCTGATTGTAATGTTTCAGAGTTTAATTCTCCGTGCAACTCTGTGTTTTTCTCCGTAAACTCTGTGTAACTTTTTAATATTTAATTTATTACACAAAGATTCACAAAGTTGAAAATTGAATTTCACAGAATGATGATAAATGTTCAAACTCGTTAATCTCATTTATTATTTAATTGGCTTCGCCGATCTTCGATTCCTTAATTTTTTCATTTTTCCATTCTTTCATTTCCTAAAATCTAAAGCCTTATTTCCAGATATCCACAACTTTTGGCGCCTTTCTATACCTTACCATGGCTGTACCAAATCCATGGTTTGAATACAATTTGAGTACTATTTAAGTACAGTTCGAATACTAATTAGAGGAAAATTAGTGGAGATATAGTGTATTTACAGTGGACAAACAGTGGACAAGGTATGGACTTGGTACGGTTTAGACATGGAGATGGTATGCAGATGTACATTTATTTACGGGAGTGTTACTACTCTGTTAACAATTTAAGTAAAAGAGATTGTCAGAGAATAGAGGAAACTGTTTGTTCAGCAGAAGGTTCAGTGGTCTGTGAATTTCAAGGTATGCTTTTTCTCCTGAGATCGGGAATTTGTTAAAACCAGGTTAGTAGGAAGTTAATTTAAAGAATTAAGAATTAGAAGGCGGTGATAGGAACAAGTAACTGGAAACAGGCAACAGTGATGAGATATAAGATATGGGTTATGAGTTATTAATATGAAAAGAAGGCAATATGTACTTTGAGAGAGTTGCAGGCAATAAAAAAACGGGTAAACTAATTACCCGTTCTTTTGTTTTTGTATGAGAGAATAAGATTGTTATAAATATTCCCAATCTTCAGTATGTACGGATCTTTCGAGAGCTGCAAGGACGCTCACGCTGTATAAAATGCTTTCATGGGAACGGGGCTCTTTACCAGTACGGAACATATCAACCATCTCAACATAGGCCATTGCAGGCTTTGCTTCTTCAACTCTTGCTTTAACTTCGACAATGCCTTTCCGGGTTTCAATCATATATTTAAAGGCATAGGTTTGGACCATAAAAACAAAGGTGGCCAGCATCCCGTTTTTCATGGCAAGGTCGGCCACGGCATTATCGCCGTTCCGGGTTACGCGCACTTTTTCGATGTTAAAGTCGCCGAAAAGGGCTGAAAGGGCATCGACAAGGTGTACGCCATAGAAGAAAACGCCTCCCCATCGGGAATTAATATCTACCGGGCCGAAGCAAACGTAATGATTGATCTGCCCTGCCTCTTCGATCTGTTTCTTCATATCTTCCATCGGTTCACTGACTGCGAGGGTGCTGAAGGAAGTAACAGGAGTGCCAAGCTCGCGCGCCATTTTAAGGAATTCCTTTCCTTCTTCAACATCGTAGCAAAAAGGTTTGTCGATGAAAGTGGGGATACCGGCCTTGATATAAGGGATTGCCGGAGCCAGATGATATTTGGCATGACGGTGATCCACGATCAGGGCGTCGATTTTTCCCAACATATCTTCAGTATTCTTAACAATATTGGGAATCTTGCCTGCTTCGGCTGCTTTTTTAGCAAACTCGTCGGTTTCGCCCCAGACGTAAAGAAGTTCAACACCGGGGAATTGTTTTTCGACATTGAATATTTTCCCCAAATTAACAGTATGAGAATTTTCAGCCCCGATAATCCCCACACGGATCTTTTCCTTGCCTGCGTTGATAAAATCCTTTGAAGGTCTCAACTTCGAGGCAAATCCCATTGAAGGTGAAAGCGCTACGGATGTGAGAATTGCGCCTTTACCCACATCGCCGATAAATTTTCTTCTTGAATTCATGATCTTAATATTGGTTAGTAATCCATTTTCAATAACAATATTCTCCGGGGAATCCGCAATTCAGTGATCAATGTTCAATGATCAGTGATCAGTACGCAATGACGTAGCAATTATTCTTAAACAGAAACCCACACAAAGATAAAAGATAAATTAAAGAATGAAAGAACTTCATATAATTAAGGAATTAAAGAATTAAGAATTTAAAATTATTAATTAAGCTATCAGGCTATCAGGCTTTACTGTTTACAGTTAAGTGATTACTGGTCCCTGTTTACTATTCCCTGTTTTGCGAGAACTTTAGTTTTTAATTAAAAAAATCATTATATTTCGTATGCTGACTGTTCAAATGAAAATAATTGATAATCAGGTAATTTAAATTAAGAATTTAATTTGGAAGGAGTATGTCATGAGAAATAACAGTTTTTTTGCCACTCTTGTCTTTATCGTCCTGATGGTTTTGGGACTGGTACTGGCAAATAATGCGGGTTATGATGAAGGCGCAAGAATAGTGATCGGAATCGTTTCATTTATTATTGCTCTTGTGATTTCACTTTCAATAAAAGTAGCTGATCAATGGAACAGGGCAGTGGTATTGCGGCTTGGCAAGTTTCAAAAGCTCAGGGGACCGGGTTTGTTTTTCATTATTCCTGTCATCGATGTCATTGCTTACTGGATCGATATCAGAGTAATTACCACGGCATTCAAAGCTGAAAAAACACTAACAAAGGATACTGTACCTGTTGATGTTGATGCTGTTTTGTTCTGGCAGGTTTTTGACCCGAAAAAGGCTGCACTCGATGTAGCGGATTATTCAGGCGCTATCGGCTGGGCTTCCCAGACTGCCCTGCGGGATGTGATCGGTAAAACCATGCTATCGGATATGCTCGAAGGAAGGGAAAAGATCAGTCATCTTCTGCAAAAGATTATAGATGATCGTACTGAGCCATGGGGTATAAAAGTCATTTCAGTTGAAGTAAAGGATGTGCTGATTCCGATGGGACTTGAAAATGCCATGTCGATGCAGGCCCAGGCTGAAAGAGAAAGGCAGGCCCGTGTCATTCTGGGGGATTCGGAACGTCAGGTTGCCGCTAAATTCGGTGAGGCTGCCGAAACTTATGCCAATAATCCGACAGCATTGCATTTGCGTGCAATGAATATGCTTTACGAAGGATTAAAGTCAAATTCCACAATAGTTATTGTCCCAAGTACTGCCGTTGACAGTATGGAACTGGGTGGTTTGGCAGGATTAACGGCAATGACGATGGGATTAGGGAAACAAACTCCAGGGAAGAAAGAAAAAGGGGAATAAAAGAATTACGAATGAAACGGAGACCGGAGAAGGGAGACCGGAGACCGGAACACGAAATAATTCTATCCATTCTCCAGTTTCCGGGTTCCGGTCTCCGGTTCCTTCTTTTTGTATTTTCCAATATTTCCTTTAGTTTAAAGATTCATTAAATAAAATTGTATGCCATTATTTATTACGCACCTGTACACGGAAAAAAATTAAATTTGTAAACTGAAATGAAAGAAACTTAAACTTATTTCACTATGAACCTTGACAAATTTTTCGGATTTCTTCTTCCCAAAGATCATAAGTTTTTTCCGCTTTTTAATGAAGCGGCTGATAATCTTGTTCTTTCGTCTGAACTTCTGATTAAGCTGATCAGGGAAAACGATCTACCCAAGCGTGAAGATTATATACAACAGATTAAAGAAAGTGAACACAGGGGGGATGATATTACCCGCAATCTGCTGGATGAATTGAACGGGACTTTTATAACTCCATTCGACAGGGAAGATATTCATACATTGATCTCCACCATGGATGATATTATTGATCACATTTATGCAACTTCCACACGTATCCATTCTTATAAATTGCCTTCGTTTCCCCAGGATTTTGTTGCAATAGCAGATATTATTCACTCCGCAAACAAAGAGATTCAATTCGTTCTTCGAAGCGTGAAGAATGCATCAGATTTTCGAAAATACAAAGCTTCCTGTGAAAAAATTGATGGTTTTGAAAGTAAAGTAGATTATTTATACCAGGAGTATCTTTCCAATCTTTTTGAATCAGAAACAAATGCAATTGATCTTATTAAAAAACGAGATATACTTGCTTCACTTGAAAAAGCTATTAACAAATGTGAAGATGTAGGAAATGTATTCTCATCGATCATCGTCAAAATTTCATAATAACAAAAGAAAAAACAAGAGGCTACATTCAGTGATGATCATTTATTAATTGCCAGACTTAAAACTAATTAATCATTTATGGAATTTAACTTATTGATTGGAATAGTTGTTTTAGCTTTTCTTTTTGACTTTATCAATGGTTTTCATGATGCAGCCAATTCAATTGCCACAGTTGTTTCAACCAAAGTTTTGACACCCTTCCAGGCAGTCATATGGGCTGCATTCTTCAATTTTGTTGCCTACAGTATTTTTGAGCTGCGTATTGCTGATTCGATAGCCAAAGTTGTGGATACCTCATCAATAAATCTTCATGTAATCCTGGCGGGAATCATTGCTGCAATTATATGGAATCTGTTTACTTGGTATCTTGGAATCCCGTCGAGTTCATCTCATACCCTTGTAGGTGGATTTGCCGGAGCCGCAATAGCTTATGCCGGATGGGATGTGGTTCATAGCAGTATTATCATCAAGATTTCCTTATTTATCATTTTAGCACCATTGCTTGGGATGGTTTTTTCATACCTTTTTTCACTGATTCTGTTATGGATGTTTAAAAATTTTAATCCTTTCCGGTTGAAAAGACTTTTTAAATCCGGGCAGTTGATCTCGTCAGCTTTATTCAGCCTCGGACACGGTGGAAATGATGCTCAAAAGGTAATGGGTATTATAACAGCGACACTGCTTGTTTATTTTAAAAAGACCGATCCGGCAAACATCCCTCAGTGGGCTCATATTGCGTTTACCGAGTCAGGGAAGATACATACAATTCCATTGTGGATTGTTTTTGGCTGCTACACAGCGATTTCACTGGGAACATTAATGGGAGGATGGAGAATTATTAAAACTATGGGAGGGAAAATTACCAAACTTACACCTTTTGAAGGGGTGGCTGCAGAAGGGGCAGGAGCAATGATGCTTTTCGGGACAGAAGCATTCGGGATTCCTGTAAGTACTACACACACAATTACCGGAGCCATAATGGGGGTAGGCCTTACCAAAAGGGTTTCGGCCGTTCGCTGGGGAGTAACAATTAACCTTTTGTATGCATGGATATTGACAATTCCGGTTTCCATGATCATTGCTGCTATAACCTATTGGATTTTTCAATACTTTAATTTCGGTTGATCCTTGTTTATTTTAATTCAAAAGAGAATGAAAGGGATAGGCCGAAGTTTTAAACCGTCTGAAAGAGTGACCCATTAAGCAGGAGGGGCATACTTTAAATAAAATTCAGAAAAGAGATACAAACTTTAAGAGGGCATCCCCAAGGTCAACCTCTATGATTATATTTTATATCCATATTACAATCACGAAAATCATAATTCAGTTGTTATATTAACCTCAATACAGTTATTTATAAAATTCTATATTATGATTACAATAGCCTCTAAGGGAAATACGGACTTAAAGCGGACTTAATACGGAGTTAATACGGAGCTGGAATTTTGAAGATATTGTTAAATAAATTCTTTGAATATTCATAAAAATAAAGAGAGGCAAATGCTTTAATTCTTTAATACCTTCATTCTCTCATTACTAAAGCTTAAAGTCTTTTCTGAAACTCTGAAATATTGGACCAACTGCCGGCTTCAGTCTTTAGCCTTTAGCCTCTTTATCTCCCCGAGAATAAATTCAGAATGAAATTGTTCCTCTTCCCGGATGATCAGTTTTGCTTTTTCATAGAATGGCGCTCTTACCAGAAGGGTTTCCCTGATATACTCCATCAGTTCTTCATTTGATTTCCCGAGAACCAGCGGTCTCTCGGTGTTCGATTTCAGGATGCGCTTTGCAAGGATTTCAACAGGGGGAGCCAGGTAAACGGTGAATCCCGTACGGTTCATCAGCTCCATATTATCGAAGAAACAGGGCGTGCCCCCTCCCGTGCTGATAATGACATTTTCAAAATGAGATACTTCCTCCAGCGAACGGCGTTCCTTTTCACGGAATCCTGCCTCTCCCTCTTCGCTGAACAGGGTAGGAATGGTCTTAAAGGAACGCTCCTCAATGTATTTGTCAAGGTCGATGAAGTTGAGGCCGGAGTGTTTGGACATCTTTCTTCCCATCGTGGATTTCCCGCTCCCCATAAAGCCTACCAGATAGATCCTCATTATGAATTACGAATTACGAGTTTAGGTTGTTTGGTCAGGCTGAAAATGATGAAGCAAAGGTTCACGCAGAGGTCGCAAAGTAAGATTAAGGGCGCAAAGTCCTGGCGTTCTTTGCGTCTTTTCATTGCGTTCTTTACGTGAACTTTCATTTCAATTTTCTTTAATAAATGACATTGAATTATAAATTGCCAATGACTAATTAAGAGAAGACATGATTATTCCCCGAAATTTAATTCCATCTGGTCATTATCTTTTTCACTGGCGGGACGGATAATCTCGAACGGCACATCGTCAATCAGTTCGATCTCTTCAACCGGTTTCCGGTCTTCATCTTTCACGACGGGTTCAATTTCGCGTATGTTCTTCACCGAAAAGTTGGAGAGCCTTTTCCCCTTTGCCTTGTAAGATTTTATACCGATAAACTCAGCCACCTCGATGATCTCGTTTTCACGGCCGGCATTTTCTTTGCCGAATTCGATCTCCAGCCTTGGGTAGCTGACCCATGTCAGGCTGATCAGTTTGTTGTCAGGATGATCTCCGATAAAACGGCAGGGCTTGCCGCCGTTGGGCTCAATCTGGAACCGCTTGACGTAATAAAAGTTCTGCTCGGCATCAAAATAGACAATCGAAGCCGTTCTGCCCTCGCGGAATTTCTCGATGCTGATCATATTCTTTTCGAAATGGTTTTCAAGATCGTAAGTATAGAACTGGTAACAGCCGTCCTTATCGATCACCAGGATTTTATCGTCGCCTGAGAATTCGCCGAGGAATTTGCCCCTGCCGTCAGCATTCAGGCGAAGCACATCCTCATCGAACCATATCTTCCTCCCTCCGAGAGTGGATAATCCTTTTTCCTTCAGTGTCACCTTATGAACTTCGTTCTTTGTCACAAGATTGCCCATCGACGCCCTTCCCTTGATGGCGAGACCTGCAAAGTCTACTTCGAGTATCAGCTTCTTCAGCTTCGGCCTGGGCTTCAAAGTGACCCTTACCACCTCAGATTCACCGTTCGGATTGGCGCTGAAGTGCAGAATCCTGGAACCTTCCGTGCCAATTGTCATATTGTATTCTTTATCGCGGGTCACTCCAGTCACGCTGAAGCGTTTCATATACGTAAATCCTGCCTTGCCGTCACGGTAGACAAGATTGTAAACAGTGCGGTTGTCATTTTTACCGAAGATGGCTGCATGGATAATATTTTTGCCGATAAATTGTTTTTCTGATACTTTGGTCACGAAATAAGTTCCGTCGCGGCGGAAAACAATGATATCATCGATTTCGGAACAGTCGAACAGGTACTCTGCCTTTTTCAGGCCTGTGCCCATAAACCCTTCCTCACGGTCGATGTAAAGCTTCTCGTTAGCCACAATTACTTTAGCTGCCTCGATATTCTCAAAGCTGCGTATTTCCGTCTTTCTTTCCCTGCCTTTACTGTATTTGGTTTTCAGATGATTGAACCAGTTGATGGTGTAGGGGACAATATGCCGGATATTGTTGAGGACTTCGACTATTTCGTTTTCAATCGCTTTAATATTTTCCCTGGACTTATCAGTATTGAATTTCAGGATACGGCCCATTTTGATCTCCATCAGTTTAAGGATATCTTCACGGGTGATCTCTCTTTTGAACCTGGGTTTGAAAGGCTCAAGGCGTTTATCGATGTGCTTGACAGCCTGGTCTATATTGGCTGATTCTTCAAAAGCCTTATCCTTGTAAATTCTCTCTTCAATAAAGATTTGTTCCAGTGATGAGAAATGCCATTGTTCCTCGAGCTCCTGTTTTTTGATTTCCAGTTCCAGGTTAAGAAGTTCGACAGTTCTATCTGTGGTTTTTTTCAGAATTTCGCTTACTGTCAGAAAACGGGGCTTATCCTCCTCCACGATACAGGCATTGGGCGATATGGATACTTCGCAGTCGGTGAAGGCATAAAGGGCATCGATGGTTTTATCGGAACTGATCCCCGGCATAAGCTGAATGACGATTTCAACGTTTGCCGCTGTATTGTCATCAATTCTTTTAACCTTTATCTTACCTTTATCATTTGCCTTGACGATGGATTCAATCAGACTGGAGGTTGTTTTTCCGAAAGGTATCTGGGTGATGACAAGTGTCTTATTATCCTGTTTTTCAATCATGGCCCTGACCTTAACCAATCCGCCCCGCAATCCGTCATTGTATTTCGATACATCGATATACCCTCCGGTGGGAAAGTCGGGAAAGAGCTCAAATTCTTTTCCCTTCAGATAAGCCACTGAAGCATCCACCAGTTCAATGAAATTGTGCGGGAGTATCTTTGAGGCAAGTCCTACCGCTATTCCCTCGACGCCCTGTGCCAGAAGCAACGGAAATTTTACGGGGAGGGTAACCGGTTCCTTGTTTCGGCCATCGTAGGATAACTGCCATTTGGTCGTCTTGGGATTAAAAAGAACTTCAAGGGCAAACTTTGACAGGCGGGCTTCGATATAACGGGGAGCAGCGGCATCATCGCCGGTAAGGATGTTCCCCCAGTTACCCTGTGTATCGATCACTAGTTCCTTTTGACCAAGCTGAACGAGCGCATCGCCGATGGAGGCATCGCCGTGGGGGTGGTACATCATGGTCTGCCCGATGATATTGGCTACCTTGGTGAACCTGCCGTCGTCCATCTGTTTCATGGCATGGAGAATACGGCGCTGAACAGGCTTCAGCCCGTCATCTACATAGGGAACAGCCCGTTCGAGAATGACATAGGAAGCATAGTCAAGAAACCAGTTCTGGTACATCGACGACAAATAAACCACGTGATGCAGAACCTTCTTGCTTCTCCTTTCCCTTCTTCTTCTTCCGGTACCGGAACCAATGTATTATCTTCCTCCACAATAATTAAATCTCGTCTTTTTCCACGTGCAGATTCCCGATGATAAAATCCTGCCGGTCAGGAGTATTTTTCCCCATATAAAACTCGAGCATTTCGGCTATTGATTCATTTTTATTCAGGATAACCGGTTCCAGCCTTATGTCATCACCAATAAAATTCTTAAATTCATCCGGCGATATTTCACCCAAACCTTTAAAACGTGTTATTTCAGGATTAGGGCCGAGTTCTTTAACTGCTTTATCGCGCTCCTGTTCAGAATAGCAATAGATGGTTTTCTTTTTATTTCTCACTCTGAACAGAGGTGTCTGCAGTATGTAAAGATGTCCCTTCTTGATCAGTTCAGGGAAGAATTGTAAAAAGAAGGTAATAAGCAGTAACCGGATATGCATTCCGTCAACATCGGCATCAGTAGATATAATGACCTTATTGTAGCGAAGCTCGTCGATACCTTCTTCTATATTCAATGCGGCCTGTAAGAGATTGAATTCCTCATTTTCATACACAATCTTCTTTGTCAGCCCGTAAGCAGTTCAGCGGTTTGCCACGTAAGACTAAAGACTGCCTGCAGATTGACATCTCTCGATTTTGTTATTGATCCGCTGGCTGAATCTCCCTCGGTAATAAATATGGAACTGTTTTCTTTTAGTTCATGATTGGAATTGTAATGTATACGGCAATCCCTTAATTTCTTATTGTGAAGATTTACTTTTTTAGACCTTTGTTTGGCGAGTTTCTGTATACCTGAGATCGCCTTTCTTTCACGTTCCGATTCCTGAATCCTCTTCAGCAGGATATCAGCTGTTTGGGGATTTTTGTGCAGGTAATTATCCAGTTCTTTCTGAACGAAATTCATGACATAGTTCCTTACGGAAGGCCCGTCAGGCCCCATGTCCCTGGATCCCAGCTTTGTTTTGGTCTGCGATTCAAATATCGGCTCCTCAACTTTAATACTGACCGCTGCGACTATTGAAGCCCTGATATCCGATGGATCAAAATCTTTTTTATAAAAATCCCGGATTGTTTTTACCAGCGCTTCACGAAAAGCTGCAAGGTGAGTTCCCCCCTGAGGTGTATGCTGCCCGTTGACAAATGAATAATAGTCTTCACCATACTGATTGGTATGGGTAATTGCCACTTCAATATCTTCCCCTTTTAGATGAATGATCGGGTACACCTGTTCTCCGCCAAGATTTTCTTCAAGCAGATCATATAATCCATTTCTGGAAAAATACTTTTCGCCGTTGAAATTAATGACCAGCCCTGCATTCAGAAAAGTGTAGTTTTTCAGCATCGAAACTATGTACTCTTCAATAAAATGAAAGGACTTAAATATTTCGCCGTCAGGTGTAAATTTTACCAGTGTTCCGTTTGGCTCTTCACTCCTGGATTCCGGATAATCTTTTAATATCTCGCCATAAGAAAAATCTATTCTCTTAATTCTTTCTTCACGGTATGTTGAAATAGAGAAATAATTGGAGAGGGCATTAACCGCTTTTATTCCAACTCCGTTTAATCCAACCGATTTTTTAAATGCTTTGGAATCATACTTGGCTCCCGTGTTCATCCGGGATGCAACATCCATCAATTTACCCAATGGTATTCCTCTGCCGAAATCCCTGACTGTAACAATTTCGTCTGAAACGGTCACGTCGATTTTCTTGCCAAATCCCATCATGAATTCATCCACAGAGTTATCAAGCACCTCTTTCAGTAAGACATAAATCCCGTCATCTGAAGCAGAACCATCGCCCAGCTTTCCAATATACATTCCCGGACGCTTTCGGATGTGTTCTTTCCAGTCTAAGGTCTTTATCGATTCTTCGGTGTATACAGGAACCATTATTTCTGATTTTTCACAAATATAATTAAATTCGAAAGTGATGATATGGAAGTTGCCAAACAGTAATCAACAGCCGAAAGTTGATAAATATTTTTTGCCATTTTCAGCTTTAATCAATAAATAATTATTAACATGCTAAAATTCTGAGTTTTTATTCTTTATTTAATTAATTTCTTTAATTCTTACTTCTTAATTGTCAATTTCATAGCTTTTAACTCTATTCTCTTAGCCCTTAGCTTTGTTCGTCTGAATTCTCAATTATTGCAATAAAATTTTAATTTTGAGAAAATCTGATAATAACGAATTATCGGGACAATAATTACCTCTTCCAGATTTTTTACGGAAATACTAACATGATGGAAAAATTCTTTGAAAATCTTCGGCAGCTCTTCCAGACTCCTTTTCAGGCACCGGTATTGATCATTGTGCTGATCCTTTTCATCATATTGCTCGCCCCGATCCTTTTCAGGAGCTTTAAAATTCCTTCAATTATCGGATTGATCATTGCCGGCTTGATAATAGGGCCTCATGCACTAAATCTGATTGAAAAAAATGCTGCTGTTGATTTGTTTTCAACGCTCGGACTTCTTTATATCATGTTCCTTGCAGGTCTTGAGCTGGATCTCAAAGAATTCAACAGAAATAAGCACAAAAGTTACGTTTTTGGATTTTTTACTTTCATAATTCCTCTTGCATTAGGTTATTATTCATGCAGATACTTGCTTAATCTTAATTTTGAGACAAGTCTGCTTGTTGCCAGCATGTTAGCGACAAACACTCCTCTGACCTATCCCATAGTAAGCAGGTTAGGCTTGTCCAGAATTCCGGTTGTGGGTATGTCAATAGGAGGTACAATGCTGACCGATACGGCGGCCCTTGTAATACTTGCTGTTATTACCGGAACTTCAGGCGGAGGCGAAAACTCACATTTCTGGATTCAGTTGAGCCTGTCATTTTTATTGTTTATAGCGATAGTATTCATTTTGATTCCAAAAATTACCTTGTGGTTTTTCCGCAATCTTGAAAGTGAAAAACATTCCCATTTTGTATTTGTCCTCTCAATGGTATTCTTTTCTGCTTTTCTTTCCAAAATAGCAGGCCTGGAACCCATAATCGGTGCATTTGCCGCTGGTATTGCCTTAAACAGAATAATACCTCGTACTTCCACGCTGATGAACAGAATTGAATTTGTTGGTAATTCACTGTTCATTCCGTTTTTCCTGATAAGTGTGGGCATGCTGATTAACCTGAAAGACATTTTCAGCAGTACCCCGGGGTTAATAATTGCCGGTTTATTTACAGTTCTGGCTTTGCTTGGAAAGTACATAGCAGCCTGGATAACAGCGAAAATATTCCGGTTTTCCCCAGTCTATCGTAACCTTATATTTGGGCTTAGCAGTCCGCGTGCCGCGTCCGCAATAGCTATTATCCTTGTAGGCTTTGAAATCGGAATTGTCAATGAAAATATACTTAACGGCACTATTGTGGTCATCTTAACCTCTTGTCTTGTAGCTTCTTTCGTTACGGAATATTCGGCAAAAAAAGTTTTGATCACAGAAGAAATAGAAGAATACGGAGAATCTTCATTTCAGGATCAGAGAATTCTCGTACCTATTTACAATCCCAATAATATGGAAAGATTGCTCGATGTGGCAATGTCCATAAAAATACCTAAAAACAGATTCCCGATTGTCAGTCTCTCCGTTGTTGAAGATGATCAGCAGGCCCGGAAAAGACTTTTCGAAGCAAGAAAAATGCTTGATAAAGCTATCATACATGCCGCCTCTGCAGACCAGGAAGTGGAAATAATAACGACTATCAGTCAGAATGTTTCAAGTGGAATTAAAAGGGTGGCAAAAGAGATTTTTGCAACGGATATTGTTATGGGATTTGCTTTGAAAAATCAGTTTACTGATATTCTTTTCGGAAATGTGGTAAAAGATATTGTTGAAAATACCTGGCAGTCTGTATGGGTATGCAGTATTTCGCCTGATCTCTATCAGTATAAAAAAATAAATGTTGTCTGCCCGATGTATGCTGATAAGGAATACGGTTTTAATCAATGGCTTGGTGGTGTTTCTCTGCTGGCAGATACTTTAAAAGTTTCTGTTTCCGTTCTTTCACCTATAGAAACTTTTGATCATATTTATAAACATTTTAAAAAAAATAAAGACGGTTCAAAAATCAATCATTTCGAATTCAATCGTTGGGAAGATTTTATACAAATCTCATCCCATATCCGCCCCTCTGATCTGAACATGATTATTCTTCCCCGAAAGGGCGGGGTGGCCTATGATAATTCGCAGGAAGCAATTCCCCGGTTAATGTCTAAACACTTTGAAAATCACAACTTTATACTTGTATATCCTCCCATTGCTGATATTTATTCAAATTTGGTATATGATAATAATTTCGATTCAGGTTTTATTAAAAAAGGATTAAACCGTATTTCCCTTAAAAGCAAATCATTTACCGGTATATTTAAGAAAAAATACATTTGATCTGATAAAAAGACATCTTTAACCCTCAGCCCTTCGCCTTTAGTCCTTTGCTGTCGGCCCTTCGCCCTTTGCTCATCACTCATAATGAACATTCCTGAAATCTGATTGTTGACCATATATTAACGAATGATTGTATAACTAATATTAAAAAATCATGAGACGTCACGAAGTATATCAGGAAGCAGAACAAATGTTGGGATTAGTTCCTTCTTTTATAAAGGCTTTGCCTGATTCATCCATTGATCAGGAATGGGAGCTATTTAAAAAAGTTCAGGTGGAAGAGACGGCCATTCCTAATAAGTATCGTGAACTTATTGGAGTTGGAGTATCCGCAATCATAAGATGCCGGTATTGTTCTTATTATCACACTCAAATGGCAAAGCTCTTTGGGGCAACAGATGCAGAAATTGAGGACGCAGTCCATTTTACAAAATCAAGTGCTGGTTGGAGTACTTATATAAACGGACTTCAACTTGATTATGACCAGTTTAAAAATGAGATTGATCAGGCTTGCGAACATATCCGTCAGACTCAGGCAAAGGAAGGCCATAAGTTGGCATCTTAAGGGAATACTATCGGATTGAAAAAAACTGAAGAAGGCTGTCTCAATAATTTTGGACAGCCCTTTTTATTTTAAATAATCAATCCCTGGGGAATTAGGCCGAATTCATTCAATTCCCCGGAAATCAATCAAAGTACGAAAAAAGTCAAGATTTTCCTTATTTTTAATAAGTTCAAGAATAAATCTTCTGCTTTTTTGCTCCTTAATGAATTTTTCTATTCTCATTGCATCTGACCGCCTATTACTGACAGGAAAACTCAAAACTAATTCACATGGAAGGTATTTTGCCGTAAATTTGGTATTCACCTCAGGATGATTGTGTTCAAAAAGCCTCCGCTGGACATCATCAGTTTGCCAGGTATAAAATTTATCGGAACCTGTAGAATATAGAATGTAAAAGTGAAACATAGTCAGGTCTATAAAGCAAAAAAGGTCAACTCCAGTTTAGGAATCAGCCTTTGGTGGGGCTCCTCAGGTAGGACTTGAACCTACGACCTACGGATTAACAGTCCGCCGCTCTAACCAACTGAGCTACTGAGGAATATTTATATATCTTTTGCTTTATCTTTTTCTTCTTTTAAAGCGATGCAAAAATAGCAGGTTTTTTTAATTAATCTGAAATATCTTTACAAAAAAATTAAAAAATCCCGCTGCATGAGCAATTTAAGTATCCTGGGAATTGGCAACGCATTAGTCGATATCCTGGTTTCAACTGAGGATGACTTTATTATCAATGACTTAAATTTACCAAAAGGAGGAATGACCTTAGTCGATCGTGAACTTTCTTCTGCAATTCAACAAAAAATATCCCATCTGAAAAGTAAAATTTCGACAGGCGGCTCTGTGGCAAACGCCATTAACGGTATTGCAGGTCTTGGCATAGATTGTGGTTATTTAGGCTCTATCGGAAAGGATGAACTCGGTTTATTGTTCGAAAGCAACATGAAGGATAAGGATATTTTTACTTTTCTGAAGCAAAGTGATCTTCCTACTGGTTGCGCCGTAAGTTTTATAAGCCCTGACCGAGAAAGGACTTTTGCAACATATCTTGGGGCAGCAGTTGAATTGAATCAGGAAGATGTGTTGCCGGCCTATTTTGAAGGTTATGATATCTTTTTAATAGAAGGATATCTTGTTATCAATCAACCATTAATAATGGCTTCAGCCTCAAGGGCTAAAGCTGAAGGACTTACAATAGCCCTCGATCTTGCAAGTTATAATGTTGTGGAATCCAACATGAATACACTAAATGAATTGGTGGATAACTACATCGATATTTTATTCGCAAATGAAGAAGAGGCAAAGGCATTCACGGGATTAGTTCCTGAAGAAGCTCTTGATTCAATTGCCCGGCGATGTGATATTGCTGTAGTTAAAGTTGGAAAAGATGGTGCCTTTATTAAACAAGGCAATCATAAAATTCATGTACCCGCTGTTGCTGATAGGGTCATTGATACAACAGGGGCAGGAGATTACTTTGCCGCTGGTTTTCTTGCCGGATATGCAAAAGGATATGATCTTGAAATCTGTGGAAAACTGGGTTCACTTTTAGCCTCAAGAGTAATTGGTACTATTGGCGCTGAATTAACAGATATCGATTGGCAGGAAATCAAAAATACAGAACAATTTCTTTTGTCTTAATAATGAGCCAAGAGCAGAGAGCATAGGGTTAAGAGCAAAGAGTAAGGTCTCTTAGCTCTTTGCTCTCTGCTCTCTGCCCTTTATTTGGCTTCCGGGACTTTTATTCCGTGCATCTTCGCGATGGTCAGACCATAACAATATGGCCTTATGCTATCAGGCACTTTACAGGCATCCAATACCTTATTAAATCTTCTGATGTTCTCCCTCAACTGTCCAGGTCCCTCATCAGATGCAAACACAATTTTTTTCCATGGATATACAGCATCTTTTGGCATATGTGCTTTACCAATTGCATCTGCCCACCAAAGCCATTGTGCCCAGTAGCCGGGATCATTCTCTTTCTTAATTAATGATGATCCGGCTATATCGAAATAAAGATTGTTATTTCGCCGGGCTGCTTCGGCAGCTTCTTCATACCATGGATTTCCAAAATGAGCTGCATGGATTATAAGTTTAGGATGTCTGACTGCAATATCTGCAAGAGGAGCCGGACGAAGATGATCCATATGCCCGTAGCCAGATTACCTGTATGTGGCGCAATAGGCATACCAAGTTTTTCAGCAAGCGTCCAGATCGGTTCATAATTCGGATCATTGTAATCCAAGTTACCGGTTGCAAATAATTCCCCAATCCTTTATATCCCATATCATAGGCTTTTTGAATATCCTTGAGAACAGTAGAACTGTCAATATTGACTGCCGCATAAGGAATTACCCTGTCCGGATGGGCTTTTGCAAAGGCAATTCCACGGTCAAGGTATTTCATATCGACCAGGACACAGCCCATAGCATTGTATTTGGCGAATGTATCAACAAAGGCTTTTTCCCATGCATCAGAGGCTCTGTAATGAATATGAGAATCGATGATAAAAGGAGGGACGCTGTAGTTTGGTTTTAACTCTGCGTTTGGTTGTTGTCCCGGATTTGCGCACCCGGCTAAAAAAACGATGGCAATAAAAGATAAGACGATTACATTTTTATTCATATCATTTAAATTTAACGGTTAATATAGTCTTTACGATGATGCCAATTTTTCCAAAAATAAATAATTAATCGGAAAATCATCCTGAAATCGTAATAGTTTTGACCTTTTTTAGGTTTAATCCAAAGCCGGCAGTATATTTGCCGATCAATATATATTTTTTTAATTATCAAATTTTACACTTTACATCATTTACCGATCATGATTAAAATATTTGAAAAGCTAACCATTTCTGTCCTGATAAGCTTAATCACCCTTTTCGCAAAAGTAAGTTTTGCTCAATACAGGCCTCCTCTTTTTTTCAGGGAAGATTTTAAGGAGAATGCCGCTGCTACGCCAATAACTCAGGCTCATGTTGCCAATCCTGACCTTATCCTGGGACTTTATGGCCCCGGAGCCGACAGCATCAGGAAAAGTCATCACGACCGTCCTGCCGATGATCCTTATTATGTATGGTCAGGCGAATGCAAGAGGAAACTGGGCCGTTACGCTGAAAAATAAGAAAGCCTATGCCGACCTTTCCAAATTATGCCAAAATCAGATGGAGATCAGAACAATCAGGCCTTCGCAATCTTCATATCATTTTGAAACTTGCCAATGGAATGTGGCTGGTCAGTGATGAATTTACAGGACCATCGAGAGACTGGAAGATTTGTGAATTCAATATCGCTGACATTAAATGGTATAGATTGGATATCAACACTGTAACTGAAGAACGTCAGGTATCAAATCCAGATCTGACAAAAGTAGATGAAATCGGATTTACTGATCTTATGACCGGAGGGAGCAGTCCGGCATCATCAAGAGTGGACTGGATTGAAGTGGATGGATTTCCCGTTAAGAGATAAAGTAAGATGGATTGTAAATCAGGAAGAATAAATCGCAGTTCTCTTAAACCATTCGGTTTAGCTCGTCCTTTAAGGTAGATTTATCCAGTCTTTGATTAATTTCTTCAGCCTCATTGATCAGTTCAGGATTATTTGTATCGCTGAATCCACAAATTTTTACGAGCACAGATTTTAGATTGCTGTCATATTTTCCATGGAATAAAATATCTTCGGGAAACATTTTACCTGCCTCATCTTTGGCTTCAAATCTGCAACCGCATATGAGAGCAAATAGAATTTTTTTGTAGGGAAGCTTCATCCCAAGGGCAAGATGTATCGCCCCTGCTAATCTGTCCTGTGCTCCCAGCTTTCGGTTAAGATCGCATCCAACCCTGAAAATTGTATCCCCAAGATGAATATTTTTGAATCGTGCGAGCAGATCATCAATATGATCGGTCAGTGATTCAGGAGTAAAATCTTCGGGATACTTCCGCGATAATATTTCGGCCGACTGCAACATTGTATTTCTTACCTCATCGTAAATTCCTGTTATATTCAGAGCTTCATAAAGGAATACAAATCCGGGATTATACAAATAGCCCAAATAAGCTGCTGTTGCATGGCCAAGGTTGTGAACGAAAAGTTTCCTGTCCACCCAGGCTTTCATGTTCTCTTTGGGAGCCAGACCATCTATTTCAGGAATGGGATTTTTGAAAGCTTTTTTGTCCAGGATAAGAGTATTATAAGGTTCTGCAAATACCTGGAGCAGATCCTCTTCAAGATCTGCCTTACGCATGATCGGAACCATTTTACCGATACTTGTTTCAACCAGACCCACCAACTCATCCAAAGGATAATCAATTGGTAGTATTTCCTTTAAATTTTTATAAAAATATTCAGCCGCATCCCTCATATTCTCTGCAAGAATAATATCAAGCGCCGATTTTTTGTCTCTTTTGAAACGTTCTCTTAACCCTTTTGCCAATAAAGGGATAATTTTGGGAATTGCACTCAATCCGACAGATACAGCAAGAATCTCTGCCGTTGTAATTTCTTCAACTACATTTTGTTCATCACCTGAGAGCACTCCTCTTACATTTTCAATCTTTAGTACCTCCTCTTTATCCGATTTAACAATGACATTATAGCTTCTTCGTTTATTTAATTCTTCAATGACAGGTTTATACACATCGATGAAAACAACCTCATAACCTCCTCTGCTGAAAAGCTGTCCGATAAAGGATCTTCCTATTTTTCCCGCTCCGAAAATGACAATTTTTTTATCTTTTATTGAACTCATTTCCAGTCGATTTGAACAAGATAATCCTCATAATAAGACTTTACAAGATTGTATTTCTCTCTGTGTGATCTTTCCAGGTATGTTCCTCCTTTATAGAAACAAGCCTGCCCTCCTGAAGCGATCCCCCAGGCTATAGCCTCATTAAAATCAAGCTGACCTCTTTTTTTACTCCTTAGTTGTTTAGCTATTGATGCGATCACTCCCCCTGCAAAATTATCTCCGCAGCCCGTTGTATCTCCTGACCTCACCCTTTCTTCCTTTATTTCATTTCTCGCCCTTTCGGATACAGGTAAATTAATCAGATCACATTGATAAAAAAGATAACCGTTTGAAAATGTGAGAACATCTCTGGGGCCATTGGTGATGATTAAAGCAGAAACGCCACTGTTAATAAAATACTGTGCAGCCTCATCTGCCGAATGTTTACCGCTGATCCTGACAGCCTCCTCACAATCCATAATGAGAAGATCAATTAATCCTAAGCTTTCCCGATTTTCTCCTAAAGGCCAGTTCTCTCCCGGTGACCTCTTTTCATTGTAAAAATCATAAACAGTATTGACGACCGTAATGCAGTTATTACTCTTCGCCTTCATCAGCAGCGGAGTCAGATTCTTATGAATAATTGGCACAAGGGCTGTTCCACCGAAACAGACGATATCAGATTTAAAAAAATCATCATCAAGAAACTCTGGCACATAATCCCATGCGCTCCCTATATTATTCACAAAAGTGCGCTCTCCGTGTCCCTGATCAAAGGTAGAATCAGAAAACACGTCTGTAAAAGGAGTCAGTTTGTCGCTGATTACTTTATAATTATCAGTATTCAAGGGAGTTTGCTGAACAAGGTGTAAAATCTTCCTTGCTGTTTCATCATTTCCAAGGCCCCCGTAAAACCGGACTTCAAACTCACCCCCTTCCAACATCTGTGATGCATGGATCATCGATACTAAGCCCGGCCCTCCAATATTGAAAGAATCAGGAGCACATCCCGAAGTTATTTCGTTCAGTATTTTCGCATAAGGCTTCCCTGCAAAATGCTCAAGATCTTCAGTAAATACAAGTTTCCCCGGGCTCAATCCTCCATCCCCTGTCTGCTTTGACAGGTATTTTAAAAAGGCCGGACTATCAAACCTGATATCTGTATATAAAAAATCTGCTAATGCACAGCCCGTCCCGGAAATTTTGATTTTATTTCTTAACATTCATCGAGAATAACATTTTACAGCTCACTGATCCGTCAACTGAAGCTGACGGCAAAGGATAAAGCACTGACAATTATCCTATCAGCCTCTGAATAATATACATCTCCAACGCTTCGTAATTCCTCTCTTCGATCAGATCCGCCATTTTCTTTTCATTAACGCTTCTTGAAATTTCTAATAGCCTGAGGAATATGGTCCTGCTGTTTGAAAGATGAAGTGTGGATTGCTCAAATTTCTGTGAGCGCATGGCCTTAACATCCAGTCCTACCCACTCGCCGTTCTTTCCATAATTGTGCTGATCCAGAATTCGCACCTGGTTAAATGCCCTGCGGATATCAACAGCCCCGAAAGTCTTATCCTGGTCAAATTTCAAACCGTTCTGATCATTAAGGTGAACAGTCCACAATTTATTGAATGCCAGTGCATACCCCATTTCATCCGAAGGATCGAGCCCTGCAAGGATGGCATGAGCACTTTCTATATTTACTCCTACCCGTTTAGGATCAGAGCACAACAAACCAAGCGCTAATGCATGTCCTGTTGTAGGAATGTAAGCATGATCCATCGGTTCGTTCGGTTTCGGTTCGATACAAACCCTGACCTTTGGATCATAGGACAACATTTCGTTGATGGCTTCAACGATTCTTTCAGTAGCCACTTTACTGTCCTTTGCCTCACGGATGTAAGTCCCTTCGCGTGCAAGCCAGAGAACAAGCAGGTTTATTCCCAATGCATTTGCAATATCTATGGCGCGTTTGCTTCTGTCGATGGCATATTTGCGGCAGGCTGCATCGTTGGAAGTATAACCGCCATCAATAGTCCTTTCGTCTTCCCATAGCCTGGGAGCCACAAACTCAGCCTCCAGTCCGTGATCATCAAGGATTTTCTTCAGCTCTTTGGCCTTAGTTACAATCTGTTGAGGTGTAAGGTCATTCAATCCGGGTACTGCATCATCATCGTGAAACTGTACTCCGTCAAAACCCAGCTTTTTATATGTGTTCAGCTTCTCTCTGAACTGCATCGTCCTGCGCACAGCGGGACCAAAAGGATCCTGCCCTTCATGGATATTCCACGGGCCGAAAGTAAATCTGTAAAACTCCTGCCATAATATTGAATATTAATTAATTAGTTAAATTGATTATTGATTAAAGAATAAATATTACATTCTCAATTTTCAAAATTAACGATAATTTTTGATCTCTTCCCCGCAAGTAGGTCAATTAAACGAGCAAAATCAGTTTCCTTATAATATCAACACAATTCTATCCATGTAATATCTTCGTTCTTTATACAGTATTTTATCAGTTTTTAAACAGTATATATTCAGTTATTACCGAACATGTACTGAAAAAACACTGAATAAACACTGAATAAATACTGAATAAAGTATAACTTTGGTACTGATTGATATCCTTGACAGGATTATTAAAACCACAGAAATTAAAGCATCATCCTAATTGGGAAATTTATGACAAAACTGATGCGTAAAAACTTCTGCAATCGATGATATTGCTGTGAAGCGATTTGAATTACCCAAGTTTAATTAGATTTGCACCTCAATGAGAAATAAAATGGGTCATGAAGGTGCATCATAACAAAACAACGGACGTTATTTTGTGACACTAAAAAATCAGAATTTAACCAATTCATATTACAGAATGAAGATTTCAAAGGAGTTTATAGGAGAATCGCTGGGAACCTTTATTCTTGTGCTGTTCGGATGCGGATCGGTTGCAGTATCTGTTCTATTCGGCGGCTATCAGGGCATACTGCAAATAGCAATGGTCTGGAGCATAGGTGTTACTCTCGCCATCTTCCTGACAAGACATTTGTCATGCGCTCATCTTAATCCTGCTGTCAGCATAGCAATGGCTATGGGAAAACGGATGAAGAAGGGTAAACTGCCTCTTTATCTGATCTCCCAACTGTTAGGGGCCTTCCTCGCCGGATTGGTTTTGTACCTGCTTTTTTCGCCTTCCATTTTAGCCTATGAGAGCGCTCACAATATTGTCCGTGGCACAGCAGCTTCGGTACAAACGGCAAAAATGTTCGGTGAATATTATTCACAGCCCGGCAGTACCGCTGTAGTTTCAATGCCTTTGGCAATCGGGGCTGAAGCATTTGGCACTTTTTTGCTTGTTCTGATGATTTTTGCGCTGACCGAAGGGTGTAATGTAGGCCGGCCAGACAGTGCACTTGCACCTCTATTTATCGGACTTACAGTTGGCTCCATTATCTGCCTGATCGCTCCTTTAACTCAGGCTGGCTTAAATCCTGCAAGGGATTTTGGCCCGCGCATGGTAGCCCTTTTAATGGGATGGGGATCAGCCTCCTTCCCTGACCAAAGCGGCGGATTTTTATGGGTATACATTTTTGGTCCTGTGATTGGCGGTTCACTTGCAGCATTATTCTTCGTATACATCCTTGAACCGGCAATGAAACGCACAAAGATTCCCTGTGGCTGCAGTGCAGAAGAAAATGAACAGATAGAACAAAAGAATTAAGACTTTGAAAACAACGAGACTCATTTTGGTAGGAGGTTTTCTTGGAGCAGGTAAAACAACCCTTCTCTGGGAGGCAGCCCGCAGATTTATGGAAAAAGGTAAACGAGTAGGGTTGGTTACCAATGATCAGGCGCCTGAACTGGTAGACACGGCAATATTGAAGCACAACGATATAAAAGTCTCAGAAGTAAGCGGAAGCTGCTTCTGCTGCAACTTCACGGGACTGCTCAACGCGATGAAGGAGGTTCGCCGGGAAGCGAAAGCAGATGTGATCATTGCCGAACCCGTTGGAAGCTGTACCGATCTTTCGGCTACAATCGTTCAGCCCTTGAAGGAAAAAATGGCTGGCGAACTGCTGGTGAGTCCCCTTTCAGTTATGGCAGATCCTTCCCTTCTAACCGATATTCTAGACGGAACTGAATCAGGGATTCATCCGAGTGCAGCCTATATTTTCAAAAAGCAGCTTGAAGAAAGCGATATTATCCTGATCAGCAAAACAGATAAAATGGGAAATTCTGAGTTAACTGCTTTGAAGGATAAGGTAAAAATGCAGTTTCCTGTATCCAATGTAATGGCCATCAGTTCTGTATCAGGCGAAGGTATTGAAGAGTGGCTCAAGGAGGTAACCTCCCTTAGCAAGGCAGGATTGAGGCTCGCTGATGTCGATTATGATATCTATGCTGAAGGTGAGGCAATTCTCGGCTGGCTAAACACCACTATCGAAATAAGTGGTGAAATGACAAATTGGGATCTGTTTACAAAAGATTTAATGATAGATTTTAGCAATCAATTCGACCAGATGAACGCTTATGTAGGTCATGTAAAGATGATGCTTGAATCAGGCGAAAACTATATCATTGGAAATCTTACGAGTAAAGTCGAAACGCTGAATTTCAGAGGGTCAGCAGGGAAAGGAATCAAAGCAAAACTGACTCTTAATGCCCGCGTTGAGATGAGTCCTGACAGGCTGGAAGAAATTGTTCACAAAACAATCAATGCTAATCTAAAGGGAAAATTAAAAGTGAAGACCATTGCTTTTAAATGCCTCAGTCCAGGCCGCCCTAACCCGACTTTTAGGTTTGATCATATTGTAGTATGATTCTTTGTTAGGATTAAAGGATTATAAGATTATTATTTAAGAATTATTTAGCATTAATTTCAATAAAATATCAGTATATATTTAATGCTCAATATTCAAGCTTCAAGATTCATCAACGGATTGACGTTTTTGGAGTTCTTCGAGTTTTTTCTTTCCATAAGTCAATCTTGTAATTAGTACAAACAGAACAGGAACGATAAAAACACCAAGCAAAGTAGCTACAAACATACCGCCCATGACGGCCCAGCCTATGGTCTGACGGGCAATGGCGCCGGCTCCATTCGCGAACGCCAAAGGGGACACACCGAATATAAAAGCAAACGATGTCATAAGGATAGGCCTTAATCGTAACCGTACTGCCTGAATTGTTGCTTCAACCAGTTCCACTCCCCTGTTCAACCTTTCTTTTGCAAATTCCACGATTAATATAGAGTTTTTTGCTGCCAGACCGATTAGTGCGACAAGGCCAATCTGGGCATAAACATTATCTGAGAGAGAACGGTGAAGAAGTAAGACTGCAGTATTGCTCCGAACACACCGAGCGGGAACTGCCAGCAATACGGAGAAGGGAATTGACCAGCTTTCGTAAAGCGCTGCGAGAACCAGGAAAACAAAGGATTATTGAAAATAAAAATACATATACTGTGCTTGAACCGGCATTGATTTCTTCACGGCTTAATCCAGAGAATTCATAACCATAACCTATCGGGAGCACTTTTTGGGCAACTTCTGAAAGAGCGTCGATGCCTGGCCGCTGCTGAAATCCAGGACTTGCATCCCCGTTAAATTCTGCAGAGCGATAAAGATTGAAATGAGAAATCAGTGCGGCGCTTTCATTTACACTATATAGTCATTACCGAACTTAACGGCACCATTTGTCCCTGAATATTACGGACATAATATTCATCCAGTTTGTTCACATGGTCGCGCCAGGATGTATCAGCCTGTGCAACAACCCTGAAATTACGATTGTATATTGTAAAATCATTAATATATGCACTGCCAAGGAAGGTTGACAAAGTAGTAAATACATCAGAAATGGGGAGCCCCATTTTCTCACATTTCGTACGGTCAACGGTTATCTGGTAACCAGGAGTTTTAGCATTGAAGAAGGTAAAAGCCCGCGCAATTTCAGGACGTTTATTGGCTTCAATCATGAATTTCATCACATTTTGTTCAAATTGCTGAATATTATCAGTGCTTTCGTGCTGTTCAAATTCAAAAGTGAATCCTCCGGTAGCTCCAAGACCCGGAATAGCAGGCGGGGCAATGACATATGTCGTGGCCTCTTTTATTGCTGAAAATTTTCGCTGAAGTTCATTCATGAGGGCATTCAGCTGCAAAGACTTGCTTTTTCTTTTGTTCCATGGAATAAACTGGGCAAAAATTGTTCCGCTGTTTGATTTTGCTGCAAAAGTTACAACATTAAGACCTGCAATTGCGGCAAAATGTGCCACTCCTTTGGTTTGGCTTAATATTGTCATCATTTTTTCCAGTGTTTCAACGGTTCTTGCAGTGGATGAAGCTTCAGGCAATTCAAAGGTTATGTAAATCCTTCCTTCATCTTCGACCGGAATAAATGCTGTAGGTTTATTTTTTATCAGCCAGACAGTGCCCACAATGATAAACAGGAGGAGAATAACCACATATTTTGTATAACTGATTCCTAACCGCACATGGCCAGTATATGCATTATTGGCCCGTTTAAATCCTTTATTGAACTGAAAGAAAAACCAATCAAGACCCTTTGATTTTTCATTGACTTTACTCGGCCGAAGGAATAATGAGCATAAAGCAGGCGTCAGAGATAAAGCCATAAAGGCTGAAATCAGGACCGACACTGCAATAGTAATGGCAAATTGCTGATAAAGGCGGCCAACAATTCCGGGAATAAATCCTACAGGGATGAAAACAGAGGCAAGTACCAGGGCAATTGCCACAACAGGCCCCGAAATATCTGCCATAGCGTGTTTTGTCGCTTCTTTGGCAGACATATGCTGGTCATCCATATAATGCTGCACTGCTTCCACCACAATGATGGCATCATCGACGACAATTCCGATTGCCAGGATAAAACCAAACAAGGTTAGTTTGTTTATGGAGAATCCAAAGGGTAAAAAGAAAGCAAAAGTACCGATAATAGAAACCGGAATTGCCAGTACAGGAATAATCGTTGCCCTCCAGTTCTGGAGAAAAATAAATACAACAAGAACCACCAGTCCAAGAGCTTCCAAAAGAGTTATCAGCACTTCATGGATTGATTCCCTCACGACGGATACGGCCTCAAAAGGCACATTGTAGGCAACATCATATGGAAATGATTTGCTAAGATGATCCATCGTACTATAAATACCGTCGGCTGTTTCGAGTGAATTGCTGTTCGGGGTCTGGAATACCAGCAAAAATGAAGCTCTTTTGCCATCAACATAAGAGTTGCCGGAGTAACTGAATTTTCCGAGTTCAACGCGTGCAACATCTCTTGAGATATACAAGTGACCCTTCTTCCGGTTTTGATTTAACGATAATATTCTGAAACTCCTCCTCTGTGCTTAATCTTCCATTTACAAAGGCAGTAAACTCAAAAGCCTGATCCGGTGGTTGCGGCGGAGCTCCCACCGCTCCTGCGGCTACCTGAATATTCTGAGCTGACAAGGCATTAATCACATCTGTAGCCGTAATTCCCAGGCGGGCCAAATGATCAGGAAGCAACCAAATCCTCATGCTGAAATCATCTGCTCTTGTAAAGACATCTCCTACTCCCGGAACACGCAAAATAGCATCCCTGATAAAGATATTAGTATAATTATCCAGGAACTTAATGTTGTGAGTACCATTGGGAGAATAAATGGCTACAACCATCAGGATACTTGGATTTCGTTTTCTCACAGTCAATCCGATCCGGCGCACTTCATCAGGAAGTTGGGGTGTGGCCAGGTTGACTCTGTTTTGTACATCCAGGGCGGCAATATCAATATTAGTTCCTACATTAAAATAGACATTCAGGCTCATCTGACCATTGTTTGTACTGTTGCTTTGCATGTATTCCATACCCGGGACACCGTTTACCTGGGTTTCAATAGGAGTGGCAACAGTCTGTTCGACAGTCCGGGCATCAGCACCTGTAAACTGAGCGGAGACCTGAACTACCGGCGGAGTAATATCCGGATACTGACTCACCGGAAGGTTGAATATAGCCAGAATTCCCACTATTGTGATAATTATGGCCACAACCATTGCAGTGACCGGTCGCCTTATAAAAGTATCGGCTATCATTGTTTAATTTTAATTGTTATTCAATAGTCATTTGCTTCGCGTCATTCAATTGTCATTTGCCTTCGGCGTCATTCAATAGTCATTCAATTGTCATTCAATAGTAAATTGTCGAATTTTTGATATTAATGTTCAATGCAATATCATTGTTACCTGTTTACTTACCCGGATTTGAAGTGCTTAAAATTACGGGAATACCTTCATGCAAACTTTGTACTCCGTCGACGACTATTTCATCTCCTGTTTTTAGTCCCTGAAGAACAATCACATCAGGCCCGATCCTTGTTCCCAATTCAATTTTTTTTGCTTTGCCTTCCCGTTTTCAACCGTAAAAACAAAATATTCACTCAGCTGTACTACGACTGCCCTGTAAGGAATAACCAATTGTATCCCGGAATTTTCATTTAATACTTTCACATTACAGTTCATACCCGCCCTTAGTACTCTTTCTCGATTGGGAAAACTCAAACGTATCGTAATTGTACCTGTCTGAGGGTCAACAGCCCGGTCTATGATAATGATTCTGCCTGTTTCCGGATAAAGTTCGTCATGTGGCAGTAAAATCCGGAATGTTGAATCATTTGAGGCTGTACCTGACTTTTCAAGGAGCTGAAAACGGTTTAAATCCTTTTGATTAATAACAAAATCGACGCCCATGGGATCATCATAAGATACAGTATTCAGAAGTGTCTGATCAGGAACAACCAAGGCGCCCAATCTTACCTGTGAAATGCCAATCGTTCCATCGAATGGAGCAAGTATAACCGAATACTTTAAATCCGTTTCAGCCTTCAGGATATCTGCCTTTGCAGAAGAAACCTGTGATTTTGCATTTTGTAAATGCAGTCAGTGCATAATCATAAGTTTGTTTGGCAATAGCATCTTCCTGATTTAGCCTGGTGTAACGGTCAGCATCCAGCTGAGCCTTTTCAAGATTAGACTGTGCGATATCGAGATTGGCCTTCGCCTGGTTAAGGGCTGCTTCATAGGTACTTTGGTCTATTTCATAAAGTTTCTGACCTTTTTTTACCATCTGCCCTTCCTCGAAGAACATTCCGGTTACATTTCCTCCTACTTCACAACGCAATTCAACTTCTTTTAATGCCGTGACAGTAGCAGGATAATTGTCGTAATAAACGATGGATTGTCGTTGAACCGGTGTAAGGTTGACAGGAACAGCCTGAAGCATATAATTCTGTGCCCGTTTATTATTATGACAGGATATCAAACCTGTAATAAATATAGTCAGAATCAGGATTAAAGGATTAAAGGATTTGAAGTTGCGCTGATGTGCTGATGTGCTGATGTGCTGATTCATAATTCGTAATTCTTAATTAATTACTATGTTGCCGAGGGCTCTTTTCACATCCAAAGTGCTTGACAGGACATTGAAAAGCGTATTCAGATAATTGAGCTGAGCTGTTCTTAAATCGGTTTCAGCCACTATGACCTGAAGATACATGACAATGCCTTCCTGGTACTGTAATTTAACAGTATTGAAAATCTCGAGCGCCAGGGCTATATTTTCCTTTGTGATTTGAAGCTGTTTCAAATTACTTTTATAACCGGCAAGCGCCTGAACATAATCAGAACTCAAGGTGCTTTTAAGATTTGCCATATCATAGTTCATACTTTGGTATTGTAGTTTCGATTTCTTCAGATTATCAAGGCGGCTGTTGCCCTGAAAAAGGGGGACATTAAGTTTCAAGCCAATATAGGAATTGGGGAAACTCTTTTTATATAATTGAGAAAACCGATCATTTTCATAATTCAGGTTATAATCGGCGAATGCAGAGAGTTCCGGCAGGAAAGACCATTTATAATAAGAGGTTTTTGCCTGCTGAAGAGAAAGAGAAGTTCTCATAGCCAGGTATTCGGGACGCCGTTCATATTCCAGGTTTTGTAATGTATCTATACTAATCTCATTTTCTATTGAGGCTGAGTCAAATTGTATCACAAATGATTTTTCGGGAGGGGTACCCATTATCTGCTTTAAAGCAGCATATTTTACTTTAATGACCTCCTGAGTGCTCTTTTTTTGTGCAAAGGCATTGTTAAGTGCAATTGTAGCCTGCTGGTAATCTGTTTTATCCGTTAATCCATTTTTATAAAGGTTGTAGGCATCCACCCGATTCTTATTCAGGCGAACAATATCTTCATCAAGAACACTTACCTGTTCCTCGGAAACCAGAACATCATAAAAGGCTTTACTCACATTAACCACCAGATCTATTTTTGAAGTCTGTGAATTTTCATTAGATAATTTGCGCAGATTGGTTGCAGTCTTTCCGGCAAAAAGCAAATCCGTACTGTATATTGTTTGATTTGCCGATAACAGAAGAGCGGATGTATTTACAAGACCCGTAGTAACTTGTTCTTTAGGTCCTGTAGGATCATTGGGATTAGGAAAAAAAAATACAGGGAGTTTAAGATTGTGCTGATAATTTCCTTCAGCATTAATCTGTGGCATCCAACCAGATAAGGCAATTCGGATATCCTGCCTGGTAATGCTTTCGTTGAGTATCGATTGCTGAACTGCCGGTTGGTGATGCAAGGCATAATCCACACAAGTGGAAAGAGTTACCCGATAAGGAAGGCTGTCATTTACAGTTTGGGCCTGCAAAAGAGCAACATTGATAAAACAAATCAAAATAATTACCATTCCATGAGATAAATGGGAATTAAGAAGCTTGTTTAACATAGGACTTTAATTTAAAATCAGACTAATATTTTTCTCAATTTCTCAACCTTTATTGATTAAAGAAATTTATAATATAAACATTTCGCTTCACGATTTATTCGCGCTAAATGAATTAGTTATTTAGAAAATAATAACAATTGACAGGTAAAAAAGATTAATTTAAATGGAGAAAATGATAGGAGAGATGAAAGAATTTTCAATCAGTAGACAGTGAACAGTTAAAAGTAAAAGGTTAAAGATTATAGGTAATAAACGAAAGTTTATTATTTTTTAATTTTTCTTTCTTAAGGGCACCTCTAAATACTACTTTTTTAATATTGTTTTCAGTTAAAATCGATTTAAAGGTTTAAAAATAAATCTATTTAAATCCCTCTTATTTTTATGATATTATATATCAGGTATATACAAAAATATATCTTTCACGTCTGGACATACCTATCCCATGGAAACCACTATTTTTAATTGAGTACAGCGACAAATATTGTACTTTAAGTTCATCATTCCGATTTCTGCCTTTGCTCTTGCAATCCCAATAGTACGAATAATGGAGCCATGCATACTGTTTTCTACAAAGCCGAACACGTGTTCAACCCTGGCACGTGTCCTGGATTTCTCTTTGTTGTTGGCTTTCTGTTCTTCGGTTAAGGGTTTGTTACGGTATCCCTTCTCATTTATTGTAAATGTTAAAACCACCTCCTTTGGTGGTGGTAATGTATAAATTGGCTTAGCCTGAAAATTATTAATTTCGTGACATGAGTAAATTTAAGAAATTGAGTCATGTCCTTTATCGCTGTACTTACCATGTGGTATGGACACTGAAATATCGATTTCGTATTCTTGAAGGCCTAATCAAAGAATTATTGTCAAAAGATATTCAAATGTTATTGGAGTGGAAGTCCTGTGAGTTGATCGAAATGAATATTCAAATTGACAACATTCACTTGATCGTAAGTATACCACCCAAAATATCGATATCAGAACTGATGGGGATTTTGAAAGGGAAAACCGCAATCAAAATCTTCAGAAGTTATCCACAGTTGAAAAAAGAAGCCCTATTGGGGCAATCATTTTTGGTCAAAAGGATATTGTGCTGACACCATTGGTCTTGACTAAGAAAAAGTCAAAAAATACGTCAAATATCAAGAAGAACAAGAACGTTTAGAAGAGCAACAAAGGTTCGAGTTCAGCCCCTTATAGGGGCAATTTTAAGTCCACCTTCTTAGAGGGTGGATTCTTTAGTCTTGCTTCCTGAAAAATTGTCAATAGTCGATAATTAATCAATTCAATAGTATGTAATAAAATACTTAAGAACCCACTATCAATATTATGCAAGACTAAAAAAATGGTAAATGATTAATACCGCTCAGCTAATTA
>CAWENX010000017.1:0-215900 GCA_963810555.1 uncultured Bacteroidia bacterium | reverse complement strand
TTTTTTCATATCTGTTATTTGTTAAAATTCAATTCTTTGTTAAAATTCAATTTTTTGTTTTCCGCCTTTAAGATCCATTCTTTTTCCTTTCCATATGAAAGTTCCCCTGACATTTTCAGGTAATGTAATTTCACCGGAGATGCCGTTTTCTCCTTCCTTGGTCAGATCAACCTTTATAATTCCCTGATGGATGAGGCATTGTTCCTGAAATATGTTTCAATTCACCAAGAGCAGGGGCGATACGAACAGAACTGAATCCGGGAGCATCAGGCATGATTCCGCAAATTGTGCAAGGAAATCGTAAAGCGGACTTGCACTCCAGGCATGACAATCTGAACGGGTAGGCTCAGGTTTTTCAGCAAAGGTGGTAGACCCATCTTCAGCATATCCCGCCAGGGAGTAAGCTGTGAATAATAGAGATCGGCCATTCCGGACTGTACCATCGCACGGTTGAGGTAAAACCTGTAATAAAAAGTAGCCTGAATAAGCGATTTGTCATTAGGATTTTTGTCATTACCGCTTTGTTTCCGATTCAGGTACAGCGCCTGAAAGGATCCCAAATATGCTAGCATGTTGGCTGCACGATTTCTTTTCGGGGGTATCGGCCATTTCCTTTCTGGCTTTATCAAAACATAGTTTATAGGTTCCTGCACTCAGGTCCGAAGCAAGCTTCTGATATCTTTCTTTTCACAGCTTTTGCCAAAATAATCATATAATTTGGCAGCCTGTTTTAGAGTATAAACATATTGAAGTGTAAGAATAGATGAATTCCCTTCGATGCTCCCGGGGCAACACCATTGTCAAACGGGTCTACCCAATCGACAAAATTCCACCATTTCATGGGTCCCAGCATATTTTTGACTGTATCTATATTTCTTTCGTACCAGGTAAGGACTCCTGCAATGGCAGGAAGAAACTGAGAAATAAACGCATCATCTTTGCGGTGCATCCAGTAATCATAGACCATTGATACCCAGAATAGCGAAAAGGTGAGATCACCTGCAGCCGTTGCTGGGATACCTTCCCTGTGTAAGGCCTTCGGCAACACGCGAATGATAGAAATCCAGCAACGCCTTTCTCATCAACCGATCATCTCCTGTACATAGAGCGAAATCAAAGATTGAATTCGTGTATCGCCTTCATATTGAAGCTGTTCATAATAAGGGCAATCAAAGTAAGTTTCCCCCCGCACAACCTTGCCGTATGCCAGCCGACTTTCCATAATTTCTGCAGGGATTGAGTCATTACTTGTAAATGAAGCTTTTGCAACAAACGGATAACCTGTATAAGTGCTGTAAAAATCATCGATAGTAAGCGGCTGGGAACCTGTCTTAATATCCAATCTGAACATAACGGAAACCCCGAACCATAGCGGGCGGAAATGCCTTTTATTTCCCCCGTCAGTCATAAAGATATCGTAATTTCCTTTTAATGTCCTTCCTTCAATATCATTCCTGTTTCCTTTTTCCCCGTTTTTATCAAAAAGAGCTTCAGCATAGGAAATTTTTACCGAAGAGCCTTTACCTCCGCTGACAATTAATTCGGGATAAGCTACAGTGTTCTTCTGACTGATCGATTAAAATGCTTAAGGTTTGTTTGGAGGAGATTATGAGAGGTTTTTTCCGTTTAACATCATCTGAAACCTGCATCCCTGAAGTACGTCTGACTTTGCTGAACCTTGCTGGCTTTCTTCCATTAAAGGAATCCCCCTTGGAACAACAGTCCACTGATTGTCTGTTCCGTAGCCTGTAGGATCAGGATTTGAGATAATATTGGGTGCAGCCCATTTGTGATCATCATATTTTAGTTGCTCCCATCCCCAGGGATATTTTGCAGCATTTACCTGGTCACCCGGGCCGATCACCATATATTCCTTTAAACGTGTGGAATTGTCCGTTGAACATGGCTGATAGGAATCATTTTTAATTACCTTCCAGCTCTTATCGGTATTGACAATTTTTTCTGCTTCCCCGTCTCCCTGGAGCACAAAAGCAGTCTGGTTGGAAATCTGTGCCACTGCGGCATATACACCCATATTCCAACCTGTGCCGCAATAATATTCTCTCCTTTAACAAGATATGGTGCTAATATCAACCGTCTCAAAGTTCCAGTTGGCAAGATCACCGCCTGCAGGCCCGCTGCAGACCGCTTTGCCGTTCACAAAAAGCCTGTAACGGTTGTCCCCCGAAACGTGTACAATAAATTTGGAGGGGACATTTGTCAGTGTGAATGTTTTTCTGAAATGGTAATTCCGTAATCCCTTTCCGGTGAATCGGGACAATTTATCCAGCTTGCGGTCCATGTCCGCTCAGTAATTTTTTGTTTATCGGAATTTGCTGGCCTGCTGTAGAGATGGAAATCATACAAGTCATGAATACCAACATTAAAAATCTGTACATTTTGCTTGTTTTAAATAGTTTAAAAAGTAAATAATTCTGTAATTCCATTAAAAATCCTTACTTTTGAAGATCCTGAAATCTGAATCATATAATTGTTTATTTATCAGAGATATAATCGGATCTGGATCAGGAAGGATAATGTAATAATTACATAATTAGTGACTTAGTGATATTTAAAAAATCAGTAACAAATTAAACGAAATAAATTTAAAACTTCATTTTATGAATCGAAAATTTTGCTTCAAATCACTCTTAATCGGTATTATTTTATTGTTTACTTTTTTATCTTATGCAAATGCTCTTCAAATCAAGGGATTTCCTGATGAATCCAATACCGGAACTTTACCCGGTACCACTTTCAAAACTACCGAACAACGTACAATAACTGAGGATAATACTGTTATCGAGGGTGAAAAGATTATTGCAAATAATTTTACCCCTTATTGCGGGGGATTAATGATTAAAGCAAGGAATGTGGTGATTCGTAATTGTTGGATTATCAGTAATTTTGGAAAAGGAGAAAAAGTCAACGGGACGGGTGTGATTACGATCCGTAAAGGGAGCAAGCGTCACGATCGAACATTGTACACTTGACGGCAGTAACAGCACCCATGCAGGAATCTGGTATGCCGGAGAGAAACTTACAGCCATGGCTAACAATATTTTCGGCAACCAATGATGGTATTTTTGCCTGGGACGCTGATAATTTTGTTATCAAAGACAATTATATCCACAACCTCACAAGAGAGGCTTCAAATGGACATATCGACGGATTTCAGACTGAAGGCTCCAAACATGGTGTAATAGAGCACAATACGATTAAAATTTCCAAGGACCAGAATGCCTGTATAGCCCTTTGGGATGGTCGTCTGGATACAGACGATATCCTGGTTGAAAATAATTTCCTCGCAGGTGCTGGTTTCACAATTTATGCCGAAGATTACAGTCCCTCAGAAAGAATCCTTAAGGCGGTAAATCTGTTACCAATATTCGTTTTATCAATAATGTCTTCTCAACTGAATTCTTCCCGACCGTAGGTTCATTATGGAGTCTGGTATCCCCGTGGCCATACAACCGACAAGTGGATTCGGAAAGGAAACTATGTGCTTGAAACAGGTAAAACATCGACAATAATCAGCCAAAGGGCTGTATTGATCCGATGCCTTGATTATTAAATGAATTAAAAAATTAAAGAATGAAAAAATATATTCTTCCTATTACTCTTTCATTCTTTAATTATTAATTTCTTCATTATTTCTTAAGAAGATCCCTTATTTCAGTCAATAATTTTTCTTCTGCTGAAGGAGGAGGGGGAGCAACTTCAGCGGCCTTTTCCTCTTTCTTTTTAAGGCTGTTCATCACCTTGATCATTATAAATATGGCAAAAGCCACGATCAGAAAATCAATTATGACCTGGATAAAATTGCCATAGTTAAGTGTTACAGCGGGTTTTGCAACTTTATCTCCCTTATAATGGCACTTTTAATAACCCATTTAAAAGCGGTAAAATCTGTTCCCCCAGTAATGTACCGATCGGAGGCATTAAAACATCGTTAACAAAGGAAGATACAATTTTGCCAAAAGCGGCGCCAATAATTATACCTACAGCCATGTCCACCACGTTTCCGCGCATGGCAAATGCCTTAAACTCCTGCATCATTTTCATAGTATTCTCTTTTAAAGGTTAATAGAAATCTATCTTTTTGAAATCTGAAATTTCGGATTATGTTGCTTAGATCATAAAATTCATATGGATAACATTGAAAATTATGGATAATATTTGATATTTCAAAAAAACATTTTTCTTAAGACAGGAAATTTCCCGGCGTTCCGATAGATAACACTGGCAAAGTTTTTCGTAAATGGTATCATATAATCAATCTAAAATAACAGCCTGATATAAGCTGATTGAAATATGTCTAACACCCTTTTGGGGTTTTGAATTCCCGAAAGGGTTCATTTCAATAAAAATGTTTAGCTTTGTTTCAAACTTTACTTATTGTTATGAAAAAAATTATCCTTTATCTGTTCATCACCCTTGCTCTGGCTATAAATGCAGGTGCAAGCGTATATTATGTTTCTAATGCAGGCAGTGACAGCAATGACGGCCTCTCAAAGAACACTCCTCTTAAAACTCTGGCAGCCGCTGCCGGTAAGGTCACTCCTGGTGACGCCATTCTTTTGCGGCGGGGCGACATATTCCGGGAATCAGTTGAAATAATGGCAAAGAACATAGAAGTCAACGCGTACGGCCCAAAAGACAAACCTTTGCCCATTATCAGCGGCGGGATACATGTTACCGGATTCAAGCCATATAAAAACGGCATATATGTCGCTCCATGTGAAACTGCAATCGGTTATCTTTTCGTTAATAACAAATTGATGACTATAGCCCGGTACCCTAATAAAGGCTGGCTTAGGACGAAATACTGGGAAGATACGAGGGTTCCCCGTGATGCATCAGCTGAACAACTGGCAAAGCCGAATACCATGGTCGAATGCCCGGAACTGAAGGATTATCCCGGGAATGCTGATAACTACTGGACCGGGGCAAATATCAGGTGGCGTCACCACAGCTGGTGGTTCGAGACAAGAGAAGTCGTTGATTATAAATCTGACGGAAAGCTTTATCTCAGTGACCGCAGCTTTGAAATTATGAATCCACGGAAAGATGTTGCAAAGGGCTGGGGCTTTTATCTGGATAACAAACTGGAACTGCTCGATGTTCCCGGTGAATGGTATTATGACAAGGAGAAAAAACTCGTTTATCTTTATCCGCCTGCCGGAATGAATCCTGATAAAATTGATGCTGAAGGATCATTTCGCAGCACAGGCCTCAGCATAACTGACGGAATTGTACAGCATATCAGGTTTGAGTACCAGAAAGATATCGGTCTTCGCATTGACGGAGCCTCTGTAGTTCAATACTGTGAATTCGAGGGAATAGGACGGGACGCCAAAGTAAGCGAACGCAGTGCCGGCGGTTCGGCTCTGTTTGCAGCAAAGAATGTCTCCAGGGCCTTGATTAGCTATAATACTTTTCGAAACAATTTCGATATCGGCATTAACTGGGCTCAGGACAAGAATGATTCTACGGCTTGCGTGATAGAGCGGAATTCGGTGATAAATACAGGCGTGGTTGAAGGATACGGAGGCAGCGGATCGTGGCATGCAGTGGCAATTCTTATCGGCACCGGCAGGCATGTTCATGTTCAGTATAACAGGATTGAGGGATCGGGCTATGTAGGCATTCTTTTCGGCACAGACGGCAATTTTGCCGAATACAATATCATTAAAAACGCCATGGCTACCCTGAATGACGGGGGAGCCATATATACAAACTGCTCCCGTTCTACTATCCGGCACAATATCATTCTCGAGACAAGAGGCGGCATGGCATCTTCCGGTTCATGGCCTAATATCGCACACGGCATCTGGCCCGAATTCCTCCGTGAGTACCGTGAAACTATTATCGAGTTCAACACCGTTGTTCATTCAGGAGGCGACGGAATATTTCTTCCCAATAATTTCAATTGCGTGGTCCGTGATAATGTATGTTACAATAACGACCGTTATGGCTTTCTCATGATTGGCAATGAAGGAAGGAAACAGGTCAGCATCAGCCAGGGGCATATTATCTCAGGAAATGTTTTTTATGCCGCAGCAAACACGGAGAATACTTTCTATTTCGATGAGCGCCTTGACTATGGAACCATGAAGGATAATTACTTCTGCAAACCATCTTCCGATACTTTGATCGATGAAAAGGCCAACTGGCCTGGCGGGAATCCGGCTCACCGCTTTACACTTAAGGAATGGCAGGAAAAATACAAATGGGCTGATCAATCCGCTAAAACTGACATTCATAAAATCTCTGGGAATGAAAAAGATAATTCACAAATCTTTATCAATGATACTGAAGCTCCAAAGACAATTAAGCTGAACGGAAAATGGAGCAATCTCGATGGCGAAGCGGTTACCGGGTCCATTTCCCTTGAACCTTACACATCCCGTATTCTAATAAAAGACAGCACGAAATAAAATAGCCCACAACCCTTTCGGGGTTCCAAATCCCTGAAAGGGTTTGCAATACAAGTTTACTGGCTATCCTTTGCCGTCACATTCATGTGACGGTCAAATATCCTGATTATACTTTTCTTATCAGGCTCACAACAAAAAGGATAAGCCATGCGCCGGCAGCTGAAATGACAATTTTATACAGTATTCCATTACCATACAGGCCCAGATGTCCTGCAATCCATCCGCCAATGAGCCCCCCGACAATGCCTATAATAATATCACCCAATAATCCGAATCCACTGCCTTTCCATACCAGTCCGGCAAGCCAGCCTGACAAAGCGCCAATTATAAGAAACCAGATGAATTCCATAACTTTTGGATTTATGTCATTCTTATTAAAACAAATATAAGGAATTCGGGTTCAATAAGCTATTGATGATCCCCATTGAAATACAAACCTTCCTCTTCAGACTATCACAATGAAATTTTCATGTTCTGTTCCACCGATTGAAAAGAAAACGGAGCAATATCCGGTCGGCAAAAAGAATAAAATTAAGAATTACCACTATTAATGCAACCGGCAATGCATTTTCGGTTATGAAATGAACGGATTTTAATAGTGTTTCGCGATCGATAAAATAATAGAAACAGGAAACGGCTGATAATAAGTGAAATCAGGACAGCAGTCAGATAAAAGTATTCCCGCCAGACAGTTTTCGACTCTTCGTTCTGTGAAATAAGACGGGTGACCTTATTAGCAAAATCGGACGACAAACGATAATCTGGTTCGGTGCAGAATGATTTTTCTATGATTTGCTCCAGCTCTTCATTTTTCATGGCTGATCTCCTCTGTATATTTTAAACTGTTCTCATCAACTACCAATTTAAGCCTTTCTTTTAGCAGTGCTTTTGCCCTGAAAAGATAGTTCTTCACTGTTCCCTCCGGCATACCTGTAATCTCTGTGATCTCCCGGTATGAAAACTCCTCCAGGTGGAACAATGTCAATACTGTGCGGTATTGTACCGGCAGACGTTCAATCTGTTCCCTGATATACCGGAACAAATCATCTCTCTCAAATTCATACGGTCTGAATTCAGTCAGTTTTTCAAACACGACTGTATCATCAAAATTTGATTTCCGGAGATTCCTCGATTTTCGCAGATGATCGATGCACGTGTTATAGGCAATAGTTGCAATCCACGTTGACAATCTGCATTCGTACCGGTAGTTTTTCAGATTCTGATAAACTTTTACGAAAACATCCTGACAAACATCCTCCAGGTCATCCTGACGTTGAATAATCCTTCCGGAGATATGAATAACAAGCTTCTGATAACGATTTACCAGGTACGTAAATGCATTTCGGTTTCCTTTTAATATCTGACCTATTAATTCAGCGTCATCCATATGGAATATTAGACAAGGGCCATCGATTAAATGTTGCAAAAACTACCCGTATTTATATTGAAAAAAAAGCCTTGTTTATGCAACATTTGTTTTACTGATGATGTCAAATCGGTAAACGTTTAAAATTACAAATTATGACTGAAGCAATTACTGCCGCAATTATCTTTTATGCAATTTACATGGTGCTGAAAAACTTCACCGACTATTCTCTGAAAAGAATGATTATCAAGTCAGGCCATATTGATAATGCCGCGATTTTAGATCAACAGGTCTCATCGGCAAGTGCAGAAAACAGGGAAGTTAACCGGTATCCCTCTTTGAAATGGGGACTGGTGGCCTTTTTTGCAGGCATAGGCCTGATTTTTATCAATCAGATGAGCCCGGGTGGTGCTGACTGGAATGTTCACGACAATTTTATGCAAAACAGCGTATTACCTTTGGGGATCGAATTGGTTGCCATATCATTCGGATTTATCCTCTATTTCCTCATTGTGAACTTTTTCAGAAAAAAGTAAAAATACACAACAGGACTTTTGATTTTGAGATAGTAAAATGTAAATAACGATCCGGCAGGTTGCAGGATCGTTATTTTATTATTTCAGATGTAACGATTAGTCCGAACCATCATACAGTTCATCCACAAACTGTTCTATAATCAGTTTTACCCCTGCCACCGGTCCGCTGAAATTATTAATAATCAATGCAAATATCACTCTCCTGCCGGCCTTGTTGGTGAAGTATCCTGCAATGCTTTTAACCCGTTTTATGGTTCCGGTCTTCGCTCTGAGATTACGTTCAAGGGGAGATCCGACAAATGAATATTTCAATGTGCCACATTCACCTGCAACCGGAAGGGAGTTATAAAAATAATCCTTATAAGGGCTTTTGTTGATATAATTCAGCATTTCGACTACCGTCCGCGGACAGATATTGTTTGATCTCGACAGACCGCTGCCGTCGCTTGGGGAATAACCATCCGTAAATATTCCTTGGCTTTTCCAGAATTCGTTAAGCGCTACCACACTCGAGTCCAGGCAGGGATTGCTTTTCTTCGCCCTTCCTATTTCACGCAAAAGGTGTTCGGCAAAAAGATTAATACTCTCCTGGTTAAGCGGAACGATTAAATCCTTCAATTCCGGTGAACGTTTCTCTGCAATCACTTTTACCTTAAGCTGTTTGGGCTGCGTTCGTTTAAGAATTTTCCCTTCTACAATTATCCCTTTGCGCAAAAGCACTTTACGAAAATTAAAAGCTGCTGATACTGCAGGATCAGGGGAAGCAGCTTTTACCACAAAATCAGGCCTGGATTTGGGAATAGTGCCGTTGATGGTCTGTTGGTAGGAAAGCGGGGCACCGTAAACGACCGTATTGTCAGAACTGGTATTGGACGAAACGACCTTATTCTCAAGGTTCAATCCGTTGATGGGAGGATCGGTAGATACAACATTAGCCGGCTGTCCCTCCATCTCCGAAGAACTTAAATGGATATCGTACGAGTTATCCGAATAGGTCATGGCCGATACTCCTGTGCCATAGTAATTTCCGATATCTTCCCAGGCCCAGTCGCCGGGGATGGTAGCGTTGTTCATAGCCGATACATCGACAATGAGGTTTCCCCTGATCCTTTTTATCCCGGATTCAGAAATCTTTTTCGCCCAATCCTCAAAAGTGCCGGCGTAATAATCTTTAAAATAATGCGAATAAAAAGCAGGATCACATCCGCCGTGAATGATCACATCTCCTTTAAGAATCTTTGATTGCGTACTCACATTTCCTGTATATCCGATGGCTGTCCTGAATTGGAATTCCGGGCCGAGTATTTCAAGGGCCGCCGCTGTAGTGGCTATTTTATTGACTGAAGCGGGAATAAGGCTCATCTGCGGCGATTCTGTCAGCACCTCTCCGGTAGCTTCATCAATAGCGTAATAGGAATAGCTTGCTGTGTTGAGAATTTTACTTGAAAATAAGGATGTAAGCTTCTCCTGGGCAGGGCAAATCTGTGACAGGCCGATGATTATAATCAGGAATACACTTTTTTTCATTCATTTCAGATTTGTCCCAAAATTAACGAAATCAACGGGCAGAAAATTCAAATCAGTGTTAAAAATAAGAGTGAAGCCCTTAAAATCCACGAAAAAAGGTAGAAAGTAAAAAGTTCTGTGTAATCAGAACTCCGCTATATTTTTATTGGTCTTCAATTGAAAAATATAATAATGTACTGACATGTTGATGTGTTAATTATGAAGTTTCAAAGTTTCAGGGTTTCAGAATTTAAGAGATATTTGGTGAGATTTTGTGTTTTTGTGTTTTTGTGGCAAATTTTCTGAAAAACAATGCCCCCAAATCACAAAAACACCAAATCCCACAAAACAGTATAAGAACATCATTCTATGTACTTAAGAAGTTACGCCGTTTCAGGGTATAAGTGTGTAACTTTGAAATATTTAAGCCCCCTTGCTGGCGCGGTTTTGCAAACGTGCCTTTTCTAACTCATTATATATAGCAGATATCGATTTGCATTAAATGGTATAAATAATTATTGCTTTTTCAAAGCAAGACACGAGTCGCAGACACGCGCCAGCGAGGGTATTAATTAAAATTATTCCAACAAGTTTATAAACCTTGTCCATTGTTCTTCTCTAAAATTATTTGTCAAATAAGGATAGACTCTAATTTTCCCATCTTCAAAAACAGAAATAAAAATGTGACCAAAAATGCTCTTGGTTTCTCCTGTTATAGAATCACGCTGGTACATAATATCATGCGGTGATTGAAGGTGATCAATAAAATAATCAGTCTTAGAAATATTTATTGGAAATTTTTTCTCTAAATATACGCCAATCCTTGATGTATTGAAATGATAGCAAACTCCATCATTTATTTTTTCGAGTAAAATATAAACTTCAAGATAGGACCAATGACTATATTCTATAATTGTCATTCTTTTTGCCGAGGATATACCTTCCATGTTTCTTAAAATTGTCGTCAGTGTATCTCTTAATTTTTTATCATAGGGACGTTTAGAAAAAAACAATATATCCTTGTATTCATCTGTGTTGGAAATGTTTCTATTTCTTTTTTCCAATGATGAAATTGAATCTTTAGTAATCGCTTCCCATTTTGCAATATATTTATCATCAAATTTTATCGAATGTCTATTACATCCAAATAAAATAACAATCAGAACTAATCCGAAATAATTTTTCATAGTATAATAGTTAATTTCCCTTTGATGGCGCAGATTTGCAATATTTGCAATCTATGACATTAAATCCTGGAGTTTCAATTCTTTTATATATCTTTTTCAATGCTTAGTGGTTTTCCTCTCCCAATATTACATAAAAAAGTTCAAACTATTGAAAATTGACAATTAAGTTATGATCAGTTACTATTGAGAAGATTATTGCCCATTCCATCGCCATACCATCTCCTGTGTTTATTCGTAGTTTATTCGTAGTTTATTCGTATATCATTCGTATATATACGAATAAATACGAATATAAATCTACGAATAATCAACGAGGGAAATAGGGGGATAGATATGCTTTTGTAACTGTCAAATGAGTTGAAGGAAAAATAATTTACCTTTACATCCCGGAAAAATTGCCTTTTAAGGGCAATTGAATTAAGGTGAACAGAATGAAAGAATTACTTATTGTGGGGCTGGGAGGCGGGATCGGAAGCATAGCAAGATTCCTGTCTCAAAAAGGAGCTGAAAGGTTTCTCAACAGTTCATTCCCGTTGGGGACCTTACTTGTCAATATTATCGGCAGTTTCATTATCGGGATAGTTTATGCCCTCTCGGAGAGAGGGAATTTTCTCACTCCTGAAGTCCAGGCTTTTTCTGGCAGTTGGCATTTGCGGCGGATTTACCACTTTTTCCACCTTTTCTTATGACAATTTCAACATGCTTTCCGAAAAACTTTGGCAATTTTTGTTCCTGAATCTTGCAGGAAGCATTTTCTTTGGCTTTCTTGCAGTATATTTAGGCATCGTAATCATCAGGCTAATTTTTTCGTAAAAAACCAAATATTCAGAACTGACCATGAAACGCAACTATCCGATTGTCTTACTGATTTTTATCATCTTTTTTGTCATATCTTTTCTTACCAATGTAATGGGAGTTCTCATTCCAGAGGTAATAGACGATTTTCATGTCAGTAGAACCATGGCGGCCTTTCTGCCCCTTTTCTTTTTCATCGCCTATGGGGTCATGTCGATCCCGGCCGGTATACTTACTGAAAAGCTGAAGGAGAAGAAAGTCATTTTGCTTGCCTTCGTTTTAGCCTTTTTCGGATCACTTATTTTTGCCTTTTTCCCAAGGTACGGGATTATGCTGGGATCGCTTTTCCTGATTGGTCTCGGGATGGCTATATTGCAGGTGGCCATCAATCCCTTACTTCGCGTTTCAGGAGGCGAAGAGCATTTTGCGTTCAATTCAGTATTGGCCCAGCTCTTCTTTGGGGGAGCTTCCTTTTTAAGCCCGATGCTTTATTCCTACCTCGTGCGTGAACTAGCGGAAGGCGGCCACCCGAATGCATTTGTTTCGCTTCTTGGAACAATAACACCTCAAAACCTTCCCTGGGTTGCGATCTACTGGATTTTTGCCCTTATCATCCTTGCCATGATTTTGATTATCGGGAGTTCAAAATTTCCCAAAGTTGAGCTTAAGGAAGATGAGAAAACCGGGAACTGGGAATCGATTGTCTATCTTTTTAAGAAAAGGACTGTCGTTCTGTTTTTTATTGGAATATTCTGTTATGTCGGCACAGAACAGGGTGTGGCGAACTGGATTTCCGAATTCCTGAGAACTTATCACGGGATGAGGCCTGAAGTTGAAGGAGCCCAGGCAGTGCAATGGTTCTGGCTATTAATGACCATCGGCTGCGTGCTCGGTCTGGGATTGCTGAAACTGATGAACAGTCAGTTGGTTTTGAGGATATTCGTTCTTTTGGCTATGGCTTCTTTAGCAACTGCTTTGATCACATCAGACGGGAAAACAGCAATGTATGCATTTATCGCGATAGGTTTCTTTGCCTCAGTGATGTGGTCGATTGTCTTTTCATTGGGAATGAACTCAATATCAGAGCATCACGGATCTTTTGCCGGTATATTATGCTCGGGGATTATGGGTGGGGCCATTACACCTGTAATTGTCGGTTCATTGGCCGATCACTTCGGTTTGAAGATCGGATTGCTGTTTATTTTTCTCACAATGGGCTATCTTCTCAGTATTTCTTTCTGGGCGAAACCACTTATAAAAAATAAAACTATCTTTGACAAAGATTGAAAAAAGGTAAACCTCAATTTTGGAGGTAACAATATTTGTTTAATTACCTTCACTGATTTTCAATTTGAATTGCTAAATTTGAATCATCTGTTATGATGATCCTAACATTTACTATTCATACTTCCTAAATCCTTACCGATATTTTAATGATGAATCAACCTTTTGGGTATTTCGATTCTTAAATTTCATCATTTAAACTTGTTATAAATAATAATGAGGAAATAAAATTAAACTATTAATAAAATTATTTCATAACTTTATAATGAAATTTTTAAATTTTAACTGAAAATTAGTAAATTATACGTTTACTTCTTAACGAAGATTGATGGTCATCAAAAAATGTTGCAAAAAAATATCACCATTTAACTACAAGTACATGAAAACGAAAATATTTCATCGAGTTCACAGGGTCTTCCAAATCGTGATGATCCTTTTCACAATCATTCTTACGGGAAATGTACAGGCTTCTCCAAATTTGGCAAAATCAGCTCAGCAGGATTCTATTGGCTTTATCCAGATTAAAGGATCAGTCATAGACAGAGATTCAAAAAATCCCCTGATCTTTGCCACAATAAGTGTGAAGGGTACTAACATAGCTACCATCAGTAATTCAGAAGGGCAATTTCTATTGAAGGTTCCGAAGAATCTGGCTGATGCAAAGATTAATGTATCATATATTGGATACAAAAGCCAGGAATTCAATCTTTCAGATCTTCAACCCGAAGATAACAGAATAGCTCTTGATATACAAAATGTCAATTTAAATCCTGTAACTATCTACCCAAGAGATCCGGAAATGCTGATGCGGGCGGTGATGAGCAAAAATAAAATTGCTCAGAATTATACGAAAGATCCCTTACTGATGACTGCCTTTTACCGTGAAGCGATAAAGAAAAGAAGAAATTATGTATCACTTTCTGAGGCTGTTGTTGAAATAGTTAAACAACCTTATTTATCAGCAAGAACCGATTATGCCCAGATATACAAAGGGCGCAAAAGTACGGATTACGGGAAGCTTGATACATTGGCATTTAAGCTTCAGGGCGGGCCATACACCAATCTGATGCTTGATATTATGAAGAATCCTGAAATGATCTTCACAGAAGACATGATCGGGAATTACCAGTTCACCCTTTCCGATATTACCAAAATGAACGACAGGTTAACTTATATCATAAGATTCCGGCAATGGCCCCATCTCAAGGCCCCTCTTTATTACGGTGAGCTATATGTAGATACAGAAACACTTGCTGTCACCGGTGCCCTTTTCGATCTCAATATCACTGACCGGGATATTGTAAGTCAGATGTTTCTGAAGAAAAAACCGGTTGGGGCAAGAGTCTACCCCACTTCTGCGGAATACCGTGTTGATTATCGCGAACAGGACGGCCGCTGGGTTTTAAGCTATTCGAGAGGTCAGGTTACATTTAAAGTTATCTGGAACAGAAAATTATTCAATACAGTCTATGAATCGACAATAGAAATGCTTGTCACCGATTGGAAAAAACTTGCCGAGAATCCGGTTAATCCGGCTGAAAAACTTAAACCGACAGTAATTATGTCTGATGAGATATCAGGGTTTGCAGATCCTGAATTCTGGGGTCAATACAATGTAATCGAACCCGAAAAGCCAATTGAAAATGCAATTAAGAAAATTCAGAAAAACCTGGAGAAAAGAGAAAAATAATTCAGACAGCTATCGGATTGTTTCAGAGTTACAGAGTTTGAAAATTTCAGGTTGAGCTATTGAAACCTGAAAATCTGTAACTTTGAAACGCTGAAACACTGAAATATTAAAACCTTAAATTTATGAAACTCCAGGGGAAATGTCTGAATCTTAGGATTTTCTGCGGTGAATCCGATAAATATGAAGGACAACCTTTGCATGAAGCAATTGTTTTTGCTGCAAGACACGCCGGATTGGCCGGAGCAACCTCATACAGGGGTGTAATGTCATATGGCCCAAGCCATTCCATACATACCATCAAAGTTTTTGCACTTTCAAGCGATTTGCCGATGATCATCGATATTATCGATACCGAAAAAAAAATCCTGGAATTCATTCCGATAGCAGAACTCATGATGATTGATTCAGGGAAAGGGGGAATGATTACCACAAGTGAGGTAAAAGTGCATCGTTATGAAGCAGGTGCAAAAAAGGGAAACAAACACACGGGTGAGAAATAAATTTACCTTACTACAGTCCTATTAAAATATTTGATTACACTGGCGAAGAATTAACCTCTTGTTAACAATCGCATTCTCATTTCCTTATCTTCGTAAGGAAGTAATGATTATCTTTGTAGAGATCAATAATGGAATCATAATCAGTTGTCAGTCTGACAACAAGTTTATTGTATAACACATAAATATCCTAAAGTAATGTTAATCCTAAATGTAGTTGGAAGAGAAATTTTAGATTCCCGCGGGAATCCGACAGTTGAGGTGGAAATCACTCTGGAAAGCGGAGTAATGGGCCGTGCCGCTGTACCTTCCGGAGCCTCAACAGGTGAAAACGAAGCACTCGAACTTCGGGACGGTGACAAAAAAAGATATCTTGGTAAAGGAGTTCTTAAGGCTGTAGAAAACGTCAATAAAACTATTGCCAAAGAGATCATCGGAATGAGTGCACTGGACCAGGTGGCACTTGATAAAAAACTTATAGAACTCGATGGAACAAAAACCAAATCAAAGCTTGGAGCCAATGCTATTTTAGGTGTTTCCCTTGCCACGGCAAAAGCTGCTGCTGCGTATCTTGAAATGCCGCTCTATCGTTACCTGGGTGGTGTAAATGCAAAAACCCTTCCTGTCCCGATGATGAACATTATCAACGGGGGTTCCCATTCTGATGCGCCAATAGCATTCCAGGAATTTATGATCCGTCCGATCGGCGCCCCTTCTTTCCGTGAAGGTCTTCGTATGGGAGCAGAAGTATTTCATAATCTGAAAAAAGTACTGCATGATCGTGGTCTAAGTACTGCTGTCGGTGATGAAGGAGGCTTCGCACCCAAACTTAATGGCATCGAAGACGCATTGAACAGCATCATTGAAGCGATCAAAAAAGCCGGATACAAACCCGGAAGGGTTGAAGACGGCGGTGATATTTCAATTGCCCTTGATCCCGCAGCATCCGAATTTTATGATAACGGCATATACGATTATACTAAATTCGAAGGCGCTTCAGGAGCCAGACGCACCCGTGAACAACAGGTAGAATATCTCGCAGAACTTGTTTCCAAATTCCCGATCGATTCAATCGAAGACGGCTGTGCCGAGGACGACTGGGAAGGCTGGGTAATGGTGACAAAGAAATTGGGTGATAAAATCCAGCTGGTGGGCGACGATAATTTCGTAACCAATATAGAGTATCTGAAGAAAGGTATTGAAATGGGCGCCTGTAACTCGATCCTGATCAAAGTCAACCAGATAGGGTCATTGACTGAAACACTTGACGCTATCGAAATGGCGCATCGTGCAGGCTATACAACCGTCACTTCACACCGCTCCGGTGAGACTGAAGATTCAACGATAGCCGATATTGCCGTTGCCACCAACAGCGGGCAAATCAAAACGGGTTCTCTGAGCCGTTCCGACAGGATGGCAAAGTATAACCAACTTCTCCGCATTGAAGAAGAACTTGGAAATACTGCTATTTATGGATATAAGAAAGTGAAAAAGGCTTAATTTTAGCTGAGAATAATTAATAAAGGCGTTCCTTCCGGAGCGCCTTTTTATTTGTATTCATATAATGAGAACCAATGGTTCGTCTTGTAGAAATTCATCGGTTATCCACTTTCTCTGGATATAAATCGTGATTCTTCATACGGTAAGCAGCCATTTCCTCAAAATCCGTCCCCTTTTTGCCGTAATTGCAATAAGGATCGATACTGATACCTCCACGCGGTAAGAATTTACCCCATATTTCGATATAATTAGGATCAAGCTGCCTGATCAGTTCCTTCATGATTGTATTGACACAATCTTCGTGAAAACTGCCGTGATTACGGAAACTGAAAAGATAGAGCTTGAGGCTTTTGCTTTCCACTAATCTGAGGTCAGGGATATAACTGATATAAATTGTGGCAAAATCAGGCTGCCCGGTAATAGGACAAAGAGTTGTGAACTCAGGGCAGTTGAATTTTACCCAGTAGGGTATTTCAGGATGTTTATTTTCAAATGTATCCAGTAATTCCGGATTCAGATCGAATTTATACTCCGTTTCTTTCCCTAATTTCTTAAAGTTGCTCATTGGCTTTTAATGTTAGATATTTCGCAAGTCCCTGGTTTCTTAATCTGCACGAAGGGCAATTACCGCACCCTTCTCCCGGAATACCATGATAACAAGTTACAGTTTTGGTTCTTACAAGATCAAATATACCCAATTCATCCGACATTTTCCATATTTCGCTTTTATCTTTCCACATTAGCGGGGTGTGAATCTGAAACTTATAATCCATTGAAAGATTCAGGGTTTGATTCAGTGATAATATAAACTCATTTCGGCAGTCGGGATAGCCGCTGTAATCTGCCTGTCCTACCCCGGTGACGATATCCGCTATCTCCTTTTGCTTTGCATAAATTGCAGCATAAGTGAGGAACAGCATATTTCTTCCTTCAACCAGCGTATTGGGAGGCCGTCTATCCGGTTTCACCTCTTCAACTTCCATGTTTTTATTGGTCAAAGCATTGTCGGTAAGCTGGCCCAGCAGATCGATCCGGAATATCTCCAGCCCAACTTTTGCGGTACCGGCAATCAACTTAGCTGCTTCAAGCTCTGACTTGTGGCGCTGGCCATAATCAAAACCGATTGCCCTGACTTCTGTAAAATTCTTTTTTGCCCAATACAGACAGGTTGTGGAATCCTGCCCTCCTGAAAATAATACCAATACACTGCTCATTTATCTTGTTTTTTACGTGGTTTTCAAGCACACGGAGCGAGTCTACTCAATTTCGCATCAAAAATACGGACAAAATCACATGAGTCCAACTAAAACAAAGAATTAATCAATATGAAGCTGACAGAAAATGGAGAAACTGTTCCATATCTTTGAAAAGAAGCATCAATACTGATTAATGATTTTCCATTGAACAGATTTTAATAAGTTACTATTGACCCATCCACTTCCAATACGAATTTTCCTCCCATCTATATCTCGATCAAACAAACCTGAAAATTGTTGTAGATCAAAATAGTGTGAATGATGTAATTAATTTCATGAATTATATAACACTTCTTTTGTTAAAGGTGCTGATATTTGATGATTATTACTTTTGAATTTACTATTATGGGAAATTTACTCTACCTCATTGCAATCATACTTATCATCTTATGGTTGGTTGGATTGTTTAGCGGTTATGCCGGTGGAGGACTCATTCACATTCTGCTTGTTATTGCAGTCATTGCAATACTGGTAAGAGTTATCCAGGGAAGAAGAGTTCTTTAAAAGTCTTCATTTCATAATCCTACCCCTGTAGATGTTTTAACCTACCGGATGGCAGGTTTAATTAGGGATAGTGCTACTTGTATGAGGTATTGTGATTGTTGTAACGGATAAAAAAGTTCATATTTAAGATATAGAAATTAACAAATTGGATCTTAAGAATTGTTTAATGAATATGTTGTGTTGATCATCTAAGAAAAAGTGAAAGATTATGACATTTAAAATTTAACTTCAAAAAAAATAAAAACATGAAAATGATTAAATTGAACACCCTAACAAAAAATATCTTATTAGCTGTTTTCACAGCAATATTGATATTTTCATTTAACTCATGTGCTACAAAAGCTAATTTTTTAACTTCCTCAATTGTTCCTGCCGCACGAGGTTCTGTAAAGGTGACAAAGGATAATAACAATAATTACGTCATCAAAATTGATATTTATAATTTGAGTGAACCCGGCAGGCTTGAGCCACCGAAAAAAGCTTACGTAGTTTGGATGGTTACCGCACAGGATAACGCAACCAAAAATATTGGGCAAATAAATACATCGACCGGTTTTCTGTCAAAGAAGTTAAATGCCTCTTTCGAAACTGTATCTTCCTTTAAACCAACCAAAATATTTATTACAGCCGAAGATGAAGCAAATGTACAGTATCCAGGGAGGATGGTCGTATTGTCAACGAACGAATTTTAATGTTGTATTGCTTCACAACCGGATTATGTAAAAGATCGCTGAACAAATGTTTACGTAAAGCATACTTATAAAAGACGAAGTAATACTCAATTAATTATAAGGCCTGCCAGTATTTAAACCCTGACAGGCTTTCTATTATACTACCTTCGCAGACTTGACAATCTTATCCTTTAAAGAGGATATTTCACAAGCAGAAATATCCTCTTTTCGTTAAATATGCTAATTGATCTTATAAATTTTCGGTGATCCATTTAATTCAGTAACTTTCTGTTCCGATATTTACAAAACTGTTCATGTTATGAAGCAATGGCTGGGACTTTCACAATATTCATCATTCCATTTAAAAACCCTATTATTTAAGAACCCTCAAGGTTTTAAAAACCTTAAGGGTTTGGAAAATATTGCCTAAGATTGCCATCCCTTTATTTTTTTAGCCTATTTTTGTTCACTTGTTTTGCTGTTTAAAAAACAGTGGATTATCAGATTTTTAATGGTGAAAATTCATCAAATATCAACCAAAATTGACTATGGATAAAAATATCAGGGATTTAATTGAGATTTCAAGGTTTTATGGTAAAGATAAAGCCTTTGTAATAGCAGGTGGCGGGAATACATCCTATAAAAACAAGGAGCATATCTGGATCAAGTCAAGCGGGGTGGCGCTGGATTCCATCGAAGAAGACGGCTTCGTTTGCCTGTCGCGCGAAAAGCTGAAAGTGGTCTCCTCCAAAACATACAGCACAGATTCAAACAAAAGGGAAGCTGAGGTTAAAGAAGATCTGACTGCAGCAATTGTTTCTGTAGGTAGCAGACGACCCTCTGTGGAAACTTCGCTTCATGAGATAATCGATTACGATTTCGTGGTTCATACACATCCTACCAAAGTGAACGGGTTGATGTGCTCTCTCAATGCTGAAAAGGTTTGCAGGGAATTGTTCGGTGACGAAGCATTATTCATCCCTTACACTGATCCCGGCTACATCCTGTTTAAGAAAGTGGGAGCCGAAATTGAAGCCTTCAGAAAAAAACAGGGATATGCCCCTAAAATGATTTTCCTTGAAAATCACGGAGTATTCGTGGCAGCCAATTCAACATCGGAGATCAGGTCCATGTACGCATTGGTCATGCGTAAAATTGATTCCCGAATTAAGTCTCCATTACCCTCAGATTCGACTGAATCTATTGATTCTGTTTTGATTGAAAAAATTAAGGAACTGAATCCCGGGTATGCCGGTTTATCCGCTAAAGGCAGAAAAAGCGACCTTATCCTGCATTTTGTTAAGGATTGGGATAGCTTCAGTAAAGCAAGCATTTCCTTTTCGCCCGATGATATAGTCTATTGCAAAGCACATTATCTTTTTATTCACAGGAAAAACAGTGAACCGGAACTGATTGAATATGCAAAACAACGTATCGCTGATTATCTTGCCAAATACGGTTATTTACCAAAGGTAATCGCACTGGAGGGTGAAGGTATTATTGCAGTGGAAGACAATGAGAAATCGATCAATACTGTTCTGGAAGTCTTTACCAATATTATGAAGATCAGCTATCTGTCTGAAAATTTCGGAGGACCGAAATTCATGACCAAAGAACAGATCGAATTTATCGATAACTGGGAAGTTGAAAATTATCGCAGAATAATGGCTAAATCCTGATTTGTTATGTATTTGGAATCTCTTGACATTGGATTAATGCACCCCCGTGATCAGATTGTCCTGATCATTGGACGCATTTACCGCAGCGGCCTGACCACGACTTCGGGAGGTAACGTATCGATCATTGATGATCAGGGTGATATATGGATTACCCCTTCCGGAATCGACAAGGGAACCCTGCGCCCCAGCGATATCAACTGTATCAAAGCAGACGGTACGATCCTTGGGAAACACAAACCCTCGTCCGAATTTCCATTTCACAGGGCCATTTATAAAAAGCGTACTGAATTGAAGGCCATTATCCATGCTCACCCGCCGGCGCTGGTTTCTTTCAGCATTGCTCACATGATCCCCGATACCAATATTGTACCTCAGGCCAAATATATCTGCGGGCCCATCGGATATGCCGATTATGACGTCCCGGGGAGTGAGGAACTCGGCGAAAAGATCGCTGATGTGTTCGTAAAAGGATTCAATGCCGTGATTATGGAAAACCACGGAACAGTTGTAGGGGGAACGGACATTAAAGACACTTACCAGAGGTTTGAGACCCTTGAGTTCTGTGCAAGATCGATTATCTATGCCAAAAGTATTGGACAGGTAAAATATTTGTCTGACGAACAAATTGATATGTTCGAAGCGCAGATACCTATCCTTCAGCCTGAGATGGATTCTGTGGTCCACCCTTCAGATGAACGGGAAGGACGCGAAGAGATCGTGCGGATTGTAAGGAGAGCCGGTGAACAGGGGCTGATGACAAGCACCTACGGGACCGTTTCCGTACGCTGGCGAGGAGATGATTTTCTGATTACTCCCACGAATGTGATGAGATGGAACATTAATCTTAATGATATTGTCCAAATCAGGGACGGGAAACGCGAACCGGGTAAACTTCCGAGCAGGGCGGTATTGCTACACCAGGAAATGTACAGGCGTAATCCGCATATCAACTCTATTATCACTACACAGTCCCCTTATTTAATGGCTTTCAGCCTGACAGGGAACAAGTTTAATGTCAGGACAATTCCGGAAAGCTGGATTTTTCTCCAGGATGTTCCCAATGTACCTTTCGGCAGCCAGTTTGCCGGCCGGGAAACCATTTTAAAACTGATTTCCAAAACCAATCCTGCCGTCATTATCGAAAATGATGCGGTACTCATCACCGGGGATAAGCTGCTGCAAACATTCGACAGGCTGGAGGTAGCCGAATTCAGCGCCAGGTCGCTGGTGATGGGAGCAGATCTCGGAAAACTGAGACCCATCGGGGACAAAGAAGTGGAAGACCTGAGAAAGAAATTTCTTTCATAGGGAGAAACCCTTTCGGGGTTAGAAACCCCCGAAAGGCTTGGTTAAAAGAATAGTGGCATGGTAAATAAATTTCTGAGTATACTTTCAAAAACAGGCTTAAACGGATTTTTCTTTTTACTGATAGGAACAATATTTCTTGCGTGGCTTGTCCCTTCCTGGGGATTGGCGAAAAGTCCGCTTCATCTGCCCAAAATAGCCGGATATGGCGTTTCGCTGATATTTTTCTTTTACGGGCTGAAAATTAATCCCAAAAACCTGATATCCGGTTTGAGCAACTGGAAGCTTCACCTTTTGGTTCAGTCGTCAACATTTATTTTGTTCCCTTTGACAATAATCGCATTAAAAGCTGCATTTCCGGCCTACTTTTCAACGTTGATCGGACTGGGTATATTTTATCTTGCCACACTGCCTTCTACAGTATCATCCGCTGTGGTTCTTGTATCCATAGCAGGTGGGAATCTTTCTGCTGCGATTTTCAATGCCAGTATTTCAAGCATAATTGGCATATTTATCACTCCGGTCTGGATGAGCGGATCCCTGCAGAAAACTCCCGAAGGCTTTAATATCGGATATACTATTCTCAGATTGTGCTTACAAATATTAATACCCGTCGTTATCGGACTTCTGCTCAATAAAAGATTTGGAGCACTGGCGGCAAAATACAAGACCGAACTCCGGAATTTCGACCAGTTAATCATTTTACTGATCGTTTTTACCTCGTTCTGCGAATCATTTTCAGATAAAATGTTTGAAGGATTGTCTTTGCCTGAACTCTTTTTACTTGGCGGACTGTTGCTTCTGTTTTTCTTTCTTGTATTCGGCCTGATGGACCTCCTTTCAGTATGGTTCGGATTTAGCCGCGAAGACAGGATCACCGTTATCTTTTGCGGTTCGAAGAAATCACTCGTCCAGGGTGCCGTGATGGGCAAAATAATGTTTCCTGACCAGGCCATGCTTGGAGTTGTCCTGTTGCCGCTGATGCTTTATCATGCACTTCAACTGCTTGCCGGAAGCACCATTGCAAAGGCAATGGGTGACAAGATTATTGAAAAACAAAAACAACCCGCGATAAATAATGATGATTCATTGGATATTCAGATAGAATAAATTATTTTCACTTTTCTGTCATAACAAACTAAAAAATCGAATATATGAACCTGAGACCTTATTTACCCATTATTCTGATTGCCATACTGACAATTTCCTGCCAGACCCCTCCCGAGAAAGGGGTCGCCACTCTGATAAATTCCGGTAACCTTCATAACTACTGGAATCAAAAGGAGTGCACATTAAGTGACGAAGGAGTGCTTCTTGATAAAGAGGGTTCCGGGATCACTTCGAAATTTAAAGTGAGGAATTTTGAGTTTTCCGCGAAAATGAAAACAAGTCCCGGAGCAGAAGGAATCCTCTCATTTGCTGAAGATAAACCGGGCAGCGGTTATAAAGTTTTTATTAACAACAGCGACTACCGTAGCGGTGATGCTAAAAAGACGGGAAGTCTTCTCTGGATCAGAAATAATTTCGTGCGCACTGCAGACGACAATCTCTGGTTTGACCTTGCAGTTAAGGTAGAAGCAAATAAAATAACGGTATCTGTCAATAATAAAACAGTGAGCGAATACAGGGAGACCATAGATACCAGGAATTCAGAAGCTCTCTCCGGAATGGTTCTTTCCAAAGGAATTCTATCCCTGCACAAAACAAGCGATGAAGGACAGCTTCTGATCCGTGAAATGAATATACGTCCTCTGGAGGACAAAATAAGAAGTGTGACAATCGTTGAACGAAACGACAGTATTACCGAAGAGATCAATCATCTCAATGAAATCGGATTTCCCCTGATCGATTTTCACGGCCATCTGAAAGGCGGATTGACAATGGATCAGGTCTGCCGGCATGGAAGGGATAACGGTTACAATTACGGCATCGCCGCCAACTGCGGCCTTAAATTCCCCGTCACAAATGACTCCACACTGAATGATTATCTTGATGGCATCAGCCAGGAACCTGTTTTTAAGGTAATGCAATGCGAAGGGCGCGAATGGGTAACTCTCTTTTCGCCCAAAGCGGTTGCCCGGTTTGATTATATCTTTTCCGACGCCATGACATGGACCGATTACAAAGGCAGGCGCATGCGCCTCTGGATCCCTGAGGAAACTTTCGTGGACAATGAACAGCAGTTTATGGATATGCTGGTTAACAAGATCGAAGCCATTTTCAGCAAAGAGCCTGTCGACATTTATGTCAATCCGACCTTTCTGCCAGCTTCGATCATGCCAAAATATGATGAGCTTTGGACTCCTGAAAGAATGGACCGCGTGATCAAAGCCCTGAAAGATAACGATGTAGCCTTGGAAATCAACGCCCGGTACAAAATCCCGAGCATTGCCTTTCTCAAAAGAGCAAAAGCCGCAGGATTAAAATTCACCTTCGGAACCAATAATGCATCCAACAACGACCTTGGAAGGCTTGAATACTGTCTGAAAGCCATTAAGGAGGTTGGTATTACTGCGGACGATGTTTTCCTTCCCCGTCCTGCCAACGATAAAAAGGTCATGAAGATGGGCCTGCCCTCAAAAATAACGGGTTGAATTCTGAAAAAGGATTTGGATATAGGCTATAGGCTGCAGGAAAGAATAAGAGAGTGTTTTCGGTCCTTATCAGCAGTTTATCTCACATCTGCAGTGGCATTTCTTATGAACCCCTGGTGAAATAGGGTGGGTAATATCATCATATGTAAAGCTGCACTTATAATGACCTTTCCAGTCTCTGTTCAATACCAGCCATTGAAAAGTTAACACCTTACCATCCTGCTGTTTTCCAAATACCATCCCCCTCTCTCCTCCATACCATCCTCATGGTTTATTCGTAGATTATTCGTAGTTTATACATAGATTATTCGTATATTATACGAATGATCTACGAATAATGTACGAATAATCTACGAATAATGGATGGACCTGGTATGAACAAAAATCCGGGAAATTATGGCTGCGATTAAAGGAGGAGGAACCCTTTCAAAGTGAGTGGAAAATTTGGAGGAATGGTAAGGTTTGCAAAGCCGGGCTAGCGGGTACAGAGGGTAATTCCTGATACTTGAAGGATAATAGATCCTGAGTTAAAGAGATGTCAATTGCAAATTGGCATCAGTTCCCTTCCTCTTTTTGTCCATATCCTGATAAGCGGGTGTTCAAATATATTGTTTATTATCCTGCCTTCGGAATTTGAAAATTCAATCTCAATTATTACTGAATTATTAAAGTTTTTCGGATAATTTTCGTATCTTACACTTTTAATTCATATTTACAAATATGTTTGACAAACAGATATATATTGAGCGCAGGAACCGTCTGCGAAAGATGATGGGCGGCGGATTGATCCTGCTTCCGGGAAACCAGGATTCACCGATGAATTATAAAGATAATCCTTACCGTTTCAGGCAGGACAGCACATTTCTGTATTTTTTGGCTTGATCTGCCGGGGCTTTCGGAATTATCGATGCAGATGAGGGTGTGGATTATCTCTTCGGGGATGATATTGATATGGATGATGTTATCTGGATGGGGCCTCAGCCTTCGATCAAAGAACTGGCAAGCTTTGGCAGGGGTTGAGAAAACCTTTCACTTTAACGAGCTCCTGGGTAAAGTTAATCATTGTCTCTGGAAAGGATGCCGTTTTCATTTCCTTCTTCCCTACCGTGCCAAAACAAAACTTCTTCTGAAAAACCTTTTCGGTATTCATACCCCCAAATTAAAAGACTATGTATCGCCTGACCTGATCAGAAATCTCGTCGAGATGCGTTCGGTTAAGGATGACCTCGAGATTAGCGAAATCGAGAAGGCTTGTGAAACAGGTTATAAAATGCATGTGAAAGCCATGACAATGGCCAGACCCGGAATCACTGAAAAAGAGATCGCCGGAGTGCTGGAAGGCATTGCATTTTCATATGGCAATGGAACATCCTTCCCGACAATACTTTCTCAGAACGGCCAGATACTTCACAATCATTCGCACTCTTTAACTCTAACAAAGGGCCGCTTGCTTCTTGTCGACGCGGGGGCAGAATCGGAGATGCACTACGCCTCAGACTTTACCCGAACATTTCCTGTGGGAGGTAAGTTTACACAGAAACAACTTGATATCTATAATATTGTACTCAGGACAAACAACACAGCCGCTTCCATGATAAAGCCAGGCATTACATTCAGGAGTGTCCACCTTGAGGCTGCACGTATAATTACCGAAGGATTGGTGGATCTGGGACTGATGAAAGGGAAACCTGAAGATGCTGTATCGAATGGCGCTCATGCTTTGTTTTTCCCTCACGGTCTTGGTCACATGTTAGGCCTTGATGCCCACGATATGGAAAACTACGGTCAGGTACATGTTGGATTCGATGAAGAAATAAGACCTTCTGAACAATTCGGCACATCAAGCCTCCGCCTGGGGCGCAGACTTCAGAAAGGATTTGTGGTCACCGATGAGCCGGGGATATACTTTATTCCTGCCCTTATCCGGAAATGGCAGAATGAGGGGATCAACCGTGAATTCATCAATTTTGACAAAGTACAGGATTACCTTGATTTCGGCGGTATCCGCATTGAGGACGATATCCTTGTCCTGGAAAAAGGAAGCAGAATTCTGGGTAAACGGGTTCCGGTATATCCTGAAGATATTGAAACTCTGATACAGGGCCAGGAGCAAAGGGCAAAGAGCTGAGAGCAAAGAGCAGGGAGCAAAGATTAAGAAGGCATTATAAACAAGATTTTATGAACAACATATATTGTATTACTGTTGTATGACAAATATTTTTAATGAATTGGTATAATTTGATATTTTTGCATTCGTAAAAAAATAATTTATATGAAAATGAGGAGTTTTATAATTACGATAATACTAAGCTTACTTATGGGAGGAACATTTACATCTTGTCATCAGAAAGAAAAGCAGGAGATCCCCGGTATTAATTTGGCTGATATTAATACGGCTATTATTCCCGGGAATGATTTTGACGATTACGCCAATGGGGGTTGGAAAAAGCACAATCCGATACCTCCGGACAGGGCTCGCTACGGCACTTTTGATCAACTGGCTGAAGTGGCTGAAAAACAATTGAAAGATCTTGTTGAAGAAACTGCCACAACAAAGAATGCTTCAGGATCCATTGCCGATAAAATAGCTACTATGTACAATCAGGGTATGGATTCTGTCAAAATTGAAGAAAATGGTATTAAGCCTTTGCTACCCTGGTTCAGCAGTATCGATTCAATTCGCACTATGGATGGTATCCAGAAAGAGATTACAAAGTTTCATGAATATGGGCTTTCCCCGCTCTTTGGATTTTATGGCGATGCAGATGCGAAGAACAGTTCAATGGTGATAGCTCAACTCTCTCAGAGCGGGATGGGTTTACCTGACCGTGACTATTACCTCAATGATGATGCAAGGTCAAAATTTCTTCGTGAAAAATATATTGCATATATCAGCAAGACCTTCAGGATGCTCGGGGAAAATGAGTCTATTTCCGGGGAATATGCAAAGAAAATTATGGCCATTGAAACCCGGCTCGCCAAAGCTTCCATGAGTCGTTTGGAATTGCGTGATCCGAATAAGACATATAATAAGACCACGACTAAGGCATTAATCGATATGTCACCTGATTTCAACTGGATGAGCTTTTTCAGGGCTTCCAATGTGGGTGATCCGGGAGAAATCAATATAAATCAGCCTGAATTTATAAAGGAAATCAGTGTTTTATTGAAGACAGTTCCCGTTGAAGACTGGAAAATTTATTTAAAATGGAATCTTATCAATGGTACTGCACCCTATCTTTCAGACGAATTTGTCAATGCAAGCTTTGATTTTTATGGTAAGGCAATGACAGGTGTCAAGGAGTTAAGACCGCGCTGGAAGCGTGTAATCGGAGTAACCAGTGGAACGCTCAGTGAAGCATTGGGAAAATTGTATGTTGAAAAATATTTCCCGCCTGAAGCAAAGGAAAGGATGATTAAACTGGTCAATAACTTACGTGCTGCCTTTGCAGAGAGAATTAAAAACCTTGATTGGATGGCCCCTGAAACAAAACAAAAAGCATTGGAAAAACTTGCAGCCATGAATGTCAAAATCGGTTATCCTGATAAATGGCGTGATTATTCTGCACTGGTTTTAAAAGATGATGCCTATGTTTTAAATGTAATGAGATCAGATCAATTTGAAACTGCTTATAATTACAATAAAATTAATAAACCTGTGGATAAGGGTGAGTGGCTCATGTCACCTCAGACAGTTAATGCCTATTACAGCCCGGACAAGAATGAAATTGTATTCCCTGCAGCTATCCTCCAGCCCCCGTTTTTTTATATGCATGGCGATGATGCTGTAAATTATGGTGCGATCGGGGTGGTAATAGGTCATGAAATGACACATGGATTTGATGATGAAGGGCGTAAATTTGATAAAAACGGGAATCTTAAAGACTGGTGGACAGCTGAAGATTCAAAAAGATTTGATGAGCACACAAAGGTACTTGTAGATGAGTTCGATAGTTTCATTGTAATTGATTCAATTCATGCAAATGGAAAATTAACTCTCGGCGAAAATATTGCAGACTTCGGAGGCCTGAATATTTCCTGGCAGGCATTCAAAACGGCCAGCAAGGAAACGGGAAAGATTGATGGTTTTACTCCTGATCAGAGATTTTTTCTTGCCTATGCCCATGTCTGGGCTTCGAATATACGCGACAAGGAAATTCTCCGGCGTACCAAAGAAGATGTACATTCTTTGGGGCATTTCAGGGTAAATGGTCCTTTAAGGAATTTGCCGCAGTTCTATGCTGCCTTCAACGTAAAACCGGGAGATAAAATGTATCTTCCTCCTGATCAGAGAGCGAAGATCTGGTAAAATCCCGATGCTTCGGGATTGAATGACGCCACGGGACAAATGAATACAGACCAGTGTAGAATGAATTATTTGGTTCATTTATGATTTTCTTAATCTGGGGGGCATTAATACGAATTAGGAATGAACAATTTTGAAAATAATCGCCATCTTTAGGTCATTATTTGGTGAAGTGACAATTCTTTAATCGTATGCTTGAAACACTGAAGAATCAGGTTTACAGGATCAGCCTGAAACTGCTGGAACAGGGACTTGTAATCTATACCTGGGGCAATGTTAGCGCTATCAGCCGTGAAGATGGTCTGGTGGTCATAAAACCTTCGGGAGTATCATATGATGAAATGATCCCTGCCGATATGGTCGTTTTGGATTATGAAGGAAATATTGTTGAAGGGAACCTCAAGCCTTCAACCGACACCAACACCCACCTCGAATTATACCGGAATTTTAAAGATATAGGGGCAATCGTACATTCCCATTCCGAATATGCCACATGCTGGGCACAGGCGGGAATGGGCATACCTCCGTTAGGGATAACCCATGCCAACTTTTTCAACGGGGAGATTCCCTGTACAAAACCCGTCAACATTGAAAAGCATATTGAAGATCTCGAGCTTGAAACAGGCAAAATGATTGTGAAAACATTTGAATCGCTAAAAATAGATCCCCTGAGAATACCAGGAGTGCTTGTTTACGGACACGGACCGTTTTGCTGGGGAAAAGATGTACAAAGCGCTTTTGATCATACCGTTGTTCTTGAAAAGGTTGCCCGAATGGCTTACCGTACTTTAAACCTGAAGAGAGTAAACCCGGTTGACAGGGACTTCCTGAACAGACACTTTCTCGAATGATCAATTTACTACGATCCGCTTATAAAGACAAGGCATGCCTTGTCTCTACTGATTTTTACCACCCGAGCTGATTCTTGTCGAGCCACAGCGATTCAGGATCAAGGTATTTACTTTCGATTTCTTTAAAATATTTCCAAGTTCCTACTTTCAGCTCAATGGTGGCATCATCATCGCACACGATCATAGCGTGACTGTGAAGCTGGAGCGCTGAAACGGTCCACATATGGTTGATCCCGCATTCGACGGCTTTGTGCAAGGCACGGGCCTTGTTTCGTCCAGTCACCAGAATAATCACTTCCCTTGCATCCGTAATGGTGGCAACACCCACTGTAAGCGCTGTGTCAGGTACGAGATGGATATCGTTGCCAAAGAAACGGCTGTTCACCAGGACGGTATCATGATTCAGTTTCTTGTCCCTCGTCCGCGAAGTAAGGCTTGATCCCGGCTCATTGAAAGCAATGTGTCCGTCCTCGCCCACACCACCCAGGAACAGATCGATGCCCCCAGTGGCCTTTATTTTCTCTTCGTATTCAAGGCATTCGACCTTCAGATCAGGAGCATTACCGTTTAGGATATTTGCATTTTCAGGTTTTATATCGATATGACTGAAGAAATTATTCCACATAAACGAATGATAGCTCTGGGGGTGCTCCCTGGGTAATCCTACATATTCATCCATGTTGAAGGTTACAACATTCTGAAATGAGACCTTTCCCTGACGACATAAACTGATCAGTTCCTTATATGTTCCGAGTGGACTGCTTCCTGTAGGCAGACCCAGAACAAAGGGTTTCTCAGGTGAAGGATTAGCATTTATGATTCGTTTGGCTATGTATACAGCTGACCATCGGGCTACACTTTCGGCCTCAGACTGAATAATTACTCTCATAAGATTCAGATCAATTAATATCCTTCAAATATGGTAATTTTTTCAAAACGATATCCCTAAACTCATTCCAAATAAGTGAACAGTAAACAGTAATCAGTGATCAGTTTTCCTGTTGTTTCCTGATTAATTCTTCATTCCTAATTCTTCGTTTTAAAATTTGAAATTTGAAATTTTATTTCCTATTGCCTTTTTAATTGAACTATTATCACTTAAAATTGATCATTTGCCTATGCGATCGGCAGCTAATAAAATTTAGCACTCTATAAGCAAATAAAATATACTGCAATAAAATTCTTCGAATTTGATTTTGTCAAAATATTTTTTAATTTTAGTTTTTATCTTTGTTTTCAACTAAAGTAAGTAAAGCCATGAAAAACCAATCTAAGATCTACAAAATAATCTTCTCTATTTTTTTGCTTTCAATTTTCATTAGCTGTGATAAAGGAAATGATGTTCCTTCAATCACAATCACGGGTGTGACAAATATCACCGGAACCACTGCAACGATCGGGGTAAATATTACAAGTGATGGCGGTGCATATATAACGGCAAGAGGAATTTGCTGGGGCCTTAATCCCAATCCAACTATAGAAGGCTCTTATAGCACAGCAGGAAATGGTACAGGAACTTTTTCTGCTACAATCAGCAACCTGATGACGCAAAGGACTTATTATGTCAGAGCCTGGGCAATGAATAGGGAAGGAATAGGTTACAGCCCCCAGGTAACTTTTGAAACTATGCTGGGTGATTATGACGGAAATGTTTATCATACAGTCACAATTGGCACACAGGTCTGGATGGTCGAAAATTTACGAACGCTTCATTACACCAATGGTGATCCCATCCCTTTAGTTGCAAGCGGATCAGTATGGATCAATGGAATAGAAGGGGGATGCTGTGTGTATGACAACGATGATGCCAATTCAGGTACCTATGGATTATTGTATAATGCATATACCATTTTCGATTCAAATTCGAGGAGTATTGCCCCTTCCGGATGGCATGTGGCCACAAACGCTGATTATGAAACCCTTGAGACCTATTTGGGTGGCACTGCAACAGCCGGCGGAAAAATGAAGGAATCCGGGACTACCCACTGGAACAGTCCCAACGCGGGTGCTGACAATACGAGCGGATTCACTGCTCTTCCGGGCGGTTTCCGTGGTGAACCTGACGGCATTTTTAGCGGCCTTGGTGATAAGGCCTACTTTTGGACATCTACAGCCCAATCTGCTGACTCTGTTTATTGCCGTATATTAGACACAAACAGTGCAAAGAGTACTGTTGCCTCGGCTCCCAAATTTGTCGGGATGTCGGTCAGGTGCGTCAAAAATTAATGATTAATGTTCAACGCAATGCAGAACAGATTAGTCATTCAATTAATTTCAGAATTTCAATGTTTCAGTGTTTCATAGTACTCTGTAACTTTGAGACCCAGAAACACTGAAACAATATTCAATTCTTATTCTTAATTTTAAACCACATCAGGAATGACATAAGGTTTGCGGTAAACCTGCCGTTTCAGATATTGGTCCGCTTCCTTGTCATCCAGAAAAGTTTCTGTTGCAGGATTGAAAGTCAGTCGCCGGCCTGTGCGATAGGAAATCAAGGCCAGATGACCCAATGCGGCTGACATGTGTCCCTTAAGAATATCGTTATCCAACTCGTCATGGTTCCTGCTCCTGACGCATTTAATCAGGTTACTGAAACCGTTGTCAAGCTGATCCAAGGTCATTTCTTTATCTGACATTGCAGGACCGGGTTCTCCCTTACGTCCAAAATAAGTCTTGAATCCATTAGTTGTAATGGTCATATACCCCTGATCGCTGTAAATAAAAACATTTCCGGCATCGGGAAGGCCTTCAGGATTGGAATAGATGCTTCTTATCTCATCCTGGATGATCACACCGTCCTCATACTGTAATGCGGCCACAACTGCGTTTGGAACTTCCTGATCATCTTCATCACGACAAAATTTACCACCGGTACATGTCACCTTAACAGGATGTGTATCCTTACCGAGAGCCCATCGACAAGTATCCATGCGGTAAATGCCGTTGTTTCCCACTTCAGCCGTTCCTGTATCCCACATCCAGTGCCAGTTGTATATATACCTGTTCTCGGTGAAGGGACGATAAGGAGCTGGTCCAAGAAACCTGTCCCAGTTTACTCCTTGAGGTATTGCATCTTCAGGTGTATGTTCGATTGTGGGGCGAAAACTGTAAACAAAACCCTTGGCCATATATACTTTTCCGAGTTTTCCATCTGCGATGAATTTTACAGCTTCTTTGACCGATTTACTGCTTCGATAACATATTCCGGCCTGGACTATACGATTGTACTTTCTTGCTGCCTCAACCATTTTGCGACCTTCCCAAATGCTGAAAGAAACGGGTTTTTCGACATAGACGTCTTTTCCTGCCTGGCAGGCCCATATGGTATGAAGTGCATGCCAGTGATCCGGTGTTGCAATTGAAATAATATCAATGTCCTTATCATCGCACATTTTTCGGAAATCGGTTTCTGTTGAAGGTTTGGCACCATATTTTTCTTCAATAGTTGACACAACTCCCGGGAACAGGCGTTGGTCAACATCGCAGACTTTGGTAATCATGACATTGGGTATTTTTGCATAGGCTTCGATATGGGCTTTCCCTCTGCCCGGAATCATTCCCCGCAGTCCATGTTTGAACATTTCAGGAAGACGGATTCCGCTGATGCCTGCAAGTCCAATATTCACCCTTTCATTGGGACTGTTCGAAATCATGTTGGGGATATAAGCAGGCGCTGCATATACTGCCGCTGCAGATCCCGATGTTTTTTTAATGAAATCACGACGATGTAAGGTTCTCATGGTTTGTTTAGGTATTAAATTAATTATGAATTAAACGAAAATCTTCAATCGGTTTATCAAAAAGAGTACTCATTTTTCAAGTTCATAGCAGAAAAACGATTTTCTCTCCCAATGTACAGACAATTTTAATCAAAAAAACTTTTAAATATTTTAAAATTAATATTAATTTGAGCCCAAGTTAAGATTCTTGTAATCTTTAATGGATAATGCTATCAAAAAATAAGATAATCAAACTTATTACCTTGATAAGCAGGTAAACCTTTAATTAATTCTCTTGTAAACCAAATTATTTAAAAATGAAAAACTGCCTAAAATTTTGTCCTGTCTTTTTAAGTTTGTTTTTATTACCTTACATGTACAGTTGTGTAAAAGAGGCGACTAAGATGGCTCCGGATGTGGTTCTTTCTGATCCGACAAATATAACAAATACATCGGCTAGACTTGCCGGAGAGGTTATGCAGGATGGAGGTTCAGATGTAACTGCTCGTGGCATATGTTGGAGCACATCTCCGCACCCGACCATTGAAGATTCAAAAACAACTGAAGGTGATGGCCTTGGAATTTTTAACAGTACTCTCACCGGCCTGCTATCAGGTCAGACGTATTATGTCAGGGCTTATGCAACCAACTCCGTAGGAACCTCTTACAGCAACGAAGTTTCATTTGAAACACTTGGCACTCCTTAGTTTGACATAGACAATCCTTCAATTTTTAGGGTTTTTTAATTTTAAGCGAAATGCAATAAATTTCAATAAGCCTTTATCAGGATTTTATTAAAGCGGAGAGGTATCTTTGTAAATTGGCTATTGACAATTGACAATTGAGGCTCTTTGCCCTCTGCTCTCAGTCCTCATTTTTATATTCGTTTTACAGTCCGGAAATTTAAACTTTGATGTTATGATATCCTAAAAACAATTGCTCACAATTTGCTATATTATGATTAGAAGATACCTTAAGGCCAATACGGACTTAACACGGACTTAACACGAAGCTAACACGGCGATAGAATTTTAAAGATATTGTTAAATAGCTCCTGTGATTCGCAGAGGATTGAATGAAAGGTTAAGGCGCCGTGCTATCATCCGGCATTTTTGATTGTTTATTACAATCTTTGTATGGTCATTCCTCCGTCAACCATAATTACCTGTCCTGTTGAATAAGGGAGATTTCCAAGGCAGATAGAAGCAGCAGCTTTACCTACGTCCTGTGGTGTTCCCCAGCGTCGCTGTACTGCCATTCCCTGTTGAAACAGATTATTATATTTTTCCTTTACCCGTGAAGTCATGTCAGTATCAATAACACCAGGCCGTATTTCGTAAACCGGAATATCATATTCTCCGAGACGTGTCGCCCAGAGCTGGGTCGCCATGGCAATTCCTGCTTTGGAAATGCAATATTCACCCCTGTCAGTGGATACCACAGTGGCAGAAACTGAGGAAACATTGATGATACAGCAAAATTGTCCGGTATCTTTTTTCTTAAGTCCGATCATATGCTTTGCCGCAAGTTGTGTAAGAAAATATGGTCCCCTCAGATTGGTTTCAACAACCCGATCAAAAGATTCTTCCGTTGTTTCAAGTATATCTTTTCTTTCTTTTGGAGCTACACCTGCGTTATTGACCAAAACATTTAACTGACCGAATCGGGAAATGACTCCGTTCATTATCTTTTCCCTGTCGGCTTTCAAAGAAACGTCACCCCGGAAATAGGACACCTCGACGCCATATTTTTTCAGATCTGTAATTACCCCGGATACAGATTTTTCATCTCTGACTCCATTTAATGCAAGATCATAACCTGCCCTGGCCAATTCGGTTGCGATGCCTAATCCTATTCCCCTTGTACCACCTGTAATTAGAGCAACCATAAGTAATTAAGAATTAAAGAATGAAAAATTAAAGCCTATAGTCTATAGTTCAGGTATTTCCACCCACGTTTTTCTCATCCAGCTTTCCATACCTTTCTCAGCTAACTGAACACCTTTGGCGCCTTCCAGCAAGTTCCAGGGAAAAGGTTCATTATTTACCACATGCCGGAGAAACAACTCCCATTCCGCCTTAAAAGCATTATCAAAATATTCCTGTTCCGGCATTTTAGACCATCCTTCATAAAAATCAATGGGTTGAGGGATATCAGGATTCCAGACCGGTTTGGGCGTATTGCCATAATGTTGGGTCCAGCATTCACGTAAACCGGCGACTGCTGAACCTTTTGTCCCATCGACATGAATGGTAAGCAGATCGTCACGTCTTACTCTTGTTACCCATGAAGAGTTGAAATGGGCAATTATTCCTCCTTCAAGTTCGAATGTTGAAAAAGCGGCATCTTCAGCGGTACATTTGTATACTTTTCCCTGTTCGTCGATACGTTCCGGTATATGAGTGACGCCCATGCAAAATACTCCTTTCACTTTGCCAAAAAGGTTATCCAGCACATATCTCCAGTGACATAACATGTCAACAATAATGCCTCCGTCGTCTTCTTTACGATAATTCCAGCTTGGCCGCTGAGAGGGAATGGTAAATCCTTCAAACACCCAGTATCCGAATTCTCCCCGCACAGCAAGTATCCGACCAAAGAAATCATTCTCGATCAAACGTTTCAATTTCAAAAGACCGGGCAGCCAGAGTTTGTCTTGTACCACACCGTGTTTAACACCTTCCTGTTCACATATTCTGTAAAGCTCAAGTGCAGTAGCGGTATCAGTTGCAACTGGTTTTTCACAATAGACATGCTTACCAGCTTTTGCAGCTTTTTTAACGCACTCAGCCCTTTTTCCGGTAGTCTGAGCATCAAAATAAATCTGATAATGCGGATCGTTGATCACCGAATCAAGATCCGTGGTCCATTTCTCAACTCCTGACATTTCGCACAACTTTGCCAGTTTTACCGGATTACGGCCGACCAGAACAGGATCAGGCATGATAAATTCTGTCGGAGAAACCTTTACTCCACCTTGTTTGATTATGGCGACTATCGAACGCATAAGATGTTGGTTGGTGCCCATTCTGCCGGTTACACCGTTCATAATAATACCGACCTTATGAATGATTAATTCAGATTTCATAGTAACGAATTACACGAATTATTGACAAATTACACAAATTTTATGTTTTTGTAAGATAAGCTTTCTTGATTTTCTCAAGGTATTCATTCTGATCGGTTGCCCAGAATTTATCAGAAAATATCTCTACTTCGTTATATCCTCTGAAACCGGCAGATTCAACCCATGAACGTATTTCGGGAATATTGATGCACCCTTCACCCATTAAACCCCTGTCATTGAGCATATCTACTGTTGGCACATTCCAGTCGCACACATGGAAAGCAAATAGTTTTTTCTGTTTTGAACACCTTTGGATTTGTTCTTTCAGCGAAGGATCCCACCAAAGATGATAGATATCCACAGCTACTCCCACCCATTCAGAATTGATCTCAGCAGCCATATCATTAGCCTGACTTAAGGTATTTATCGCTGAACGGTCAGCCGCGTACATCGGATGAAGAGGCTCAATGGCCAGCTTTACACCAGACGCTTTGGCGAACGGCAATATTTTTGCTATACCTTCCCGGATTTGTTCCCTTGATTTCTCTAAGGATTGACGTCTATCGGAACCACAAACCAGTACAATCAATGGGGCTCCTATTGCAGATGCCTGTTCTATCGCTAAAAAATTATCGTCAATCGAAGCACCCCTTTCTGCCGGATCAACCGAAGGGAAAAATCCACCCCTGCACAGAGAAACCACCTCGAGATTCGAATCTTTCAATAATTTGTTAACATCGTTCAGATTCTTACCCTCCAGAACATTTCGCCAAATAGTGATTCCACGGATTCCGGCGGAAGAATAATTTTTTATACACTCCTCAATATTCCAGGGTTTGGTAGTCATTGTATGCACACATAACCTGGTAAAATCCTTGTTCAATGATAAATGTTCAATGTTCAATGTTCAATGTTCAAATGATGTTAAAAAAGGTATAATAATTTTCCTGGTTTATTACCCGCTGAAGATATAAAGCAGCTTCACGGAAATGATAGTCTCCCCACATACTTGATTCATTACAAGGGACATTATAACCTTTGGGAATATTGTCCCATCCGTTTGGCCGATGGTACAAAGAATGCAGAAGCAATCCCTGGTGAGAAGAGTCAGCAGAAAGATAAGGGGCTTCAAGCAAACGAGAAAAGACTGTTAAACCTGCCTGCCAGAATCTTGAACCTTCTTCTTCCCTTCCTTTTCCCTGAAGATAATCACCCAAGCGCAGCAGACCCTGAGCTCCAATAGCGGCCGCAGAACTGTCAACAGGTTCAAAATCATTGTAAGGATCAGCGGGAATTGAAAGATAATCACCAAGATTTATTAAACCAGGAGCTCCTGTATCCCAGTAAGGGATTCCATCAGAGGGGGTATTTTCGATATAAAAATCGCAAGTTGCCTCAGCTGCATTAAGCAGCTTGCTGAAAATGTTTCTTTTATCCCCATACATCTCAAAGTCTTCTTCGGGAAAGATATCCAGAAATTCGATTTCTTCTGCAAAACCCAACATTGCCCAGGCAAGTCCCCTTGTCCAGGTCGAAAAACCACTATACCCCTGTTGTGAATTCGGGCAACGATAATTACCATCATTTATATTAAAAACTGATTCATGGGCTGTGCGACCCCACTCATCATAAATATCCCGGCCCTTTCCATAATAAACGGAATATTTTGCTGTCGCCAGTAAATGATCTATACCCCTTTCCAGTAAAGAAATGTGACGGTCATTTTCACCGGGTAAATAATGTCCAAATAAATGAGCAAGCATAAGAACCCTTACGGAACGTATTGTGTCTACAAATAGTGAATGAGGACCATTGAAGGAATAGATATATCCGCCATCGCGTATTTTGCTCCAACGGTTTGCCTGAACAGCCCCGGATGCTTTTAATGCCAATTCATAAAAGTTCCTTTCGCCCTCATAGATTTGTATCCTTCCTTCTTTTATTAACCTGAGAAGATTTCCGTAAGTGCTGACATTATTAAACCCATGATCGTGTACCCCGGAATGGCTGATATGCGGAGCCATTTTCTTTACAGTATTCTCTTTACCTATCTTCAGAAATTGATCTTCGCCTGTAGCATCAAACTGCAATATTGACGAACCATATTGGAATCCTTGTGTCCATTCTGTCCATCCCCTTGTCGTATACTTTCCGTCAACAGTAAAAACCGGGGCTCCACTTGTGTGATCATAATCTGATTCAATGCTCAAAATCTTAGCTCCTGAAAGCTCCCAGAAACTTTCAAGTTTGACTTTCAGATCTTCTGGTTTTATATCATAATTTATGATCATAATAAGAATTCACGAATTTTGAGAATTACACGAAAGTAGTAAAATTAATTATGTTCAAAGGCATTATCCGGCTTTATCTTTGTTTTTATATCAGGCAGAAATGAAATAATAATTGCACCCAGAAATGCCATAAAGATCAGCAGGCTAAAACCAAGAGTATAACTGTTGGTAACATCATGTAATTTTCCAACAATCATCGGAAATGCAGCTTCAGAAATGCCATCCGAAACAAGGATGATTCCCATGGTCCTTCCCAAGGCTTTGACACCAAAAAGATCAGCCGCCATCAGCGGTATAATCATGTAATCACCTCCAAGTCCTATCCCAAAAATTACCGCAAATATGTATACCCGACCCGGAAAATCAGGAAGCAGGAGCAAGGGTATGGCCAACGCCACTATCATGTAAATAAGAATCATAACATATTTCCTGTGAATTATATCAGCCAGAACACCCATCAATACCCTGCCTGCAAGACTTGAAAGTAAAACGAACGACATTACGTGTGCTGCCTGTGCCTGTCCAAAGTTATGATCAACAAGATAAAGTTTCAAATGCTGGACTATTCCACCGAGTGCTGCAATGGAACACATACTTCCTATTCCAAGAAGATAAAAATTTCGGTTCTTAAGAATATTCTTCATTGGAACCAAATCGTCTGATTTGGTATTAACACTCACATCGTGCTTGTCTACGTGTTTCTTAGCAGAATCCTTGATAAAGAAAGAAAAGGGGAAAGCAATCAGGATAACAAGTATCCCCAATCCGATTAATGAATTATGCCATCCCATATTGGATTCAATTGTTGTGGATATTTCGGGAGCGATAGCTCCACCGATCCCAATCCCAAGATAGGCAATTCCCATAGCCTTTCCCCTGTTCTTATCGAACCATCTCGAAATCAGAACCTGGCATGGAAGAGGCCCACCGAATACATAACCTAATGCATTAAAAAGATAGAAAAAATAAAAAGTCCAGACCGTCCCGCTTATGCTGCCCAAACCAATCAGAGAAAATCCTCCCATCAATGCTCCTGCCAAGAGCATACGCCTGGGACCATAACGGTCAATCAGATACCCGGCAATAAAACCAAATAAAGGTCCAACCAGCATTTTCGCCAGAGCATTTCCGGATGTCACAATAGTACGCGACCATCCGAATTCCTTCATCATAAAATCAAAATAAAAAGGCACCCCGTAGTAGGCAAATCCCACAATTGCCAGTAAAGAAAGGAATGCTGTAGCTATGATATAGGGCTGGGAACTTCGTTTTATACTCTCTACACCAATGCTGGCGGTTTGTTTTGGCATTATATTTATCTTAAACAATTTATAAGTTTATATTTCTTATTAATAAAATTATCAAATAATTTCAGATGCTGATTTACATAAGTTGAGATTTGTCAGTTTGTTTATAAAATTACTCTTTAAATGAACCTTTCAATGAAAAATCAATGAATAAACAACATGATACCTTAGAAATTCATCTTTTCTGAATACAAAGAAAATAAAAAACCGAAAGTTTCCTCTCTATCAATAAATATTCCCGGTATCAATCCGTGATTAGTGATATAATCTAAACAATAAAATAGTTTATTCAATTTCAATCAGAGTCTTGGTATAATTCTTCGGGAAGCGCGATTGCCAGTTCAAACAAAAATGCACCTATTCGTTCAGTAATATATTGGAAAAAAGATTCTCCTTTCTCTGCATTTGCCAATGCCGGATTCCCTACTCCTGTATCTGTTGTCACTTCACTCCAGTTGCGTTCAGCCCATGCCCATCCCTCCCTGAAAGCCTTTATACTGAAAACCCGTGCTTTACCCTCACCTGCAACATTAAGGGGCAAAATCAGATCTGATATAAGATACTGCATCAGACTGGTTTCATCTTCACCGGCATGTTCCCCAAGATCATGAAAAAATTTCTCCCTCCCCGGTATCTTAAACCAATGGCATTGTGAAATGAACATTTTGGGGAATTGCAAATTTAACTCCCTGATCATCTGTTTAAAATCATTACCCCCATGACCATTCATAATGACCAATTTATAAATCCCCTGACGTTCGAGCACGTTTATTAAATCCTTAAGGATCATCAACTGAGTGCTCGGATTTAGATTCATATCGAGTTTCACGTCTTTTTGTCCGGTATTCACTCCATATGGAACAGTAGGCAGAACAATTACTTTCCCTCCGCAATCCCATGCGATTCTTGCTGCTTCTTCAGCAATCCTGTATACGAGAATATTGTCAGTGGCATAGGGTAAATGGTAATTGTGGGCTTCGGTGGCACCCCAGGGCAATACAGCAAGGTTATATTCAGTCTCTTTTACTGTTTTCCAATTTGTCTCTGCAAGTATATACGGTTGCATTCCCTTTTACATTTCGTTGTACAAAAATATAAAAATGAATTACGAATTATGAATTATGAATTAAAAATAATGTGCTGATTACTGTTTACTGTTTACTTAGAAGGGGTATCCCACAGCAAAGCAGATATTGTAATTGTTTTTGTTGAAGAAGCTGGAAAGAGGTATCCAACGTGAACCTTCCTGGATCGAAGGATCGTGAAGTTTAAATCCCATGTCAACACGGAGGATTACATAGGAAAAATCATAACGAACCCCAAAGCCTGGTCCTATGGCTATATCTTTATAAAATCTGTTTAATCTGAATTCGGTTCCGGGCCGGTTATCTTTTAATGACCAGATGTTTCCCATATCGACGAAAAATGCCCCTTCAAAATCACCAATTATTGCGAAACGATATTCAGCATTTGCTTCGAGTTTTATATCCCCTGTCTCATTGGGGAATTCGTTTGGATCAGCCTTGTAGGTACCTGGACCAAGTGTTCTGATTGGCCACGCCCTGATGCCGTTTGCACCTCCTGTAAAATATTTCCTTTCGAAAGGTACCTGGTCTGAATTGCCGTATGGAACAGCAATTCCGCCGAATACTCTGAAAGCAACCATGTTGTATTTATCAATCACTATCCCTTTGTGGAATTCCAAATCAGTCTTAAAATATTGGGCAAAGGGAGTTCCCAGAAAATGGTATTTAGCACCGCTAAGTGTGTCACTGGTGTAAGCGTGTCTGTTAAATAATTTATTAAATCCATATAACAGATTTCCCGCAGTTTCAGCAGTTGCCCTTATATACTTATATTTAGTTCGTTTCTGGTAGTTTAGGGTACTATAGGTATAAATATAATTCCAGGCACTGATCGAATGATCGGTATATGAACTACGGATGGAGAGATTTTCAATTCTTGAAATAAATTCCGGATTGTATGAAAACATTTTTATCATGTTCAGATCGAGAATATTGAAACGATGCATATTGTAATCTGAAGTTTTCCATTGATATCCAAAGCTTGCCCTGAAGATGGTCCGTGTATAATCAGGTCGGCGCTGATAGTTATACGCTAATTCCGTCAGCGTCTGGGGTACGGAATATCGAAAGAGACGTTTTGTTTTAATGGGAGCCAGGTATTTCGGAAGGGTAAGTTTGGTATCAATACCTGTTTCAAAAGAATTGAATTTATTTGTCGAATCCCCAACTCCATAGCTTTGTCTTTCCAATGCGCCCAATAATGTGACATCCAACAGTTCCCCGCCTCTGAATATATTCTTATGCTGGTAACCGAGATTGCCCTCAATACCGAAATTGCCCAGCGCATTGGTACCTTCAGCCGAAATTGTAAATGCCTGCCGCAATGAAGGAGTCACATTTATCATACAATCAAGAGTGGGATAACCCAATGAATCCTTCTCATGCGTTTCATTAAACCTGATGTTGATAATTTTGAACAGATGCAAGGCATAAAGTTCATTATACGTTCGTTCTACAAGTTCAAGACTATAAAACTTCTTATCGGCAATATGATTTGAATTCATCAGAAGTTCAGGTCTAAACCGCATAAGTCCGGAATAAATAAAATACTGATTATCCAACTTTAAAGTATCAGTCCGACGCTTTGTAAGGTCTGCAGTATCCTGGGTAAAAGTTCGTCTTAATGCATCAACATCTATATAATAATAGAAATTCCGAAAAGTGTATCTCTGATGATCTTTCAAATATGATGTATCTGGTGTGACAACGTTTTCTTTATCAATAATCATTTTTAATTCAGCCCTTTCCTTAGTTCTGAATGTGTCAGCTTCAAAATATATTGCATTTTTATCCTCTTTGTAAAAACCGTTATTTTGCAAGTAACGCACTATTCTGTTGGACTTAGCGGCAAGCATATCCGAATCAAAACGGCTGTTTTTTGGCACGAGTGTTTTTACTGAATCATAAGGCAAGACATCTTTTACAGAATCATCAAGAATCACTGCTTTGAATGAATCAATCAGATAAGGTTGGTTAGAAATGATCTTGTAATAAACATCTGCTTTGCTGTTTTTAAAAATCACTGTATCGGTAACAGAAGCCCGGTAATATCCTTTATTGTGCAAATATCTCGTAAACTCGTCTACCGACTTCATGGTTTGATATTCACTGTAGATGACAGGAGGTTCGCCTATGCGCTTTAGCCATCCGTCCTCCTTTTTCGGATTTGACAGATTATAAAGCCAGAGATGGAACTTCCAAAAACCCAAAATTCTGGCATTTGGCCTTTGTTTTAAATAGAGTTTAAGTTCTTTTTTATTAATATCTTTATTGTCAACATCGATTTTGGACTTCGCCAAAAGATACTGACCTTCAGGAACATATTTTGTGAGGTGACAGGATACTACTAAAATCCCGAAAATAACAAGAAATAAAAATGCTTCGTATTTTACAGGTGGTTTCAAGCTGGTATTGCGTAAAAAAACTTGAACAAAGATAATTAACCTCCCGATAGTTATCGGGATTAAAAATGGATTATTTTTGGGATATTCCCAATTCATAAAGAAGATGTTAACAAAAAGTAAAATCCGGCTGATCCGTTCCCTTGCTCTGAAAAAGAACCGGTCGGCCGAGGGTCTGTTTGTCGCTGAAGGGAGAAAACTGGTCATTGATCTCATGGACCAGCTCAACCTTCATGAGATTTTTTGTTCAGAGGAAGCCTTTCCGGAATTGTCCAATATCAATTCTGATTTGATTACTGTATTGAAAAAAAGCGAAATAGAAAGAATTTCCTCTTTAAAATCCACTTCGGATGTTATTGCATTGTTTGAAATACCGCGTTATGATCTGAACTGGGAAGAGATCAGTTCAGGATTGACTCTTGCCCTTGATACGGTTCAGGACCCGGGGAATCTTGGGACTATTGTAAGATTGGCAGATTGGTTCGGGATAAAAAATGTGATCTGCTCCGAAGAGTGTGCTGACCTGTACAATCCTAAAACCATCCAGGCCACAATGGGAGCTGCCGCCCGTGTCAAAGTTCATTATCTCCAATTAAAAGATTATCTTTCTGAAGCAAAAAAAAGGAATATCCCTTTGTATGGAACATTTCTGAAAGGTGGAAACATTTATAAAACTGACCTGACCTCAAATGGAATTGTGGTTATGGGAAATGAAGGACAGGGAATATCCCGAGAGATTGAAAAGTTGATCAGCCATAAAATCTTTATACCTTCATATCCGCCAGCTGGCAGAGCCTCCGGTTCCGAATCATTAAATGTTGCAATAGCGGCAGCTATTGTCTGTGCAGAATTTCGAAGAAGGATTATCAGTAATTAGCTGCAATCATTTCAGCGACCCGTTCTCCGTCAATGGCCGATGAAACAATGCCTCCGGCATAACCAGATCCTTCTCCGCAGGGAAACAATCTTTTTACCTGGACATGTTCGAGTAATTTTGAGTCTCGGGGAATGCGGATCGGTGATGAAGTGCGGGATTCCACTCCGAGAATGATAGCCTCATTGGTAAGATATCCTCTTGCTTTTCTTCCTGTCTGCCTTAATCCTTCCCGTAATTTCAAATTAATAAAAGAAGGTAGCCATTCCTGAAAATTCGAAACGACAATACCCGGACGATAGGAACTCTTTGGTAAATCGGAAGTGAAGCGGTCGTTCACGAAATCATCAAGCCGCTGGGCAGGTGCAAACTGTGTATTCCCTGCCTGTTGGAAACATAGTTTCTCAACAGAAGTCTGGAATTCCAGTCCCGCAAATTTTCCGTACTGACGGAATTCAGACGGAATATCTTCAGCCCTTATCTCGACAACCATACCTGAATTGGCAAAATACCCGCCTCTCTCCGAGGAGGACATCCCATTTACAACCAATTCCCCGGGAGCTGTCGCTGCTGGAACCACAACCCCGCCGGGACACATGCAGAACGAATATACCCCTCTTCCTTCAACCTGTTCAACAAATGAATAAGATGCAGCGGGAAGAAATTCGCCTCTCTTAGTGCCATGATACTGGATATAGTCTATTAGTTCCTGTGGGTGCTCAACGCGAACGCCTATTGCAAATGGTTTAGCCTCAAGAAGAATGCTTTTCCGGTCAAGCAGGTGGTATATGTCCCTTGCCGAGTGTCCTGTTGCGAGGACAACGGCAGTTCCTTCCGCTTCTGTTCCATTCTGCAGAACTACGCCGGCCAACCTCATTGTTTCTGATAATAAGGTCTGTCACACGCGAACCGAAATGTATCTCACCGCCTGAGTTAAGGATGGTATTTCGTATTGAAATGATTACGCGGGGCAGAACATTTGTACCGATATGGGGATGTGCATCAATCAGTATATCATCCTGTGCCCCGTGAAAATTAAGCACTTCGAGTATTTTCGATACATCTCCCCTCTTCTTTGACCGGGTATAGAGTTTGCCGTCTGAAAAGGTACCTGCCCCACCTTCTCCAAATCCGTAATTCGAATCAGGATTGATGACGTGGTCTCGATGAATTGCAGCAATATCATGACGACGCTCATTTACCATTTTGCCTCTCTCAAAAATAACCGGTCTGTAACCAAGTTCAATAAGACGAAGTGCAGCAAATAGTCCGGCAGGACCAGCCCCGACAATGATCACGCTTTTTTTCTTTGAAACATCAGGATACACAAAAGAAGGTTTTATAAATTGTGGAACCTTCTCATTAATAAATACCTCTACGCCAAGATTAACCAGGATATTTTTTTTCCTTGCATCAATTGAGCGCCTCCTGACTATGACTCCGGTTATTCCTGACAAATCCGTCTTTAGGTAACCAGACAGATATTTCTTTATTCTTTCTGAATCACCGGCAATGAAAGGAGAAACGGATATACTGATTTCTTTCTTCAAAAAACAATATTATTTATGAAAACTGCTTCAAAGATAAGATTTTATGGCACTTATTTCTACTGAAAAAAATGTCAGTGTCATCTCTTACAGTTCCATCTGTGGCGTGGTTATGGCAGCTTGGTCTTTATTTAAACTAAAGGCTCTTTGCTCTTAGTTCTTAGCCTTCATCGTTTGTTTTATATCACAGCCTTTAGGATTATTAATTCACTATTACAATATGATGAACAATCGGACGGTTAATTACAGATTACAATTCTGCACAACGGATTAAAAGTTTAAATTTGTCAATAAAATTAAGCATATGATCAGATCGATGACCGGCTACGGAAAAGCCGAATGTGAGCTGCCCGGAAAAAAGATTACCATTGAGATCAAATCCCTCAACAGCAAACTGCTTGACCTGAACACCCGTTTCCCGGGTTTGTACAGGGAAAAGGATCTTGAGATCAGGAGGGAAATTTCAGACCGGCTGATCAGGGGGAAAATTGATTTCAGCCTCTATGCCGAATCTCTTGGAACTGCAGGAAATGCATCCATCAATGGAGCCATCGTAAAAAATTATTTCCAACAACTTTTGGAAATCGGCAGAGAACTTGGATTGAAAGATATCGAAAGCAGCGCCATTCAGGCGATACTCGGTCTTCCTGAAGCGGTAAAAACAGATCGCGAGGAACTGGATGAAGAAGGATGGAAAATTATCCTTGGGAAAATCAGGGAAGCCATGGAGACCGTGGACAATTTCAGAATTCAGGAAGGCAATTCAATTTACGCAGATGTTATTTCAAACATCAGGCTGATCACTGGTCTTCTTGAACAAATCAGTCAATATGAACAGGAAAGGATAGACAACGTGAAAACACGTATCCTCTCGGGACTAAAAGAGCTTTCCGGATCAGATACTATCGACAGTAACCGTCTTGAGCAGGAAATGATTTTCTACCTTGAAAAACTTGACCTGAATGAAGAAAAAGTCAGATTGGCCAACCACTGCGACTATTTTCTCGAGACAATTGAATCAGATGAACCCGTTGGTAAAAAGCTTGGCTTTATTGCACAGGAGATCGGCAGGGAGATAAATACCCTGGGATCAAAAGCAAATCATACCGGGATCCAGAAGCTTGTCATTCAGATGAAAGATTCTCTCGAAAAGATAAAGGAACAGCTGCTGAATGTGCTTTAGAAAAGTTATGAGTTATGAATTATGAGTTATGAGCGAAGGCAAACTGGTCATATTTTCAGCCCCCTCCGGCGCCGGGAAAACTACGATTGTTCAGCATATATTAAAATGCGAATTGAATTTTGGTTTCTCCATATCAGCCACCACCCGAAAACCAAGAGGTCAAGAGGTTGACGGACGCGAATATTACTTTCTTTCAACCGAAGAGTTCAAATCAAAAATCGAAAACAACGAATTCCTTGAATGGCAGGAGGTTTATCCCGACAGTTATTACGGAACGCTTAAAAGCGAAGTGGAAAGGAGCCTCAGCAAAGGGGAAAATATAATTTTCGACGTTGATGTAGCAGGTGGTTATAATATCAAAAATATTTACGGCAGCCGGGCATTGGCAGTTTTTGTACAGCCTCCTTCTCTTGAAGTTTTGGAAAGACGGCTTTTAAGCAGATCCACAGACAGTAAGGAAGTCATCGGGGAAAGGATTTCCAAAGCAGAAAAGGAAATGGAATACTCAAAATATTTTGATGTGATTATTATCAACGATAAGTTGGCTGATGCATTAATGGAAGCCGAAGATGTGGTAAAAGCCTTTCTTTTAGGCTGACACATTAAGATTCTGAAACTTGTCTTTCTTATACTGGATTCGTGAAATTCGTCATTAATTCGTGAAATTCTTTTTATGGAGATCGCCATATATTCAGGTTCATTCAATCCCGTACATAACGGTCACCTTGCCATAGCCCAGTGTGTGCTTGACAATAAGGCTGCTGACGAAGTCTGGTTCCTTGTCTCACCAAAGAATCCCCTTAAAAAGGAGAGCATCTTATGGCCTGAAAACGACCGTCTTGAAATGGTCAGACTGGCTGTCGAAGATAAACAGGGAATGAAAGCCAGCGATTATGAATTCCATTTCCCCCGTCCCACTTATACTATTAATACCCTTGACAGCCTCAGGTCGGAATTCCCTGGATATCATTTTGTACTTTTAGTCGGGGGTGACAATCTTTCGGGCATTCGGCATTGGTACAAATCCCGGCGAATATTAAATGAATATGGACTGATTGTTTATCCACGGCCCGGATATTCAACCAGTGAGTTTGATAATAATCCCAAAGTCCTGATCATAGAAGCCCCGCTTCTCGATATCTCATCCACAGAGATACGTGAAAAAGTCCTGAATAATGAACCAATCCGGGAATTGACACCTCCTAATGTGGCTGAATACATTGCACTTAGGAAAGACAAGCTTTTTCATAAATAGCCCTCCTCCAATAATTAGCCCATCACAAACAGGAAATGCTGTCTCTGTTGATTACTCACTCCTGTATTTCTGTTGAGGTTAATATGCCATGATTTCCCTGGTTTTTGTTCGTCCTTTATTCATATATTATTCGTAGATTATTCGTAGATCATTCGTATGTTATACGAATGATCTACGAATAATCTACGAATAATCTACGAATAAACACCGGAGAAGGTATGGGCTTTTTATGGCCTTAAAATGAAAATCCCCGGTTTTAAGGCCGGGGATTTATCGCGTACTTTGAGATGTTGATTTATTTCTTTGCCAGATCAATGAATTCATGAGTATAAGGCACAGCTTCCCTGTTAACTGTTAAAGTAACTGAAAGCTCTTTTTGGTGGCCCTGAGGTTCAAGTATGAATGCTGCTTTAAAAGGAACTTTCACATTATTTGCCTCTTTCGGCAGTTGTATTTCGGGGCCGGTTATCATGATGATTGTTCTGCCGTTTAATTTAAGGTGAAAGGGTTTTCCGGGCTGGGTTTTTGTCACAGCCTCGCCATTAACGGTTACGGTTAATACGGCATTTTCAGGCAATAATTTTGGCCAGCCGTCAAGTTCAAGGGCTTCGGCAATAACTGTTCCTTCCGGACTCTTCACCGAAACGGGAACGCCGACTGTTTCGGGATACATTCCGACCTCAATTTTAAAATCGTTGGCCATTGTTCCGTCAGGTTTGATATAAATGTGTGAAGTCCTGACAGGCTGGTTATTTTTTGTGTAAAGGGTGGTTGACCAGATCGGGAACTGGCGGGGGAAAAGATATCCGATATCCCGGGGCTCAGGTTCTTTTGTAAAATCATCCAGCATGATCTGTGTATGGGCTCCAAGACCGTAACCACGGCTCTGGCTCATACTTGACCAGAAGTTGTGCTTATTCTGGTCCCAATTGAGCCATTGTGCCATGCCGCAGTTATAACCCCATTGAGCAATAACCGGCAGATGGTAAATCATCCCCACCTGTGCTGTGATATCCGGAATTACAAGTTGTGAACTTCCCCTGTCGTCTGAACGGGCTTCTGAATGCCCCCTTTCAGAATAAAGCCTGACAAGACCAAGCCCTCTTGAATCCATAACAGCAGTAAAAGCATCCTGGTAACGCTTCAGGATTTCAATAAACCGAGGATCACCTGTACGATAGGCAGCAAGAACCAGCCAATCCATATGGGTACGTGTATATCCTGCATCGTAATGGATTCCTGCGCCGTCAAACCTGTCACCTTCAGCAAGAATGGGGAATCCGCCGGAGAATTTTCCCTGAGCATCCACAATCTCGTCCATCAGTTCATTGTATTTTGACATGACTATTTTCTTCTGATCTGCAGGCAGGATATCGGCTACCATCCTCATCCCAATAGCATAACCCAAAACCCTGTTTGCGCCTGAAATCAAAGTGTTTCCGCCGATGATATCATCGCGGTATTTTGAAGGCGGAGCTATCCCTGCCCTCGACATTGCGGCACGATAAAACATACGCTTGTAAAAATCGCGGCGGGTCATGGTAAAGGGCCCGATGGTGATTTTCTGATTCAACTGTGGCACTTTTGCCTTTTCAAGAGCGACATAGCCGGTTAACATTCCATAGATAGCAAAGCCGTGAGTCCATTCACCGCTTGTGATGGTGTTGGCACCGCGTCGTCCATCCAGCCAGCTGCCGTCCCAGCATTGGGTACGTGCGGCCAGATCGAGGGATTCAAGGGCAGATTTTATTCCCTCTTTTCCTCCATAAGTGGCCACAATACCTGTAACCTCCTGGCAGCGGTGCATCAGTGTCAGATCAGGATCTTTGCCTTGTTCCGGCATAAACCTGTCGGAATCATAACTACCGGTCAAATAATCAACAACCTTCATATTGGAAATAGTGAACGAAGCCGATTGGGCAGACGAGCTGGTTCCGCGCTCAGGAGCCCTTTTTATGGAGCTTGCAAGGAATTCAATGGCGTTTACCTGTTTCAAGACCGCGATGGCATCTTTAACATTGCTGTAATTGATAAAAGCCCAGTCAAAATATATTTCATGCGTTTGATCGCCCCAGTTGTCAACAATGGGAATAAAAGGCAGAATATCAGCAGTTTTGCCATCCGCTCCGATCAATCTGAACCCAAACCGTATTTCCCTTGAAGAACCGGGATCAGTTTTAACCAGCAATGTGATCCCTGTTCCCTTGCTTAACATGTCCATCGGTTTAGTCAATGAAAAACGGATTACATCACCCGAAGGCCTGCGCCCCTCGTTCTGAATGTCGGTCAGCTTAATTTTAAGCTCTTTTGAACTTTTGCTCAACAGCTTCATCTTCGGGCTGTCGGTGATCGAAGCCGGAAAAGGGATTGAAGCCCCCGGAAGGGTTGTCAATTTCTGCTGTTCCATGGCATTTTTGGCCAACTGGGTGATGTAATCCAGCTTTAATTTCTGGACTTCATCCCAGTCTGCAGATTTGCCGGTAAAGTGGCACATGAAAACTATAAGGGCGGCAAACAAAAAGGACTTTGCCCGTAAAGAATTAGATTTTAGCATATTAATAAGAATTATTTCTGGTGAATTTTAATCTTCATCATTTCATTTTTATCCTTCGACGCACTGAAGATTCAAGCGAAACATTCAACGGACGTAGATTAAATCAGAGGGATAAACATAAAACAATATTTTCAAACTGCAAAGAACAAAAACGATGTGTTGAGTTTTACCAATTGTGGCAACCGCAGAGACGCGATTAATCGTCAATAATATTCCTGTCAATATTATCCCAGTAGAGACGCGATTAATTGTCAATAATATTCCTGTCAATAATATTCCTGGTAGAGACGCGATTAATCGCGTCTCTACCCCCATTGCATCTAAAAGGTTCATTGTTTATAACGGTAATCGGCATTCCTCAACTGCGTCGAAGACGCAAGCCCATAAAAGTATCGGTTAAATTTTTACCGCACGTATAGACAAGGCAATGCCTTGTCTATACCTTTTCTATCCCCTGCCTTATTTCTTAAAATCTTTTGTTAATCCAAAGCCCAAATGAGGTGTTGTGACAATCTAAACGAAACAACATATATATAAATATTACTGAAGTTTCCCACGTAGGAAATAATTGATTTACAAGGTATGTTAAATGATATAAGTAGCGGTAAAATAGAAATTAAATTGCTATATTTGAGTTAGTTACACATCAAAAGGCAGTTCATTCTTAAAACCACTATTTATGTCCTCTAAAATAGCATATTTAAGCGAATTAGAGAGCGTTCTTTGCAATAATGAAAAAACCGACGAGGGGGTGCTCCATTTATTTTCAACCTTCAGGATCAGACAGTTTTTAACAGGATTTGGATCTTTTAAAAGCAAAGGGTTTGATGTTTGTTCACTGTTGCTTTCCCTGTTGATTTTTAGGCTACGCAGCGAAAGTATTTGCACGATGCAAAACCAGGGTAAAAACTTACTTGAAAGGATCGATGACAATACCTGTTACCGATTGATGAACAATCCTTGGATGGATTGGCGCAAACTGCTTATGTTAGGGTTTTGGTATGGCAAAAACCATATTGCCACCGATTTTTCACTTCACAGGGAGAAGTGGAAAAAAGGGAATTGCGGCTTATCCCCAAAGGAGTTGAATCGCCGGTTCGGGAAAAAGCGCGACAGTAAATCACCCGGCCATAAAAGGGTTGAAGAGTTGGACAAGCTAAAGGGTGAAGTAGCGGTTTCGATGCTCAGGCGGACTGTTCCGTGAAACCCAGCAATAACTGATCGAACTGACATTATGGGAATGGTTGATCAGGGTATTTATAAAGATGTTGGTACAGCTAACAATGGTTTTGAATATTGACATAGAGGAAACAATTGAAAAACTTATGCAAAACAATCAAACATGCAGGCAGTTGCTGGCCATGCTCAATGTTCTGGAACAATATGAAGATAATGACCAAATTAATAGCAAAAATGTCGTCCAACTTGCATTGGATTGAATACATGAAGGTTAGAAGATGATAAACAGTTAATTATGAAATTTAACATGCCCGATTATTGGGCTATATAAATGTGGGAAACTTTAATAAATTTATCTTTGAAATTGTTTTTTATATATCCTGCTTTTTACGAATTTTGGGAATAATTTCATTTTAATTAAAGGTAAAATGGTTATTAACCTGCGAAACAGGCATTTTCTGAATCTTATGGATTTCAGTGCGGAAGAGATTGATTATTTGCTTGAGCTGGCCGCTGAATTAAAGTGGGCTAAAAAATCGGGAACTGAGGGAGCACGGCTTGTGGGGAAAAATATTGTCCTTGTATTTGAAAAGGCTTCAACCCGCACCAGGTGTGCATTCGAAGTGGCGGCTTATGATCAGGGCGCTCATATTACCTATCTCGGCTCCACAGGGAATCAGATCGGTGAGAAAGAATCGATGAAGGACACGGCACGGGTTTTGGGATCGATGTATGATGGTATTGGATATAGGGGCTACTCGCAGTCTATTGTTGAGGAGATTGCTGAGTATGCAGGAGTCCCGGTATGGAACGGTTTGACTGATGAATATCATCCCACACAGGTTCTTGCAGATTTGCTTACTATGAGGGAGCATTCATTTAAACAATTGAATGAGATCAGGTTTGCTTATTTGGGCGATGCGAGGAATAATACAGGCAATACTTTAATGATCGGTGCTGCAAAGATGGGTATGGATTTCAGGGCTGCCGCTCCTTTTGTTTGCCAACCTGATAAGAAGTTGCAGAATGAATGCAGGAATATTGCATCGAAAACCGGCGGTAAAATCCTGATTACTGATGATATCGATGAAGCCGTCAGAGATTGTGATTTTCTTTATACCGATGTTTGGGTTTCAATGGGAGAGCCAAAGGAAACCTGGGCCAAAAGAATTGAACTTCTTAAGCCTTATCAGGTTAATAAAAGGGTAATGGAGCTTACGGGGAATCCAAATGTTAAGTTTCTTCATTGCCTTCCTGCCTTTCATGACCGAAAGACTAAAACCGGGGAGCAGATTTACCGGGATTTCGGTATTGAGGAAATGGAAGTGAGCGATGAGGTTTTTGAAAGTCCGGCTTCAATTGTCTTTGAGCAAGCCGGAAACAGAATGCATACGATAAAAGCAGTTATGCTTTCCACATTAGGGAGTTGATTTTATATATGTTTGATATAAATAGTGTTACATGAGAAATTTTGAATTTTATAATCCGGTAAGGATTTGTTTTGGTAAAGGTGAAATCAGAAAACTCACAAGTCTTGTTCCGAAAGGGAAGAAAATTCTTATGACATACGGAGGAGGCAGTATCATGAAAAACGGCGTCTACAGGCAGGTTATGGATGCACTGCTGGGATTTGACCTGGTTGAATTCGGCGGCATCGAGCCCAATCCGCATTATGAGACCCTGATGAAAGCAGTTGAAGTTGTCAAACGGGAAAAGATTGACTTTTTGCTTGCAGTCGGCGGAGGATCCGTTCTGGACGGCACAAAATTCATTGCAGCGGCTGCTCTTTGGGAAGGCGATGATCCCTGGGAAATCCTTTCGCATCGCAATGACATAAAAATTACTCAGGCCATACCGCTCGGGGCTGTTTTGACACTTCCCGCCACTGGTTCGGAAATGAACGGGAATTCGGTAATCACAAAGTGGGAAAGCAAGGAAAAGATGGCATTCTATTCTCAATTAGTGATGCCCCAATTCTCAATCCTTGATCCCGAAGTTGTATTTTCGCTTCCGCAAATTCAGGTAGCCAATGGAATTATTGATGCTTTTATTCATGTGATGGAGCAATACCTGACTTACCCGGTAAATTCGCCTGTCCAGGACAGGTTTGCTGAATCAATTCTAATAACTCTTATTGAAGAGGGGCCAAAAGTACTTGCAAACAGGCAGGATTATGATTCAGCAGCCAACTTTATGTGGGCGGCAACAATGGCCCTTAACGAACTGATCGGATGCGGAGTACCCCAGGATTGGGGAACACACCATATAGGACATGAAATTACAGCATTTTATGGTATCGATCACGGTCAGACCCTCGCTATTGTTTTACCAGGAATGATGCAGGTGAAGATGGAGAATAAAAAAGAAAAAATACTTCAGTACGGCGAAAGGGTTTGGAAGATTACCGAAGGCAGTGAAGCCGACAGGATAAATGCCGCAATTCAAAAGACAGTTGAGTTTTTTGAGTCTTTGGGCGTAAAAACGAAACTTGTTGATTATGGGATTGGGGATGAAATTATATCCAAAGTGGTGGACCGCTTTATAAGCAGAGGAAGAGTTGCAACCGGCGAAAGAGGGGATTTAACTCCGTCGGATATTGCGAAGATTTTGGAAAGCAGGTTAAATTGATTTAAAGACTATTTTTAATTTCTAAGGCAGATGAAATACTGGAATTCATTTGCCTTTGTTTGTTTTATTCATATAAACGGGGCAATTATCGCAAACACTTCCACATCCTTTGCAGGGATCCCGCTTTTTAAACAACCTGGAAACCCTGACTATATTTAATACAAGAAAGGTCAGGGCAGCTAAAATGACAATCCATGTTATGATTTCCTGCATAGAATAAACTTTATCAGAGAAAACTCAAAGCAATTTGATAGGTTAAAAAAGACAGAAGCCATGCGAACGCTGTCGTATAAAAAACAGTAAATAAGGACCATTTCCAGCTTCCCGATTCACGGCCTATTGTTGCAAGCACTGCAATACAAGGAAAGTACAACAGGACAAAAATCAGGAAAGAGAGCGCTACTGCTTTATTGAATACAGGAACTCCTGCTTTAGGGCCTGAATGATACACCTCTTTTTTCAGAACCGACTGAAGCAATACATCATTCTTCTGATTTCCTGTTTCATAAAGTACACCCATTGTGCTGACCACAATCTCTTTTGCCGGAATTCCTGCAATCAGGGAAATTCCCATTTTCCAGTCGAAGCCGAGAGGCCTCAATGCGGGTTCGATGAATTTCCCAATCTTACCGAGATAAGAGTCCTCAATCAGGGAACTATTCTGATTCTCAGGACGAATTTCGGTGTTGTGGTTTGTAATGTTGCTAAAATCGGAATTTTCATGCCGCGGAAAATATTCAAGTGACCAAATGATGATCACCGCGATCAATACGGTTCCCCCTATTTTTTTGAAATACTGGCTACTTTTATCCCACATGTGAAGAAGTGTATTTCGCATGACCGGCATCCTGTAGGATGGTAATTCCATTACAAACGGGGTTTCTTTTCTGCGAAAAAGGGTCCGGTTCAATATTTTGGCGGTTACTATGGCTGTTACTATCCCTAAAAGGTACAGTGAAGTGAGTATCAGCGCAGGATAGTTTTTGAAGAAAGCTGAAATAAGTATAATATAAACCGGCAATCTTGCCGAACAGGACATAAAGGGTATGATCAGCATTGTAAGCAGTCTGTCACTGCGGTTTCGTATTGTTCGTGTGGCCATTATGGCCGGTACGTTACATCCGAAACCCATTAGCATCGGAATAAAGGAGCGTCCGTGCAGTCCTATTTTATGCATCAGTTTATCCATGATGAAGGCGGCGCGGGCCATGTATCCGGTATCCTCCATAAGCGAAGTAAAGAAAAATAGTATCATTATATTGGGAAAGAATACAATAATACTTCCGATCCCTTTTATAATTCCGTCAACAAATAAATCCTTTAACATACCCGGTGGCATTTCTGCTTTAATGAATTCAGAGATCAGGACAACTCCTTTATTGATCCAGTTCATGGGGATAGACCCCAGGCTGAATGTTGCAAAAAAAGTGATGAACATAAACAGCATAAATACAGGGAATCCAAGGTACTTATGCGTGAGCAGGAGGTCAATTTTTTTGCTAATGTCGTGTCGCCAATGAATTCCCTGGGTATACGTTTCTTTGAGAGCTCCGGCAACAAAACCATATTTTGCATCAGTAATCAGATGCGAACTTTCTTCATTCAGCCTCGATTCAAGACGGATTATCTCCTTTAGGGCAACCTCTCTTATCTTTTGAATATTGGAAGAGCCATCGAGTGTTTTTATTACTTCCTGATCTTTGTCAATCAGACGAATAGCAAGATATCTTGATGATAATTTTGCCCTGATGGGTTTATCTTCTATTATTTCTTTCCTGATGGCCTTGATGGATTTCTCCAACTCTTCACCATAATTGATATGAATATGCCTCACAACCGGATCCCTGTCTTCAAACACATCGATAATTTTATCAAGGAGATCGTCGAGACCTTGTCCTTTATTGGCAGCAGTCGGTACGATCGGAATTCCCATCATCGCTCCCAAATCTTTGATATCCAGTTTGGCGCCTCCCGTAACCAGGTCATCATACATATTAAGGGCAATTACAACCTTGATATCCATATCGATGAGCTGGGTTGTGAGATACATGTTCCTTTCAAGGTTGGTTGAATCAATCACGTTTAAAACAATGTCGGGTGTCTCCTCAATGATATAATTGCGTGTAAACAGTTCTTCCGGAGAATAGGAAGTGAGGGAATAAGTGCCGGGCAGATCAACCATTTTGAAGGTGTAATCGCTCTTTGTAAATGTCGCAACTTTGGAATCAACAGTTACTCCGCTATAGTTGCCCACATGCTCTTTTGAATTAGTTACCTTGTTGAAAAGGGTTGTTTTGCCACAATTGGGATTCCCGACCAGGGCAACATGGATGATCTTACCTTTCTTTTGGGCGGAAGTCTTAAGAATCTCCATGTCGATTGTCCTGTCAATCCCGGAACTTCGGGATCGGGATTTATGGTTAAGCGCTTCTTCCGGTGTAATGACTTCAATAAGATTGGCCTCTGCCCGGCGAAGGGATACATTGTAACCCATTAGCCGATACTCAATTGGATCTTTGAGAGGGGCATTCTTCAAAACTGTTATTTCCTTTCCGGCAACAAATCCCATTTCAGAGATTCTCCGCCGGAAAGATCCGTGCCCGAGCACCTTAGTGATGATTACAGTGTTATTTTGAACAACCTCTGAGAGGCGCATTAAATTAATTTTATTAAGAATAAATAAAAATAGCATGCAAATATATGGTTTTATATTGTTTTAATGGAAATTTCTGAGGAAAATTTCATTTAAATTAAAGAAGGAGACCGGAGAATAGAATAATTCCGACCAGTCTCCTTTCTTCTGTCTTCGTTATCCTGACCCCCTTCTCCTTTCCAAATTTTTGGTAATATTGTTCTGAAAAATTAAGACCAACAAAATCAAACATTATGAAGACTGAAAATATCCTTTTATTTGGTATGTGTGGTTTAATGTCAACGGCTTCCCTTCAAGCCAAAGAAAAACAAAAGAGCAGCTCCGAAACGAATAAATTACCCAATGTAGTTCTGATTCTTGCTGATGATATGGGTTACGGAGACTTAAGCTGTTTTGGGGCTACACGTTATAAAACACCATTTCTTGATAAAATGGCCTCAGAGGGCATTCGTTTCACTAATTTTTATGTATCTCAGGCAGTGTGCAGTGCATCACGGGCCGGACTGCTTACTGGATGTTATTCAAACCGTGTCGGGATCGGAGGGGCGCTTTTCCCAAATTCTCCAATCGGCCTTAATCCAAAAGAAGAAACAATAGCCGAAGTTTTAAAGAAAAAGGATTATCATACAGCCATCTTTGGTAAATGGCATCTTGGAGATCAAAAGAAGTTTTTGCCTTTACAGCAGGGATTTGATGAATATCTCGGTTTACCTTATTCGAACGATATGTGGAAGTACAATCTCGATGGTACGGCGGCAACGCCTGAATCGAATCCGAGAAAGGCGACTTATCCACCTCTTCCGCTTATCGATGGAAATCAAATGGTAAAAGAGATTAAAACAATGGATGATCAGGCTCAATTAACAACATTGTATACTGAAAGAGCAGTTTCTTTTATCAATAAAAACAAGAATAATCCGTTTTTTCTTTATCTTCCTCACTCGATGCCCCATGTACCAATTGCAGCGTCAAATAAATTCAAAGGAAAAAGTGAACAGGGACTTTACGGTGATGTATTGGAAGAAATCGACTGGTCTGTCGGTCAGATCCTTGAAGCGCTGGAAAAGAATGGATTAACAGACAATACCCTGATTATTTTTACGTCAGACAATGGTCCGTGGCTCAATTACGGTAATCATGCAGGATCAGCAGGAGGTTTGCGGGAGGGAAAAAGTACAAGCTGGGAAGGCGGTCAAAGAGTCCCTTGCATTATGAAATGGCCCGGACATATTCCCAAAGGCATAATTTGCAATAAAATTGCCTCTACTATCGATATCCTGCCTACTCTCGCGAAAATTGCAGATGCACCCTTATGCGGCAATAAAATCGACGGAGTGAATATGCTTCCTCTAATGCTCGGCGATGAAAAGGCCAATCCCCGCGAAGTTTTTTTATATTATTATCAGTCAGACTGTCTTGAGGCTGTGCGTAAAAATCAGTGGAAACTGGTATTTCCTCATAAATCGCAAACTTATGAAGGTTTTGCCCCAGGAAATGATGGAGTCGCAGGAAAAACTGGCAGGGCAGAATTCGGTTACGCATTATTTGATCTGAGACGTGATCCCGGAGAAAGGTACGATGTGAAGGCAGTCTATCCTGAAATTGTCGATGAACTTGAAAAAATAGCCGATGAGGCAAGAAAAGATCTTGGCGACAGGTTAAAAGGAATCAAAGGAAGCGGTGTAAGGCAGCCGGGACGGGCAGATAGTAATTAAGGAAATATAAAGACCTGCCATTGAATCATAAACTTTAACATCTTTGATTCTGCCGGCTTTTATGCATTGTAATCTTTTTAGATATACTTTTGTCACCTTATGATGGCTTTTCACTTTTCACTGTTAACTGTTCACTGGGCACTTTTTTATCAGTATGGTCTGGCCGGATTATTTCTTGCAGGATTCCTTTCAGGATCAGTATTACCCTTTAATTCTGAAGCAGTTCTCACGGTCTTGCTTCTTGCGGGATTTAATGCACTGGGTTGCTTTGTCGTAGCGACTTTGGGAAATATTCTCGGCGGAATATCTATTTATTATCTGGGTTACCTTGGAAATATGAAATGGATAGAAAAGTACGGCAAGGTTAAGGAAGAAAAGATTCGGGCAATTCTTCCCCGTTTAAATCGGTACGGACCGCTTATGGCTTCGCTTTCATTTGTTCCCATTATAGGCGACGTTATTATCCTTGGGCTTGGGTTCTTCCGCATTTCTCCCTTGCTGTCAGCGCTCTTCATGTCTCTGGGTAAGGCGGGCCGCTACATTTTTATCATTTGGATAATGAAAATGGTCACCGTCCCTTGATTTCATTATCAATCCAAAGAGCTTAATTTTTTCGGAAAAATTAAGATTCAGCCCATCATTCCTTTATGTTCTATGTAAATGTTATTTTTGAATTCTTATAGAAAAAAATGAGAGTAATTATTCAGCGGGTTAAAAGAGCTTCCGTTACCATCGAAGAAAGAGTAAAATCTTCCATTGAGAACGGGCTGCTCGTCCTTGCAGGATTTGAAAATACTGACACTCACGAAGATCTGGAATGGACAGCAAAAAAAACTGTCCAGCTTCGCATTTTTGATGACGAAAACGGCGTGATGAACCGATCCGTAACTGAAATTAATGGCGAAATTCTTGTTGTCAGCCAGTTTACATTGCATGCCAAAACGAAAAAAGGCAACAGGCCTTCCTATATCAATGCGGCGCCTCCCGAAAAGTCCATCCCGTTGTACGAAAGTTTCGTAAAGCAGCTTGCTTCTCTTTTGGGAAAAGAAATTAAAACAGGTGAGTTTGGCGCAATGATGATGGTGGAGCTGATTAACGACGGCCCTGTGACCATTATAATCGATTCGAAAAACAAGGATTTATGAAAGATAATATTACCATCCGGGAGGTCCAGTCCATGGTTCACGAATGGATCTCCAAATACGGCGTACGCTATTTCAGCGAATTAACCAATATGGCAATCCTTACTGAAGAAGCCGGTGAAGTGGCAAGGATAATGGCAAGAAAATTTGGCGACCAGTCTTACAGAAATACTGACAATGAAGCCGATCTCGGGGATGAACTGTCCGACCTGTTATGGGTGATGATCTGCATAGCCAATCAGACCGGCATCGATCTGACCAAAGCTTTTCAGAAGAACCTTGAAAAGAAAACCGAACGCGACAATCATCGCCATTTGAACAATGATAAATTATTTTCATAAAGTACTGTAATGAAATCGCTTATCGGAAATCTGGACAGGGAATTTTCTCCCGGGAAAGTTGAGAACTCGGTTTCAAAGATTCTTGAAAAAACTGTCAATCTTAATAACAGGACGACTTTTGAATTTATTCTCTCGTCGATTGATCTGACCACTTTAAATCCAACCGATACGGAGCATCAGGCCGAAAAGCTTGCTGAAAAGGTTAACCGCTTTCATGAAGATTACCCAAAACTGCCCAATGTCGCTGCAATATGTGTGTATCCTGTTTTAATCAAGGCGGTTAGAAAGAATTTGCAGGCCGAAGGGGTTAAAATTGCCTCAGTCTCAGGAGGTTTTCCCTCAGCGATGACATTTATGGATGTTAAGAAGTTAGAGACAACGCTGGCTCTGAGTGAAGGAGCGGATGAAATAGACATTGTCCTGCCTCTCAGCTTATTTCTTTCAGAGAATTATGCTGAGGTGGTAAACGAAATAGCCGCTTTGAAGCAAATTTGCGGGAAAGCCGTTCTTAAAGTGATCTTAGAAACAGGCGCTCTTAAAACACCTGAAAATATCTGGAAAGCTTCAATGCTTGCGATGCAGGCCGGCGCTGATTTTATTAAGACCTCCACCGGAAAATATGAACCGGCTGCAACCCCTGAAGCGGCATGGGTTATGTGTCAGGCAATCAGGGCATACCATCAAAAAACAGGCCGTAAAGTGGGATTTAAAGCGGCGGGAGGCATCGTTGAAACTGCAAATGCCTTGTCTTATGTCGCCATTGTTGAGGAAGTGCTTGGCGGTGAATGGTTAAATAACCGTCTTTTCCGAATCGGCGCCAGCCGTTTGGCCAATAATCTGATTACCTCCATCGAAGGAAAGCCTGTCAACTGTTTTTAAAGCGATTTCTCCTTCTGCACCATCGGGATTCTATCATTTTTAAGCTATACTTTGGTTATACCATCGCCGGTGTTCGTGTAATTTTTGCGTAATGTTTCTGTAAGTTATGTGTAATATTTTATTACAGGAACATTACACAAACATTACAGAAACCTTACACAAACCATGAATATGGTACGATGAAAATACTATAAAAAGAGAGGAAGAGATAAGATTAATAGGGATAATTTTTAATTGTTAAAAATCTTATGTAATATTAAGATAAGGGAATACCGGCGGATCAGCCCCGGATTTTGAATTACAATAATTTTATCTATATTTGCTTTTTCGCAAGCGAAAAATGCAATGGAAAGGTTTCTATGAGAAAAATAGAAGGATTGTAAATCCTTTGCTAAAAAAGAATATCATTTAAGACCATGAAGAAGCTGACTTGTTGTTGGTATTTAATAATTTTAATTAATTCTTGCATTGAAAATAATTGTAAAAGATATTTCTATCAAAATAGCAATAAGTTAAGAGAGGAACGTGTTTATCAGATTAAAGGTGATACTGCTGATTATGATTTAAAAACTTATTATACAGATGGTCAAATATCATCTAAAGGGCAAGTAAAAAATTCAAATAAAATAGGCTTTTGGCAAGAATGGTATGTTGATGGAACTTTAAAATGGAAGGGTAATTATGAGAATAATAGACGGAAATTAAAAATACCAGTTTCAGGCGCTAAAGTTATTCTTATGGATAGTCTATTAAAAAAAGATCAATTTTCCCAATTAAGAATAAAAGTTGAAGGCATTCATCCTAATGATATTATTATTGAATGTAAAAATGGCATTATCAAAAATTCTGACAATAAAAGTATGTTTGATTTTATGGTAAAACCAGGGCATTTAGGTATGATGAATTTTGTATTATTTGTTAGAGCAAATGGGGAAACGATTCTTATTGGCAAAGACAGCATAAATGTTAAAGAGTATTAAGCAAATCACGGATAACAGAACCGCGCAAGTACTATCTGACCATTTAATAAAGCGATGGCGATATTGGTGTCAATCATTACACTAATCCCATTCATTGCGTAATTGCTTTTGGTAAGTCAGGCTGTCTATATCCCATTTAACTTTTCCGCAATGCTTTTTTGCATTAAACTTTTTGCCGGAATTTAACTTCTTCAACGATGCATTGATTTTGGCAAGGCCGGTTTTTTTTGTTATTTCTAAAACCATAGACACTGTTTTTTTGTAAAGATACACTTCCCAGGGCTCAATTACAATAGATTGCCAATATGTTTTGTTTGCCAATCCTCAAGTATATAAGCAATATTTTGGCAATGATTTTGAACAGCAGCCCCTGCCACATCAGCACATCCATTCATAATTGACAATTGTCAATTGTTTTCCTGGTTTTGAATTACAATAAATTTATCTATATTTACTTGTTCGTAGCCGAAAGGTGCAATGGAAAGGTTTTTGAGATTGATTAGTCGAAACAATATAGATCCGCATAAGTAAGGGGAGTTTAGACTTATCTGTATTGACCTTGAAATAATATTTAAATGAAGAAGTTATTAATTCTCTTTATTGTAACCGGTATTTCAATAAGTAGTCTTTATTCTCAGACCAAAACTATTAAAGGAAGGGTGATTGCTGAGGATTTTGAAATTTTGCCTCAAGTGTCAATTATGAATAATGACGGAGTTGAAGTTGGCAGAACAGATATGAATGGTTATTTCCAAATAGACATCCCTATTTCCGAGAAAAAAATAATATTTGTTTATGTTGGTATGGAATCAACACCTATAGAACTTACAGATAAATGCGATAAAATTGAGGTTGTAATGATGAATGCCGTCATTTATGACTTTATAACTTTAAAACGTGCTGAGAGGAAGAGAGAGAAAAGATATAAAAAGCTTCCGGAGATACATAAACAAGCTTTCGAGAAAGGTATATTTGAAACAGAATATGCTTGTTATATTCGCAAGTTTGAAGCCTATTATCTGTGAGAAAATTAACATCTCCTTTGACGGTGCGTCTTTGTGCTCTGTGTTTTGTTGTAACAACAAAAATTCTTGGCTGACTCCCACATCAGCACATCAGCACATTAGCACATCAGTCAGTTTTCGCGGCTGATGCTGATTTGCAATCGGCATCTTTTTAACTCAGGATCTGTGATCTTGTAAGTGTCAGAAATTAAACCAGTTCAGTATAGACCGGTCTTTTTTCCTCTGAATAATGCCCTTCTCCTGCGCGATTGCATCAACCAACACATTTTCAAATCTTCAAATCAGCACATCAGCAAATCAGCACATCAGGATTATTATTTCTCAATAATTTTATGTAATATTGGGAGAAGGAAAGTAAAGATTATTCCGGAACCTGTGTTTTAATGAGTAAAAATATTCAAATCCTTGTTATACCTGATGAAAGGTTGATTGACAGAATTTTCCTTATCCGCGGGGAGAAGGTTATGATCGACAATGACCTTGCTGAACTTTACGGGATTGAGACGCGCCGGCTGAATGAACAGGTAAAACGTAATATTGAAAGGTTCCCTGATGATTTTATGTTCCAATTGACGGCTCAGGAATTTGCAAACTTGAAATCGCAATTTGCGACATCAAGATGGGGAGGACGCCGAAAACTACCGTATGCATTTACAGAACACGGAGTGCTGATGCTGTCAAGTGTTATTAACAGCGATCTTGCGATAAAAGTAAATATCCAGATTATGCGTGTTTATACAAAAATACGCGGGATGCTTGCAACTCATAAAGAATTGCTGGTCAGGTTTGAGCAACTTGAATCCCGACTTGCCGATCATGATCAAAGCATACACCTGGTTATGGAGTATATAAAACGGCTTGAGGAAGTTAAACATCAGGATTCAGATCGGAAAAACAGGCCTAAAATAGGATATAAACCTTGATGAGAACAACTCTGAATCTAATTTTCACTTCTGCACACAGGGGCATCAACTCCCGGTTTTGAATTACAATAATTTTATCTATATTTACTTGTTCGCAGGCGAAAAATGCAATAGAAGGGTTTTTAAGATTAAATAAGTCAAAACAAAACGGATCATAGACTTGCATAAATAAGGAGAGTTTAGTACTTATCTGTATAGATTGACAAAATAATATTTGGTAATGAAGAAATTATCAATTCTATTTATTGTAATCAGTATTTCAATGTGTAGTGTTTATTCTCAGAATAAAATTATTAAATGGAAGGGTTATTGCGGAGGATTTTGAAACTTTGCCTGGAGTTTTTATTATGATTAATGATACAGTTGAAGTTGGCAGAACAGATTTAAAAGGTTTTTTTCAAATAGATATCCCTGTTTCCGAAAAAAAAATACTATTTGAGTTTGTTGGAATGGACCCAACAACAATAGAGCTAATAGATAAATGTGATAAAATTGAAATTGTAATGATGTACATCCATACTTACGACTTTATTACTTTAAAACGAGCTAGAGGAAAAGGGGAAAAAGATATAAAAAGCTTCCTGAGATACATAAACAAGCTTTTGAGAAAGGTATATTTGAAACTGAATATGATTGCTATAATCGCGAGTTTAAATCCTTTTATGCTTAAAGAAAATTAACCTCACCCTTGACAGTGTGTTTCTGTGATCTGTGCTTTATTGTAATTCATGAGAATTTCTCTTTCGACTACCTCTGCCACATTAGGACATCAGCACATCACTCAGTTTTCCCTTGAAGTAATAAAGTTGACATATTCAATCATGGCTGTTTTAATTGCGGAATCGGGGTAGGCGTTTAACACTTCAATGGCTTTATCACTGTAATTTTGCATCACTTTGCCTGCATAGTCAAAACCGCCGTTTGATTCAACAAAGCTCTTTACCATCTTCAGGTCATCAGAAGATTTTTTCTTGTTGCGGACGATATCAATAATCCTGGCTTTCTCGCCATTTTTACAATGCTCAAGGGCATAGATGAGAGGAAGAGTAATCTTTTTTTCGCGAAGGTCATTACCTGTGGGTTTACCAATCAGGTTGGTTTTATGGTAATCGAAAAGATCATCCTTGATCTGGAAAGCCATTCCTGCGTATTCACCGAATAACTTCATCCGCTCGATTATTTCTGTGTCATCTGTAACGGAACAGGTTCCTACGGCAGCACTTGTTGCCAGAAGTGAGGCTGTTTTTTTACGGATGATTTCAAAATAAACTTCCTCGTTGATATCAAGCTTACGGGCTTTCTGAATCTGAAGAATCTCGCCCTCGCTCATATCACGGACGGCGGCTGATATATGCTCGAGAATATCATAATCCTTATGCTCGATGGACCAGAGCAATCCTTTTGCCAGGATAAAATCGCCCACAAGTACAGCAATCTTGTTTCTCCAGATCGCGTTTACCGAAAGAAAGCCCCGGCGCTGTGAAGATTCATCCACCACGTCGTCATGAACAAGAGTAGCGGTATGCAGGAGTTCGATTGTCAGTGCGGCATGATAGGTTCTTTCATTAAATTCACCGTTTAGTTTCGCGGCAAGGAAAACCATCATCGGGCGCATTTGTTTGCCCTTTCTTCTCAGAATATAATTGATAATTGTATTTAATAAAGGGAGGTCAGTCCTGGTCGATTTCCTGAAAAATGGTTCAAATCGCTTTAATTCCTCGGCTATTGGAGGTGTAATCAGTTCAGTTGTTGACATCCTTTAATTCTTATTTTTTACTAAGAAGAGTCTTTTTGCCAAAGTTATGAATTAATTCGCTTTGAGACAATTATTTTTACAGATTCTAAATTACAATAATTATATAGTTGGAAATGTAAATTTGTAGATATGTAAGAATCTATGATACAATCTTATAGAAGTTGACTGACGCTCTAAAAAACATAATATAACTATTTTTCGACTTTTTGAATTATTTGTTAATAAATTATATTTATATATTTGCACATCAGGAGATAATCACTCCTGAAAAACTTAATTCATTAATTTTAAACTCTTTCAACTACTAACAATGAAGTATTCCGAGATTGACATTGAGAAATTACCAATGGCCGCTGAAATGCTGAAGGCTATTGCCCATCCGATGCGGATAGCTATAGTTGGCTATCTTGAAGGAGGCGTAAAACTTACGGTTACCGAGATTCATGAGCGGTTAGGAATTGAACAATCCACTACTTCTCATCATCTGGGTATTTTAAGAAATAAAGGAGTCCTGAATTCAAAACGCGAAGGGAAAAACACTTATTACTTTTTAAAACATGATGAGTTAAGCGGCTTGCTTGATTGTCTTGAAAAGTGTTCCTGTACGAATTGATTTTTAATTTGTGAATTTAAACAAGCCGGTAATGATTTGCCGGCTTTTTTGTTTAATTTTATATAACATTTAAGACATTAAACAACTGTTCTAATGAATCGATTATTTCTTATTGATGCGTATGCACTGATTTACCGTTCTTATTTTGCATTTATCAATGCGCCAAGAATCAATTCCAGGGGATTGAATACATCAACAATGCTCGGTTTTGTTAATACTCTCGAACAGTTGTTGAAAAAGGAAAATCCGACTCACATTGGGGTGGCGTTTGATATGAAGGGCCCGACATTCCGGCATGAAATGTTTGAAGATTACAAATCGCAGCGCCAGGAAGTGCCCGAAGATATTGAAAAAGCGGTACCTTATGTGAGGGATATTATTTCAGCTTATAATATTCCAATCCTTGAGAAGGAAGGTTACGAAGCCGATGATGTCATCGGTACCCTTTCAAAGGAATTTGAGAAAAAAGGATTCCAGGTTTTTATGGTCACCCCGGATAAAGATTACGGTCAGCTCGTTTCAGAAAATATATTTATTTACAAACCAAACCGCATGGGCAGCGGGATTGATATTCTCGGAACTAAAGAGGTGTGTGAAAATTATCAGATAAATGATCCTTTGCAGGTTATTGATATTTTAGGACTGATGGGGGACACTTCGGATAATATTCCCGGCTGTCCCGGAATCGGGCCAAAAACGGCAATGAAACTTATCGGGGAGTATGGAAGCATTGACGGGGTTTATGAAAATATCGACCAATTAAAAGGAAAACAGAAAGAGAGCCTTCAGCAATATGAGGATCAGGTTCGCCTGTCGCGTAAGTTAGCTGAAATTATACTGGATGTTCCCTTAAAATATGATCCTGATGAATTGAAACGCGAGGAGCCCAATTATCCTTCATTACGAAAAATATTTACCGAACTCGAATTCCGGACCCTGGCGGCAAGGGTACTTTCAGATGCTGGGGATAGTACTCCTTCTGCATCGCCGGGAGAACAAGGGACTCTTTTTAGTTTTAGCGAGCAGACCGAATCACCGGCGGGGAAGGTTCACCAGGATATAAAATCGACAACTCATTCTTATCATGTAGCTGACACTCCTGAACTACGGTCAAAGCTTATTAAAGAAATTCTGAAAGCGAATGAATTTTGCTTTGATACAGAAACCACCGGACTTGATCCTCATCTGGACCAGCTTGTCGGGATATCTCTTTCATATAAAGTACAGGAAGCATATTATATCCCGGTTCCGGCTGATCAAAAGAAAGCTGAGTCAATAGTTGCAGAATTTAAGGAACTGTTTGCCAATGAAAAGATTCTGAAGATTGGGCAAAATATGAAGTTCGATATCCATATTTTAACAAGGTACGGACTCGAAATAAAAGGAGAATATTTTGATACGATGGTTGCCCACTACCTTATACAGCCTGAGCTTCGGCATAATCTGGATTACCTGAGCGAGATTTATCTTGGATATAAAAAAGTGGCTACAGAGGAGCTTATTGGAAAAAGCGGCAAGAAACAATTGTCAATGAGACAGGTAGATCTTGAAACTATCAAGGAATACGCGTGTGAGGATGCTGATATCACGCTGCAGTTGAAACCTTTGCTTGCAGCGGATCTGGAGAAGGCAGGTGTGGAAAAATTATTCAGGGAGGTTGAAATGCCTTTACTGAAAGTGCTGATCAAAATGGAGCAGACGGGATTAAAGATCGATCCTAAGGTTCTTGAGGAATATGCTGTTGTCCTCAAAGAACAAATTGTACAATTAGAAAAAGAAATTACTGAACTTGCAGGCGAATCGTTCAATATATCTTCACCCAAGCAATTGGGTTATATCCTGTTTGAAAAGATGAAGCTTGATCCCAATGCAAAAAAGACAAAGACCAAACAATATTCCACCGGTGAAGAAGTTCTCGTGAATTTGCTCGATCGTCATCCAATCATACAGAAAATACTGGATCACAGAGGATTAAAAAAGCTTCTTTCGACATATGTTGAAACACTTCCCAATTTGATTAATCCGAATACCGGAAGAATTCACTCTTCATTTAATCAGACCATTGCGGCTACAGGCCGTTTAAGCAGTACAAATCCGAATCTCCAGAATATTCCTATTCGTGATGAAGAGGGACGTGAAATAAGAAAGGCCTTTATACCAACCAATGAGAATTGGCTTTTTCTCGCGGCTGACTATTCTCAGATTGAGCTTCGCATTATGGCCGCTTTTTCAGGGGATAAGGTAATGACTAAGGCTTTTCAGAACGGAGAAGATATTCACGCTGCAACGGCATCAAAGATTTTCAATGTTCCGCTGAGCGAAGTTACTCCTGAAATGAGGCGTAATGCCAAGACAGCCAACTTTGGGATTCTTTACGGTATTTCTTCATTTGGATTGTCGCAACGATTGAATATTTCGAGGAATGAGGCTAAGAAGTTCATTGATGATTATTTTTCAAGTTTTGCCCAGGTAAAAGAATACATTGATAAGCAGATTGTTCTGGCACGAAAGCGGGGTTATGTTGAAACGATTATGGGAAGAAAGCGTTATCTGAGCGATATCAATTCTGCCAATGCGTCGGTGAGGGGTTTTGCGGAAAGAAATGCAATCAATGCCCCCTTGCAGGGTTCGGCAGCAGATATCATCAAAGTGGCTATGATCAATATCTGCAAACGTTTTGAGGAGAAAAAGTTCAAATCCAGGATGATTCTTCAGGTGCATGATGAGTTGGACTTTGATGTTTTAAAATCTGAACTGGAAGAAGTGAAGAAAGTGGTTAAATATGAAATGGAACATGCCGTTAATCTGGCGGTGCCTCTTGTAGCCGAAATCGGAGTTGGCGAAAACTGGCTCCTCGCACACTAAATGAGGAGTCATTTGGATGAGAAACCTTCATCATTAATAAACATAATGGAATCATGATAAGGATGGATTCAGTGTCGTATTTGATTTAGGATTGATTTATATCTCATTTGGTACGAAAAAAAATCAGTAGTTTATCATATTATAGTGATAAGTTCGGCAATCAAATACATATTCTCATTAAAAGAAATTAAGTTTGCAGATAAGGTGAGTTCTCTCATTCATTTATATGATTTGATTCATTAATCAGGTCTGAGGTTATGGCTTTTGTAACAAAAACCAAATCATCAGGGGCGATCCTTATCTGCATGCCACGGATTCCGGCACTTATGTAAATGAAAGGCTTCATAAAAGCTGATTGGTCAATGTAAATCGGGTAATTCTTTTTCATCCCGAGCGGCGAACATCCTCCCCTGATGTAACCTGTTAATGGTTCAAGATCAGTCATTTTTATCATAGATGCTTTCTTGTTATCACTGACAGCAGCAGCTTTTTTTAAGTCAATTCCCTTCCCTCCCGGGACAATGCAGACGAAGACTCCGTTTTTATCTCCCTGGAGTACAAGGGTTTTGTAAACGTTTTCTATAGGGATCCCGGCTGATTCGGCTACATGAACAGCACTTAGATCGTCAATATCGACCTTATATTCTATTAATTCATAATTAATCCCATTTCGGTCCAGATATCCTTGCGGCATTTGTCTTTTTCATTCTGTTTTATAACGTTGAAATATTCTCGTATCTCTTTTACTTTTGACAGATTTTATCACATTTCTCCTAAGTCTGTTGAATTTATATTAACGAATGCAGTCTCTTGATAAAGAATGAACCAAAATTAGTGATAATCAGCGAGATTAATAAATATTATTCAGACATTAAAGGAGATTTGATAAATTGAGTCAATGCTTAAATTATTATCTTTGGACTTCAAAAGTGTTTTATATGCCGGCTTTTTCTCTCAGAATAATAGAATCCCCGAAATCAACGATCGCGACAGATTCTGTGCAAGATCGGCGACTACTTATTAAGAAAGAAATACAGAAAAAGAAACTGGTTATTCCCCGTAGTTCATTAGATACCAGTTTAGATCGTGTATTTCTCAATATTGACCGGAGAGACAGCATTATAGCGAAAAAAAAGGCGCTACGGACGAAAATACTCAAAACGCAAACTGTTGAAAAAGATACGCTATGGAATATTTATACAGGCAATCCTGGTTTATACAGCACAGAAGGTGATACAGTCGCTTTCGGTAACGTCCAATATTTACCTGATTCCCTATTTCTCAAAAATTTACAAGTAACAGAGAAGCCCAATAGAATCTATGGTTTTGAGGGTAAAGTCCTCAATTATCAGAGCCAGGAATGGATATTGGGAATAATATTATTGCTGTGGATAATTTTTGCCAGCATACGCTCAATGTTCAACACATATATAGGAAAAGTTTTCAAGGCTGTTGTAAATGTGAGTACTGCGGCACATCTATATTCGGAACGCGGTTATAAAAGCTTTTATGGTGCTGTTCGGTTGGATATCATTTTTTATCTGATTCTGCCACTATCGATATTCCAGATTTTACATTATTATAAAGTTGATTTGTATGGTTACCCGGATGTTTTCTTTTATGTGATATTACTGATTGGGATAAATCTTTATTTTTTGCTAAAGAATTTTTTCTATCGGTTGATCGGTTCCATATTAATGATAAGAGAGAAAATTGATGAATCAATTTTTCATACCCGCATATATTATAAAGTATTAGGCATTATCTTACTGCCAGTTGTTACGATTCATATTGCCATGGATAAGTTTGCAGATATTTCTGTAATGCTTATGGCTGGCCTTATCCTATTGTTTTATCTGGCATCAGTATTCAGAAGCATTTATATAGGATTTAATAAGGGTATTTCAATTTTCTATTTGATTTTGTACCTTTGCATGCTCGAAGTATTTCCTTTGATTTTGATTTTCAAAATTCTGGCCGGGAAGTAGAAAATTAAGAGATTTAGAATTTTTATAAAACTTAATAAATTGAAAATAAGGAAGATATTAGTTTCACAGCCGGAACCGAACTTTGCCAATTCTCCTTATTACGATTTGGCTATCAAAAATGGCCTGAAAATAGATTTTCGTCCATTCATTCAGGTTGAAGGTGTATCTGTTAAGGAATTCCGGAAGGAACGAGTGCAAATACTTAATCATACTGCTGTTATTTTTACAAGCCGGACAGCAATAGATCATTTTTTCAGAATTTCTCAGGAAATGCGGTTGACAATTCCCGATACAATGAAATATTTCTGTATTTCTGAAGCAACCGCATTTTATCTTCAGAAATATATAGTTTACAGAAAACGTAAAATATTCTTTGGGAATGGGAAATTCTCCGATTTGATAGATATACTTACCAAACACAAGGAAGAAATTTTTTTAATTCCTTTATCGGATATCCACAAAGATGAAATCCCGGAAATGCTGAAACAGGCAAAAATTAATTATACACAGGCCATTATGTATCGCACTGTTAGTTGTGATTTGTCCGATCTGAAGGATATGAACTATGACATTTTGGTTTTTTTCAGTCCAGCGGGCGTTAAATCATTATTTCAGAATTTCCCGGATTTTACACAAAATGATACCAAGATTGCCACATTCGGACCTGCGACTGCCCAGGCTATCAGAGATGCCGGATTAAGACTCGACATTGAAGCACCGGTTCCTGATGCACCCTCCATGACCATGGCCTTAGAGAAATTCATTGTGGAATATAATAAAAATAACAAATGAAAGGTTGCAGGCTGTAGACTTTAGACTGTATACTTCAGGTATAAAGCTTTTTGATCTAAAGCCTTCAGACTAAAGCCTTCAGCCTAAAGTCTAATGGTCTCATATACCTTCACAAAAAGTGAAAAACTCTGCAGCCGAAAGATCATTGGCGAGATCTTTCAGAATGGTAAGACATTTTTTTGTTTTCCATTAAAGGTTGTTTGGATTGAATATACCATCATAAATGATTCATACCCTGCCCAGGTAGCATTTTCCGTTCCTAAAAAAAACTTTAAAAGAGCTTGTGACCGGAACATGATCAGACGAAAAATGCGGGAGTCTTATCGCTATCTGAAAGGTCAATTATATGATTTTTTAAGGAAGGGTAAACTGGAAATTGCAGTAATGATTGTCTTTGCAGGAAAGGAAGAAGCCTCATTTTCAGAATTACAATCGGCCATGAGTAAGGCATTATTGCGCCTGGAACAGGAAATAAAACAAGATAAAAACAAAACGGGGAATTAACTTTTTATTAAGCCCCGGGTTTTAATAAATGTCTTAAGTCACTTAAGATAGTTATTGTCCGAATAATTCCTCCAGCTTTTTTCCAAGTGCTTCGCCTCTTAGATTTTTGGCAATGATTTTACCATCTTTATCCAGGAGCAGGTTAGAAGGTATCGACTGGATTCCATATTTTACTGCAACTTCATTTTGCCAGTACTTCAAATCTGATACCTGATGCCAGCTTAATTTATCATCGCCAATTGCTTTGATCCATGATTCTTTATCTTTGTCGAGTGATACTCCGAGTATGTCAAATCCCTTATCTTTATATTTGTTATAGTCAGCCACAACATTAGGATTTTCAAGTCGACAGGGCTTACACCATGAGGCCCAGAAATCGACCAGGACGATTTTTCCTTTTAAGGCTGACAGTGAAAAGGGTGTTCCTTCAGGTGTATTAAGCGTAAAATCGGGAGCAATTGCTCCGATTTCAGTAACTCTTAATCGGTCTGCTATTTTATTTAATTCGTTAATATAGATGGATTTATGAATTGATGGATCAAAAAAGGTTATAAGCGTATCTATATCATGGGCTGTCATTTCCTGGGAAAACTGCATCAAGGCTGCAAATACGGAAACAGTTGATTTGGGATGTTCGCGAATAAAATTTTTAACATAAACGTTTTGATTTTGCAACATAGCCTGGTAATCTGCCTGAGCTTCTTTCATTCCCCGTTCATCTCCTTTTTGCTGGGCTCCCATAAATTTATTCTGAATAACCTGCGTTTCTTTTGTATTATTCATGAATTCTTTTGTCAAGGTTGAATATTCATCATTCGATTTTGATCCTTTGACACCGAAATTATTGATCGAATCCGTGTTAATTTTAACATATATTTCGCCATTTTCGGCAAAAAATTGTGCAACTACCTGTTTGGGACCTAAAGAAATTAACCGCAGTTCAGGCAGATCCGTTTTACCCTTTAATTCAAATTTCCCCTTGACTATTTTTGCTGAATCCTCTTTTATATATTTTCCGTCAGAGTATTTCAACAAGTTGATTTGACCGCTTTCTTTTCCCTGAATGATACCTTTGATAATAAAACCATCCGGTTTTGCACATGACAGCAAACCGGCAAGCACTAATCCTGTAATCAAAATATTTCTTTTCATCAAATATTTATTATTGAAATTATTAACCAATAAGTATTAAAAACAGCAAAGGTATCAAAACATTTCATTTGACAAAGAGTTCCTATTTATCCCCGGTATTTCGGAAGAAGTGGTCAAGAAGTTTATTTGCTGCGGCGAATGAGGTCATTTTTTCGCTAAGGACAAGTTTCTCATAATTGGCCAACTGATGTCTTATCCAGGGATCATGATAAAAATTATTTTTCAGGTTGTCATTAATTGTTTCATACATCCAGAATTTAGCCTGATCACGACGACGGTTCTCAAAGTATTGATTATCCCTGGTTAATTCAATATATTCGCTAATCGTTTCCCATATTTCTGAAATCCCGGTCCCTTGTTTTGCTGAACAGGTCAATACACAAGGACTCCATCCGGAGGGTGATGAAGGGAACAGGTGCAATGCGTTTCGAAATTGCGCTGCGGCTAAATTTGCCTTCTCAATATTTTCCCCGTCAGCCTTGTTAACTATGATCGCATCAGCCATCTCCATGATTCCCCTTTTTATTCCCTGGAGTTCATCGCCTGCTCCTGCAATCTGAATCAGCAGGAAAAAGTCTGCCATGGAATGCACTGCCGTTTCCGATTGTCCTACTCCGACAGTTTCTATAAATATTGTATTAAAGCCTGCCGCTTCACACAAAATGACGGTTTCTCTCGTTTTACGGGCAACTCCTCCCAAAGAACCTGCTGAAGGGCTTGGACGAATATAAGCCAATGGATTGGAAGCAAGTTCCTCCATTCTCGTTTTATCTGCAAGTATAGAACCTTTTGACCGCTCTGAGCTTGGATCGATGGCCAGTACAGCTAACTTGTTTCCTTTTGAGGTAAGAAGTTTTCCTAATGATTCTATAAAAGTACTTTTCCCTGCACCGGGCACTCCTGTAATGCCGATTCTTATTGAATTTCCGGAAAAGGGAAGACATTTCAGAATGATCTCCTGGGCAATCTTTTGGTGTTCAATTTTATTGCTTTCTACAAGTGTGATAGCCTGACTCAGCAGTGAAATATTTCCAGCCAGGATTCCCTGCATGTATTCATCTGCTGATAATACCCGTCGTTTATTTGTTTTAAGGTACCTGTTAACCGATTCCTGATTCACATCATCCGGCCTTTCAATACCTGAATTGACATTCAGACCGGTGTATTTTGAATCATTTTCAGGATGGCGCATAAATTAGTAATCAGTAATCAGTAACCAGTAATCAGTGGACAGTACAAAGCTTTTTCTATAATCAGCGGTATTTTATGAAAGTGGTTATTTTTACCCTCTGTAAGGGAAAAAATAATGAACTGCAATTAATTATCAGTGACATTTTTAACTCTCTACTGATTCCTGATAACTGATTACTGATTATTGTTCATTCTTCCTACTGCCTACAGCTTCTATTTCGAAGCTTCATCTTTCTTTTTAACTTCTCCCGTTACCTGTAAAACTACAGTAGCCTGATTTGGGTCATTTGATATAACAGTAACAGTTTTGTTTTGTCGGCCTGAAGCTCCCTGTGAATTATAGGTGACTTTCAGATCTGTACTTTCTCCGGGTTTTATAAGGTTTGTTCCGGGTTGGGCGGCTGTGCAGCCACATGATGCTTTAGCGCTTCGGATTATAAGATCCTTTTTGCCTTTATTCATGATTTTAAAGACATAATCGGCTTTTTCACCCTGGGTAATTTCGCCAAAATTAAATACTTTGGAATTAAAGTCAATTTTCGGAGCATTGGCGATATCGGAAGCGCTTAGTTTTGAAAAATCCTCCTCAATTGTTGCACTGACAGTTACAGCATAATTGGTATTGTCTTGTCCGTCAAATAATAAATAAATACGGTTTATCTGGAATCCGTAATCCGGTTTTTTGTTCCCATCATATGTGACCAGGAAATAACCTTTTTCTTTGGGTTGAACCACTTCCGGCACAGCTTTAATTGTTATGTAAGGAGGTATAAACTTATATCCGATCTTCACTGGTTCAGTTCCCGGATTGTAATAATGAATCGAATCGGTTTTGATTTCATTGTCTTTAATTTTAACAAAGGACAGGTAACTGTTCTTCATCCGTAATTTACCCACAACCATTGGATATAATTCTTCAATAGTCTTGACACGCGGGATGACTTCTCCGGATATCGTCAAAACCCTGGCGGAATTAGGGACATTAGCAATGACGGTAATTGATTTGTTGAAATTCCCGGGCCGGTTTCTCGGGTCGTATGAAACCTTGATAAATCCTGATTTTCCTGGTAGAACAGGTTCCTTGCTCCATTCCGGGGTGGTACAGCCGCATGAGGCATTAACTGAAGAAATAATCAGGGGTACACTTCCCGTATTGGCAAAGGTAAAATTGTGAACTGCAGGACCGCCATCTTCCTTTATTTTCCCATACTGGTGGTTCGTATTGTCGAATTTAATATCAGCCTGTCCTTGTCCATAAGTGATTTGGAGGCCAATAATTAATAAGAAAACTGATAAAAGGGTAATTATTCTTTTCATAATATATAATTAAATGTGTTATTTTACATTCAATAAATTTTTGTTTTAGTAAAGATTAAGTTTCAAATAATCGACCATCTAATTGATGTATAGCAGTACAACCAGCAAAACTAAAAAAAATATTAATATTCCGGGAATTTTTATTACTGCAAATTTACTTCTATGGATGTTTTAATAATTCAAATCAAAAATTTCAGAGAATAAATAACATTTTATACTCATCTTTCAGACAGCAGCCATCATCTTTTCATCCCCGAACAAAACAGACATATTTCTGGCTTTTATTATCAGCGGGTCCATCGGATCCACCAATCTGAGCTTATTCCCCACCTTCGAAAGCGGGATTGATCCCAATACTCCTTTGTGGATGTTTACCATCAGTCCGTATTGCCCTTTTGCGATCAATTCCGCAGCATAAGCGCCGTATTGTGTTGCAAGTAATCGGTCCATTGCAGAAGGACTGCCCCCCCTCTGAATATAACCCAGCCTTGTTTCACGGGCTTCTACACCCGTGAGCCGCCCTATTTTATCAACAAGGTAAGCGGCCGCAGAAATCTTGTCAGGCTTTTCAATTCCTTCGGCCACAACTACAATTGCTGCTGTTTTTCCTTTTGAAAAACGATCTTCTATACTTTTGCACACACTTTCTACATTATACTTTATCTCGGGAATCAGAATGATATCTCCACCCGCGGCCAATCCGGAATAAAGTGCAATCCATCCGGCATGATGTCCCATCACTTCTATAACCATGGCGCGCTGATGTGAATTTGCAGTAGAATGCAACCGGTCAATTGCCTCTGTTGCAATGCTTACGGCAGAATCAAAACCAAATGTAATTTCTGTTCCGTAAACGTCATTGTCAATTGTTTTGGGAATCCCAATCACATTAAGCCCTTCCTGTGAAAGAAGGTAGGCAGTGTTCATGGTCCCGTTTCCTCCTATGCATACAACACAATCCAATCCCAGTTCTTCATAGGTTTTTTTGATGAGTTCCGGTTTATCATTGAAATCTTCTCCCTTCTCAATTTTAAAAGGTTTTTCACGTGATGTGCCCAGTATGGTTCCGCCAAGTGTGAGAATTCCGGACAACTTGGTTTCATCGAGTTCTACGTATTCTTTTCGGATCAATCCGCTAAAGCCGGCGGTAAATCCGATGACTTCCATTCCATGGTTGACAATTGCGGTTTTTCCAACCCCTCTTATTGCTGCATTCAGACCGGGACAATCTCCTCCTGCCGTCAGAATTGCTATTTTCTTAGCCATATTACTATTCCTAATTTTTGTGATTATTATTGGACACCCGAATATTCAAACTACAAATTTAAAACATATATTCACTTGTAATGTTCAGTCTATCCCTGATATTGATTGTCAATCCAATGATAAAAATTTAGACTTCGAAAATGAAAATATATCAAAAGTATTTTGAAACTTTGCAAGTCGAATGAGATCATTTGCAATTGATTTTAAATTTTGGTTTATTTGCTTATAGTAATTACTCACATATTGTTAATTAAGAAAGAGATCGATGAAAAATTTTAGTTTGATTTTATTTATTTCTGTTTTTTTATTCGCAGGCTGCAATATGCAGTCAAATAAAAAGGAAGCTCAGAAAGCTGTTTCAGATGCAAATCTTAAAAATGCGGCGTGCTGTGATCAGGGTCCTGTGAATACCCTTACCGATGCAGAAAAAGCCCAGGGCTGGGTATTATTGTTTGACGGAAAAACGAGCACAGGATGGAGAGGGTATAACAAAAAAGATTTTCCCGAAGCCTGGAAAGTTGAGGACGGCACCTTCCATCTTATCGGGTCGGGTAATGGTGAAGCCGGAGCCACCAATGGCGGCGACATCATTTATGATAAAAAATTTTCCAACTTTGATCTGAAAATGGAATGGAAAATTTCCGAAGGCGGCAATTCGGGTATTTTTATTCTTGGCAAAGAAGTTCCGGGATGGGAGATTTATAGGACTGCTCCGGAGATGCAGGTTCTCGACAACGATCGCCACCCGGATGCTTTGTTAGGCAAAGATGGCAACCGCAAAGCCGGTTCACTTTACGACCTGATTCCTGCCAAGCCGCAGAACACAAAACCTGCAGGCCAATGGAATTCAGTTGAAATTATTTGTTACCAGGGTACCGTTGTTTACAAACAAAACGGCGAATCGGTAGTCGAATACCATTTGTGGACCCCTGAATGGAAGGAATTGGTTAAAAACTCCAAGTTCCCTGCCTTAAATCCTGACTGGGCCGACGTTCCGAAAGAAGGTTATATCGGTTTGCAGGATCATGGAAACGATGTTTGGTATCGTAATATAAAGATTCGGCCTTTATAATATTTTAGATTTCAATACACTGAAAAGGTTGCCGGAAGCGTTTCGGCAACCTTTTTTGTTGAATTCCCAATTTAACCGGGGTTATGAATAAAAATATACTACTTCCCAAATAACCTCCCGAAAGGCTAATTCTTTTACCTGATCCCTGCAATCCTTCGCCTGACCTTCACCTTACCATGCCCGTATCATGCTCATATTATAAACACAATTTCTTCACTACCTAAACACCGTATTTGCACTAATTAGTGCAGAAATAGTGCAGAAATAGTGCAGAAATAGTGCAGAAATAGTGCAGAAATAGTGTAGAAAATATGGATTTGGTATAGACCTGGTATGGCGTTGAAAAGGACAGGGTCATCTCTTTCAGGAGTCAAATGCATTCAAAATTTAAACTTTGGATTAAATCCGGGGAATGGGCATGTTTATAGAATGATGTGAGAATTCCGGTCCTCCCGCACGTGCGGGATGCGGGATCAAAGTTTCAAATTAAGACGCTTCAATACTGTAAAACTGAAACATTGAAACACTGAATCATTCAGGTGAATATCCTGATTGATTCAATATTTTTTGAGAATCGTTTTCTTTCATGAGTTCAGCAAGGCCGATTTGAGGATTCTTCTTCATATAATGTCTGACTATCTGCCATCCGATCCATATGCCGGTTCTTCCGGGCGATTGCTGGGTAAAACTTGAGGTAAAGGGAGCAGGGCCTGTAAATCTTCGAATATTCATGCGATCATCATTATAAAGCAGCCTGTTTTCGATCAGATAAGTCCACATGGAATTCTCATGCGATTTACACCATTCTATTTTATCAGGTTCATAACCTATTTTTAAATAATCCTGATCATCCGGAAACATACAATCGAGAAAATACATAAGTTTTCCCTGGTAAACCATCTCCGAAAGCAGATTATCTTTGTTATCGTTTTTTAGAAATTCGGAAAGGCCCCACGCATAGAGCACATCCGTGGGAATTTTACCAGGATACATATTCATCCTTTTATACTCAGGAAGTCTGAGCATCATGTAATACGGGCATTTTGTGCCCAGATAGTTATCCAGACTTATCCCGACAGCGCCCGGAATCGTAACTATTGACTGGTTAAAGCCTGAAATCATTGTATAGATTTGGGGAATATCTTTTTGAGGGAAATAGTACTTATAATATCTGAAGGCGGTTTGCAATTTATTTTCCAGCCAGTTCAATGAATTAAAAACAGAGTCTGTCGTTTTCCTGGAAGCCTTCCTCATGCTGTCGGTCAGAAATGCCTGTAAATAAGCCGGGTATTGTGGATCAGATGGATTTCCAAGAGAAATAATATTCTCATTGTATATCGTAAAAAACTCCCCGTAATCGTTCCTCAGTTCTTTGATTGAGGTATCCTGATTTTGAGGCGTGACTTTAAACAAATCCCGGTCCAGACGTTTGATACTGATTTTGACGTTAATATTCGAGATATCCGGTTTTAACGGATTTTGCCGGCAGGACCAGAGGGAAAGAAAAGTGATCGCTATTAAACAGAATAACCTCATGCATTGATTACAGATTTTGAATTTTAACTAATTTTGTTTGATTCAAACTGTAAAAGTACAAAATGGCTTGAATAAGATTGGGATGACTAAATTAAATTGATTTCTATGAAAAAAATAATCTTTTTCAGCTTGCTGACATTGTCTTATTCAATGGCCATGGCGCAGAGAGATGTCACTTTTGCCTTCATTGCCAGTCCGCAAATTACATGGATGAAATCGGGATCAAATAATGTAATTAACGGAAAAAACTATCTGGGATTTGCCTACGGTATAGAAGGGGATGTGTTTCTGCATTCTGAAAGGTATGCTATCACAACCGGATTGACAGTCAGTTCAACAGGAGGTTCTTTAAGGTACAAAATCCCTGTATCCTTCAGTGACAAATTACTTCCTGCCGGCACTTCCGTTGATTATCGCCTGAGATATCTTGAAATTCCTTTGGCTTTAAAATTAATGTCGAAGGATTTTAACAGGACACGCTTTTTTGCACAATTTGGTTTAAACAACTGGCTGAATATTAAAGCAAAGGCAACAACTTCCGACGGGTCTTTTTACAAAGAGACAGTTAATGATGAAATGAGACTGTTCAATATTGGACTTAACGTCGGCGGCGGGATTAATTATGATCTTGGCCACCGGAATTATTTAACAGCCGGACTGATCTATACGGGAACTTTTTTTGACACCACATCCAACCAGACGGTGAGGGATATAACCACACTGAATACACTGCGTATAAGACTTGGATTTGTTTTTTAAGTACTTAACTTAAGGAAACCCTAAAGGTTTCCGAAACCTTTAGGGTTTAAATTGTAAAAGAAATGAAAATAGCGCTTGCACAGTTAAATTATCACATTGGAAATTTTATCGACAATCGTGCCCAGATTATCGATCATATAAATAAAGCCCAAAAACTTGGCGCTGAGTTGGTTATTTTTTCGGAACTTGCCGTATGCGGGTATTATCCCAATGATCTTCTTGAGCGGCGTGAATTTATAGCACGCTGTATTGAATCCATCAATTTGATTGCTGCTCATTGCAAAGGTATTGCAGCAATTGTAGGCGGCCCAAGTATTAATAAGAGTCCTGAAGGTAAGATGCTTCATAATTCCGCCTATTTTTTAAAGGACGGTAAGATTGAAAGTATTCACAGCAAAACTCTGTTACCCACATATGATATCTTTGATGAGTACCGCCATTTTGAGCCAAATACTGAATTTAATCTCATAGAGTATAATGGATTAAAACTGGCAATAACTGTTTGTGAAGACTTGTGGTTCAATCAGCCCGTTCTGACTGCATTTGGGAGGGAAAAATTATATTCCAGCTGTCCAATGGAAGAATACTGCAGGCAAAATCCTGATCTGGTGATCAATATTTCAGCCTCTCCGTTCTCATACAACCAGGAAAAATTCAGGAAAGAGATTTTACTTGATAATGCCAGGGAATATAATGTCCCGGTTATTTATGTAAATCAGGTCGGCGCTCAGACCGAGCTTATTTTTGACGGCGGATCATTGTTTATCGATCCTCACGGGAAAGTAATTATGGAATTGGCCTATTTTAAACCTGATTTCGCAGTTGTTGATACCACAAAGATCACTTCGACGCCTGAATTGCAAGCCGAAACGGGTACAATTGAAAAGATTTATTCAGCGCTGGTAATGGGAATACAGGATTTTTTCCGGAAAAACGGATTTACTAAAGCCACGCTTGGTCTTTCAGGTGGGATAGATTCCGCTGTCACGCTTGTCCTTGCTGAACGCGCTCTTGGGGCAGAAAATATCCGGGTGCTTCTGATGCCTTCAAAATTTTCGTCCGGTCATTCTGTAGAGGATGCCATTACATTGACAAAAAATCTGAATATACGGTATGATATAATTAAAATACATGATATTGTAGAAGCTTTTGATTCAACGCTCGCCCCTGTTTTCAATAATCTGCCCCACGATATAGCTGAAGAAAATATCCAGGCAAGAATTCGCGGAACATTGCTTATGGGCGTATCCAACAAATTTGGCCATATCCTTTTGAACACAAGCAATAAAAGTGAGGCTGCAGTCGGTTACGGAACTCTTTACGGCGACATGAACGGCAGCTTATCTGTTTTGGGGGATGTTTATAAGACCGATGTCTTCAGGCTGGCAAGATTTATCAATAAGGATGAGGAGATCATACCTTTAAATACAATTGCCAAACCGCCCTCAGCAGAATTAAAGCCGGGGCAGAAGGATACCGACTCGCTGCCTGATTATGAGATTCTTGATAAAATATTGTTCGATTACATAGAACTGGCCAAAAGCCCTGCAGAAATCATTGCATCGGGATATGATGAAGAAACAGTTCATAAGACTGTTTTGATGGTCAACCGAACGGAATACAAAAGATTTCAGGCTCCTCCCATCCTTCGTGTCTCATCGAAGGCTTTTGGTTTTGGGCGTAAAATGCCTCTTGTGGCAAAATATGCCCTTTAGATTGGAAAGCCTGATTCAATTACTCCATAAAATAAACCCTCTTTACCCTCTGTCCGATGGAAGTTAGTAATTCATAGGGGATGGTGCCGAGGTCTGCGGACACTTCACTAACCGGTAAATCTTCGCCGAAGATAATTGCTTTATCCCCTTCCTTAGCGTCAATACCGGTAATGTCCGCCATGCACATGTCCATACAGATATTTCCGATGATGGAAGCACGGGAGCCATTAATCAGAACTTTACCGGCTCCGTTGCTCAACCTCCTGTTTAGTCCGTCAGCGTAGCCAATGGGTAATACAGCAATTTGAAGCCTTTTGGAAGCAATACCTTTTCTTCCATATCCTATAGTTTCTCCGGTTTCTACGGTTCTTATCTGTGAAATAGAAGTCTTTAGTGTGGCAACATTTCTCAGTTCATTCTGAAAGGCCGGACTCACTCCATAAAGACCAATCCCGAGTCTTACCATATCGAGCTCCATTTCAGGAAAACGCTCTATACCTGATGAATTTAAGATGTGCCTCAAAATTTTATAATCAAATAAATCCGTCAGTATACGGCTGAAATCATCGAATTTTTGAAATTGTTCCCTTGTGAATTCATTATTTTCAGGATCATCGCTGACTGCAAGATGAGAAAATACCGAACGGACAAACATTGTATTTTGTCTTTGAATATAGTCAGCAACTTTCTTTAAATCTTCAGCATTGTCAAAACCAAGCCTTTTCATTCCTGTATCAACTTTCAGGTGAACCGGAAAATTTGTGACTGCACTGTGCCTTAGCGCCTCATCAAACTCTTCCAGTAATTTAAACCTGTAAATATTCGGCTCAAGGCGATTTTCAATCATTGTATCAAAGCTGTGAACTTCCGGATTCATGACAATGATGGGTATTTCGATGCCGTTGTTCCGCAGTTCCACCCCTTCATCGGCAATGGCAACGGCAAGGTAATCCACCCTCCTGAATTGCAGAATCTTTGCAATCTCAACTGAACCTGTGCCGTAGGAAAATGCCTTCACCATTGCCATGATCTTTGTGCCCGGGCTTAACCTTTGCCTGTAGAAATTAAGGTTATGAACCATTGCATCCAAATCAATTTCCATGACTGTCTGGTGTGCTTTTTCCTGCAGGAGGGCTGATATTCTGTCAAAACGGAATAATCTTGCGCCTTTCAGAAGGATGACCTCATTACGGAAATCCCTTTCTTTAAAATGAATCAAGAATTCTTCAGCGGACGGGAAAGCTTGCTTATCAGCAATCCGGAACAGTTCCATATGTTTTGAAATTTCAGGGCCTATTCCTATGATACGGTCAATCTTCCGCAAACGCATGAATTCTGCGACCTCACCATAAAGAATATCAGGGCTTTCACCGGATTGAAGAATATCAGATATAATAACCGTTCGTTTCCGTTTTCTGATATCAGACTGCTGCTGAAGAAAATCAAGCGCATTGATCAGGGAAGCTGTGTCGGAGTTGTACGAGTCATTAATAATAGTACAGCCGTTGATCCCTTTTTTCAGTTCGAGGCGCATGGCCACTGAAGTAAGCTTTTGAAACCTCTCTTCAAAACTTCCCGGCTTATATCCTGCCGCCAACATATAAGCCCAGCAATGAACGGCATTCTCGATATGTGCCTCATCCGTAAACGGAACCTTCAGTTTCAATGGCCTTGATTGATATATACCTTCAATAATTGTATGATCTTTATCAGCTTGTTTTGATGTGATGAACAAATCAGATGACGGGTCTTTTGCCGACCATCGAAATAATTCAGGCTTTCCGGAATTGAAGGAGTTCCTGATTTTCTTATCCACCAATTCAAAATCGCTGCAATAAATAAATAACCTGCTGTTGGTGAAAAGTTTAAGTTTCTCTTCAACCAGTTCATCCTCAGATTTAAAGTTCTCAAGATGTGCCTTTCCGAGGTGAGTGAACAGCCCGACCTCAGGCTTCAGTATTCTTTCAAGGTTCTCCATCTCACCAGGTCTGGAAATACCCGCCTCAAAAAGGGCCAGATTGTGCCGGTTATCCATTAACCAGACCGAAAGCGGGTTCCCGATCTGTGAATTATAGCTTCGGGGGCTTCTTACAATAGTAAAATCGGGGCTGAGCAATTCGGCAAGCCACTCCTTCACGATTGTTTTGCCGTTGCTGCCGGTAATTCCAACGACCGGATAAGAAAACCTCCGGCGATGATATGCCGCCAGATTTTGTAAGGCATCAAGTGAATTATTTACAACTATAAAAGAGGCTTTGTTCAACTTTCTGAAATCCTCCGGGATGTGCTCCACCACAAAAGAGACGACTTCCTTATTGTATGCGTCGCCGATAAAACGATGGCCGTCGTTCCTCCCGCTCCTGAGGGCAAAAAACAGGGTTTCCTTTCCTGATAATATTGTCCGGCTGTCGAATGATAAGAAACGTATTTCCCTTTTTGCCGGAGAATCATCCTCAAGAAGTTTCCCGCCGGTTATCCGCGCTATTTCCGGAAGAGTGTAGTTAGTCATGGATTGCTATTTAGATTCTGAAAACAATCCCTGCAAAGGGGTTCATAATTATCTCTTGCCCCAAGAAAAACCAGATCATCTGTCCCTGACAAACGATGACTGTACTGGGCAAGATTTCCGCAGCGCATGCAGACGGCATGAAGCTTGTCGACATATTCTGCGCAGGCCATCAATGCCGGAACAGGCCCGAAAGGCAAACCCCTGTAATCCATGTCGAGTCCCGCAACGATTACGCGAATGCCCCTGTCTGCCAGTTTGTTGCAAACTTCCACCAATCCGATGTCAAAGAACTGCGCTTCATCAATTCCGACAACTTCCGCATCCGAAGAAAGAAGAAGTATGGTTCCTGAATTATCCACAGCAGTTGACCGGATTGCTTTCTCATCATGCGACACCACCTCGGTTTCGGAATAGCGCTTATCGAGGGAAGGTTTGAAGATTTCAACCTTCTGGCGGGCAATTTCGGCACGCTTCAATCGCCTGATCAGTTCTTCGGTCTTTCCCGAAAACATCGATCCGGTGATCACTTCAATCCATCCGCGCCGGGGCTGGGTGTTGATATCATTTTCAGTAAACATAGTTCAAAGGTAATTGAATTATTATACACATGATATTAAAGTCAAATTCCCAATAATTATAAAATATGTCCTGCGTAAAACACTCCGGCTATACTTGCTCAGTTATTTCTTAAAATTAATAATTATGTAAATATTATGGATTTTAAATAAAAGAAATTCTTTTAATGTATTTGACAATATATTTCAAATTCTATCGCCGTGTTTGGTCCGCTTTAAGTCCGCTTTAAGTCCGTATTTCCTTAAAGTACCTTTGTAATCATAATATATAAGCTCATATGTAAGCGTTTTGGGGGTCTTAACTTCTGAATTATGTTTTACAGGATCGCATAATGAAAATATTCACAGAAAATCAAAAATTGTTTTAGCCGTCAGCTTAAATCCTCCCTTACTCCCCCTTCCTAACAGTCTAATAGTCTAATAGTCTAAAAGTCTTTCTTAATTCTTTTTATAATTTGTACTTTTACTTGCAGAAAATAATGGACAAAAAAACAGTGAATGGAAACAAAGGTTTTGCTCAGATTAATAAGAGATGATATTGAACTGCTTGAAGAAATCACAGCTTCGTTTGATACGGAAGAAGAGATATCTTCTGAAGAAGTAGGGGTCGCTCTGGCAAAGGCAAGAAGTCTGGTGGCTGAATTTGAAATGCTTCACTCGAAGGTCAGTGTACGTGAGCCATTTCCCGAATTTGAAAGCAGCTTTAAATCTGACAGTGAGGAGGAAATCACTATAACAGACAAAGAAACAGATATGCCCGGTCAGGATTCGGAACTTATTGATCTGCAGGAGGATGAAGTCCTGGTTTCACAGATTGGCGGATCAATTCCGGAAGGGGCGGACGATAAGTCTGTTGCCGAAAAAGAATCATTCATTGATGAAAAGTTAGAAATTGAACCAAAATCTGCAAAGATCCCCGAACCGGCAATGCAGGGAGAATTATTCGAAGAACAGGAACAAAGCGAGAAAAGGACGCTTGGCGAAACCCTTGGAGTTAAACAGCCCATGATACATGATTTTCTTGCAAAGGACCATCACGAAATCGGTTTTGAAGATATTCCGCTGAAAAGTATGAGGGATGGGATCGGCATTAACGATCGCTTCCTTTATATCAGGGAATTATTTGGGAATGAAACGGAGAAATTCGATGAGACGATTATAGCCCTTGATGGATTTAGCCGGATTGAAGAAGCGGTCGCTTACCTGAAGCAGAATTTTAAATGGAGCAAATCAGATGCAGGTGAGAAGTTTCTGAACCTGGTGAAACGGCGTTTTAGAAATTAGGATTATGGGCAAACTATATGTTGTCCCCACTCCGATAGGTAACCTGGAAGACATTACGCTCAGGGCGATCAGGGTATTAAAAGAGGCAGATCTTATCCTTGCTGAAGATACAAGAACTTCCTCTGTACTGCTAAAGCGGTATGGAATCCCGACTCATATCATTTCTCACCATAAATTCAATGAACATTCCACCGTTGAGCGTATTGCGGAACGTATAGTTAAAGGTGAGAATATTGCGCTAATATCAGATGCAGGAACTCCATCAATTTCTGATCCTGGTTACCTTCTTACGAAAACATGTCTTGAATCAGGTATTGAAGTGGAATGCCTGCCCGGTGCAACGGCCTTTGTGCCGGCATTGGTTAATTCGGGATTGCCAAGTGACAGGTTTTGTTTCGAGGGATTTCTCCCTGTAAAAAAAGGACGTCAGAAAAGATTGAAAGAGCTGGTAAATGAATCACGGACCATGATTTTTTATGAATCTCCGTTCCGGCTTATCAAAACACTGGAGCAATTTTCAGAGTTTTTTGGCCCTGACAGAAAAGTCTCCGTATCAAGGGAGCTTTCAAAAATACACGAGGAGAACTTCAGGGGAACAATTAATGAAGTGCTGGCGCACTTTTCTTCAAAACCTGTCAAGGGGGAAATAGTTATTGTACTTGAGGGAAGAAAAGACAAGTGAACGATTTATCCTTTGCCGTCTTCCGCATATGCGGGATTAGCTGACGAAACAGATGAACAGCAATCATCAAATGTCCATTATCCTTTGCCGTCAGCTTTAGCGTCTTTCCTTTGCCGTCAGCTTTAGCTGACGGGACAGAGGAACAGTTATCAATAAAAGGCGGTTTATCCTTTGCCGTCAGCTTTAGCGTCTTTCCTTTGCCGTCAGCTTTAGCTGACGGGACAGAGGAATAGTTATCAATAAAAGGCGGTTTATACCTTGCCGTCAGCTTTAGCTGACGGGACAGAGGAACAGTTATCGATAAAAGGCGGTTTATCCTTTGCCGTCAGCTTTAGTAGCCTGACGGGCAAGAACCAGGAAAAGATGAATTGGAAAACTGAAACATTGAAATTTATGCCAAAGAAATATACCCATCTCTTTTTCGATCTTGACAATACGATCTGGGATTTCGATTCCAACTCATTCACCGCCCTGAAAGAAGCGTTAAAAAAGACAGTCCTTCTTGATAAAATAGGTGTATATGAGGATTATTACAAAATATTTGAATCTGTCAATGACAGGCTCTGGGATCTGTACAGGCAAGGGAAATTGTCAAAAAAGGAATTAAGATCCCTTCGTTTTGAAGAATCCCTGGAAAAAAATGGCACGCCTTTTCCGGGCATGGCAGAGACGATCAATGATGTCTATATTGATGAACTGCCTGTTAATACGAAATTAATTGAAGGCGCCAGGGAAATTCTGGATTATTTGCATACAAAATATGAGATGGCTGTCATTACAAACGGTTCTAAGGAAGTTCAATACAAAAAAATCCGTCAGTCAGGATTGTCACACTATTTTAAAAAGATTTTTACTTCTGATGAAATCGGAGCCCCAAAACCCCGGAAAGCAATATTTGAACATGCCGTTAAATCCATGAATGCCAGGAAACGAAATTCTTTGATGATCGGGGATTCATGGGAAGCTGATATTTTGGGGGCTATGAAATACGGAATTGACCAGATTTATTTTTTACAGGGGTATGTATTAAACGGGAAATCCTCAGAGAACGATACAGGAACAAAAAAAACATCCACAATTATTATATCTTCATTGTCCGAATTGTTCGATATTCTTTAATTTTTTAGTCTCTTTTCATTCAGACAGGGCGACCACAAGGGTCACCCCTACTATAATCCTGCCCGGTTTTTGTATGGAATTGTGAAAAAATATGCAGATATATACGCGAAAAACAAAGTTGTTTTTCACGGCTGTTATTATTTTATAATAAATATATCCTCGCAGACTTAAAAGTAATTATATTATAATAATTTGAATTTTATTGTATTATAGTTATTTCGACGTCGTAAGCAGAGTACAATTTAACTAAAAATTTAAATAGTAACATTTTTAAATAATTTTTATTTGAAGTAACATATTTTAACTATCTTTGTTAAGGCATTAACCGGGTATTCTTAGTTATAGCCAATGACTAATCAGAATCATAAGTCAAATCAAATAATAACTTGTCTCTGATTTGTTAAATGAGATACTCCGGCTTAAGTTTTTTGTTGTCTAGGATTTAAATTAATAGTTAATCAAATTGAAATCTGTTAAACGTTAAATTTATGTCTATGAAAAAAATTTCTCTGCTGCTTGCCTTCCTTGTGTATTTAGGATTGCAGGTTGTTTTTGCACAGACCAGGCAGATTACAGGAACTGTCACTTCCAGCGAAGACGGAAGCACCGTGCCGGGTGCATCAGTTGTAGTAAAAGGGACCACCCTGGGAACTGTCACGGATATGAACGGGAAGTTTTCCCTGAGAGTGCCGGAAAGCGCCAAAACGCTGGTGGTGAGTTTTATGGGTATGACTACCGTTGATGTGCAGTTGACTTCCGCGACTGATTATTCTGTTGTACTGAAGCCGGCGCCGCTCGCTATCAGTGAAGTGGTTGTGACGGCTTTGGGTATCAAAAGAAGTGAACGAAGCCTGGGCTACTCTGCTGCGGTAGTAAATAATCAGCAAATTACCGTTACGGGCAATTCAAGTATGGTGAATGCCCTGCAGGGCGTGATTCCGGGTGTCAATGTTTCTTCTTCCTCCGGGGCACCGGGCGCTTCTTCAAGGGTAATTCTCCGGGGAATTTCGTCTTTGGGAGGTAACAATCAGCCTCTTTATATCGTGGATGGCGTGCCGATCAATAACTCGATGCCCGGATCGGATACCGATATTAACAGAGGTTTCAATTTTGGCAATAATGCCAATGATTTAAATCCGGACGATATCCAGAGCGTTACTGTTATTAAGGGGGGTTCCGGATCCGCACTGTACGGATCACGTGCCGCCAACGGGGTTATAATAATTGTAACGAAGAAAGGCGCCGCAGCTCAAAAAGGAACTGCCAAGGTTGAAGTGAACAATGCCACCACATTTGACACCCCGCTTCGTCTGCCTTTAATGCAGAACGAATTCGGACAGGGCTGGTATGACGGGACCGTGGCTGCCAACCTTGAGGAAAACGGAAGCTGGGGACCAAAGTTCGACGGTAAAGAACGGGTATGGGGACATGTGGTTGAGGATCAGCAGCAGTACAAACCTTATGTAGCTCTTCCTAAAAACCTGAGTGATTTTTTTGATACCGGCGTAAACAGCAATACCTCTGTTTCGATATCCAACGGCAATGACAAAACAACTTACTACGCTTCCTACGGTTATGTTTCCAATAACGGGATTATGCCCGGGCCGGCCGATTCTTACAGAAGACATACTTTTAACCTGACAGGATCTACAAAATTCGGCGAAAAGTTCAAAATTGATGTAGCCATGAATTATATCCGCAAGGACGACAGATATGTACTTACCGGTCAGGAGCAGTCTGTTATGGACGGTTTATGGCAAACGCCGAGAGACATCAGTATTGTCGATCAAAGCGATTATAACAACAAATTCAATAATGTTGACAACTATTACACCGTATATGCCCAAAATCCTTACTATGTGCTGAATGAGCATGGCAGCCGGATGAAGCAGAATCGTATATTTGGCAGTGTCAACTTGGATTACACCATTTTTCCCTGGCTGACAGCTACATGGCGTATAGGAACTGATGTTTCCAATTCTAATTTAAAGATGTACAGGGCCATTACCTTATCATCGCGTGCACACTATAATGATGAAGTCGGACGCGTTACCGAGGCATCTTATTATAACTCGGAAGTGAACTCCGATCTGATGCTGAATATCAAAAAAACATGGAACGATTTTGACCTCAATGCGGTTCTTGGCGAGAACGTGAATCAAAGAGACAGCAGAAACCATATGCTCGAAGTGGTCGGATTGAGTCTGCCCGGATTTCTATAATTTGTCCAACAGTGCATCCACACCTACAACCGGTTGTTAGCTTATATGCGATTCAACCTTATCGAAAGAAGACTGGTTGGTGTTTACGGAACGGCTGATCTGTCATGGAAAAGCATGTTTTATTTGAACCTTACGGGTCGAAATGACTGGTCATCAACGCTTGCCCCCAAAAGCCGGTCCTATTTTTATCCAAGCGCCAGCATGAGTTTTGTTTTCAGCGAACTGCTCAAAGGTAAAGCAAAAGAAATCATTTCATTTGGTAAAATCCGAGCCGGTATTTCGCAAACAGGTAATGATGCAGCGCCTTATCTGGTGAACTCCATTTTTCCGCAAACCGTTATTTCGGATGGTTACCGTAACCTGAATTTCCCGTTGGCAGGTGCGATCAATGGCTTCACCCTGAGCAACCGTCTGGGAAATCGCGATTTAAAATCTGAGCTGACATCGGAAACAGAAATCGGAACCGAGCTGAGATTATTGAATGACCGGATAGGGATTGATTTTACTTATTACGACAGAGCGACAACCAACCAGATATGGAACGTTACTTTAGCTTCTTCGACCGGTTTTACTTCCCAGACAAGAAATCTTGGAAAGATCACCAATAAAGGAATTGAGCTGATGTTGAATTTTGTTCCCATTACAACAAGGGACTTCGAATGGAAACTTTCCTGGAATTATGCCAAGAACAACAACGAACTTGTGGCTTTGATTCCGGGACTGGACGAGATCGATCTTAGATGCCGGAACAGGCGCTATCGGTTTTGTTGCCCGTCCGGGAATGCCGATCGGCTTGTTTGAGGGTACGGCCCCTTTGCTTACCCCTGACGGGAAAGTCGTTGTAAATTCTTCAGGCCTGCCTCTTTCCGACCCTGAACTAAAGATCCTTGGCAATGCACAATATAAATATACGATGGGCGCCAGCACAACAATTACCTATAAAAATTTCAGCCTCTTTGCAAATGTGGATATCCGCCAGGGAGGGACTGTTTTATTCCCGCACCGCCGAGTTGAATTATTTTGTGGGGAATGCCCCGCAGACTAACTTTAACGACCGTCAGCCATGGATTATTCCCAATTCTGTTGTAGATATAAGGGAAGATCCGAATCATGCTCCTGATTTATTTGGAAAACATCATCTCCCATTGCGGGTTTTGATTATAATCTGAACTTGTTCTACGATCAGACCTATAGTGCTGGTAAATTCAGCAGTTTATACCTGCTTGACCGTTCTTTCGTTAAACTGAGACAAGTTTCACTAAGTTATACCCTGCCGAAGAAAATCTTTGCCGGAACCCCGATCACAGGTGCGACCATAGCGCTTATCGGACGTAATCTTTTATTGTGGACCCCCAAAAGCAATGTTTTTGCCGACCCGGAATCAACAACCTGGGGTGGTGTAAACGGTTTGGGTGCCGCTTACGGTGAGTATGGTGCAACGCCAACCACAAGAAGCTTTGGATTCAGTGTAAAAGTGACTTTATAATTCAATCAAATAGTAAAGAATATGAAAAAGATATTTTACCGTTTGCTTTTGCTCACAGCCGTATTTTCAGCTTCCGGCTGCAGCAGCAGCTTTTTTGATATAAACAAGGATCCCAACAATCCTGTGGATGTCGGCAATGAATTCGTTCTGACAAGCGGAATTGCCGAAAGCGCCTATATTGTTGGCGGTTATTATCTTGCCCTGGGCGGTTTCTGGTCGCAGCATTATGCCCAGTCCACCGGCGCTTCTCAGTGGGCCACCTGGGAAGAATTTTCAATTAATAACGGAGATTTTGACGATTGGCAATGGCAGCCGATGTACGCAGGGGCATTAATGGACCTTGAAACAGTAAAAACGAGATCCCTGGCAGCTTCAGACTGGTCATATTATCTGATATCCACACTGATGCAGTGCGTATAGTTTTGGTATACAGGCCGATCTTTACGGTCAGATACCTTTCTCTGAAGCGCTGAAAGGCGTGGATAATTTATCTCCGCAATGGGAGCAGGGAGCCGCCGTTACTGACAGCCTGATTGCGCGGATCGATGTCGCCATGGGCAAAGACCTCTCGGCCTTAACCGTTTCAACTATAGGAGACAATGATCTGATTTTCCAGGGAAATATGAACAAATGGGTGAAATTCGGGAACACCCTCAAGCTTAAACTGATGCTCCGGTTCGTCAATGTTGATCCGAACAAGTATGCATCCCAGATACAGGCCCTTCTGACAGAAAATAATTTCCTCGATGTTCCCGCGACCATGACGGCCTTTAAGGCTGAAGAAAATGGACGGAATCCTTTCTATGAAACCTTCCTCGATCGCTTGACCGGCAATATTGTTGCAAGCAAAACCCTTATGGATTATCTTAAGCTCAGCAATGATAACCGCCTGCCCTCCTTTTTTGATCCTCCGCTTAAAACCCCCACAGAACAGGTAGGTTTGGGACAGGGACGTTATAAGGCAGATGCTGCTACATACCCCAATATACAATATCTCTCCACCCCGAATTTTCCTGCGCTTGCCCCGGTATATTTGTTCACCGTTCCTGAGGTAGACTTCCTGGTTGCTGAGGCAGAGTTCCGTTATGGCTCGGCTGCCAATGCCGAAACCGATTATCTGAAAGGAATTGCCGATTCTTATGCCATGGAAGGAGTGGCGGAGCAACCGAATCTGGTTACGGCGGGAGGAGCTTATGAATACAACGGCCTGCAGTCCATTATCACGCAAAAATGGGTGGCCGCCTGCAATCATAATGCCATTGAATCGTTCTTCGATTTCAACAGGACTGGTTACCCGGACTTCTTCGTGCAGTCTGCTGTAAGCAGTATATCGCCGAATTTTCCCCAAAGATTTATCTTTCCGCTGTCTGAGCAGGTATCCAATAAAAATACTCCTGCTCAAATCGGCATTACGGTAAAATCCTGGTACGCAAAATAAATTGTAACTATTAATATTGATATATTATGAAAATATTTAATTACTTATTGATTGCAGCACTGATACTGCTCAGTTACAGTTGTGAAAAAGTAACGGAAGGGGTATCAAAAGTTACAACTTATGTAACCTATGATCTGACAGGGGGTTCAGTGGTTACTTAAACACTTGGGACCTACCCCGGGACCAATTTTAAAGCCTATGAAGGGACAACTGATGTAACAAGCAGTGTTGACGTCTCAGGTACCGTGAATGGGGATGCAGTTGGATTATATACCTTAACCTATTCTGCTGTTAATTCTGATGGTTTCTCTTCTTCCATGGATCAAACAGTGATAATCTATGATCCGGCAGCGCCGGCAACCGATTTTAGCGGAACTTATTCTTCCAGTGTTATCAGAAATAATGGAGAATCTTATTCCAGGACTGAAAGTTACGGTCACCAAAATGGCTCCGGGATTCTTTTATGTTTCCGATTTTCTGGGAGGATTTTATGATCAGGGCCGGCAATATGGCGTTCTTTACGGTTCCGGTTATACGATGCCGGGTTATATGCAGTTAAATGCAGATAATACATTAACGCTTGTCAGCAGTCATTCTCCTACCTTTGGAGATTCACTCGATGATTTGATTGACGGTGTATATAATCCTGCTACTGGAAGCTTAAGCTGGGATGCACAATATTTAGGAGTCTACGATTTTGTGGTAACTCTTACTAAACAATAATAAATCTTTATGACATATGAAAAAGATAGTTAAGAATATAATTCTGGCCCTCGCACTGATCTTCTTTGGCTTTTCCTGCCAAAAAATGGAATATACCCAGGAATTTGCCTCCACTTATCCGATATCGGGTGACTGGACCATCACAGTTACGCAGGGAACCGATAATTACGGAACCTATTTTATGAAGATTTATAACACTTCATTTGGCACGGATTCTGTCTGGATTGATGATAACGAAAATTTTTGGGACACTAAGTCGAAGGTGAAAGTGGATATGACAAATCTTACCTTCTCCGGCGATCAGACTCAAAACGTATATTATGACAGCCAGGTATCCTATGCAAATGGCAAGGTAATCGGGAAGGACAGTATTTATTTTGAAGTAACGTTTTCCGATGACGATCCGGCTTATGGAAATGTATGGGTTTATTCGGGTCATCGAAGGACAAGCTACGAAGAATATATGGGACAATAAATAATTCTTTTTAAATATGGAAAGGTTCCTTATCACTTATGTCGATAGGGAACCTTTTTATTTTCTGTTATTCAATCCTTCAGAACCTGAAATTCCATGTAATGGAAGGTATCGCCAGAAAGAGGTAGACTTTTACAGCCTCTGTAACAGAAGGATCGTCTTCATTGGTGCGGAAAAGGATGGTATAAGCGTTTTTCCGGGCATAGGCATTATAAAGCCCGAAATTTAATTCGGAGGTATAACGATCGGTTTTCTTTAAGATCAACGAAGCGCCAAGGTCAAGCCTGTGGTAGGCCGGCATCCGGTAGGCGTTCCGGCTGGTAAAATAACTTACGATATTGTTGTCAATTATGTATTTGCCGCTGGGAAATGTAATGGCATTTCCTGTGTAATATACCCATGTGGCGGACAGGGACACCTTTTGATTTAACTGGTAAATGAAAACAGTCGAAATATTATGGGTTCTGTCCTGACGCGCCGGGTACCAATTCCCGTTGTTGATATCATCGATCTTTTTTTCACTTCGTGAAAGAGTATAAGAAATCCATCCCGTCAGGGGGCCTGAATTTTTCCTCAAAAGAAATTCCACTCCGTAGGCACGGCCTTTCCCGAAGAGAAGCTCTGCCTCAGCATTCTCATTCAGAAATATATCCGCATTGTTTCTGTAATCTATCTGGTTCGCCATATCTTTATAATAAGCCTCGACCGAAAAATCCATTCCCTTAGTGCTGATTTCCTTATAATAGCCGAGCGAATACTGTGACACAAATTGCGGCTTAATATTATTAGAACAGGGCAGCCAGTAATCCACCGGCGTTCCGGAAGAGGAATTCGAAAGAAGATGAATATACTGGCTCATGCGGTTATATCCGGCTTTCAGGGATGATTCTTCCGTGAGGTACCATGAAATATTCACCCTTGGTTCAAAGCCGCTGTAATTGCTGTAAAATTTTCCTTTGGGGAAGGTGTCACTCTTTATGATGTTCAAATCCTTGTCGTAAAAGAGTTCAATTCCCGGTCCGATTAATGAGAAAAAGGAATACCTGAACCCGTATCCGATTTCCCAATTTTTTGCCAGTTTTTGTTCGCTGAATAGATAGATGGCATTTTCAAGTCCCTTTTTTTGAGGTATCACAAAACTCTTTACACTTTCGGGAGTGAATAAGACTTCTCCGGGTTTGAAACGGTGCAGGATCGAACTGAAACCATAGGTAATCATGACCCCCTTATAGAGTGAAAGTGTGTAATCCTGTTTAATGGAAATATCCTTCACACCGGCTTTAAGGGTAAAGTTACCGCTTATATCTCCCTCGGTGACATAATCATAATCGTTCAGCACCAATGTTGTATTTAAAAACAGAGAAGGGCTGAACTGGTGGTTCCATCTGAGGGAGCCGGCCCGGTTTCCTGAGTTGAGGCCGAAATCACTGGCTTTAAGAACGTCGCGTCCAAAATAACCGGAAAGAAAAAAGCGGTTATTTTTATTGAAGATCAGGTTAGACTTCAGATTCAGATCATAAAAATAGAGCCTGTCGTTTCTTATATCTGTATTGGCTGCCAATGGTAAAAACAGGTCAGCATAAGTTCTGCGGCCGGATACAATGAAAGAAGATTTATCTTTTGAAATAGGCCCTTCAGCAGTAAATCTTGCTGAGATCAATCCAATTCCGCCTGAGAATTTGTATTCTTTCATGTTACCCTCTTTCATATGAATATCCAGAACGGATGAAGCGCGGCCACCGAAACGGGCTGGCACTCCTCCCTTGTATAATTTGAGGTCCTTGATAACGTCGGAATTAAAGACCGAAAAAAAACCGAGCATATGGGAAGGATTAAATACCGGGGCATCGTCCAAAAGGATAAGATTCTGATCTGTATCCCCTCCACGCACATAAAAAGACGAATTGCCTTCCGAGGCCGGCAGGATACCGGGTAAGAGCTGAATGGATTTAAGAATATCCTGTTCACCGAACAGCAGGGGTATTTGGTCCAGCTCTTTGACGTTCATACGTATAGATCCCAGTTCATTCTGCCTGACCCTGTTCTCTTTTGTCTCACCCGAAATTGTTACAGTTGAAAGGCTGATGCTTTGAGGTGTCAGCGAAAAATTCTGCTGAAGGTCTTTGTCAAGATCGATAGTTTCCTCCCTTGGCTTGTATCCTATGTATGAAAAAATAAAATGATAGGTCCCTTTAGGAAGAGTTATGGAAAAGAATCCATATTCATTGCTGACTGTTCCCGTTTTAAGTTCATTTACATAAACGGTGGCATTAATTAGAACTTCACCCGTTGATTCATCTTTCAGATATCCGCTCAAGGTATATCTTGCCTGCGAAAATCCAACCACAGGAAGAAGGGTTAAAATGAATATTCTGATCACAGCGGAACAGTAATGTAAAGGTTTTAATGCCGGCACACTTAATAATTAAGGAATTAAAGAATTAAGGAATTAAAGAATTAAAGAAGTTTAAGGCTAAGAGCTAAGAGTCAATCTCATAACTCATCCGATAGCTGTCGGATATATAATAGCATAAGATAAAAGCTAAAAGTTAAAAGTGAGATTATTGAATATTCTTTTGTCTTTTTCCTTTTGTCTTAATTCATAACTCATAACTCATAATTCATAACTCAAATTCGTAATTCGTAATTCGTAATTCGTAATTCGTAATTTCCCTTTGCTCTTTGCTCTTATACAAATTTAATCTTTTTGATCAATACGATAGGATATTAACTATCAATATTATCAACCTTTAAGACAAATAATAGGGTGTACGACAAATTTCCCTTTTAATCGAAAAATACTGGATAGTTTTCTTTACCATATTTGCCTTTATTTCTAACCTTAGTAATCCCGGTAGATCGGGAACATATCGGGATAATAACTTTCCTAACCTTTTTACATTATTAATTTATTATGTCAGTTGAATTCCTGTATTATCGTTCACATTGAAAATTAAATATCACAATACTTCCAAAAATAAGGCAATAAGTCCCTCGGTATATTTAGATACAGTCCAAAAACAGAATCACGGGCCATTATTCCCTTAGTAGCCTGGAGTTTCCCCCTCTCCCATTCCTTATTTCCTTATTAATAAGCGAATAGGGGAAAATGTTTGATTGCAATTTGGCAGTTAAGGGAATAAGGGAATCTCCATTTTATATTTAAGTTAAATGTCGTTTAGTTAGGGAAATTCGATTAAAACTAAAACCAATTCGTCCCGCACGTGCATGATAAATAATGCCCCGGGCAAAAATGTTAAGCCTTGTAGTTCTTAATAAATTATTTATGTTTTAAATCAAAATAATTTACTTTTGCCCCGGTCCAGATTAAACATGAAACTATTCTTTCATTCTTTCATTCTTTCATTATTATAACATTATGGAAACAGAGAAAAATGTCGGAAAAAAAATAGAAGCCATCCGTATTCAAAAAAACCTGACAATTGAGCAATTGGCTGAAAGGTGCGGATTTTCCAAAGAAATGATGACAACCATTGAGCAGGATAAATCGATTCCATCTCTTGGGCACTTGATAAAAGTGGCCCGCGTACTGGGAGTGCGTCTCGGAACTTTTCTTGACGATATGGATAATTTAGGTCCTGTCATAACCCGGAATGACGATTTGAGACAGGGTATTCGCTATTCAAATAAAACCAGTATCGAAAGTGCTCACCTCGAATTTTACCCTCTGGCCGGTGATAAATCTGGCCGCCACATGGAGCCTTTTATCATTGATATACTGCCATCAGTTGTAACGGATTTTAAACAATCATCGCATGAGGGTGAAGAGTTCATTTATGTCCTGAGTGGTAATATCGAGATAACTTATGGCAAAAATACCTATAAACTGAAGGAGGGCGACAGCATCTATTACGATTCACTGGTCGACCACCATGTTCATACAGCTGATCAGGCTCCGGCAAAAATACTGGCTGTTGTTTATGCTCCTTTTTAAATCGTACAACAAATGGAATTACTCGATAAAACACTGGGACAGTTCCTCGAACAATGGGCAGAATTGTCGCCCGACAGGGATTTCATGGTGTATGCAGACAGAAATCTGCGTTTCTCTTATGCCGAATTCAATAAAAGGGTGGATAACCTGGCTAAAGGCTTGCTCCATATTGGTGTAAAGCCCGGAGATAATATAGGAATTTTTGCCAACAATGTACCTGACTGGTTAACCTTTATGTTTGCAACAGCAAAGATAGGAGGCAGTTCTTGTCACTGTAAATACCAATTATAAGACCCATGAACTGGAATATATATTAAAAGATGCCGATATCCAGACCCTTTGTCTTGTCAATGGATACCGGGACAGTGATTATGTGGAGATGATCAATCGAACTTGTCCCCGAATTGAAGGAGCATCAGAGGGGATATCTTAGCAGTAAGAAATTCCCTTATCTGAAAAACGTTGTATTTATAGGCCCCGAAAAGCACAGGGGAATGTACAATACAGCCGAATTGATCCTGCTCGGCAGCCAGCTCGATGATACAACTCTGAATGAAATTAAGGCCGAAATTTCCTGCCGGGATGTGGTGAATATGCAATATACTTCGGGAACAACAGGATTTCCCAAAGGTGTGATGCTTACGCACCATAACATTGTAAACAATGGTTTTGCCACCGGCGAATGTATGAATTATACTCCCGAGACAGGCTGTGTGTTTGTGTTCCCCTGTTTCATTGCTTCGGTTGTGTTCTGGCACTGTGTGCAGTGATCACCCACGGATCAACGATGGTCATGGTGGAGAATTTTGATCCCCTTATGGTACTTGCATCAGTGCAGAAAGAAAAATGCACGGCTTTGTATGGTGTCCCCACCATGTTTATCGCTGAACTGAATCATCCGATGTTCAGTCTTTTCGATCTTTCATCCCTTCGGACAGGAATTATGGCCGGCGCTCCGTGTCCCATTGAAACCATGAATGAGGTAATGAACAAAATGAATATGTCAGAAATCATCATTGTTTATGGCCTCACGGAATCCTCTCCCGGGATGACGGCGACAAGAACTTATGATCCTCCTCAGATAAGGTCAACTACGGTAGGGAAAGCCTATCCGGCGGTTGAGGTTAAAGTCGCTGACCCGGAAACAGGAAAGGAATTGGAACCGGGAATGGTGCGGTGAACTCTGCTGCCGCGGATACAATGTGATGAAAGGATATTATAAAAATCCTGAAGCCACGGCTAAGGCCATTGACAGTGAGGGCTGGCTGCATTCCGGCGACCTTGGGGTAATGGATGAAGAAGGATATTTCAGGATAACGGGGCGCATCAAAGATATGATCATCCGGGGAGGCGAAAATGTCTATCCCCGCGAAATTGAGAATTTCCTTTACACATGCCTTCGATCCAGGCCGTGGAAGTGGTCGGCGTTCCGAGCAAAAAGTACGGTGAAGAAGTCGGAGCTTTTATTAAAAGAAAGGATGGAATCGATCTTAAAGAAGAAGATATCATTGATTTTTGCAGGGGAAAGATCTCACGGTTCAAGATTCCCAAATATATTTTCTTCGTGAATGAATATCCTATGACGGCAAGCGGTAAAATCCAGAAATACAAGCTGCGCGAACTGAGCCTTCAGCTCCTTAAAGAGAAAGGAATCGAACCCGTATGATAAATTTGTACATTAGACATCTGGCAACAGATAATTAAAAAAGGAAATTTTGTCATCATTATCCTTTACCGTCTGCTTTAGCTGACAGAGCACATCAGTTTTTAAACATATTTGACTGCCGATTGTTAGTTGATTTTTAACACTTAACAAACATGAAAAAATCAGCTCTTTTTGCAATTGCAGTAACTATTTTTACGGCAATAGGTTATGCCGGGAATCCTGCACGTCTGTCAGAGACGGAATGGATCAAAATATTCAGCAGGCTTTCCGATTACAGGTTGACCGGTCAATCCCAACAAATTCCCCTCTCATATGCCTATGACGGATTGATTCCGGTTATCGACGCCCGGACGGTGGAAATCCATTATTCAAAACATTTTGCGGGGTATACCCAAAAAATGAATAAAGGGACCGCAAAGGCGGATTATAAATCAACCCCCTTATTGGAATTGTTTGACTGATGTCAGGAAATACCCGGTCGTGGTAAGGCATTCTGGCGGCGGATTCTATAACCACCTTTTGTACTTCTCTATCATGACCCCTCAATCGCAATCCGGAAAACCTGACGCCGATCTGCTTAAAGCGATAAATGAAAGCTTTGGTGGTTTCGATAATTTTAAAACCGCCTTTGGCGATACAGCAAAAATGGTTTTTGGCAGCGGCTGGGCCTGGCTTGTGGTGGGTGCGGACGGCAAATTATTTGTCTGTTCTACCCCCAATCAGGACAATCCCTTTATGAGCGTCAGCGAAAAACGCGGCATTCCCATCCTGTTGATTGATGTCTGGGAACACGCCTACTATCTTCAATACCAGAACCGGAGACCCGATTATGTGGAGGCATTCTGGAACATTGTAAACTGGAAAGAAGTGGGAAGGCGGTATAACGAAGCCATTAAAGCGCTCAAAGAATAATTTCAGGCCTGTATTTTGTCCCGATATGAAAGGGTCCAGGTCCGTATTTTATTCGTAGACTATTTATAGATTATTCGTAGATTATTCGTATCTTATACGAATGATCTACGAATAATGTACGAATAATCTACGAATAAACACCGGAGAAAGTATAGGGAAATCATTGCCTTAAAAGATACAAATAAAGGTATTACTGAGTGACGGGTTTTATTGAAGCAACTGCAGTCCGGATTCGCTGTATGGTTTCCTGTTTGCCGATGATTTCACAAATCTGAAATATATCGGGGCCAAAACTGCCGCCTACGAGGCACAATCTAAGGGTATTCATTATTGTACCGAAATTCCATCCTTTATTGGTTATATAGGCCGAAAGTTGTTCTTTGATCCCAAGGGCTTGCCAGGTATCAACTGTTTCAAGAAAAAATGCTGTTTCACTCATACTTTGAGGCACATCGTCTTTCCATCGTTTACTTACTATTTTTGGGTCATACTCTTTGGGAGCCTGGAAGAAGAAATAGCTTTGATCCCATATTTCCGATACGAAACTGCATCTTTCCTTTACCAGTCCGCAAATGAGAGTAACGAGTTCAGGATTAGCATCAATTCCTTTTTCTTTTAACTGAGGCAGTAAAAGAGCGGTAAGTTCACTATTTTCTTTCTTTATGAGATACTGGTGATTAAACCATTTTGTTTTTTCAGGGTTAAACCTTGCGCCCGAATTACCCACTCTGTCCAATGAAAAAGCCTGGCAAAGTTCATCCATTGAGAATATTTCCTGCTCGGTCCCGGGATTCCATCCCAGAAGGGCAAGCATATTGATGAACGCATCGGGGAAATAGCCGTCCTCGCGGTATCCGTGTGATATTTCTCCGGTAAAAGGATCTTTCCATTGGAGTGGAAATACCGGAAATCCCATTTTGTCGCCGTCGCGCTTGCTGAGCTTGCCTTTTCCTGCTGGTTTTAATATCAAGGGGAGATGAGTAAAAAACGGCATGGTCTCTTCCCAACCGAAAGCACGGTAAAGCAACACATGCAGCGGCAAAGAGGGCAGCCATTCTTCTCCACGGATCACATGAGAAATTTTCATCAGGTGATCGTCGACCACGTTAGCCAAATGATAGGTAGGCATACCGTCACTTTTAAACAGTACCTTATCATCAAGCAGGGCAGTGTTAAAAGTCACGTTGCCGCGGATCAGATCGGTTTCGGTTATTTCCTCATTGTCAGGCATGAGAAAACGGATGACGTAATTGATGTGCTGATGTGCTCCGTCAGCTAAAGCAGACGTTAAAGAATAATGATGTGCTGATGTGCTGATATCATTTGATCTGATGATTTTTCCCCACTCTGTTTCAGGCATTGAAAGTGAGTTTCTCATCTTTTTGCGCGTGGCTGCATTATAAATAAATGTTTCACCTTTTTGTTCGGCTTCGGTACGTGCCTGATCAAGTTCTTCCGTTGTATCGAAAGCGTAATAAGCTTTTCCGTTTTCTATAAGATATTCTGCATATTGACGGTATAATTCTTTGCGTTCGCTTTGACGGTAAGGGGCAAATGGTCCGCCTTCACGGGGTCCTTCGTCAATCTTTATACCGCACCATTCCAGCGCTTCCATGATGTATTGCTCGGCGCCGGGGACATATCTTGCCTGGTCGGTATCCTCTATTCTTAACAAAAAGTCGCCTCCGTTTTTCTTTGCAAAAAGCCAATTGAACAAAGCCGTCCGGATTCCTCCCATATGAAGGGGCCCGGTAGGACTTGGAGCAAAACGCACTCTTATTTTTCTGGAGGACATCTTATTAATTAAGAATTAAGAATTAAAGCAACAGGCAAAAGTAATTAAGAATTAAGAATGAAACGGAAAAAGGAGAACGGAACCTGGAATGATTCAAGCCGGTTTCCTTTCTCCATTTACTATTCACTGATTACTGATTATTGATTACTTACTATTGGCTATTCTCCGATGAGTTTCTGATATTCTTCGGCTGAAAGTAGGTTATCCAGTTCAGATTTATCTTTCATCGTGATTTTTATCATCCATCCCTTTCCATAGGGATCTTTATTTATCAGTTCAGCCTTATTATCCAGTTCGGGATTCTTTTCGAGAATTTCCCCTGTAACAGGCATGAACAGATCAGATACGGTTTTTACTGCTTCGATAGTTCCGAAAGATTCTTCTTTGGCCACAGTCTCACCAACTGTCTCAATTTCAATATAAACAATATCACCTAATTCTTTTTGAGCGAAATCGGTAATTCCGACGTAGGCAAGTGCTCCTTCAACACGAATCCATTCATGATTTTTCGTGTATTTCAGTTCAGATGGAATATTCATAGAAATTAATTTAGTGTTATGATTCAATTCCAAAATTACGATAAATTATTAGAAAATTAAGAATTAAGAATTGCGAATTAGAGATAGGCAACAGGTAATAGTAAGTGAACAGTAATCAGTAATCAGGGAACGGTTATATATCCTTTGCCGTCAGCTTTAGCTGACGGGACTAATCAGTAATTCTTTTGCCCTGATATTTTTTGATTTTAAATTACTATCGCCTGTACCCTGTAGCATGTCGAGAAAATATATCGGCATTTTCTTTTAAAAGAGCAGGATTTTAGTTAAAATTGGAAAGTATTAAGTATTTGGTATAAATCAGAATGTTTAAGGCTGAAATAAATTCTTTGAGTGAAATAAATCATATTGCCGATAAATTTCTTGAAGCCCATCGCGCGGACCGTATATTTGCATTTTACGGAGAGATGGGTGCAGGAAAGACAACGTTCATCAAGGCTCTTTGCGAGCAATTGCATGTTATTGATTATGTCACTTCTCCGACATTTGCCCTTGTCAACGAATACCGGACTATAGATGCAGGCTCAGTCTTTCACCTCGATTTCTACCGCATTAAGAATATTTACGAGGCATTTGACATCGGTTATGAAGAATATTTATCAGGCGGGGAATATTGTTTTATTGAATGGCCTGAATTAATTGAAACATTGCTCCCTCCTGTAACAGTAAAAGTATTAATCCGGGAAACGGAAAACAATAAGAGAATTATTGAATCGCTATAATAAACCTTAGGATGAATCAAAGAAACAGCGGAAAATTTTCAACACTGACCCAGGAAAGGCTTCTTCCGCGTGAAGCACTTTATAAACCGGGGCCGCGCAATGTCAAACTGAGTATTGGAATTCCGGATAATTCAGCCTCGATTGAATACAGTATTCCCCTGACACCTCAATCCGTTGAATTATTTGTGAACAACGGGCATGATGTATTTATTGAATCGGGCGCCGGGAAAGGGTCCAATTATACCGATAAGGCTTATTCGGATGCCGGGGGGGTGATCTGTAGATCAGCAGGAGAAGTTTATCAGTGTGATATTGTCTTAAAAATGTCACCTTTTACTCCTGAGGAAGCAGAAATGATGAAAGGGAATCAGCTTCTTTTATCACCGCTGTATATCACATTCCAAACACAGGAGTCTATCCGTCAGCTTATGCGTAAAAAGGTCACTGCTGTGGCTTTCGAATATCTCAAAGATCAAAATGGCACACATCCTGTTGAAAGGATATTCAGTGAAATAATGGGCAATACGGCCCTGATAGTTGCGAGTGAATATCTTAGCACGACTAACCAGGGTAAAGGAGTTATCCTGGGTTCTGTCACAGGTATATCACCGACAGAAGTTGTTATTATAGGTTCCGGCACCGCTTCGGAATTTGCCGCCCGTACAGCCCTTGCCCTGGGAGCTACTGTTAAAATATTTGATGATTCGATCGATAAACTGATGAATATTCAATCGAGGCTTGGAAGGAATGTCTTTACGTCTGTTTTTTATCCCAAGGCTTTACGGAAAGCTCTGCGGACAGCTGAAGTTGTAATCGGTGCACTTTGTTTGAATGAAGTCCCGAAACTGGTTATTACTGAGGATATGGTAAAGGGTATGAAGGAAAATTCGATCATTATCGACCTGAATATTATCCAGGGAGGCTGTATTGAAACATCAAGAATTACAAATCTTAAAAAACCATCGTATGTCGAGCATGGAGTAATACACTATTGTGTTCCTAATATTACTTCGCGGGTTGCAAGAACGACCTCCATTGCAATAAGTAATATTCTGACTCCCGTTTTATTGGAGATCGGGCAATCGGGCGGGATAAACCAATATGTAAAAAACGATTCAGGATTTTGTGAAGGGATTTATGTCTTTAACGGTATCCTTACCAATAAAGATATCGGCGATATGCTGGGTATTCCGGTCACTGACATTAATCTTCTTTTGGCGGCGTTTTAAGAGCAAAGGGCCAAGGGTACAGAGCAAAGAGCTTAGAGCCTGGTCATTAGACTCTAAGCTCCTTGCTTTTAGCCCTCCGCTCTTTGCATTTTTGTCATTCATCAGCGGCAAGGATCATCATTGAGACAGGATGTAAATTTACCCGGTTTGTATTTGAATGTCCGGATCCCTCGGGGTACACATTGCCATTTTGAGCCACTATAAGCCAATTTTCCCGGGGAATTTCATATTCTACAGAATAATTGTTCCCATTGAGCATCACGAGAATTCTTCGCCAGGGATCGCCGTTGGCATGGTCGCAAAGCTCATAGGTGATTACACCGGGGAGATAATTTCCAAAGAATCTGAGTTTTTCACGGATCATATTTGCATCAGGCATTCTGAATGCGGGGTGCTGTTGCCTTAATTCAATGCAATTTTTTGTAAACTCGACCATGCCCTTATTTTTTCTTTTTAAAGGCCAATTAATTCTGTTCAATTCGTCCGGCGCGGCATAGGAATCCGGATTACCGCCTTTTGACCGTAACATTTCATCCCCGCCAAGCAGGAAGGGTACTCCCTGGGATGTTAGAATTATTCCGACGGCAAGGCGCGCTATTCGTTCGGTTGTTTCCTTTGTGGCTTCAAGGCAGGAATACTGGATTTTATCGAACAGGGTAAGATTGTCATGACAGGATACATAATTTATGCATTGACCTGGCTCATTAGCCCAAGCTAATCCTGAAGTAGTAACATAAGAGTAAATAATTTGGTCATGGGCGACAGCTCCTGCAATACCGAATTTGATCTGTTCTTCCCTTAACGTTTCTCCACAGATAAAACCTTTACTGAATTTATCAAAAGGCGATCCTCTCAATCCATTACGGATGTCGTCACAAAAAGAAGCAATACGGTCAAGCTGTTTAGTGTTGATTTTTACAGCTCTTCTATTCTCAGGCAACGGGCTTGGTCCGGCGCTCCATCCTTCACCGTAAATAAATATATCCGGATCGATTTCATCAACTCTTTCCCTGACCTTGTTCATCGTTTCAATATCTATGATTCCCATAAGATCAAACCGGAAACCATCTATATGATATTCTCCGGCCCACCAGGCGACTGAATCGATAATGAATTTCCTTACCATTTCCCGTTCCGTAGCTAATTCATTACCGCACAGGCTTGCATCGGAAAATTTGCCGTCCTTATCTAAACGGTAGAAATAACCGGGAACGGTCTGATTAAAATAGGATTCATATATGAGTCCCGAATGGTTGTAAACCACATCGAGAATAACACCGATTCCGTTGTCGTGCAGTGTTTTGACAAGCTGTTTAAATTCCCTGATTCTTACTGTGCCATCAAAAGGATTGCTTGAATACCAGCCTTCCGGAACATTATAATTCAAAGGATCATAACCCCAGTTATATTGTGGATCTTTTTTCGTTTCATCAACTGTATAAAAATCAGAAACCGGCAAAAGATGCACATGAGAAATTCCCATCTCCAGCAAATGATCCATGCAGGTTGATTCTCCGGAGGGTAGTTTTGTCCCGCGTTCGATAAAACCGGCGTACTTACCACGATGCTTTGTGCCGGAAGAAGGGGCGATAGAAAAATCGCGGATATGGATCTCATAAATGATCATATCGGCCGGAGAGTGGAATGTGTGCCGTTTATCTAATTCCCAGAAGGGAGGATTTGTTTTTTGAAGATCAACAATCATTCCCCTCTTTCCGTTCACTCCGGTTGCAACAGCATAAATATCAGGGCCTTCTTTTAGCCATCCGATATTATCCCTGACCTGGAAAGTATAAAAGAGATTTTCGAGATTCTCATTTATTTCAATAACCCAGGTGCCTGATTGGTCAGGGTGCATTGACAATTCGCGGATGGCATCCCCATTGAATCCTTCTTTATACAATCTGAAAAGGATACGTTTTGCAGTAGGCGCCCAAATTCTTGCCACAGTTTTTTCGGGGCTCCATTTTACACCAAGATCATCCCCGTTATAAACAGGTAAATGAATAAAATCCTCCTCTTTAAATATCCAACTCCTCATTGTACAAATTACACGAATTAAATCCACTTTAGACGAAGGGTACGGCTTTTGTACTTTCTGCCCGTATCATCCTTTATTTCAACATTAAATCGGCATGCCCTTCTTAATTCAGGTACACTGCTGTAAAATTGTTCCATAGAGATATTGACAACGGATTCCTCTCCGGGGTCCATAAACATGGGATATATTTCAGATTCCTTTACCGAAAGAATTCGAAATTTACGCCTGCTGCGCCATCTTTTAAATATCACTACCGGTGACTGAAGATCAACTTCACGCTTGCCGATATTTCTGACAGTCATTAATACATAGGAAGGTTTAACAGGTCTGTTACCTGATAGAATTATTTCGACTTTTCCGCGTAATAATCGTTCCCTGAATGAAAGCTTTCTGCCGGGAGTGCCTGATTTATTAATTCTTGAGATTAAAAAAATAGAACCAGCAAATCCAAGAAGGGAAAACACCACAATAATCTTTAGCAGCGGAGAAAAATTAAAATGTTCGAAAATAGCTAAAAGATTGACATCCTGATTATTTACCATTAATATAAGACCCTATTACATTTCAAGATTATTTCCTGCAAAGAAAAGAAATTACATCAATTTTACTAATAAATCCTTATTTAAACGTGACTGTTTTTTGATTTATACCTGTTAATTAACCCAATAAAAGCTGTTAATTACTTGTTTGAAAGTTGTTTATATCTAATTTTATTTGTTTAATTAAATGTTCATAATGTGCCATGTTTATCAACAGTATAAAACATCTGCCGGAAATTTTAAATACAATATATTGTTGAAATTCAGATTTTTAACTTCTCCTTAAGATTTACATAACCCGTTTTGCTGACTTTAATTTTAGCTCCCTGCTTTGTTAAAATCATCCATGACTCCTTTTCATACTGCTGGATTTCTGAAATCTGAGAAACATTTACAATGTACGAACGATGAATACGGACAAATTGCCGGCTGTCGAGGTGGTTCTCAAAATATTTCATCGTTTTCAGTTTCATGAAATGACCTTCCTTGCAGTATATCATTACAAAATCATCCTGGGATTCTATATAGAAAATTGAATCTATAGGGATGATGTGTATTTTCCTGCCTGACTTTACGATAATCCGGTTTATCATACCGATCTCTTCATCATGGCTATCGACTAAATGTTGAATTTCAGTTTCTTTATGACCTGAATTGATTTTATCAATAGCTTTGTTCACCGCATTTGTCACGCGTTCATGTGGATAGGGTTTCAACAGATAGTCAACGGCGTTGGCTTCAAAGGCCTTAATGGCATAATGGTCGTAAGCCGTAGAAAATATAATAGCCGGGGGATCTGAAAGTAATTCAACCATTTCGAATCCATTGATTTTGGGCATCTGAATATCAAGGAATACAAGATCGGGATTTAATTTGCCAATAGCCAGCAATCCCTCATATCCATTGCTGCATTCACCGACTATCTCTATCCTTTGATCTTTCTCAAGGAAATTACGTAGAAGATCCCTTGCAAGAGACTCATCATCAATGATCAGTGTTTTAATTTTTCCCATTGTCTGCAGTTTGGAGTTTACAAATTTCGGGAATTTTATTGAATGTAATGCTCAAATTTACAACGAATCATCCGGAAAAATAAATGTGACCCGAATACACCTGATTGTAGACTTACTGATCATAATACATTTATTAATGAGCTGAAATTTAATTAAATAAATTTGATTTGGCTCTTAGCATAACATTAAGAATTCGTTAAATAAAAGTTCATTATCTTGATATAATTTAATTTTTAGAATTACTTTTGCCTGATTTTTTTAAACAGAGCATTAAAAGGGAACAAAAGGGATGGATCGGCGAAAAACCGGAATAAGCGATGTTTCTTTGTCAGGGTTGATCATTACATTGGGGATAGTATATGGAGATATCGGTACGAGCCCTCTTTATGTGATCAGCGCCATTATCAATGAGGCGAAGGTATATAACGAATTGCTTATTTACGGGTCATTATCCTGCATTTTCTGGACTCTCACACTTCAGACGACTATTAAGTATGTCATTATAACACTCAGGGCAGATAACCATGGAGAGGGAGGTATTTTTGCTCTGTTTGCCCTGATCAGGAAGAAAGGTAATTGGTTGGCTATTGTGACGATGATTGGAGGCAGCGCCTTACTTGCAGACGGTATTATTACCCCTGCTATTACGGTTACTACAACGATTGAAGGTTTGACAATAATTGATCCCGGTATCTCGGTTGTCCCTATAGTGGTTACTATCCTGTCTGTCCTTTTCTTCCTGCAACAGTTCGGTACTAAATTTATAGGGCGTCTGTTTGGGCCAATGATGGTGATCTGGTTCACTATGCTTGCCGTACTTGGGTTAACTCACATATTTTCTGAAACTAAAATTCTGGCCGCCTTAAATCCAATTTATGCTCTTCGCTTAATAAATGAATATCCCGGAGCAATTATCCTGCTCGGTGCAGTATTTTTGGCAACCACCGGTGCTGAGGCTCTTTACTCTGACCTTGGGCACTGCGGCTTAAAAAATATCCGGATCACCTGGATATTTGTAAAAGCTTCATTATTATTGAACTACTTCGGTCAGGGGGCTTACATAATTGACCATCCCGGAATGCTTCACGGGAACAATCCTTTTTATGCAATAATGCCAGGATGGTTTTTACTGCCGGGAATTTTTATATCAACCGCCGCTGCAATAATTGCGAGTCAGGCTCTTATCAGTGGTTCTTACACCCTGATTGGTGAAGCGGTTTCTCTTAATTTGTGGCCGAAAGTCAGGATTTTGTATCCGACTACTGTGAAGGGACAGGTATATATCCCTTTTGTCAACTGGTTTTTATGGATAGCCTCTTCGTTTGTGGTGATCTATTTCGGTTCATCTTCAGGAATGGAAGCGGCTTATGGTCTGTCTATAACGATCACGATGATCATGACTACTTTACTTCTTTCATACCATCTTTATCTGCGAAAAACAAGCCCAATTCTGGTCTTAATATTGCTTTTCACTTATATTACAATTGAAGGTACTTTTTTGGTAGCCAATCTGCATAAGTTTATTTACGGGGGATGGCTTACCATTGCTCTTGCATTGGGTTTCTTTATGGTTATGTATGGATGGTATTTTGGAAGAAAACTTAAGAATCAGTACATAAGCTTTATTGACCTTAGAAAATATACCGATCTCTTTAAGGAGCTGAGCAATGATTCTTCAGTTCCCAAAATTGCCACAAACCTGGTTTATATAACGCATGCGGACCATTTACAGCAGATTGAGGCAAAAATTATTTATTCAATTTTCAATAAACATCCAAAACGGGCAAATACTTATTGGTTTCTTCATGTCGATAACCTCAACACTCCGGATACTTTCGAATATGTTGTTCATCATTTGATTCCGGGAGTGCTTATCAAAGTAGAATTCCGGCTTGGTTTCAAAATAGAGAGAAAGATTAACCTTTATTTCAGGGAAGTGCTTGAAGATCTTGTGAAAAGTGGTGAAATCAGCATGGTAAGCCGTTACGAATCACTTAAAAGACATTCTATACCTGCTGATTTTCTGTTTATCAATCTTGACAGGATTATGACACATGATTATAAACTTCCTGCGAAAAAAGCTTTCATTATGAGGCTTCACAATGCCATCCGAGGTTTAAGTCTTAATGACGTCAGGGCACTTCAACTGGATACAAGCACTGTAATTGAGGAAAAAGTGCCTATAATTATAGCACAGTCTCTTAACAAGAGAATAGAAAGATTAAGCTAAAACGGAGACCGGAGACCGGAAACCGGAAAACTAAAATAAAGAATAAGAGAAATTTTTGAACATGGCAGCAAGAAAATGAGAAGTTGAGAAGATGAAAAAATCACACACTCTCAGCATCTCACTTTCTCATCCTCTCACACCCTCACCTCATTAATTTTTACCCTTTTCCCGGGGTTCTATCCCAAAGGTAAAACCTTTATTGACCCGTTCAATCAATTCAGGTACGATGTCCTCGTATTCTCCGACAATGCCAAAATCAGCAAAATTAAATATGGATGCTTTAGGATTATGGTCGATAGCAACAATCCTTTCAGATTCTTTCATTCCTGCAATATGTTGTATAGCTCCTGAAATTCCAATAGCGATGTAAACTTTTGGACGTATAGTTTTTCCGGTCTGACCAATCTGATGGGCATATTCTGCAACACCTTCATCTACCACCACACGGCTACAGGCCCATTCGGCATTTACTCCCTTGGATTTCAGTGCCGCCGCAAGTTTTTTTATCAATCCAAGATTGTCGCCTGTGGCTCCCCTGCCTCCCGAAACAATAATATCTGCTTCGAAAAGATTTTGCAAGCTCCCTTCACCCCGAACTGTTTTCAATATTTCAACCGTGAATTCTTTATCTGAAGAACCGGTTTAAATGTGGAAAGGGTCCCTGTACGTCCGCTTTCTTTCTTGGGGACTTCGAATGTCCCCGGACGAGCGGTGGAAATCTGCGGAAATTCAAAACCAAGGATAGTAGCCAGTTTACTCTCCCCATAAGTTGGCCGGTGTGAATGGAGTATGGGTCTGTAAATAACCTTTTCTTTACGGTTGATATAATCGCCTATTTCGAGTCCGGTACAGTCGGCAGTTACACCGCTTCCTGTTTTGACCGCTATACGTGGAGCAAGTTCCCTGTCCCGAAGTAGTAGCAGCAAAAAGTGCAATTTCAGGCTTCCGTTCCTTTAATCACTTGAGCAAAAATGGATGAAAAAGGAAGAACAAGATATTCTTCCAGCCTGTCATTTTCAACTACGATCACTTCGTCTGATCCGTGTTCAATAAGTTTCTGAGTCAGACCATTTACATTCTTACCAATCAGCAGTGTCATAATTTTGGTATCATCTCCCAATTGTTTAGCAAGCCTGCGTGCCGGTGTAAGAATTTCAAGCGAAGGACGTGTTATTTCTCCGTTTGCCAGTTCCGCCCAGGTCAGGATTCCTTTTGCCCCGTTTCTGATGTCTTTATAAGGATAGTCCGGAACCTCCACAACCTTTCTTTCGGTTTCTTCCTTTTTTATTATGACCTTCCTCTCATTATTAAAATTGTCAATCAGATTGTCAACGAGGGAAGCATCATCATGCCCTGCTGCCATGATAACAGGCGGTCTTTCGCTGACTATATTTATTACTTTGACAACGATAGTGGGAGAACCGTTGAGACCGATTTTTTCAGAACCGAGCCCGATATCATCAATCCCGAAAGTGGTGATTTGCATATGCCGTGCTTTTATTGCCCCGCCCAAGGATGGTTTACGTGGAGGAATCCCCGTGGGGGTAAGAGAAATTGCACATGGTATTGGAAGTTCCATTATCTGAAAACCCCCTTCGATAATTCGTTTTGCGATAACATTCCCTTCACCGTCAGCTTGAACATTTTCCACGAATGTAGCTTGAGGGATTCCCAGATTTTCAGCCACCTGGGAGGGTACATGTGCCGTATCTCCGTCACTTGTCTGACGTCCGGCCAGTATTATGAAAGGTTCTTTTGAATCTTTGGTAAAACCCAGATGCTTTAACATGGTTGAAATAGCCAGGCCTGTCGCATAAGTATCGCTGCCGCCTAATTTGCGGTCCGATAACAGATACGCTTCGTCATAGCCCATTGAAATGGCTGTTCTCAACGCGTTTTCGAATGACTTTGGTCCCATTGAGCAAACAATCAGACGGGCATCGGGATACTGTTTTTTAAGCTGTAATCCTGCTTCAAGACCAAACTGGCAATCATTATTGATCATTGATTTTGCCTTTGTCCTGTCCATCAAGCCATCTTCCCCCATTCTCATTTCCGTGGGAAGGGGTACCTGTTTTATTAAACTTATAATTGTAAGAGCCATAGTTCTTTTAATAATTACATATTCTGAAATTCCGGTCCGTTTCCGCCATTGGGGACAGACCAGGTGATCCCGTCGCCGGGTGATTTAATATCGCATGTTTTGCAATGCATGCAGTTCTCAAAATGAATTCTCAATTCCTGATGTCCGTTTTTATCAGTATGAAGTTCATACACTTCCGATGAACAGAAATACTGTTCCATTGCGCCATACTGTTTAATATTCAGCTCTTTGAACTGATCCGGATTGTTGATCCGTACGTGTGGGACCTGGTGGTCATCGTGATTAACTCCTGAATAAAATACATCAGTGGGTTTGTCAAAAGTGAGAACTTTATCAAATTCCAGTTTTCCTTCGAATCTTTTTCTGAAGGGCTTGCCTTTAAATTCCTTGAGTGTTTTGGTTGTTTCGCTGTCGGGATGTGCCTTTAATTTTCCGAAGAATCCGGCGCCGCCGGTTATCAATTGTGTCCCAAAATGTATGGCTCCGGCAATCATCCCCCTGGAAAATGCCTGCCTGAAATTTCTCACAGGATACATATCCCTGTAAATTGCGCTTTCTTTTACAGACGATCCATATTGGGAAAGAACGTTTTCGGAGAAATCATTTTTGCTTAATGCAGAGACAGCTGTTTTGGCGGCGAGCATTCCTGAAGTGATTGCAAGATGAACACCTTTTAATGCCGGCATTGTAATCAATCCCGCACTGTCACCAACGATCAGGACATTATCGGTATAAAGTCGGGGAATCGAATACCAGCCTCCTTCCGGCAGGGTTTTTGCACCATATTCGACCAGCTTGCCTCCTTTAAGTATTTTGGAAACAAACGGGTGTGTTTTCCATACCTGGAAGGCATCATGCACATCGAATGTCGGATCGGGGTAATCCAGACCGACCACCAGTCCGACAGCTACTCTGTTATCATTTAATCCATAGATGAATCCCCCGCCGAATTCATGCAAATTCAGAGGATAACCCATTGTATGGTATACTTCACCCGGTTTGATATTCCCTTCAGGAACATTCCACAATTCCTTAACGCCAAGAGAATAAACCTGGCAGTTTTTACCTTTATCAAGGTTGTATTTTTGAATAAGCTGTTTTGCAAGACTTCCCCTGGTTCCTTCGGCAAAAATTGTCAGTTTGGCTTCAATCCTTGTGCCAGGCTGAAAATTAGCAAGTCTGTTCCCGTCATGGTCAACCCCTGTATCGATGGTTTTGGCACCAATCACTTTACCATCCCGGTATAATATTTCGCTTAATGAAAAGCCCGGGTAAATTTCCACTCCTTTCTCCTCCGCTTTTTTTGCAAGGTAACGGCAAACCTGGCTCAGTGAAGCCGTGTAATTTCCCTTGTTGCTCATATAAGGAAGGTGAATCGGCAGCCTGAAAGATCCATTTTTACTTAGAAGTATTGTAGAATCCTTTGTGACTTTAGCATTGAACGGAATTTCATTAAAGTCATCGTCCGGCAATAATTCCCTGAAAACGGTAGTTTTAACTACTGCTCCGGATAAGATATGACTTCCGACTGAACTTCCTTTTTCTATCAGAAGAATCCGGTGATTCATGCCTTTTTCTTTTAATAAATCCGCTAAATGAATTGAGGCTGCCAAACCGGAAGGTCCGCCTCCTATTATCAAAACATCCGTTAAAACGGTATCAGTATTATCCATATAATTTCTTTGATTTTACAAAAATTTATCGCTGTATCCCAAAATACCCTTTTCAATTATTGACCCTAAGGGAAAATAAGTTGTAAAAGTAACTAATCTTTGGAAGTTTAACCGGTTCAATACATGTTATATTTAAATACAAGGATGTTTCTCTTTCCCATATATCTATACATATATATGTCTGTATTTTTTGCGAAAATATAATAAAATTATAATAATCAAAGGGTTGTTTTGATCAATTAAAGATTTATTAATGATAAGGTAATAAGAAGAAAATTGTAATTGTCCTGCCATGAAAAGGTGGTTCGCTGACAATGCAGGTAATGAAAACGGAATCAGGTTAATATTACATATAACAAAGAATTACCGTTTATTTAATTATATGAAAATCACTTGCAATAAATCTTTAATTAGTAAACAGTATTTATATTAAGATGTGATATTTGACAGAAAAGGTTAATTTCTGATTGTGAAAGCTAAACAATATACGAATGTTCATGCAGGATTTACTTTGATTGAGCTCATTTAGGGTTATAAACACAAATATGTTGATAACTAAATTGTTAACTAATTTTCAAGACTTTTTTTCTGACTATTTTTATGTCAATAATAATGCAACACTGAATCAATAAATCTGCGTTTGATGCTTTAAAGCTCTGGTTTGCAACAAAACATAAGGAGCAATTAAAAAAGATAATTGCCATGAAGTAAAGCAAATATCATAATTAGCCTTTCTAATGGCTGGAAAAATCCATTCTAACTGAATGAATAAGAGATATAAATTTTTGATAACCTGCAAATTAAATGAGTTTAAGAATGTCAGGGAATTTCTTTAAGAGGCACCCGAAAATAAAAGTGATTACTGAACCCGGATTTATGAAAAGAATAATTTACCTTTTGCTGATATTCTCCTTGGTTCTGATATTCTTGTCCGATTGTGAAAAAGAAGAAAGAAAAGACAGGGTATTGCTGAGTTTACAAATCGGTTGTTCACCCGAGGTGTTTTGCGTCCCAGGTTGGTATACTGATTCAATTTATTATTCAGATAATCAAATCAGCAAGCTGAATAAATATGATATCAACGAAAGCGAGAAGAATACCTATGCGAGATTGGAATACATCGGAGATGAGGTGAAAATTTTTGTGAGGGATTTTTACTGGGGTTCCTGGAGGGATTTCATTCACTATACTATGCATTTCGAAGACGGCAGGATTTTAGGGATTGAAACAAACAGTAATAGGGTAAATGCAAATTATTTCTATAAGAACGAAATTCTCAAATATATTCTGTATTACAGAAACAATCAACTAACCGATTCCATTTCAGTTGAATATGACGAAAACAGGAATAATATCTGTCAATCCTCGTGGTTCAATTATGATCAGGTTATCGGGAAATTTACATTAACAAATTCAGTTTCATATACATATGATGATAAAAATAATCCGTACAGAAATTCCCTTCATTTTCTGTATGACTTTTATGATTGTGAAGAGTTTTCATTGGATTATTTTAACAGGAATAATATGAAGACTGTTAAATCTTTGGATTATGAACTTCACAGCGACTATGTTTACGCCTGTGATATTCATGCTGATTATATTTATAATGAAAATGACTATCCGGTATACATCACCTTTTATGACCAATTGAGCCAAGTCACGGACAGGAATATTATTACCTATAATTGCAGGTAAACACCCTGATTAAAATTACAAAGTCATAGAGTTACAAAGTTAAAGGGTAAAGTCTCAAAGTTACTGTGCCGCAAATATGGGATTGTAACGCCTAATCTTAAAATGTTTTCACAAAAATTTTGGAAATTCGTTAAAATTCACTATAATTATTGATGAATCGATAAAGAGTATTTATAAACCGACGAGAATCAATGATTAAATTCCTGTTCAGAAGCCTTATTTTTTGTGGCTTTGTACTGATAATTTCCAACTGTGTAAAAGAGAGCGATCAGGTAAGGATATTGCAGACCGGCTGCCTTCCCGAATTATTCAGTGTTCCGAGTTGGTACACCGATTCGATTTTTTACCTGGACAACCAAATCAACAGAATTGATAAAAGTTACCGGAACAACAGCGATAAAAACACTCAGGCCCGCTTTGAGTATAATGACAATGAAGTGAAAATATTTGTTAGAGATCTTTCAGAGGGCGTCTGGAGAGATTTTTTAAATTATTCACTGACTTTCGGGGATGGAAAAATTTTGCAGATTGATACGAATAGTGACCGCGTTCAGGCAAATTATTTTTACGACAGCAACCATCTAAAATATATTCTATATCATTTTCATGGTAGACTATCCGATTCTATTTCTGTTGAATACGAAGGAGACGAAAAAAATATTACACATGCAGAATGGTATAAATTCAATCCCTCTTCCGGGAATTATCAGTTAAAAAATTCAGCAGTTTTTACCTACGACGATAAATCGAACCCACATAAGAATTCTATTCATTTCCTCTACGATTTTTATGATTGTGAAGAATTCTCTCTTGATTATTTTAATACCAACAATATCAAAACCATTCATTCAACAATTTCCGATATCCACACGGAATACACTTATAACGAGTTTGGGTTTCCGGTCTATATTATTTTCTACAACGGACAAAGCGAGGAAACTGACCGGAATTCTTTTTACTACAACTGTAAGTAGCTTTGGATTCGATAGTCATTCAATCCCTAAACTTCGGGATTCAATGGTCATTTGCGAGTTTTTAAGTTTTCGGTGCATCACCCTTTTTATTTTGATCAAGAGGAATTGTATGGATTCTGAATAAGATTCAAACACCTAAATGGGAATAAACAGAATAAACATTTTGAATTTCAGTAAAATATTTGTAATTTGGAAACAATTAACCATTATAAACAATCTAAAAACTTTGGAATTATGAACTGGTACATGAAGGTTCTGAGAGATTATACCGTCTTCAGCGGGAGGGCATCGAGAACGGAATATTGGATGTTTGTGCTTTTTAACATTATTGCCCTGATTATTGCGGCGATAATTGATAACATTCTGGGCACCAATTTTAAATATGGAACGATAAAAATGCCTTACGGGTACATTTATCTGCTTTATGTACTGGCAGTGCTGATCCCGTCGCTGGCTGTGACTGTAAGGAGGCTGCATGACACAGGAAGAACCGGTTGGTGGATCCTGATAGGATTGATCCCGATCATAGGCGGAATCTGGCTTCTCGTGCTAATGATCCTTGAAAGCACTCCGGGAGAGAATCAGTATGGGCCAAACCCGAATGAACAATCTGTAACGGTTTAACATCCGCATTCCTTTGAATTACTTAAAGAGACAGGGGTGATTCTAATCCTTGGGACCGGGGGAAGTATTGTAAGGCTGACTTATCAAACTTTTTCCCGGTATTTTTATCAAAATTCGATGAGACTGGGATATTAAACAGAATGGGATGCGTATTAAATTCAATGAGACCGGGATATTAAACAGAATGAGACGCTTATTAAATTCAATGGGACAGGGACATTGAGACGCACACCGTGCGTCTCTACAGTGAAAAATATTGGGAATATTTCAGCATAAATTGTCCGACTACCGGCACATCAGCAAATCAGTAAATCACCAAACCCCCCACCCCAGCCTGTACCTTCCCTCATCGTCTTTGCCTTTGATGGCCAAGCGGATATAAGGAATGCGGTTGGTGGTATTGTTGATCAGTGCCACACGAAGGTCATACCTGCCGGAAGGGACAGAGGCAGGCACCTTAAGGTTGAAGGACATCGAATGCTGCTTCTCCTTTCTCCAGAAGTTGCCTTTCTGGTTTATTGACGGCCCGGCATCGATGCCTGAGCAGATCTCTTTGCCTGTCTTGTCGGTGAGGAACCATTTCACGGGAGCTTTGGCATTCAGTTTGCCCCAGTTCCGGTTTGCCCAGGTTGAGGTGATGTGAATTATCCCTCCCGCAGAGGCATTGTTCCATGAGACCGAAGTAATGACCAAGCGGTATCCTATGCCGCCTGCCTTGAGGCCATTAATGATCCCCGTGCTGTCTCGCGTTTTCATAAGGGCGTAATCGGACGGTATGGCGTACCAGTGAGCGATATCGTTATGGCTGGTGATAAAATCCTTCAGGAAATCGGTGATGTGTTTGTTTTCGGAGGTGATGGAGACAGGGCCCTGGTAAAGCCAGTTTGATTCGCCGATGCCGGGATTGGCAGGGGCGTAGCGGTCGATAAGCATTGCGCAGTTAGTGATATTGGCGCGGTTGTTGCCTTCATATCCGTTGACGCTCAGACCAGCGCCGAAAGGCAGGGAGTGTCTGTAGCCAAGGATGTTCATGGCGGAGGCGGTATCGGTAACAAATTCCTCGTCACAGTCCAGGCAGGCTGACATGTGGCAGCATTTGGAGAAATCGATAACCGTGTAGCAGTGGAATATATTACGTCTTAATTTTTGAATTTAAAAAATTAATTCATAAATTGATAATCAATTTTATTGGAACAAAGATAAATGACAAAAATCACACAGATTTTAACGCGAAGAAAGTTAAATTAGAAAATCTGAACAAATGATGATTTATCTAATTTCAGGGATTTTGGTTATTAATGAAGACTAATTTATCAGATTTATTAAATGCTTTGTCGCAATCCACACAATTACAACCGGATATGTTAATGGCATAGTATTTGCAAAATCGAATTTGATATCTTCTAACCGGGATTACGAGAATATGGATCGAGTATTTACACTTAGCCGAGTTTCAATGAAAAACTGGATAATAAAATCTTTTCTAACCCATTTGAGTACAATTTTTCTTGTCATAACACTTATATCTACTTGTAAAAAAAGCCAAACTGTTTCATCCCCTGTTGTTGAGAGCGCGGCAGTTAATTCAGTTACTGAAACAACTGCAACAAGTGGAGGAACTATAATCTCAGACGGAGGAAGCTCAATTACGTCGCGGGGTGTATGCTGGGGATTAACTATCAATCCTGAATGTAATAATAATAAAACTTCAGATGGTACAGGAGTAGGGAGTTATACCAGTACAATTACAGGGTTAAATCCCGGAACCACCTATCATCTTCGGGCATATGCCTTAAATTCGGCTGGAGCAGGTTACGGAGAGGATATTTTCTTTACTACTCTGACAGCCCTGGCAACTATGACAACAGTTTCTATTTCTTCTCTTACGGACTCATCCGTCGTTACAGGAGGCAATATAATTTCAGACGGCGGAGGAACCATATCGGCACGGGGAGTCTGCTGGAACACAGCAGGAAATCCGGAAATCATCAATGACAAAACGGCTGATGGATCAGGATCGGGGACTTTTACAAGCCATATTTCAGGATTAGCTCCGGGCATTACCTATTACGTGAGGGCCTATTCCGTTAATTCTGCGGGAGTATCCTACGGCAATGAAATCACATTTACTACTCTTTCGACTGCCCCCATCCTGAGTACATCGGCTATTTCGCTTGTTACTGCCTCAGGCGTTTCTTCAGGAGGAAACGTTATTTCAGATGGAGGGGCAGAGGTGACCCGCCGCGGAGTATGCTGGAGTACATCCCCGCATCCGGCAACTGATGATTTCAAGGCAGAAGAGGGAATTGGCATGGGCTCATTTAGAATTTCTTTAACCGGATTGAATCCTGATACAAAATACTATATGAGAGCCTATGCTGTCAATAGTGTGGGAACGGGCTACGGAGAGGAAATATCGTTTACAACTCTAGAGCTTACGGGAACAGTAACCGATTTTGACGGAAATATATACCAGACCTTGTCAATCGGTACCCAGATCTGGATGAAGGAAAATCTTAAAACCACAAAACTCAGTGACGGCACAGCGATTCCTGTCATTATCGACAACAGCTGGAGCATACTAACAATTCCAGCACTCGGTTGGTACAACAATGATGAAACATACAAAGATAAGTTCGGAGGGTATTATAACTGGTATGCCGTTAATACCGGCAAGCTCTGCCCTTCCGAATGGCATGTGCCGGATGATAGTGATTGGGCAACTTTATTCAATTTTCTCGGTGGTTTGACTATAGCAGGAGGCAAAATGAAAGAAGCCGGCCTTACCGACTGGAAAAGTCCGAACACAGGTGCTACGAACGAGAGCGGATTTACAGCCTTGCCCGGAGGATATAGGTTTCCGGGTAGTGGTTCCTCTTTTGGGGGACTGACACAGAATGCAAATTGGTGGACTGCCTCACGGCCAGATCCTAATATGGGCTTTCATAAGCAAGTACAATATGATACACCGACCGTAAGCCAGGGAGGGAATGTTAAGAATTATGGAAGGAATGTTAGGTGCATAAAAGAACTATGAATTTAGTGTTCAGTGATCAATGTGCAATTATTAATGGTCAGTAGGAAAAGGAATTATTGACAATTAACGGCCCTTTTTTCGGGTGAGGTAGAAGATGAGCATAAGGATAGCGGCGAGGAGGGCGGTAGAGGCGCCGAAGAAGAAGGGGACGCGGGAGTTGACGCGGTCGTAGAGGAAGCCGGCGAAGAGGCTGGCGGGGAGGAGGGTGATGCCGGTGACGGCGTAGTAGATGCCCAGGGCGGTGCCCCGTTTGTTGCTGTCGGCGAGGTCGGAGACGAAGGCTTTCTGGATGCCGTCGGTGGCGGCGGAGTAAAGGCCGTAAAGAGCAAAGAGGACGAAGATGATGAAGGGATGGGAGGCGGCGCCGAAGCCCCAATAGACGCCCGAGTAGACGAGGAAGCCGAAAATGAGGAGGCGTTCGCGGCCGATGCGGTCGGAGAGGGAGCCGGCGGGGATGGCGCCTGCCACGGCAGACGAAATTCATCACGAGATAGACGATGGGCACGAGGGCTACTTTGACGCCCACGGCGTTGGCTTTGACAAGGAGAAGTGCGTCGGTGGAGTTGCCGAGGGTGAAGAGGAAGACGATGACGAGGAAGAACCAGTAGCGGGGGGAGAAATCGGCGAAATGAAAACGGGTGAAGAGTTTTTCGCTTTTTTTACGGGCTTCGCGGATGCCGAAGATGAGGACGAAGATGGCCAGGACGGCAGGGATGCCGGCGAGGAGGAAGAGGAGCCTGAAGTTGCCGGGGAAGGAGGCGAGGAGGGCAAAGGCGGCAAGAGGACCGGCTATGGCCCCGCTGTTGTCCATGGCTTTCTGAAGGCCGAAGCTCTTGCCTGTTTCGCCATTTTCGACCGATCCGGCGATGAGGCTGTCGCGGGGGGCGGTGCGGATGCCTTTGCCGAAGCGTTCGAGGAAACGGAGGAAGAGGACCTGGAGAGGAGAGACGACGAAGGTGTAGAGCGGGATGATGAGGGCAGAGAGGCCGTAACCGATGAGCATGAAGGGTTTGTTGCGGCCTATCCTGTCGCTGCGGAATCCTGACAGGGCCTTGACCAGGGAGGAGGTGCTTTCGGCGATGCCTTCGATGAGGGACAGGGCGGTTTTTGAGGCGCCAATGGAGAGGAGAAACATGGGCATAACGGAGTAGACCATCTTCACTGAAGTGTCCATAAGGAAACTTGTCAGACCTGTGAAGATGATGTTGCGGTTGTAGCCGAAGAGACGATTTTCCATTGAATTACGAATTAAGTATTAAGTCAGGGAACAGGCAAGAGGAAGAATTGACAATTGACAATCAATGCTGGTGCTTTAATATTTTAAGAAATTGAATAAGATACTTCTCCTGAACATCAGAGACTCCTCATTCCGCTCCGCTTCATTACCAATGACAGATTTTTTAGAAGTGTCCTTTGATTTCGCTTCATGAGATGCCTCACTTCGTGTCGGCATGACACTTTTGTTCTGAGGGCCGGGGGGTGATAAGGGGCGGCTCTGCCGCCCCTTATCACCCCCCTTTGTTACGCCCAGGTGTCATTCCGAACAAAGTGAGGAATCTCTAAAAGCTTTAATTCAAATCAAAAAAACAAAGAACGTCTATAAAAAACTTATTTACTTATACTTACATCTAAATTTTTAAAGTTAACGCACCACTAATAATTGACAATTGACAATTAAGAAATATCATCCCTGGTTGATTTGTATGAAGCGGTCGGCGGGGAGGGGGACGGAGGCTTTGAGCTTTTCCTTTTTGTCGTGGATGTCGGCGAGGCGAAGGAGCTTAGCGGTATCGAAGAGGTTGACAAAGAAAATGAAGGCAGTAAGCCCTGCGACCGTCCATACGATGGATCCGGGGATAAGAACCTCGAAGAGGAGGATCAGGGAGACGAGGACGCGGCCTTCGGTAGGTCCGAAGAGACCCGGATCGATCTCATATTCGCCGAAAATCTTGTATTTGAGCAGGGTTGTCATAATAGCCCAGCCGTAGAGAACGACAAATCCATATCCCAGCAGTTCCCACATGCCATCGCTGTAAATGATGTAACCCAGACCGATGAGGATGATGCTGAGCCAGTCGGTTATGAGGTCGAGGGCAAACCCGTACCATTTTCTGGAGCGTTTGCGGTAGATGGCGACCCTGCCGTCGAGGGAATCGCCGAACCAGTTGATCAGGAGGCCGAGGATCCCGAGAAGCAGCCATTCGACGCGGATGTAAGCGGCAAGGATGAATGAGGCAAGGACGACGAGGCTTCCGAAGAGGCCAAAGGAGGTAAGCATATCGGAATTGACCCAGGATGGGATGCGGATAACCAGCCACGCGAGAGCATTTTGTTCGGGTTTTCTGAGAAGATTGGTCCTGTCCCTGTCAGCAGAGATGGCTTTCAATGTTTCTTCCAATTCATCCAGATAGGTTGGTTTCATAAGCGATCAGTTAAAAGTGAACAGCGAACAGTTAACAGCGAACAGTAATCTGTTATTTTCAGTTCAGTGCAGGGGGATCAGATGGTTTCGACGCACCAGTTATAAGCCTTTGATACTCCCCTGAAACTTTAACAGCTGAAAAACTGAGACATCAACAAGATGTTCTTTTTCACGTATAGTAAAGTTCGGTAAATTTATCCAAAATTCCTTGGTTTGGTGCATTTTTTTGTCATGTTTTAGGATTTTCATGTTTTCCGTTGGCCACGGAGAGGTTAAAAAGTTCCTGCATTCTTGTTTCGATTGCCGCTATTTCGTTAGCGCAATCCAACAATTCGGCAGAAACGGATTCCGTTTTTTTCCCGCCTAATTTGTAAGCCAGTTCATGTTCGAGCGAGGCCCAGAAATCCATTGCAAGGGTACGAATCTGGATTTCGACATTTACATATTCGACGCTTTTGGAGAGGAAGACGGGGACGGTAATGATCAGGTGGAGACTTCGATAGCCGTTGGATTTTGGATTTTTAATGTAATCGTTTTTGCGGACAAGGTTAATATCGTTCTGAGATGTGAGCATGCCTGAGATAAGATAAATGTCGCTGATATAAGAGCAGATGACCCTTACTCCGGCAATATCGGTGAGGTTTTCCCTTGCCGAGCGGGCTGTCAGATTCTTTCCCTTACGCCGCAGTTTATTCAAAATGCTGGCAGGAGATTTTACCCGTGTAATGATGTGCTGGATGGGATTCCGGTCGTGGGTATATTTGAATTCGCTGTTCAGATTCTCGAGCTTTGTGGCTATTTCTCTTGTTGCAGAGGCATAAAGATTCTCTGTGGAAATAAATGAGCGGAGGGTTTTAATCATTTCATCCGGCATACCTTCCGTGATTCCTTCAAAAAGATAAAATTCTTTGGTGTAATCTGTTGTGCTCATAACTTTATCGGGATATAAGGATCAATGATCAATGTTCAATGTTCAATGTATCAATGTTCAATTCAATGATGAACCAATATACAAAAATAGTCGGTAACGGTTAATTATTCAATTGAAAGCAGAAATATTACGGCTATTCAAGGGAAAAGGATTATTTTGATAAGGTAAAATTAACTTGATTAAAGAGTCATTCAGAGAATCAGGATATCTGTCTGTCCGGTTGAAGGTTCTCTTTCTGTAAAAAGTCAAGTGAAGATCTTTGGATAAATGAATCGGGGAGGGGCATGTTGTAGACTTTATTGCGGAGGAATGTACCGAAAGATTTCACGTCGGAGAACTGTTCCTGTTTTTCAACGGGGATCAATTCGCCAATGCCAATGCGGATTTGTTTTCCAGATTTATTAAAGACCTCGAAGGGCATGCGCGAGGAACGAATCCTCCAGCTGATAAGCCCGAGAAAGTAAAAGAAAGCAGAATTCCTGTCGAAGAAGCGAAGGGGCAATACAGGAACTTTTACAGATTTGATCAGTGAGAGAATGCCGGGTTGCCATTCACGGTCGCGCAGGCGAAATTCCGTCACGATGAAATCGGAAACTGCGCCTGACGGGAAAAAACCAACAGGATGGTCATTAAGGATATGCGTAAAGGTTTCACGGATCCCATTGAAGTTGGTAAAGGCGGCATTTTTTTTGTCGGTAGTGGGGGTTACCGATATAAAATTGGGTTCGAGTGTCTTCACCATTGCGATCATTTTGTTGACCATGAATTTGTAGTCAGGACGAATGGCTCCCATAAGGTCGATTGAGATGATCCCATCGAGGCCTCCGTAAGGATGGTTGGATACCGTGATGAATGCGCCATCGGGAAGATTATCCAGACGCTCAGCATTACCGACAAGATAATGAACTCCCAGGTCGTTCAACAATCTCGAAGCGAACTCGGGGCCCTTGTAATCATAAGAATGATCGTACACCTTGTTGACCTTATCGAATGCAAACATATGCATAGCCAGTCTGGCAAGGCGATTTCCCCATTTTCCCCTAAAGAGCGGGGACCATCGTTCGAAGTCATTTATATCAATAACTTTGTTCATCATGGTAAAGTTAACAATATTTTTTTACCTGTAACTAGAATTTAATTACGAATTATGAATGAAGAATTAAGGCAGGCGTGAGTAATGAATTAAGAAGAGATTCACCTGATGATACTACTTTGAATTGGTACGGTTCCGGAGATGTGAATAAAGACAATAAGGTTGATGTCTCTGATGTTGCAAGGACTATTGATATAATGAATGGTTATACTAATCCTTCTGATATTCGATTGCTTGATAGGTCTGATTTTAATGTTGATGGTGTTGTTGATATTGCTGATAAGACTCTTATTGAGAATTATGTTAATAATCTGATTCCTTATCTTCCTGGTCAATGGAATAAATTACAGACTCGTGCAGAAAGAGAGAGGATTGGTTAAGTAACTAAAGTTACCCACATAGGAAATAATTGATTTACAAGGTATGTTAAATGATATAAGTAGCGGTAAAATAGAAATTAAATTGCTATATTTGAGTTAGTTACATATCAAAAGGCAGTTTATTCCAAAAACCACTATTTATGTCCTCTAAAATAGCATATTTAAGCGAATTAGAGAGCGTTCTTTGCAATAATGAAAAAACCGACGAGGGGGTGCTCCATTTATTTTCAACCTTCAGGATCAGACAGTTTTTAACAGGATTTGGATCTTTTAAAAGCAAAGGGTTTGATGTTTGTTCACTGTTGCTTTCCCTGTTGATTTTTAGGCTACGCAGCGAAAGTATTTGCACGATGCAAAACCAGGGTAAAAACTTACTTGAAAGGATCGATGACAATACCTTTTACCGATTGATGAACAATCCTTGGATGGATTGGCGCAAACTGCTTATGTTAGGGTTTTGGTATGGCAAAAACCATATTGCCACCGATTTTTCACTTCACAGGGAGAAGTGGAAAAAAGGGAATTACGGCTTATCCCCAAAGGAGTTGAAGCGCCGGTTCGGGAAAAAGCGCGACAGTAAATCACCCGGCCATAAAAGGGTTGAAGAGTTGGACAAGCTAAAGGGTGAAGTAGCGGTTTCGATGCTCAGGCGGACTGTCAGAAATGGGTTTATGGCCACCTATGTTTTGATGGACAGTTGGTTCATGAACGATTATATGATTAAAAGTGTACGTTCCATTCGAAAAGGGGCAATGCACATACTGGGGATGTGCAGGATTGACAGACGACATTACGCGGTTGGCAAAAAACAGATGAACGCCCATCAGTTAATCACCGGAAACGAGCGCAAAAACAGCAAGTATTCCAGGAAATACAAGTCGACTTACATCTCGTTGGTGGTTGATTACAAGGGAGTAAAAGTCAGGCTCTTTTTCATCCGGTACAATAATGCGAACACATGGACATTGCTATTGACCACCGATTTGACTTTATCTTTCGTTCAGTCAATTGAACTGTACCAAATCCGTTGGACAATCGAGGTATTGTTCAAGGAATGTAAACAGTACTTGCGTTTGGGGAGTAGCCAGAATACTGATTTCGATGGTCAAATAGCCGATGCTGCCATTACATTGGCCACCCACACGATATTATCGCTCCAAAAGCGCTTCAGTTCTTATGAAACAATGGGCGGACTGTTCCGTGAAACCCAGCAACAACTATTCGAACTGACATTATGGGAACGATTGATCAGGGTATTTATAAAGATGTTGGTACAGCTAACAATGGTTTTGAATATTGACATAGAGGAAACAATTGAAAAACTTATGCAAAACAATCAAACATGCAGGCAGTTGCTGGCCATGCTCAAGGTTCTGGAACAATATGAAGATAATGACCAAATTAATAGCAAAAATGTCGTCCAACTTGCATTGGATTGAATACATGAAGGTTAGAAGACCTTAAACAGTTAATTATGAAATTAAACATGCCCGACTATTGGGCTTTATAAATGTGGGAAACTTTAATAAATTTCCTGCCTCAAATTATAGTTTTTGAGAATCTTTCCATGATCCGCTTCTGATAATCCTCCATTCGTTTTATCGAACTGATCCCGGGAGCCATTTCCGGCATTATTGTCGGATTTGGGTATATTTTGCATCGGGTTGTCTGTACACTGTCTGTACATTGTCTGTACACTGACTGTACACTGTCTGTACTAAAATTGTACAGACAGTGTACAAACGATGTATAGTCATAGTATGGACAATATCAAGGAAAAAGGATCATGGTGCAAGGATAGAGTAAGGAAATCATTTCACTGATCGGCCGGTATGTTTATTTATGCCTTAAATTTTGATTTATTTGAAACGAATTAATACCTTCACGAATAATTAGGCCTGAAATGAATAATATGTATCTCAAATACCTGGACATCAGAGAGAAGAATTCTCCGATTGTTCTGGCAACCGTTACAAAATCAGTTGGTTCAACACCCCAGAAACCGGGAAGCTCAGCTTTATTCGACAGCACAGGGCTTTTGGCCGGCACTGTCGGCGGTGGGGTCCTGGAGGGAGAAGTGCAGAAGATCGCTTTAAATGCCCTTCAATCCGGAATATCAGGTTTGTACAATTTCAAGCTTGATACGGAAGTTCACCATGGGATCGGGGCAATTTGCGGTGGACAGGCAGGCGTCCTTGTAGATGCATCACCCGGGGAATCAGATGCAGTTTTTGAACGGATCAGGGAATCTATCCGAATGAGGATACCCGGAGTATTGGTCACTTCCGTCAGAAATTTTTCTGAAGGGAATGTTCTGATTCACAGATATTGGCTTATCAATAATGAGGAAGATCATAAATTCCCTCTCAATGATAAACGGATTATCCAGACGGTCAATCGTTTACTATCCGACAAACAACATTCCGGATACGAAGAATTTAATCTCATGCTTGCCGGAGAGAAGGAGGAAACCAAATTTCTGTTTGAGCCGATTTTCCCACCCTCTCACCTTTTTATAGCAGGAGCGGGACATATCGGAAAGGCGTTATCCCATATCGGCAAACTGCTTGATTTTGAGGTTACGGTTATTGATGACCGCGCCGAATTCGCCAATCCGGTAAATTTGCCGGATGCTGATCATATCCTTGTTAAAGATATCGGGGAGGCGCTGGATGAAATGGAACTTGCTGCTGATACATATATTGTGATTGTCACCCGCGGACACAAAGACGATGCTAAAGCCCTAAGATCGTGCATAGACAGCGAAGCAGCCTTTATAGGAATGATCGGAAGTAAAAATAAAGTTTCTCAGATGAGGGCAGAATTTATACAGAAAGGGTGGGCCGAACCCCGGGAATGGGAAAATATTCATGCTCCCATCGGCCTTAATATCCAATCGATAACCGTTGAGGAGATTGCTATCAGCATAGCTGCCCAGTTAATACAGGTTAAGAATAGCAAATCATCTGTCCATGTCTGAACTTTGGGGAATTGTATTGGCGGCCGGGGAATCGAAGCGGATGAAAACCCAGAAATTGCTTCTCCCTTTCAATGGCAAAACCATGATAGAGACAGTGATAGAAAATATATCAGGTTCTTTAGTCAATAAAATAATTGTTGTTTTAGGTTCAGATCATGAAGAAATATTGAAAGCATTAAGCCATTTGCCTGTAAAATCTTGTTATAATGAGAATTACAAACAAGGCATGTTGTCCTCTGTAAAATGCGGTGTCAGGGCTTTGCCTGAAGATTATGAAGCTGTGCTGATATTTCCTGGCGATCAGCCTTTGATTCCGTCAAAAGTCGTAAATTTGATTATCGAAGCCTACAGAAGATCAGATAAGGGAATTTTAATCCCTACCTATAAAAATAAAAGGGGGCATCCCATACTGATTGAAAGGAAATACAGGAACAAGATTGAGCAGCTTGACGAAAAGGAAGGCCTTCGGGCGCTGGCTTATCAGTTTGCTGATGATGTGCTTGAGGTGGAAACAGACAGCCCGGAAATACTTATGGATTTTGACACCAGGGAAGAATATTTGAATGCTATAAAATAAGATTCACAATTTTATTTGATTAAAAGATTTCACAGAGAACTCCATGTAACTTTTTAAATTAGAATATTTTAACTATTGAATTACAATAAAATGGAACAAACAATTCGTTTTGAACTGAATGGCAAAAAGACCGAGATCTCGATTGATCCGAATTCCACTCTTCTTTGGGTATTGCGTACCCAATTCGGACTGACGGGAACAAAGTTCGGATGCGGGATAGGATTTTGCGGTGCCTGCACGGTATTGATAGATAATGAGGCAGTAAGGTCATGCCAGGTAGCTGTGAGCGATGTGGCAGGTAAAAAGATTGTCACCATCGAAGGTCTTGCCAAAAACGGGGAGCTTCACCCTGTACAAAAAGCCTTCGTTGAACATGATGCCCTTCAATGCGGATATTGTACGCCCGGAATGATTTTGACGGCTACAGCCCTGCTGATGAAAAACCCTGAACCCTCAGAACAGGATATTATTAACGGTATGGAGGATAACTTGTGCAGGTGCGGTGCACATGTACGGATTGTCAAAGCAATTCAAACTGCAGCTAAAGAAATGAAAGGAGAAAAGGTATCATGAAAACAGAAGAATATGGCCAGGATGAATTTATTCAATCCGCTGATCGATCCAATTTAAGAAGAAGGGATTTTTTCAGGCTCCTCGGGGGAGCAGGGATCGTTATTACTTTCGGAACCTGGGAACCGGATGATTTGCTTGCTCTGCCTGCCGGACAACGAAGGGCTTTGCCTTCGGATTACAATGCTTTTCTTCATATTGGCGAAGACGGATCGGTCACGGGTTACACAGGTAAGATTGAAATGGGACAGGGAATCATCACTTCCCTTGCCCAGGAACTGGCTGATGAACTGGATGTGGAATTATCTAAAGTGAAAATGGTTATGGGTGATACTGATCTCTGTCCCTGGGATATGGGAACTTTCGGATCAATGAGTACCCGTATCTTTGGACCTCCTTTTAGAGCTGCCGCTGCCGAGGCCAGGACAATTCTTCTGCAGCTTGGTTCAGAAAAACTTGGTGTTCCGGCAGAAAATCTTGAAGTGAATAACGGGATTATCTCTGACAAAACAGACAGCAAAAAGATAGTCAGTTATGCAGAGTTGACCAGGGGTAAAAAAATCGAAAAACACCTTGACATCAAACCTCACGTAAAAGATTACACAGAATTTAAAATTGTCGGGAAGCCGCTTTTAAGGCAAGACAGCAGTTTGAAAGTGACCGGTCAGGCAAAATACTCAGGAGATATGCTCTTCCCCGATACGCTTTATGCAAGGGTACTCCATCCGCCATCTCACGGAGCAAAACTTGTTTCAGTTGATACTTCAGAAGCTGAGAAACTCGAAGGCGTTAAGGTTGTCAAAGAAGGAGATTTCATCGCTGTACTTCATAAAGACCGCGATAAGGCAGATCAGGCGATTGTGAAGGTAAAAGCGGATTATTCATTTGATGAGATGAACGTTAACGATAAAACCATTTTCGATCATCTTCTTAGTGTGGCATCTGACGGGAATGTACTTAAGAGTAAAGGCGATCTTGCTACCGGCAGACAGTTATCTGAAGCTGTGATTGAATCCACATTTTATAACAGTTATGTTGCTCATGCTCCCATGGAGACTCATACGGCTGCAGCCCATATGGAAAACGGAAAGTTGACGGTCTGGCCTTCCACACAAACCCCCTTTCCCACCCATGATAACATTGCGCGTGAATTAGGGATGCCGCCGGAGAAGGTGCGTGTATTGCCTCCTTTTGTAGGCGGCGGATTTGGTGGAAAGTCACCCGGACTTCAGGCATTAGAAGCCGCAAAACTGGCAAAACTGACTGGTAAGCCAGTGATGGTCACATGGACGAGACAAGAGGAGTTCTTTTATGATACATTTCGTCCGGCTGCCATAGTAAAGATCACATCAGGGATAAGCAAATCGGGCAAAATTAACCTGTGGGATTATAATACCTACTATGCCGGGAACAGGGGATCGGAGACAATTTATGATGTTCCCAATGAAAGCACCAAATCTTATGAAAACAGGCGGGATGAGAAAGGACATCCCTTCGGCACAGGTGCATGGCGTGCTCCAGGGAACAACACAAATACTTACGCCAGAGAATCGCAGATCGATATTCTTGCTGTAAAAGCAGGGATTGATCCCCTTGAGTTCCGGCTGAAGAACCTGACTGATGAACGGATGATTGAAGTTTTAAAAGCTGTCTCTGATCTGTTCGGCTATACTCCTGCAAAAGGTCCAAGCGGAAGAGGATTTGGAGTTGCCTGCGGGACAGATGTTGGGACTTATGTTGCCCATATTGCGGAAGTAAAAGTGGATAAGAAAACCGGTCATGTGCAGGTGATAAGGGTTGCCTGTGCCCAGGATATGGGGCTTTGTGTAAACCCTGAAGGTGCTACAATACAAATGGAAGGATGCATCACAATGGGACTGGGTTACTGCCTCACCGAGGAAATACAATTCGAAGGTGGGAAAATAGCTAATCACAATTTTGACACCTACGATATTCCTCACTTCTCCTGGGTTCCTGAGATAAGAACAAAGATTCTGGATAAAAAAGATCTCCCACCGCAGGGAGGAGGAGAACCGGCCATCATCGCTATGGGAGGAGTTATTGCCAATGCGATATTCGATGCAACGGGAGCAAGGCTGTACCAATTGCCAATGACTCCTGCAAGAGTACTGGAAGCAATTAAAAAGATGGGGTAAAACGGATATTTTGCTCATAGTGATTTGGATTTAGTAAAGCTTACTTAAAAATTAAGCGACTATATGGTTACAAGAAATGTCTTTTTGTTAATTACTTTGTTGTTCTTTTTTGCATCATGCCACGAAAAGGCCGAACTTCAACTGCTGGCTCCTCATAAAAAATTTATCGATGATATACGTGGTAGTCGCAATTCCTTTTACTCGGTATCAGAACCCTTAAAATCCCAGCCGAAAAAGGACCTCGCCATTGGCATTTTCGATTCAGGGATCGGTGGACTGACTGTGTTCGATGCGATAATCAATACCGACTATTTCAATGCCTCACATGAAAACAGGCCAGATGGCATTAAGGATTTCGATAAGGAGCAATTTGTCTACTTTGCAGATCAGGCCAATATGCCTTACAGCAATTATGTGGAGGAAGGGAAAAAGGACCTCCTTGTCGAAAATATTTTAAAGGATGCCCTGTTCCTGCTTAACAACAAGTATCATCCTTCTGCGGATTCTCCTCAGGTTGCCGATGATAAGCCGAATATCAAGGCGATGGTTATTGCCTGCAATACCGGTACTGCTTACGGCAAAAAGCAGGTGGAAGAACTGTGCAGGGTAACCGGTTCGAAAATAAAGGTAATCGGGGTCATCGACGCGGGGTGCAGGGGGACAATGGAGCTTATCCCGAAGGAAGATAACGCCGTGATTGGAGTAATGGCGACTCCTGCGACCGTAAGTTCGATGGCCTATGTCAATACCTTAAATGAACTGAATAAAGATCATACGAGAAACATACGTATTTTCCAGCAGGGCGGTAAAGGTTTGCATGAGGCGATTGAAAATAAGCCTCAGTTCATTGGCACCACTTATTCCAGGCCTTATGCTGCCTATGAGGGGCCTTCTCTGTTTGACAGCCGTTACCCTATAGATAAAAGCCTGCTGCCTTATTATCGGTTCGATACTACCCAATGCCAGATGCTTTATAACAAAGGTACACTGGAGGCATCCGATACTATTGAAATCAATTCAATTGAAAACTATGCCCGCTACCATGTGGTCAGCCTGGTTGAACAGCTTAGAAAGGACAATGATACAGTACCGCTGAAAGCAATTATCCTGGGATGCACACATTATCCTTTTGCTTCAGGTATCATAGGTGATGTTTTGAGAGAATTGCGAAAAACTGATCGTTACGGGCAATTGCTTGCCGATTCGGTTTACATTGTCGATCCGGCGTTAAACACGGCAAAGGAGCTGTACGCGTGGATGTCGCAGCACGGATTATTCAATGATACGGGGAAAAGTAATGTCAGAGACAGCCGTTTTTTCATAAGTGTTCCCAATACCTTTGAAAAAGAAGTGGAAACAGGTCCCGATGGAAGGTTTACTCAGGAATACCAGTATAAGAAGAGGGGAATCAATGAGATGAAAGATTTTACACTTATGGTTCCGTTCTCACCCGCTATTCTCTCCGGTGATCAGATGGACATGATTCGAAACCGTCTTCCCTCTGCCTGCAGAATTTTAGAACATTACATGAATATTAATGAACCGGACAGGTAAATTGTCTGCATTTTGTCAATATTCTGTTCTTTTTTAACAAAATTTTTATAAATATGAATAAATACCTTCTTCCGGTTATCTTTTTCTGCTTAACAGCTGATCTCTTTGCGCAACCGCAAGACATTGTCACACTGACGGAAAAAACCTATATGATCCCTATGCGCGACGGGGTGAAACTATTTACCGTTGTGCTTTCTCCGAAAATAATACCGAACCAGTGCCCATTCTGATTCAGCGCACTCCCTATGGCGCCTGGATGCCGGTTAAGGAAGACTCTGCCGTGAATGTTGAAAGATTACCTGTGTATTACCAAAACATGGCTAAAGAAGGTTATATTTTTGTTTTCCAGGATATGCGCGGCAAATTCAGAAGCGAAGGCACCTTTGAAATGTGCCGTCCCCTTTATCATCTTACCGACAAGACAAAAACGGATGAAAGCACGGATGCATGGGATACGGTCGACTGGCTGATAAAAAATGTCAAAAACAACAATGGCAAGGCCGGCATATTCGGCATTTCCTACCCGGGCTATATGGCGCTCGATGCTTCCGTTGATCCTCATCCGGCATTAAAGGCCTGTTCGCCCCAGGCCCCACCCATTGATATGTTTTTAGGCGATGATTTTCATCACAACGGCGCTTTTCGTCTGAGCTACGGATTTGAATACAGTTATTATGTCGAAAACTCAAAAGAGAGGAGCAGTCTTTACCCTTTCCCGCAGTTCGACCTCTTTAACTGGTATCTGAAACTTGGTCCTTTAAATAATGTAAATGAAAAATATTATAAATACAGGATACCGACCTGGAACAATTTTACAAAACATCCCGATTATGATGCTTACTGGAAGAGGCAGTCCAGCCTGCTGACCATTAATACGACTCAGATCCCTACCCTTTTTGTGGGGGGATATTACGATCAGGAAGATCTGAACGGGCCGCAAATCATGTATACCCATCTTGAAAAGAACGATTCGAACAGCCGGAATTTTATTGTACTTGGTCCCTGGAGCCACGGGCAATGGTCAAGAGTAAAAGCGGACAGTCTGGGCAGAATAGGTTTCGGAAGCAATACAGCCGAATGGTTTCAGTCTCTTCAAAAACAATGGTTTGATTACTGGCTCAAAGGGATAGGAGATGGCAGGTTTGCTGAAGCCAACTGCTTTCAAACAGGGACGAATCAATGGAAATCATACAGCACATGGCCGCCGAAAAATGCTGAAATTAAAAAGCTTTATGCCCATGCGGATAATACCGCCGACTTCACAAAACCTGCCGGAAATAAGAGTTCGATAAGCTTATTTAAGCGATCCTTCAAAGCCTGTTCCCTACCGCACCCTACCCATTGAAGAAACCTATGGCAGAGGAAGCCGGTGGAGTGCATGGCAAGTTGAAGACCAACGTTTTGTGACGACAAGGCCCGATGTGATTAGTTTCACCGGCGATAGCCTGAAAGAAAATCTTACTGTAACAGGCGATGTTGTGGCCCATCTCTTTGCCTCCACCACAGCCACAGATGCCGACTTTGTGGTTAAGCTGATTGATGTTTATCCTGATCTTGACCGCAGAAATCTCCTGATGAGCGGTTATCAGGAGCCTGTTGCCATGGAAGTTTTCAGGGGACGTTATAGAAAAGGATTTGACAATCCACAGCCTTTAAAGCCGAATATGCCGCTGGAGTTTGTGATCGACCTGCATCAGATCAATCATACCTTTTTAAGGGGGCATCATTTGATGCTTCAGGTTCAGAGCACATGGTTCCCCGTTATTGACCGCAATCCCCAGAAATATGTTCCCAATATCTTCGAAGCCTCTGTAAATGATTTTATAAAAGCCACGCATACCGTTTACTGTAATGATAGGTATTCCACTTATCTGGAATTGCCTGTGATGAAAGAATAAATAAACGAACAATTGGCGGAGTTAAACGTATAATAATATGATTAGCATAAATCTCTGCCGAAAAGCTAAAGATCAAATTATCATTCCGTGAAAATTCTTTTAACCGGAGCGAATGGTTATATTGGGAAAAGACTTTTACCCTTGTTAATCGCACAGGGTCATCAGGTCGTTTGCTGTGTAAGGGACAGGAAGCGGTTTCCCAAATCAGGTATCTACAAAAATCCCAACATATCAGTTTACGAAATCGACTTTTTAAAAGACAACACGCCCGTTGACCTATCAAAGGACATTGATGCCGCCTATTACCTGATCCATTCGATGAACGATAATTCACCGGATTTCGAAAAGGCGGAAGAATTATCGGCCGCCAATTTCATCGAATTGATAAAACATACTTGTGCAAAGCAGATCATTTACCTTGGCGGAATTACAAATGAGGTGAAACTTTCAAAACATCTGGCATCAAGAAAAAAAGTGGAAGAGATTTTGCGCACCTCGGAAGTTCCTGTGACCTCACTACGAGCTGGAATTATTGTCGGATCAGGGAGTTCTTCTTTTGAAATCATAAGGGACCTGGTTGAAAAACTTCCCGTAATGGTAGCTCCGAGATGGCTGAATACAAAAACTCAACCTATAGCCATCCGGAATGTCCTGCAGTATCTGACAGGCGTTCTTTTCATGGAAGAAACTTTCAATAACTCTTACGATATTGGCGGGCCGGATATTCTTACTTATAAGCAGATGCTGCTCCAGTTTGCTGAAGTCCGCGGATTGAAAAGATATATTTTCACCATTCCTGTAATGACGCCCGGTTTATCCTCTTATTGGCTCTATTTTGTGACAAGCGTATCTTACAAACTGGCCGCAAATCTGGTTAACAGCATGAAAGTTGAAGTAGTAGCCCGTAAAAACAACCTTAACGATCTGTTAAATATAAATCTTCTCACATACAGGGAAGCTGTTGAACATGCTTTCCAGAGAATCGGACAGAACAGTGTCATTTCAAGCTGGAAAGATTCTTTCATTTCAAGTCATGAAGAAAATTCCTTATTCAAACACATCAAAGTTCCGACCAACGGCTGCTTTCGCGATAAAAGGCAAAAACTCATTTTATCCAGTGCTGAACAGGTGCTTGACAACATCTGGTCGATAGGCGGCGACAGGGGCTGGTATTACGGTGATTCGCTCTGGCATTTCAGAGGTTTCATCGATAAACTGTTCGGTGGTGTCGGACTGAGGAGGGGGCGGACCAACCTGAATAAGATCGATTCAGGAGATACACTCGATTTCTGGCGTGTCCTGGTTGCAGACAAAGACAAAAAAAGGCTGCTCCTGTATGCTGAAATGAAACTGCCCGGTGAAGCATGGCTGGAATTTAAAATCATCCATAAAAAAGAAAAGTATTATTTACAACAGACAGCGACATACAGGCCGAAAGGATTGGTCGGCAGATTATATTGGTATTTTTTTCTGCCGTTTCATTATTTCATATTTAACGGCATGGCCAATAATGTTACCCGCTATATTGATAAATCCGTGAAGGATTGAACTCTAACCCGCCTGATTCTAATCTTTGAACGATCAACTCTCCCCGTTGGTTTTATTCTGGCAAAATCCGCGAATTGAGTTCCTCCTGTTTAAATTATGTTGACAAATATTAAAAATTCCTAATAATCATATTCTTCATAATATCTTCATAATTGCCCCGGTAATTTATTCCTGAGTTAAACAATTAATATATACAATTATGAAAAAACTATCACTGATTTTACTGGCAATGTTTTTGGGTATGATGGCCATTCCGGCCTTCACCCAGCCAAAAGAAACCCTGACTAAAAAGGCAGCCAAAGAAACGAAAAAAGAAATCAGGGCCGAAAGGATCACCCTCAGGAGACTGAACGGAAGTAATGTCAACGTAAAGGCAAAGGAAAATTTTGTAACAGAATTTGGCAATATTCCCGAAGTCAGATGGAACAGATCAAATTACATGGATGAAGCCAGATTTACCAGAAACGGTAAACCGGTGACAGCGTATTATGATTTTAAAGGCGTGCTGGTCGGAACAACGGAGCCACAGGACTTTTGCAGATCTTCCTTCCAGGGCACAGACCGAAATCCATTCAAAATACAAGGATTATACGGTTGGCCCGGTTATCTTCTTTGATGATAACGAATTGAATGAAACCGACATGTTGCTTTATGGCAAACAATTTGACGATAAAGACAACTATTTTGTCGAGTTGACAAAAGGAAACCATAAAATAATGTTGAGAGTAGACACGTCGGGATTCGTGGAGTTTTTTAAAGATCTCTGATACCTTGCACGGTCATTCTATGGATAAGAAACTGTCTGAAAAGGCAGTTTTTTTATTTTCCTTAAATCATTGAAATGGTGCATCCGGCATCTTGCTCCTGTAATATTTTATTATACTTCACTGGGCTAAATGTGAAAAACTATCCATAAATTCGTAGTGAATAAATAGTAAAAAACAACCAAATCAAATAATGAACTTTATTTCCTGAAATTATGAAAACTTTTACCAGCGATTTATCCAACATCAAATTCCCTGTTTCTGAAAGAGTATCTGCAAAAACAGTCAGGCGGTCCATCCTCAGTTTAATTCAAAAGGAGCATCCCGATTTCACGGTTGATAAATATTTGTCTGCAAGTGAACTACACAATTACAGGGAAAAATATATTGAACTCTTCCTCACCCGCCAGATGGGTACCCTCACAGAACTCGAAAAGAAAGTGCTGAAATCAATGAAGGAAAATACCACGCTGACCGATAAGCTGGACGGTGAGGAAAACGAAGCCATGACATTCGGCCAAAGAATTGCCGATAAGGTGGCAGACTTCGGGGGTAGTTGGACCTTCATTATTTCCTTTTTCTTCTTTCTGCTGATCTGGATGGGGATCAATGTCTTCTGGCTTGCCAACCGCGCTTTCGATCCTTACCCCTTTATCCTTCTCAACCTGATCCTTTCGAGTATTGCTGCCATTCAGGCGCCGGTCATCATGATGAGTCAAAACCGCCAGGAAGATAAAGACCGCGAGCGGGGCAAAAGAGATTATATGGTCAACCTGAAATCCGAGCTCGAGATACGAATGCTGCACGAGAAACTCGACCACCTTCTTTTAACCCAGCAGCAGGATGTCCTGGAAGTCCACAAGGTACAGACCGAAATCATGAACGATATACTTAAACGGATTAGCCATTCATAATTAAATTACCGATGTACTGATGTGCTAATGTGCCGATGTACTGATGTATGGGTCTCTGATCCCCTTTTTTCGGTTCAGTAAATTATTAAATCTTCAGGAGACAAATCTGTCAACCCATATGAAATTCCCGTTTTTAAATACTCTTCAGGTGTCATAACCGCGATTTCACTGTTTTTGAAATCTTTGACATTTCGTGTCAGGATCACATCAACATTCCCTGCATTCACAGCCGCGTAGTTTTGCAAAGCATCTTCATAGTTCCTGAATTTTGCATTCAAAGCTTTAATGACCACAGATTTATCCATTGTTAATATCTCAGTAATCGTCAGTAAAAGATTCATTTTTTCTGCAACTTTCTCGTGACTGGCCGTCTTTTTCAGTAACAGGTAAACATTAGCGCAAATAAGTGGGGTGACAAATCCAAGGATTGATTTTTTCTCGCAAAGGGAAAATATATTTGACGCCGCTTCCGAATCAGGCGGACGGTCAAATAAAAAGTCAAGTATTACATCGGTATTAATGAGGACTTTATCCATCTCGACGGTATTTTTTGGATAAACTTTTCGCCGGCTCTTTTTTGTAATCTAAAACGGAAGGAGCTTTGAAAGATCCTTTCAGCGACTTCACAACAGGTGTAATATTCATTTCCGGCACATGGTTTTCATTACTGATGGCTTTAAGATAATTCTCCACGATATCCGACAAGCTTTGCCCTTTCTGTTTTGCGTAAAGTTTCGCCCTTTCAATGACCGACTGCTCAATGGTTAAAGTAAGCTTTGTATTCATCCTGACTTTATTAATTCATTGCACCATACTTCCCTTCAAATATACTAATTTTCTGTTATCCGTACAAATATATTTTAAATTACACGTGTATTATGATCGGAAAAATCCTCTACACACCCATTAATTTTTTCTGTCCTGTACCTGAATAAAAGAGAGAAAATCTTGACTTCAGTTCTAAAATACGACGAATTTATATAACAATCATACAAATTAAAAAACACTCTGTCATAAAAAATTCGATTTAGTTTATCCTGTTTCTTACCGTTATCATTATTCTCTCTCTGATAGAGGGATGCAGGAATGATTTTACCGCAACGGATCAGTCAGGTCTTCCTGATCCTTCGCTGAAAAAAATGGAGTTGAATACTTTTTACGGCCTACTGTACCTCTCGGAAACGGAGTTGCACGCGCCTGGATGTCCGTAAACAGAAATGGTGATCCCACTGCTGTGGGAATAACTCTGTCAGAAAAAGCCATGGAGAAACTACCTGCTGAGAATTCCGAATGCATTCTCCCCTTCCCGAAGACCAAGGGAATGCATTTTTATACTCACGGTTACCTTGATTGGAATCCGCAGGGTCATATACCCGTCGGCATTTATGACAAACCTCACTTCGATTTTCATTTTTACATTATCTCAAACGAGGCGCGCATGGCCATCGGAGCAAATGACAACATTCAATTTGCGACTTATCCTGATCCTATTTACAGGCCTCTTTTTTTACATGCCTATTCCGGGAGGGGTTCCGCAGATGGGGGCGCATTGGATTAATTTACTGGCTCCTGAGTTTAACGGCGGCACATTTACCAAAATCTTTTTATGGGGGCTCTTACAACGGAGCATTTATATTCTGGGAAGCTATGGTTACCACTGCCTACCTGCAAACAAATCCTATGGATATCATCCCGGTGCGCCAGCCTGAAGCTTATCAGCGGGACGGTTGGTATGCAAACAGTTACAAGGTCTGGTATTCGACAAAACCCAATGAATACACGGTTGCACTGACCGATCTCACTTATCAGATGGATGAATAACCGGTTATATTGGGAGTATCTGGCCCTAATATTTATTTATGCCCTGTGAAAATTTTCCAGGGCGTTATATTTCTCAAAGCATTGTCCTTAACATATAAGCTAATTATTTGATTTCTAAATACTAAAAGGAAAAAAATAAAGTGAACAGAGAACTCTTCACCGGAAATAAGAATCCTGACCGGCAACTTTATGAACAACTCAATGCTGATAGAATACAATGAATAATTGGCATCAAAAACAGGGCAATAAGTCCCACCATATCCTGGGATACAGTCCAAACAGAGTAACGGACCCTTATTCCCTTATTAATGAGCGAATAAGGGCAAATGTTCAATTGCAATTCTATGCTGCTTAGGGAATAAGGGAATTCCTATTTTTAATATAAGTTACATAAGAGATCTTTCGGAAATTGTCTATGACGTTTTCTTCTTTAGTAAACAAAAGTGAAAAGCAATCTTTCAATAAAATTCCTCAGGCTTACTAAAACATCTTCATGGCATTATCTAAGCCGTAATAATAACACTCTGTAAACACTACATAAACACTACTCATACACTCATTAGCTTTTAAATAGCGTACAAATAGCGTACAAATAGCGCTTAAAATATGGATTTGGCAGGGCGTCGGCACAGCATTGTCAAGGTCATGGCAAGGAGTAAAAAGGTTTTGGACGGATGAGCGAGAGATGAAATTGGTTCTTTTAAAACACCGTTATCAGCAAAGTCAACTGTTCAGTGTCGCACACTTTAAAGTACCGGAATTCTATTTGGGACCCAGGTTAATAGTCTTCTGACTAAAAAAACCAATATCAAATGTTTTTATTATATTTGTTATCAATCCTTCTACAATATATCTATTATAAAAGGTGGCAGCAGAAAAAATATCGATCCTTATCATTTATACAGGCGGCACAATCGGGATGAGAGAAGATCCCAAGACCAAAACTCTTTCCCCGATGAAGTTCAAACTGATCAAAGGATGAGATACCGGAGCTGTATAAACTCGGTTACCGTCTGGATGCCATTACATTCAATCCCCCCATTGATTCCTCGAATATGACTCCTGCAGTCTGGATTGAAATAGCAGAGACAATCAAGGATAATTATAAATTCTATGACGGTTTTGTAATTCTTCACGGTACGGATACTATGGCCTATACAGCCTCAGCTCTCAGTTATATGCTTGAGAATCTCGATAAACCGGTAATTTTGACCGGATCACAGTTACCTATCGGTATTCTTAGGACTGACGGCAAGGAGAACCTGATTACAGCAATACAGATTGCAGCCGCAAAAAGAGATGGGAAGGCGGTTGTTCCGGAGGTGGGTATCTATTTCAGTTCTCAATTGTTTCGCGGTAACAGGACAACAAAAGAGGATTCACAGCAATTCAGTGCATTTGCTTCGCATCATTTTCCTCCATTGGCCACTGCCGGTGTAGACATTTGGTACAATTATGAAAAAATTCATTATCCGTCACTTCAGGGAAAACTTAAAATCAACACCTCGCTTGATGACAATGTGATTGTATTGAAATTATTCCCTGGACTTAATCCTGTTTATTTTGAATCGGTTCTTAATCTGCCGCATATAAAAGGAGTTGTACTGGAGTCGTTTGGTTCAGGCAATATGCCCACATTTCCATGGCTGCTTGACTCAATCCGAAGTGCTTCAGATTCAGGAATTATATTAATGAATGTAAGTCAGTGTCCGGGAGGGAAAGTTCAAATGGGGTTTTATGCAACGAGCATCGCCCTGATTGACGCCGGAGTAATAAGCGGACAGGAAATCACAACCGAAGCCGCAGTCACCAAACTGATGTTCCTGCTTGGTCAGGAGTTAACGAAAGAAGAGATAATAAATTGTTTGAAGCGTAATCTCAGAGGCGAGATTGACAACGGTTAAGGGTTTTAAGGATTTAGACTACAGTCTTTTAGTAATTAAGGAATTAAAATGAAAGGGATGAATATGAGAGATTGTGAAGATGAGAATGTGAGATTTTTAATTTTCTCAATTTCACAGTCTCTCTGTTTCCCGCCCTTTAACATTCTCACAAACTCATTTCCTTCATTCTTTAAATCTTTAATTCTTAATTAATTGTCAGCCGGTCTTCCATCATCCGGTTATTAAATTGCTGGACAATAGCTTTGTAAAGTTTTTCTTCCTTGCTGAGATCTTTGGTTCCCAAAAGATTTTTTGTCAGGTAGGGATCAGTGATTCTGTTATAAATTCCGGTAAATTTATCATCATTGAAATACAGGGCATAATCTCCGATCAAAAACTGGTAGGATTCTTCAATGTAATTAATGGCAAAACGTTTTGAGGTCTTGTCAAAAAGATTATCTCCAAAGGCTATGTAACGATTCGGGTAGTTGAGGTATCCCAGAATGGAAGGCATAATATCGATCTGTTGGGCAATTGATTCGTCGACCCCTTTGAGACTGTTATCCGGTTTATAAAAAATCAAAGGAACAGCAAAATAATTGATAAGGGTTTTATATTCTTTAAAGTCTGATTCTGAACAGTGGTCTGCAGTTATAACGAACAAGGTGTTTTTATACCATGGCATTGTTTTTGCCTTGTCAAAGAATTTTTTCAATGCGTAGTCCGTATAACTTATGCACTTCTGGAGAGGGATATCCCCTTCAGGGAATTTATCTTTATACTGGAGAGGTACCTTAAACGGGTGATGAGAGGAAACAGAAAAGATTGTAGTCGCAAAAGGTTCTTTCATCTTGTTCATTTCGTCGGCGAAATATTGAAAAAATGGTTCATCCCATATTCCCCATATTCCATCGAAGTCATCCTCCTTCCCGTATTCTTTTTTGCCGAAATAATGTTGAAACCCAGCAATTTTTGTAAAGGCATCAAATCCCATTGATCCGTCAGGCGCTCCGTGAAAGAATGCAGTTTCATAACCCTGCTGTCCCAATAAACTGGCTAAACTGTTGATTCTGTTCCCTGAGCGTTCCGAAACAACATATGGCAATACTAATGCCGGAATGCTGGCCGTTACTGCCGGTATAGCATCAATAGATTTTCGTCCGTTTGCAAAGGCATTAGGAAATACAAGACTTTCACTGATCAGAGAATCGAGGAAAGGGGTATATCCTTTGTAGGTCCCTCCTTTCAAATTCCTGTTCAATGCTCCGACAAACTCGCGGCTGAAACTTTCAAGAATGATCACCACAACATTGTCTTTTCTCATAACAGCCGTGGAATCAGGTATCACAACAGGAGTGTAGACATTATCCAGTTCCTTTTCAGATTTGAAGTAATTCTTTATTTCGAAACTCTTTTTACCCCATGTACGCATAACACAGAAGGGTGTATTTTGAACCAGAGCCATCTCCTCGGGAGAATTGACATATTTTCCGGCATTGTTCATATTAATTGGCCGTGTAGTCGACATGTATCCTCCTCTCATACCTACAACGCTGAGGGCTGAAACTATAAGAAGGGCAAAGAAAGAAGTAAGGGCATATTTCCATTTCCCGTTAAACTTAATCGGCTTAGGCTTTAACAAGGAATAGCCTGCATAGAGAAGGACGACCAGGGCAATCCATATTAGTGCTATGTACCAGTAATCATAAATAAATCTGATCGTGAGCCTTGTCTTGTTGCTGTCGTAACTTACAATGTCAAAAACGCTGGCTGTAGTACGTTTAAGTATAAAACGGTAATAAATGATATCGAATGAATTCATCGCCAGTCCGATTGCATTGCTAACCATAAAAAGCCAGGCAAGCCCTTTTTGGTACCATTCCTTAAATTTGAACTGAAAAGGTAACAGGTATAAGACAAAGAAAAGAGCATTGATGTAAAGCACAGCGCTGGTATCAAACATTATTCCCCCTTTCATAATCCGCAAAAACGACGGCAGATTCACATTGGGGAATAAGCTTGTATTAAAGAGAAAGAAAATAATCCGGCAGGCAGAATATAATACCATCAGAAACAGGAATCTGAATATGAGTACCAGATATTCGTTTATGATGTACCCTTTCGGTTTTAGTCTTAATCCGACCATTTTTTGATTAAAAATCCGAATGCAAATTTAATAGCTTATTTGAATCAAAAAAATCTGGCATAACTTGTGGAATTACCTAATAACCAGGATAGTTTATTCATCGATTTATAATTTCCGGAAAAGTAAATTAAATGCATACCCCAAATTGTACTCTTTTGATATTTTTTACCGGATAAGTTATTAAAAAGATTGCATATAAAAATAAAAATGTATAATTATACAATTGAGATGCATATATATACAATGTGTTTTGACTGTCCGAATACCTACCCCAATTAAAATGAGGCATGATGCAATAATGACAGGAAGTACTTCAAGGGATAAATATCTGAGATTCCTCACTCCGCTTCGCTGCGTTCGGAATGACACCTGGGCGTAACAATGGGGGGTGATAAGGGGCGGCAGAGCCGCCCCTTATCACCCCCCAGCCCTCAGAACAAAAGTATCATGCCGACACGAAGTGGGGCATCTCATGAAGCGAGATCAAAAGACACTTCTAAAAAATCTGTCATTGGTAGTACCGAACCAATTACGAAGCAATCACGAACAAAATACGGAGCAGGTAAGGGTTTAAATTAAGCACTGATTTTGCATAAATATTCATTTTATTATTCACATTCTTTAGGATAATATTAAAAAGTTTAACACAAGTACTATGATAACGAGAGTCAAGGACAAATTTTGAAGCTGTAAAAATCATTTTGGTTAAGCTTCGGATAATCATTCAAGACAGATTATTTGAAGAGATCAATCCCAGATTTCATGAATCGGATCATTTCCAACAAAAATTCAAAACATTTTATTCCCCAATTTTGATTTGTTGAAAATTGTTTTTTCTTACTTAAACTGTTAAAAATCAAAATGAAGAGGTGAATTTGTAAGAATATTTATATCATCAGGTTAGTCAGTCATAATATTCTATTGTATTATGAATGAAGTTAGTATTAAAGAAATAATACCTTTTTTAACTGTGTCAAAGTTAATTTTTGTTTTCTTTGGAGTTTGTTTATTTTCGCCTTGCAAATTATAAACTTAAACGCAAACAACTACGGAGGATATGATTATGTCAATACAAAGGAATTGGTTAAAATTTTATGTGACCTTATTATTAGGAACTGTATCAATTATGAGTTTGGCTGATCAGGCTGCCAATAGTGTGACATTGTACACACCCTATACAAAAGTCTCTGTTGCACCCGGTGAGTCTGTCGATTATGAAATTGATGTTATAAACAACAGCAATGAAATTCAGAATGCAGAATTATCAGTGACAGGCATGCCAAGAGGGTGGATTTATATTTTAAAATCAGGAAACTATACTGTCAAACAAATTTCCATATTGCCCGGCGAAAAGAAAAGTCTGGCTCTTAAAGTGGATGTTCCTTATAAGGTAAATAAAGGAAACTATCAATTCCAGGTTCTTGCTGCAGGTTTGACATCACTCCCGTTGGTTATAAATATAGCGGAACAGGGGATTTATAAAACGGATTTTGTTGCTCAGCAGTCAAATATGCAGGGGAATGCCAATTTAACTTACACATTTAATACAAATCTTAAAAACGGGACAGGAGATAAACAGCAATATGCATTGATATCCAATGCGCCGCGTGGCTGGACAGTGACCTTTAAATTCAATTATAATGCTGTAACATCAGTTACCATTGAACCAAACAGCGCACAGCCACTCGTGATTGAAGTAAGACCACCCGAAAGAATTGAAGCCGGCACTTACAAAATCCCTGTCAGGGCTGCAACCAATGCAACATCAGCCGATCTTGAACTTGAAGTCGTGATTACAGGCTCATTCAGCATGGAGCTGACTACACCAAGCGGATTGTTAAGTACTGATCTTACTGCAGGGGGCACAAAACAACTGGAACTTAAGATTATTAACACAGGCTCATCAGTTCTTTCAGATATTACACCTAACGCTTCGACACCTCTTAACTGGAATGTATCATTTGATCCTCAAAAAATAGATAAACTCCAGCCCGGCAGAGTAGCAAGGATGGTTGCCATGATAACGTCCGATAAGAAAGCAATCCCGGGAGATTATGGCACGAATATTCAAGTCAAGACACCGGAAACGTCATCGGCAATATCCTTAAGAATTTCCGTTGAAACACCCATGCTTTGGGGCTGGATCGGAGTATTGGTTATTCTTGCCGCTTTGGGAAGCGTGTATTATCTGTTCCGTAAATACGGAAGAAGGTAATTTTAATGACAAGTGATGAATGACAAATATTTTAACTCTTTCAACTTTTCACTCTTTCACCTTTCCACTCGAATAGTGACTCATGACAAATAAAATTGTGGACGAAAATATTATCGAACTTACAAATCTGACAAAAAAGTACGGATCGTTTACTGCCGTTGATCAACTGAACCTGAATATTCGCCGGGGAGAGATTTTTGGATTACTTGGTCCCAATGGTGCAGGAAAATCAACTACGATTTTGATGATGCTGGGATTAACTGAACCGACTTCCGGTTCTGCAAGCGTGTGTGGTATTGATCCGACAACAAATCCTATCGAGGTCAAAAGGAGAATAGGGTATCTGCCGGAGGATGTAGGATTCTATGACAGTTACACCGGGTTTGATAATCTGATGTACACTGCAAAAATAAATGGTCTTTCTGAGAAGGATGCAGGAAATAAAGTTACCCTGATACTGGGTCGTGTCGGTTTATCTGATGCTGCAGGAAAAAAAACGGGGAAATATTCACGCGGTATGCTGCAGCGTCTCGGCCTCGCCGATGTATTGGTGAAAAATCCTGAGATAATAATCCTTGATGAACCGACGCTTGGGCTTGATCCAACGGGGGTGAAAGAATTCCTGAGCTTAATAGTGGATTTGAGCAGGGAAGAGGGCCTGACCGTACTTTTTTGTTCGCATGATTTACATCATGTTCAGGAAGTCTGTGACAGGGTTGGAATATTCGTCAATGGTAAACTTTTAGCCGAAGGTGATATATCAACTCTTTCCAGGAAGTTGTTCACCAAAAGTAAATATGTTATCGAATTAGGTGTTGTTCAAAGATCTCAGCCAGGAGTCCCCAAAGTAAATTATACGGCAGATTTGTTAAAGGAACAATTGCAAAATATCGATGGAATCAATTCTATTGAGATTAAAGATGGGATATTTCAAATCGGATGTTCTGATGATATGACTTTCGAAATCTCAAAAGCGATCATTGAGTCAGGCACGGGATTATTTTATCTGAATAAGAAGGAATACGGACTTGATGATATTTATTATAAATATTTTGAAGGAGGGAATGATAATGAATAATGCTGATGTACAAAGAACCGGTTTTTTTGAACCAATTCTGAGGAATATGCATCACTTTTTAGATTCGTTAAATTTATTTAAGCGATCCGCAGATGCGGGAAACAGTGAAAAAATAATGCATCCCTTCAGGGTGATACTAAACAAGGAAATTTCCGATCATGTAAGGAGCTGGCGTTTTATTATTCTGATTGCTATAATTGTATTTACCTGCCTCGGATCAATTTACACAGCGCTGACAAACATCGGAAGCGCCGTTAAACCCAATGACCCTCTGGGGACTTTTTTCTTTTTGAAACTCTTCACTTTAACCGACCGTTCACTGCCCTCTTTTATTGCTTTTATCAGCTTTTTAGGACCCTTGCTTGGAATCAGTATGGGATTTGATGCAGTGAATTCTGAACAAAATAATCGAACCATCAGCCGGATTCTGGCACAACCTATTCACCGGGATTATTTACTGAATGCCAAATTCCTCGGCGCTCTGACAGTTATCAGCGTCATGTTTTTTGCACTTGGATTTCTTGTAATTGGCTCAGGTTTAATGGCAATTGGCATACCTCCTACTGTAGAAGAATTTTTACGGATTATTATCTTTATTATTATCAGTATACTCTATGTAGCCTTCTGGTTGAATCTGTCCATACTTTTCTCAGTACAATTTCGTCAACCAGCCACCTCGGCTCTATCAGGAATTGCTGTATGGCTTTTTTTTACAGCATTTTACGTCTTGATTTTGAATCTGGTAACTGAAGCGGCTTCTTCACCTTATATGGCAGGCGGACCTCAGCATTCTGGTATGGAACAATTGAAACTTACTTTGTCGAGGATTATGCCAAGCCAGCTTTACAGCGAGGCCACAACAACTATTATGATGCCTTCCATACATAGTCTTGGACCATTGACTCAGCAGCAGTATATCGGAACAATTCCGGGGCCTCTGCCCCTTGGTCAAAGTATTTTGCTTGTCTGGCCTCATATTACAGGCCTTGTAGCTGCTACAGTCCTTTGCTTTGTACTATCCTATGTTTCTTTTATGAAAAGGGAAATCCGATCAAGATAAAAAGGGAGAAGGGAAAAAGGAAACCGGAGAAGGGAAAAAGTTAATAATACCAAGTCCGGTTTCCTTTTTCCGTTCTCCAGTCTCCGTTCTCCGTTCTCCGGTTTCCTTTTATTTATTTTCCAGGCGCGATTCTATTGTCTCTACCTGTTTTGTCAATTCAGAGGGAAGACGGTCGCCAAAATTTGCATATTGTTCTTTTACCATCTTAAGCTCGTTTGACCATTTGTCTTTGTCGACTGACAAGAGTTCTTTCAGATCATGAGCTATGCCATTCAGACCCACAATATTTAATGAGTCGGTTGTCGGAACATATCCAATTGAAGTTTCAACAGCAGAGGCTTTCCCTTCAACCCGTTCAAATATCCATTCCAAGACACGGATATTATCACCATAACCGGGCCACAGGAATTTACCGTCAGCACCCTTACGGAACCAATTAACATTGAAAATTTTAGGTAATTTATCTTTGTCGGGAGCCGTCTGACCAATTTTAATCCAATGTCTGAAATAATCAGCCATGTTGTAACCACAGAAGGGTAACATTGCAAAGGGATCGCGTCGGACGCCTGCTTTTAATCCGATAGCAGCAGCAGTTACTTCTGAACCCACAATGGATCCCATGAAAACGCCGTGATTCCAGTCAAATGATTGGTAAACAAGGGGGACTGTTCCCGGACGACGTCCGCCAAAAAGTATGGCAGAAATAGGTACTCCTGCAGGATTTTCCCAATCCTTGTCAATAGCAGGGCATTGACTTGCAGGGGAAGTAAATCTCGCATTCGGATGGGCTGCCGGTTTTCCGCTGACAGGGTCGTATTTTTCATTTGTCCACGTAATGGTCCCTTCCGGAGCATCATATCCAATACCCTCCCACCAGACATCTCCATCCGGAGTTAATGCAGTGTTGGTAAATATAGAGTTGGCTTTTGTGGAAAGCATTGCGTTGGGATTGGTCTCCATGGAAGTGTATGGAGCTACACCAAAGAAACCGGCTTCCGGATTAATGGCATACAACCGTCCGTCTTTACCAAATTTCATCCAGGCGATATCGTCGCCCACAGTTTCAACTTTCCATCCCGGTATCGTCGGGATCAGCATGGCCAGGTTTGTCTTGCCGCAAGCGCTTGGAAAGGCAGCCGCAATATATTTTTTAACTCCTTTGGGATTGGTGATTCCCATGATGAGCATATGTTCCGCAAGCCAGCCTTCTCTTCTTGCCATATTTGAGGCAATACGCAGAGCAAAACATTTCTTCCCAAGCAGGGCATTTCCTCCGTAGCCGCTTCCATATGACCATATCTCATTGGTTTCGGGGAAATGAGTGATATATTTGTCTTTAATTGGCGCACAGGGCCATTTTACATCTTCCTCACCCGGTTTAAGAGGCGCTCCTATTGAATGGACGCATGGGACAAAATCTCCGTTACCAAGTACATCGAGAACGGCTTTACCCATCCTTGTCATAATCCTCATATTTGCTACAACATAAGCTGAATCAGTCAATTCAATCCCGATATGGGAAATATCCGAACCCAAGGGGCCCATACTGAAAGGAATCACATACATGGTACGTCCTTTCATACATCCTTTATAGTACTTGCGAAGAGTCGCCTTCATTTCTGCAGGGTCTGCCCAGTTGTTTGTGGGACCTGCATCTTCCTTTCTCTTTGAACAAATATAGGTACGGTCTTCTACCCGAGCCACATCACTTGGGTCCGATTGAAAATAGTAACTGTTTGGACGTTTCTTTTCGTTAAGTTTTACAGCCGTTCCTTTGGCTACCATCTCAGATAGAAGCCGGTTGTTTTCTTCCTGCGAACCGTCACACCAGTAAACTTTGTCAGGCTGACAATGTTCAGCCCATTCATTTACCCAATTGATTAACTTTTGATTATCTGTCATTAAATTTCAATTTTGATATTAATAAATCCTGTTTTGTAATTCGTAATTCGTTATTCGTCATTATTTTCCTGCTTCTTCGCATGCAGAATAAATATTTTCAATCAGTAAAGCGATCTTTGACTTAGGAACAGCCGAAAAAGCAAGCCGGATAAGGTTGCCAAAGACAATAACACCGGTGCTGTATTTCTCAAGCAGTATTTGTCTTATTTTCTCGGCATCAAGACCGTCCTTCAGCTGAATGCACATAAAATACCCGGAGTTGAAAGGCAGGGCTTCAAAATAGTCCTTATACTTTGGATTATTACTGAGGGTCCCGACAATCTCCTGGTAGCGGGATTTTAAGGTCTCATATTTACTCAGTTTGTCGGCTTTGTACTGTTCAGAAAAATAAGCCTTATGAAGCAATGATTGAGAAAGATGACTGATATTGGAGATATTTCCGCGAATGGCTCCTGCAGTCTTATTTTCCAATGCTTCATACAGTTCCTGGGTTCCGTTTTTTATTCCGTAAGAAATGAATCCCACCCTGAATCCCCAGACGTAATCTTCCTTTGTAGGGCCGTCGAGCTTTACGGCAAGCAGATTCTCATGAGCCGAAGCCAGCCGGGTAAATATCGATTCTTTATAAACATTATCTTCATAAACAAGACCGAAGTAGGCATCATCAATGATGACAACCACTTTTTTACCCAAGGCCGCCTGTTCAGTCAGGGCATCAACAATCGGTCCTATTTCGTTTTCAAGCGGGGTATAACCGGTCGGATTATTCGGGAAGTTTAAAAGAAGGATAATTTTCTCCTTAACCGAATCCAGTTTTCTCTTTAATCCTTCAATGTTGAAGGCTCCGTTTTTGAACATCTCAAACGTTTCAACATTGCCCAGGTAAGCATTTTCGAATATCAGCGAATAGTTTTCCCAGAACAGATCAGGCATAACTATCGCATCGCCTTCATCGACAAACATGTAGCTGGCAATGCTAATGCCGTGTGTCAGTCCGTTGGTGGCAATCGGAGTACTGAAAAGGGTGTTGCCGAGGGATGGATTTTTTCGGATAATAAACTCTTTCCATGTGTCTCTTAAGTCTTTTTTACCGAAACTGGGTGCGTAAGGGAAAACAGAAGCGACCGGAAGATTGATCAGTTTATCAAATTCTGACAGATGCATCGATGTGCCGTCGTCTTCCCTGGCCTCTCCGATGGTGGCGTTGATATTTTTCCCTCTTGCCTGGGCTGCCTGGGCTAAAATGCCCAATTTGGGGAAAAATATATTCTTTCCTCTCCGGGAAAGTAAATCCAGAACATTTTGATTGTATTTCCGGATGATTTCATTCAAATTAACTGCTTGTTGATCCACTTAAGTGATGTTTAATTAATTTAATTGATGCTTAACTGCAAAATTATTTAATAATACTCTAAAAACATGAGATTTATTCCCCAAACAGGTTAAACTTAACATTGATTTTATATTGAAAGGAATCATTAAACTAATTTTTCAAATATTTGGAGGGGATACAATCCACAATACCTTTGCAGGTGAAGTTTGAATATTCTTCAGTGTATGAGGGATATTCGAATTAAAATAAAAATTATCACCCTTGTCAATGATGTACTGTGTATTTTCCAGGGTCATAAGCAATTTCCCTTCGAGTACGTGAATAAATTCCTGTCCCGGATGATTCTGCATGATCTCCGACGAATCCGAATTCCCCACAAACTTGATGATGTAGGGTTCCATTTGTTTGCTGTTTTCATGAAAAGAGAGTAAAAACAGGCTTGTACCGCCTGAGTTGACTTTCACAAATTTGATATCCTCTGTTTTGACTAACGGGTTTTTTGTAAGCGATTCATTCTCGCCGATCAGTTCCCCTACCGTTGTGTAGAGGCTGTTTGCGATGCTTTTTAATGTGACAATGGATGGAAAAGCTTTTGAGTTTTCAATTTGAGAAAGCGCGCTGGCGCTGACACCGACTTTCCTTGAAAGATCGCTCAGCGGCAATTTAAGCATCTCCCTTTTACGTTTAATCCTTTCTCCCAATCTGTTCATGATATAATATGTAATCAATTGTGACAATCACTTCGGCACGAATATTTCCCTCTTCAAAGATAATATTTTCTTAAGTACCGGGTTTATTTAAATTAAATATTTTAAGGAATGCTTAAAAGAACCCGCAAAAGGTTTGTTAAAGCTATATGGTATAATTGGCTTCGCAGAACATCGATTCGTCAGTATTTCGTGTAAATTAGAAATCATAATTCATATCTCACCTCGCTTTGCTGTCATTCTTCATTCCTTCATTCCTTCATTCCCCCACAGCCTAAAGCCTTTAAAAACACATCAGCACATTTTCAAATCAGCACATCCTAATTGTCAATTGTCGATTGTCAATTTTTAATTAATTTTATTATGTTTGTACTAACCTATCAATGCTTTGATTACAAAAGAATCAGCTTACGAAAAAATATCCGGTTTTATAATCCGCTTCAACGAGATGTACGAATCATACAAAAATGCGGATTACAACAAAACCCTTTGCCGCCATGACTTCATCGATCCTTTCTTTCTTGCTTTGGGCTGGGATGTCAATAACGAGCAAAGCAATGCAGAAGCCTACCGCGAAGATTGTAAATGAAATCTATATGTAGTTTACCACCAGGGGAATTGATAAAATATTAAGACCATTCAACAACCAGCTTATTTTAAAAAGTTGTATATTAGACAAATTATTGACCTTAAGTATTAAAACTAAAATCTAAATTATGAAATTTCTAACTGAAATCCTGGTTGTCCTTGCAATGTTTATTTCTATTATGATTCTTGATTATATCTGGCTGGGCATAATTACCAGAAAATTTATAATCAGTGAGTTTGGTTCATTGGTCAGTGTTAAGGACGGAAGTATTCAAATCAAATTTTTCGTAGGTCTTATAACCTGGTTTATTATTGCTTTAGGCGCCTATATTTTTGCAGTTTATCCATCAATTACTCTAACTAAAACTTTGATTTTAGGGGCCATATTTGGATTTATATCCTATGCAATTTACGATCTTACAAACCTTACTTTCATCACTAATTATCCTGTCAGGTTCGCTTTGGCAGATATTGCATGGGGTACTTTTTTAAATGCTGCTATAGCTGTCATAGGCTTTTTCGTCAGAAGGCTGCTATAAATCAGGGCTATAGAAGTGGTAATTTTTGGTCCCAGCATTTTCAATAATTATTCAATTTAGAATTATCAAGGCATCCAAACTATCCTGGTCAGAAGGTTGATATTTATTTAAGCTAAATCGAGGTTTAATATGAAAAGAAAATTGGCAATTGTTGGAACCGGCATTTCAGGGATAGCCTGTGCCCACTATTTAAAAGAAAGTTATGATATTTCCCTGTTTGATAAATGTGATTATATCGGAGGACATACTCACACCCATGATATGGGAGGATTCACACTTGACACAGGTTTTATCGTTTTTAATTTAAATACCTATCCAAACCTTATCAAACTTTTCGAAGAATTAAACGTGGAGAAACAAAAAAGCGAAATGTCTTTCTCTGTCTGGAATAAAATATCAGGACTGCAGTATTCAGGAACATCATTCAGTCATTTATTTGCTCAGAGGAAAAACATTTTAAATTTTAAGTACTGGAAATTTTTGTTTGATACAAATAAATTTTTCAGACACGCACATAAGGATTACAAAATAATGGAAGGCAGCAAAGAAACAATTCAAAGTTACTGCAAGAGAAGAGGATTATCAAAGTATTTCATGGACAATTATTTAGCTCCAATGTCAGCTGCCGTTTGGTCAACTTCACAAAAGGACATCTATGATTTCCCCATTGGATTGTTGCTGCCATTTTTTTACAACCATGGATTGTTGGGCATGAATGGACAATATCAGTGGTATACCGTTAAAGGTGGTTCAAATAGTTACACAAAAAGAATAGTTGAAAGTTCAAATTTTGATATTCATTTAAATGAAGAAGTTATAGAAGTTGAGGAATCAGAAAGTTCGGTTAGTTTGAAAACTAGAGAAAAATCTTATGAATTTGACGCAGTGATTTTGGCAAGCCATGCTGATGAAAGTTTAAAAATTGCAAAAATCAGTGAGTCAAAAAAGAAATTACTTGAAAAATTTACCTACTCTAAAAATAAGGCAGTCCTTCATACGGATAGCTCGCTTATGCCGGGAATTAAAAAAGTTTGGTCGGCTTGGAACCAGATTGTCGATAATGACAGAAAATCAACAACTTACTGGTTAAATATATTGCAAAAACCAAAAACAAACAAAGATTATTTTCTTTCAATAAATCCTATTCAAACAATAGATGCAGATAAGATTTTAAAAGAGCTTGAATACCTGCACCCCTTGTTTACCGTCGAAAATTTTTCATTGCAAAAAGAGCTGCAAGATTTAAATCAAAATGCAAAAATATTCTTTGCAGGCAGCTATTTTGGATATGGATTTCATGAGGATGGATTAAAATCTGCGTTAAAAGTAGTGGAGAAATTAAAATGAATTCATACATATATAACTGCAAACTCTGGCATGAGAGATTGAAGCCTAAAAGGAATGCATTCAATTATTCAATGTATCTGTGGTATATTGATCTTGATGAAATAAATAAATTATCTGAACTGAAATTGTTTTCTTATAACGGGAATAATATTTTCAGCTTATTTGACAAAGATCATTTCAAATTTATTGATCAGAAGAACCAGATTATTCCCAAAGAAAAAATCGGGTATGAACCATCAAAATATAAGGGTAAGGACCTGAAAAATAAGATAAAAGTGATGGTTGAAGAATTGAACCTGGGGTTTGAACCTGAAAAAGTGTTTTTACTGACAAACCTGAGACAATTCGGATACGTTTTTAACCCTGTGAGCTTTTACTTTTGCTTTGATGAAAAGGGCGACTGCAGGGCAATATTTTCGGAAGTAAATAACACTTTTCATGACCAGAAAATGTATTTTACAAACATAAAAAATCCTGATAGTAAAATATATAAAGATGAGCAAAGAAAAAATTATTATATCTCTCCGTTCATAGAATATGACAGTGATTTACATTGGGAGTTTACAATACCCCGGGATGACCTTCTTATTAAAATTAATTCGGTAAAAGGTGATGCAATTCTTAAAACTGCCTTAAGAGGTAAAAGAAGAGAATTGACAAATTCAACCCTTATTCATTTGATATTTGGATATCCGTTGATGAATTTTATGATAATTTTCCTGATTCATTATCAAGCGTTGAAGCTTTGGATAAAAAAAGTTCCATTTTATAAAAAAGAAAGCACTGATAAAGAAATTGAAAGGGCAATCAAAAATGAATTGGATCTATAAGAAAATACTGTTGTCCTTTTTTAAGGACAAGAAACTAAATGGTGCAATAAAAATAAGTTTTGGTGATGAAAACTATGAATTTGGAACATCACAGAATTCTGTCAATATAAAAGTGTTAAAGAAAGAATTTTTTAGAAGAGTAATTCATTATGGTGATGTCGGATTTGGAGAATCTTATTTCTTAGGCGAATTTGAGACAGATGATTTAAAAAAGCTTCTATTGTGGTTTCTTGATAACAAAGAAGTAATGCCGGGTTTCAATAAAAAATTCCTTTTGTTTGAGTGGGCGAAAATTGCATTAAGATTTGCACATTTCAGAAGAAAAAACACAAAAAGGGGGAGCAAAAAAAATGTAAAAGAGCACTATGATATTTCAAATGATTTCTTCAGACTTTGGCTGGATGACACTATGACTTATTCGTCTGCCGTTTTTGAAGGAGAAATGAGTCTTAAGCAAGCCCAGGAAAATAAATATTACAGGATATGTGAGAAAATAGGGTTAAATAATTCAGACCATATTCTCGAAATAGGATCGGGATGGGGCGGTTTTGCAATATATGCTGCAAAAAAATATGGATGCAAAATCACAGCAATCACTATTTCCAGGGCTCAGTGTGAATACGCTAAAAAAAGAATAGAATCTGAAAAATTAGAAGAGCAGATAGAGATATTAATCAAAGATTACAGAGATTTAAAAGGAGAATATGATAAAATAGTATCGATAGAAATGATGGAAGCGATTGGGCATAAATATGTTCCGGTTTTTATAAATATATGTTCATCGCTTCTGAAAAACAAAGGCAAAATTTGCTTTCAATGTATAACCTATCCGGATAAAGACTATCACAATTACTTAAAAAACAGCAATTATATTAAAAAATACATTTTCCCGGGAGGAGAACTCTTATCATTGGATCAAATTAAAAAGGCATCTGAAAAAGCAAATTTGTCTGTAACTCAGGTTGAAAAAATAGGTCTTCATTATGCAAAAACACTCGATAAATGGAAACAAAATATGGAATCACAGAAAGAAGAGATCTTTAATTTGGGATTTAGCGAAGAATTCTATAAAAAATGGTTATACTACTTTATTTATTGTAGTGTAGGATTTGAAACATCTTACCTGGATAATGTGCAGATAACATTGGAAAAACAATAATTAATTAGTAACTAACTGCTCCTTTGAAAGTTTAAGCCTCGTGACTGTCGGCCCGAACTTATGTTTATATCTCATAACAGATCATCAGAATCAAAGTTGAACAACAGACGATATACAGGTGTTTGTAAAACCGGTGGATGCAATATGGATTACACCGATGAATAGTATGAATGAAGGAATCGGAACAACGGCAGTTTATTTTTATTTGAATGATCTGAAAAAACGATTTGATTATGCAATTATATGTTCAAACTTTATTTTTGATTTTATCCATAATGACTATATTATGGATAGTCAGCATTTTTCTTAAAAATGTGAGTATAGTTGATCTTTTTTGGGGAACAGGATTCGTAATAGTGAATATTTTTTATTTTATTAAAACCGAAGCTTTTACAGCCCGCCCGATTTTATTGCTTGTATTGGTTGCTATATGGGGTCTAAGGCTTTCATTCTATTTGGCCTGGCGAAATATAGGAAAGGGCGAAGATTTCCGTTACGGAGAATTTAGAAAAAAATATGGCGAAAAACATTATTGGTGGATTAGTTTCTTTCAAACCTTCCTGCTTCAGGGGGTGCTCATCTGGATCATATCATTGCCTCTGTTGGGTGTTAACTTATTATCACGCAGCGAAAGTTTAAACTTCATTGATTATATTGGGATATTGGTTTGGGCTGTCGGGTTTATTTTTGAAGCGGGTGGTGATTACCAAATGGTAAAATTCAGGATGAATAAGGCAAATCGAGGGAGAGTTTTAAATACCGGGTTATGGAGGTACACGCGTCATCCAAATTATTTTGGCGATGCTGCTGTTTGGTGGGGATATGGCTTACTGTGTTTAGCTGCAAGCGGTTATGTATATGTATTGGGATCTCTTGTGATGACTTTGCTGCTTATAAAGGTTTCCGGCGTGGCATTGCTTGAAAAAACATTGAAGGATCAAAAGCCCGGATATCTTGATTACATACAAAATACAAATTCATTTTTCCCCTGGTTTCCTAAAAACAGAAGATGATGAATTTCATCAAGCATAATTTTTGGCTGATTCTTTTTGTGATTTGGGGCTTTCCATTGACCATTTATCGGAGTCAATTCCGTAAATTAGTTTATCAGACTGATAGTTGGATTATTAATATTAAGCCTGTTTTCATGAAAGAAATCAATGGATTATTCGGGAATATTTATCCAGACAATTTGCGATATAAGAAATTCAGGAATTTTTACCGTTTATATCTCGCTGTTTATTTCCTGCTGTTTATTTTTTATTTAGATTTTAATAGTTATTCGCAAACAACAAATACAAATGATATGGGAAAAATCGGGGTTGGGAGCACAATTCCTTCGTTCTCACTAAAAGACCAAAATGGAAATGTTTTTGAGATCGATTCGGTGAAAGGCAAAAAGAATCTGGTCATTTACTTCTACCCTAAAGACGACAGCTCTGCTGCCGCGCGATTGCATCGCGTGGTATTTAAAAAAGCCACACGATGCAATCGTGCGGCAGCGGGTGCATCAGCACATCAGCACATCAGCACATCAGCACATCAGCACATCAACACATTAACACATCATAATTGTCAATTATTTCAAAAGTTTGGGAAAAATGCCTGCCCTACCCTGCCTTTTTCAATTCTCAATTGTTCCCGGTGCTCCGGGAACGATTTTTTTCATATTTACTTCATTTAATAATTGTTTTTTATCTTAGATTTGAGGGACAATAACTTAAACCATGAAAAAAGAATGAAAACCTGAATTTAAAAGGCACAAATCACAGATTTGCTCCAGCCGGGGTAGAATTACAAATCAACAACAGCTGGTATTATATAAACCTTTAAAATAAAAGCTATGTCATTTATTATTACACTTTACACCAGAGAAGGGATTGTAATGGCTTCTGATAGCCGATTAACCTTAAATGCAGAACAAAAAACTCCTGATGGAAAAAAATTATTGCTTGCTGCAGGTATGAGTGATTCAAATAATAAAACATTTTTAGCAAAGGAATTTGGAATATCTACTTTTGGTCAGGCAGAAATTAATGGAACCCCAATTGGCGGATATATTCAATCATTCATATCACAGCATTCAAATGATAATATTGCTCTTACAGATTTCGCAAATGAATTAAATGAACATTTTAGAACATTTAACCCTATACCTGATGTTGGTTTTCACATATCTGGTTATGAGATTGATAATGGTCAGAAAAAACCAAAGGTTTACAGAGTTGCTCCTTTTCATAACAGTATTGAAATTAAAAATCCTGAAAATACAAATGGAGAAGTTCAGGGTGCAACATGGGATGGAGAAAGTGATATATTAGTTAGATTAATTCAACCTGTTTTTTTAAAAGATAAAAATGGAAACTATACCCAATTACCACAGTATATGATCCCTTGGCAATTCTTTACTTTACAAGACGCTATTGATTTTGCAGTATTTGCCATTCAAGTTACAATAGACTGTGTAAGATTTTTTCCAAGACCAAAAACTGTTGGTGGACCGATTGATGTATTAGTTATAACCAGAGAAAAATCCTTTTGGGTTAACAAAAAAGAGCTTAAATTTAATCCACGTTAGTACCCCTCTGGATTAATCTATAGTAAACATTAAAGAGATTTTATTTATTAATTCTTCCGGTTTCCCTGCTCCCGCGCGATTGCACCTTAAATCCGCAGGTCAAAGTTAAGGTTCGCTTTGAGGGGTTATAATTACCTTTCGTTTTGCCAATTTTAATCATTTTGGCTTGCTTATTAATTTTTTCGCACGGTTTTTTCTTGCTAGAAACCAGTTTTATATAAACATGGACAAAGGAGTTCCACGAGAATCTTATTCCCGAAAGAAAAATGAACTTTGAACTAACCTGACGAGGTTATTTTCTTCAGGTTCGGTATGACAGCTTCCCGTACAGCCTTAATTTCTTCGTCCTTGCTGAGTTTACCCATTTGGCCGGGATACAAACAAATCGAAAGATGAACTTTTTAATCCTGAAATCAGGAGAGAGGAATTTTATTTTTTTTGAAAATTTTTCAATTATATGCACATACAAATTTTTGCACATAGACATAATCAGAAGAAATGCAGTGTTTTGTTCCATCTTTGAAAAAGGCATTTTATTCCATCCGAAATCGTTTTTTACAACATCGAACTCTTTCTCTTCTCCACCTCTTGCATTATAAAAACAGACAACCTGGTCATCGGTCATTTCAAAGTCATTGGTCATAATTGAGCTATAATTACATGCTTCTCCTGTGAACAGATTGATTTGTCCATCTTTACGTTTTTCTTTTGTAACCACCACCCTGTATTCATTTAAAGAGTTGGTTTTATCAATGTTGCCCCTGGCATAACGGGCAAAGGGGGTAAATGTGGTTGAACCTCTCAAGACCACATTCTCGCCAATCTTTATCTCTTTCCAGTTTTTAATCTTTGCAATAGCCATTTCCAGGGTATCGGTCATTCTTGCCCTTATGAAAATCCGTTTGGCATTCTTCTCCATCGCTTTGATTATCTCGCAGGTATATGATGCCGAATCTGCCCGGATAACATCAATGGTAATGCCTGCTTCATGTAACATGGAAGCCATTCTTTCTATAGTTTCATGCTGTAATACATGAGCAGCACTGTTTCCGTTACGGTTTTCCACATATACAATGTGCTTTCCAATCATCCCTACACCGGGACAATATCCGCTTTCTTTTTTATACGTCATTTGTGCATCGGCTTTTTCTGTAAAGATCAGCGTGTTATCATAATCCAAAACCACATTTTTCTTTTTGAACCCGGGCAGTAAGGATAACATTTTCAGATTTAAACGATTTAAATGGCAAGCCAAAGAAAACTGGTGTTCGCTTTTCCCACGTTGGGTGGTATAATATTCAGGCTTATCTGCCAGAGATTTTATCCTGTCTAAAACCCTGTCAGGACCGGGTATTTGGATAAACGGGTTATTTTGAAGCCCCTCCTTCAAATTTATAGCCAGGTCTTCGGCACAATCGCCTCCACAAAAAAATGCTGACCAATATGACATAATAATATCAAACCAATTGTATTTCGATTGATTTGCCAAAGTTAGCAGACTGGTATTGATTAATTCCTTGATTTTTAAATCAATTGCTTCTTTAATAACAAAATTTAATCCACCAAAGGATGTAACAGGAGAAGAATTTACTATTTTCATACCGGTATTGTTTAGCAACACCAATATAGGTGATAATACTAAAGCTGTAAAACTTACATTTCTAAAGTTTTACAGCTTTTATTAACAAATACCTGCGGATTTAAGGTTGCATCGCGTGGCAGCAAGGGACCACAAGGGTCGCCCCTACGAAATATTTCAAACGGCATGACCTTCTTACAGTGCTTAAAGATGGAGTTGCAAGCAAGGATCGCCGTAAAATTGTAGGGGCTTTTCTTTATGAAGATACCGTTTCGCTTCTTTTTTCGAGGACTAATTACGGTAAATCATTGCTTGCTTTTCAGTTTGCCTATGCAGCAGCAACCGGTTCACAATTTGATCCATGCGAGGCTTTGTGCAACGATTGCGAACCGATGAAAACCATCGTAGTTGATCTTGAATTGGACCATAAAACGATTGCAGACCGGCACAAACATATCTTAAAAGACCCAAATCCCCTTTTATCAAATTTCATTTACTTTCACGAACAGCTTGAAAATCCTTTGCTTATCGGGTTTGATTTGCTTCAAAGAATTGAAACTGTTGCCGAAGAGGAAGAAGCCAAACTTTTAATTATTGACAATATATCCAAGCTTCTTCCTGATGCGGTTAAGCCTGAAACGGCTACGATGGTCATTACCATTCTAAACCAGATCCGTGTTAAAACAGGAGCTACTATTTTGGTAATTGGCCACACGACAAAAGGAAATCCTTCAATTGCTATTCAGCCGGGCGACTATTACGGGTCTGCCATGATTCAAAACTTTTTTCATGAACTCTTTTATCTTGATAAGACAAGGGATGGAAATTTCTTTATTGCGAATGCAAAAACGAAGCATAAGGATAACTTCGATCAGATTGTGCCGGTCCTTTCGCGCGGTGATCACCACAGGCTGGGATTCGGATTTACTTTTTGCAACCTTCAGCCTATTTCAGATATACAGCTGCCGATTGCTTTGGAACAACATAAAAGCCAGCGTCACCGTAATCTGACTGAATTTAAAGATTGTATTGATCTGCTCCTTTCTCATGGGTTTACTCAAAGAAGGGTTGCTGATTTTATTGGTGTTAATCACTCTTCAATTTCACGTCTCTATAAAACATAATATAAATAAACATAATGATTTTCTGGCATATAGCTTAAAAGCACAAGTTAAAACACGGTTAATTTACCTGTTAATTTATTTAAAACTAATAATTTATACTATTAATATGATGATTAATGCACCACATAACCCACCACTAATGCACCACTACCGTTTTTTTAATTGGTGCTTTATTGGTGCTTTATTCGGTAAAATATCTCTTTATCTATTTAGATGTCAATTCAATGAATCTTGTTGGTGCATTGCATACAGGAACACCCTCTCGCGCGCACGCGTGAGCGTTATGTTTAATTCAATTGTCTGAATTAGGATTTACACGATTAAAGGATTCAAGGATAAAATAACCTTGAGCCCGGAGTCTTTTTTTGAAACTCTAAAAACTTAAACCGCTATGCAAGAAATATTCGATATTATCAAAGCCGTAAACCTGCTAAAAGATCAGGTAGAAAAATTGAATTCAAGGATTGACAACCTGAGTAAGAATCCACACCTTTTTGTTTCAGGTATGGAAGTCACTGAAAGAGATGCAAGTAAATTGCTTCATGTAAGCATACGTGAGCTTCAAAGAATGCGAAAAAATGGCGAAATTTCATTTATCCGTCACCATCGTAAAATTCTCTATCCTATTGATGCTATAAATCAATACTTAAAAGAGAAAACAATTCAATCAAAAATGACTGCCTAAACGACTGTCAGCGACTCTGGACGACAGTCAACTCATTTTCATTGAGCCTTTTAGCTTTTTATTTAACTTTATATTAGATTAAAAACGGTGTCGGGGAAACACGGAGTTGGAGCGAAGCAATACCGGAGAAAACTGAGACCACTTTAATTTACATAATAAGGCAAAAGAATTGACAATTGACAATTGATAATTGACAATTTATGTCCTTGTTTTTGTGTGTTGTGTTAAGACGCACGCCGTGCGTCTCTACAGGCGTTCATTCTTAATTATTAATTCTTAATTCATCAAACTATGGCAAAATTAACTGAATCCGTAATAGGAAAACTTTCGGGAAAGATCGGCCAGGTGGTCGGGGCTTCCTGGAAAGGGATCGCTGTTCTGAGAGTCCTTGCAGGCAGCGTTGCCAATCCACAGACTGACAAGCAACTTGCGCAGCGTCAGAAATGGTCGGTCACAATGCATTTCCTTCAACCGCTCTCTGAATTTCTGCAAACCGGCTTTAAAGCCTATGCAGTGAAAATGAGCGGTATTAATGCCGCGATGAAGTACAACATCAAAAATGCACTTTACGGGAACTTATCCCAACATCGTGCTTGATTATCCCAACGCGCTTGTGTCGCGCGGTAACCTTCCTTCTGCGCTTAACCAGGTTGCAAGTTCTACCGTTGCAGGAACCGTAAAATTTGACTGGGACGATAATTCTGATGAGACGGGTGCTGCCTCGACTGACAAAACCCTTCTTGTGGTTTACAACCCGGTGCAGAACCAGGCTGTAACCGTCAACGAGCTGGCCGAACGTGCCGACGGGACTCAAACCATTACCGTTCCCTCTTCATTTTCGGGCGACCTGGTGCAGTGCTATATGGCCTTCATCAACGAAAATGGTGAGGTTTCCAACAGCGCTTTTGCCGGGGCTGTAACTGTGGCGTAGTCTGGAAACCCTAAGGTTTCGAAAACCTTGAGGGTTTATCGAGGCGGGCTGATTTGCCGAGGGACAACAGTCACAGAGACTTCAGCCCGCTGTTTAATCAAGACTATAGGCTGTAGGCTAAAGCCTAAAGTTAAAAATCGGTTTCTTCCTTTAGCCTTTAGTCTTTAGCTCTTAAGCCTTCTTTAATTCGTTAACTATGAAAACTTTAAAACTCATTCTTATTTGTAACTGCAATCTTTCTTTTGTTTTTTGCAGGTTGTGTGGTCAATATCATCGGCGATAGCTCTGCCGGTAGAGACGCGATTAATCGCGTCTCTACAGATCCGCCTTCGACATTAAAACTTATCGCTCTGGCAGCACTTGCCGTCTATGAAGCTGTCGTCAGGATTGTTCCGTCCGTCGGCGATTATTCCGCCGTCTCCTGGATCGTTAAATTCCTGAAAAAGGTCTCCGATACCCTTAACAACTTAAAAAGCGGTTAGGTTTCCGGAAATGATTACCGCGTAGCGGTTCAGGTATTGTAGAATCGAATGCAAAAAACATCATTCTCCCCGTAGGGGATAAAGAAAACCAACAAACAAATAATTGCGCAACACCTACGGTGTAAAAATTTGAATGGGAACTCATTTTCTACAATACCTTATGCCCTACGGGCAATAAATCCCGATAGCTATCGGGACACATCAACACATTAACACATTATTAATTCTTTTTATTATGAAAACTCTTTATATCATTCTCGCCGGCATTTTAGTTTTTCTGTTGTTCTTCGGTGGCTGCATCGTCAACATCATTGGCGATAGCTCTGCCGGTACAGACGCGATTAATCGCGTCTCTACGGGTGAACCTTCGGCGGTTAAGCTTGTGGCGTTAGCCTTGCTCGCAGTTTACGAAGCTGTTGTGCGTATCGTCCCTTCAGTGGGCGATTACTCCGCTGTTTCGTGGGTAATCAGACTGCTAAGGAAGGTGTCTGACACGCTGAATGTGACGAAAAACTAAAGGAAGAACGGTGACCGGAGAAGGGAAAACGGAGGACGGTTGAAATCAATTCGTGTCCCATTCTCCGGTTTCCGGTTTCCGTTCTTCCTTCTCCCTTTGACTCTTCACTGTTCACTTCTCACGGTCTTCCCCGTAACCTTAAACCTTCCGGTTACAACGCCGGTCGTTGAAGCATCGTCCCGCCCTGTAAAGCCAGGCTGTTTCCCTCCCATTGAAACGGTAAAATATCCGGGTTCTATCACCCTCTGATCTTTGTCGTTGATCAATGACAATTGTCTCGGCTGTAAAACAAAACTCACTCTTTTGCTCTCGCCGGGCTGAAGGCTGATGCGGTCGAACCCTTCAAGCTGTCTTACAGGCCTCGGAGTCGATGCTTTTTCGTCGGTCAGATAGAGCTGAACCACTTCCTCACCGGCTATTTTCCCCGTATTGGTCACTTTCACAGCGAATTCTACAGGTTTCCCTGCTTCAGTTTCTTTGGGAATTTCGGGCTCTGAATAGCTGAATGTGGTATAGCTCAATCCGAACCCGAAGGGATATAACGGCTCTCCTGTAAAATAACGGTAGGTATGCCCTTTCATATCATAGTTTTCAAACGGGGGAAGCTGGTCGACGGATTTGTAATAAGTAACAGGAAGGCGCCCGGCAGGATTATAATCCCCGAACAGCACGTCGGCCACCGCATCGCCCCCCTCCTGCCCGGCGTACCCGGCTGAAAGAATAGCGTCGAGATGATCAGCCGCCCAGTTGACGGAAAGAGCACCGCCATTCATGAGAACCAGCACAACAGGTTTCCCGGTCTGTTTAACCGCCTGCATCAGATCGCGCTGAACTTTAGGCAGATCAAGGCTTGTCCGGTCTCCCCCGCTGAAACCCTCCACTTTGATCCTCATCTCTTCTCCCTCAAGGCGCTGCGAAAGGCCAAGAACCAAAACCACTGCATCGGCTTCACGTGCTATTTTTACAGCATCACTCAATTGATCAGGGTTCGGCATCGACCAGAGAAGTTTTGCATCGGCATCACCCGCCCAGTTCCTGTATTCATACACGATCTTATACCGTTTCCCCGCTGTAAGCTCAACCGGCTTTTCCTCGTGAAAGGCGCTGTGAATGCTGTTGTTGCTCAAAATCTTCGTTCCTTCAAAATAAACGGTTAACGTCGGCATTCCCCAGCAGCCGATATTGTAAGTCCCTGAGACCGGAGGAACGAGATAGCCCGTCCAGCGGATGGAAAAATTATCGTCGGGAAGCTTAGGGGACGGGGAATGTGATTCCCAGTAAAAATTGATCTGGTCATCCACTCTCGTGAACGCAGGTTTCCCTTCGAGGTTGGCATTATCGAAATATTCCCCGTAAACGCCCTGCCGGCCCGATTCCGTCTGAAAATAACGCGAAGGAATGGGCACAAGGTTATGGATACCGTCCGCAAGATCGCTCCCTTCAGCATACAGCACTTCTGTACCGGGTTCAAGCTTTTTTCGTATTCCTTCAAGAACAGTTACAGGATGTTTCGGGATGCCGTTATAGTTCCCCAAAAGAGCTTCAAAATTATCGGCATTGGGCCCTATCACGGCAATCTTCTTCATATCCCTGCTCAGAGGAAGAGTGTTGTTTTCGTTTTTCAGCAGGATAATGCTTTCGCGGGCGGCTTTCCTTGCCAGCCAATTGTTTTCATCAGAACAATTGGCGGAATAGGGTATCTTTGAAAAAGGCACTTTATCGTCAGGATCAAACATCCCAAGCTTAAACCGTGCAAGGAACAACCTTGATACAGCCTTATCTATCTCTGCCTCCGTAATGATTCCCCTTTTTACCGCTTCGATAAGATGAGGATAACTGCTCCCGCAGTTTAATTCAGTACCTGCCTTAACAGCCATTGCTGAGGCTTCGGCTGCATCTTTTGCAATTTTCTGATGAGTGTAAAAATCGCTTATGGCCCCGCAGTCGGATACCACATAACCTTTAAAACCCCATTCGCCGCGGAGGATCGAAAAAAGGTAGGGATTGGCGCAGCAGGGCTTGTCCCTGAAAAGGTTGTAAGCCCCCATCACCGAATAAACGCCGCCGTTCACAACGAGCGACCTGAAAGCCTCCAGATAAGTCTCCCGCAGATCGACCTCGCTGACCTTTGCATCGAAAACATGCCGCAGGGGTTCGGGTCCTGAATGAACAGCATAATGCTTTGCCGTAGCAATAACCTTGAAATATTCCGGATTATCGCCCTGCAATCCCTTTACGAACTGTGTTCCTATCTGTCCCGTGAGGTAGGGGTCTTCGCCGTACGTTTCATGTCCCCGTCCCCACCTGGGATCACGGAAAATGTTAATATTGGGTGACCAGAAAGTCAGGCCCTGGTATATTCCATGCTTTCCCCTTCTTATCCAGTCGTTGTATTTTGCCCGTGCTTCAGTTGAAATGGCGTCGGCAACTGTGTGCATCAGCTCTTTATCCCATGATCCCGCGATGGTGATCGATTGTGGGAAAACGGTGGCATATCCTGCCCTTGCAACGCCATGAAGGCTTTCGTTCCACCAGTTGTAGGCAGGAATTCCAAGTCTGTCGATAGCCGGAGCGGTATAAACCATCTGACCAATTTTCTCCTCAAGGGTCATTCTTGAAACCAGGTCTTTTACCCTCTGTTCAAGCGGTAAAGTGGTATCGCGGAAAGGAAATTCATTTGCAGAATTTTGTGAATAACCGCATATAGATATCAGAAGAAAGTAGATGATAATTCTTAATGCTTTCATAAGTAAAAATTTTCCTAAAAGTAGAAATTATTTCGCTATTGCCTTTTGGTGAATTCGCCTTACAGCCTTTAAAAACTTTGGAAAATAAATGGGTAATAATAAAGTATAAAGCTGAGAAATATTCTCTTACGGCATAAGAGCTTTAATCAGGACATCAGAATCCGAAGATTTGGAATCCGATAACCTGATTAATCCTGCTTTGGCCTTATTTTTATAAAGATCTGAATAAGGACTTTCGTTGTTTTGAAAATCCAGACATTGTCTGAAACATTTTTCTGCTTCCTGTTTTAGTCCTTTTTTTTCTTTCATTAAACCAAGCCGAACCATGGCATATTGCGAATTATCCAATCCCTTATCATATCCCATGTTAATGGCATGCAGATAATTGTTTTCTGCTTCAGCCGGATGATCAGTCAGCCGGTAGTACTCACCAAAAAGAAAATAGAACCTGACCTGCTCCTCCATTGTAAGGTTTATCATTTCCTGTACTTTCAACAATTCAGGTAAAGCTCTTTGAGGATACCCCCCGCGGATAAGTAAACCTGCCCGCATGAGACAAATATTCGGAGGAGCATTTCTTTCAGCCTCGTATTCGGCCTCAATGTCCCTGTTTGATAATACCCGGCCTTTTGATTTTACCTGATTCATATATTTATGGTATTCATCCATTTCCCCCGATGCCAGCGACAGACAGGCCAGATTGTATAAGGTAGCCTTCTGAAAATCAGGCCCGTCACTTTGAGCGATAAACCGTTTCATTTGTGTATTTGCATTAGAGTCAAGTCTGAATAATTTAGCCCGGCCCGTCAGGTAAAATATTGGGGGAAAAGAAGTCTCCAATTTGTCTGTCGAAATATTTGAAAGCATTGTAATAGCTGTCTCTGCCTCATATGATTCCAGGCACATTGTAGCCGCCATGTAATTGAGCAAAGCGATATCCCTGAATCCGTCCATCTGCGTTTTGATCAGTTTTATGGCCAGTTCATCCTGCCCCATTATTTTAAAAGCCCCCATAGTTAAAAGAAAGGCTTCTTCATCCATTCCCGGCTTCCCTTTAGCAAATTTTGAATATTCAGATAATTCTCTCATTCCTTTAACCGGATCGCCTTTAATACCAAGGATACTGATTCCCCATCGCAGCACCTTTGGCATAAAGCAAACAGCAATATGAATCATTCCCGGAATCTTTTTATCCTGTGCAAAATCAGGATATTCCCTTTCATTTGAATCAAGAAGTTTATAACCCTTTAAACAATCCAGCATCCCCGAAAACCTATTGCCGTATTTTACGTTAAGCATCCCCGAATAGACTTTTGCTTCTCCAAGCAACATCTTATAATCAGGGGCATCCTGAGGCAGTTTCTCAATCCTTGAAATATATGCTTCAAGTTTTGGCGATTCCTTCCTGAATTTATCGGGTGAGTTGGAAATCAACAGGTCAACGACTTCGGAATAAAATCGGTAAAAGATAATATAAGCGTTTTGAGGATTTTCCTTTTCCTCAGTTTGAAGAAGTTCTTCAGCCGTCCGGGTTTTTAAGGCATAGATATTTTGATGAGCCAGCCTTATATGCATATTGTTATCGTAAATTCTGACGGTTTGGCTCATTCCCTGAATGAAAAAAACCGCTGTAAAAATATTTAGAAGGACAAATTTCTTCATCAGTATTATTTTGATTTAGCTATATGCAATTTATTGTTTTCCGGAATGTATTACAAATGATTTTTAGTTATAAAAAGGATCAAAATGGCAGGTGGCAATTCGAATCACTTTTTCGATCCGTCCGAATGGGTCTCCCCGCAGATATTCTATAACCCGGTTTTTAATAAAATTCCCGGGTTGTTGCTTGATTAGGGTTTTCATCGTTAAAAGGTTTTAAAAGAATGAACCTATTCTTGATTATATAATTTAAGTTGCCACTGTATTAACTCTCTGTAAGAAGGTCAATATCCGGGCCAATTGTTATAACGAAAATATATTCAGCCATATAGATTTAATCAATTCTTTGGTGGTGATTACTTTTGTAGCATTTTGCTACAACCCTTTGATTCATAATGAAACACTTGGCTTCGCATATCATTTGTTGGTTTATCAGATATAAAACAGCATATTAATGGTCATTACTTTTCCCCGAACATATAAGCTAAAGAAATCTGAGAAACTCTGCTCTTCACTTTTTCACCAGGAGTATCAGCCTCGGTGGACGTTGATTTATTTAAGTTTGCGAGTCAAGGCTGATAATTCGCACCGGCAGCAAGTTTGCCAAATTCCACTCCTGCGCCAAAACCAGTTCCATATTCAAACTTTTTAGTCCTGAAATGCTAGGAGTAAATTAAACCTGAAAAGCTGATTTCCTTGGTACAGTTTAATCCATATGCGAGAAACGGACCTGCCTGGATAAATAATCCGGATTTTTCATTGAGTGGAAATTAATACCCAAGATTTAATGAGATCTCAAGTTGGTTTATCTCACCGGATGTTGTGAAAAAGGTATCAATATTCTAACTTGAACCCCCGGACCTTTTCACTGAATAAAAAAGTCCGGTGTTAAAAAATAGTAAATTCTTAAGATGGTTGATCCTATAATCTTAGGTCCCGGATGGTTATAATTGATTAAGTGTGATTTTTTAAGAAATATTTATCAGATTTTCAGTCTCTTATCTTAATTGCCTCTTCAGAAGAATAATCTGGAATTTAATAATGATTAATCCGGGATAAAAATGTCCTCTCGTATTTTTGGAAGGATACCTTTTTCGAATGCTTTGAAATAGAGCATCTCAACAGCATTTTTCCCTATAATCCCTAAATCGCGGGTAAATTCATTGACATAGAGATCAATATGGCTTTGCATAACTGAATCATCCATTTCCTGCGCATACTGTTTTACAAACGGCCAGGTCTCATTCGGATGATTAAATGCAAATTCAACGCTTCTTTTCATCGCCCTGTTTACTTTTTGTTGAATATCAAGGGGCAATTCTCTTTTCACTGCAATACAGCCGAGCGGTATGGGCCTGCCGGTTTCATTTTCCCAGTATTCGCCAAGATCAATGATTTTATTAAGCCCTTTCTTTTGATAGGTGAACCGGTTTTCATGAATGATCAGTCCGGCATCCATCTCTCCTGAGAGGACTACCTCTTCAATCAGTGAAAAAAGATACTCCTTCTTTTGTTTGACCTTTGGAAAAGCAATGCTCAGCAATAAATTCGCAGTGGTATTTTTACCAGGGATGGCTATTTTCAGATCACTGACTTCATCCGGATAAATCTTATGCCGGCTGATAAGCAACGGCCCGTTTCCATAACCAAGAGCGCTTCCTGAATTTAATATCACGTACTTATCTGCCAGTAATGCATAAGCGTGATAGCTCAGTTTTGTAATATCAAGTCTCCCCTCAAAAGCAAGCTGGTTAAGCTCTTCCACATCGGTCAAGGTACAATTAAATTCCAGTCCCTCATTATCAATGCGGTTATGAACCATTGCATCGAAGATAAATGTATCATTGGGACAAGTGGAGAAACCAAGAGTAAGATTCATAAAGCTGTAAATCAGTTATCAATAGAGACAAGGCATGCATTGTCTCTCCAGGCAATCATTGTATTTGTAAAAGTTCGCCTCAATTTGGTGTAATTCGTGTAATTCGTCCTGAATTCGCGTAATTAATAAATCAGGAAAGCTGTTGTACGGTAGCATATTGACGCAGAAACCGGAAGAGTTCATCAGTCAGATTTTCCAGCGTTCCGGGAATATCCCATTTTTCAGTGTCCCTCAGTTCAACATAATTGGAGATCGCTCTTATTTCAAGAAACGGCACCTTTTCAAAAAGGCAAACATAAAATATGGCCGCCCCTTCCATTGATTCAATATCCGGATCAAATTCCCGCTTGATTAAATCAATACTTTTCGGATCACCATGACTGATATTCCCCGTAACTCCGCTTACAATCGGAAGATCAATACCGTCAAAGTAATGGGGATTAACCAATTTGCCATCAGTGAAAGGAAATTTATCAGGATCGACAAAACCCGCTTCAAATACAGTTTTTATCCTGCCCGGCTCTTCGATTCCGAAATCACAAAATTGTTCAGTTCTGACATTAACTACCGTACCAATTGATATTTCATCGCGAAAACTTCCGGCAATTCCGGCATTGATTACAAGATCATATTTGTATATTCCAAGTGCTTTGGTTAAAAAGTAAGTTGTAAAAGTCGTTCCAAGACCAGTCACAATGAGATCAATTTCAATATCATACCACCTGTAATGGAATATCGGGCCTTTATTCCCTTTATCCTGCTTCAGATTCTCAAATAATTGATGAAGCTCAAAACATGTGGCGCTTACGAATAGAATTCTCATCAGTAAATCATTGAATTTATGACTAATTACAAATTTACAATTTCGCTTTATTATTATTACTTCTTTCTTAACTTTAATACTCAATTTTTCTAAAAAAGTTAAAAAAAATCACTAATTTGTATTTGGATTAAATTAAATTGAGAAATTAAACCATAGTTTGAACGTTTAAAATCGCTGATGTAGATTAACTTTGTCAGTATAAAATTCAGAATAACCAATAATTTCGATCAAATAAATAAAAATGAAATATTCTCTAAATAAATCAGGAAACGGTAGTTACAGTAAAGTGGAAGTTCATAACAAGGAAAAAGTCCAAAAAATCGCAGAGCATTATTCAGAAATTTTACGATTACTGGGCGAAGATCCTGAACGGGAAGGATTGGTCAAATCACCGGTGAGAATTGCCAAGGCCATGCAATTTCTTACCCAGGGAAACGATATGGATCCCGAAAAAATTCTTCTTTCTGCCAAGTTTAAAGAAGATTATCGTCAGATGGTCATTGTAAAAAATATCGATATCTTTTCATTATGTGAACATCATTTGCTTCCTTTTTTCGGCAAAGCTCATGTCGCTTACATTCCCAATAATTACATCACAGGATTAAGTAAAATAGCCCGTGTCGTTGAAGTTTATGCCCGAAGATTGCAGGTCCAGGAACGATTGACTACCCAAATCAAGGATTGCATTCAAAACACACTTAATCCCTTGGGAGTCGCTGTCGTGATCGAGGCGAAACACATGTGTATGACCATGCGCGGAGTCGAAAAACAAAACTCTGTGACAACAACCTCCGATTTTACAGGAGCTTTTGAAAAGGTTGCCACCCGCGAAGAATTCATCCGTTTGATTGGAGCTGATTTAGCATGAAACCGATGTGCCGATGTGCTAATGTGCTGATTACACATAACTTATCACTGTTCACTTTTAACTGTTTACTGTTCACTTTCTTAATTCTTAATTCTTTCATTCCTTTTCGCCTTATTAACCCACATTAAGCCATATTTAGCCATCATTTATTTCAGGTGACATCATTTCTGTTTAATTTTATATTAGAAAAATTGCGGTAGCCACCCGATTCGTATTTGGATCGTGATTGGTTCGCTCCTCTTTTATGACACTTTTTTATCATAATAACGCATTTTTCACCTCTTTTTCTTCCAAACGCCATACCCGAAGTGGCTCCTGCTGCAATCAAATCCAACATTCTCCCTGCATTCCTACACAACCCTGAAACCCTGAAACCCTGAAACTCTGAAACACTGAAACATTAAAACATTTTATATATTTGCGGACTTAAATTCTTAATTCTTAATTCTTAATTGAATATATGAGGGCGTATGTATTTCCTGGTCAGGGGGCCCAATATGTTGGGATGGGTAAAGACCTGTATGATAACTCACAGCTGGCAAAAGATTTATTTGAAAAAGCCAACGAATTATTGGGTTTCAGGATTACCGACACAATGTTTAACGGTACTGAGGAAGACCTGAAACAAACAAGAGTTACTCAACCGGCTATTTTTCTTCATTCAGTCCTCCTTGTAAAAACTCTGGGAAATGATTTTCAGCCCTCAATGGTTGCAGGTCATTCATTGGGCGAGTTTTCAGCTTTGGTTGCAAATGGGGCATTATCATTTGAGGATGGCCTTCTTTTGGTATCAAAACGGGCTATGGCCATGCAGAAAGCTTGTGAATCAGAGCCCTCAACGATGGCAGCCATCGTAGGTCTTGACGATGAGATTGTGGAAAAGGTTTGTTCTGAAATTGATGAAATAGTGGTTCCAGCTAATTATAATTGTCCCGGTCAATTGGTCATTTCCGGTTCCGTAAAAGGTATTGATCTCGCTTGCACAAAATTAACGGAGCTTGGTGCAAAGCGGGCTTTGAAACTGATGGTCGGAGGGGCCTTTCATTCTCCCTTAATGGAACCGGCGAGCGCTGAACTGGCTACCGCAATTAATGCCACGAAATTTAATAAACCGGTGTGTCCTGTATACCAGAATGTGAATGCATCTCCTTCAACGGATCCCGATGTCATAAAGGGAAATCTTATCTCTCAGCTCACCGCTCCTGTCAAGTGGGCTCAGTCTGTCAAAAACATGATTGCCGATGGTTGCTCCTCATTCACGGAAATCGGTCCGGGACAGGTTTTACAAGGGATGATAAAAAAGATTGATCGCTCGGTTGAAACATCAGGAATCAATTCATTCCGGATATAAAATTTTATCCTTCAAAAATATAAGCTACCTCATCCCATTGATATAAAGTAATATAACTTGAATCCCTTTTATTTAAGCTGTTAAATATTTATATTGACAACTCGTTTAAAAGCAAAGGACGAATAATGTAATTAATCCTTTCAGGTTTTTATTGGTCTAAGTATTAGAAATTATTCTCTTGAATAATAATTCTAAATATAATAGCACCATTCAGTATATGCATTTAAGTGATAAAGTGGGGGAGTTTGCTTCTAACCTCAGCAATTTTGTCTCCTTTAGAAAATCTTATACAGTGATCAGTGACAGGCTTTCTTTATGGAACATTCTGATTCATTGATTTATTTGCTATTTAATCAAAAATTAAAGATTTTATGAATTCTTCAATCAATTATTTGTTGATCTTTTCCGTACTATTTAGTTTAACAGGAAAAAACGTTTCAGGACAAAATTCACATCCCTGGTCCTTGAATCAATGTATTTTGTATGCATTGGATCATAATCTTCGGGTGAAACAAAGCTTGTTGACCACTGATGTAAATAAAGTCACTTCTGAGCAAACGAAAGCAAACAGGCTTCCTGTGGTAAATGGAAGTACAAGGCAAAACTTTAGTTGGAATAGTGTCCAGAATTTCTCAAATATAGGTTCAAATTTTGTTTCATCAACTTCCATTAATAGTTCTTTCAGTTTAAATGCAAGTGAAACTCTTTATAATGGTTCTAAAATCAATAACAATATCAAACAGACAGAAATCAATTATGAAGCAGGGAAATATGATTCAGAGACTCAGAAAGAAACTATCAGCCTTAATGTTTTGACTGCCTTTTTAAATTTGTTATTCGCAGAAGAGCAGGTAAAAAACAATGCAAATCAGATACTGGTCACGGAAGGCGAATTAAAACTTGCCAATGAAAGGTATACACTTGGCGCCATTGCAAATTCAGACGTTTTGATTGTCAAATCTCAGTTAGCCACTGAAAAACAAACCCTTGCAAATTCCGAAGGACAGGTTTCCACTTCCCGCGTCACGCTGATGCAGTTAATGGAACTGCCTGTCAATAATGAGTTTACCGTTGGACACCCAGATTTGTCCAACCTTGTTGTTAAGCAAACCAAGCCTGATCCCGCTGCCATTTATCAGATAGCTTTGGGAATTAAACCTCAGATCAAAAGTGCTGAATTAGGTACAAAAAGTGCAAAATTGAATGTCGATATTGCCAAGGGCAATTACCTGCCCAATCTTTCATTGAGCGCAGGATTGGGAACGGATTATTTCTCTACCGCCAAAAGCCTTGCTTACAGTCAGCAAATTTATCACAATTTAAGCCCGACTGTTGGACTTACTCTCTCAATTCCAATTTATGAAAACAAACAGCTTAAGTCGCAGGTTCAGATTGCTCAGATCGGAACACAAAAGGCAGATCTTCAGTTACAGGATACGGAAAACCAGCTCCGAAAAGCTATTGAATCTGCTTGTACGGATGTAATTTCTGCCGAAAATGAATACGCCGCCAGCCTTGAACAATATAATTCAACCCTGGAATCATCCAATGTTGCGACTGAAAAATTTAATCAGGGATTAATCAATTCTATCGATTATCTTGTACAAAAGACCAATCTGATTACCTCTGAAAGTACACTATTACAATCAAAATACAGACTGATATTCAGTTATAAAACTCTTGATTTTTACACAGGTATTCCATTAACGCTTTAAAAATTAAAATTAAGATTAAGATAATATATGAAACACAAAAAAGTAATATACGGGATTTTATCAATAATTGCTTTAACTATCATAGCAATTTTATTTATTTCTAACCGTAACACGGGAAGCAATGTAGTGTTTGATACAGCAAAGGTTGTCAAAGGAGACATTATTAATACGGTTACAGCCACCGGCACGATCCAGGATACTGTCACTGTCCAGGTGGGAACGCAGGTTTCAGGAGTAATTGCGAAGATCTTTGTTGATTTCAATTCCGTAGTAAAAAAAGGACAATTACTGGCAAAGTTGGATGAAACCCCTCTAAAAGCTGCACTTGATCAGAGTAAAGCCGCCGTTGAATCAGCAGAAGCTGATTTTAAATATAAAGAAGCTACTTATGAACGGTCTAAGGCGTTGATGGACAAAAACCTGATTGCAAAAGCTGACTGGGATCAGGCTGTTTATAATTACGAATCCTCCAAAGCCAATCTTGCAAGTGCAAAAGCCAATTATGACAGAAACAAGACCAATCTATCCTATGCTTCTATCTATTCTCCAATTGACGGAGTAGTGCTTAGTCGTGCTGTTGATGAAGGACAGACCGTAGCGGCAAGCTTTAATACTCCCACCCTTTTTACAATTGCCAACGACCTTACAAGAATGAGAGTAGAAGCTGCAGTTGACGAAGCCGACATAGGACAGGTGAAATTAGGTCAAAGGGTTGAATTTAATGTAGATGCCTACCCTGATCTTGTGTTTAATGGTAAAGTTTCTCAAATCAGACTGCAACCTGTTGTTACTTCAAATGTAGTCACATACACAGTGCTGATCGAAGCGCCCAATCCGGATCTGAAACTTATGCCGGGTATGACAGCTAATGCCACCATTTATGTCAGCGAAAATAAAGATGTCTTAACCGTAAACAGTAAGGCGCTGCGTTTTACGCCTGATCCCGCTTTACGTGCTGAAATAATGAAAGGCAAAAATTTGCCGCAAGGAGGTCAGTTCGCGGGAGGTCAAAACAGGAATTTTGCAAACGTAGATGCGGGTGTAAAAAGACCACCTGCTGTCTGGATTAAAAATGGTGATGATATTCGAAGGGTAAGAGTAGAAACGGGTGTGAGCGATGGCACTAATACAGAGATCAAATCAGGCCTGAATGAGGGTGATGAAGTTATTTTATCCGCAACTTTAGCTGCCAGGGGCAGTTCATCTGAAAGCGGGGAAAGCCGCAGTCCGTTTATGCCCACGAGGAGACGGACGACAGCCACACCAGCTACAGGAAGATAAATCCAGTACTATGGAAAGTAAGATAATCATTGCAGTCAAAGGACTCAAAAAGGATTTTTATGTTGGGGAGGTTACTGTCCATGCTCTTAAAGGGATTGATCTCAAAATCAATCAAGGGGAATTTGTAGCCATCATGGGTACCAGCGGCTCTGGAAAATCGACCATGCTGAACATTCTTGGGTGCCTCGATAAACCGACAGCAGGCAGTTATCAACTTGACGGAGTAAACATGGCCGATCTTAATAAAAACGAGCTGGCAGCTTTACGCAACCATAAGCTGGGTTTTGTATTTCAATCCTACAACCTGTTACCACGTACATCAGCATTGGAAAACGTTGAACTTCCGCTCTATTACAACATAAAAATCAGGTCAAGGGAGCGCAAGGAAAGGGCCATGGCAGCCCTAAAATTAGTTGGCCTTGAGGACCGGATGCATCATATGCCGAATCAACTCTCCGGAGGTCAGCAACAGCGTGTTGCTATCGCCCGGTCATTGGTGAACGATCCGGTAGTAATACTTGCCGACGAAGCGACAGGAAACCTCGATACGCGTACGGGTTATGAGATCATGGCGCTTTTCCAGGAACTGAACAATCAGGGCAAAACGATTGTATTTGTAACCCATGATATTGACATTGCCCGATTCTCCACCCGCAATGTGATCTTCCGCGACGGACATATCATCAGGGAACAGATGGTGACTGACAGGTTAAATGCACTGAAAATGCTGGATGACCTTCCTGTTGAACCGGATTACGAAAATTTGAACTAAACGCCATGAATGTACGGAATCTCATAAAAATAGCTTTTAATGCTCTTAAACGGAACAAAATGAGGGCATTGCTGACAATGCTTGGCATTATTATTGGTGTTGCCTCGGTGATCGCCATGCTTGGTATTGGTCAGGGTTCCAAGAAAAGCATCCAGGATCAGATTTCAAAGATGGGAACGAATATGGTATTTGTGATGCCCGGTTCTCAACAACGGGGAGGTGTTCATTTTGGTATGGCAACCCAAGAAACACTTGAGGAGAAAGATATCGTGGCCATCAGAAATGAATGTCCTTCCGTAGTAGCAGTATCTCCTGAAGTTCGTTCCTCAGGGCAGGTCGTATTCGGTCACCTTAACTGGGCGACAACCATCTACGGTGGTAATCTTGAATATTTTGGCATTAAAAAGATTGAAGTCGAAAGCGGGCGTCTGTTTACTGACAGAGAGGTCCACGGGGCTGCGAAGGTGTGTTTAATAGGTAAAACGGTAATTAAAAATCTATTTGGCGAAGGGGCGGATCCTGTAGGACAAACTATTCGATTCAAAAAAATACCTTTGAAAATTATCGGAGTGCTTAAAGAGAGGGGACCCAATACCTTTGGACAAGACCAGGATGACTTGTTAGTTGCTCCTTACACTACAGTACAAAAACGGATTTTAGCAGTAACTTATTACTCAGCCATCTATACTTCAGCTATCGATGAAACAAAAACACAGGATGCAGTAAATGAAATAGATGCTGCTTTACGAAAATCACATAAGTTAAAGGGAGCCGCTCCGGATGATTTTACTATCCGGTCGCAGGAAGACCTGATCAGTACATTCAGTAGCGTCAGCAATATCCTGACCATTTTATTAGGAGCCATCGCAGGGATTTCATTATTGGTCGGTGGTATAGGAATCATGAATATTATGTACGTTTCGGTCACAGAAAGAACCCGGGAAATCGGTCTTCGCATGTCGATCGGTGGAAGGGGCTTTGATATTTTAATGCAGTTTCTGGTTGAATCAACCATGATAAGCGTAATTGGAGGGATTATTGGAATTCTCTTCGGTATCGGAGCTTCACAACTGATTGGCAAAATGTTAGGCTGGCCAATCGTTATTATGCCAGCATCAATCATAGTTTCATTCATAGTATGTGCTGCTATAGGTATATTTTTTGGCTGGTACCCGGCACAAAAGGCAGCCGGCCTTAATCCGATTGACGCTTTGAGATATGAATGAATTCAACTATACATTCCAGCAATTGGCGCATAAATAATCGTTCAAATGAACCTGATGTGCTTAAAATACCCAATTCTACCAGTTTTTTATAATTTTACGGATTACTAATTACATTAAAATACTTAGGATGACTGATTTTAATGAGCGTGCCCGTAATTGGGATCAAAATGAAATGCACCTGAATCGTTCCATTGCTATTGCTGCCGCAATTGAACGAATGGTTCCTATAAATTATTCGATGAGAGCTCTCGAATTTGGAGCGGGTACCGGTCTGCTCAGCTTTCTTTTAAAAGATAAGCTTTCGGACATAACCCTGATGGATAATTCTGAGGAAATGATTAAGGTTTGTGAACAAAAGGCTCAATATTACAACACCAGCCATATCCATCCTGTTTTGTTTGATCTCGAACACTCTGCTTTTGACACATACGTTGCCCCATTTGATCTGATTTATTCTCAGATGGTTTTTCATCATATAAAAAATATTGAATCCATATTTCTTAAGTTTTACTCTATGTTGAATCCGGGAGGGTTTATTGCCATTGCAGATTTATTTACAGAAGATGGTTCCTTTCATGATTTTGACACAGATGTACACTATGGCTTTGATCCTGAAGAACTTCTTATTCTTCTTAAGAAGATTGGATTTAGAAATGGCAAATATGATACTTGTTTCGAAATCGTACGTGGACCTGATAAAAAATATCCTTTATTTTTGCTGACAACAAATAAATAACCCATTTATGAAAAAATCTGTCATTATTTTGCTATGTCTCATTACAGCGCATAACGGATTTGCCCAATTATTTTCCGGATGTGAAAATGTAACAGCTTTTAATAAGAACAGAACACCCGATATGGGTATCGTAATCAGTTCCGGTGAAAGGGAAACTGTCTGGAATGCATTGCGGTTAGGAGTGGCAGCAGAATCTAAAGGCGATAGTGTCGTGATATTTGTTATCAGTAAAGCCGTTGATGTATTTATGGCTGACACATCGAAACTGGCAAATAATGAAAAAAGGTTCGATATTCGCCAGGCAAGTATAGATTTTCTTTCAGGAGGAGGGGATATTTACACTTGTGCAACATGTGCAAAAATGAGAAACACCGAGAATGTGGAAATGTGTACAATTACTTCTGTCTTCGATCTGTATGAAATTGTAAGAAAAAGTCGAAAGGTAATTGATTTCTAAAAGTTTAAGCCTATAGCCTGACAGTCTTTAGCCTAAAGCCTAATATCAGCTTGTCAGAATTTTTTCTATTGAATTTCGCTCCTTGTTAGAGAGGGTATCTATCTCTTTTAGCGCATGGGTAATTTTGGTTTTAAAATTCCAACAGGTCATCTGCCTCAATGACAAGCGCCTCGCGAATTCATACGACGAAAGATCTTCTTTCCCTTTGCAAACATTATAAGCAATATAGAAAGCTTTACTGATAGGAAACTTGACCCCATGAAAGATTGTTCCATTTGTAGCAGTCTCCTTTGCCTTGCATTTGGTACAACGCCGTGAAAACGGCTCATGACCCGAACAATAGTTTGTATTACCGCATTTCTTGCAAATAAATCCCTCAGCCCACTTTATTTCAGCCAAAAACTCGAGGCACTTCTCGTCATTATGGAACATCTCCTCGAGTCGTTCCTGTTTTAAATTATCACCGAATATTCTGCTCATTACCAATTTGTAGAAACGTGGCGTGCCGTGTCTCTGCTGATTACTTGTACGTCACGTCTGTACAAAAATAATAAAAACAAGTGTTATTAAAAAGATTTAGGTGTCATTAATGCGATTTATCTCTTTTCTTTTCTTAAATTTGCAAAAACATGACATTAGAAAATTATGGACGACAAGTATGAACTAAATTCCAGGCCCCGGACTATTAAATCACTTTTAAAATCGTGGAGCTTCTGGAAACCTTTTACAGCTATAGCTATTGGAGCTACAGCAGGATTTCTGTATTATCATTTTGTTGGATGTACGTCTGGAAGCTGTCTCATAACAAGTAACCCATATATGAGTGTTATCTGGGGAGGATTATTGGGATTATTTTTAGTTAACAGCCCCTGCAGTAGAGGGAAATGCTGAATACTATCAGAGACTTTTAATATGAAAATTACCAATGATTTGAGTCTTATATAAACTTACAACTTTGGTCGTTGGGCCGTCCTCTCGCTTACACCATCTCTTTTATTCCCCCTGTTCTCTATTGACAACATTATGCTAAATCATATAGGTTTTAAAAAAACTATTCAAAGGACGTATTTAACAATATCATCAAAAATTTTACCCCCGTGTTAAGTCCGTATTAAGTCCGTGTTAAGTCCGTATTACCCTTAGATGCTCTTATAACCATAATATAGAATCCATAGTTAGTGCATCGGGAGTATCATTATATCTGTATTATGTTCTGCAGGATTGTAATCGGGATTAGTTCAGGGCATGCTGGAACGAATAAGAATTATAGCCTTAAAGTTGGCTTTGAGGACACTCATGGTCATTACCAATAAATTCTTAAACTCAGAAACAACAACTATTATTTATATCTTATTTCTTTATGAATGAAACTTTTTCAATTTACCTTAATTTAGAGCCTTGTTTGATAAAGGGAGCAATCCTTGCAACCTTTGCTCTATAATTTATATAGTCGGTTCCAAACACCTCCTTGAGATGCGTTTCTTCTTTCTTTATAAAAATCACGACTCCAATATAAAGAAATAATGCCAGTACCAGGTAAACCCATGTCAGAGTCAAAAACGAAATTGACGGCAGAATAAACAGGATCATGCTCGCATAAATCGGGTTGCGGCATAATCTATAAGCACCTGTAGTGATAAGTTTTCCTTTGGGGAAACCAATTAATAGTTGAACCACTCCGCTGATCCACAGAAAGATGCCGGGAAATAAAAGTATGTATCCGGCAACATGAAGGAACTTTAATTCATCTGGAAACGAAGCTACTCCTGGTAAATAAAAATGAACCATAATCGCCGCCAGGGCAAACGGTAGTGTGAAAAGAATAATTTTACCTCCCTGCCCTACAATATTCATTCCGTTTGGCGCACCAAATAAATTAATCATAATATACCTCCTTTTTAAATATTTCAGACCTGAAACTAATTTCATCTTCTTATAAAAACAACCTGATTCCAATTCTCTGTCCTTTGCCCTAAAACGTTACAGGTATTATGTCTGCACTCAAAATCCCTGCTTCTCCTAAATTTTTCTGATTACCGTTTACTGTTTACTGTTTTATCGAAATGTTAATGTTGAAGGTTTATCAATTGAAAAATCCTTCAAACCAAAGTCAGTAGTTCTAAATGAATTGAATTTAAACACATTACGACCCCTGCCGGGGATTAGCGGATAAAATGATACAGACAACTGGAATGTGTTAAAGACAAGGCGTTCGTTTTTGATTAAAACTCCCAATCCAAGCTGAGAATACACTTTGTGATGCTTAAATCCGGTCTGCTCATCACCGAGTATTCCCAATGAATAAATCAGGTAAGGACCAAAATTGAATCCAATGAGATTCCATGGAGCATAAGATTGTGTCTGAAGCGTTAACACCATACGTTTGGTTCCCCTCAGGGCAAGGCTGTTAAATCCTTCAATGCCGTAACCTCTGTTAAGTGTCAGGCTGTCATAAGGTAACCGGTTTAAACCCAATGTAAACTGAGGTTTTACAAACTGTCTGAATTTCCAGTTTCCTATTCTGAAAAGAGGAGAAAAATAATTTGCACTTGCCGATATTTCACCTTGCTCAGTTCGTGAATTATTAAAAAAAGTGGCATATTCCCAATCAGCACTCCAGTATCCCCAGGACAAATAATTACCATATGCAATACGTGCGTCCAAATAATAACGTCCGATTCCGTTCTTTATCTGATACCCTCCTGTAAGGGCATAAACCCTTCCAACCGGGATGTCCTCAATTACTCCAAAGTTGAAAATATACTGATCTCTAATGTATTTTCGTGCTGAAATTCCCACTCCTCCGAAATAAAAGTCCTCATTGGTATAAATGTTATAAGGATCATATAGATCTACTGGTTTTTCAATATACCTTATCCTGAGATACCGCGACGTTAAAATCAGGTTCGTGACCCTTTCACCTTCCTGATTTCCTTTAAATATTCTAAAGGCTTTCCCTACCCATTCATCCTGAATCGTAAATTTTGGATGAAACGGAACGTAAAGCCCGCTGGCATCTTTCACGGAATCTTTTCTAAACTGGGTAGCAAGAGATATTCCCATTGCCCATTTAGCCAATGGCGAAAAAAACGGACGATCTACTCCAATACTCTTAACAAAATTACCAAATTGGTCAGTTCCATAATTCAGAGTCGTGCTAATGTATGTATTATGAATGTTCGGGATATAATATTTAGTATTATATGCCAGCTCACCTTTGGAATGATACCAGTTAAAATCATTCTGAAACTGATGTCCAAGTCCCAGGAAATTTTTATCTCCGATACTGATTGAAAGGGGTTCAGCAGAGCCGGAAATTCCCGGTTCAATACTCCAGTTATCCAATTCATGTATATAAACATCAACAGAATCAGAATTCTTTTTCACTTCGTTTACGAAAAAAGACACATCATAAACGTAATCCTGACTACGAATGAGGCGTTCTGACTCTTTGACCCGTAATGAATCAAAAGGTTGATTTTTTTTGAAAATTAGGAGATTCCTGATTGTACTGATCCTGGATTTTACATGCAATTGGTTCAGAAATTCCGAAATCTTGTGTTGCGGAACAAGATGAGCGCCGGAAATATTGTATCCAAAAGGATCGTATGTATCAATAAAAATATTTCTTACTATTTTTCCTTCATAGGGTGCATACGATCTTTGCAATAAATCCGGAGATACAAGTTTATTTGTCTTTGTTTGGGCAAGTGGTTTAAAAATTAGATCGTAGAAAAATTTCGCAAATCTGCTCCTTTCCGAAAAAATTAGAATTTGTTTGTAAATCTTGATTGAGTCTTTACCAGCTGTCTGATTTTGTCCGGATACATGTATTACTGATATAAACAGCATAAAACAAATAAGGAAAGTATATTTTACACGCATCTGTAATCATCGTTTTGAACAAGCTAAAGTAAAAAATTTTAATAATGAAAGAATTAAGCACGAAAGAATTAAGAAAAAAATCAGGCTTTTGGTCTTATAATTTAGGCTGAAGGGAATGAAAGAATAAAGGAATTGATATGCGAATGTTTTTATGTGCTGAGGAACCTGATATTTTTTTACAGTCTACTATTCAAACTCTACAGAGTACTGATCACTGTACACTGATTATTCTAAGTCCTCTTTTCTGCCGGCAATCTTTTTCTAAGAATTTTCTCCAGTTTCATTAGTTTTAAGGCTTCTGATTCAGATTTTTTTAATTCTTCCGTTTGAAGCAATTCATGTTCCCTTCTTTTTGTCTCGATTTCCTGTTTGTTTTTTTCATAGAACAAATCGAGCTTATCAAGACATTTTTTTATCTCAACATTCGGTAACGATACAATAAGATTCCCAAGAGAGATTTTATCCTTAATCAAGACTTTTCTGCCTTCATCTGTTCTGAAATGGCTGATAATTCCCGCTGATTCAATTTGATCGAGAATTTGCTTTGTACGGCATAATCCCAGTGAAAATTCTCTCTGTATGACTGAAATTGAACACGATTGGGTTAAAACCACAAATTCTGCAACACTGAAAAATAACTCGTCCCTTTCAACCAGGTTCATGGGATTCCCTTCTACATAGAATTTTATTAATTGTTCCTTTAATGAGCAATTAGAATCCGATTCATTAATCAGCGAATCCTCCTCCTTCATCCTTAAATTATTAATTGAATCCCCTGATTTTATTGAAGTCGACTTCAAATAAAACTTAAAATCACAGAAAAATGCAGATATTTTCTTCATATACCTCATAGGATTCAGCTGATAAAACTATTGCCAATTGTAGCAAATCAAATTGAATTAACCAACAAACTTATGTATTTTTTGTAAGTATTCCAAATAGCTTATCTCAATAATCAGTTTTATGTATACTATAAGCTAAAAGTAACATCCTGTTCAATATTTTATAATTTTAAAGTGAAATAAATATTCAATTTTTATGAGGTTGCTTTCTCGTTATAATCCCGAAAACTATTCTGAGGATAACCTTCAAATGGAGAAACATGTAGTTAAACATGCTTTATTCATTTCGATTTCATTAATAGTTCTCCTGTGGATCATAAAACTCTTTGAGATTGAATTTAATCTGGATTTCTCATCGTGGGGAATACTTCCTTTAAGGGTTGAAGGACTAAAAGGTATTATCTTTTCACCCCTTATCCATGGAAGTATCGGCCACCTTGCCGCCAATACGCTGCCTTTGTTTATACTGACATTCTCACTTTTCTTTTTTTTTCGGAAATCGCCCTATACCGTATTTTTCTTAATCTATCTTTTTTCAGGCATTTTCGTCTGGCTCTTCGGGCGCGAAGCATTCCACATAGGCTCAAGCGGCCTCATTTACGGATTGGCATCCTACTTGTTTTTCAGCGGCATTTTAAGCCGAAATGTTGGTCAGCTAACTATATCACTCATCGTGGCTTTAGTTTATGGCTATTTGTTCTGGGGAATTTTTCCCCTAAAACCCGAAATCTCTTGGGAATCTCATTTGTGGGGTGGCATTTCGGGTTTTGGAATTGCTCTACTAATCCGTAATCCACTCCCGGAAAAGGAAGACATTTCGGATGAAGACCAGGAAGATGATGATGAAGAGAATCAAGAAGAAGTGGATAATCCATGAAGTTTTTAGAGACAAACGGCGTGCGTCTTCCAAACGCAAAACAAATAGTGGTTTCCTGTAAATAACGCCGTGTTTCAACCCGGTGTAAAAACACAGATCAACTCCCGGACACTGTAATCGCTCAACAATTATATCTTCCCTTATCTGAACGACATTAATTCGTAATTCGTAATTCGTAATTCATATAGGTTTCCCATTAACAATTTTTACCGATTTTTTATTTTTGTTTTGATTACGTATTCTACTTGATATTGCAGATCCCGGTAAATTTGTAATGATTAATTAAGTAAAAATTTAAACTTTGTGTCTATGAAAAAAATGATAAACTCGGGAATAGTTGCAATTCTTATTGCTTTTGCGTTCTCAAGTTGTACAAAGAATGTTGGCACATCCGGAACATCTGGAAAGCTTTCTCTGAAACAATCGGTTGATCAAAGTACCGCAAACCTGAATCTCGCTGTGAAAGAAATTTCATCCTCTCCTGCTTTCGGTATTTTAACTGTAAATGACGGAAGCCTAAAATCTGGAACTGTTACAGATTCCACTTACAGGGTGAATATCGGACTTGACCTGATTAAGGGAATTTATGATTATAAACCTTCTGTAAGACGCGACAGAAGAGGAGGCTCAATTCTCCACTTCTTCACAAAAACCGCCGATAGCAATGATATGATAGTCCGGATGCCTTTGCAAAAAGCGAGAAACCCTTTCGCACTTAGGTATTATCTGAGGTCTGATTCTACGCTGTCTAATAATTTTGCCATCGATGTATCTGATTACCATAATTATTATAACAGTTACCGGAATTGCGATTACCTGCTTGCTTCCACTATTAGCACCGATAGTGTTGAAACAGGGAATCTGAATATTCAATCCACAGTCAATCCTTCAACCGGGGTTCATTACTCTGCGGAATTCGGTTTTACTGATAGTTATACAGCTCAATATCAATATGACTCAGGTGACACAACGGTTTCCAGTTTTACTATAAAAGATAACAGCAATGTTGTGTACGAAGAAAAATTGCTTACAATAAGAAACGATACAGTAAGATTTGGACGTGAATTTCAATACATTCTGACAATTGGAAATGTTCAGATTGTTAAAAATTCAGTTACAAGGACAACACAGGTTTATGTCGACGGAACTCTGCAGTCCAATGCTACTATACAGGTTGTGGATGCCACTTCTGATTCGGAACCCTCTGTCTGCAAAAAACGGGATGTCCAGATTACTTTCGAAGACGGATCGACTGCCACAATTTCATCATTGATCGGTCAGTCTGTTTCAGATATAAAAACAATATACACATCGCTTCACCATGTCTTCTTCGCTGCCAACATAGTGGACTGGATCGCATATGATATTTATTATCAGAGTAGTATATAGTTGATTCCCCGTTCTCAATATTAATGTACACTTCCGCCTGTTTCGTGAGAATCAGGCGGAATTTTTACTTTCTAAGAGTCTAAAATAAGGCTTTAGATTTTCCTGTTCTTCAAATATTTGTTAAAAAATTGTCCTCGATCTGATAAAGTTTTACATACGTTGATCTACTTAATTCCCTGTTATCTCCTTCACTTTATTAAAGAAACCTCTCTTTCTACCCGAATTTATTCCCCAATCAACCGGAACGCTCTGATAACCCGCTTCAAAACCTTCGTCTTTCATCCTGTAATCAAAATAACCCCATGATGCATATTCCCTGATGGCTGAAACAAAGTTACTCGTATCCGCTTCGAAATTAAAATGGTCATCCTCATTAAAAAGTATGGGTTTAGGTGTGTATCCTTCTACATCTCTGGTCTTTTTTACCAATTCTGACACCTGTGAAGGATTGTTCATGCCGTTGCCGTGAAGCAAAATAAAATCGGCCGATTTCACTACATTCGGCATGGGAAGCGTTCCTCCTCCATAGCTGGTGCTCACAAGCAACCGAAAACCATCCTTACTTATGCTCTGAACCCGCTGAATCAATTCATGAACCAGTTCGGGCTGAAGCATTTTATAGTCATACCGCACATTGCATTCATTATTAATCTCAATCAAAACATTTTTGTAGCCCTTGTTCAATAACCAGTTTGTAATATTATCTGTGGCATTGATTATGGCCTGCTCATTTTCAAAATGCTGATCCTGGCCGAAATAAAAATACCCAAGAATCACCACCATACCGAGTTCATCAGCCTTGTTTAGTATCTTCACAAGCCTCTTTATATAAGGAGCTTTTAAATTCCCTTTTTCATCAAATGCCGAATTAAGGCAGGGAACAGTTCCATACCCCACCGGGCTACCTCCCTGGAGATTTAATGTGAAAGCCAAAAGCCCGTACTTTCTCCATTCAGGCATTGCTGTAACAAATTCATTGGTATTCCTCTCCGGATCCCATTCTTTTGTGTCAGGATAAACAAAGTCTTTCCTTGTCTCTGGATTCGCATCATCAAAGATGCCCTGGACCATTCTTGAATTGAACAATAACCCCTCAATTTTATTCCCCTGCCAGTACCTCCCTTTATAGGTTAGTTCCCCGTTGATATAAAACTGATCTCCTTTAATTGAAACTTCCGTTTTCCTGGACTTGGTAGAACATGAAAAAAGCATTAAAAGTATTGCTGGAAAAATAAAAATTTTGAAAAACAACCGGTAAAGCCTCATAATCATTTTGGTTTATAAATGTTTATTAAAACTGGCAAATTTATTTAAAAACTATACTGATAATTCATAACTCATAACTCCTGAGGATTTACAACCCTTTACAGATATTCCAGATCCAGTTTACCAGAACAAGCATGATAAGAGGTGCTGCAATATACTTTCGTCTTAATAAAAGTTCCGTCTTATTATAAATCTTTAAAAGCGATGATTTTTTAAAAATAACATCAAAAAGTATCCATAAGGGTGAAATAACCATGATCAATAGGATTATTAGTCCAAAAGGATTAGCGCTCAATGACCCTGATAAATCGCCATGAATCAAAAACAGAACCGACCTTGTTGATCCGCAGGAGGGGCATGGAATACCTGTAAGATGCCTGAAAAAACAAATACCGGTATCCATCTTAATCGCTGCACCCCGCATCAATTCAACTGCAAGCCAGATATAACCTCCGATACAGGCTGTCAGCAACAATATATACAACCTGTTTCTGCTCATAACTATCAATAAAGCAATTGCTGCATCTTCAGCATATTTTTTTCGCGCGTCGCCTGCTGAATAAGAAACCAGTCGATGATATACCAGATTCCCAGGCCCCCGCAAGTTAAAAGTTTACCGATTCCAAGGCCCGTATCGCCAATAATAAATCGGTCAATTCCCAAAGTGCCCACTAAAATTGATACTATCAGGCTCGTTGTGGGATCCTTAAACTGAAGCGTTGTCAATATTCCCCACTTGGAATCATCAAGTGCAAGAAGTCTTTCACGAATAACATTCAAATGATAACTCTCAAAATACCGGGCATTTGACATGATGAACAAATCCACTTTCTGTACGTCCATTTCTTTTAGGTTAAGTTGTTATAATATAATCGATCACAATAATCCGAATGGTTCATACAAATATATAAATTTTTGGCTGACAATAAAATACTACATTTTTATTGGATGTACGATAAAATTCTGTTTTTATCTGAATTATGAAACAATTTGAGAACAATTGCTGATAAAGACATGTTCTGAAAACCTTGTTTACAACTTCTTAAACAACCTTAGTAGTAATGGGGTAAATAGATGAACAGACCTTATTTCCTCATTTTTGGAAGCTGTGTACCTGTATATTTATTATTAAATCTTTCTGGTGAAAATAGAAAATAATTCTTATTCCAATTGATAAAAACATAATAATTGATTAACTTACACATTATTTAAAATCAAATTCATTCATCATGAAATACATACTTTTGGTTGGAAGAATATTATTATCCGCGATTTTTATTTCTTTCGGATCGAAACATTTTTCAGTCGAGACGATAAATTACGGCGCGTCGGCGGGGGTTCCGGCTGCATCCATACTTGTCCCCTTAGCCGGAATTATCGCAATCATTGGAGGAGTGAGCATTGTATTAGGCTTGAAAGCCAGATTGGGTGCATGGTTGCTGGTAATTTTCCTTATTCCAGTTTCATTCTTTATGCACAGGTACTGGAGTATCAGTGACCCGATGCAGCATCAGATACAGCAGATCATGTTCTGGAAAAACATGTCAATGCTGGGCGGGGCTTTGATCCTTACCTATTTCGGCTCGGGTCCGCTGAGCCTTGATGAGGTGATAAAAAAAAAGAAGTAAGTTAACAAATCCGGAATTTTAATAATGCTGATAGAATATCGGCATGAGTATTGCGACAATCAAAGTGCTGAAATGTGTTCAAATTGTTAGAATAATTAATCGCAAAGATTTTTTATTTCAATAAAATTTCAAACCATCTTTTGTATTCACAATTTAACAATAAGTATAATAATCCCAGCTCCGTATTAAGTCCGTGTTTAGTCCATATTAAGTCCGTATTGACCTTGGCAGCTCTTGTAATCATAATATAGAAATTTCGTACCTTCATTCGAGGATCAATTAATCCCCTTTTGCACCCCCTTATCTTCACATTTTTACTTTGAGTTTTTCGTGATGTCCACACCCGGATTTTTGACTTGCTTCTTCTTTTTATAGTCTTTTTCTCTCAACGTTAAACGAAGAACTTTTAGTAAATTGCAGCCAGGCGCCAGTCAAACCGGTTGCATGAACATCTTTTGGTAACCTCGTATAAATTGTGCTTTCTGTTGGTTTTTGATGCCCTTCTATCTTATTTCGGCAAAATTATAAACACGCTCTTAATCTTTTTTTGTTCCCAATCGTTATTATTGAACAATTTTATTCTTGCCTTTTTATTCCTGCTATTTCCCGGCTTTAGGCTTTTTAGTTGTTTCGACTTCGGAGGGTTTAAACAGCGGTGAATCCTTCCTGTAAGGCACGCGGCTTGAGGGAACGACAGAGGAAGCGGGCAAAACATAGGAATCCTGATCCTCGAAAAAGATATGGGCATTAAAGGATTTCAGGATTTTATCCTTTGGAAGACCCCCGAGGAAAAAAGCCTCATCTACATTGACTCCCCAGCTCCTGAGAGTTTTGATCACCCTGATATTGGCAGGATAATCCCGCGCAGTTACAATCGCCAGACGGATTGAATTTTTCTCCAGGTTCTTCTGAACCCTTGATAGCAATTTGATGAATTTGCCAAAAGGACCTTCTTCAAGCGGTATATTCACATTTTTGGCTTCATTTTCCTGGAATTTCTCCAACCCCCCCTGTTTGAAAATCTGTTCCGAATCATCGGAAAATATCACAGCATCGGCATCGAAAGCAATCTTTACGGATTCTCCATCGGGCTGATAATTCGAAGGCGGGGCATAAATAAGGGCTGCTGCACATTTACCCGAATCGATAACATCCTGAATATCGGATTCGGTCTTTGAAAGGAACAAATCGACATTGAACGCCTCAACGTATTTGGATAAAGAAACACCTGAAGTGAAAGCTGACCTGGAGATGGGAAGATTGTAATAACGGATTGAATTGAGAATTCTCAACCCAATGTCGGGTGAATTCTTTGACATGATAACCACTTCGATCAGGTCTTTTTTCTTTGCAGTTGAATTTAATTTCAGAAGTGACTCTATCAGGTGAAATGCTGTACCCTTTTCGAGGGGAAGATCTTCATGATCGACCTGAAATTTCTGGTAAGCCTCTACCCCCTGGGTTGTAAAAATGTCATTTTCTTTCTCAAGGTCGAAAAGCGCCCGGGAAGAAATTCCTACAATCAATTTGTCTCTTAAATTTACTGACATGATAAAACAAAAATATCCTTTAATGGATTGAATTAAGGAATCATAAGTTTTAAAATTCAACCCACTAACCCCAAAATGTCATTATTCTAAATTACGAAACGGGAATACAGAAATGTTACATCCTGCTTTTAGCTTCCTGTTTTGCTTTTTTCTCAGCACGCTTTTCTTTTAAGCTCTTCTGAGGCTCCTTCTTGTTGTGCTCCTTTACAGGACTTTTATCCTTAGACATAGCAAAAGTTATTTATGTTACTTTACTAATCAAAAATACAAAAAAATCTTATCGTACAAACATTCGTGGAAATGAAATAGATGCTTTGAGTTTGGTATTAATTCAATAAAAAGAAAATGAGAAATCTCACCCTCTCACCTTCCCACCTTCCCACCCTCTCACCCTCTCGCTCCTCTCACCTTCTCACCTTCTCACCCTTTAGTATCCGGGCAATATTACTATTGTCTTAATTTTCCTATATTATGTTCCGCCTCAACATTGAGATTTAAAATAAAGTCTATTTTTGCCCGGATTTTTTCTTAAAATAAGAAGAACTACGATTATTTAACATCATAATTACCAATAACAAATACAGTTTTGACATGGAAAGTTCAAAGCGCGCCGATGCACTGAATTATCACAAAAACGGCCGTCCGGGGAAAATACAGGTAGTACCGACAAAACCTCACAGCACACAGAGGGATTTGGCTCTTGCCTATTCACCGGGAGTGGCGGTTCCATGTCTTGAAATTGAAAAAGATCACCAGAACGCCTATGATTATACAGCCAAGGGAAATCTTGTCGCAGTGATCTCAAACGGTACGGCGGTGCTTGGTTTGGGAGATATAGGCGCATTGGCAGGAAAACCGGTAATGGAAGGGAAAGGCCTTCTGTTTAAGATATTTGCCGATATTGATGTGTTTGATATTGAAGTAAACGAAAAGGATCCCGATAAATTTGTCGAAGTGGTGAAATCGATTGCCTGTACATTCGGAGGAATAAACCTTGAAGATATCAAGGCTCCGGAATGTTTTGCCATTGAAGAAAAACTAAAGGAAACGCTCGATATTCCAATTATGCATGACGACCAGCACGGCACTGCCATCATTTCAGGTGCTGCCTTGATCAATGCCCTTGAACTGGTGGAAAAGAAAATTAAAGATGTACGTATTGTGGTGAATGGAGCTGGGGCAGCGGCCATTGCCTGTGCCAATCTTTATATTAAGCTTGGTGCAGAGCCTAAGAATATCATTATGGCCGACAGCAAAGGAGTGATATCTGTAAGACGTAAAGATCTGAATAAAAGGAAGCTTCCTTTTGCGACCAATCTTTCCTGTGATACTCTTGAAGAAGCCCTCGAAGGAGCCGATGTATTTCTCGGACTGTCAGTTGCAGGAGTGCTGACCCAAAAGATGATCAGTAGCATGGCAGCGAATCCAATTGTTTTTGCTCTTGCCAATCCAAATCCTGAAATTTCTTATGAAGAAGCAATGGCATCTCGAAATGATATCATTTTTGCCACAGGTCGGAGCGATCATCCCAATCAGGTGAATAATGTACTTGGTTTCCCTTATATCTTCAGGGGCGCCCTGGATGTTCGTTCAACTACAATCAATGAAGAAATGAAGGTGGCAGCTGTCCACGCAATCGCAAAGCTGGCCAAGGCTCCTGTCCCAGAAATTGTTACCTCAGCATATGAGACAAAACATCTGAGATTTGGAAGCAATTATATTATTCCGAAACCCTTGGACCCGAGGCTTCTGATCTCTGTGGCTCCTGCAGTGGCCAAAGCTGCGATGGAAAGCGGAGTGGCAAGAAAAAATATTCAGAATTGGGATGAATACGCAGAAAACCTTCGCCATAGAATGGGTCTGGATAATAAACTCATCAGAGGATTAACAGAAAAAGCAAAGGAAAATCCCAAAAGAGTGGTATTCGCTGAAGCAAACGACGTTAAGATGCTTAAGGCGGCACAGATTGCAAGGACAGAAGGAATCTGTGTTCCGATTTTGCTTGGAAATGAAGAACGAATCACACGCATCATCAGCGAAAACAGTATTGAACTTGATGGTATTGAAATTATTAATATCCGTCATGACCGGGAACATGGGAGAAGAGCTAATTTCGCCAGTTTACTGACTGTTAAACGTCAGCGCGAAGGTATGACCTTTAGTGAGGCATATGAAAAAATGTTCGATCGCAATTACTTTGGAATGATGATGGTGGAATCGGGTGAGGCGGATGCTTTCATCACCGGGGTAATAACAAAATATTCCGATGCGATCAAACCTGCAATTGAAATCGTTGGAATGAGGGAAGGATTGAGGCACATAGCCGGAATCAACATTGTCACTTCAAAACTGGGCACCTTTTTCTTTGCCGATACAATGGTGAATAATCATCCTTCCAGGGAGACTTTAATCGACATTGCAAAGCTTACCCATGATACGGTTAAATTATTCAATACAACTCCTGTCATGGCAATGCTCTCCTATTCAACCTTCGGTGAACGCAATGTAGGCAGCCCGGCTATGGTTCGTGAAGCAATTGATTATCTTCATCAAAATAATCCCGAAATTTTGATTGACGGCGAAATGCAGGTTAATATTGCACTTGACCGTGAGTTAAGACATGAGAAATATCCTTTCTCAAAAATTGATGGCATGAATGTCAATACCCTTATTTTCCCAAATCTTAGTTCAGCCAACATCTCTTATAAAATGATGCTCGAAATCGGGATGAGCGAAACCACCGGCCCGATTCAGATGGGATTGAATAAACCTGTCCATATTCTTAACCTGGACAGTTCTGTCAATGATATCCTCAACATGGTCACCATTGCCGTGATCGATGCCCAGGTTGAAGAGGAAAAGAAGATAATCCTGGTTTAAGTAGAGACGCAAAATTTTGCGTCTCTACAATGATTATATCTAATAATTAAAGAATTAAGAATAGGTGATTAATGAATATTTTAATCCATAAAAATGCCGCTATTTTCTTGATTATTCGAATTTAAACCAGTTCAGTCTTAAAAGTTCATTCCCCTTCCCTTTGAAAACAAGAAATATATCCACTTGTCCCGATTGATTGTTCAGTTTACATGTAACCGTTTTATAAACTGTCCGGTTTCCCGTATCGGGGACTTTGCAAGTGCCAAGAAGTTTCCCTTCAGCATCCTTTTCATGTATTTCAATTAATCCGCCGGAAGGATTTGCAGATGAAATACGGAAGGATAATGAAGTATTGGCCTTAAGATTCATCACATTAGGGAATGTCAAATTGCTTCCATTTTGAATGCCGCGGAGCTCGTATCCACCCTCAGGGCATTCTTTCTGGTTTACTCCGACAGCCTTAAAAATGGACACCAATACATTTACAAATTGTAACTATCTGGAAAAACAGGATATTCAAGATAATGGATCAGCTTTTAATAAGCCGTCTTCTGATGTCGCACCCATAAAAAATTCTGATTAATCTGGATTGCATAGATTAAAGTGTAATATTTGAAAGAATATCCTGATACAGTTCTTTACAAATATTACCTCCCAGGAAGGAATGATGACAAGATACCGTCATATTTTTTAATTTAGAACGCCAATTTATTGTCCCCGGATTAAAACCGAAGGTTATCCCGCAAATGCAGGACTTCTTTGGAACTTTACTTATTCAGCGCCTGTGGAGCTGTCTATCATCGCGGGATTTTAACGAAGAAGAACAGGGCAAAATAAAGGTGATTTGAAATTCTCAAATTGGATGAAAATCCGATAAATTGGTTTAATCCACTTCAGGGAATGGGGTACTAAAGCTTTGTATTGCATTATTGTCCAGACATATTGATTTCTTTTCTTTGAAGTATTTTTATAGTTTTGTTTTTCCAAATACTACCTTTGAAATGACTGATGACGAGAAATTTTTATTTGAAAGAATAAGAAAAGGTGATGAAGCCGCATTCGAAGTCATCTACAAAAGATACGTACCCAGACTTTACTATTTCGTGTATGAGTATGTCCCGTTTAATGATATCGTAGAAAATATAATTCAGGAAACATTAATGGTCCTTTGGGACAAAAGGTCAACACTCGCTGATAATACAAACCTTGGAGCTTATCTTTTTACCGTTGCTAAAAATAATTGTCTGTACAAACTCCGGGATAACCGGTATAAACAGAAACTTTTTAAATCGACTGAAGTTAATGAACCCGAACTGAATGCAAACCTCGATGCTTTAAGCGTACTCGATACTTCTTCGCTTACCTTCACGGAGATCGAACAAATAATTGACAAGACTGCGGGACAATTGCCCCCGCAATGCCGGGCTGTTTTCATGCTCAGCCGGTTCGAAGCAAAGAAAAATAAAGAAATAGCCGAAGAACTCGGCATTTCAGTGAAAGCGGTCGAAGGGCATATTTCCAAAGCATTAAAGCTGTTCCGTACTGCACTTAAAGATTATCTTCCGATCATAGCCTTTTTGTTTATATGATAATATAATGCCATGGATACGGGATACGGGAGACAAGGGAAGGGAGACAGAAAAAAGGAGAACGGAGAGCCGCTATGCTCTTTGCTCCATACCCACTGCCCTTTTCTTCTTAAAAATAATTTCAAATTGCAGGTAGGGTAAATCCCGGTTCGTGCTTTATACATACAGACATGAAAAATACAGCCGGTATATTACAGATAGTTTTGGGCAATCTGAAAGGAAGCCGCAAAAATGTAATCCTCTCACAACTGATCAGGGATGAGGAGGCCAGAAAAGAATACCGGAAAATTAAAAATGCCTGGGCCCTTGCATCTTCGACTAAAGAAATGTCCGAATACCAGGTTGCAGGTTTGTACCTGAACTTCAAAAAGCAATTAGCGATGAAACAGAAATCATATCGCCTGCATGGTCCCTCTTTTCTAAAATATGCTGCAATGCTGATTATAGCTTTGTCGATTGGCGCTGCCGGCTTTTGGATTTTTAATCAGAACCGGAAACCGTATATATTTAATAATGTAGCCGACTCAGGGATAATCAGTAAGTCACAGTTGTACCTTTCCAATGGGACTGAAGTTGATCTCGAAAAGGATAACTCGAAAATTGCGTTAAGCAGTGATCAGAAAATCACGATCAATAATAAAAAGGTGATTGATTTGAATAAAACCGGTCAGCCGGATGAATCAAAAATGAACGAAGTGATTGTCCCATTCGGGAAGAAATCTCAACTGACACTTGAGGACGGTACTAAAGTCTGGTTAAATGCGGGAAGCCGGATGGCCTTCCCGACCAAGTTCACGGGTAAAAAACGGGAAATATTTCTGGAAGGGGAAGGGTATTTTGAAGTAGCCCATAACCCAAAAGTTCCGTTTTATGTGAATACCAATGAAATTGCCATTAAAGTATTGGGGACAAGGTTTGATGTTTCTGCCTATGGGTCAGATAAAGTGATTAAAACGGTTCTTATTGAAGGCAGGGTTGTTATAAACGAACGTTCGGCTTTGGGCTTCATAAAGGGTGAATCTGTTCTATTACCGAATCAGAAGGCCAGCTACAACAAGAATGACCATTCTATAATTGTAAAAGATGATCCCAATGCTGATTATGCAATTGCCTGGACTGAAGGATGGTTTAAATTTCACCGGGAGAACATTAATGACGTTTTGAACAAATTGCAACGCTATTATAATGTAGAGTTTGTGTTGAATCAGGGATTCCCTGCAGGAGACCTGATAACCGGTAAACTATATCTTGAAGATTCTATTGAACAGGTAATGAAGGCTTTGGAATTTGTTGGCAAAATACAATACCGCATCGACAGCAATAAAATTTATATTGAGAAAAAACCAGCCAAATAATTAAGGAATTAAAAATTAAGTGATTATTTAATACTAACCAGGTAAAATAACAGAACTGCCTATGAGAAATTAAATTTTACTCCAAATTAAAAAGCCGGGAAGTCGGCCAACCTCCCAGCTTTAGAATGTTATTAAATCAGTGTTTAATAAAAACAAAACAAATGTATGAAAAAAAATCGTAATATGGTGTCCATTCTCAGATTGGATACAAAAGAAATTTTATTAAAAATGAAACTGCTGACCTTGCTAATGTTTACTGTCTTTGTGTCAACCGCGGCAGTCAGCTATTCACAAGTTACAAAGTTCAGCATGGACTTGAGGGATGTAACCATCGGCGATGTTTTTCAGAAAATCGAAGAACAGAGCGATTTTGTTATTCTTTATAATGAGAAAACTTTTGATATCAACCGGAAAGTCAATGTAAATGTAAAGGACAAAACTGTTGATAATATTCTGGATCAGATTTTTAACGGAGACAAGTCTGCTTATATGATTTTTGACCATCAGATCGCTATTTATCCGAATGAGATAAAAGATTTGCCGGCTGAGATAAAGTCTGAGATCAAGACACAACAGACCCAAAATCGGACGATCAGCGGGACAGTAAAAGATGAGAAAGGGCAGCCTATGCCAGGGGTATCGGTGGTTGTAAAAGGAACTACAACAGGAACTGTTACCGATGCCGATGGGATGTTTACTCTGTCTGTCCCATCTGATACCAAGGCGCTACAATTTTCTTTTATTGGAATGAAAACACAGGAAGTTGATATCAGTGGAAAAACGAATGTAAATGTAATTCTTGAAGAACTGACCGTTAGTCTTGGAGAGGTGGTAGCAATCGGGTATGGGTCAGTGCGGAAGGCTGATTTAACCGGAGCGGTTACATCAGTAAATGCAAAGGATTTCGACAAAGTACCAGCCTCATCGCCATTACAGGCACTTGCCGGAAGGACTGCAGGCGTTCAGATCACTGCAAACGGAGGTATGCCCGGAGCTGGTTCTAACGTACTGGTAAGGGGTATAAAGTCAATTAATGGGACTAATGCACCCATTTATGTTGTGGATGGCGTTATCACTACAAGTATTGACAACCTGGATCCAAACAGTATTGAGGTTGTCTCGGTGCTTAAGGATGCATCAGCTGCAGCAATCTATGGGGCAAGGGCTGCCAATGGAGTAATTTTAGTTACAACAAAAAGGGGCTCAGGAAGGCAGGGTGTTGATATTACCTTTGACTCCTACTGTGGAATTCAGACTGACAGCAACCTTAAATTAAAACTTTTAAACTCATCCCAGTATCTCGAATTGATTACTGAAGCCTATACAAATTATGGAATGAATGTACCCTGGAACAACCAGATTCTTGAACATTACAAAGGGGTAAATACCAATTGGCAGGATTTGATCCAGCAAACCGGTGTCATTCAAAATTACAATCTCTCACTCACCGGCGGTTCAGAAAAATCAAATTACTACATTTCTGCCGGCTACCAGGACCAGAAAGGGAGAGTCATCGAAACGGGATTTAAGAAATATACCCTGACTTTTAACACGGATCATAAAATAAATAATTGGATAAAATTCGGAAATTCCTTAAATCTATACTCTCTTAAAAGGGATGGAACACAAAAGAGAGGGGGTGCTATATCTGAACCATATGAAATTGCTATGCGCAGAACACCGATTACCAGGGCATATGAAGATAATGGAGATTACGGGATAACTGTAAATACAGACCTTGAAGACATGAATGCCAATCCGATCTGGGTGGCGAAAAATGTCATAAATCAATCGACAATGAAAGGAGTACAGGGCAGCCTTTACCTGACTATAGAACCATTAAAAGGTTTGGAATTCACCGCCCGAGGAAGCATGGATTACAGTATATACCATGAGTCTTATTTTTACCCTGGTATGCCTTCGCCTGTATACGGATGGGAATGGCCAACTATCAATTTTGTTGAAAAATATTACAATGAAACGAATCACTGGATCAGCGATTTTTTGATGAATTATACTAAAATCGTTGGTGGCCATAATTTTAAATTTTTATTGGGATATTCACTCGAAGAGAGTGTTAACGAAACTTTAGATGCAACACGGAGCGGTACACCCAATAACCAGATTCATTATCTGAATGCCGGTGACCCTGCAACCATGACAAACACCAACGGATATACTGACTGGGCCTTTGCTTCAGAGTTTGGAAGGTTCAACTATAACTACAAAAATAAATACTTATTTCAAGCGACTGTCCGCAGGGACGGTACATCACGTTTACAACCAAGCTCCAGGTATGGAATATTTCCTTCAGCCTCCGTTGGTTGGAGAATCAGTGAAGAAAAGTTCCTTAAGAAGGTCAATTTAATTAATGACCTGAAACTTCGCGGGAGTTATGGTACTTTAGGAAATATTTTAAGTGTTGGACCTTATGGCACCGTTGCTTCTTTAGCGCCTTTGTTTGCCATATTGAACGAAGCCCCGGTTCCTGCCTATACACTCAACGCGGCAGTTAATAACGACCTTAAATGGGAATCTTCTTTAAAGAAGGACATTGGATTGGATGCCACTGTTTGGAACAATCAATTTTACACTTCTGTTGACTATTTTGTTGAAGATATCAGTAACCTGCTGTTCACAAATCCGATTCCTTTATCAACAGGATTGATAACACTGCCGCTTATCAATGCCGGTAAGATGAGAAACAAAGGCTACGAATTTGAGGTTGGTTATCGTGCGTCTATACCTGACTGGACTTTTGATATCAGCTTTAATCTTTCTCATGTTAAAAATGAAGTAACTGATCTTGCTGGACGTGATCTAAGAACTTCCGGACTTCAGGAAGGTTATCCGGCCTTTTCCTATTTTGGTTATAAATCAGACGGACTTATTCGAAATGCAAGCCAACTGGATATATACAAAACGGGCTCATTTACACAAAAACAGATTGGCGATATTCATCTTCTTGATATCGACGGTTATGATACCAATGGGGCTCTGACGGGCAAACCTGACGGGAAAGTTGATGCAGCTGACAGGACGTTAATAGGGCAGAAATATCCAAATCTGACTTATGGCGGACTTGCAACTATCGGTTATAAAAACTGGAGTTTACAGGTGCAGCTTCAGGGTGTCCAGGGAATCGATCAGGCTATGCCTGTTGGAGGCTGGGAGTCGGTGATGGACTTATTCTCAGGATTTCCGCGAAATGAAGATGCAAGGATTCTGAATAGATATGAAGCTACAAAAAACCCCAACGGAACCTATCCAAGATTATCCATAAGTGATTCAGGCCAAAATCTTGCATTTTCGGAATTCTGGTTAGAAGACGCTTCTTACCTGCGCATTAAAAATATAAACCTGAATTACAATCTTCCCAAAAGCGCCTGTGACAAAATCAAAATGAAGGCGCTTGGCATATTTGTGAGTGTTGAAAATGCGTACACCTTCACTGGGTACTCAGGACCGGAGGTCGATACGACTTCCGATCCATTAATCGGTGTGTCCCAACCACGTATATGGACCTTGGGATTAAAGGCAACATTTTAACTAATTGAAAATTAATAAAATATGAAAAATTATATCAATTTACTGCTTGCATGTTCCTTACTATTTTTTGGAGCCTGCAATGAAAAGGAATTCCTGAACCGTAATCCTAAAGCGTCACCAAACCCCAAAAACTTTTTCGTAGATGCAAACACTGCTCAAATGGCAGTCAATGCATGCTATAATCCCTGGACCAGGGATATCAACATGATAGAAAGGGACATGGGTTGTTTGCTTGAAGGAATATCCGATGACAGTTGGATGCGTCAGGCCACGGGATATAAAATAACATTCGTGGCCTGGGATATAAATCCTTCCCATCAGATTGTTCAAAGGTGGTGGACACTTCCTTACCAATGCATAAACAATGCGAATTTTGCCATTGACAATATCCCATTATCGTCGGATCCCAATTTTACTCCTGATAAACAAGCCCCCTATATTGCTGAAGCTAAATTTTACAGGGCTTATTCCTATATTTTCCTGACATCCTTCTATGGTGATGTTCCATTGTTTACGAGCGCAGCATCTGATTTTTCGCAGTTCAATAAACCCCGCACACCAAAGGCAGACGTGCTGGATCAGGTGATTGAGGACTTAACCTATGCAAAAGAAAATCTTCCTGCACAATGGGATGTCTCATTAAAAGGCGCCCCTACCAAGGCTGCCGCTGCTGCAATGCTTGCCAAAGCCCAACTTTTCAGGAAAGACTGGGTGGCTGCCGAATCAGCCGCAAGGGATGCGATTACGATTGCCGAGGGTTCGGGATACCATTTGCTGGATAATTATCTGGATAACTGGAAACAAGAGGGAAATGCCGAAGTTCTGTTCGCCTGGCAATATGATAACACTAACCCCGATTACGGCCAGGGTTTTACTGTCTATCGCAATTGCCGTGATCTTCCGGTAACACTTAAAACCGCCATTAATTTTGACGGATATGGGTATCTCATTCCAAACCGTGACCTTTATGACGAGTTCGAAGAGGGTGACCCGAGAAGAGAGTTCACATTATATTCTCCCGGCCATAACTATGAAATTTATCCAGGCCCGGATGATTTTCCCTATACGCACAAAATTTATGATGCTTCAGGAAATATAATAACATGGAACGTCGTTTATAAAGCCGGGGATATGGTTCAATACGATTACCGGTGGTCGCCAACGGGATTAAATATCCGTAAAATGACCAAATCATTAAAGGACGATGTATCTGTTGATTACGGGGATGGGCTTGATTGTCCCGTAATGAGAATGTCCGAGCTCTACCTGATCTTAGCCGAGGCTTTGGCTGAACAAGGAAAAGATGAAGCTTTGATCTGGGTGAATAAAGTGCGGTCAAGACCATCAGTCAACATTCCTGGAAGAAGTCTTGGCGATGGGAAAAAAGGAGATAACAGCCTTGTAAATATTGTCAGGCACGAAAGAAGGGTAGAACTGGCCGGGGAAGGACTAAGGATTTTAGACCTGATCAGGTGGGGCACCATACAAACTGTCTTTGGTGACGGGACAAAAGTCAAAAGACACTTTTTCTCTGATTTTTTATCTACAGGCGATCCTGTAAAATACTCCAAGCCTGTCCAGGCTATCAGGGATCCGGTATTCCCTATACCTCAGGCTGAAATTGATGCAAATCCGGCATTAATTCAAGATCCGGCTTGGGCGAACTAATAATATTTATACCGTGCCTGTAATTGAATTTACGGGCATGGTGTAAATATTTCATATATTTTTCGAATAATGCCAGGGATGAAATTCTCAAGTACTAATCCACTTGAATGTAAGAATAATAAAAAAAATTCCTTTATCGGAAGGACAGGATCATTCGGGTATAAGGATGTTAATTCAACTTTAATAAAAACAAAAAAATGGTCAGAAAATTGTATTTTTATTTAAAATCTCTTTTTTCCCTTATTTTATTAATCTCTTCGCTGGATTTGTACAGTCAGCCCAGCAGCAAGGAAATAATTTCACAGATTGACAAACCGGCACAACCGCGCCAGTTGTCCTATTCCCCTGAAGACGGAAGTACAGTTAATATAAATCCTCCTCCTTTTGTATGGGTTCCTTTACAACCTTTGGAAGGAAACTTTATTTACATCCTTCAGGTTTCAAAAGACAAAGAATTCAAAAATAATGTTATCACACACAGAGGGATTGACATCAGTACATATGCCCTTGAAGAATCGCTGGATCCTGGTGATTGGTACTGGAGATATGGTGTTGAGGGTGGAAAGGGAGAGTGGTTCTGGAAGTATGGTATGGAAAAGGGTCTTAATGACCGTGATCTCTATTCGGAATTAACTCCCGGGAAGATTTTCTTTAGCAAAGCACGCAAGTTTACCGTGAAGCCAGAAACAAAAATATGGAATTTCCCGGGTATTAACTTCGTGATGAAATCTATCCCGGCCAGCCGTCCAAGGCTCTTGATTCTCAAAGATGAGCTGGGATCATACCGTTACCGGGCAAAATATGGAGATCTGAAACAATTGACTTCCGAGATCAAAAAGGAATGCGATGGTCTTATTGATGAAGCCCTGATCGATGAGGTTCCCGCTACTGATTCCATTCTTAAGTTTTTAAAAACCCCGGGAATAGATGTTGGTGCCAAATATCAGGATGAGACCTGCAGCTTTACTCGGTATTCAATGAATATGATGGAGAAATTCGGAGTGCTCTATCTGCTCACCGGTGAGGAGAAATATGGTGAGGAAGCAAAAAGAAGAATCATTCATTATTACAGCTGGGACCCCGAAGGTCCGACATCTTATGAGGCAAATAATGAGGCTGCCATGTGGATGCTCTACAAGGGAGTAACAACCTACGACTGGACCTATGATCTGTTCCGTCCGGATGAAAGGGAAAAAGTAGAAAAGGTAATGAGGTTTAGATTAGGTACCCTTTATCACATGTTAAAATATACCTACAGTTATCAATCTTTGCTCTTCAAGAGTCATCCGGCCAGAATGTGTAGTTTTCTTGCTGAAGGAGCAATCTGTTTTGCGGATAAATGGCCCGAAGCAAAGGATTGGTTAAAATATTCTCTGACAGTTTTCTGGAATTTATACCCCGCCTGGGCAAAGGATGATGGAGGGTGGCATGAAGGTCCAAGTTATGGCCAGTTCTACCTTTCCATTTTCATCCACTCATCACTGGCTATTCAAAAAGCTACTGGTATAGATCTGACTGAAAAGGAGTTTTTTAAAAACCTGCCCTATTATTATCTTTATACTAATCCTCCCTACGCGAGAATGTCCCCTTTTGGCGATGTCCAGCACTTCCCGCCTTCCTATAATGCTCCGCAATATGAATTGTCTAACCGTGGCGAATTGATGTACAGTTTTTCAGCACTGACGAACAATCCTTATGCACGGTGGTATGCTGAAGCAACAGGGTCAGGACCTGGAAATAATATCTTGGGTGTTCTCCTTAAAAATCAAAAGATTGTTTCTAAAAGCCCTGCGGATCTTCCTCAAGCCAGGTATTTTCCCGGAGTTGGATTAGTTTCTCTTCATACGGAGTTAGGTAACGCGAAAAATGACATCAGTTTCTTATTTCACAGCGATCCTTATGGTGCCATCAGCCATTCCCGTCCTGATCAAAATGCTTTCACACTGGAAGCTTTTGGTGAAGCTCTGGCAATTGGTACCGGTTATTACCCCTGGTGGAATTCCCTGCATTGTCAAAAATGGAGCTATACAACAAGAGCCTCTAACAGCGTGACCATTGATGGAGGGAAAGGGCAGGCTTTCCAGGATGCCACTGCCGGAGGTGAAATCTTGAAATTTGAATCCAATGATCTCTATGATTATTCCCTGGGGGATGCAACCAAAGCTTATAAAGGTGCTTTGACTAAATTCTATCGCCATGTTGTGCATATCAAACCCGGGATCTTTATCCTTTTTGATGAGTTAGAGGCCCCTAAGCCGGTGACATTTGAGTGGTGGCTCCATGCTTCCTCAGAGATGAAAATCGATGCCAGTAATAAATTAATCCATATTTCTCAAGGAGATGCCCGTCTTAATGTTAGCCTGCTACATGCCGGCAAACTGAATTTTGATCAGATTAAAGGTTTCCCGGATGCTCCGCCTGAACACGGTGAACCGGATCAATTTCATGCAATTGTCAGTACCGCTTCTAAAAGCACCAAAACTTCCTATATCTCATTGCTGGTCCCATTTAAAAAGGATAGCGAACCGGAGGTTAAGGTTGAAAATTTAATTGAAAACCCCAGTAAAGTTTCTCTGGAGCTTATTTTTCAGGGTAAAAGATATTTCATCGGATTTTTACCGGATGTGGAGATAAGATTAATGAAATAAATAATAATATCAGAATTAAATAAATTAGAATGAAAAAATCTCTCCTCCCATTTTTGGCTCTATTGTTAATTTCAATTACGGTCAGCGCTCAAAAGCTTGCTCTTGATAAATGGAAGTACATAGAAGTGGATAATAGCCGCCAGAAATGGGGTGATTGGGGTGAGCCGGACTGGTTACGCTACTTTGGCCTCGACATGATGGATATCAACAAGGATGGGTTTTTGGATATTGTTTCGGGGCGTTATTTCTATATGAATCCAGGTGGGAATATGGAAGGTCATTGGAAGCGTTCGAATCTTGGAATGAATGTCGATGGTTACTTGTTCGTTGATGTTGACGGAGATCAGTATGCTGATGTCATCGCTGAGGCTTTGCCTGATATCTGGTGGTTTGAAGCAAATGACCGGGATGGTAATTCCTGGACAGGAAGAAAAATTGGTTCTATACCTCAGACTGACCATACAAACGGACAAGGAGGACGCCATGCTCAACTTATAAAGGGAGGTAAGGAGGAAATAATCCTGGCCGCTGAGGGTGGCATCTATGCTGCTCAAATTCCCGGGAAACCTGATCTGATTACTAACTGGAAATTCAACCGGATAATTCGTACAGGTTCCTCCGAAGGTATTGGGGTAGGGGATATCGATGGAGATGGAGATTTGGATATTGCCTGCGGTGACATCAGCAAAGATGGTAAAAAAGAATTAAGAGTTGTCAACTGGCTTGAAAATCCAGGCACTCTTGACAGGGAATGGGTTAAACATCCGGTCGGGATGGTAATTAATGCAGCTGACCGCTTCGAGATTACTGATTTCAACGGAGATGGTAAAGGTGATATTGCGGTATCTGAAGAAATGTGGCCGGGATTGGAACCTCTTGCTAATCTCTTTGTCTTTTTTAATCCGGGTAAGGGCACCAAATGGGAAAGAACTAAACTGTTCACAGGTTTTTCCCTCAACAACCTTGATGCGGGGGACCTGGATAACGACGGTGACGTTGATCTGATCACCATTGAACACAAAGGAAAAGAATTCAGGCGTTTGTTGTTTGAAAACGATGGTAAAGGCAATTTTAAAATGTCAACACCGGATCGGGGACATGAAAGTCATTTGGGAGCCCGGCTTGCGGACCTCGATTCAGATGGAGATCTTGATGTTGTAAGCATCGCGTGGGACAATTACAAATTCTTGCATGCCTGGAGAAATGACGCAATCAAAAAGTAAAAACTGGCAAACTATGAAAAAGATAACATTGCTGATAATCAATTTTCTTAGCATTTTATGCTTTGCCTATCCGCAGGAAATAAAGTTTGAGACCTCAGTTCTTTTAAATTCTGTAGCCCTTCACCCTCAGATATTTGATGTGCAAAAAGATGGTAAAAAGGATATTGTCATCGTTGATGATTATATTGATGCAAAGGGGGATGACGGGGAAAATATTAAATCCATCGTTTGGATTTCCGGCAAGGATAATAAAAGGAGCTTAATCTACAAAATTAATTACCGCGCCTGCGATATGGCTTCGGCAGATATTGACCGGGATGGTTATATCGATCTTATCGGACGTTATGACACCGATGCTGATGACAATAATAATACAGGCAGTATATTCTGGCTGAAAAATCCCTACGGTAATAAAAACTACAAAGGGGAACCATGGGTGAAGACTGATATAGGATTTTCAACCTATGCCAAAGATATCTGTACTGCGGATTTTAACAGAGATGGTAAATTGGATATTGTTGCCCGTGCCGTTGACCATAAACTCAATGTTTATATCCAGGTGACTCCTCAGAAATGGGAGGTATTGAAAATTGAGGTTCCATCTCTTGACGGAACCGATGTCGGGGATCTAAACAATGACGGGATTCCTGATATCGCTATAAATGGGATGTGGTTTGAAACGACGAAAGATGTCAATAAAACAGGTTGGATAAAGCATGACTTTGCTCCTGAATGGTACTCTCAGAAAACAGGTAAAGGCAGTTGGTTTGACAACAATACAAGGGTCCACATCAATGATATAGATGGCGACGGTTGGAATGACATTGTTATCTCAGATGGTGAAAATGCAGGGTATCCTTTGTATTGGTATCGTAACCCTGGTAAATCCTCAAATGAAGGTTGGGAGAAAAACCTGATTGGCTATATGAACTTCTGTCATACCCTCCAAATTGCCGATATGGATAATGACGGCGATAAGGACATCGTTTGTGGTGAACTTATCGACTCCTGGAATTCACCAAACCCTAAAACCAATCATCCTGTAGTAGTCTTTATCAACAAGGGAAACGCTCTCGAATGGAATAAACAGATCATTGCTGAAACAGCCTGTTATGGCGGAAAGGTCGGTGATATCGATAACGATGGTGATTTGGATATCATAGCCCCCAGAAATTGGAATAAAGGGCCGCTTTATCTTTGGAGAAACAAGACCGATGAGAAATATACACGATCTGCAGTTAAAATAAGCGAAGCGATTACACAGGGAATCCCGTCATTAAAAATAGAAACTCCTTCTGCCGCTTATCTCTATGACAAGGCCGGCGGTGGTTTTATCAGTATGATTGATAAGGATGGCAAGGATTGGATCAGCTTTAAAAATGTTGAATCCACAAGGCCAGGTAACAATGCGGCTTCTAAATACAGGGGTATTCCAAACCTTGGCATCTCAGGCCCGGATAATGATGCAGGACATCCGGGATTTGATGTTTGCACAACAAAAGTAGTGGCCCCGAATGTTATTGAAACAACCACCAAAACGGGCAACTGGAAATTCCGCTGGTCATTCTATAATAACTATGCCAAATTCACCATGGTAAAAACCTGCCCTGGGATACCTTACTGGTTTCTTTATGAAGGAACCCCGGCAGGTAAATACGATCCGGCAAATATGTACTGGGGAAACAACCTGAACGGCAGAATGGGCGATTTCCCGGATTTGCTTGCAAACACACCTGCCTATAATAACTGGAACTGGGTTTATTCAGGGCAGAAAGGTTATTCGCGTATACTCTTCCTGAAGCAGCTTCAGCCGGATGAATATACTGATATGTTTTCCTATATGGGGAGCACAAACGGAGAGGCGCTTAAAGCCCCTGATGGAATGGTATGCTTTGGCTTCGGGAGAGCGCACAACACCCAGCCGGTCCTTTCAGAATCCCAACACTGAATTTATCATCGGATTTATTGACAATGAAGTAAAGTCGGTAACCGAACATGAGAAAGTGGCAAAATATATAGATTTACTTAAATGATACGATACATTCAAACCATGAAAATCATAAGAGTTGCTTTATATCTGCCGGCAATCTGTATTTGCCTGACAGGTGTCGCATTCTCTCAGGAAAACGGATTAATTCCGGGGAGTATATTCAGGGAATACTCTTTTAATAAATTACTGACTCCTTTTAGAGGGGAATTTGCGTTTAATGATTCTTTCTTTGTTGATGTTAATATCGATGATCTGAAAAAAGCGGTCTCTGCTGAGATCGCTTTATCTTACTGGGGCGGACATAGCGGCACAAGTGACCAGACATTTGAAATCAATAGAAGTGAAAAATTACGAATATGTATATCTGTCCCGAGGAGAAAGAGGCAGAGGAGGACAAGTCGGAGGAGGAGGAGGAGGAGGCCGCGGCGGCGGGCAGGAGGAGGAAGAGAGAGAGGATGGTACAGAGATGGCTCTCTCTCTCTCTGTTTGTCTCTCTCTGTCTGCAACTATTTTTTTTGGGCGAGAGAGAGAGAGAGAGAGAGATCCAGGCGGCGGCGGCGCGGCTCGGCGGGCGCGGGCGCGGGCGCCGGGCGCGGGCGCGGGACAGGGGCGGGGGAGAGACGAACGGGGGCGGGCGGGCGGGGGGGGGGGGCCCTGGGTGACAGAGTGAGACTGTGTCTCAAAAAGAGAGAGAGAGAGAGAGAGAGAGACCTCAAAAAAAAGGTCACAACTACCATTTTCTTCCCTTATATGTTAAACGGAAAGCAATCTCCACCTCACAGTGGCCATGAGAACCACCTTGCTTTTTAAAGGGGTAAATCATTCACTATTCACAGCTTCACAGGCCCACCACCAAAATTTCCTATGATGCGGTGCTGGAAAAGAATGGTGGGATTGGGAGAAAGGGAGATGGTGGTCAAACTGTATCCAAAAGGACTTCACAAGAAGACATTGAGTTCTCAAGACAAAAGGAAACTGAGAAACGAGTGTGTGTGTGTGTATCCTTCACAAGTATCTCGATGTGTATGTAAACAAATTTCTCTGTAACGAGCCTGCGTGTGTGTGTGTGTGAATGAAAAATCTCTCTCCCCCGTTTTTTAAAGAGACAGGCGGGGCGCGCGCACACACACACACACACACAAACGAGGATTCTAGAGTAATGTCCTTGCATTGTGTATGCACAATTATTTGAACAATGGGAAAATGCGAACGGCAAGGAAACTGAGTGTGTGTGTGTGTGTGTGTGTGGCAAGGAGAAAGAGAAAGAAGAATCTCTCTCTCCCTCTGTCTCTGTGTGCATCCCTCGTGTTGTGGGGCCCACTTCCTCAAAATCTCAAAATTTTGTTGTTGTTTTGTTTGTCTCTCTCTCTCTCTCTCTCTCTCCCTCCCTCTCTCTCTCGAATGCCACTTGACGGAGCCAAAAATTTAACTTATCAACTACTGATGCCCCCTGCCCGCCAGATCAATTTCAGGTCACTTGTTTAAGATTATCTCTCTCTGTCTGACTCTGTGTGCCAACTGAATATGGTGCTGGTGTAGATAAAAACAAAAATCAATCTGATCGGCAAATCTTGTGTGCATGACACTCAAAGATGCGATGAAAAAATTTCAGTTTGTAAAAAAGAAATATAGGACAAAGGAAGAGAGAGAGAGAGAGAGAGAGAGACACAGATCCCAATGATCCGTGATCACATCAAAAGATAATAGAGGGCTAAGAGTAACAGCCCTGTCTAGAGCTCTCTGTGTGTCTGTCTCCTGTCCTATATATATATTTCTCTCCCTACTGTAAAGATATATATTGGCGGCGGCGGTTGGAGGATGTGGCAAAAAAAAAAAAAATTTAGGCACGACGAGCATGCTGGTGTGCATGGAATATGTAAGAGAAATATCAATCATCATGAAAACCTCTTTGGCAGCGGGCAAGACGGAGTACTGTTAGTTGGCGTAGTTGGTTGGTCCAGGATCTTGTGTTGCATCAGTTATGCATTTTAAAGATACCTGTTCCCAAATATAAATAAATACATCTCGAAGAGAAGAAGAATGGTGTATGTATTTTCAACCTTTATTTGCTCAGAAAAGTAAAAAAAGAAAAGGTCTATGGCTTTTGAAGTAAATTGCTACAAGGGCAGAGGTTGCAAATTTTATATCTAATGATCAGGTATAACATAAATAGAAGAATCTATATATAAAAAAGAAAAAGATATAAACAAAAAAAGAGAGAGAGATATATGGGAAATGAAAATGTAAACTCTCTCTCACTATTACAAGTCAGCAGGATTGTTTTATTACTCCTTGCTCTCTTCATAGATTAAACTTAAAATAAACTTCATAACACATCAGGGGATTATGAAACAGATTGTGTGTGGGGAGAGAGAGATGTCAAACAAAAAAAAATTGTGTATTTATTTTTCTTCCTGCATATGGCAGGAGTTTTATGTATCCCTGTGTATGCCTGGCTGTGGACACCTGTAGCCTTATTTCTGGTATCTCTCCTCTCCACGCTCCTGAGCAGAACCTGAATGCCGATGGTGGTATTCAAAGGAAACAACAGCAGGCGGATATTGGTGACGTCGCCGACCAAGCGGTATTTGTGAACTGCTCCCGGTGCTGTGGCCGTGTCATGCGAACCAAAACCGGAAATAAAAAGCTCTCTGCACGTCACATCACATGGCATGGGCCGGCACAGGATTATGACGACTACCTTCCGCGACGGTGATTGTACTGCAAATTTTGTGCAGACTTTATTCTAAGATCCATTCAAATTCCAATGATTGTCCTGTAACAGAGGACCAGTCTTACAATAAGGATTAACTAAAACTTACCCCTACCCCACAGCAAATCTTTTTGCAAAAGAAAAAGGTCTTGTTACATGCACAATTAGCTAAATGCAAAAAATATTGGATATTGTTCTCATGGCCCGACTAAAAACAGCAAAAGATTCTGCTGCAATATGCCGGGGTTGGTCCTCTGGCATATGGAAAAGTTTGGGATGTGGATTTTATATTATTTATACATATCATAACAGAGAGAGAGAGAGAGAGAGAGAGAGAGAGAAAGCATTGCCCAAAGAAGAAGAAGGAAATGGGAAGGCCAAAATAAGTGAGATCCAAAAGAAGGGGGAATGTCCAAGGAGGTTGTTTCTGGCAACTCCATAATCAGAAAAATACATACTTGACTCACATGGGGCCCCCTTCTCGAGCAGGGCAGGGCAGAACTATAACGGACTGAGTACCAAAAGAGTGTGTGATTGTGGTTTGTGTGTAGGACTGTATGTGAACTTCATGGGTCTGTGTGTGTGTGTGTGTAACAAAAAAATCACCACCAAGTCCCAAGATGAATATGCAGGCAGGCATGGTACACGTGTGTGTGTGTGTGTGTGCACATGACGGAGATGCAGTTGTTCTTTTTTTTGTATATATATATATAAAATAAAATATGGTGGTGGCTGTGATATGTTTACAGGCAGCTTTCTATTGCAATTCTGCAGCCAGCAGGAACTAATCAGGATGATAGTGAGACTCCGTCAAAAAAGAAGAAAAAAAGAAGAATCAGGGTGGCGTGTATGTGGCCTTCTCTTTTCACGCAGTTGTCAGGCCAGGAGCCACGTTCCGGCGGCTCGGGGCTGCAACAGTAACAGGACAATGTACATGAAATCTCTCAGCCAGAAATTGTACAGCCTGTCTCCCCCCAAAAAAAGAGAGACGGCTTATAAAAATTTCCACAAGTGTTGTAAGAAAATGAATGCTGCTGCTGCCACGACAGAGAGAGAGAGAGAGAGAGAGAGAGAGCCCGGAGAGCCCCACACACAGAACACAGAGAGAGTGTAGCCTCTGTCCTACACCCAGATATGGTGCTGGGCAGAGGTTTAGCTTTTGGAACGGATAAGTGTCAATGGAAATTAATGGGCTATGGGGACATGTAAACAGAACTCTTGATTTTAAGGTTAATACAAAAAAAAAAAAAATATGTGTGTCGTGTGGCAGCCCTGAGACAGGCCCAAAATGCACGAGGCCGGGAGGAGAAATCCAATGTGTACCTGGAGGAAGCCCCACTACCCCTGCTGGTGTGTGTGTACCACCCAAATACACATGTTAGTATCAACAAAAAAAAACTTATAAAAATCATCAAGAAGAATATATCAAATAAATAAAGAGTGCAGGCTAGGGGTTACAGCCTAAAGAAGGGTATGAATATATCTATCCCAAGGGCACAGCAGAAAGTCATTTGTAAAAATACTGCTGCTCAACCAGCCACCCGGGTACCGGCCCACACGGACTATGCTATGTGGGACTGGAACAGGGACAAGTCCAAAAAACAGTTGGTGCAGGCATAATGAGGTGATGTGTGTGTGCGCAATGAGCCAAAAATTAAAACCACAACTACACCTGCCCAAGTCCCCTATTTCTCTCCGCAGGATGTGTGTGTGTGACTGAAAACAAGAGCACACACTTCCTCCTAAGAATAAACCCTGGATTTTGTACACTTAAAGAGTATGTATCCCAAAGAGCACAAGGGCACGTTTCACAACTTCATACCTACCCAAACTTGCTTATCATCATTTATATATATATAAAAATAAAATGGGTGACAGAGCGAGACTCTGTCTCAAAAAAAAGAGAGAGAGAGAGAGAGAGAGAGAGGGGAGAGAGAGAGAGAGAGAGAGAGAGAGAGAGAGAGAGAGAGAGAAAGAAAGAAAGAACCAGGCAGCGCCTATATATACAGAGAGAGAATTAAAACACAGAAATCTCACCATTACTTATGCGGCAATGAATATTATAATTTTTTATAGTTATTAAACGGAGAGATGTGCCCCAAGGAGAGGAAACAAGCAAATTCCTCCTTTTCTTGCCGTCCCTGGAAGAAGAAGAATATATATATTGTCCAATTTTTCTCCTGTACACTTGTGTTTATTTTCAATACAATAAAACAATTTCAATTCTAAACACAGCCAAAAAGCACACACTCATCGTGAAAATGCGGCAAAACGGAAGCAACACCAATCTCTCCTGTGATAAGATCAGTGACAAGTTCCTGAAGTGACCCCACCCAACAATCATGTGTATGAGCAAGACCAGTCTGTGGGGGGGCATTGGCTCGGCTGACTTGTGGCCTGAACTTCTTCAAATATCGATTCCTTCTCACGGCAAGGAAACAAATCTTTTGTCTCCATTCTTCTTGGTCTCTGATCAAACGGCAGCCCCACCCCCCCCCCCCACTCGCGATACATGC